>CAVUEF010000008.1:0-22305 GCA_963740455.1 uncultured beta proteobacterium
AGCTCACAGATCCAGGCTGCGCAGATAGGTGCGAAATCCCGGGCCCAGTTCGGGGTGGGCCAGCGCGAGTTCCACATTGGCCTGGAGAAAACCTTCCTTGCTGCCGCAGTCGTAGCGCTTGCCTTCGTAGCGGTAGGCAAACACCTTTTCGCGGCGCAGCAGAGCGGCAATGCCGTCGGTCAACTGGATCTCGCCGCCCACGCCGCGCGGCTGATTCGCGATCTCGGCGAACACGCCCGACGTCAGGATGTAGCGCCCGGCCACACCCAGGCGTGAGGGCGCATCGGCGGGCGCGGGCTTTTCGACAATCTGGCTCACGTCCATCAGCCGCTCGTTGATTGGCGTACCGGCAACAATGCCGTAGCGCCGGGTCTGCTCGGCGGGCACCTCCTGCACCGCCAATATCGAGACGTGCCACTCATTGAACTGCTCGACCATCTGCTTGAGCACCGGCGGCGCGCCGACCATCAAGTCATCGGCCAGCAGGACGGCAAACGGCTCACGTCCCACCAGGCGCTGGGCGCACAGTACGGCGTGCCCCAGGCCCAGAGCACTCGGCTGCCGCACATAGATGCAGTCCATATCGTCGGGCTTGACGCCCCGCACGAGCTCAAGCAATTGGTCCTTACCCGCCTGTTCGAGGGCTAGCTCCAATTCGAAGTTCGTGTCAAAGTGGTCCTCGATGGGCCGTTTGTGGCGGCCCGTGACAAAAATCATCTCGCGGATGCCAGCGGCGTAAGCCTCCTCGACCGCGTACTGGATCAAGGGCTTGTCAACCACAGGAAGCATTTCCTTGGGTTGCGCTTTCGTCGCGGGCAGGAAACGGGTACCCAGACCGGCAACCGGAAAGATGGCTTTGGTGACTGACATTTTTCAGATTCCTCGTGCACAGACTGGCGCATTGTTGCATGCACCGGTGCCGTCTCGATTGACAACAAGACACGACAAAGCAGCGCTGCAATGACTGTCCTGATTCTTGAATCCATCGACGCGGAGGTCATGCAATGGCTGGCAGACCGCCATGCGGTCGAGTACGCGCCCGAACTGGCGAATCAACCGCACGCGCTTCGTGATGCCTTGACCGACGCGCGCGCCTTGATTCTGCCCGCCGCCGTGGCGGTCGATGCGCAATTGCTGCGCGCCGCGCCGCGCCTGCTGGCGCTGGGCCGGATGAGCGCCGGTATCGAAAACATCGATACCAAGGCCTGTGAGCTGGCGCATGTGCAGGTGGTGCGCAGCATCACATCCTCGGCCGCGGCGGAAGCCGAATTCGTGATCGGTGCCATCCTGACGCTGCTGCGCCGCGTGCCCGTGCTGGGCTCCGACGGCATGATGGTGGGGCGCGAACTGGGTTGCGCCACCGTCGGACTGGTGGGCATGACGCCTGCGGCGCGGCTGTTGGCGCAATTGCTGCCGATGTTCGGAACGCAAGTGGTGGGGTACGACCCCGCGCTGCACGAGAACGATCCCTTGTGGGCGCGTTGGGGCATCGCTCCCGTGCCCTTGCGCACGCTGATGGAGCAGTCCGATGCGGTGTGTGTGCAACTCGCTTATTTCTTGCGCTACCGCGGCCTCATCGGCGAGCGCGTGCTGAGTTTTTGCAAGCGCGCGCAGGTGCTGGTCAGTACCTCGCATTCGGCCTTGTTCGACGAGGCCGGACTGGCGCACGCGCTGAACAGCGGACGCATGGCAGCGGCCTGGTTGGACTGCGTCGAACCGGGCCTGCTCGACCCGGGTCGACCCTTGCGCGACGTAGCCTCGCTTCAGGTCACGCCCCGCGTGGCCAGCACCACGCGCGAGGCACGCACCCGGGCGGCCTGGGCGGTGGCGCGCCGCATTGACGAGTTGCTGCAGCGCGCCGAGCCGGCGGCCGAACCGCTCAGGGCGACGTTCCCAGACGAGCTGCCTGATCCTTCAGACGATCCAGATTGGCGCTGAACTCGGCCAGGCGGGCGCGTTCCTGCTCGACCACGGCGACAGGCGCGCGCGCGACGAAGGTCTCGTTGCCCAGTTTGGCCTGCACCTTGGCGATTTCGCCTTCGAGCCGGGCGACCTCCTTGCCCAGGCGCGCCAATTCGGCGCTCACATCGATCTGCACATGCAGGGCCAGGCGCGCAGCGCCCTGCATCACCACCGGCGCGTGGCCGGTGGCGGCGGCAAACGCAGCGTCGTCGCTGAACACCTGCACCTCGCTGAGCTTGGCCAGTGCCTTGATGAGCGGCGCGGCCGCGTGCATGAACTCGCCGTCGCCCGCGACGTAGAGCGGCACCCGCTCGGCGGGCGACAAGCTCATCTGGCTGCGCAGGCTGCGGCAGGCGCCCACCACCGCCTTCAGGCGCGCCACCCAGGCGTCGGCTAGAGGGTCGATCTTCTCCGCTTGCGCCTTCGGAAGGCGCGCCGTGACGATACACTCGACGGAGTCTTGCGCCTTGCGTCCGGCCACCACCGCCACGGTCTGCCACAGCTCTTCGGTGATGAAGGGCGTGATCGGGTGCAGCAGCCGCAGCGTGGTCTCCAACACGCGGATCAGCGTGCGCCGCGTGGCGCGCTGCTGGGCCTGGCTGCCTTGCTGGAGTTGCACCTTGGCAATCTCGAGATACCAGTCGCAGTATTCGTCCCAGACGAACTGGTAGATGCTGTTGGCCACATTGTCGAGACGGTATTCGGCAAAGCCCTGCGCAACGGCCGCCTCGACGCGCTGCAACTCGCTCGTGATCCAGCGGTCGGCCTGGCTGAAGCTCAGGTAGCCATCGAACTCGCTGCCTGCACCGCATTGGTCCTGCGCGTGCTCCTGTAAACCGCAATCCTGACCCTCGCAGTTCATCAACACGAAGCGCGTTGCATTCCAGAGCTTGTTGCAGAAGTTGCGATAGCCTTCGCAGCGCTTGCTGTCGAAATTGATGCTGCGCCCCAATGACGCCAGCGCGGCGAAGGTGAAGCGCAGCGCGTCGGCGCCATAGCCCGGAATGCCTTCGGGGAATTCTTTTTCGGTGGCCTTGCGCACCTTCGGTGCAGTCTCGGGCCGGCGCAGACCGGTGGCGCGCTTGTCGAGCAGCTCGGTCAGCGCGATGCCGTCGATCAGATCGACCGGATCGAGCACATTGCCCTCCGACTTGCTCATCTTCTTGCCGTGCGCGTCGAGCACCAGGCCGTGGATATAGACATGCTTGAACGGCACTTTGCCGGTGAAGTGCGTCGTCATCATGATCATCCGGGCGACCCAGAAAAAGATGATGTCGTAGCCGGTCACCAGCACGCTGGAGGGCAGGAACAGATCCATCTCCTGGGTCGGCTCGGGCCAGCCCATGGTCGAGAACGGCACCAGCGCCGACGAGTACCAGGTGTCGAGCACGTCTGCGTCGCGCCGCAGCTCACCGACATAGCCTGCCGCATCGGCCTTGGCGCGCGCTTCTTCTTCGCTGCGCGCCACGAACAATTCACCCGCCGTGCCATACCAGGCCGGTATCTGATGGCCCCACCAGAGCTGGCGCGAAATACACCAGTCCTGCAGATTGTTCATCCAGTGGTTGTAGGTGTTGACCCATTGCTCGGGCACGAACCTGACCTCGCCGCTGGCCACCACGTCGATGGCTTTTTGCGCAATGCTCTTGCCGTCGGCACCGGCCTTGCTGACCGCAACAAACCACTGATCGGTGAGCATGGGCTCGATGATCTGCCCGGTGCGCTCGCAGCGCGGCACGGTCAGCTTGTGATTCTTGACTTCGACCAGAAAGCCTTGTGCTTCGAGGTCGGCCACCACCTGTCTGCGCGCCACGAAGCGGTCCAGCCCGCGATACGCCTCGGGGGCCCTCTCGTTGATGGTGGCGGCAAGCGTCAGCACGCCGATGATGGGCAAGTGATGGCGCTGGCCCACCGCGTAGTCGTTCGCGTCATGCGCAGGTGTCACCTTGACCACGCCGGTGCCGAAGGCCTTGTCGACATAGTCGTCGGCAATCACCGGGATGTCGCGCCCGCACAGCGGCAGCCTGACCTGCTTGCCCAGCAGATGCTGGTAGCGCTCGTCGTCGGGGTGCACCATCACGGCCACGTCGCCGAGCATGGTCTCGGGCCGTCGTCGTCGCCACCACCACATCGCCCGAGCCGTCCACCAGCGGGTAGCGGATGTGCCACAGGAATCCGTCTTCTTCCTCGCTCACGACTTCGAGATCGGACACCGCCGATTGCAGCTGCGGGTCCCAGCTCACCAGGCGCTTGCCGCGGTAGATCAGGCCTTCGTCGAACAGGCGCACGAAGGTCTCTGTCACGGTCTTGGACAGATTCGCGTCCATCGTGAAGTACTCGTGCTCCCAGCTCACCGAATCGCCCATGCGGCGCATCTGCCGCGTGATCGTGTCGCCCGACTCCTGCTTCCACTCCCACACCTTGGCGACGAAATTCTTGCGCCCCAGCTCGTGGCGGCTCTTCTGGCCCTCGACACCCTTTTCCTGCAGCTGGCGCTCGACGACGATTTGCGTGGCGATGCCGGCATGGTCGGTGCCGGGCACCCACAAGGTGTTGTGGCCCAGCATGCGGTGGTAGCGCGTCAAGGCATCCATGATGGTCTGGTTGAACGCGTGCCCCATGTGCAAGGTGCCGGTCACATTGGGCGGCGGCAACTGGACGCAAAACGAGGGCTTGTCGCTGTCGAGCGTCGGCCGGTACAGACCACGCTGCTCCCACAGCGGCCCCCAATGGGCTTCCAGGGCGGCGGGCTCGAAAGATTTGGCAAGTTCGGTCATAGGAAGGGGGTGACGAGGGGCGCAAGGGCTAGCGCGCACAGAGCAATGGGGATCGGTGTCGATTGTAAGTTGTGCTAACTTGGCCAACAGCGATCAAACAGGCGGGGTATCGTCCAATGAATGAATTGAAGAGCAGGCCGAAGTCGAGCGGCAAGCGGCTGGCGGGCTTGGGCCTTTGTCTGTTGCTCGCCGCCTGCGGTGGCGGCTCCAGCAGCACGACCCCGCCGCCGGCCAGTTGCAGCGTGGACGACAGCAAGAGCTGGCTGCTCGGCTATATGCAGGATCAATACCTCTGGTACGCGCGCATGCCCAGCGTGATCGCTCCCAAGGACACGACGCTGGACAGCTATTTCGCCGCCTTGCTTTATCCCGGTGGCGGTGTCGATCCGTCAGGCCCGGACCGCTGGAGCTATATGGAAAGCACCGCCAGCTTCCAGCAGTTTTTTGGCGACGGGCAGTCGCTGGGCTATGGCGTTTCTGTTGCCGGTCTGGAAATCAGGGGACTGCCCAACCAACCCTTGCGCATACGCTATATCGAACCCAAATCGCCTGCGGCTGCGGCGGGCTTGCAGCGCGGCGACATCGTGCTCAGCATGAACGGCATCAGCAGCGCCGACATCATCACGCGCGATGATTTTTCGGCACTCAACGCCAAAGCGGCCGGCGACGTGCTGCAGCTGATGGTGCGCAACGCCCAGGGCGACCGCGCCGTGGCGCTCAGCGCCAACGTGTTCGACCTGACCCCCGTCAGCGTGACCAGCGTGATGCAGTCGCCCGCCGGCAAGGCGATGGGCTATCTGGTGCTGAAGGACTTCATCAACCAGGCGGGCGCGCCGATGGACGCGGCGTTCGCGCAGTTCAGGGCCGCTGGCGTCACCGAACTCGTGCTCGACTTGCGCTACAACGGCGGCGGCCTGGTCAGCGTGTCGCGCGATCTGGCGTCCTACATCGCCGGTGCGCGCGCTGGCGGCGGCTTGTTTGCCGCGCTCAAGTACAGCGACAAGCAGCAAAGCAAGAACAGCAATTACGCGTTCACGCAGCCCGGCTCGGGCTTGAATCTGACGCGCGTCTTCATACTCAGCGGTCAGCGCACCTGTTCGGCCAGCGAGTTGCTCATCAATGGCCTCAAACCCTTTGTGGACGTGGTGCAGATCGGCGACACGACCTGCGGCAAGCCGGTCGGTTTCGTGCCCGCATCGCAATGCGGCAGCACCTTCAACGCGGTGAATTTCGAGGTCATCAACGCGAACGGCATCGGGCGCTACTGGGACGGCCTGACCCCGAGCTGCAAGGTGGCGGACCAGTTCACGCTGCCTTTGGGTGATGCGAACGAGAGCCTGATCGCGGCCGCGCGCCAGTACGCCGACGCGGGCGCCTGTCCGGTGGTGTCGCAACTCAGCAAGCCGCTGAGCGTGCGCAAGCGCGGCGCCGCCACGACCGAGCCGGGAGAACGGCAGGGCATGTGGGTCAGGTAGGGACTGACAGCAGGCACCGGACCGGAGTGAGTTCATGCCGCGGGATTCGAGCAGGCTGTGCCGGCAAAGCCCACTTTCGGCCATTGCTTGACGCAGACTCCCGGGACCTCCGTGGCAGCGTTCGGTTGACAATTGATGGTCAGCGAGTAGCATGTATACACTCATAAGGATATACATTGTGGATCTGCAAATAGCCAAATGGGGTAACAGTCTTGCCCTGCGAATTCCTTCCGAAGTCGTGCGTCGGCTCGGGTTGCGCGAAGGAGCTACGGTGGAGGCTCAGCTCACCGTCGACGGGAGCCTGTCCATTCGGCCGGCGCAGTGGAACCGCAAGGCCTTCGCGCTCGAACTGACCCAGGCCCGCAGTGCCATGCCCATGAGCGAGTCCGTGATGGAGGAACTGCGCAGCGGGGCGCGCTACTGACATGGTCTATGTCGACACCAGCGTACTCGTGCCGCTGTTCCTGAACGAGCCACACAGCGTGGCAGTGGCCACTTGGTATGCGCGCGAAAAGCGCGAACTCGTCGCTGCTGCCTGGTGCATTCCGGAGTTTGCCAGCGCACTCGGCATCAAGCAGCGCACCGGCGCGATCGATGCGCAGCAGGCCCAGGCTGCCTGGGCGCGCTTCGAACGCATGGTGGCTGCCGACCTTCGACTGCTTCCGGTAGCGCCCGCCAACTTTCAGCGCGCGGCCGAGTTGGTGCTTGACGCCGCGAGCGCGTTGCGCGCCGGCGACGCCCTGCATCTTGCGTGTGCCGAGGCTGCGGGTGCGAAGCAAATGGCAACCCTGGACGACGTCCTGAGTCGCAATGCCCGGCGCCTGAAGATCAAGCCGGTCGTTCTGCGCAGCACGCGCTGACTGATGCAGATGGGCTCGAAATGGCGAGGGTCCAGTCCGCTTATGGAGGTCGCTGTGAGGCCAGTTGCCGCTGCTCACCGGAGCCTGCTGTCTCATGCGCATGTCGGCACGAGCAAGGCGCCGGGTGGGACCTGGGCGGGGCTCAGACGGCTTGCCCTTCGCTTCGCTACGGGTGTCCTATGGTGCTCGGTCTACCGGCCCGTCGCATAACTCGCTACGTTCGCTGTGCTCACTGCGCTCGAACAGATGCGACGAGTCAGATGACGAAGCGCGCCAAATGCGCGCGCGGCCAGAAGACCTGGCCTTGCACGCCGCACCGGGGCCAACGCCCCGGTCGCTCGCCAGGCGCGAACAGTCCCCCGGACTGTTCCTGTCCGGGCTCGCCTCCTCGGCAGCGCCCATTCGCCCCACCCAGACCCCACCCGGCGCCTCGCCGGCAACAGGGTCGGTGTTCAACGCCACGCCCACCACGACTGCACCTGCCCGGGTGCGCCGTTGCCGCGCTGCAGCCCCGAAACCGGAAGTCCGACTTCCGCTGTGGGGCCGCCAGCAGATGGATCGTTGGATCGTTCCCACGCTCCAGCGTGGGAACGCACTGTTTGGCCGCTCCAGGGGTCAGTACGCTCCGCTGGAGCGGTGCTGGCTGCATTCCGACGCGAAGCGTGGGAATGATCACCTTTGCCCACGCGCCCCGGTAAAGAACCAAGCCATGAGCCGAAGCCGATACGTCATCCTTGAGCCGGACAAGCCGCATTTTTTGACTTGCACGGTGGTCGAGAGGCTGCCCGTATTCACCCGCCCGGATGCGGTGCAAATTCTCCTTGATAGCTGGTCGCACCAGCGCCAGCACGACGGCTTGCAGCTTTTCGGCTATGTCATTCTGGAAAACCATCTGCATTTCGTGGCCCAGGCACCGCGTTTGGATAAGTGCCTGAGCGGCTTCAAGTCTTTTACCGCTGCCCGGCTCATTGAGTTGCTGGTGGCGCACAAGGCGGAGAGCCTATTGGCGCGGCTGCGATTTGCGAAGAAGGCACACAAGAGTGATCGGGAATATCAGTTCTGGCAGGAAGGTTCGCATGCCGAGATGGTGTTCAGTGAAGACGTAATGCGGGAGAAGCTGGATTACATCCACCGCAATCCGGTGAAGCGCGGCTATGTGGATATGCCGGAGCATTGGCGCTATTCAAGTGCGCGAAATTATCTTGGGCAACCGGGGCTGATCGGTATTGATTCATGGGAGTGAACGATTCGCGGCGCTGGAGCGCCTTGGGCTGCGTTCCCACGCTGGAGCGTGGGAACGATGAAACGCGCGCTGCGATGCCGCCCACTGCCGAGGGTGTCGGGTGACCGGCGCAGTGAAGTAAAGGAGGAGGGTCGCGACCAGCCCGACAGACTCGATTTGTTCCAGTCAGCCCGCCGCGAAGACAAGCTCAGTCCGGCTCACATGAACAGATGCTCTCCGGCGTTCTCTCCACCCAGCACCACATAATTGGCCTTGCGCAGATCGACCAGCTTGGTGCCGCCGGCATACGAGATCGAGCTCTGCATGTCTTCCTGCATCTCGCGCATGGTGTCGGCCAATTTTCCCTTCACCGGCTCGAGAATGCGCTTGCCTTCGACATGTTTGTACTCGCCCTTGTTGAAGTCGCTGGCTGAGCCGTAGTACTCCTTGTAGAGCTTGCCGTCGACCTCGACTGTCTCGCCGGGCGACTCTTCGTGGCCGGCAAAAAGTGAACCCACCATCACCATGGCCGCACCGAAGCGCACGCTTTTGGCGATGTCGCCGTGGTGGCGTATGCCGCCGTCGGCAACGATCGGCTTGGTCGCCACGCGGGCACACCACTTCAATGCCGAGAGCTGCCAGCCGCCGGTGCCAAAACCGGTCTTCAGTCGCGTGATGCAGACCTTGCCCGGGCCGACGCCGACCTTGGTGGCGTCTGCGCCCCAGTTTTCCAGATCGATAACGCCTTCGGGCGTGCCCACATTGCCGGCGATCACGAAAGTCTTGGGCAGGCGCTGCTTGATGTGCGCAATCATGCGCTGCACGCTGTCGGCGTGGCCATGCGCAATATCGATGGTGATGTAGTCGGCGCCCACGCCCTCGATGGCGAGCTGGTCGACGGTGTCGTAGTCAGTCTTCTTGACGCCGGTGCTGATCGACACCAGCAGTCCTTGCGCGCGCATGCTGCGTGCGTACGCAAGCGTGTCCAGGTCGAACCGGTGCATCACATAGAAGTAGCCGTTTCTGGCGAGCCAGGCGGTGATCTCTTCATCGACCACCGTCTTCATATTCGCAGGAACCACCGGCAGTTTGAAGCGGTGACCGCCGAACTCCACCGAGGTGTCGCATTCGGCACGGCTTTCCACGCGGCATTTGCGCGGCAGCAAGAGGATGTTGTCGTAGTCGAAGATTTCCATGATTCACAAGGTCGCAAGAGTCGGCGCGCGTTCATGCAGTGCGCACCCAAGGCTGCGAGCGCTTGATCTGGTGTGTCGGCTTGTGGCCCGCGACGCCGTGTGCTTTGGCAAATCCCTGCACGGTGCGGGCAAACCGAGCACCAATATTTGGGCCCGGTGGTTGATTCTACGCGGGTCGTGCGCAGAGGCGTCACTCCGGCATCAAGACCTCGGGGCCGGGCAGAAAACGCCACTCGCCGGGCTTCAGGTCGGCGGGCAACGCCAGCGCGCCGAAGGTGCTGCGGTGCAGGGCTTCGACGCGGTTGCCGACCGCGGCCACCATGCGCTTGACCTGGTGGTACTTGCCTTCGATCAGCGTCAGCCGCAGGCCATGCGTGCCGTAGCGCTCGGCACCTTCGGCACGCACTTGCTCGGGCAAGTGATGCGGTTTCGCGTCGGGCTCGCGCAGCTCGACACCGGCCAGCAAGGCCGCCACCATCTCATCGCTGACCGGGTGCTTGCACTGCGCCTCGTAGACCTTGGGCACATGGTGCTTGGGGCTGGTGAGCTTGTGGATCAGCTTGCCGTCGTCGGTGAACAGCAGCAAACCCGTCGTGTCTTCGTCCAGCCGGCCGATCGGCTGCACATCGCGCTCGCGCAGCGGCGGCGGCAGCAGCGTCATCACGCTCGGGTGATGCTTGGGCTTGCGCGAGCATTCAAACCCGGCCGGCTTGTAGAGCACGACCAGCGCCTTCTCGACATAGGGCCAGGTCTTGCCCGAGACGCTGAACACCAGGCCAAGCGGTTCGACCTCGTGCTGCGGATCGTCGATGATCGCGCCGGCAATGGCCACTTCGCCATGTGCGATCAGCCCGGCGCACAGGCGGCGCGTGCCGAAGCCTTGGGTGAACAGCAGATCGGACAATTTCATGGAAGCTCGTTCATTCAAGCGGGCATGTCGCACGCGGCGGGAAGGTCGGGGTTGCTCAGGCCCTTGGCGGCGCGCACCGCATTGAGCACGGCGCGCGCCGTCGCCTCAGCCGCCATCACGCCCAACAGGTTCAGGTCGCCAGCCTTGCCCGACGCGCCGGTCGCCAACGCGAACATCACGTCGCCGTCGCTCAGCGTGTGCACCGGGTTGATGACGCGCGCCAGCCCGTCGTGCGACATCTGCGCCAGCTTGGTCGCGGCGGTCTTGGTGAGCACCGCGTCGGTGGCGACGATGCCAATCGTGGTGGCTGTGCCGCGCATATCCGGTCGGGCGTCGGGCCGCGCCTCAGCCGGGCCTTGCAGCAGGGTGCCGACAACGCCGACGCACGACTTGCCGTCCAAGCTGCGCGCGCCAGCCAGCACGCGGCCATTGTTCGGATCGATCACATCGCCGACGGCGTTCACCGCCACCATCGCGGCCACCGTGAAACCGTCCACACTGACCGAAGCGCAGCCGATGCCGCCCTTCATCGCGCGATCCAGCCCCAACAACTTGCCCACCGTGGCGCCCGCGCCGGCGCCGACATTGCCCTGCGGCGGCGCCTCGCTGCTCGCAAGCTCACAGGCAGCGTAGCCGGCGGCAGCGTCGGGCCTGATTGAAGCGTCGCCGAGCCACAGATCGAACAGCACCGCCGCGGGCACGATGGGCACGCGCAGCGGCCCGACCGCAAAGCCGTGGCCGCGCTCTTCGAGCCAACGCATCACGCCGCCCGCCGCGTCCAGCCCGAAAGCGCTGCCGCCGGTGAGCAGCAGCGCGTGCACCTTGTCGATGGTGTTGACCGGATTGAGCAGATCGGTCTCGCGCGTGCCGGGTGCCGCGCCGCGCACATCGACCCCCGCGACCGCGCCGTGCTCGCACAGCAGCACGGTGCAGCCGGTCGGGCGGCGCGTATCGGTGTAATGGCCGACCTTGATGCCCGCCACATCGGTGATGCTGTTCAGCATTCCAGCTCCGGCAAGCTGAGGAGAGCCAGCGTGCACGCTATCTGCCGTAGGTCGCAGTGAACGACGCTTTGCCGAGCAGGGCAGGCCCCACGCCCTTGTTCAGCACGAAACCGAACAGTCCGGCCGATCCGGTCTTGGGCACGCCGCCCGCCACTTCGAGCTTGTCGACCGCCAGCGCAAACAGCGTGAAGATGTAGTGGTGCGGCTTGTCGCCGGCGGGCGGGCAGGGGCCGCCATAGTTGCCGTTCGCTCCAGTGGCGCCGGTATCCATGAAGTCGGTGTTGCCGCCGAACGCACCAGCGGGCAGCGTGGCCGGGCTGTTGCCCGCGCCTTGCGCCAGGCTGCTCACGTTGGCGGGAATGTTGTAGACGGTCCAATGCCAGAAGCCGCTGCCGGTGGGGGCGTCCGGATCGTAGACCTGCAATGCAAACGATTGGGTACCCGCCGGCGCATGGCTCCAATGCAGTGCGGGCGAAACATTCCCGCCCTTGCAACCGAAGCCGTTCAGGATGAACTTGTTGTCGAAGCTGCCGCTGGCCAGATCCGGGCTGCTCAGCGTGAACGCCGGTGCCTTCGATTGGGCCTGCGCAAGGCTCGTTCCCGCACCCAGCGCGATCGCCGCAGCGACCAGCGATGTCGACAATACTGATAGTCGATGTGTCATGACTGTCGTCTCCCGTGAGTTGAAAGCAGAATTGAGGGGCCGAACCCGCTGCTGGAGTCGGGGCCAGGTCCATTATCTTTGAAAACATCTGCAGCTGCGTGCGGGCCAGGGTAGGCTCGAATCGACAAAAGCTGAGCCCGGGCAAAACGCCGAAGGACAACGCCGAGCGAAGGAGTGGCTAGCTTTATTTCGAACGAGAAAGTAGCACTTCCACCGTGGCCGCAGCAACGCCGCTCGCTCAAGCCGAGCGCCAACGGCAGGCCGCCAGGTCGAGCCTTATGCATCGCAAACACGCGCGCTCATACACTTGGTGCTTCCACTGCCCTGAGGTGCACCGATGTCCAGCTATGTTGAAGGCGCGTTGGTCAAAGACGAGCGGATCGTCCACATAGGCCACATCAGCCTGTGGTCGCTCTGGCACGTCATCGCCGCTGGCGTGGTTCTGCTGCCAGTCTTCGGACTGGGGCTGATCTTCCTGGCCATCGCGTATGTGCGTTTCAAGTCGGTGGAACTGGCGGTCACGACAAAGCGAGTCATCGTCAAACACGGTTTCATTCGGCGCCAAACCGTCGAGATGAACCTGAGTAAGGTTGAGAGCATTCAAGTCGAGCAAGGGGTGCTCGGTCGACTGTTCGATTTCGGCACGCTCATCGTGTCGGGTACAGGTGCCTCTCACGCACCGCTCACCGGCATTGCCGATCCGATGGGGTTTCGCAAGGCGTTCATCGAGGCGCAAGACGGCGGAATGAGCGATGCCTACACCTCGCTCAAGCGGAGCGCCAGCGGCAGACCGCCAGGGCCCGATTAGCTCGAACGCGAGACCCCGCAAGGAACGATTGTGCGTTCTCCATCTCAGAGAGCTTTGGTCGTGGCCGCCACGATTCACGCCGGCATCGCGGCGACGATTGCCGCCATCGTTCTTCCTGCCGTTGTCGCCGACGCGTTTCCCGCCGCCACGCCCGAGCGGGCCGTTCCTGTTCTTTGGGTATTGATCGTGGCCAATCTCGTGCTCGCGCTCTGGCACTTCACCATCAGCGGCGGACACTTTCGCGTCGTGGCGAATGCCAAGTTAGTCTGGCTCATCGGGCCCATCTTCAGTCTATTCGTGGTGGCACCGCTTGTTGATGCAGCCTTCTCATACTGGTCCCAAGGTCAGGCCATGCACGTAGCCTCGATCGCACTCTTCGGCTGCGTAATTGGTGGTGCGTTCGGCGCGGTCCTGGCCTTCGTCAGCCGCAGGCTCCAGAACCATGCCACGGGCCGGGTCTAACCTTCGCATAGGGACTCCCCCAAGGTGGCAGGATCGCCGGGGCCGGTTGACTCCAACGTCGAGACTTTGCAATGACTGTATGAACACTCGTCAGCGAAGCACCTGACGACGACGTTGCAGACCCATACTGCAGAGCGCGCCGCCGGCTCGCTGGCCTGTACCTCTCCACTCCGTGCGGCCGGCTATTGCCTCCCGCTCAGCTCGAACTACAACGGCGTCGTGGAGTTGGCGTTTGCGCGATGTGGTGACAGAAGGCACACGGCGATTTGGACTGCCATCATGAAACCATTTCGCGGGAGCCCGGAGAAGAATTCGCTCCGCGAAAGCGGAGCGATGTATTCCGTTAGAGAACATGGTTGTTTCAATCGAAACTGGTGGGTTGCTGGACATCTTGGCCGTGCCGCGCGCCACCAAGCAATCAATTCGCCAGGTCGCCGCTCAGGCAAATACCCCGGCCGTGTCCTGCATGCGTGCCGACACCCCGCCCAGGTGGTGCATGGTGTCGCCGAACTGCATCTCCATCACGCTGAGGCGCTTGAAGTAATGGCTGCCAATGTATTCGTCGGTGACGGCGATGCCGCCGTGCAGTTGAATGCACTGCTGTCCCACGAAGCGCATCGACTGGCCTAGCTGCAGCTTGGCCTGGCTGAGCGCGCGGCGGCGCTGGATTGGTGCTTCGCCGAGTTTGAGCGTGGCGAAGTAGCTCATCGAGCGCGCCAGCTCGAGCTGCATCTTCACGTCGGCGATGCGGTGGCGCAAAGCCTGGAAGCTCGCGATCGCGACGCCGAACTGCTTGCGTGTGTTCATGTACTCGACGGTGATGGCAACCAGCTTGTCCATCGCGCCGACGGCTTCGGCGCACAGCGCGGCGATACCGACGTCGACGGCCAGCTCCAGCAGCGCATGGCCCGATTGCTCGCCCGTTCCCGCCGCGGCAATCAATTGGGCCGGGCTGTTGGCAAAAATCACTTCGGCGGCGCGCGATCCGTCTTGCGTTGAGTAGCCGCGCGTGGCGACACCCGCGCTCGAACGCTCGACCAGGAACAGGCCGATACCCGCAGCGTCACTCGCCGCGCCCGACACGCGCGCCGGCACGATGAAGGCGTCCGCCTGGTCGCCCGCCGGCACGATGCTCTTGGCGCCAGCGATCACCCAGCCGGTGGTGCCCGATTCGGCGCGGGTCGTGACATGGTTGAGCCGGTAGCGCGCCGCGCGTTCCTGCTGCGCCAGCACCACCAGCGCTTCGCCGGCAGCGATCTTCGGCAGCCATTGCGTTTGCAGGGAAGCAGGTGCCGCCAGAAGCGCGCTGCTAGCCATCAAGGCGCCCTGTGCAAACGGTTCGAGCACCAGGCCACGGCCGAGCTCTTCCATCACGACCATGGCATCGACGGCGCCGAAACCCATGCCGCCATGCGCCTCGGGCACCGCCAGGCCCATCAGGCCCAGACCTGCCATGGCCTGCCAGTCTTCGATCGAGCGGCCGCCCGCGCTGACGACCTTGCGGTGATGTTCGAACGTGTAGTCCTTGTCGACCCAGCGACGCACGGCGTCGCGCAGCGCTTCCTGGTCTTCGGTGAAATCAAAGTCCATGTCTCATCTCCTGTTGCCTTGCAAGCCGGGCCTGCATGGCAGTTTCTGTTCTCGGGCTCAGCCCAACACCACCTGCGCCACGATATTGCGTTGCACTTCATTGCTGCCGCCGTAGATCGAGGTCTTGCGGTAGTTGAAATACATGCCTGCCAGCGGCGCGCAGTGCGCCGCGCCCACATAGTCGCCCTGCCAGCCGGCTTCCATCGCCTCGTGGATGAAGGGAAGGCTGTAGGGGCCGGCGGCGAGCATCATCAGCTCGGTATAGCGTTGCTGGATCTCGCTGCCGCGAATCTTGAGCAGGCCCGCGACATCGAGCGACTGTTTACCGCTCTTCTCGGCCGAGAGCACGCGCAGCACCATCATCTCGAGCGCGACGATCTCGACCTCGAGCTTGGCGATCTCGTCGCGAAAGCGCGTGTCGTCGGAAGAAAACGCCGGGCCGCCCCAAGTTTCTTCGCTCCCCTCGGCGGCCTTGGGGTCTCCATAGAGGCCCTCGGCCCTGGCGATGCGCTTGAGGCGCTCGAGCTCGCGCTTGGCGCGATTCACGTCGGCGATATTGGTGCGCTCGTGCGAGAGCAGGAACTTGGCGTAGGTCCAGCCCTTGTTCTCTTCGCCGACCAGGTTCTCGGCAGGCACTTCGACATCGTCGAAGAACACCTCGTTCACCTCGGGCTCGCCGTCGAGCAAGACGACGGGCCGCACCGTGATGCCGGGCGACTTCATGTTGATCAACAAAAAGCTGATGCCGGTCTGCGGTTTGCCCGACGTGTCGGTGCGCACCAGGCAGAAGATCCAGTCGCCGTATTGTCCGAGCGTGGTCCAGGCTTTCTGGCCGTTCACGATGTACTTGTCGCCGCGCCTCTCGGCACGCGTCTTCACCGAGGCAAGATCTGACCCCGCGCCGGGCTCGCTGTAGCCCTGGCTCCACCACACATCGCCGCTCATGATGTCGGGCAGGAAGCGCGCCTGCTGCTCGGGGCTGCCGAACGCCATGATGACCGGCGCCACCATCACCGGCCCGAAGGGCACGACGCGCGGCGCGCCTGCCAGGGCGCATTCCTCTTCGAACAAATGGCGCTGGATGGCGTTCCAGCCCGGGCCGCCGAACTGCTTGGGCCAGGCCCAGCCGTGCCAGCCCTGCTTGCCCAGAATCCTGGCCCAGCTCTGCATATCGTCCTTGCTCAGACGCAGCGCGTTGTGCACCTTGTGGCTGATGTGCTTGGGCAGATTTGCGCCGACCCATTGCCGTATCTCGGCACGAAACGCCTGCTCTTCGGCGGTGAAGTTCAAGTCCATTGCTTCTCCTTGGTGGCCACCGCGACGGCGGCCCACGACCGCGCGCGGCACGCCACGCGGCTTTTTAGCACGAGCGTTCTATTTCCGCTGTCCCAGCGGCGACAAAGCGACGTCGCAGCAGCGATACGCAGCAAGCGCCGGGACCGGCGTCGCTGCGTCAATCGCTTGAATCAGGCCTGACCGGGCCAGAGCGCAGGGCCTGCCCGCATCAGTGCGTGGCTTTGGCGCGTGGCTGCTGCGTCGCTGCTTGCGCGACCGCCGGCAAGCCGCGAACTCGAATCACTTGTCCTTGGTCGGGCAGGTGTTCATGCCGATCAGGGTGTAGGCCGGACAGAAACGGAACACGCCGGTCAGCAAGGGCACAACGCCTATCCAGCCCCAGACGCCTATCTTGTCGCTGGCCGCCAGGCCGATCAGAACCAGGCCGACAACGATACGCAAGACCCGGTCGACAGTGCCTACATTGATTTTCATGACCCATCCTCTTGTGGTGTGCAGCCCGGAGCGGGCCTAGCGTGATTATCAGCCGGCAATCAGTAACGCAGATCGAGCACCATCACGTCGTTGTCGCGCTTCATCCGGAAGCGCGACAAGAAGCTGTTGCCCAGCAGCACATAGCTCATGTCACCGGGGATGACGATGGCTTCGACATTGCGCACTTCCACATCGCCCACGCGCACCGAGGCCAGATGCACGACATTGGCCGGCACGGCGCCATTCGCGGTCTGCGTCATCGCGCGCGGGCCATCGCGATAGCGCAGATTCATGCGGTCGGCCTCGATCTGGCCGATCGAAACGCTGGTGGCGCCGGTGTCTATCAAGAACTGGGCGGTCTGGCCGTTGATGCTGCCGGTGGTGGTGAAGTGGCCCCCCGATCCGGCGCTCAGAACAATCTGCCTACCCGCGCCCAGCGCCGCGCCGGCGTCGCCAACGCTGGCGGGCGAGGCACCGTAGACCAGCGACTCACGCTTGCCGGCCACGTCGATTTGCGCCTGGCCGTTGCCCATGCTCACCAGTCGCACACCCTTCAGGCTTTGGCCCACCGTCAAGGTATGCAATTGGCCGTCGATCAGCAGCAAGGCCTTGTCCGAACCCAGGCTGCCATTGAAGCTCACGCGCGGGCCGGCAGTTTGGGCCTGGCAAATCGCGCCACTTGCCAACAGGCAGACCAGCAGCAGCGTGGCGCGCGTCGTTTGCATGTCAGTCACGAAAATTGTTGTAGCTCAGCGGCACGTCAGGAATCTCCTTCTTGAGCATCGCAATCGCTCCCTGCAAGTCGTCGCGGTTCTTGCCGGTGATGCGCACAGCGTCGCCCTGGATCGAGGCTTGCACCTTGAGCTTGCTCGTTTTGACCGTGGTGACGATCTTCTTGGCCAGATCGGACTCGATGCCCTCCTTGACCTTGAAGACCTTCTTGACCTTGTCGCCGCCGAGCTTTTCGACCTTTCCGCTGCGGTCCAGATAGCTGAGTTCGACCTTGCGTTTGGCAAGCTTGTCGATCAGCACGGCGTCGATCTGATCGAGCTGAAAGTCGCTGTCGCCGTACAAGATGATCTCTCTTTCCTTTTCCTTGAACTCGATGCGCGCCCCGGTGCCCTTGAAATCAAAGCGCGTACCGACCTCTTTGGCCGTGTTGTCAACGCCATTGCGGATTTCGACGATATTCGGTTCGAGAACGGTGTCAAAGCTGGGCATGGTGTGAAAGAGATTATCGAGAATGGCCTTATCGGCGAAAATTGTGCGCTGCCAACCGAAGAATGTGAACCCCTCGAATGAATAGCGCGCACCCCGTGATGATCGAGCAGGACGTGAGCCTGAAGCCCTACAACAGCTTCGGCCTGAGCGTAACAGCCAAACGGCTGGTGCGCATCCGCTCCGAGGCCGATGTGCGGCGTGTGCTCGATCACCCCGAACTGGGCCTGGCGCCCAAGTTCATCCTGGGCGGTGGCAGCAATATCGTGCTGACGCGTGACCTCGACGCGGTGGTGCTCAAGCTCGAGGTGATGGGCATCAAGCTCGTCGATGATCGCGCTGACGCCTGGATTGTCGAGGCCGGTGCGGGCGAGACGTGGCATGCGCTGGTGGCCTGGACGCTGGCGCAAGGCTACCCCGGGCTGGAGAATCTGGCCCTGATTCCGGGCACGGTGGGCGCCGCGCCGGTGCAGAACATCGGCGCTTATGGCATCGAGTTGAAGGACCGCTTCGAGAACCTGGACGCGGTCGATCTGGTGACCGGCCGCACGGTGAGTCTGAGCGCCGCGCAATGCCGCTTCGGCTACCGCGACAGCGTGTTCAAGCAAGGCGGCTTCGCCGGGTTGGCCGGCAAGACCCTCATCACGCGCGTGCGCCTGCGCCTGCCCAAACCCTGGGGAGCCGTGCTCGACTATTCCGAGATCGAACGCAAGCTGCATCAAACCGGCATCACTGCGCCCGGCGCTGCGCAAATCTTCGACTGGGTCTGCGAGATCCGCCGCGCCAAGCTGCCCGATCCGGCGCAGATCGGCAATGTCGGCAGCTTCTTCAAGAACCCGGTGGTGACGCAAGAGCAATGCCGCGACATCATCAGCCGCGAGCCCGCCATCGTCCACTATCCGATGCCCGACGGCAGCGTCAAGCTCGCGGCCGGCTGGCTGATCGACGCCTGCGGCTGGAAGGGCAAGAGCATCGGTGGCGCGGGTGTCTATGAAAAACAGGCGCTCGTGCTGGTGAACCGCGGCAACGCCAGCGGCGCCGAGGTCGTGACGCTGGCGCGCGCCATCCAGGAAAGCGTCTATGGGCGCTTCGGCATTCGCCTGGAGCCCGAGCCGGTAGTGGTCTGAGTTTTCGCAACGCCGCAATACAAGGAAATCAGCAATGGTCGATCACGCTTCTCGTCCTCATCTGGCCCATTGGCCCCGGCGTCTGCCGACCTCGCTGGAGGTGCCGCAGACCAGCCTCTGGTTCAATCTGGAAGTGGCGGCGCAGCGTTATCCGGACAAGGCCGCCTATGTGTTTTTCGGGCGCACGCTGAGCTATCGCGAACTGCACGCGCAGGCGCTCGCGCTGGCCGGCTGGCTGCAAAGCGTGGGCGTGCAAAAGGGCGACCGCGTCGCGCTGTTCATGCAGAACTGCCCGCAATTCGTGGTCGCTTTTTACGCCATCAACCGGGCTGACGCGGTGATGGTGCCGGTGAACCCGATGAATCGCAGCGAGGAGTTCAAGCACTACATCACAGACCCCGAGACCAAGGTCGTGATCTGCGCCGCCGATCTGACGGGAATTGTCTGCGAGGCCAATGCCGCATTGCCCGCCGAGCAGCGCGCGCGCCAGGTGCTGGTGACGAACTACGCTGACGCCTTGCCCGTCGGCGGGCCGCCGGCGGACCTGATGCCTTCGCAAGCGCTCTGGAACTGGCTCACCCAAGCACATGCCTTGCCGGAGCATTGCGTCAGTTGGGGCCAGGTCTTGACCACCGGTTTGCTGCCGGGGCCGCACACGGCGCAGGCCGACGATCTGGCGCTGCTGCCCTATACGTCGGGCACCACCGGACTGCCCAAAGGCTGCATGCACACGAACCGCACGCTGATGGCCAATGCCGTGGGGGGCGTCTTTTCGCACTCCGGCCCGGAGACGGTCGCACTTGCCGTCGTGCCCATGTTCCATATCACCGGACTGATGTATGGCGTGCTGGGCGCGATCTACAGCGGCAGCACGCAAATCATCATGCCGCGCTGGGACCGCGAACTCGCCGGTCATCTGATCTCGAGGTACAAGGTCACCCACTGGGTCTGCATTCCGACCATGGTCATCGATTTGTTCGGCAGCCCCAACTACAAGAGTTTTGATCTGTCGAGTCTGCGCATCTTGAGCGGCGGTGGCGCGGCCATGCCGCTGGCCGTGGCTGAGCGTCTGCAGCAGGAATTCGGTCTGACCTTCGGCGAAGGCTACGGGTTGACGGAAACCGCCGCACCTTCGCATGCGAACCCGCCCGAGCGCGCCAAGCTGCAATGCCTGGGCATGCCGATTTTCGGCGTCGATTCGCGCGTCGTCGATCCCGTCACGCTGGAAGAGATGCCGATCGGCGAAGTGGGTGAGATCATCACGCGCGGCCCGATGGTCTTCAAAGGCTACTGGCGCAATCCCGAGGCCACGGCCGCAGCGTTTGTCGAACTCGACGGCGATCGTTTCTTTCGCACCGGCGACCTCGGCCGCATGGACGAAGAGGGCTATTTCTTCATCACCGACCGGCTCAAACGCATGATCAACGCGAGCGGCTACAAGGTCTGGCCGTCTGAGGTGGAGATGCTCTTGTACAAGCACCCGGCGGTGCAGGAAGCCTGCATCATTGCCACCAAGGACGCCTACCGCGGCGAAAGCGTCAAGGCCGTGGTGGTGCTGCGTGCCGAGGCGGTGGGAAAGGTCAGTGAGCACGACATCGTGAGCTGGTCGCGCGAGCACATGGCGGCCTACAAGGCGCCGCGCGTGGTGCAGTTCGTCGGCAGTCTGCCCAAGTCAGGTGCGGGCAAGGTGATGTGGCGCTTGCTGCAGGAGCAAGAGAACGCCGGCTGATGCAGCTTAAGCCCCCTGGCGCGGCGCGGTGAGCGACTGGTATTCGGGGTGGCGCTGCAGATAGGCGATCACATAGCTGCACACCGGCACCACTTGCAGGTCCTGCGACCTGGCCCATTCCAGCGTGTGTTTGACCAGCGCAGCGGCAATGCCGCGCCCTTCCAGCTGTGCCGGTACACGGGTGTGGTTGATGCTCATGCGAGTGCCGGCCAGCTGATAGTCGACCTCGCACTGAAGGCCGTCGACGACGGCAAAGAAACGGCTGCGCGCGGTGTCATGCTGAATCTTGAGCGTGGACGTTGTCATGCTGATCCCCTTGGGTGACTGCGTATCCTGGTGCGGCTGGTTTGCCATGCCGCAATTGCCGAACAGTCTATGCGATCGGGAATTGCGCAGGACCTTGCCAGGCTGTGGCATCGATCGCCGACAAGAGCTGTCACACTCCATGCTCACAGGGCGCGCCGGCGTGCACGCCTCAATTGAAAGGCCACAGCGCGCATGCACACCGTCAGGTCTACCGGACTCAGCTTGGAACCCCAGGTCGCCACGCACGCCGACGAGATGTTTGCGGTGCTCAGCGACCCGGCGATCTACGCGTACGAGAGGGCGCCGCCGGCGTCGGTCGAGCAGCTGCGCGAGCGCTTCACGCGGCTCGAATCGAGGCAATCTCCGGACGGGCAGGAACTCTGGCTCAACTGGGTGATACGTCTTTCCACCGCGCCGCTCATCGGCTATGTTCAGGCCACCTTGCGCCCGAACGGGCGTGCCGCGATCGCCTACGAGCTCTCAAGCGCGTACTGGGGGCGCGGTCTCGCACATGAGGCCGTGCAAGCGATGATCTCGGAGCTGGTGCAGTACTACGAAGTGCGCCATCTGTTCGCCGTGCTCAAGCGCAAGAATCTGCGCTCCTTGCGTCTGCTCGACCGACTCGGCTTTTCGCTGTCGCCGGCCGACGAGCATGTCAGGCGCCAAATCGGTCCTGACGAGCAGCTGATGCACTGCGACGTCCAGCCTGCATGAGAGGCGCGCGCGGATGAAATACCCTGTTCAGGCCTTGCCATATGGCGCGACTCATCTGCGCGTCGCGCCCTTGCTTGCCGCGCCACCTGCCCTGCCATTCTTCGGGAACTCCCATGACCAGAAAACTCATCAGCTCAGGTTCTGACTTCGAAGCGAAGATCGGCTACTCGCGCGCCGTCGTTGCCGGCGACTGGATTTTTGTCTCAGGCACCACCGGCTTTGACTACGCCACCATGTCGATTTCTGACGATCTGATCGAACAGACCGAGCAATGCCTGAAGAACATTCAGGCGGCACTTCGGCAGGCCGATTCAAGTCTGGACGATGTGGTTCGCGTCACCTATGTGCTGCCCCTTGCGTCGGAGTTCGAGCAGTGCTGGCCCGTGCTGCGAAAATACTTCGGCGCTGCGAGGCCCGCGGCCATGATGATCTCGGCCGGGTTGCTCGACCCGCGCATGAAGATCGAGATCGAAGTCACGGCGCTCAAGCGCGCGTAGGCACGCCATGCATT
>CAVUEF010000009.1:0-17359 GCA_963740455.1 uncultured beta proteobacterium
TCATCACTGGTTCTCCGGGCGGGCGGCCTTTGACGAACTCTAGTTCCCAGCAACTTGCTGCACGGCGATGACTTCGTGTCTAGAATAATCGGCTGGTTGTGTGCCCACTTGGAGGTTGAGACCGGGCTTCTCTTTGCCACAGCGCGGGAGACCAGCATGTGCGCAGGAGTCGGCTAATTGCGGCTGGCGGCGAAGCCTGTCGGGGAAGTTTCGGTGTCGGCGATCTGGTTGGCAGGGTGCCAAAGGGCTTCGACGGATCTCTGAAGGTTGGTTCAATTTCGATGGCCCGCGGACCAGCGAAACACGCTTTTTCTCGGCACTGTGCCGCACCTGTGCCGCGCCCACCCTGACTGTGACGAAATTGTGCCGGGACTAGCCTGGAAAGCGAAGTGGCAAGCGTCGCAAGTGGTTGATTTATAACGACTTTCCAAGGCCTTACCGGTCTCTTAATCCGTAGGTCGAGTGTTCGAGTCACTCAGGGCCCACCAGTAATATCAACGACTTAGGCGCAATGCCTAGGTCGTTTTGATTTGTGGCGTAGCCGTAACCTGAGCGGCGCGGTGCGTGGCAGACACGTCCGGCTTGCGCCATCATGGGCGACCAGGGGTTTCACCGCCCTTGAACGCAAGGCCAGTGTTTGGAAGCGCCTCATGCGCGGGAGACCGCGAGCGGCGAAGCGTTTTGCAGGTTCAGGCCTTGACTGACTGTCGAAAGTGCCATTCATGCATCCGGTCGTTCTGAAAAATGTGGGCAAGACCTACCGTCTCGATTCGGTGCGGGTGTTGGCGCTGAGCGATATCAGCCTGGAGATCCGCGCGAATCGGTTCACGGTGATTTCCGGCCCCTCCGGAAGCGGCAAGACGACCTTGTTGAATCTGATCGGCTGCATCGACCGGCCCGATCAGGGCGAGGTGCTCGTCGCCGGTCAGGATGTGCAGCGCATGTCCGACGACGCCTTGTCGGATTTTCGCGCGCGCCACCTCGGATTCGTGTTCCAGAACTTCAATTTGCTGCAGGTGCTAACAGCTTATGAAAACGTCGAGTACCCGCTGTTGCTGACGAATATGCCGGCTGAACAGCGCCGGCGGCGCGTGCTCGACTTGCTGGACGCGGTCGGGCTGGCGGATCGGGCACAGAGCCGTCCGGGGCAACTCTCTGGCGGCCAGCGCCAACGCGTGGCGATCGCGCGTGCGTTGGCGCCTGCCCCGCAACTGGTGCTGGCCGACGAGCCGACTGCCAATCTCGACAGCGAAACGGGTGCGTCCATCATTGCCCTGATGCGCACGATGCAGCGCGAGCGCCAGGTGTCGTTCGTGTTCTCCTCGCATGATCCGCAAGTGCAGGCCGAGGCCGACGATGCGGTGTTGCTGCGTGATGGCCGTATTGCCGGCATCGAGCGGCGCAGCGAAGCGGCGGAGTCCGAGGCATGAAGACGCTGTCGCTGGCCCTGCGCAACTTGCTGCGCAACCGCCGCCGCTCCATCGTCACGCTGCTGGCCATGATGGTGGGCCTGAGCGCGGCGCTGATCTTTGGTGGCTACAGCGGCAACTCGATCTATGCGCTGCAAACCGGCTACGTGCAGATGCATGGCCATTTGCAGATCCAGCGCCAAGGCTATTTCGTGTATGGCAGCGGCAATCCGGCGGCCTACGGCATCGCCGACTACCAACACATCATCGACATCGTCAAGCACGACCCGGTGCTGGCACCGATGTTGACCGTGGTCACGCCGAAGCTGCAACTCGGCGGCATCGCGGGCAACTTTGCGGCAGGCGTATCGACCAATGTGCTGGTCTCCGGCATCGTCGTCGACGAACAAAACGAGATGCGCAAGTGGGACGACTACGGCAGCATGAACTATTCGTTCGCCTACCCGTTGACGGGCACGGCGCCGGACGCCGTGGTGATAGGCACGGGCGTCGCACGCAAGCTGCAACTGTGCGCGCCGCTCAAGGTGGACAACTGCCGCGCCATTCCCGCGCCACCGGCAGACGCCGGCCCGCAGGCGCCCGATGACATCAAGGCGCTGTCGGCGTTAGAGGCCCGCGACCAGCCTGCTGCGAGCCAGACCCGCATCGAGCTGTTGGCCGCCAATGTGCATGGCGCGCCCAATGTGGTCGGCCTGAACGTCGTCAAGGCGCAGAACTGGGGTTTCAAGGAGTTCGACGACACGGTCATGGTGATGCACCTGGCACAAGCCCAGCGGCTGATCTTCGGTGCAGGGCAGGCGCAGGTCACCGCGATTCAAATCCAGTTGCGCCACACTGACCAGATGGCCAGCGCCAAGGCGCGACTGGAGCAGTTGCTGGCAACCACGCTCAAGTCACAACCGCTGGAAATACTGGACTTTGAAACCCTGACCCCGATCTATGGCCAGAGCGTTCAATTCTTCCACTCGGTGTTCGGCTTCATCGCCACGCTGATTGGCGCCATCGTTTTGTTCACCGTGGGCAACACCATGAGCATGGCAGTGGTCGAGCGCACCACCGAGATCGGCACCTTGCGCGCGATCGGCCAGCGCCGCAGCGGCATACGCCGTCTGTTCATGCTCGAGGGCCTGCTGCTCGGGGTGATCGGCGCGGCGCTTGGCGTGCTGGCCGGCTTGGTTCTGGCGAACCTGATCAACCACAGCGGTTTGACCTGGACGCCGCCCGGTTATGTGTACGCTTATCCGCTCAGGGTGCGCATCTGGGGCGATTGGGGCTTGCTGGTCGAGAGCGCTGCGGGCTTGATCGCGGTGGCTGTCGTGTCGGCCTGGTGGCCGGCGAATCGGGCCTCGAAACTCACCATCGTCGATGCGCTGCGCCATGTCTAGGGAGTGTGCTTGAGTATGCGAAAAGTGATTGTTGCGTGGCTGCTGGCGCTGTGCGCCGGCCTAGGCTTTGTGAACGCGCAGGCGAGCCTCAGCGCGCAGGAAATTCTTGCGCTCAGCGACGCGGTGCGCAACCCCGACTTTCCGTTCGGAATGACGAATACGCTGATCGAATACCGCAACGGCAAGCAGACGGATGCCAGCACGCTGGCGATCTACTCGAAGGCGGAAACCGGCAGCGGCCAGTTCCGCAGCCTGATCCGGTTCGTGGCACCGGCACGCGACGCCAACAAACTGATGCTTTACAGCGGCAATGATCTGTGGTTTTACGACCCGACCAACAAGGCCAGCATCCGGCTGTCGCCCCAGCAAAGACTGATGGGCCAGGCGTCCAATGGCGACGTCGTGACCGTCAATCTGGCCAAGGACTACCAGGCGACGCAGGCCGGCGAAGAAGACATGCAGGACGGTGAGCGCAAGACGCGGCACTGCTACAAGCTCACGCTGGCCGCGCTCAGGCCCGACGTGAGCTACCACCGCATCGAAATCTGGATCGACACCGACAACCATCAGCCCATCAAGGCGCGCTTCTACGCCGAGAGCGGCAAGCTGTTGAAGACCGCGTATTTCCGCCGCTATCAACTGCAGCTCGGCCAGAGCCGCCCCACCGAGACCGTGATCATCGATGGGCTCGACCCCAACTGGGTGACGGTGATGCGCTTTTCTGATTGGGTCAAGCGCGACGTGCCCGACGCGTGGCTGCAGCGCGATTACCTGCCGCGTTTCAAACCCGAGTAGCGACGGATGAGCGTTCGGCATGCTCTCGCCTTGATAGGGCTGCTCGCGTGGTCCTTGCAGGCCAAGGCCGACGATGCCGAGGCGCTGCTGCTCGCCGATACACCTCCCGGCAAGGTGCAGACCGCGAGCGACCTGCAGTGGTATGGCGAACTTGCGGCTGGACTATCGACGCAGCGCGATGCCAACTCGGCGGCAGGCACACGTCGCTTGTCGCTGGACATGCGTCTTGACAGCTCGATTGCGCCAGGCTGGCGCGGCGTGCTGGCGGACCGGCTCGATGTCAACCGGCCCGCATCGGGCAGCGGCGAGCGCAGCGTCAATACCCTCAAGGAGGCCTACCTCAGTTGGCAGGTGCAAGACAATTACATCGTCGACATCGGTCGCATCAACGCGCCGAGCGGCGTGGCGACCGGCTACAACCCGACCGATTTCTTGCGCGCCCAGGCGCTGCGCTCTGTCGTGTCGGTGGACCCGACCAGCCTGAAGAAAAATCGCCTTGGCAGTGTCATGCTGCGCGGCCAGACGCTGTGGAGCAGCGGATCGCTGACTGCGCTGTACGCGCCCAAGCTGGCCGAGCGGCCGAGCGACGCAGACTTCAACCTCGACCTGGGTGCCACCAACCACGCTGACCGTTGGTTGTTGCTGCTCAGCCAGCGCTTCGGTGACGACTTCAATCCGCAATGGCTGGTCTATGGCGAAGCGCACCAGTCGCCGCAACTCGGGTTCAATCTGACCCGCGTGCTGGGGGACGCCGTGGTCGCCTTTGTCGAATGGTCGGGCGGGCGCTCCCGCACGCAGTGGTCGCAAGCCTTGGGCGTGCCCGAAAGCGCCTCGTTCCACCAGCGCCTGGCCACCGGCGCGACCTACACCGCCGCCAACAAGCTCTCGCTCACGCTCGAGTACGCCTACGCCGGCGCTGCGCTCGACGCCACCGCCTGGAGTGCCCTGCAGCGCGGCGCGCCGGCGGCCTATGGCTTGTACCGGAACTGGGTGCAATCGGCGCTCGAGTTGCCGACCAAGCAAGTCGTGACCGTGTACGCGAACTGGCTGGACGCCATCGCGCGCCATCTCGACTTGAGCGCCATGCTGCGCTTCAATCTTGCCGACAAGAGCCGGCTCAATTGGCTCGAAGCGCGCTACCACTGGGAGCATGTCGATCTGGCCCTCCAGTGGCAAGTCAACAGTGGAAGTCAGCGCAGCGAATTCGGCGCACTGCCGCAGTCAAGGGCCTGGCAGTTGTCGCTTCGAAATTATTTTTAGCAACGCGCGCCTTCACACCCTCGCGGCTGCCCGCCACATCGAGATCCCGAGCGTCAATCAACCTTGAGCCGGGCAAAGCTGGTGACAGATGCGAATGCGGCAAACAAGGCGCCCAGAGCCAGCGCCCAGTTGGCACCCTGTACGCCGCCCAGGCCAAGACACAAGGCGACCAGCGCCGCGCCGCTGGTCTGCCCTATCAGTCTGACCATGGCGATCACGCCGCTGGCGCCGCTGCTGCGCTCGGGCGGGGCACTCGACATCAAGGCCTTCAGATTGGGCGACTGGAAGAGTGCGAAGCCAAGGCCGCAGATCATCATTCGCAGCACGATGCTGGCGGCGCTCGCTTCGATGGAAAGCATCGCCATCGAGACCATGCCGGCGCTCAGGATCGCCAGGCCCACGCCGCCGAGCAGTCCAGGGTGGTGCTTGTCCGAGAGCCGGCCGGCAATCGGCGCAACCGCGGCCACCACAATCGCCCACGGCGTCATCAAGAAACCGGTGTCCACCGGATTGCGGTGCAGCACCTGCTCAAAGTAGAACGGCAGCGAAACAAAGGCCAGCCCCTGCGTCGTGAACGAGCACAGCGAAGTGACGGCCGACAGCGCGAACAGCGGCCGGCGAAACAGATCGACGGGCAGGATCGGCGCCGCATGCCGGGCCTGCCAGCGCAGCAGCCACAAGCCCGCCGCCGTCGATACGGCCAGCGGCAACAGCACCAGCGGCCAGTGCTGGCGTTGCGCGGCGGCGCCCATCGCGAAAATCAGTGCGGCAAACGTCACGGCGGTCAGCAAGGCAGCGGTCGGGTCGAACGCATGCGCATGCCGCTCGGTGTAGGGCAGGGTCCGCCAGGCAACGGCAATCGCCAGCAGGCCCAGCGGAACATTGACGGCGAACAGCCAGGGCCAGGGCGCGACCGCAAGAATCAGCGAAGCGATGGTCGGCCCCAGCGCATACGAAGCGCCGACGACGAGCGCATTCAGGCCGACACCGCGCCCCAGCCGCGCGGCAGGGTAAATGAGCCGGATCAGCGCGATGTTGACGGTCATGATGCCGGCCGCTCCGACGCCCTGGATGGCGCGCGCCAGGCTCAGCAGAAACAAGGTGTCGGCCAACGCACAGGCCAGCGACGCCGCGGTAAAGAGCGCCAATCCGCCCAGAAAGATGCGCCGCGGCCCGACCCGGTCACCGAGCGCAGCCAAGGGCAGCAGGCTCGCCACCACCGCCAACTGATAGGCATTGATGACCCAGATCGATGCTGCCGGCGTGGTGTGCAGCGCAGCAGCAAAAGCGGGCAGCGCGGTGTTCGCGATGGCCGTGTCCAGCCCGCCCAGCGCCACCCCCAGCAGCACCGCCAACAGCGCGCGCAAGTCGATTTTTGTTTCGGATGATGCTTGGATCTGCGTTGGCGTGGAGTTCGGGGGCGTGGACATGCACGAACTATAGATGGCACCGGCGCGCCGCGCCTGGGGTTTGAGGCCGGGGAGATTATGGGTAATGCTGGCGTGAGTGCAAGATCCGCAGAATGTCAATCACATCGCTGCCGACCAGATACACCACGATGTAGTTCGGGTGCACCACGAATTCACGCGTTCCTGGCACGCGACCGGGTCGGAACAGATAGGGCATGAGCGGAAGGTTTTCCGCAGACTGAACGATGGCAGCGTAAAGACTTCTCGCTGCAGCAGCGTTACGCTGCTCTATGTAATCGATGATTTCCACCAAGTCGGTGGTAGCTTCCTCAGACCACCGAACGGCTTGCACGGGCTTTGCGGCGTTCGTCCAGCAGGGCCTGAACCTTGGCCATGGCGGCATCGTGTGGCAGGCGGGGCTTTTCGCTGTGCAAGGCTTCCTCAACCTTGGCGCGAAACCATTGGTCGTAGCTGGCTTCCTGTTCTTCAGTCTCGAACTCGGAAACGATGGGGGAGAGCACGGCTTTCATGGGAGAAAGGTTAGCACAATGCGGTTGCGACGCCAAACATTGCCAGAGCCTCCCGAGCTGACCGGCGGCGCTTGACCTTCCCGCGCCGGCTCGATCGGGATGCGGGCCTAGAATGAAAACGCTGCCACGCCAAAAGGCTACTTATGTCCGCTACTGTGATTCGTCGTCTTGCGTTTGTGCTGCTCGTGATCGCCCTGCTGGGCGTCGCCATGTGGTGGGTCAAGCGCCCCAAGCCGGTGCCGGTGCTGTTCGCCACCATCGACGAAGGCCGGGTCGAGGCGAGCATTGCCAACACGCGTGCCGGCACGGTCGAGGCCTGTCTGCGCACCAAGCTGTCGGCCACCATGGGCGGACGCATCGAGGTGCTGGCGGTCAAGGAGGGCGACCGTGTCAAGCAGGGCCAGTTGCTGATGAAGCTCTGGAACGACGACCAGCAGGCGCAAAGCACGCTGGCACTGACGCAGGTGGAGACCGCGCGCAAGCACGTTGCCGAAGCCTGCACCGTGGCCGTGAATGCCGAGAGCGAGGCCGAGCGGCAGACATCGCTGCTTCCGGCAGGGTTTTGTGTCGCGCTCGCGCGATGAGCAGGCGCGCGCCGACGCGCAGGCCAGACGCGCCGGCTGCGACGCGGCCAAGGCCGATGTGGTGCAGGCGCAGGCCAGGGTGAGCGCGACGCGGGTCGAGCAAAAACGCACCGTGCTGTACGCGCCGTTTGCCGGCACGGTGGCCAAGATCGTCGGCGAGGTCGGCGAATACTCGACGCCGTCGCCCCCTGGCGTACCCACGCCGCCGGCGATCGACTTGATCGACGACAGCTGCCTCTATGTGAGCGCACCGATGGACGAAGTCGATGCGCCCAAGATCAGCGCCGGGCAGACCGTTCGCATCAGTTTCGATGCGCTGCCCAAGCAGTCATTCCCGGGCAAGGTCAAGCGCGTCGCGCCGTATGTCTCTGCCGTCGAAAAGCAGGCGCGCACCGTCGATATCGAGGCGACGCTCGACGCCGACCACGCGCCGCCGCATCTGCTGGTCGGCTACAGCGCCGACGTCGAGGTGATTCTGGCGGCGCGCGACAAAGTGGTGCGCGTGCCGACCTCGGCTATGCAGGAGGGCGCTCGCGTGCTGGTCGCGGGCAGCGATGGCCTCTTGCAAGAACGCAAACTCAAGACTGGCCTGTCGAACTGGGAATACACCGAAGTGCTCGAGGGCTTGAAGGCGGGCGACCGGGTCGTCACCTCGCTTGAGCGCGAGGGTGTGAAGGCCGGCGCCACGTTCGTGGCCGACGCCAAGACCAAGCAATGAGCGCCGCGCAAATCGAGCTCGCCAGCATCGAGCGCGTGTTCCACCTCGGCGACTCCGAGGTGCATGCGCTGCGCAACCTGAACTTGTGCATCAGTGCGGGCGAGTACGTGGCGGTGATGGGGCCGTCGGGCTCGGGCAAATCGACGCTGCTCAATCTGCTGGGCCTGCTCGACCGCCCCAACGCCGGCCAGTACCGGCTCGAAGGACGCGACGTCACCACGCTCTCGCCCGACGAGCAGGCGCATGTGCGCAGCGCGCGCATCGGTTTTGTGTTCCAGAGCTTTCATCTGGTGCCGCGCCTCACTGCCGCCGAAAACATCGCCCTGCCGATGATGCTGGCCGGTCTGCCTGCCGCGCAGCGCGCGACGCGCGTCGCGCAGGCGCTGAAGGACTATGGCCTGGAGAACCGCGCCGACCACCGCCCCGACGAACTCTCGGGCGGGCAGCGCCAGCGTGTCGCGATTGCGCGCGCCACCGTCATGCGACCGGCCGTGATTCTGGCCGACGAGCCGACCGGCAACCTCGACCGCAGCACCGGCGAAGAAGTGATGCGCCTGCTCGAAGCGCTCAACGCGCAGGGCGTGACGCTGATGATGGTCACGCACGACGCCATCTTGGGCGCACGCGCGCGGCGCCAGTTGCTGATGGAAGACGGCGCGCTCGTGCACGACAGCGCCTCCACACCATGCGCAGCACCGACCTGATCCGCTTCGCGCGCGACGCCGCCACGGGCAACCCGCTGCGCACCGCCTTGCTGGTGCTGGCGATGTCGATCGGCGTGGCCGCCGTGGTCGTGCTCACTGCGCTGGGCGACGGCGCCAGGCGCTATGTGATGAACGAGTTCTCGTCGCTGGGCAGCAACCTGGTGATCGTGTTGCCGGGGCGTTCGCAGACAGGCGGCTTCAGCCCCGGCAACGCCATCACGAACACGCCGCGCGACCTGACCGTCGATGACGCGCAGGCCTTGCAGCGTGCCAGCGCGGTGGCACGCGTGGCGCCGCTGGCGATAGGCACATCGGAGATCAGCGTCGGCGGCAAGTTGCGCGAGGTGATCGTGGCGGGTACCACCGCCGACTACCGCGAGCTGCGCCACATGGAGTTGGCGCAAGGGCGCTTTCTGGCAGTCGGCGATTGGCGCCGGGGCGCGGCCGAAGCGGTGATCGGTGCCAAGGTGCGCCAGGAACTGTTCGGCAATTCCGCCGCGCTGGGCCAGCTGGTGCGCGTGGGCGACCGGCGCATCCGCATCGTCGGTGTGCTCGCGGCCAGCGGTCAGGGCTTGGGTCTGAACACCGACGAATTGGTGTTCGTGCCGGTCGCGCTGGCGCAGTCCATGTTCAACAGCAACACGCTGTTTCGCGTGATGGCCGAAGCGCGCAGCCGCGAGGTCATAGAGACGGCCAAGGCGCAGATGGCAGACATCATCAAGACACGCCACGACGGCGAGCAGGACGTCACCGTCATCACACAGGACGCTGTGCTGGCCACTTTTGATCGGCTGCTGGGCGCGCTGACGCTGGGCGTGGCAGGCATTGCCGCGATCAGCCTGGCGGTGGCCGGCATTCTGGTGATGAACGTGATGCTGGTCTCGGTGGCGCAGCGCACCTCCGAGATCGGCCTGCTCAAGGCGCTCGGCGCCACCGGCGGCGGCATCCGCCTGATGTTTCTGACCGAGGCGTCGATGCTCTCGCTCACCGGCGCCGTGGTCGGCTATGTGCTGGGGCAGCTCGGCGCGGCATTGATCCGCCAGCTCTACCCGACCTTTCCGGCCTATCCACCCGATTGGGCGGTGCTGGCGGGCCTGGGCACCGCACTGGTCACCGGCATCTTGTTTGGCGTGCTGCCGGCGCGCCGCGCGGCGCGGCTCGACCCGGTGCTGGCGCTGTCCAGGCGCTGAACCCCATGTTGCTGCTCGACGCCATCCAGCATGCCTTGCGCGCCGTGAGCGCGCAGCGCCTGCGCAGTTTTCTGACGCTGCTGGGCATTGCCGTGGGCATTGCCGCCGTCATCTTGCTGACCTCGATCGGCGAAGGCATCCATCGCTTCGTGCTCGCCGAGTTCACCCAGTTCGGCACCAATATCGCCAGCATCTCGCCGGGCAAGGTGAAGACCTCGGGCCCGGCGCCCACCGGCATTCCGAGCTCGGTGCGACCGCTGAGTCTGGACGATGCGCGGGCGCTGGCGCATCTGCCCTATGTCACCGGCATGACCGCCATGGTCTGGGGCAACTCGGAGGTCGGCGCGAATGGCCGCTTGCGCCGCACCACCGTGAACGGCGTGGGCGCCGACATGCTGCGCGTCTACAGCATCAAGGTCCGCACGGGGAAGTTTCTGCCCGACGAAGAGCTCGAGAACGCGCGCGCCTTTGTCGTGCTCGGCGCCAAGCTCAAGACCGAGCTGTTCGGAGCCGCCAACCCCTTGGGGGCACGCGTGCGCGTCGGCAATCTGCAGTTTCGCGTGATCGGCGTGCTCGAGGCCAAGGGGCAGTTTCTTGGCGTTGATCTCGACGATGCCGCCTATATTCCGACCGCGCGCGCGCTCGAACTTTTCAACCGCGACGGCGTGATGAAAATCGACGTCGCCTACGCCGAAGGCATCCCGGCGGCGCGCATCGCGGCGGTCATCAAGAGCCAGTTGATGGCGCGCCACGGCCGCGAAGATTTCACCATCACGACCCAGGAAGACATGCTGCGCACGCTGTCCAACATCCTCGACATCCTGACCATGGCGGTCGGCGCGCTGGGCAGCATCTCGCTGCTGGTGGGCGGCGTGGGCATCGTCACCATCATGACCATCGCGGTGAGCGAGCGCACCAGCGAGATCGGCCTGATGGTGGCGCTGGGTGCGCCGCGCCGCACCATCCTGGGCCTGTTCCTCGGTGAGGCCGTCGCGCTGTCTGCGCTTGGCGGCGTGATCGGCCTGGTGCTGGGCATGGGCGTGGCGCAGCTATTGCACCTGGCCGTGCCCGCCTTGCCGGTGCACACACCGCTGACCTTTGTGCTGCTGGCCGAAGGCATCGCCATCGTCATCGGCCTGCTGGCCGGCGTGCTGCCGGCGCGCCGCGCCGCGCGGCTCGATCCAGTGGCGGCGCTGCGATCGGAGTGAGGCAGCGTGGAGAGAAGCCAGCCGCTCGTACTGGTAAACCACATTCCTGTTGATCGCCTGGCGCGTTAAGGTACCGACCGAAGAGCCCGAACCAAGAGTCGGGTGGACTGCCGGGTTGGGCGAGGGGGCTCGCTGTTCATGCGAACAGCACACATGCCTTCAAGCTGATACGTAAGCCAGTTTGAGGGGAATTCGATGACCGGATTGAAGGGCAGGGCTTGCGGCACAAATCGCATCAACCATGGCAGATCACATCAATGAGTAAGCATCCCCAGTTCATTTCGGCAACGCCGGTTCTCGCTTCTCTTGACATCGGACGAAGTGCGGAATTCTTCTCGTCCAAATTGGGCTTCACCAAAGTGCATGTCGCCCAAGGTGAATACGGCATTGTTGCCAGCGGTGCTGTCCAAATTCATTTCTGGGCCTGCAAGGACCGACATATCTGCGAGGCCACTGGTTGCAGAGTGCAGGTTCAGGCGATCGAAGCGTTGTACGCGCTGTGCGTGGAGCACGCCATCATTCATCCGAATGCACCGCTTGCCAGCAAACCGTGGGGCACGAAGGAGTTCGCCATCCTCGATCCTGATGGCAATTTGGTCACCTTCTTTGAGAATGCCGATCGCCAAAGCGGCGCTCGAACCGTCTCGCAATAGTGGGTGTCTTCAGGTGCACCCGAGGTAGCTCATCCGCACCGAAAGATAGGAGACGTCGAAAATGTCAGTAACCCTGCTTGCCCTACTCGGGTTCATTTCCTGGACCTTGTTCTTGCTCGTTCTCATGGAGGTCATTCGGTCAAAGTTGGTTCTCACCGGGGCCGTGCCGGCCAATGGTTTCAATCCCGAAAATTCGAACCTGTCACCATTCATGCAGCGCTTGGCACGTGCCCATGCGAACTGCCTCGAGGGCTTGCCTGTCTTTGGCGGCCTGATGTTGCTTGCGGTGGTCGCCGGCAGGTCGGCCGTCACCGATCCACTCGCCTACGTTCTTCTCGGCGGGCGCATCGTTCAATCCGTCATTCATCTGGCCTCAACCTCGGCCGTCGCAGTGAGCGCAAGGTTTACCGCGTTCGCGTTGCAGATGGCCATCGCCGTCTACTGGGTATTCAAGCTTCACGGTGCGTAGCAAGGTTCATGCTGAGGCCTGATCACTGGGTCGGCCGGTCGCGCAATGGCAAGCCCCGTTTGGGCCTCGTTTCACTCTGGGCCAAGTGCGTCCTGCTGCTGCCGCGTGCCGTTTGCCGCGAACCTTATGCGCTTCAGAATCAATCTGAGGGCAATCACCCATTTCGCGTTGACGGATTTGATATCGAGCCGCGCTTGAAGCTGCAATCTTGCAGACTCGTCGCTGCGATGAACGCCCGAAGCGAAGCCTTTGCGCGCGCCGTCGAAGGCTGACCAGGGTCAGGTCTTGTGGAGAACTTGGTCGCCGGTACTGGTAAACCATCTCCCTGTTGATCGCACGGCGCGCTAAGGTGTAGATCGAAGAATCCGAACCAAGAGTCGGGTGGACTGCCAGTCGTAAGGCTCGCGCATCTGAAAGGCATTGGCATGACATCGGAACAAGTGGCCGCTTGGGTTCAAGCCGTAGGTAGCATTGCTGCAATAATTGCTGCGTTCGCTATTTCAACCTCGCAGTTCAGAAGCGCGACTCGTCTACAGGAAGCAGCCTCGAAGCTTGAGCGAAAGAGAAAGTACGAAACTCTTACCGCATTGGTGGAGGCGGCTCTCGACGACTTTGGAGACACTTTGACGGCTCTCCGTGGTACTGAACCTGAGAGGTGGTTCAACGAGAACAGCACGACGGAAATCATGGATGAGTTCTATCAAGCTTTCCTGCAAATTTCCCCCCTTGACATGCCTTCGCCAACAGCAGTGAAGGCGTTGATTAAGCTCCGAGATCGCCTTAAGACCGCCGCGTGGAATGCCAACACAGCAATGAAATATGGCACAGCGAACTTCAAGGACTACATGGAATCGGTGGCTGCAATGCATGACAACCTCGAAGAGGTGAAGGTTGAGCAGCGGAAACTGCTCGCGGAACTCGCTCAAGCATAGTCATAGTGATGACTAGCCAGTTGCTCAAGCGCGTAGTCACCAGCCGGTACCCCGGCTAGCATCAACGTCATGCCGCTTGACCCCCATCGCTGGAATAGACCCCTGAATGTCCGATAAGGAAGCCACTGCCAGAATCAAGATCAACAAGCTTCTCGAAGCGGCTGGCTGGCGCTTCTTTTCGGAGGGAAGCACACCCGCCAACATCCGGCTAGAACCGAGCGTCACGATCAAGTCAACCGACCTGGACGCGCTTGGCGACAACTTCGAGAAGGCGAGCAAAGGCTTCATCGACTTCCTGCTGCTCAACGAAAAAGGATTCCCGTTCATCGTTCTCGAAGCCAAAGCCGAGGACAAGAATCCATTCATCGGCAAAGAGCAGGCGCGTAAATACGCCAAGTCCCAGAGCTGCCGCTTCGTCATCCTCTCTAACGGTAACCTGCACTACTTCTGGGACCTCGAACGCGGCAACCCTTACGTCATCACCTCGTTTCCGACACCCGATTCGGTCACCGGCTACCAGAAGGTCACGCCCAATCCACAGCGCCTGATCGAAGAGCAAGTGGGCGAGGACTACATCGTTCGCACCCAGCGCCCGAACTACCAATCAGAGGCTGGTTGGCGAAACGAGGGCGAGCGCCCCGGCTACATCCAGGCCAACAAGCTGCGTTTCCTTCGGCCCTATCAGCTCAAGGCCATCCACAGTCTTCAGGCTGCCATCGGTGACGGCAAAGACCGTTTCCTGTTTGAGATGGCCACCGGCACGGGCAAGACCCTCACTGCCGCTGCGGTTATCAAGCTCTTCCTCCGTTCCGGCAACGTGCGGCGCGTCCTGTTCCTGGTGGATCGCCTTGAGTTGGAAGACCAAGCCAAGAAGTCCTTCGCCGCCGTGTTGTCCGCCGACTTTCACACGGTGATTTACAAGGAGAGTCGGGACGACTGGCGGCGCGCGGAGATTGTCGTCACCACCGTGCAATCCCTGCTCTTCAACAACAAGTACCAGAAGCTCTTCTCGCCGACTGACTTCGACCTCGTCATCTCCGACGAAGCGCACCGCTCCATTGGCGGCAATGCCCGCGCCGTGTTCGATTACTTCATCGGTTACAAGCTCGGCCTCACCGCCACCCCGCGCGACTACCTGCGTCGGTTCGATAGCTCGAAGCCCGGCACCCGCGACCCGCGCGAGGCCGAACGTCGTTTGTTGCTCGACACGTACCGCACCTTCGGCTGCGAGAACAGCCAGCCGACCTTTCGCTACTCCTTGCTCGATGGCGTGAAGGAAGGCTTCCTGGTCAACCCGATCGTGGTGGATGCCCGCACCGATGTCACCACCACGCTGCTTTCCGAACAAGGCTTCGTCGTCTCGTTCACGGATGACACTGGGGAAGATCAACAGCAGGCCTTCAAGCAACGCGAGTTCGAAAGGCGTTTCTTCTCGGACGCCACCAACCAGCTTCTGTGCAAGACCTTTCTGGAAAACGCCCTGCGCGACCCGGTCAGTGGTGAGATCGGCAAGGCCATCATCTTTGCCGTCAGCCAGAGCCACGCCGCCAAGCTCGCGCACATACTCAATCAGATGGCCGATCGCATGTTTCCGGCCAAGTACCAGTCGGACTTCGCCGTTCAGGTCACATCCCAGATACCCGACGCCCAGCAGTTCACCATCAACTTCGCCAACAACAACCTGCTCGGCTCGGGCAACTTCATCCCAGCCTACAAGACCAGCAAGGCCCGTGTCTGCGTCACGGTTGGCATGATGACCACCGGCTACGACTGCACCGACATCCTCAACATCGGTCTCTTCCGCCCGATTTTCTCGCCCACTGATTTCATCCAGATCAAGGGGCGTGGCACCCGCAAGCACGACTTCCGCGAAGTGCTATTCGACGACGCACTCAAAGAAGGCGTGCAACAACCCATCAAAACCGCCTTCAAACTCTTTGACTTCTTCGCCAACTGCGAATACTTCGAGGAAGAGTTCAACTACGACGAAGTGCTGAAGCTCCCGCTACCCAAGGGAAAGGGCAAGGACAGCGGCGCAGGGGGCGACGAAGGCCCGGTGGTGGTGGGCGGCACCTATGAGCACCTCGGCGCCGACATCCTGGCGACGATGCGTGTCGAGCAGATCACTCCCGATGGCATGAAGATCGACCGCATGTTCTTCGAGAAGTTCGAAGACGTGATCCGCGCCAATGACACCGTTGCCTCCGCCGTCGAGGCGGGGCAGTGGGACCGCGTCATCGACTACGTCAACCGCGAAGTCTTCGACAAGCCCGAGGAGTACTACACCCTCGACAAACTGCGCAAAGCCGCCGCCGTGGACCGCCGCCTCGGCTTGCGCGAAATCCTGGAGAAGGTCTTCGGCCTCATCCCGCGCTTCAAGTCCAAGGATGAGTTGCTGGAAGAGGAATTCTCCAAGTTCGTCGCCGACCGCGTGCCCGAGCCACCCTCGGCCATCCCGGCCATCAAGACCTATTTCAAGGCCTACGTCACCAGCAACCGGGTGCGTGACATCATCGAGAGTCGGCAGTTCACCGATCTGGCGACCAACCCGTTCTTCACAACCCATGATTTCAGAGCCGTGCCACAGCAGTACCGCACGCTCGTCCCCGACTACATCAAGGACTACGTTTCCTTGAATCAATTTGCTGCATAGCTAGGAATTCATCAGTGCTCGACACCGACACCAAACGCCGCATCGACACCGCCCGCGACATCCTCGTCGGCAAAGTACCCGATCCCAAGAGCCAGGTCGAACAGATCACCATCGCTCTCATCTACAAGTTCATGGACGACATGGACGCAGAAAGCGAGGAACTCGGCGGCAAGCGCAAGTTCTTCACCGGCGACTACGCCCGCTACGGCTGGGCCAAGCTGATGGCGCCCTCGCTCGGCGGCCACGAAATGCTTGGCCTTTATGGCGAAGGCATCGCCAAGATGCCCGAGAACCCCGGCATCCCACCGCTCTTTCGCGACATCTTCAAGAACGCCTACCTGCCCTATCGCGACCCCGAGACGCTGAAAAGTTTTCTCAAGATCATCGACGAGTTCTCCTACGACCACAGCGAGCGCCTCGGCGACGCCTTCGAGTACCTGCTCTCCGTGCTCGGCTCGCAGGGCGATGCCGGCCAGTTCCGCACGCCGCGCCACATCATCGATTTCATGGTCGAGGTGCTCGCACCGAAAAAGGATGAGACCGTCCTCGACCCGGCCTGCGGCACCGCCGGCTTCCTCATCTCGGCCTACAAGCACATCCTGCGCGCCAACAAAGACGCCAAGGGCAACACGACGCTGACGCCCGACGAAAAAGGCCGCCTTGCCAAGAACTTCAAGGGCTACGACATCTCGCCCGACATGGTGCGGCTCTCGCTGGTGAACCTCTACCTGCACGGCTTCACCGATCCGCACATTTTTGAGTACGACACGCTCACGTCCGAGGACCGCTGGAACGAGTTCGCCGACGTCATCCTCGCCAACCCACCCTTCATGTCGCCAAAAGGCGGCATCAAGCCCCACAAGCGTTTCTCGATCCAGGCCAAGCGTAGCGAAGTGCTCTTTGTGGACTACATGGCCGAGCACCTCACGCCCACGGGCCGGGCCGCCATCATCGTGCCCGAGGGCATCATCTTCCAGGGCCAGGGCGCCTATAAAGAACTGCGCAAGATGCTGGTCGACAACTCACTCGTCGCCGTGGTGTCGCTGCCTGCGGGCTGTTTCAATCCCTACTCCGGGGTGAAGACCAGCATCCTCATTCTCGACAAATCCGTCGCCAAGGCGAGCGACACCATCGCCTTCTTCAAAGTGGAGAACGACGGCTTCGGCCTCGGCGCCCAGCGGCGCGCCATCGAGAAGAACGACCTCCCGCAGGTGCAGGCCGAACTCGCTGCGTACCTCCACGCCCTGCGCGCCAAAGCGTCCACCGAGACCGTCCTCGCTATCACGTCCACCGCCCAGATGGTGCCGAAGGAGATCGCCGCGAATGGCGAATACAACCTCAGCGGTGAACGGTATCGGGAGGGTGATGCACGCCGGTCTCGATTTCCACTCCGACGGTTCGAGGAAGTCTGCACCTTGGAATACGGCGCTAGCCTGCCG
>CAVUEF010000010.1:0-179188 GCA_963740455.1 uncultured beta proteobacterium
AGGCGCGTTGTGCTCTCCAGCAGTTGCCGGTAGCCGCTTGCGCTCAAGGACTCTTTTTTCAGCGCGGCCGACAGCACACCGACGCCCAGCGGTTTGCCCAGCACGAGCAGGTCGCCGGCCCTGGCATCGGCATTGCGCTTCACGTGGTCGGGGTGCACCAGGCCCAGCACCACCAGGCCGTAGATGGGCTCGACCGAGTCGATCGAGTGGCCGCCTGCAATCGGGATGCCGGCCTGGGTGCAGACGCTGCGACCGCCGTCCAGGATGCGGGCGATGGTCTCCAGCGGCAGCACCTTGATGGGCATGCCCACCAGCGCCAAGGCCATGATGGGCTTGCCGCCCATCGCATAGACATCGCTGATCGCGTTGGTCGCGGCAATGCGGCCAAAGTCGAAGGGGTCGTCGACGATGGGCATGAAGAAGTCGGTGGTTGCGACAAGCGCCTGAGTGTCGTTGAGCTTGTAGACGGCGGCATCTCGCCAGAGGTCTCGATGCCCACCAGCAAGCCGGGCGGCAGGGCCAGGCCGGAGTGGCCACGCAGGATTTGCGACAGCACACCGGGCGCGATCTTGCAGCCGCAGCCGCCGCCATGCGACAGCGACGTCAATCGGGGTGCGCCAGTGGCGACTTGCTCGGTCATTCATGATTCCTCTGGTTGGGGTGCGCGGAACTTGGGTCACAATCTGCCGCTGATGAATTGTCGAAATCATACGTTGCGCGCGTCGAGCTACCGAATGGACAAAGGTTCGCCATGAGGGACAGTCTTGCGCTGGCCTTCGAGATGATCGTCGACGCCGATGCCGTGTTGCTCGATGTGGCGCTGTTGTCACTGCGCGTGAGCGCCAGTTCCTGCGCAATCGGCGGGCTGACAGGTTTGGCTGTGGCGTCTGGCTCGCGGTTGCGCGCTTTCCCGGCAAGCGCGGCCTGGCGTCCTTGTCGAACACCTTGCTCGCGCTGCCCTCGGTGGTGGTGGGGCTGCTCGTCCATCTGCTGTTGTCGCGCTCCGGCCCGCTGGGTTCCTTGGGCATTCTGTTCACGCCGACGGCGATGGTCGTGGCGAAAGCATTCTGGTCATGCCCATCACGGCGGCGTTGACGCGCCAGTCGCTGGTGAACGCTTTCGGCGAGGGCGGCGATACCCTGCGCTCGATGGGGGCCGGACAGACGCCGAGCGTGGTGCTGTTGCTGCTGCACCAGCGCTGGGCGGCGCTGACCTTGCCGCTGATCGCGTTCGGATGCGCCATCTCGGAGGTCGGCGCGGTGATGATGGTGGGCGGCAATATCGACGGCGTGACGCGCGTCATGACGACCAGCATCGCGCTGGAAACCAGCAAGGGCGATTTGCCGCTGGCCTTGGCGCTGGGCTCGGTGTTGCTGCTGGTGGTGGGCCTGCTCGATCTTCTCATCACGCTGCCGAAGGCGGCGCCAAGCAGCCGGGGACGCAGCAGTGAACGCGATCGAAGCACCACCCTCGCTGAGCCTGGAAGGCGCCAGCGTCCGGTTTGGCGAGGCGCCGGCCTTGCAGCCGACCACGCTCGACATCCGGGCCGGCGAGCGCGTGCCGCTGGTGGGCGCAATGGTTCGGGCAAGACCACCTTGCTGCGCGTGCTGCACGGGCTGCAAGCCTTCGAGGGCAAACGGCAGGTGGCCAGACCGGAGCCGGCACTGCGTCAGGCGATGGTCGCGCAGCGGCCGTTCCTGCTCAGCTTGTCGGTCTGGCACAACCTCGTGCTGGCCTTGTGGCTGGGCGGCGTGCCGCGCGCCCAGCGCAGCGAGCGGGCGCGCCAGGCGCTGGCGCGCGTGGGTCTGTCCGACTTGGCGCAGCGGCCGGCGCGCGTGCTGTCGGGCGGCCAGCAGCAGCGCCTGGCGCTGGCGCGCGCCTGGGGTCTGCATCCGCAATTGCTGTTTCTGGATGAACCGACCGCCAATCTCGACCCGAGCGCCAAGCGCGAGGTCGAGGACATAATCGAGGCGTTTGTACGAGAAGGCATGACGCTGGTGATGAGCACGCACAACCTCGGCCAGGCCAAGCGCCTGGCCACCCGGCTGCTCTACATGGAAGCCGGGCGCGTGCTGGTGGACCTGCCGCCGCAGGAATTTTTCAACACCGCGCTGCCGCAGGAAGCGGCGCTTTTCTTAAAGGAGAACTGCCTTGGACTTGAAGAGAATCTTCCCCCATTTGCTGTTGACCGCCGCACTGTTGGTGCCAGGTCTTGCGGCCAGCGCTGACGCACCGTTCATCGTGGTGGCTTCGACCACCTCGACCGAGCAGTCCGGCCTGTTCGGCCATCTGCTGCCGGCGTTCACCAAGGACACCGGCATACAGGTGCGCGTGGTGGCAGTGGGCACCGGCCAGGCACTCGACATGGCACGCCGCGGCGACGCCGATGTGGTGTTCGTGCACGACACGGTCGCCGAAGAGAAGTTCGTGGCCGAGGGTTTCGGCCTGAAGCGCCAGCCCGTGATGCACAACGACTTTGTGCTGATCGGCCCGAAGTCGGACCCGGCCAAGGTGCGCGGCAAGGACGTGGCCGCGGCTTTGCTCAAGCTCAAGGCCACCGGACAGCCCTTTGTGTCGCGCGGCGACAAGAGCGGCACCTATGAGGCCGAGCTGCGTTATTGGAAGATCGCCGGCGTCGATTTGTCCGCCGACAGACCCACCGGCTACAAGGCTTGTGGATGTGGCATGGGGCCGGCGCTGAACATGGCATCGTCGTTGAACGCCTATGTGCTGGCCGATCGTGGCACCTGGCTGGCGTTCAAGAACCGTGCCGATCTGGTGGTGCTGGTGGAGGGCGACACCCGCCTCTTCAACCCCTATGGCGTGATCGTCGTGAACCCTGCCAAGTATCCGCACGTGAAGCTGGAGCTGGGGCAGCGCTTTGCCGACTGGCTGGTGTCGGCGCGCGGGCAGGGCGTGATCGCCGATTACAAGATTGGCGGCGAGCAGTTGTTCTTTCCGGACGCGATTCGATGAGTGGCCGGGCCTGACCCACGCAGGAGCCAGGCACCGCGCCTAAAGCCGACCGTGCTGGATCTTGCGCTGCGCCGTGTAGTGCCACCAAGGCAATGCAGGCGCGCCGCGCATGAAGTCGGTGGCGGCCATGAAGGTATCGAGCACACAGGGGTCATGTCTTGCCCCTGTCGTCGCGCACAGCCGCTGGTAGAGCGCAAAGGCGTCTTGAGCGCGCAGCTCGTCCGGATGACGGATGCCAATCAAGCGCAGATCGGCGGCCAGCGCGGGGCCGATGTTGGGAATGTCTTCAAGCGCAAGACACTCGCTGGCGTGTTGGGCTTTCACGGTGTCGCTCCGGCGATGCGCGCCAGCGCCAACGCTTACATCATCATGTTGTTGCGTATCAGGCCGACGGCCAGGCCTTCGATCGCAAATTCGTCCACGCCGGCCTGCACGAGGATGGGTTCGAAGTCGGCGTTCTCGGGCAGCAACTCGATGCCGTGGCGGGTCTTGCGGAAACGCTTGACGGTGACTTCGTCGCCGATGCGCGCCACCACGATCTGGCCGTTCTTGGCTTCGCTGGCCTTTTGCACCGCGAGCAGGTCGCCGTCCATGATGCCGACATCGCGCATGCTCATGCCCTTGACCTTGAGCAGGAAGTCGGGCTTGCGCGGGAACATGCTGGCCTCCAGCACATAGGTCTGGTCGATGTGCTCCTGCGCCAGGATCGGGCTGCCGGCAGCGACGCGCCCGACCAGCGGCAGCGTCAACTGGGCGAACAGTGGCAGCGAGTACTGCCGGCCGCGCGCGGCGTTGAGCGCACGCAGCGTGTCGGCCTTCAGGCGGATGCCGCGCGAGGTGCCGCCCACCAGTTCGATGGCGCCCTTGCGCGCCAGCGCCTGCAAATGCTCTTCGGCCGCATTGGCCGACTTGAAGCCCAGTTCGGCGGCGATTTCGGCGCGCGTCGGCGGTGAACCGGTGCGCTCGATCGCGCTTTGCACCAGATCCAGAATCTGTTGCTGACGCGCCGTGAGTTTGGGGCTGTCTTCCATGGGAGCTCCTCGTACCGAAAACAGTCGCGGCACAATGCGCACAGGCTGACTGACATTTTGTCCAGTAGCTGTATTTTCATCCAGTTGAGCGAAAAATGCAAAGAACTTCGGGAACAGTCGTCATCCTGGGCACCGGCGGCACCATCGCAGGCACGGCTCAGACGAGCACCGATAACACCGGCTACACGGCCGCCCAGATCGGCGTGGCTGAGTTGGTGGCGGCCGTGCCGCCACTCAAAGGGCAGCCGCTCGAGTGCGAACAAGTCGCCCAACTCGACAGCAAGGACATGGATTTCGCCACCTGGCAGTTGCTCGCCCAGCGCGTCGCCCACCATCTGGCGCGCCCCGATGTGGCCGGCATCGTCATCACGCATGGCACCGACACGCTGGAAGAGACCGCCTACTTTCTGCACCGCCTGCTGGCGCCACGCAAGCCGGTCGTGCTGACGGCGGCGATGCGCCCGGCCACCTCACTGCAGACCGATGGACCGCAGAATCTGACCGATGCCGTGAGCGTGGCGCGGGCACCTGGTGCGCAAGGCGTGCTGGCGGTGCTGGCAGGCCGCGTGCACGGCGCACTTGATGTGAGCAAGCAGCACAGCTACCGGCTCGACGCCTTCAGCTCGGGCGATGCCGGACCTTTGGCCTTGCTTGAAGAAGGCGTGCTGCGCCCCTTGCGCGCCTGGCCTGCGGGCGAGGCCTTGGGCGTGGACCTTGTCGCGCCCGCTCCAGAGCATTGGCCGCGGATCGAGCTGATCACCAGCTATGCGGGAGCGGACGGCGCGCTGGTGCAGGCAGTGCGCAGCCTGGGAGCACTAGGCATTGTGGTCGCCGCGACGGGCAATGGCGGCGTGCATTGGCGCCTCGAAGCGGCCTTGCTTGAGGCCATGGCGGATGGTGTGCAGGTGCTGCGCGCCACGCGCTGTGCGCATGGCGCGATCGTCGGCCAGAACGAGCAAGCCTTGCCATCGGCCGGCGCGCTGAGTCCGGTGAAGGCCAGGGTCGAGTTGGTGCTGCGCTTGCTGGCCGAGCGCGCTAAGTGAAGGTCAAACAGCAAGTGAACGAAGGATGAGCTGCGGAGATGTTCGCCAGCAAGGGTTGAATTGATCGAAACGGGACCTATGCAGTCGCCCGTCTTCTAGGGTTAACCCGCTATTTTCCGGTAGCCCATTCTGTGTAAAGGTAGACCGATTTTGTCGGAAAACTTTACATGTAGCGCTGAAATCGCTGGCAACAACACCGCGGACTTTTGACTTTTTTCCAGTCTATCAATGACTTACGAAAAAATAGCTCGACATGGCTCACTTTTTGCATGTCTAGTCGCGCGAGGGAGGTCACTCTTTTCAGCCTCGCACGTTGTGATTTCTTGAAATCAAAACGGCTCGATGGTACTTGTCAGAACACTTCAATTTAAAGGTGACTATATGAAAAGGAAGTTTCGTCAATCTGCGCTTGCGGTTCTTTTAGGACTGATGTCTGTTGGTGCTGCCAATGCATCCACATTTTCCATAAAAATGGTGGCTGACAACGACTTTGCGATCTTTACCGGCACGGCCGCTGGCGTCAACAATCTTCTGTATCAGAACAATAAGAGTTGGATGGACCAGATTCCAGCTTTGTCCTTGTTGACTTTTTCCTTGCCGGCCGGCGATACGAAGTTTTATGTGCTCGGCATGGGCGGCGGCGGCAACGAAAATATCAGTGGTTTGATCAACGGTGTGGACATGACGTCTGCCGCCGTATCCACCATCATGAGTTCGGATCTCCACTCTTACCTCGGTTACAACACCACAACCGTTAGTAACGGGACTTTCGATGCAAGGCTGGCGGATGTTCAAACGGCATTTTCCTCTTTGACTTGGGGCTCTCCTATTCTCAACTGGAGCGACGAGGTCATTTTGGCGGCCGCTCCGGGCGGAGTCGGATTCCATTTCGATAGCAGCACAGCCCATTTGTTCGCGTTTACCTCAACGTCCGTGGGCGTTGATCCCGGGCCTGCAGGCGTGCCTGAACCGTCATCGATTGCATTGACCTTGACCGGCCTTGCCAGCCTGATGGCGCTCTGCCGTCGCCCGCGTAAGACCATAGGGCTCGGCGAGGAGCGAACCGCGACGTTCGCGTAATTCATCGGCTGCGTTTGACTGCACCCGGGCCACCTCATTCGGGGGGCCTTTTTCTTGATCTGTTGCTGCTAATAAGGCCGGAGCCAGTGTGCCGTGTGTCTCGCAACGGCCTGTTGCGCGAGGCGCAGACGGCCATCGTTGAGGCTGTGGGTCGATAGCGTCGGTTGGCCGGCCAGAGACGAACGTCGGCAGTCAGTTGTGGATTCACCCGGTCGGTCAAGGCAATACACTGACCGGCAGACTCTGACCACCAAGCTGTCTCTTGTGAAAGAGGGTGCCCCCTTTACGGCGGAGCCTAGACAGCCGCGGTCGCAGTCAACGCCTCGATCTCTTCAGTCAGTTCGAGCCAGCGGGCTTCGAGCAGTTCGACCTCTTCGTTGACGATCTTCAGGCGCCGGCCGCGCTCGGCCATCTCGGGCGGCATCAGCGCGCGTGAGGCCAGTGCGACTTCGAGTTGACCGCGTTCGATGGCCAACGCGGCGAGCTGGCTGTCGAGCCGCTCGACCTCCTTGCGCAGCGGGCGGGTTTGCTCGGTGAGACGCTTCTTGGCCTGGGCTTGCGCCTTGCGGTCGTCGCGCCTGTCGTTGGATGAACCCGCCTTGGCAGCGGGCACGCCACGCGCCGCTTCCTTTTGCGCGCGGGCGATCTCGCGCGAGGCGTCGAGCAGCCACTTCTGGTAGTCGTCCAGGTCGCCGTCGAAGGGTTCGACCTTGCCGTCGGCGACCAGCCAGAATTCGTCGCAGACTTCGCGCAAGAGCGCGCGGTCGTGGCTGACCAGCATCACCGTGCCCTCGAATTCGTTGAGCGCCATCGACAGGGCTTCGCGTGTCGTCAAGTCGAGGTGGTTGGTCGGCTCGTCGAGCAGCAGCAGATTCGGGCGCTGCCATACCAGCATGGCCAGCACGAGCCGTGCTTTTTCGCCGCCCGAGAGCGACCCCACGGCCTGGCCCACCATCTCGCCGACGAAGCGAAAGCGCCCCAGAAAATCGCGCAGCTCCTGCTCGCGCGCCTGCGGGCTGACTTCCTTGGCCAGACGGATCATGTGCTGCAGCGGGCCTTCGTCCAGGCGCAGCACGTCGAGCTCCTGCTGGGCGAAGTAGCCGATCGACAAGCCCTTGCCCTCGGTGATCGCGCCGCCCAAGGCCTTTTGCATGCGTGCGACGGTTTTCACCAGCGTTGATTTGCCCTGGCCGTTGGCGCCGAGAATGCCGATGCGCTGACCGGCCAGCACCGAGCGGTTGATGCCGCGCACGATGATGTTGTCGTGTCCATTGACGCGGTATCCGCAGGCAACGGCGTCGAAGGTCAACATCGGATTGGGCAGGCTCAGCGGTTCGCGGAACTCGAACTCGAAGTCGGCCGAGGTCAGCACGGGGCCGAGCTTTTCCATGCGCTCAAGCGCCTTGACGCGGCTTTGCGCCTGCTTGGCCTTGCTCGCCTTGGCCTTGAAGCGGTCGATGAATTTCTGCAAGTGCGCCATGCGCTCCTGCTGTTTTTCGTACGAGGCTTGCGCCTGCAGCATGCGCTCGGCGCGCATCATCTCGAACGCCGTGTAGTTGCCGGTGTAACGCGTCAGCTTGGCTTCATCCAGATGCAGGGTGACGCGGGTGATGGCATCGAGAAATTCGCGGTCGTGGCTGATCACGATCATCGTGCCTTCATAGCGCTGCAGCCAGGCCTCCAACCAGACCAAGGCGTCCAGGTCCAGGTGGTTGGTCGGCTCGTCGAGCAGCATCAGGTCGGCCGGGCACATCAGCGCACGTGCAAGCTGCAAGCGCATGCGCCAGCCGCCCGAAAAACTGTTCACCGGCGCATCGACCTGTTCGCCTCTGAAGCCCAGCCCCATCAGCAGCGCCTGTGCGCGCGCGCGCGCGTCGAAGCTGCCGGCGTCGGTCAGATGCATGTGCGCCTCGGCAATCGCGTGGCCGTCGCCGCTGGCCTCAGCCGCCGTCAGGTCGGCCTCGGCGGCCATCAGGCGTACATCGCCTTGCAGCACGTACACCGTGGCCGATTCGTCGGTCTCTGGCATCGTCTGCGCAACTTCGCCGACCGTCCATTGACGCGGCACTTCGGCGTCACCCGAGTCGCTGTGCAAACGGTTCGTGAGCAGCGCGAACAGGCTCGATTTGCCAGCGCCGTTGCGGCCGACCAGGCCGATCTTCTCGCCCGGCTGCAGGGTCACGCTGGTGTCGTCGAGCACGACTTTCGTGCCGCGGCGCAGCGTGACGTTCTTCAAGGTAATCATGAAAGCAATGCCTCTCGCGTGACCAGCAAGACCTGGTCTTCGCCAGCGCTGGTTTCCAACCAAACAATATCCAAACCCGCAAAGGCCTGCTCGAAAAATTCACGTTCGTTGCCGATCTCCAGCACCAGCACCGCGTGCTCGCTCATGCAGCGCGGCGCCTCAAGCACCAGCTTGCGCACGAAGTCCATGCCGTCCGCGCCGCCGGCCAGCGCCAGCTCGGGCTCGGCGCGGTATTCGGCGGGCAGCTTGGCCATCGAACCGGCATTCACATAAGGCGGGTTGCACAGGATCAGATCCCAGGGGCCGGGCAGGGCGCTCAATCCGTCGCTCAGCACCAGCGTGATACGGTCCGGCAGGCCATGCTTGTCGACATTGATGCGGGCCACTGCCAGTGCGTCTAGCGATAGGTCTGAGCCCGTCACCTCGACCTCGGGCCAGGCCAGTGCCGCCAGCACGGCCAGGCTGCCATTGCCGGTGCACAGGTCGAGCACCTTGCGCGTCTGCGCCGACAGCCAGGGATCGATGGAGCCCTCGGCAATCAGTTCGGCAATGAAGCTGCGCGGCACGATGGCGCGCTCATCGACATAGAAAGGCACGCCCTGCAGCCAGGCCTCGTGGGTGAGATAGGCGACAGGCTTGCGGGTGGCGATGCGCTGTTCGATCAGCTCGGCAATCTGTGCTTGCTCGGCAGCGCTCAGCAAGCGATCGGCGTGCTCATCCAATTCGTCCAGTGGCAGAGCCAGGCGCCACAGCACCAGCCAGGCGGCCTCGTCGAAGGCGTTGGCGGTGCCATGTCCAAACGAAACGCCCGCCTTTGTCAGGCGGGCGGCTTGCAGCTCGATGCAGTCAATCAGTTTCAAAGAATCAGTGCTTCCAGGCTGCGACGGTAGATGTTCTTGAGCGGCTCGATGGCCGCCACTTCGACATGCTCGTCAATTTTGTGGATGGTGGCGTTGCGCGGGCCGAATTCGATGACCTGCGGACAAAGCTTGGCGATGAAGCGGCCGTCCGACGTGCCGCCCGTGGTGGACAACACCGGCTTGCGGCCCGTCTCGGCCTGGATCGCGGCACTGACGGCTTCGCTCAAGCGTCCCTGTGGCGTCAGGAACGGCTCACCCCCGAGCGTCCACTCGAGGCTGTATTCGAGCTCATGACGCTCAAGCAAAGCCTGCACGCGTTGCTTCAGTGCGTCGGGTGTCGATTCGGTCGAAAAGCGGAAGTTGAAATCCACCACCAGCTCGCCCGGAATCACATTGCCCACGCCGGTGCCGGCGTGGATGTTGGAGATCTGCCAGGTGGTGGCCGGGAAATACGCGTTGCCCGCGTCCCATTGGATGCTGGCCAGCTCAGCCAGCGCAGCCACGCTCTGATGCACCGGGTTGCGCGCCAGGTGCGGATACGCCACATGGCCTTGAATGCCCTTGACCCTGAGCTTGGCAGAGAGCGAGCCGCGCCGGCCGTTCTTGATCGTGTCGCCCAACGCATCGACCGACGTGGGTTCGCCAACAATGCAGTAATCGAGCCGCTGGTTTCTGGCGCGCAATTGCTCGCACACTTTGAGCGTGCCGTGCTGTGCCGGGCCCTCTTCATCGCTGGTGAGCAAGAAGGCAATGCTGCCTCGATGGTCGGGATGAGAGGCGACGAATTCCTTGGCCGCGACCACCATCGCGGCCAGCGAGGTCTTCATGTCGGCGGCACCCCGCCCATAGAGCCTGCCATGGCGATGCGAAGGCACGAAGGGATCGCTGGCCCAGGCCGACAAGTCGCCCGTGGGCACGACGTCGGTGTGGCCGGCGAACACCAGCACCGGGCCGTCCGGGACGGCGCCGCATTTGATCGCCCACAGGTTGCTGACGCGAGCGTCCACGGGCCCGCTGTCCATGCGCTCCAGCTCGAAACCGGCTGCGGTCAGGTGCTCGCCCAGCAGGCTCAGGCAACCCGCATCGTCGGGTGTGAGCGACGGGCGTGCCAGCAAAGCCTCGACAAGGCTCAAGGTGTTTGACATGTCGAGGCTGGTGCTGGCGTTCACAGCGGCGTGCCGCTGGTGGTCTCGCCGCTGCGAACCTCCAGCGTGATTTCGGTGAAGGTGGCGCCGTCCTGCGCCAGCACTTCTTTCTTGGGCGCCAGCTTGCTGATCGGCGTCGTGTCGTTTTGCAGGCGCCACAGCAAATTGGTGGGCGAATCGGCGAATGCCAGGCCCTCGTCGCGGCTGATGACGCCGTCGTTGATGAGGCGCGCAAAGTGTTCTTCGAAACTCTGCGACCCCTCGGCAATCGATTTGATCATGGCTTCCTTGACGCCGCTGAAATCGCCTTGCTCGATCAGCTCCGACACGAGCTTGGTGTTTTGCAGCACCTCGACCACCGGCACGCGCCCACCGGCGATGGCACGGACCAGGCGTTGCGAGACGACGGCCTTCAGCCCCGCCGACAAATCGTTCAGCAAGGCCGGACGCGATTCCGAAGGGTAGAACGACAGGATACGGTTCAGCGCATGGTACGAGTTGTTGCCGTGCAGGGTGGCCAACACCAGGTGGCCCGACAGCGCGTAGGAAATGGCCGACGTCATGGTCTCGCGGTCGCGGATCTCGCCGATCAAAATGCAATCGGGCGACTGGCGCAAGGCGTTGCGCAAGGCCACTTGCAGCGAGGCCGTGTCGCGGCCGATCTCGCGCTGGTTCACCACCGATCGTTTGTTCGTGAACAGGTATTCGATCGGGTCCTCGATCGTCAGAATATGGCCGGTCAGGTTCTGGTTGCGCTGCTCCAGCATGGCCGCCAGTGTGGTGCTCTTGCCGGTGCCGGTGGCGCCCACCATCAGAATCAGGCCGCGTTTTTCCAGTACCAGTTTGCCCAGCGTGGCCGGCAGGTTCAGGCTGTCGAGCGAGGGGATGGTGTGCGGGATGTGGCGGAACACCGCCGCGATCGAACCACGCTGCCTGAAACCGGAGAGCCGAAAACTGCCGATCTTGTCCACCGCCACGGCGATATTGAGCTCGCCCGAGCTGTCCAGTTCTGCGAGCTCACGCTCGCTCAGCATCTCGGCAATCAACTGCCTGGGCTGACTCGGCGTGAGGAGTTGACCGGACAAATGCACGGTCTGTCCATTGATGCGGAGCAGCACCGGCATATTGGCCGACAAGTAGACGTCGGACGCGCCTTTGTCGGCCATCAGGCGCAGGATGCGCTCCATGTTTCCGCTCATGACTGGACTCCGACTTTCTGGCCGCTCAGGCCCGCAACAAATCGTTGATGCTGGTCTTGGAACGTGTCTGCGCGTCAACGCGCTTCACGATCACCGCGCAGTACAGGCTGTATTTGCCGCCGGCCTTGGGCAGATTGCCGCTCACCACCACCGAGCCGCTGGGCACGCGGCCATAAGTCACCTGATCGGTCTCACGGTCATAAATCGGCGTGCTCTGACCGATATACACACCCATGCCCAACACCGAGTTCTCCTCGACGATGACGCCTTCGACCACTTCGGAGCGCGCGCCGATGAAGCAGTTGTCCTCGATGATGGTCGGATTGGCCTGCATGGGCTCGAGCACGCCGCCGATGCCGACACCGCCCGAGAGGTGCACTCCTCTGCCGATCTGCGCGCAAGAGCCCACCGCCGCCCAGGTGTCGACCATGGTGCCTTCATCGACATAGGCGCCGATGTTGACGAAGCTTGGCATCAGCACCACATTCTTGGCGATGTAGCTGCCGCGCCGGGCCACGGCCGGCGGCACCACGCGCACGCCGGTGGCGCGCATGTCGGCGTCGCTCATGTGCGAGAACTTTGTGCTCACCTTGTCGAAGAAGGCCAGCTCACCCGCATGCATCAGCTGGTTGTCCTTCAAGCGAAAGCTCAGCAGCACCGCTTTCTTGACCCACTGATTCACGCTCCACTGGCCGACGCCTTGGCGCTCGGCCACCCGCACGCGGCCGGCGTTCAGGTCGGCAATCACATGCTCGACCGCCTCGGCCACTTCGGGGGCGGAGACGGCGCTGATCTGGTTGCGGCCTTCCCAGGCGAGGTCGATGATGTTTTGCAGTTGTTGGGTCATGAAGGGGCTCGCAGAAATGAAAAGATGGATGACTTAGAGAGCACGTTGGTAGTCGGCCGTGAAGGCGACCATGCGCTGCGCCGCTTCCAGGCATTGGGCTTGCTCGGCCACCAGGGCCAGTCGTATGCGACCCGCTCCCGGATTGAGCCCATGCGCTTCGCGCGCCAACAAGCTGCCAGGCAACACCGCCACATTGTATTGAGCCAGCAAAGCCTTGGCGAAAGCAATGTCGTCGCCGCCGGGCACGCCGCACCACAAATAAAAGCCTGCGTCGGGCAAGCGCACAGCCAATACTTTTTCGAGCATCGGCGTGATGCGCGCGAACTTGGCACGGTATTGCTCTCGATTGGCCACCACATGGGCCTCGTCGTTCCACGCCGCCAGACTGGCCGCCTGCACGATGGGGCTCATCGCGCTGCCGTGATAGGTGCGGTAGAGCAAGAAGCTCTTGATGATGGACGCGTCACCGGCGACAAAGCCCGATCGCATGCCGGGCACATTGGAGCGCTTGGACAGGCTCGTGAACGCAATCAGATTGCGATAGTCGCCGCGGCCGAGTTTCACTGCGGCTTCGAGGCCGCCTAGCGGCGCCTCTGCGCGGAAGTAGATCTCCGAATAGCACTCGTCGCTGGCGATGACAAAGCCGTGCCGGTCGCTCAGATCGAACAAGCGGCGCCATTCATCCAGCGGCATCACCGCGCCGGTCGGATTGCCTGGCGAGCAGACATACAGCAACTGGGTGCGCGCCCAGGTGGCGTCGTCAATCTGATCCCAGTTCGCCGCAAAGTTGCGCGTGGAGTCGCTGTTCGCAAACGCCGTCTGCGCGCCCGCCAGCAGAGCCGCGCCTTCGTAGATCTGGTAGAAGGGATTGGGGCAGACCACGGTGGCACCAAGCCGGGTCGGGTCGATCACGGTTTGTGCCAAAGAGAACAGCGCTTCGCGCGAGCCGTTCACCGGCAGGATCTGCGTGGCGGGGTCGACATCGATGCCATAGCGCCGCTGCAGCCAGGCGCACATGGCCTTGCGCAGACCCGGCTCGCCGGCCGTGGCCGGGTAGTTTGACAAGCCCTTCAGATTCTCAAGCAGGGCCTGCTCGATCAGCGCCGGCGCCGCATGTTTGGGCTCGCCCAGCCCCAGGCTGATGGGCGGGTAGTCCGGGTTGGGAGCGATGTCTTGGGTGAGCGCGCGCAGGCGCTCGAAAGGGTAAGGCTGGAGCTTGGCCAGCAGCGGATTGCGCGGTGTGTTGGCAGACATCAGATCAATCCAGCAAGCCGGTCTCGCGGCCATGCGCGGGCAGCTCCACGCGCGGTGCGGGCTTCCAGCCCTTCTGGCGATGTTCGGCCACGACATTGGTGTAGATGCCGCCGCGCACAAACCATTTGGCGGTGATGCGGATGAAGCGCGGCTGCGTGACCTTGACGATGTCGCTCAGGATGGTGTTGGTGACCGCCTCATGAAATGCGCCCTCGTCGCGGAAGCTCCACATATACATCTTCAAGCTCTTGAGTTCGACGCAAAGCTGGTCGGCAATCATGTCGATGGTGAAATGCGCGAAGTCGGGTTGCTGGGTGAGCGGACAATGGCAGGTGAACTCGGGCACCTGGAACTGGATCACGTAATCACGTTCGGGCGCCGGATTGGGGAACACATGCAGCTGCTTGCTCGGCCTCGAGGGCGGATTCGGGGGCATCTCGCGCTGCTTGGGCGCTGCGGCTGGTTTGGGTGTCTTGGCCATGGGTGGGGGGAATTGCGTTCGTCGCCCTTTCGGGGACCTGCGCCTACACTGTTCGTGAAAACTGCGATGGTATCATCGAGCCCATTCAGGGCGCCTTTGTGAGGCGCTTTTCTTCAAATAAATCAATAGCTTAGATGCTCTGAAGGCAATTGCGCCCATGCGCCTGAATTCGATCAAACTGTCGGGGTTCAAGTCGTTCGCAGATCCCACCAACTTCCAGTTGCCCGGCCAATTGGTGGGCGTGGTGGGCCCGAACGGCTGCGGCAAGTCCAACATCATGGACGCGGTGCGCTGGGTGCTGGGCGAATCGAAGGCCTCCGAGCTGCGCGGCGAGTCGATGCAGGACGTGATCTTCAACGGCTCGGGCCTGCGCAAGCCGGCCAGCCGCGCGAGTGTTGAACTGGTCTTCGGCAATGAGGACGCGCGCGCCGGCGGGCAGTGGAACCAGTTCACCGAGATCGCCGTCAAGCGCGTGCTGACGCGCGACGGCACCAGCAGCTACTTCATCAACAACCAGCCGGTGCGCCGGCGCGATGTGCAAGACGTGTTTCTCGGCACGGGCCTCGGGCCGCGTGCCTACGCCATCATCGGCCAGGGCACCATCAGCCGCATCATCGAGAGCAAGCCCGAAGAGCTGCGCATGTTCCTGGAAGAGGCCGCCGGCGTCTCCAAGTACAAGGAACGCCGTCGCGAGACCGAGAACCGGCTCAAGGACACACGCGAAAACATGCTGCGTGTGGACGACATCCTGCGTGAGCTCAACAACAACCTCGACAAGCTCGAAAAGCAGGCCGAGGTGGCGACCACCTATCGCGGCCTGCAAGACAGCGGCACGCTCAAGCTGCATCAGTTGTGGTACTTGAAGCACCGCGACGCATCGAGCGAACAGGCGCGCGTCAAGCGGGTGGTGCTCGAAGCGACGAATGCGCTGGAAGCGCGCATGGCCGAGTTGCGCCAGGTCGAGGCCGAGCTTGAGACCTTGCGCCAGACGCATTACGCGGCCGGCGACGAACTGCACGACGCGCAGGGCCGCATGGCCGAGGCCGCGCTCGAAGTGAGTCGCCTGGAAGAGCGCATACGCTACGTGGTCGAAGGCCGTCAGCGCGTCGAACAACGCCTGCTCGATCTGCAAACCCAGACCGAGAGCTGGGACGAACGCCAAGCCAAGGGCCGCGACGAATTGCAGGACATCGCCGTGCAGATCGCGGCGGCCGAGGAGCAAAGCGAAATCATGGCGGCGCAGGCCGATGAGCAGTCGCTGCAACTGCCCAACCATGAGGACGCGGTGCGCGCTGCGCAAGCAATGGCCAACCAGCAACGCGCGCTGGTGGCGCAGGTGCAGCAGCAGATCCAGGTGCTGGCCGCGGACCGACGCAATGTCGACGAGCAAGCGCGCCAGCTGCTGGCGCGGCGCGAGCGCCTGGGCGCCGAACGCCGGGGCCTGGCGACGCCGGACCTGGCGCTGCTGGCCGATCTGAAGCAGCAGACGACTGCCGCCAATGAAGCGAAGGAGCTGGCCGAAGCGCGTTTGCATGAGCTGAGCGATGAAGTGCCGCTGCTCGACGACGCGCGCCGGCAAAGACAGCTCGATGCGAATGCCCAACTGGGCCGCCAATCGGACCTCAGCGCAAGGCTCGAGGCCTTGCGCGCGCTGCAAGAAAAAGTGCAAACCGAGGGCAAGCTCCAACCCTGGCTGGCCAAGCATGGTCTCGACGGTTTGCCGGGGCTGTGGACCAGGCTGCACATCGAAGCAGGTTGGGAGAACGCACTCGAGGCGGCGCTGCGCGAACGCATGCTGGCGCTGTCGGTGGGGCGCCTGGAGACCGTGCGCGCGTTTGCCGCCGACGCTCCTCCCGCGCGGCTCGCTTTCTATACGGCCCCGGCTGGGCAGATCGCCAACACGCATGAGACCTTGCCGCGCCTGAGCGACTTGCTGCGTCTGAACGACGCCGGCCTCAAGGCCTTGTTGAACGACTGGCTGGAAGGTGTCTATACCGCTGCCGACATCGACGAGGCCTTGGCCAATCGGGGCAAGCTGACCCATGGCGAAGTGATCATGACGCGCGACGGTCATGCGGTGAGCCAGTTTGCGGTGAGTTTTTATGCGCCCGACTCCGAGCAGGCGGGCCTGTTGGCGCGCGCCCAGGAAATTGAAAACCTCGAGCGCGAAGTGCGCGCCCAAGGCTTGATTGCCGACGACGCCAAGTCGGCGCTGATTCGTGCCGAGGCGGCCTATACAGAGGCGTCGAAGCGACTGGCGAGCGTGCGCCGCGAGGCCGCCGAAGCGCAGACGCGGGCGCACCAGGTGCAGGTCGAATGGCTGCGCCTGAGTCAGCAGGCCGAGGCCAGCAGCGCCAGGCACAAGCAGCTCGACGAAGAGCTGGCCGAGATCGACGCGCAAGCTGAGGGCTTGAGCGAGCGGCGCGACATTGGCGAGGCGCGCTTTGAAGAGCTCGACATCGAGCTGGCCAATACCCAGGAGCGCCATGCCGAGCTCGAAGACGGCGTGATCAGCGCCGAGCGGCGTTTGAGCGATGCGCGCGAGCAGCAACGCTCGCTCGAACGCCAGACGCAGGAGGCGCAGTTCAGCGCGCGCGCGCTCACGGCGCGCCGCGACGAGTTGCAGCGGGCGCTCGAGACGGCCGTGCAGCAGTTGCTCGCCAACGAGCAAAGCGCCCGGCAGTTGCAGCAGGAGCTGGGCGCGTTGAACGACGCGGCCGCGCAGTCGGGTCTGCAAGATGCGCTGGCAATCAAGCTTGAGCGTGAGAAGGCATTGGCGGCGACGCGCTCAGGCTATGACGACCTGACCCTGCGCCTCAAGCGTGCCGACGAGCAGCGCATGGAGTTCGAGCGCAGCCTCGACCCCTTGCGCGAACGCATCAACAAGCTTCAGCTCGAAGAGCAGGCGGCGCAACTGGGCGGCGCGCAGTACCTGGAGCAGCTCTTGGCGGCCGAGGTCGATCTGGAAGCTTTGGCGCTATCCATCACCGAGGGCGCCGTCAAGCTGCATGGCCTGCAGGGCGACATCGACCGCATCAACCGCGAGATCGCCGCCCTGGGCGCAGTGAATCTGGCCGCGCTCGACGAGCTCACTGCGGCGCGTGAACGCAAGACCTTCCTGGATGCGCAGATGGGCGATCTGACGCTGGCCATGCATACCCTGGAGGACGCGATCCACAAGATCGACCTGGAAACGCGCGACCTGCTGGGCCATACCTTCCGCCAGGTGAACGAGCATTTCGGCCGCATGTTCCCGATATTGTTCGGCGGCGGCAATGCCAATCTGCAGATGACGGGTGACGAGATTCTGGACGCCGGTGTGCAGGTGATCGCCCAGCCACCGGGCAAGAAGAACAGCAGCATCCATTTGCTGTCGGGTGGCGAAAAGGCGCTCACCGCGATCGCCCTGGTGTTTGCCATCTTCCAGCTCAACCCGGCGCCGTTCTGCCTGCTCGACGAAGTCGATGCGCCGCTGGACGACGCCAACACCGAACGCTATACGAAGCTGGTGATGCAGATGAGCGAGGGCACGCAGTTCCTGTTCATCTCGCACAACAAGATCGCCATGGAAATGGCCAAGCAACTGATAGGCGTGACCATGCAGGAGCAAGGCGTGTCGCGCATTGTGGCGGTCGACATGGACGCCGCGTTGACGCTGGCCGAAGCGGCGTGACCCTGACGCTGCGGCTACCCAAGGAGCGAGCCAGATGACATTGACGATTGCCTTGATCATTGTTGGCGCTCTGCTGCTGGTGGCCGTGTTGGTGCATGGCGTCTGGACCGCGCGCAAAGCCGGTCCGCGCCGCGCTGAAACGCAGCTCGAGCCACGCATGAGCGAACCCGGTCTGAACGACAGCGATGCCAACGCGCATGACGCAAAGCATGAGCCGAGCATGGACGTGCGCCAAGCCGGTGATCTGGCGGCGCGGCTGGCATTGAAGCCGCATGCGCGCAAGGCGTCACCGCGGGTCGATGCATTGATCGATGCGATTGCGCCCTTGACGCTGGACGCGCCACTCAGCGCCGAAGTGGCGCTGGCGCACTACCCGCCGACGCGCCGCGCTGGCACCAAGCCGTTTCAGATCGAGGGCTTGAACACGTTGAACGGCGAGTGGGAATTGCCGCTGCCCGGCCAGCACTACAGCGAATTCCAGGCCGGCGTGCAGCTCGCCAATCGCAGCGGTGCGTTGAACCAGATCGAATACTCGGAGTTCGTGCAGAAAGTGCAGGAATTTGCCGACGGCCTGGGCGCCTTTGCCCAGTTTCCCGACATGCTCGATGTGGTGGCACGCGCCCGCGAGCTCGACGGCTTTGCCAGCGAACACGACGCGCAACTTGCCGTCGTGCTGCGCTCGCGCGCTGCCGCCTGGTCGGTCGGCTATGTGCAGCAAATGGCGGCGCGCCATGGCCTGGTGCCGGGTGCGGTGCCGGGGCGGTTGGTCATGCCCTCCGACGAAGAGGGCGCTCCTCCCATCCTGGTATTGAGCTTCGACGCGCAGGCGGCGCTGGCCGAAGACCCCCAGCAATCGGCGGTGCGCGAGCTGAGTCTGAGTCTGGATGTGCCACAGACGCCCGAGTCGGCCGAGCCCTTCGCCGCGTGGCAGCAGACGGCGCGCGCGATTGCCGCCGACATCGACGCCGAGATCACCGACGACCGCTCGCAAGCCGTCAACCTGCATGCGTTTGCAACGATCGGCCAGGAGCTGAACACGCTGTACCAGGCGCTGGCCTCGCACGACCTGGCGGCGGGCTCGATGGCGGCGCGGCGCTTGTTCAGTTGACGGCGCATCAAGGCCACAATCGCCGCCATGTCCCAGCCTGACCTGTTTGGCGATGCGCCCGATGCGGCAAGCCTCCAGGCACGCCGCGCGCAAGCCTTGCGCGAACAGATCGAACATCACGCCCGGCTTTATTACACGCTGGACGCGCCGGTGCTGCCCGACGCCGAATTCGACAAGCTGTTTCTTGAACTGCAGGAAATCGAGGCTGCGCACCCCGAGCTGGCGACGCCCGATTCGCCCACGCAGCGCGTGATGGGTCGCGTGCTGGAGGGTTTCGAGCCGGTACGACACGCGGTGCCGATGCTCAGCATCCGCACCGAAACCGACACCCAGGCCAGCGGCGCCGAGAGTTTTGACGCCCGCGTGCGGCGCGAACTCGAGTTGGGTGAGAACGCCGCGGCGATCGAATATGCGGTCGAGCTCAAATTCGACGGGCTGGCGATGAATCTGCGCTACGAGCAGGGTGTGCTGGTGCAAGCCGCGACGCGCGGCGACGGCGAGACCGGCGAGGACGTGACGCAGAACATCCGCACCATCGGGCAGATTCCGCTGCGCTTGAAGGGCTGCCGGGCGGCGGTGCTCGAAGTGCGTGGCGAGGTCTATATGCGGCGCGACGCTTTCGAAGCGCTCAACGAGCGCCAGCGCGAGCTGATCGCTGCCGGCGCCAAGAGCGAGAAGACCTTCGTGAACCCGCGCAATGCGGCAGCCGGCGCGGTGCGCCAGCTCGACCCTTTGATTGCGGCCAAACGTCCCTTGAGTTTCTTCGCGTACGGCCTGGGCGAAGTGAAGGGCTGGGAGCTGCCGGCCACGCACAGCGCGGTGCTCGACGCGCTTGAGCAGATGGGCTTGCCGGTGTGCGAGCACCGCGCCGTGGTGCTGGGTGCGGCGGGCCTGGTGCAGTTCCACCAGCGCATCGCCTTGCTGCGCGACAGCCTGCCCTTCGATATCGACGGCGTCGTCTACAAGGTCAACAGCATGGCCATGCAGCGCAGGCTCGGCTTTGTGAGCCGCGAGCCGCGCTGGGCGGTGGCGCACAAGTATCCGGCCCAGGAGCAGATGACCACGGTATCGGGCATCGACATCCAGGTCGGGCGCACCGGCAAGCTCACGCCGGTGGCAAGACTTGACCCCGTGTTCGTGGGCGGCAGCACGGTATCGAATGCGACGCTGCACAACGAGGACGAGACGCGCCGCAAGGACGTGCGCGTGGGCGACACGGTGGTGGTGCGCCGCGCCGGCGATGTGATCCCCGAAGTGGTGAGCGTGGTGTTCGAGAACCGCCCCGCCGATGCCGGCGAGCCGTTCGATCTGTACCGGCGGCTGAACGGCCAATGCCCGGCCTGCGGCAGCGCCATCACGCGCGAAGACGGCGAGGTCGACTGGCGTTGCAGCGGCGGCCTGTTCTGCCCGGCGCAGCGCAAGCAGGCGATCCTGCACTTTGCGAGCCGCCGCGCGATGGACATCGAAGGCCTCGGCGACAAGCTGGTTGATCAACTCGTCGACGCCGGATTGATACGCACGCTGCCCGAGCTCTACACGCTCGGCCTGGCCAAGCTCAGCGCGCTGGAACGCATGGGTGAGAAGAGCGCGCAAAACCTGATCGACGGTTTGCAAAAATCCAGGCAAACCAGTTTGGGCCGTTTTCTGTTCGCGCTGGGCATACGCCATGTCGGCGAGACCACCGCCAAGGACCTGGCCAAGCACTTCGGCACGCTCGACAAGTTGATGGACGCCAGCGTCGAGTCTTTGCTCGAGGTCAGGGACGTCGGGCCGGCGGTGGCGCACAGCGTGCGCACCTTCTTCGATCAGCAGCACAACCGCGAGGTGGTCGAGCAGTTGCGCGCGGCGGGCATCCGTTGGGACGAACACGGCGGCGCGGCGCTGCACGCCGCGCCCACGCCGCTGAGTGGCAAGACCCTGGTGCTGACCGGCGCGCTGCCGACCTTGTCGCGCGACGCCGCCAAGGACTTGATCGAGGCCGCGGGCGGCAAGGTGAGCGGCTCGGTGTCGAAGAAAACGCATTTCGTCGTGGCCGGCGCAGATGCTGGCTCCAAGCTCGACAAAGCCAGGGAGCTCGGCGTGACGGTGCTCGACGAGGCTGGATTGCTGGCCATGCTGCACGGCGCGGAATAAGCGCTTCGCGCGGGTCCGGGCGTGGCCTGCGAACGCCAAGGCTAAGATGAGTTTCATCGCTGGATTCAACAAGGCATGCCCACATGAACGCCACTGATCACATCGCCCGCTTCCACGCCGACATGACGGCCTGGCGCCGCGACATCCACGCCCACCCCGAGCTCGGCTTCGAGGAGACGCGCACCGCCGATGTCGTCGCCGCCAAGCTCGCATCGTTCGGCATCGCCGTGCATCGCGGTGTCGGCAGGACCGGCGTGGTGGGCGTGCTGCGCTCGGGGTCGGGTGCGCGCACGATGGGCTTGCGCGCCGACATGGATGCGCTGCCAATGCACGAGGGCAATAGTTTTGAGCATCGCTCGCAATACGCCGGCAAGATGCACGCCTGCGGCCACGACGGCCACACGACGATGCTGCTGGGCGCGGCGAAATACCTGGCCGAGACGCGCCGCTTCGACGGCACGGTGAACTTCATCTTCCAGCCCGCCGAAGAGGGGCTGGGCGGCGCGCAGGCGATGCTTGCCGACGGACTGTTCGAGCGCTTTCCGTGCGAGACGATTTTCGGCATGCACAACCGGCCCAGCCTGCCGGTCGGCCACTTTGCGGTGCGCTCCGGCGCAATGATGGCCGGTGGTGCGTTCTTCGATATTCACGTCACCGGCAGGGGCGGGCACGGCGCGCGCCCCGAAGCGGCGGTCGATCCGGTGATCGTCGCCGCGCATATCGCCACCGCCATGCAGACCGTGGTCGCGCGCAACGTGGCACCGGCCGAGACGGCGGTGCTGTCGATCACCCAGATCATCGCGGGCGACGCGTACAACATCATCCCGCAGACGGCGCGCCTGGGCGGCACGGCGCGCGCGTTCTCGCGCGACGTGATGGCCTTGTTGGAGGTATCGATCAGGCGCGTCGCCAAAGGCGTGGCCGAGGCGCTGGGCGCCAGCGTCGAAGTGGATTTCCGTGCGTCGTTCGCACCCACCGTCAACGATGCCGAGCAGGCCGAGTTCGCCGCCGCGATCTGCACCGAGCTGGTCGGCGCGGAACGCGTGCAGCGCAACCCGCGGCCCATCATGGCCTCGGAGGATTTCTCCTTCATGCTCGAGCAGGTGCCGGGCTGCTACATCAATATCGGCAATGGCGACGGGCCCAGCGGATGCGAGGTGCACAACCCGGGCTACGACTTCAACGACGACGCGCTGCCGCTCGGTGCGGCGTTCTTCGCACGCGCGGTCGAGACCAAGCTGAAGGCCTAGGCGCGGCACCGGCCCGCACAGGTCGGCGCATGCCGCTACCATGGCGCCATGCGCCCACGCAACATCACCGGTGACTCGTTCTTTGCCTGGGATGGCGACACGCTGGTCGTGAATATCCTGGGCAAGCCCAGCGCCAAGCGCGATGCCATCGGCAAGCCCTTGGGCACGCAGCTCAAGGTCAGCGTTACGGCCAGCCCGGAAGGCGGGCGTGCCACCGACCATATGCTGCGCTTTCTGGCGCCGCTGTTTGGCGTGGCGGTGGCGCAGATCGAGGTCGTGTTCGGCCAGACCAATGTGAACAAGCAGTTGCGCATCAAGGCGCCGCAAAAATTGCCGGCGGTGTTTGGCCCCTCACCCCAAGAGTGTGATCTGAGATCGCGCAGCCAGGCCGACATCGTCTAAGCTGCTGCCATATTTCAGGAGAACCTTGATGCGACCCAATCGCCTGCGCGAACTTGCAGCGGCCAAGCAGACCGCGCTGGTCGGCTGGATGACGATGGCCAGCCCCTACGCCGCCGAGCTGCTCGGGCATGCCGGCTTCGACGCGGTCTTGATCGATCTCCAGCATGGTCCGTTTTATCTGGACGCCGCTGTGCCGATGCTGCAGGCGCTTTCGGCCACACCGGCCATGCCGATGGTGCGCTGCTCGGGGAACAACTTCTTCGAGATCGGCAAGCTGCTCGATGCAGGCGCCTATTCGATCATCTGCCCGCTGATCGAGGACGCCGATGACGCCAGGCGCTTTGTGGGCGCCTGCCGCTATCCGCCGATGGGCTCCCGGTCGTACGGGCCGACGCGCGGTTTTCTCTATGGTGGGGCCGACTACTTCGAGCAGGCCAATCACACCATCGTGAGCTGGGCGATGATAGAAACGCCGCAATCGATCCGCGAACTCGGCGCGATCTGCGCGGTCGATGGGCTCGACGGCGTGTTCATCGGCCCGACCGACCTGAGCATTTCGCTTGGCATGAAGCCGCCGCTGCGATGGCGCGAGGCGCCGGTTGCGGCCGAGATCGCGCGCGTTCTCGACACGGCGCGCGCAGTGGGCAAGATGGCTGGCATTTATTGCACGACGCCAGAGATGGCGGTCGACATGCGCCGTGCCGGCTTCGACATGATCGTGCTGGCCAATGACGCGGTGATGCTGAACGCCGCCGCAAGACAATGGATCAGCACGGCGCGCGAAGGCTGACCGTTCTGCGCCGCAGTTTCCCCTTTCTTGGCTCTCGACCGGACTCGCCACCATGGATGCACTTGCCTACGCCACGCACGGATCGACCGCCGTGCTGAGCATGAACAACCCGCCCGTCAACGGCCTCGGACATGCGCTGCGCAGCGCGATGCTGGCCGGGCTCGATAGCGCGCTGGCAGACCCTGGCGTGCATGCAATCGTGCTGACGGGCGGCGAGCGCATCTTCTCGGGCGGCGCCGATGCGCGCGAGTTCGGCACACCGCAGTCAGGCGCGTCGCCCCAGTTGTCCGATGTGATCTTGGCTCTTGAGAATTCACCGAAACCGGTGATTGCCGCCATGGCCGGCCACGCGCTGGGTGGCGGTCTGGAGCTGGCACTCGGCTGCCACTGGCGCGTTGCCAGGAAGGACGCGACGCTGGGCCTGCCCGAGGTGAAGCTGGGCCTGTTGCCGGGTGCCGGCGGCACGCAGCGCCTGCCGCGCGCGATCGGCCTGGAAGCCGCGTTGAACATGATGGTGTCGGGCGACGCGCAACCGGCGGCAGCGTTCGCGGGCACGGCGCTGGTCGATGAGCTGGTCGACGCTGACGTGGTGGCCGCAGCGATTGCCTTTGCCGAACGCGTCGTGGCCGAGGCACGCCCGCTGCGCCGCTTGCGCGACGTGAAGATGGATGCTGCCGGGGCCGATGCCTATCTGCAATTCGCGCGCAACAGCGTCAGGACGGCCGCGCGCGGCCTGCCTGCGCCGCTGCAATGTGTCGAGTGCGTGGCCGACGCGGTCAAGCTCCCTTTCGACGAAGGACTCAAGCGCGAGCGCGCTGCCTTCATCGCGCTGATGAACACGCCCGAGTCGCGCGCGCTGCGCCACGTATTTGCCGCCGAGCGCGCGGCGTCCAAGATTCCGGATCTGCCCGAAGGCACACCCACGCGCGCGATTGCCAAGGTGGGCGTGGTCGGCGCGGGCACGATGGGCGGCGGCATCACGATGAACTTCCTGAACATCGGCTTGCCGGTGGTGCTGCTAGAAACCGCGCAGGAGGCGCTCGACCGCGGGCTGTCCACCATCCGGCGCAATTTCGAGAACAGCGCCAAGAAGGGCAAGCTGACGAGCGAGCAGGTTGAGCAGCGCATGGCGCTGATCACGCCGACGCTCGACTACGCGGGCTTCGCCGATGTGGATCTGGTCATCGAAGCCGTGTTCGAGAACATGGAGGTCAAGGAGAAGGTGTTCCGCCAGCTCGACGCGGTGTGCAAGCCCGGATGCATTCTGGCTTCCAACACCTCGTATCTCGACATCAACCGCATCGCCGCGTTCACGCAGCGCCCGGGCGATGTGCTGGGGCTGCACTTCTTCAGCCCGGCCAATGTGATGCGCCTGCTCGAAGTCGTGCGAGGCGCCAAGACTGCGCCCGACGTGCTCGCCACTGCGATGGCGCTGGGCAAGAAAATCAAGAAGATCGCCGTGGTCTCTGGCGTGTGCGACGGCTTCATCGGCAACCGCATGCTGGCGCGCTACGGCCCGGCGGCCTATGGCCTGATCAACGCCGGCGCGACGCCGCAGCAGGTCGACAAGGCGCTTGAGCGCTTCGGCTTCGCGATGGGGCCGTTCCGTGTCGGCGATCTGGCAGGACTTGACATCGGCTGGGCCACGCGCAAGCGCAAGGCTCTGGAGGCCGGCGTGCCGCACGACCCGGTGGTCGCCGACAAGCTCTGCGAGCTGGGACGCTTCGGCCAGAAGACCGGCGCCGGCTGGTACCGCTACGAGCCCGGCGTGCGCGAGCCGCAGACCGATCCGGTGGTCGAGCAGCTGATTGCCGACCATCGCGCCGCCAAGGGTTTCGCACCGCGCAAAGTCAGTGACGACGAGGTCGTCGAGCGCTGCGTCTACGCCTTGATCAACGAGGGCGCGCGCATCCTGGCCGAAGGCATCGCGGTGCGTGCCTCCGACATCGATCTGGTCTACCTGAACGGCTACGGTTTCCCGCGCCAGCGCGGTGGCCCGATGCGCTATGCCGACGAGGTGGGCTTGGCCAATGTCGTGCGCGAGCTGCGGCGCTTTGCCGCCGAGCCCGGCGCCGATGCCAGCTGGCAGCCCGCGCCGTTGCTGGTCGAGCTGGCCGAGGCCGGCAAGACCTTCAATTGAGCCCTGTCCCCGCCGACGACGCGCAAATTTCAAACAAGGAGCCCCTATGACACGCCAAGCCAAAGCCGTGATCGCCCGCACGCTGGGCGGACCTGTGACGGTAGAGACGATCCGCGTGCAGCCGCCCAAGCGCGGCGAAGTCACCCTGCGCATTGCCGCCTGCGGCGTGTGCCACAGCGACCTCTCGGCGGTGAACGGCACGATCCCGTTCAAGTTGCCTATCGTGCTGGGCCATGAAGGTGCAGGCAGCGTGGTCGAGGTGGGTGAGGGCGTGACCGAGTTCGCGGTGGGTGACCGCGTCGTCAGCTCCTTTGTCAGCATGTGCGGCCACTGCCGCTACTGCACAACAGGCCGCCCGCAACTGTGCGACCAGGCCGCCAAGGCCGGCGCCACGCTGCCCGACGGCACGGTACGCACCTTCGACGCGAGCGGCGCACCGCTGGGCGTGTTCTCGGGCTGTGGCGTGATGGCCGAGTACGCCACGCTGAATGTGGGCAATGTTGTGAAGGCCGCACCGGACGTGGCGATGGAGTGCTGCGCCTTGATCAGCTGCGGCGTGATGACAGGCGTGGGCGCTGTGATCAACACCGCCAAGGTGGCGCCGGGCGATGTGACGATTGTCTTCGGCGCGGGCGGCGTGGGGCTCAACGCCATCCAGGGCTGCGCGTTGGCCGGTGCGGCCATGATTGTCGCAGTCGACATGGTTGATTCGAAGCTGGAGCTGGCGAAGCTGTTCGGTGCCACGCACACGGTCAACGCGAACGACGAGAACCTGGTGAAGACGCTCAAGAAACTCACCGGCGGTGGTGCCGACTATGCATTCGAATGTGTGGGTCTGGGCAGCGTCGTTGCGCAGGCCTATGGCGCGCTGCGCAAGGGCGGTACTGCAGTCGTGGTGGGCGTGGCCGCCGTGCAGGACATGACCAGCATCCGCACCGCAAGCCTGACCTTCGAAGAAAAGACGCTGACCGGCAGCTATTTCGGCTCGGCCCGTCCGCGCGAGGATTTTCCGCGCCTGATGGCGCTGTACCGGGCGGGCCGGCTCAAGCTTGACGAGCTGATCACGCATCGCTACCGCGTCGATGAGGCGCCACAAGCGTTCGACGATCTGGCCACCGGTCGCAATGCGCGCGGCATGATCGTGTTTGACGAGGTCTGACCTGGCGGCCGCCACCTGTCGCCGGGAGCAACTGCCCGAACGGCGTCGGCAGTTCGGTCCACGCTTTCTGCCAGCGCCCTCGTTGGTGATCGCCGCATGCTCTGCGAAGCTTCGTGCTGGCGTAAACCCGCTGTCGAAAAACTTTACAAATTCAGGCGCGAACAACACGCCACGACCGCCGCTCATCTGTTCTTCCCAGGGTAGCCACAGTTTGGCATGCGTATTGCTAGCTGACTGCGGTGAATCTGACAACCTTCCATCCCTTCTGATTTCGAGGTATCCATGAAACGACTTCTGCTTGCCGTGGCGCTGTGCATCGCCGGCGTGTCTCACGCCAACAATGTGACTGGGTTCAGTGGCAACTACGCTGTGGGGAATTGGACGAAGAGCCCTGGAACGGGCTCGATCAGCACAGTTGGGGCGCCGGCCTCGATCAGCCTGACCAGTGGCGACGATCGCTGCCAGGAAACACTTCATTCACCAACTTCTATATCCAGTTCCTGGTCGATGCCATGGTGAGCTTCAACTGGGTCTACGCAACCTTCGACGCGGACCCCGCGTTCGACCCCTTCGGCTATGAGCTTGCAAACACCGCGCTCGGTTTGGACCTCGGCTTCGCGCAATTGACGGTCGACGGTGTTGCGCTGAACCAATTCGGCGCGAAGTCGGTCTTCGTCCAAGCCGGTCAGTACTTCGGTTTCAGCACCTTTTCGGACAATTCGTTCGGCGCTGCCACGACGACGATCAACGGTCTCCAGATCGCCGAGATTCCCGAGCCCGGTACGCTGCTACTGCTGGGTCTGGCCCTGGCGGGCGCCGGCAGCGCCGCGCGCCGGCGTCGCGCGGACTGAACCTGTTTGCAGCCAAACCCCTTCGCGATCGAGCACTTCGTGTGCAGCCTCGAGCGCATCGCTTCTGTCCTTTGGAGTTCACTCATGAATCGTTTCCGTTTAGGCGTTTCATTCATCGTCGTGGCAGCCGCCTTGGCGGCCTGTGGCGGCGGCAGCAATACGGCGTCCTCCACGGCAGCTCCGGCTGCGGCAGGGAGTCGCGCCACCGCACTGGGCCTGATGAAGGCACCGGACGGTGTGTCCGTCGACCCGCGACTGGCCACAGCCAAAGGCAAGGTCGATGTCTGGGTGCAGCTCGACCAGAACTCGGTGGCGCGTGCCAGGGCGCTGTTCAACAAAGGTGAGAGTGGCCGCGCGCACGCGCTCAGCGCGCGATCCGGCGAAGGCAATGCCATGGCTGCGGCGATGGTCGCGCAGCGGGTCAGCATTCTGGCTCAGCAGGCCGCCACGGCTGACCGCATGTCGGCCCTGGGCGCCAAGGAACTGGGCCGCGTGCAAGTGGCGCACAACGCCATTGCCGTCACCATCGATGCCGCGCTTCTGCCCGAGTTGGCCAAGCTGCCCGGTGTCGTGCGCGTGCGGCCGGTGATCAATTACGAGATGCATCTGACCGACACAGTGCCGTACGTCGGCGGCACCGCCGTGCAGACAAGCGGCAAAGACGGTACCGGGGTCAGAGTGGCGGTGCTGGATTCCGGCATCGACTACACGCACAAGAACCTGGGCGGTTCCGGCACCCCTGCCGATTGGGCTGCGGCGACAGCCAATCCCGCCGTCATCCCTGTCGGCCTGTTCCCCACGGCCAAGGTGGTCGGAGGCTATGACTTCACGGGTTCCGCGTGGCCTAACGCAGCACGAAGCGAGGATCCGAACCCGATCGATGACGGAGCAGCACGCGGCCATGGCACGCACGTGTCCGACATCATCGCGGGCAAGAGCCTGGACGGCACACACAAGGGCATGGCCCCGGGCGCCCAGCTCTACGCAGTCAAGGTGTGTTCCAGCGTCAGCTCGAGCTGCAACGGCGTCGCCTTGCTGAAGGGCATGGACTTCGCGCTCGACCCCGACGGCAACCCCGCCACCGACGACGCTGTCGATGTCATCAACATGTCCCTGGGCAGCAGCTACGGTCAGATCGAAGACGACTTGACGCAGGCGGTCAGCAATGCCGTGGCCTCGGGCGTGATCGTGGTCATTTCAGCCGGGAATTCGGCCGACCGTCCCTATATCGTCGGCTCGCCGTCGATCGCCGCGGGGGCGATCAGCGTCGCGCAGACGCAGGTGCCCAGCGCCACGGCGGTCCCCCTGCTCGTCAATGCACCGGCGTCGATCGCCGGCGTGTACGGCAACACCGCCACGTTGGACTGGGCGCCGATCGGCGCCGGTGTCACGGGCGATGTGGTCTATGTCGGACGCGGATGCGCGGGCGATGTGCCACTGGCCAACGCGAGCGGCAAGATTGCACTCATCGACCGCGGACTTTGCAATATCAGCGAGAAGGTCGATAAGGCCGCCACCGCGGGCGCCATCGGCACGCTGATCGGTCTCGTCGCTGCCGGCGACGCGGTGTCCTTCTCGCAAGGCAACGGGTCGAATTTCGTGCCCTCGATGGTCATACAGCAATCGCTGTCCTTCAGTATCAAGGGCAGGCTCGGTGCGGCCCAGACGGTCAACGTGTCGATGAGCAATGCTGCCGCCATCTCGCTGGTGGGCGGTGTCGCCGGCACGTCGTCGCGTGGCCCAGCCATGGGCACGCAACTCATCAAGCCGGAAATGGGCGCGCCGGGAGCGTCGGTGTCGGCCTTGGCCGGCAGTGGTGACGGCGCCTCCGCTTTTGGCGGCACCTCGGGTGCGGCACCCATGGTGTCCGGGGCAGCGGCGTTGATGGTGCAGGCGCACCCGACGCGTACGGCACTGCAGATCAAGGCACAGTTGATGAACAGCGCAGAGACCGTGGTCTACACCAACCCGGCGACTTTGCCGGGCGGGCTGGCACCGATCTCGCGCGTGGGCGCCGGTGAATTGCGCGTGGACCGTGCCGTGGCGCTGAGTTCCGCCGCCTGGGACACGCAGGCACTGTCTGCGGCACTGTCCTTCGGCGCGGTCGAAGCGGACAAGCAGGTGATCCTGAACAAGACGCTGACGGTCGAGAACTACTCCGCCACGTCGCGCACCTACACCGTCACGCCGAGCTTCCGCTATGCGGACGACGCCGCCACGGGAGCTGTGTTGGTGCAAGTGCAGGGCTCGGTGACGGTGCCTGCTGGCGGCAGTGCCACGGTGCCTGTTCGGTTGGTCATCAACCCGGCGACCTTGCCCGACTGGAACCTGGACGGCGGCCCGAATGGCGGCAATGGAGCCCTTCTCAACGGCCCGGAATACGACGGTTACCTGACATTGACTGCCGGCCCCGAGAAGCTCTCAGTGCCTTGGCACGTGCTGCCGCGCAAGGCGGCTGCCATCACCGGTATCCGGCCCACCGGGGCGCGCGCCGCCAACGTGATCACACTCAAGAACGTGGGCGCTGACCTGAACGGCGAGTACGACGCGTTTTCGCTGATCGGGGCCAGCCCTCAACTGCCGGCGAACGCCTTCCCGCTGCCGGGTGGCAACTTCGCGACCGTTGACCTGCGCTCGGTGGGTGTGCGCCACCTGCCTGCCGCGGTCTTCGGCGTCGACTACCTCCAGTTCGCGATCGCTACGCAGGGCCGCCAGAGCCATCCCTTGTATCCGCGGGGCCTTGAGGTGGACATTGACACGACCGGCGACGGCGTTGCAGACTTCTATGTCTACCAGGCTGAATCGGCTGGCTTTGCTTTGACGGGCCAGAGTGTTGTGGTGGTGGAGCGGGCCAGCAATGGTGCGCAGACCGTCCGTTTCTTCAATGACGCCGACCTCAACTCGGGCAACTCGATTTTCACCATCCTGTTGAGCGATCTCGGCATCACGCCCACCACAACGATTGGTCTGAATGTCGTTGCGTACGACAACTACTTCACCGGGGCGAGCTCCGACATGGTCAACGGCATGAAGTTCACGCCTGCCACGCCCAGGTACAGAGTCACGAGTGGCGTCCCGTTCGGCGTTGTCCCCAAGGGACCGCTGCTGAACGTGCCGTTCACGAAGAATGCGGCGGTTAACGCATCGCAGAGCAGTGAGACCGGCCTGCTGTTCATGTACCGTCGTAACGCGGGCGAAGAGAGCCAAGCCTTTGTGATCCCCTGAAGCTTGGGTGGTTCAAACGTCCCTTTCCGTGCCGGAGAGGGACGGCCAGACCCGACATTGACCGCCCTGAACGCGGCCTTTGAGGCCGACAGAGGCTCGCGGCCGGTAACCCGGCCGCAGTTGGCCATCAAGTCGGTCACATACGGGTCTACGCTGACGATCAGGTCGTTTTGTCCACTATCCTGGTTTGTGTCGGGGCCCACTGTCCAGAATCGCGCGATGAGCTTCAGCTCGTCGCCACGGTTCGGGTAGTGCTTCAGGTCGATCTCAAAGGCGCGCTTGAGCGGCTTGGCCCGACGCAGCCGCGCTTGGCGGTGATACGCACGGCCCACCACGCACTCGGCAGCTTGCGCTGCCGCAAGCGCCGTCGTCCGGCCGCTTTCGCCCGTCGCGCCCACGCTCCCGCGTGGGTCAACATGACAGACAAGAAAGACCTGCAGGAGAAGCAGTACGCAGCATCGATGTCCGCGGTCTTCTTCAATCGTACTGACCCGGCCGCGCTTTGCCGCGGAATACGTAGTACGAAAACACGGTGTAGGCGACGATGAAGGGCAGCACGATGAGCGTGCCGATGAGCACCACTTTCAGCGATGACGGGTGCGCTGCGGCCTGCCAGAAGGTCAATCGGTCGATCACCACGTAGGGAAACAGGCTGTAGGCGAGTCCGATGAAGGCGAGCATGAAGATCGCCACCGTGCCGGCGAACGGCGTCCAATGCGCGGCACCTGCATCGCCGCGGGCCACGCGCCCTGCCGAGCGCCACACCCAGATCCATGCGACGAGGGTCGCCAGCGGCAGCAGCATCAGCGAAAGAGTCGCCGGAAAATCGAACCATTTCATCTGCACCGTTGGGCTCACGAACGGTGTCGCCAGGCTCACCGCAGCGACGCCGAGCGCGACCCACAGCAGGCCCCAGCGCGTCCAGGCGACGGCCTTTTTTTGCAGCGTTCCCTCGGTCTTGTAGATCAGCCAGGTCGCGCCCAGCAGCACGTAACCGCCGCACAGCGAGGCACCCACCACCAGCGCGTACAGCAGATAGCCGAAACCCGAGTCGAAGCCGGTGATGTAGCGCCCGAGCATCAAGCCCTGCGAGAACGAGGCGAGGAAGGATCCGCCGTAGAACAGCCAGTTCCACAGCTCGCGGTGCCAGCCCTCGGCCTTGACGCGGAACTCGAACGCCACGCCGCGCAGCATCAGCCCGATCAGCATCGCCGCCACCGGCAGGTAGAGCGCCCCGAGCACCACGCCGTGCGCTTGCGGAAACGCCACCAGCAGGATGCCCACGCCCAGCACCAGCCAGGTTTCGTTGGCGTCCCAGAACGGGCCGATAGAGGCCACCATCAGCTCCTGTTCGAGCGCGTCGGCCGCGGGCATGAGCATGCCTACGCCGAGGTCGTAACCGTCGAGCACGACGTAGGCGAGCACCGCCACGCCCATCAGCGCGGCAAAAATCAGCGTCAGATCGGGGTTCATGGTAAGTCTGCCTTTGCTGGCGTCGCGCCCTTGCCGGCAAGGTGGGTGATGACCACCATGTAGGCGCCGAGCATCAGCGCGTAGACGAGCACATAGCCAGTGAGGCTGGCACCGAGCTGCGCGTCGCGAACTCGTCCCACCGCCTGCGAGGTTCTCAGGATGCCCGTCACCAGCCAGGGCTGGCGTCCGATTTCTGTGACCAGCCAGCCTGCGAGTGTTGCCACCCACCCGGAAAACGTGAAACCGGCGAGGCTCCACAACAACCAGCGTGGCGGCGCCGCGTGCTTGCGCAACAGCCAGACGCTGAGCCACGCCAGTGCCAGCATGGCCGTCCCCAGCGCCAGCATCAGGCGAAAGGCGAAGAACACCGGCGCCACCGGCGGCGTGTCCGGCGCAAACGCCGACAGGCCTTTTACCTCGCCGTCCAGATCGTGTGTGAGGATCAGGCTCGCCAGCCGCGGCACTTCGATCGCATAGTCGTTGTGCTGCGTTGCCTCGTTCGGCACGGCGAACAGCACCAGCGGCGCACCGCGCGTGGTGTGCCACAGCGCCTCGATCGCGGCTACTTTCGCCGGCTGGTGCGCCAAGGTATTCAGGCCGTGTTGATCGCCGACAAAGATCTGCAGCGGGGCAAGCACCGCAGCGACCAGCACGCCGGTGCGCAGCGTGCGCAGCGCCGACGCGTCGGCCGTGGCGTGCAGCAGGCGCCAGGCCGACAGACCCGCGATGACGAAAGAGGCGGTGAGCCCGGAGGCGAGCAGCATATGCGTGAATCGGTACGGAAACGACGGATTGAAAATCACCTGCTGCCAGTCGCCCGCGATCAGCACGCCGTCGGCTATCACCTGGCCGGCAGGCGTGTGCATCCAGGAATTGAGCGCGAGAATCCAGAAGGCGGAGAACAGGGTGCCGACGGCCACCATCAGGGTCGCCCCGATGTGAACCCAGGCCGGCACGCGGTTCATGCCGAACAGCATCACGCCGAGAAAAGTGGCTTCGAGAAAGAACGCGGTCAGCACCTCGAAGGCGAGCAGCGGGCCGGCGATGTTGCCGACCTGGTTCATGAAGCCCGGCCAGTTGGTGCCGAACTGAAACGACATGGTGATGCCGGTGACCGCGCCCATGGCGAAGGTGAGAGCGAAGACCTTCACCCACAGCTTGTAGGTCGCGAGCCACGCGGCGTCGCCGCTCTTCGCGTAGCGGATGCGGAAGTACACCAGAAACCACGCCAGTGCGATGGTGAGGGCCGGGAACAGGATGTGAAAGCCGATGTTCAGCCCGAACTGGGCGCGCGCTAGCAAGATGAGATCAGAGTTGTCCATGGTGGTCGCAAACCAAACAAGGGCGTCACGATCCGGCGCTCGTGAGTAATGTTACGCCACCCTGTTTCAGCGAGTACTACGCCGCCCTCGCAAACGAGTGGGCGGCCGAGCGGTGCGATGCGTCATCGCCTGAAAGGAATCAACCGCGCAGGTCCCCGCCCTTGCGCATGTCGATGGCGCGCGCCGACGACATTGGGCACAATCCGGGCAGAATCCACGTCACGACAAGCTTGACACCTGCCACCCAGTCGACACAGCCAGAGAGCCATTGCTTCATGTACAACCCGAGCCGATTTGCCATCAGCGACTTGTCGCTGGCCAAGCAACTGATTGCCGCGCATCCCTTGGCCTTGCTGATCGGCCCCGACGCCGATCAGCAAAGCTTCGTGAGCCACATACCGTTGTCGGTGATCGAAGACGAACAGGGCTGGATGTTGGAAGGGCATATGGCGCGCGCCAATCCGCACTGGAACTGGCTGTCGCAACAGACCACGGCGCTGGCGGTGTTCAGCGGGCCGGGCGCCTATGTGTCACCCTCGCATTACGAGGACCTGCAACAAGTGCCTACCTGGAACTACCTGGCCGTGCATGTCTACGGCCGCCTGACCCTGATCGACGAGGCGCAGGCCAAGGACGCGCTGCTCAAGCGCCTGATCGCGCGGCACGAGCCCGCCTACGCCGCGCAGTGGCGTGGCCTGCCCGAGGACTACCGGCAGAAGATGCTGCAGGCCATCGTCGGGTTTCGCCTGCACGTGACGCGCTGGGAGGGCAAGTTCAAGCTGAGCCAGAACCGCTCGGCTGCAGAACGTGATCGCATCCAGCAGAGTTATCGCGAAGGAACGGCTCAGGAGCAGTCAGTCGCGCAGTGGATGGCCCGGCTGGGGCTCTGAGCGCCGCGCAAACGGCGCGTCACATGCCCGCGTAAGTCGGCCCGCCGCCGCCTTCGGGGGTGACCCAGACGATGTTCTGCGTCGGGTCCTTGATGTCGCAGGTCTTGCAGTGCACGCAGTTCTGCGCATTGATCTGCAAGCGGTCCGAAGCGTCGGCGTCCTTCACGAATTCGTAGACGCCGGCCGGGCAGTAACGCGCTTCAGGTCCGGCGAACTTGGCCAGGTTGATAGCCACCGGGACCGATGCGTCCTTCAGCGTTAGATGCGCCGGCTGGTTCTCTTCATGGTTGGTGTTCGAGATGAACACCGACGAGAGGCGGTCGAAGGTCAGCTTGCCGTCGGGCTTGGGATAGTCGATCTTGGCGCACTCGGCGGCCGGCAGCAGGTAGGTGTGATCGGCGCGCGTGCGGTGTCGGGTCCAGGGCGGTGACTTGAACCCGAGCTTGGGCAACAGCCACTGCTCGATGCCTGTCATAAGAGCGCCGACGGTGTTGCCCAGCTTGAACCATTGCTTGAAGTTGCGCGAACCATTCAGTTCGTCGTACAGCCAGCTTTGCTCGAAGGCTGCCGGGTAGCTCAGGAGTTCGTCATGCTGGCGGCCCGCCGTGATGGCCTCGAACGCGGCCTCGGCGGCGAGCATGCCCGACTTGATCGCAGCATGGCTGCCCTTGATGCGCGCAGCGTTCAGATAGCCGGCTTCGCAACCCACCAGTGCGCCGCCCGGGAAGACCTGCTTGGGCACGCTCAACAGGCCGCCTGCGGTGATGGCGCGCGCGCCGTAGCCTATGCGCGTGCCGCCTTCGATATGGGAGCGCACGCTGGGGTGAGTCTTCCAGCGCTGCATTTCCTCGAAAGGGCTGAGCCAGGGGTTCTTGTAGTCCAGGCCGACCACAAAGCCCAGGCTGACCTTGTTGTCCTCCTGGTGGTAGAGAAAGCCGCCGCCATACGTGTGCTTGTCCATCGGCCAGCCGGCGGTGTGCACGACCATGCCGGGCTTGGCTTGACTCGCGGGCACCTCCCACAACTCCTTGATGCCGATCGCATAGCTTTGCGGATCGCGGCCCGCATCGAGCTGGTATTTGGCGATCAACTGTTTGCCCAGGCTCCCGCGCGCGCCTTCGGCAAACACCGTGTACTTGCCGAGCAGTTCCATGCCGAGTTGAAAGCTGGCCAGTGGCTCGCCATTTTTTCCCAGCCCCAGATTGCCGGTGGCCACGCCGCGCACGCTGCCGTCATCGCCATACAGCAGCTCGGCGGCGGCGAAGCCAGGGAAGATGTCGACACCCAGACCTTCGGCCTGTTGACCCATCCATTTGGTGAGCGCGCCCAGCGAGATCACGTAATTGCCGTGGTTGTGAAAGCATTGGGGTGTCAGCCAGTCCGGCGTGCGTTGGGCGCCGGTTGCCGAGAGAAACAGCACGTCGTCGCCGGTGACGGCCTGGTTCAGCGGCGCGCCGAGCTCCTTCCAGTTGGGGAACAACTCGGTCAAGGCGCCGGGGTCGAGCACCGCGCCAGACAGGATGTGAGCGCCGGGCTCCGATCCCTTCTCAAGCACCACCACCGACACCTCCCGACCCTTGGCCGCAGCGAGCTGCTTGAGCCGGATCGCTGTCGCGAGCCCCGCCGGGCCGGCACCGACCACGACCACGTCGTATTCCATGCTTTCGCGTGGGCCGTACTGCGCGATCAACTGCTCGGGTGTCATGCTCATCCTTGCTGGGTGGGGTGTGGCCATGAGTCAGATCAGGCCCAGGATGGCGCTCATTTTAGAGGCGAAAGACGAACAAAAAGAACGATCGTGCTTTTCGTTGAAACTGTTTCGCCCCTGTTTGACTTGGGTGGGCGGCGCGACGCGCCGGACGGGACTGTTCCATGGCTTCGTGCTATCGTGAATGCAACCTCTTCAACTGCATAAATCCATGAGCTACAGCATTGATCTTTCCGGCCGCGTGGCACTCGTCACCGGCGCGTCCAGCGGCTTGGGCGCACAGTTCGCCAAGACCTTGGCACAGGCGGGCGCCGCGGTGGTGCTCGCCGGTCGTCGCATCGAGCGCTTGAAGAACCTGCGCGCCGAAATCGAAGCGGCTGGCGGCGACGCCCATGTGGTGACGCTGGACGTGACCGACCATGACAGCATCAAGTCGGCCGTGGCGCACGCCGAGACCGAGGTCGGCACCTTGGATATCCTGATCAACAACTCGGGCGTCAGCACCACGCAAAAGCTTGTCGACGTGAGCCCCGAGGACTACGACTTCGTGATGAATACCAACACCAAGGGAGCCTTCTTCGTGGCGCAGGAGGTGGGCAAACGCATGCTCGCGCGCGCGCGTGGCGCGGCGCCCGGCACGTACCTTGGCGGGCGCATTGTCAACATCGCGTCGATGGCAGGCCTGCGCGCGCTCAGCCAGATTGGCGTGTATGCGATGAGCAAGGCGGCAGTCATCCACATGACGCGTGCCATGGCGCTCGAATGGGGCAAGTACGGCATCAACGTGAACGCGATCTGCCCCGGCTATATCGACACCGAGATCAACCATCACTACTGGGACACCGAGCAGGGGCAGAAACTCATGAAGATGCTGCCGCGCAAGCGCGTGGGCCAGCCGCAGGATCTGGACACGGTGCTGATGATGTTGTGCGCCAAGGAAAGCCACTTCATCAATGGCGCGGTGATTCAGGCCGACGACGGTTTTGCGGTCTGAGGGCATCAACTTGATCAGAGCGCTGTCGATGCTCGAAGCGCGCGTGCTGGGCGTGTTGATCGAGAAATCGCACACCGTGCCGGACAGCTATCCCTTGTCGCTGAACGCGCTGGTGGCCGGCTGCAATCAGAAGACGGCACGCGATCCGGTGCTGGCTGCGACCGACGCCGAAGTGCAGGTGGCGGTCGACGCGCTGAAGGGACTGAACCTGGCGTTCGAGTCCAGCGGGTCGCGCGTCACGCGCTATGAACACAATATGGGGCGCGTCATGGCGCTGCCTTCGCAGTCGGTGGCCCTGCTGGCGCTGCTGTGCCTGCGCGGTGCGCAGACCAGCGCCGAACTGCGCGCCAACGCCGAGCGCCTGCATCGATTCGCCGATGTGTCAGCGGTCGAGGGCTTCCTGGAGGAACTCGCCGAGCGCTGCGCCGAGAAGGGCGGGCCCTTGGTCGTGAAGTTGGCGCGTGCGCCGGGCTCGCGCGAGGCACGCTGGATGCATTTGCTGTGCGGTGCGGTCGATGCCGGGTCGCTTGCAGGACAGGTGGCGCCTGAGGATTTTGTGGCGGCCAGCGAACTGGCCGCGTTGAAGCTCGGACAGGACCGCCTGACGCGTGAAGTGCAAGAGTTGCGAGTGCTGGTCGAGCGCTTGTATGTTGAGCTCGGCGTCGAGCGCTAGGCCAAGTTGCTTGCAAGCGGGCCTGGCAACCTCGTCAGGCATGAACCTACGGCAGCACGGGGTCAGGTCTTAATGGAACGGAAATTTTCATCATGCGCATAGAAATCCCCGAACAAAAGAAGCTGGTGCACGAGATGCGCATCCCCATACGGTGGGGCGATATGGATGCCATGGGCCATGTCAACAACACGATCTACTTCCGTTATCTGGAAATCTCGCGCATCGAATGGTTGACCGAAATCGGAGCAAAACCGGATCCGTCCGGCCAGGGGCCGGTGATCGTGAATGCGTTCTGCAATTTCTACCAGCAGCTCGAATACCCGGGCGAGCTCGTCGCGCGGCACTACACCTGCAACCCGGGCAAGAGCAGCTTCGATACCTACATCACGCTCGAACGCGTCGATCAGCCCGGCGTGATCTTCGCGGCAGGCGGCGCCACCACCGTATGGGTGGATTTTCCCAAACAGAAGTCGATGCCGTTGCCCGATTGGGTCAGGGCGGCGATCGAGTAGGTCGGCGCGAGCATCTGAACACACCGATGCCGCGCATCGACGCTTCAGGACCGACTGCGCAGCGCCGGATTCAGTCCGACAACAGCTTGTTGACGAGTTCGGGTGTGGTCCTGGCGGCGTATTTCTTCATCAGCCGCGCGCGATAGACATCGACGGTGCGCGGGCTGATGGCCAGGCGTCTGCCGATCAATTTGCTCGTCAGTCCTTCCATCAGCAGCGCGGCGATCTCGCGTTCGCGTGGCGTCAAATCGACCCTGAGCCGGCGTTTGGACGAGAGGTCTTCGAACGACCAGATGCCTGCCGCATGGGGTTGCACCGGATCGAGAGCGCGGCCTGACACATGGCACCAGAACAGCTCGTCGGCTTGGGCGCCGCCGAGGCGTTTCATGATGCGCTCGTCAGCGTAGAAGCCCTGGGCATCGAGGCTGGCCATGATGCGCTTTCCGGTTCGCTCAAACTCGATGGAACTCGGGTAGAGGGCTTCGAAACTGCGGCCTACGAGCGCGTTGCGTGCGACGCCGAACATCTGCAGCAGCGCCCGATTGCAATCGACTATCAAGCGGTTGCGTGATAGCACCAGGCCGATGGGTGCCAGATCGAAAGCTGTGCGGTAGTTGACGGCAGGCACGGGTTGGATGCTGGGTTGGTCGGCGCTTTGCTGGTCTTAGGCGATTCTACGTAAGCTGTTACGTAGTACCCTTGGCGCCTGACGACCCAAGCGGAGACGCGGATGAACAAGGTATTTGCAAGCGCTGCCGAGGCGCTGAAGGACATTGCCCGAGACGGCCAGTTGCTCGCCGTGGGGGGCTTCGGTTTGTGCGGCATTCCCGAGGCACTGATTGCGGCGCTGCGCGACACCGGGGTCAAGAATCTCACGGTGATCTCGAACAACGCCGGCGTCGATGGCTTCGGCCTCGGGCAGTTGCTGGAGACGCGCCAAATAAGGAAGATGATTTCCAGCTACGTGGGCGAGAACAAGGAATTCGAACGCCAATACCTGGCCGGCGAACTTGAGCTCGAGTTCACGCCGCAAGGGACACTCGCCGAGAAGCTGCGTGCCGGCGGCGCCGGCATCCCTGCCTTCTTCACGCGCACCGGCGTGGGCACGATAGTCGCCGAGGGCAAGGAACTGCGCGATTTCGATGGCCATACGCACGTGATGGAGCTCGCTCTGCAGCCCGAGCTTTCGCTCGTCAAGGCGCACAAGGCCGACAAGAGCGGCAATCTGGTGTTCCGCCGCACGGCGCGCAACTTCAATCCGGCTGCTGCAATGGCCGGCAAGATCACTGTCGTCGAGGTCGAGGAGTTGGTCGAGGTGGGCGAGATCGATCCCGATGATGTGCACTTGGCAGGGATTTACGTGCACCGCATCGTCGTGAATGCCCATCCCGAGAAGCGCATCGAGAAGAAGACTCTCACAGAGAAGAAGGAGGCCTGATCATGGCCTGGACACAAGACCAAATGGCGGCGCGTGCTGCGCTTGAACTGCAGGACGGTTTCTATGTGAACCTTGGCATCGGCATCCCGACGCTGGTAGCCAACTTCGTGCCCAAGGACATCGAAGTCTGGCTGCAAAGCGAGAACGGCATGCTCGGCATTGGGCCGTTCCCGACCGAAGACGAGGTCGATGCCGACCTCATCAACGCCGGCAAGCAGACCGTCACGACGATTCCCGGATCGAGTATTTTCGGTTCCGACGAGAGCTTCGCGATGATCCGCGGCGGCAAGATCAATCTTTCCATCCTGGGCGCCATGCAGGTCAGCGAAAAGGGCGATCTGGCGAACTGGATGATTCCCGGCAAGATGGTCAAGGGCATGGGCGGAGCGATGGACCTGGTGGCCGGCGTCAAGCGCGTGATCGTGCTGATGGAGCATGTGGCCCGCAAGAAGGACGGCAGCGAAGACATGAAGATCTTGCCGCACTGCACCTTGCCGCTGACCGGCGTGGGCGTGGTCAATCGCATCATCACCGACCTGGCCGTGATGGATGTGACACCCGTTGGTCTGAAACTGGTCGAGCTGGCCGATGGCGTGAGCCGCGAGCAAGTGCAGGCCAAGACCGGAGTGCCGCTGATCTGAGCGGGTTCGCCAACACGAGGGCCGGCGGCGGCGTCAGACGCTGCGGCTATGGGTTCAAGCGTTCTTAAGCGCCAACGCGCACTCGCTCACCAGCTTGGGGCCGCGGTAGATGAATCCCGTGTAGACCTGCACCAGGTCAGCACCCGCGTTGATCTTGGCCAGCGCGTCGGCGCCGCTGAGTACGCCGCCCACGCCGATGATGGGATAGTGCTTGCCCAGGGCAGCGCGCAGCAACCGTATCACGCGGTTGCTGGCCTCGAAGACGGGCTTGCCGCTCAGGCCGCCGAGCTCGTCGGCGTGCGGCATCCCATTGACCGCATCGCGCGCCAGCGTCGTGTTGGTGGCGATCACGCCGTCGATATCGTGCCTTTGCAGCGTGGCGGCAATCATGGCTACCTGGGCTTCATCCAGGTCGGGTGCGATCTTCAGGAAAATGGGCACCCGGCGTGCGTATTGGCTTTCCAGCACCCATCTGCGCTCCTGGATGGCGCCCAGCAGTGCGTCCAGCGCCGCATCGCTTTGCAGCTCGCGCAGGTGCAGGGTGTTGGGGCTCGAGATATTCACCGTGACATAGTCGGCCTCGGCGTAAACCGCGTCCAGGCAGGTCAGGTAGTCGTCGACTGCGTCCTCGATCGGAGTGGCGGCGTTCTTGCCGATGTTCAGTCCAATCAGCCCGCCGCCGGCACGAAAGCTGTGGGCGCGTTGCACATGCGCTAGAAAGCTGTCCAGCCCTTCGTTGTTGAAGCCCAGACGGTTGATCAGCGCCTGCGCCTCGGGCAGCCGGAACAGGCGCGGCTTGGGGTTGCCGCCCTGCGCCTTGGGGGTGACCGTGCCGACTTCGATGAAACCAAATCCGATCGCCCCCAGACCGTCGATGCAGCGGCCGTTCTTGTCGAGCCCCGCGGCCAGGCCGATGCGATTCGGGAAGCGCAGCCCTGCCAGCGTCAGCGGGTCGGGCACGCGCGGCTGCGCCCACAGGCATTGGGCTGGCGTGTTCTGCAAACGCGCGATGGTGGCAAGCGTCAACTCGTGCGCCCGTTCGGGGTCCAGGCCGAACAGGAACGGACGGGTGAGTGCGTAGGGAATCAGGGCCATGAATCGCTTGAAAGTGAGGATTGAATTGTCGCATCGCACTTCGACCACGGCCGCTGCACCAATCAAAGAGACAATACACAGCTTCCACCTGCCAATCTGCACAGGCGCCCATGGCCAAACTGTTTTTTCGTTACGCGGCGATGAATGCCGGCAAGTCGACCGCCTTGCTGCAGGTCGCCCACAACTATGAGGAGCGTGGCCACAAGGTGCGCATCTTCACGTCAAGCAACGACAACCGCTATGGACATGGCATGGTGACCTCGCGGCTGGGACCGCAGCGCGCCGCCGAATTGTTTTCGGCGACGACCGACTTCATTGCGGAACTGGACCTCGCCGCGCGGGTCTCGTGCCTGTTGATCGACGAGGCGCAGTTCCTGACCGAGCCCCAGGTCTGGTCCCTGCACGAGATTGCCCATATGCGCGGCACGCCGGTGATCTGCTACGGCCTGCGCACCGATTTTCGCGGACAGCTCTTTCCTGGCTCGGCTGCGCTGCTGGGCCTGGCGGACGAGATGGACGAAATGAAGACGATCTGCCACTGCGGCCGCAAGGCCACCATGAATATGCGGGTTGATGAAAACCTGCGCCGGGTGACCGAAGGCGAGCAAGTGGAGATTGGTGGCAATGCACGCTACCGCGCGGTGTGCGGGCGCTGTTTTCGGGGTGGTTGAGGCGGGATAATGGCCCGCACACGCGACACGATGACCGGAACAAGACCATGAGCACGCCAGACAATCTCCAGCACGACCGCGAAGTCGGTTCGCGCGATGCCACGCACGACACAACGCTCACCGACGACACGCGCATCAGCGCCGTGCGCCCGCTGATTTCGCCAGCACTGCTGCTCGATCAGCAGCCCATTCCCGACGACGCCTTGGCACTGGTCGGGCACACGCGCCGCGACATCAGCGCCGTGCTGCATGGCGCCGACGACCGCTTGCTGGTGGTGGTTGGGCCTTGCTCGATACATGACCACAATCAGGCAATGCAGTACGCCAAGCGCTTGCGCGGGATGGTCGATGACTTGTCCGCCGATCTGATACTGGTGATGCGCGTGTATTTCGAGAAACCGCGCACCACGGTGGGATGGAAAGGCTATATCAATGACCCGCGCCTGGACGGCAGCTTTCACATGAACGAGGGCTTGCGACTGGCGCGTCAATTGTTGCTCGACATCACGGCGCTGGGCGTGCCGGCGGGCACCGAGTTCCTGGACCTGCTTTCGCCCCAGTACATCGCCGACCTGATCTCCTGGGGCGCGATCGGCGCGCGCACCACCGAGAGCCAGAGCCACCGCCAACTGGCGTCCGGCCTGAGCTGCCCGGTGGGGTTCAAGAACGGCACCGATGGCGGCGTCAAGGTGGCCGCCGACGCGGTGCTCGCGGCGAGCGCCTCGCACGCCTTCATGGGCATGACCAAGATGGGACAGGCGGCCATCTTCGAGACCCGCGGCAATGCCGATTGCCACATCATCCTGCGCGGCGGAAGGGAGCCCAATTACGAGCCTGCCTCGGTCGCGGCATCCTATGCGGCGCTGCGCGCAGCCGGACTGCGCGAACAGGTGATGATCGACTTCTCGCACGCCAATTCGAGCAAGAAATATGAGCGCCAGATCGACGTGGGCAATGACGTCGCTGCACAGATCGCAGGTGGCGATTTCGGCATCACCGGCGTGATGATAGAGAGCCATCTGGAGGCCGGACGGCAAGACTTGGCGGCCGGGCAAACCAAGATGGATTTGAAGCCAGGCGTGTCGATCACCGACGCCTGCCTGAGCTGGTCGCAAACCGAACCGCTGCTGCGAACGCTGGCCAGTGCGGTGCGCACGCGCCGCGCCCTCAAATCCTGAATCACGACACAGCTGTCGGCAGCGGGCGCAGGCTTGCAGATCGACACACAAGACGCCGGGTTTCGTTCGATCAAGGAGGAGCCGAGCTCTATCTTGGATAATGACCAAAGTCCCGCTGCAACCAAGGCCAACAGATGACACAAGACGAACTCAAGGCGATGGTCGCGCAAAGCGCACTGGCCTATGTCGTGCCGGGCACCGTGATCGGTGTGGGCACGGGCTCGACGGTCGATCACTTCATCGATGCCTTGGCCGTGATGAAGGATCGCATCGTCGGCGCAGTATCGAGCTCGGAGCGCAGCAGCGAGCGTCTGCGCGCACGCGGCATCACGGTGGTCGATGCCGCCAGTGTCGAGCGCTTGTCGGTGTATATCGACGGCGCCGATGAAATCGACCACGATGGCAATATGCTCAAAGGCGGTGGCGCCGCGCTGACACGCGAGAAGATCGTGGCCGACCTGGCGGGCGACTTCGTCTGCATTGCCGACGCTTCCAAGCTGGTCGGCGTGCTCGGAAGATTTCCGCTTCCCGTGGAAGTGATTCCCATGGCCGCCACGCAGTTGGCACGGCGATTTCAGCGTATCGGCGGGCAGCCCACCCTGCGCGAGGGCGTTGTGACCGACAATGGCTGTCAGATCCTGGACGTGCGCGGCTTGCGGATCACGGATCCGCTCGCTTCTGAAATCGAAATCAACCAATGGCCCGGCGTGGTGACGGTGGGCATATTCGCCCGCCACCGCGCCACTGTGTGTCTGCTGGGAACCCCGGAGGGCGTGAAGACAATGCGCTTTGACCACATCGTTCCGGCAGTGCGCGATACGGCTTATCCGCCGGTCTAGCCATTCATCCGACCGGACCCAACCGAACTCAACCAGCGAAAACCTCATGGCAACACCGAACTACTCCTACGAAAAACGTCAGCGCGAGCTTGCCAAGAAGAAAAAGAAGGAAGAGAAGGTCAAGAAGAAGTCCAGCGACCACGGCCCGGCAGACACGCATGCCGAAGGCGGCAATGCTGGTCCTGGTGCGGAGACGCCCAAGGGGCCGGTCTGAACGCTTGACGGGGGAAGTTGCTCAGGAAGCCTGCTGGCGTGCCCGGCGTGCGTCAAAACGCGCCGGGTCGATGGCGTCGAGCAGGCTGGCCTCGACAGGGCAGGGTGCACCGGTGGCCAACGCAGCCAGCACTTGACCGCACAAGGTGGACCAGGTGATGCCACGCGAGGCCATGGCAGTGCACACCAGCAGTCCAGGCAGCCTGGCAATGAAGCGGGGCTGATCGCGCCTCGCGACGGCGCTCACCGGTCTGTGCGGCAGCGCGCCCACCAGCGGCAGACGATCTTCGGCGATCACGCGCCAACCGACCCGGCCGCGCAGTCGATGCATTGGCGGGGCCTCGATGTCGGCCCCACTCAGGCGCATGAACTGCGCAATATTGTGAGCGTGGTCCAACTCGCGCAACGCCGGATCAAGATCGTGGTCCTGCGCCGTGGCGCCGCACCAGACACCGCCGGCCGCATCAGGAATGGCATAGCCGGCACCGGCCATGGGCAGCGCCGGAACGCGCAACCCTCTCGTGTCGCCGGGCAGTTGCGTGACCTGGCCGCGTTGCAGGCGCAGCGGCCATGCCTGGTCGGCCAGCAAATCCAGGCTGCCCGCGCCCGCGGTGATGACCACCAATGGCGCCTCGCCAAGCACCTTGCCTTGGGCGTCCAGCAAACGCCAATGGCCCGCCTCGCGATGCAGTCGCTTGATCGGCGCATGGGTCTGCAGCGTGATGGTGCGCGGCGCCTGAGCCAGAAGGGCCTGGTTCAGGGCCTGCGCAGACAGCGCACCGCCGCCGGGGTAATACCAAGCCGGGCGGGCGCCGGCCAGGCCGGACAGCGCCGAGGCCTGACTCGCATCAAGCGCCTGCACATAGTCGGGTGGCAGGCCCTGTGCATCGAGCAGGGAGCGCATCTGTTCAAGATTACGCAGGGTTTCAATGCGCAGCAGCCCGCGCAAGTGCGATGGCAGGGTCAGGTGCTGCAGCACGCGCTGCAACTCCAGCGCGGCGGCGCGGTTGAAGCGGGCATGCACGCCGTCGCCGGGATTGAGCGTGCCATGGAACATCCCCAGGGGATGGCTTGAACTGAACTGGGCGATGGCGCTTGCCTGGTCCATCAGCGTGACATCGAGACCTTGTTCGGAGAGGGCCCGGGCGGCTGCGCACCCGGCCAGACCTGCGCCTATCACCACCGCCTGACGCGCGGTTGGCGCGACCGCCTGACGCGCGGCTGGTCTTTGCAGCTCGAAGCGTGGCACGAAACGGGCGGCCGTTGCGCCGTCGAGATGCGTCACCTCGAAGCCGACGTCACACAAGTTTTGCGCAATGGCGTCGCTTTGCCCGGGCATGACCAAGCTGGCGCCGGGTGCGGCCAGCCTGGCCAGGGACTTCAGTGCATAACGGTCCCAAACCGGCGCAGCATCGTGCTGCGTCAGATGAATCGCATCCACGCTGGCCACCAGCTCCGTCAGCCATTGCCGCGTGTCGCCAAAGGCCAGCAGCAGTTGCACCCGCCCCTGCTCGAAGCTCAGGCGGTGCAGATTGTGGGTGAGCGTCGGCCAGGCCGACTGCAACTGCCGCGCGAGTTCGGGCACGTTTGAGTGTTGCAGCGCATCGGCCAGGTCGGCCAGCTTGAGCGGGCGCTCCTCGATGGCGATGAACACCAAGTGCGTGCAACGCTGCGGGTCTTGGCGCCATGCGGACCAGGTGGCCAGAAAGTCTTGCCCAGCGCCAAAATGCGTATCAAGCAGGACAAAGCGTGGCTGGCGAGCCCAGCGCATTGTGAGCTGACTGCCGCGCGGGAACAGCGCCGATGGACCGGCATCAGGTGTTGGCGGTCCGGGTCGGATGGCGCTTGTTTTCATGCCTTGACTGTAGGTGCGAAAGCCGGTCGGTCGACGAAATGACAAAAGGGCACCGCAGTGCCCTTGTTGTCGACGGCCCAGCCAAGCTCAGACGCGCTTGCGGTATTCGTGCGTACGCGTGTCAATTTCGATCTTGTCGCCCTGCGCGACAAACAGCGGCACGGCAATCTCGAAGCCGGTGAAGATCTTGGCCGGCTTGAGCACCTTGCCCGAGGTGTCGCCCTTGACGGCAGGCTCGGTCCAGGTGATTTCGCGCACCAGGCTGGTCGGCATTTCCACCGAAATTGCCTTGCCGTCGTAGAACACGACTTCGACCGCCATATTGTCTTCGAGGTACTGGATGGCGTCGCCCATATTCTCGGACTCCACCTCGAACTGGTTGTAGTCGGCGTCCATGAACACATACATCGGGTCGGCGAAGTAGGTGTAGGTGCAGTCCTTCTTTTCCAGGATGACCTGATCCATCTTGTCGTCGGCCTTGAACACGACTTCGGTGCCTGAGTTGTTGAGCAAGCTCTTGAGCTTCATGCGCACCGTGGCTGCATTGCGGCCGCCGCGGCTGTATTCGGTCTTGAGTACGACCATGGGGTCTTTGCCGTGCATGATCACATTGCCGGCGCGAATTTCCTGAGCGATCTTCATAATGATTCCGTAGGGGGGAACTTGGAGTCGGACCGGAGTGGTCCGTTTGGCCTGCGCTTGAGTTCCCCTCAGGCGCGGCAAAACGTGAGATTTTAGCGTGTCTTTGAAATGAAGCTGAGAAGCTGCGAGCTCAAGTCGGTCTGGGCCAGCAACTCCTCACGCCACTGTCTGACCAGCGGTCGTTGTTCTTCGGCCAGGCGCCAGATGTCGAAACCCTGCTGCGGCCAGGCTTGCAGGCCGTTCCAGGCGCGCCAGCAAGCGCGCGTATCGGCGGCGAGCTCAAGCGATGCAGATGCCAGAAACAAGTCCAGAAAAGCGTCCAGCTTGACGGCGTGAGCCTCGTCGTGTTGTGGATAGATATGCCAGACAAAGGGCTGGCCTGCCCATTGGGCGCGCACGAAAGAGTCTTCACCGCGCACGAAGTTCAGGTCGGACGCCCATAGCAGGCGATCAAACTCCGTTTGGGTCAGGAGCGGCAACAACTGGGCGCGCAAGGCGCCAAGGCGTATGTCGGCACCGAGCAGGGTCTTCAAACGCTCAGCTGCAGCGCCCGGCGCGGCGAGCAAGACGCAGGGTGTCCGCGCCAGACTTGCCAGCACATCGGGCAGCGCCGGATTGTCATAACAGAACAAGGTCACGATGCGCTCGCCAGGCGCTGGGGCGAAGCCATGACTGGCCAACCAGGCGGTCGGGTCGAACCGTGCCTGATCGTCGAGCAGGTGCGGCTCACGCATCAAGCCGCCGGTGCGCGGCGTGAAACCTGGGTAGAAGAACCACTTGTCGAGCCCGGCGGCAGGTCCGGCGAACTGGGGCGAACGCAGGCCGTGCGAGCATTCCACATAGGCTTCTGCGCTCAGGTATTCGAGATTGATCCAGACAGGCGCTGGCTGGCGCGCCGCCATGCGCCGCAGCCAGGCTTCAGGCAGAGAACAGCCGAAGGCTTCGATCACGACGTCTCCTGGCTCGCATTCGCGCAGCGGCTCGCTCCAGTCGCAGACTTCGACGCCGGGCGCTGCGGTGGGCGCCATCCAGGCCAGCACCGACGTGTCGTCCAACCACAAGCGCACGCGTTGACCTCGCTCTGCCAAGTCGCGCGCCAGGCGCCAGCACACGCCGACGTCTCCGTAGTTGTCGACGACGCGGCAAAACACATCCCAATGCAAAGCGGGGCTGACCATGGGCGGGATTATCCCGGCTTGGGCACAATCGGCTTCTTATGACATCCGATGACGCTCAGCTCAAGCCCGAACCGACGCCCGGTGGCGCAAGCCTGCCCGCGGCCGGGCCGGAGCGGGAACGCCTGCTGAGCGAGGTCGCCGCCTTGCCCGCCTTGCCGGGCGTGTATCGCTATTTCGATGCGCAAGGCATGGTGCTTTATGTCGGCAAGGCGCGCAGCCTCAAGAAGCGCGTGGCCAGCTATTTCCAGCGCGATCATGCCGGCACGCGCATTGGCCAGATGGTGAGTCGCATCGCCAGCATGCAGACCACGGTGGTGCGCACCGAGGCCGAGGCCTTGCTGCTGGAAAACAATCTGATCAAGACCTTGAACCCGAAGTTCAACATCTTGTTCCGCGACGACAAGAGCTATCCGTACCTGAAGCTGGTGAATCATGCCTATCCGCGGCTGATGTATTACCGCGGCGCGGTTGATCGCAAACACCACTATTTCGGCCCCTATCCGAGCGCCTGGGCGGTCAAGGAATCGATTCAGCTGATACAGAAGGTGTTCAAGCTGCGCAGCTGCGAAGACTCGGTGTTCAACAATCGCGCGCGGCCCTGTCTTCTGTACCAGATTCGCCGTTGCTCGGGGCCTTGCGTGGGCATCATCTCGGACACCGACTATGCGCGCGATGTCGAGAATGCCGAGCGTTTCCTGATGGGCGACACGCACGAGGTGCTGACTGCTTTGCAGGACGAGATGATGGCTTTTTCGGACGCGCTGGCTTTCGAGCAGGCCGCCGAAGTGCGCAACCAGATCAACGCCTTGTCCAATGTGCTGGCCCAGCAATCGGTGGAGGAGAACAGCGCCAACGGGCGTGACCGTGACGTCGACATGCTGGCCGTCGAGGTGCGTGGCGGGCGCGCCTGCGTGAATCTGGCCATGGTGCGCGGTGGCAGGCACTTGGGCGACCGCAGTTACTTCCCGTCGCATGTCGAAGAAGCCACGGCGCTGGGTCAAGACGAGCTCGATGAACGCGAAGTTGTAGCGCTCCCCGAAGTCCAGGTGCTCGAGGCCTTTATCGCGCAGCATTACTTGGAGGCCGCGGTGCCGCCCTTGCTGGTGCTCAGTCATGCGGTGGACAAGCACTTGATTGACGCTTTGGGCGAGCAGGCCGGCGTGCGCGTGCATGCGCAGCACCAGCCGCGCGAGCAGCGCCGCATCTGGCTGGATATGTGCATCAAGGGCGCCGAATTGGCGATGGCACGCTTGCTGGCCGAGGAAGGCTCGCAGCAAGCGCGCACGCGCGCGCTGGTCGATGCGCTGGACCTGAGCCCCGACAATCTGGACGGATTGCGGATTGAATGTTTCGACATCAGCCACACGGCCGGCGAAGCCACGATGGCATCGTGCGTGGTGTTCGAAGCGCATCAGATGCAGCCGTCCCACTACCGCCGTTACAACATCGAGGGCATCACCGGCGGTGACGACTATGCGGCAATGCGTCAGGTATTGATGCGGCGCTACAGCAAGCTGGCCGAGGCGGCGCAGTTGGGTACCGGGCGGCTGCCCGACATCGTGCTGGTCGATGGTGGCAAAGGGCAGGTCAGCATGGCACGCGAGGTGTTCGTCGAGTTGGGCTTGGACCTTTCGCTCATCATCGGCGTCGAGAAGGGCGAGGGCCGCAAGGTCGGGCTGGAAGAGCTGGTGTTTGCCGATGGGCGTGACAAGGTGTATCTTGGCCGCGACTCGGCGGCCTTGATGCTGGTGGCGCAGATACGTGACGAGGCGCACCGCTTCGCCATCACTGGCATGCGCGCCAAGCGTGCCAATGTGCGCACGGGTGGCAGCCGGCTTGAGGAAATCCCTGGCATTGGGCCCAAGAAACGTGCTCAACTCCTGCAACGCTTTGGCGGTGTACGAGGTGTGGCAAGCGCCAGTGCCGAAGAGATTGCCGGCGTGAAGGGTATTTCGAAGGAACTCGCCATGGAGATCTACCGTGCCTTACGTTAATGCACCCCGAAGTGTCCGCTCATCTTGGCTGATCGGCTCGCCAACGCCAACGCCAGCGTCACGGTGCGTGCCGTCAAGCTTGTTGGCGGCCAGCTTGCTGGTACTGCTGTCGGCCTGCTCGACGCCGCCGCCGGCTGGCACAACTGTGGTGACGCCCCCGCCAACGGCACCGCTCGAAGTGTGGCCGGCGCCGCGCGAGATACCAGTCCCCAGGAGCCAGGGCTTGCCATCGACAGCGCCGGCGCTGCAGCCACCCAAACCCGTGCACAGTCTGGATGCCTTGCGCAGACAAGCTGCCGAGCGACTGGTGGCGGCCAATCCCGGACTCACCTATATGGGGCGCGTGCCTGACGTGCTGCTGGCGATTCCGGTGCTGGAAGTCGAGCTCTACCGAGATGGATCGGTGCGTCGTATTGAGGTATTGCGTCACCCCAGGCAGGCGAAGGACACGACTCAACTGGCGATGGACGCAGTACACCGTGCGGCTCCGTTCGGCGATGTGTCGCGCATGCCCAGACCGTGGAAGTTCACCGAGACTTTTCTGTTCGATGACGACCGACGTTTCAAACCCCGGTCATTGGACTGAGGCCGGACACACAAGCCCGACTGCTCGGGCTTGCGTGCCTGCCGAAGGCCAGAGCACATCCCGTGTGCGATGGCTGAGGCCGGACACACAAGCCCGACTGCTCGGGCTTGCGTGCCTGCCGAAGGCCAGAGCACATCCCGTGTGCGATGGCTGAGACCGGACACACAAGCCCGACTGCTCGGGCTTGCGTGCCTGCCGAAGGCCAGAGCACATCCCGTGTGCGATGGCTGAGGCCGGACACACAAGCCCGACTGCTAGTGCTTGCGTGCCACGGACGCGTGACGGGACTTGATTTGGGCCTGTTGCGCCACAGCCTCGCTTAATTGGGCACAATCACCCCATGTTTCTCACGCTACCCACCTTGTTGACATGGGCCCGCATTCTGGCCATTCCACTCATCGTGGGCGTGTTCTCTCTTCCTATCTCCATGCCGACGCAAAATTTGGTGGCGACGGTGCTGTTTGTGATGGTGGCGTTGACCGATTGGCTCGATGGCTATCTGGCGCGCAAGTTGAACCAGATCTCGGCCTTTGGTGCATTCCTGGACCCGGTGGCCGACAAGATATTGGTGTGCGCCGCGCTTTTGGTGCTGCTGAAGTTGGGACGCGTGGATACGCTGGTGGCCTTGGTCATCATCGGTCGCGAAATTGCAATTTCGGCGTTGCGCGAGTGGATGGCGCAGATCGGCGCTTCGCGCAGTGTGGCCGTGCATATGGTGGGCAAGCTCAAGACCACAGCGCAAATGGTGGCCATCCCGTTTCTCTTATTCGATGGCGCGCTGTTCGGTACGATCAACACGCATTGGTGGGGTACGGTGTTGATTTATGCGGCGGTTGTGCTGACGATCTGGTCGATGGTGTACTACCTGCAAAAGGCCGTGCCGGAAATCCGCGCCAAGGCTCGTTGAGCGGTGTGAGCCCGACTGCGTGAAGCCTATCCTGTGGCGTGCGATGCCGGTCGCCTTTGTGCTCATCTGGAGCACGGGCTTTGTGGTGGCGCGGTTTGCGATGCCTTATTCGCCTCCCTTGAGCTTTCTGACGCTGCGATATGCGCTGTCGATGCTGGTGTTTGCCGTCTGGCTCAAGCTGTCGAAGCGTGCGCAATGGCCTCAAGAACGGCGCCAGTGGCTGCACTTGGCGGTGGTCGGTGCGTTGATGCATGCCATGTATTTGGGTGGCGTGTGGGCGGCGGTGAAACTCGGCATGGGGGCGGGCACGGTGGCCTTGATGGTCGGACTGCAACCGGTGCTGACGGCGGTCTGGCTCAGCGCCACCGGCAGCCTCCACCGTGTCTCGGCCCGCCAATGGGCCGGCTTGCTGCTGGGATTGTTGGGCCTGTGCCTGGTGCTCTGGCGCAAATTGGGCATGGGCGAACTGAACGCCATGAACATGTCGCTCGGCCTGGGCGCGTTGGCAGCGATCACGATTGGCACCCTTTATCAAAAGCGCTTTGTCAAGCCTTGCGATCCGCGCGCGGCGGTGCTGATCCAGATTGGCGCGGCCCTGGTGTTGACGCTGCCGCTGGCCTTGCTTGAAAGTGAAGCCATCGTGTGGGCGCCCGAGCTGATCGGCGCCTTGGCTTGGTCTGTGTTGATGCTGACCTTGTTCGCCGGATCGATGTTCTACCTGATGGTGCAGCGCGGCGCGGCCACTCAAGTCACCAGCCTCATGTATTTGGTGCCACCGTGTGCGGCACTGCAGGCCTGGGTGCTGTTTGGCGAATCGATGAGTGCGCTGGTCTGGCTTGGCATGCTGGTCACTGCCGTCGGGGTGAGCCTGGTGATCAGCAAAGCATGAATCGTCGGATCGCGAGCTTTCGGCATCGCAAGCGGTGACCGCACTTGTCCACAATTTGCGCTTGTCGGCGATTTTGTATCGGGACATTTCCCTGTCGATAAGCGGGGAGAATCCGCATAGAATCGTTGCTCTAGAAGCCGCTCTGGATGCCGGTCTTGTTTGGCATCGAATGCGACAAGAGCGAGCGGGCCAAGCATTGCGAATCTATCCGAGACCACACCGAGAGGGGGAACATCTGTGAACAAGTCAGAACTGATCGAACACATCGCCAAGCAGGCGGACATTTCAAAGGCAGCGGCAGGTCGCGCGCTCGATGCATTGATTGGAGGCGTCAAGACGTCGTTGAAGAAAAACGGTGCGGTGTCATTGGTCGGCTTTGGCACGTTCAGCGTCACCAAGCGCGCAGCTCGCACTGGCCGCAATCCGCGCACCGGAGATGCGATCAAGATCAAGGCCGCCAAGGTTCCAAAGTTCCGCCCGGGCAAAGCCTTGAAGGATGCAGTCAACTGACTTCCAGCCGTTCGGCATTCAGGGTGCTTAGCTCAGTTGGTAGAGCGGCGCCCTTACAAGGCGTAGGTCGGGGGTTCGAGCCCCTCAGCACCCACCATCAAAGCGACATTGATCTTGTCGTACCTGATTGCCGATTGAACTCGGGCTCGCTGCGCGAGCTCGGCTAGAATAAGCATCCACGCAAAGGCGAACCATGGTTCGCCTTTGTTGCGTCTGCACAGTTCGCAGACTGTCAAAGAACCGGCCCGAAAAGGTCGAATGATGTTTCATCGCGCGCGGGCTTGCCAAGTGTGCGTTGTCTGACTGAGGTTCCTGATGTTTGATTTCGTTCGCAGGCACACCAAGGCATTGCAGTTCATTCTGCTGGTGCTGATCGTTCCTTCATTTGTACTGTTCGGCGTGCAGGGGTATTCCCGCTTCAACGAGGGCGCCAATGCCAAGGTGGCAGTGGTCGATGGCCAAGGCATCACGCAGTCCGAGTGGGACAGCGCGCACCGCGAGCTGACCGAGCGCATGCGCCGCCAGTCACCCAATTTGGATCCCAAGCTGCTGGACTCGCCCGAAGCCCGCCGTGACTCGCTCGAGAGTTTGCTGCGCGAAAGGGTCATGCAGACAGCAGCGAGGCAACAGCATCTGGTGGTCACTGACGAGCGTCTTCAACGTCTGTTCCAAACGGATCCGGAGTTCGCTTTTCTGCGTACGCCCGAAGGCGGTCTCAACAAGGCCATTCTGGCCGCGCAGGGCATGAGCCCGCCTCAGTTCGAGCAGCGCTTGCGCCAGGATTTGACGCTGCGTCAGGTCATGATGGGAGTCGCCGGCACGGCCATTGCGCCCGCAGCCGATGTTGCCAGCGCCTTCGATGCCTTGTTGCAGCAGCGCGAGGTGCAGGTGCAGCGCTTCAACACCAAAGATTACCTGGCTCGCATTAATCCGGGTGATGCCGAGCTGGAGGCCTATTACAAGGACCCGGCGAATGCGGCGCTGTTCCAGTCGGTCGAGACGGCCGACATCGAATATGTGGTGCTGGATCTGGATGCGCTGAAGAAGGATGTGAAGGTCACGGAAGACGCATTGCGCAGCTATTACGAAGCCAATCTGTCACGCTATACCGTGGCCGAGGAACGTCGGGCCAGCCACATCCTGATCAAGGTGGACAAGTCGGCATCCGCCGACGACAGAGCCAAGGCCAAGAGCAAGGCCGAAGCTTTGTTGGCGCAAGTGCGCAAGGCGCCAGCTACATTTGCTGAAGTGGCGCGCACGCAGTCGCAAGATCCCGGTTCGGCCGCTCAGGGTGGCGACCTCAACTTCTTCTCGCGCGGCGGCATGGTCAAGCCTTTTGATGACGCCGTGTTCGCCATGAAGGTGGGCGAGATCAGCAATCTTGTCGAAACCGAGTTCGGCTACCACATCATCACCCTCACGGGCGTGCGGGGCGGCGAGAAGAAGAGTTTCGAGAGCGTGCGCGCCGACGTCGAGGACGAGGTGCGCAAGCAGTTGGCTCAGACCCGTTATGCGGAGTCGGCCGATCAATTCAGCAATCTTGTCTACGAGCAATCGGACAGCCTCAAGCCGGTGGCCGACAAGCTCAAGCTCACGATCCAGACCGCCACCGTGCAGCGCACGGCCTCCGCCGGTGCGACCGGTGTGTTGGCCTCGCCCAAACTGCTCGACGCCGTATATGGTGTCGAGACTCTGCGCAACAAGCGCAATACCGAGGCGCTTGAAACCGCTCCGAACCAGATGGTGTCGGCACGTGTCGTGCGACACAACCCGGCGCATCTGCTGCCGTTTGCCGAGGTCAAATCGCTGGTGCGTGATCGACTGGTCAGAAAGCTGGCCATCACACAAGCGGTCAAGGACGGCCAGGATCGTCTGGCCGAGCTGAAGAAGAGCGGCGACACGAAGGGGCTGGAGCCGGCGCAAGTCATTTCGCGCGCTCAGGCACGAGATCTGTCGCGCGGCATCGTCGAAGACATCATGCGTGCCGATGCAAGCAAGTTGCCGGTATTGCTCGGCGTGGATGGCAAGGAGAACGGCTATCTCGTGGTGCGCATCGACAAGGTGCTGGCGCGCGACCCGGCGGTGGTGGATCCGGTGCGGGCCGGACAGCAATACGCGCAGGCGTGGACGAATGCCGAGGCGGCTGCCTACTACGCCGCGCTCAAGACAAGGTTCAAGGTCGAGATCAAGTCTGCGGCAGCCGCGGTGATTGCCCCTGGAACGTCGCCGTGACGGGGACTGAGGCCCTGTATTTGTTTGGTGCCGTCCAGATCGGCTTGCCCACTGGCTAAGCTATAATTTCACGCTCAATGGTGGTTGTAGCTCAGTTGGTAGAGTCCAGGATTGTGATTCCTGTTGTCGTGGGTTCGAGCCCCATCAGCCACCCCAAGGTTTTCTCCTCTGACAGCGGCCCTTCGGGGCCGTTTTCATTTGCGCTACCCGGCGGCACTTGTACCCGATTTGTACCGAGGCCCGCGTTCCCTGCCCAAGCGGCGACATGCCCCAGGCTCAGGTGTGCATAGCGCTCGACCATCGCCAGCGTCGACCATCCGCCCAGCTCTTTCAGCACTGCCAGCGGCGTGCCGGCCTGGACGTGCCAGCTGGCCCAGGTGTGGCGCAGATCGTGGAAGCGCAGCGTCGGCAGCTTGGCGCGAATGCAGGCCTTGCGCCAGGCGTGGTTGCTGATCTTGCCGGTGGGTGAATCCCATACCTGGTGGGGCTCATCGTCGGGGTGCGTCTTGGTCTCCCAACGCGGCACCGGGAACACCCAACGCGAATGGCCGTCACGCTGTGCCTGCAGCACGGCGACTGCTTCGTCGTTCAGCGGCACGGCGATGTCCTTGCCGGCCTTGGCCTGGTCGGCGTAGATCCACGCCAGGCCGCGCTCGAGGTCGATCTGCTGCCAGCACATCAGGCGCACGTTGCTCTCGCGCAGGCCGGTGGCCAGGGCGAAGCGCGCCATCGCAGCCAGGTGCGGCGGCAGCTCGACCAGCAGATCCTGCGCCTGGTCGCGCGTAAGCCACTCGATGCGCTTGGCAGGCTCATGCAGCATGCTGATCGGCGGCACTGAGGGCAGCCAGCTGCGACTGTGCGCGTAGTGCAGGATCTTGCTCAGCTCGGCCAATGTGCGATTGACCGTTCCATTGCTGCTGAGCTGGCCTGATTCGTTGACCGTCTGCGCCTTGCGCTCGTCGGCCAGCTTGCGGATAACCTTGTCGGTGATGCTGGATAGCGGCTTGCCTTGCAGGCGTGCGGAGAGCCAGCGCAGGCGTAGCTTGATGTCCTCGATGCTACGGCGATGGCCATGCTCCTTGAGCCACGCAAGAACGGCGGTGTCCCAGCTTACGGCCGGCGCATCGCCGAGTCGTCTTTGCCGCCAGAGATCGCGCGCAAGGGTCGCGGCGTATTCCTCCGCCGCTGCGCGGTCTGTGGTGCCAGCGCTGCGTTTAATGCGCTGGCCGTCGACGGTGATGTCAACCCACAAGATGCCGCGTTTTCCGCGGGGATAGGTTCGCATTTTGATGCTCCGTTTGCGGCCTTGATGTACTGACCGCGCAGCCACTCGATGACGTCGGACTCTACCAAAACGTAGGCACGCCCGATCCGGGCTGCTGGCAGTCCGCGTTGGTGGATGCACTCGCTCACCGTCTCAGGCGTCGTCTTAAGCACCTGGGCGGCTTCGTCGAGAGTCAAGGTAGGCATGTCATCCTCCAGCGGTTACCCGCTCCCAGATCGAATCCAGGTGCTCGGACTGCTTCGCGGTCAGCGTGCGGCCAGCGGCAAGCTGCTGCTTGAGGCTGTCAATGAATCCGCGCTCCCAATCGGACAGCTGCGACTCGCGGTTTTCGCAGTCCTCGATGAGGGTTTCGGTTTCGCTCATGGCTTTGGCCCCGCCAGCTGCGGCAGCATTTCAACCGACACGACTCGCTCAAGCACTGTCTGGCCATTGCCCAGCAGGATCTGCCCAAGGAACGCACCCTCGAAGGTCAAGATGCCTGTTTCGACGGCCATCACCTGGCCCTTGATCCAGTCGCGCAAGATCGAGCACACGCTGATCTCTGCCTGCTTCAGTGCCTTGCGCTCATGGTCGATGCGCAAGCCCCGCGTCCTTGCGCCGTAGGGATGCTCCTTCAGCCACGCGGCTGCATAGCCCTTGTAGCTGGCCTTGGCGGTGACATCGCGCGAGCGATAGGTGAACTGCACCACCAGCTCACCGTGCTCCGAATCGGTCATCGTTCCGAAGCGTGCGCAGCCGAACTTGGTCAGCACCTTGTGGATGTCTTCCAGTGCAGCGCCGCCGCTGGTGGCGTTTTCGTAGGGGAGGCTCACCTCATCACCTCAATGCGTATGCGCAGCCGCGAACGCATCACCCGCATCAACCACCGGTCGCCGGCGCGACTTCGGTGCAGCAGCCGGCTTCTCATCCTCGATGCTGGACTGCATCACCTCAGGCGGCGTCAACGTGATCTCGATCTCGCGGCTCTTGAGCTTGGCCAGCTTGCCGAACGCAGTCTCCGACACGTCCGAGCTCTCGATGTTGAAGCGCGCCAGGAAGCTGCCGCCCTCCTTCGGGATAAGGCGCCAGTTGCTCAGCGTGCAGTCGGCGATCTCGATGTTCGAGCGCTTGCCGCCAAGGCCCTGGTCGATCACCAGCTCGTAGCCTGTCAGCTCGTGCTCCCAATGCAGCGCGCCGACCTTCTTGCCGATGCTGGTCAGGTTCGGTGAGTCGCTGATCTCCGGTATGCCGTCGAGTTCAGCTTGCCCACTGCTTTGGGCTGCCTCGGTCCTGGTGAAGAGGAAGTTCTTGAGCGAGCCGTCGAAGAACGCGAGCATGTCATTGCTCAGGCTCATCTCGACTCTGATCTGGGCGCCAGGATTCTGGTCGGGCTGGCGGTTCTTCTGGGACAGAACGACGACGTCCTGCAGCTTGGTCTTGGTGTTGGTCAGTAGTTCGAATGCCATTCAATGCTCCTGGTGGTGGTGGGGAACTGGTTCAGGCCGCAACTGCCTGCAGCTGCAAGTCCTGAATGGCGAAGTAAACCGCCATGCAGGCCTTCACATCGACCATCGCGCTGTGTGCGCCTTCCAGCTGCTGGCCGGTGAAGTGCAGATAGGCCTCGCTGAGGTTTGCGCTCTTGAAGTGATTGCGCTTGGCCGCGATCATCTTGGCTGTGGGCGGGAGCTTGAGGATCGGAGTGGCCAGCTTCTGGGTGCACTCGGCGTTGCTTTCCTTCCATGCGTCGGCGATGTCGATCGTCTCGTACCTCATCAGAGCGATGCGCAGGATGCGCGCATCAAATGTCTCGTTGTGAGCGATGCGCCCTGCCGTCACACGATCGTGCAGGTCCATGAAGATGCCGACCGCCAGAGATTCGGACACGCCTACCTTGAGCGCATGCTCGGTGGTGATGCCGTGAATCGCGGCGACTTCGTCAGGGATCGTCCAGCGGTCTGGCCGAATCGTGAGATCGATGCTGGAGATCGTCTCGCGCGAGTCCAGGTCGACAAGGCAAGCCGCGATCTGCACGATGTGCGGCTGGCGCGGATCCTCGCTGGGCTCGCTGAACAGAGGCAGGCCGGTGGTCTCGGTGTCGAAAAATAAGGCGAGGCGAGTTGCTTCAGCGATGTTGGTCAAGTCAGGTGCGTTCATGGTTTCTTTCAGGGTGGGTAAAAGGGGTGGGGCGCTGTATCCAATCCGATGCCGGCATTACTTCCACGTCCCATGTGGGTGTCTGCTGACCGCCGCTTGTTGCTTCGCTGCGCTAGGTATCCGGCTGCTCACACGTATAGGTCAAGGACCAGCGCCCCGTTGAAACTCAAGCCGCCTCCTTCAGCAGCCTTACCTGGCCGTCTTGCAGCCAATGCGATGCCACACAGGCCGGCAGCCCAGCAGGCAGCGCCTTCAGAGTGGCGAACAGCAGCGCCGTCTCCAGCTCTTGCTCGTCGACCAGGACCTCAAGCCATGCGAACAGATCTGCGCGGCCCTTCAGGTCGAGCACGTCGACGCGGTCCAGCACCAGCAGCTTCAGTCCGGACAGGTGGCTGATGGCCTCGGCCAGCATGGTGTCGGTGCGCCACTTCTCGGACTCGCTCAGCAGCTTGTACGGGCGGCCGTCGAGCGTGGTGATGGCCATGTCGGCATTGATACCGACGCGCAGCCACTCGGCATCGTTGGCCGACTGCGCCAGACGCTGATTGAACGGCTCCAGTGCCTCGGCCAGCATCTCCCCGGGTATGCCGTCAGGCGACAGGCCTGCAGCGGTCAGATCCCAGGCGACCACATCGGCGTGGTGTGCAGCAGCGTCGGAGGTCTTCTTCTCGGCGGCTTCGGCGGCAGCCTTCTGGGCCTTGATCAGGTCGAGCTTCTTGACCAGCTCGGCGCGCGTGACCTTCAGCGCCTCGGCCTGCTCACGTGCCTCGGCCAGGCCGGCTGCGTCGAAGACCTCGGCGAGCTCGGCGGTGATGGATTCGATCTCTACCTTGGCGCGCTGGATCGCCTCGAGATCTCGACGGCTGTTCTCGGCGGCGCTGGCCATCAGGTCGCGGCTCTTGCGGATGCTCGGGAGGGCAGCTTGTGCTTCGGGGTTGCCGGTGGCACCGATCATGCCGTGCTCACGCTCGTAGGCTGCCAGCACAACGCCGGCGCCAACGACCGGCTCGGCGTGCTCCATCAACCCTTCGTCGTCGTCTTCGGCCAAGCTGTGCAGCACCTCATGTAGCGCATAGGCCAGTTTGTGCACCAGACCCACACGCGGCCCAGCACCAGCCGATGCGACGGCAGCAGACAGCTTCTGCGCCCATTCAGCCAGGCCAGCCTCATCAGCGATCAGCTTGCTCTGCACCCGCTCCAGACGGCCCGCCAGTTCTTGCAGCGCCGGCAGCTTGGCGCGCAGACTCGCGCGGCGCTGTTCCTCGGCCTGCAGCTTGCCGACAGATTGCTGCCACTGCTCGAGCGCAATATCGCAGTGCTGCAGCTCGGTGGCCAGCGTCTTTGCGCCGGCGGCGTCATGCTTCGGTACCGCCGCCGCCCAGCCCTCGGCCTTGACCGCGCCGTAGGTCTCGCCCGTGATCGCGCGCCATGCGCCCTTGGCTTCAGTACCCTTGCGCTTGGCCTCGGCGCACGCAGCATCGAAGCCAGCCTTCAGCAGCGGCCCGACGCGTTCGGCCTTGGCCTTGTCGACGCCGCGCGCTTCCAGGCGCTTGGAGACCTCCGCCGGCGTGATCATCAGGCCCATCAGATCGAACAGCATGCTGCGGCGCTCGTTGGCGTCGAGCGCGGCGAAGCGGTGCGGCTCCAGCACGAACGGCAGCGCCCGGTGCGGTGTGTAGGCGTCGGCAGGCGTGGTCTTGTCGCTTGGAAGCAGAGCGAATGTGACCAGGCCATCGGCCAGCGTCACCTCGATGCTGCCGGACTTGGCTCCATCGTGCACCAGCGCGGCCAGATCCTTCTTCAAGGCCACGCCGCGGGCTTTGACGTCGCCACCCAGCGCCATCCGGACAGCTTCCGCGAGACTACTTTTTCCTTGGCCGTTGGGTCCGGCGAACAAGGTCACCGGGGTGGATAGCGCCACCGAGACGGCGCTGATGCCCATCACGTTCTGGGCGTCGATGTGGGTGAGTTTCATGGTTTGGTCCTTGGTGTTGGTGGGGCGGCGCCCTTTGCCCGGCAGTGCTGCCCGGTGCGTCCGGGGCCTTCGCCGGCTACGACACGCAGCCCCTTTGACTTACTCGACCGCCGGCGCAGCAGCGCGCGCGCGGCGGCTGGTGGTGCGCTTCTCAGCCGGTTCAGAGCCTTCTGCCTCGGCCAGCTCGCGTGCGTGGATCTCGGCCAGCTCTTCGGGCGTGGGCTCCCACTCGCTGCTGGTGGTTGCTTTGGCGGATGCCACGTCGCGCTCGGCGTGTGACTTCGCTGCAGCCGGCACGGCCACTTCGGCCTTGTCGCTGAGATGGCCTTGAATCTCACCGGTCTCCTGGTCAACCTCGCCACCGTGCTGCGGCGCATCCTCGTCTTGCACCAGCATGAATTCGCCGTCGATGGTGTCGAGCTTCTGGTCCTTGCCGCCTTCGGCCTGGTTGTCCAGCGCGACAGCCGTCTGGAACTCGATGCTCAGCGGCAGATACTTGGCCAGCCGGCGAATCACGGTCTTGCGGCCCATCTCGATAAAGTGCTCTTTCCAGGGGCCGTAGCCGCCCTTGCTCTGCGTCGCCTTCATGATGTCGACCACCTGGTGCATGCTCATGAATTCGAAGCTGTAGCCGCCGTCCTTCAGTTTGGCGACCGCGTAGAAGCCGACGACTGAGCCGCGCTCGCCCATTGCGGGCGTGTGGTTCAGCTTCTCGTCGAGGCCATAGACCAGCTCGAAGCGATCGTTCTCGCAGACCTCGTGCGCGGCGATGCTGACGATCTGGCCAGAGCGGCGCGCTAGGTCGATCAGGCCCTTGTAGCCGATGATCACCTGCACGCTGTTGACCCAGCGCTCGTTGCCGTTGGCGTCCTTGCGCTTGGTATTGAACGGCACGAGGTAGGCGTGGCCAAGCACGGTGTTTGGCTCAAGGCCCATCTGCGCGCACTGGCCGATGGCGCCCACCAGCGAGGGCACATCGCACTTGGCCAGCGCCGGCGTGGTGGTGGCCGCGATCTGCGCAACCTTCAGCAGACGCTCGATGCTCAGCGTCTTGGGCAGCATCTTGGCCAGCTCGCCTTTCTTCTGCTGGAGCAGGTAGGCGATTTGTTCCTTGGGCTTCATTTCGGCCAAGGGGCGTTGTGGGGTCTGCTGGCGCAGCTCGGCGATTTGTGCGGTTGCCATAGTGGTGTTTCCTCTCGTGGTGATGGGTTAGGACTTGAAGCTGCAAACGGGGTGCCGTGGGCAGTATTTTTCTGAGCACAGGAAGCTCTTGCTGTTGCCGAAGAACGCGCCGCTGTGGATTAGGCGCGAGGCATGCTCCAACAGGCCGGGCTGCTCTTCGGTACCGACAAGCGCGGCGCGAGCGTTGGCGACCTCGCCCATGCCCACGCGCTGCGATGCGGCGGTCTTGCCGGTGTTCATGCCGACGATCTGCGCCGGCGCGGTGATGCGCAGGCCCATGGCATGCTCGGTCAGCAGCTCATAGACGCCGAGCTGCACGGCATGCCCTGCGGTGACGGCGCGTCCATCGACGCCGACAGCGCGACCGCCGGTCTTCAGGTCGCTGATGCCAAGTTGACCGACGACTTCGCGCACGCGGTCAGTGGTGCCGGTGAGCGCAATACCCAGCTCGGGCAGCTCCAGGCGCTCGCATGTGACCTCGACACCTCGGTAGACCTGGGTCGGCGCGACGTCGAAGCAGTACTTCGTGTGCAGTGCCAGGGCGATCTTCTCGGCGTCACGCGGCGCGGTGTCTTCCCAGTCGACCTCTTCCTGCGGCTTGTGGATCGCATCGACCACGGCGCCGGCGGCGTCATCGGCCGTCACCGGACTGCCACCTGGCAGGCGCGACTGATCGAAGGCGGCGGTACCGGCGTGCACCGCGGTGCCGAGTTGGGCAGCTGCGCTGCGTGGGCTGCGCATGCCGAGGATGTGCTTCGCTTCCCACCTGGCTGGGCAGTCGAAGAGTTCGGCCAGCGAGCTGGCGCGGATTGAGACCATTGTGGTGATTCGATCGGGTGCGTTCACAGTGTTTCCTTCACGTAGAAAATGGATGCCAGCCAGCGCAAGATCGCGCGCCATAGGCCTGTCTTGGGTTTGTGCGGCCCGTCGATCACGCCAGGCGCGAAGGCTGGGCAGGTGGTGCCGTCGCGGGTGCATTTGCCGTCGCAGCAGAATCGAGAGTCCATGCAGTCAATCCCCCGCCAATCTGCAAGCAGGCCGAGCCCAGCGCTCGCACGTCTCATCGAGATCTACCGGGTCGAAATCCACCCACGGCACCAGCTCAGCCGGGCTCTTGTCGGCGGCGCGCGCCTTGCGCCAGCAAAGGAAGGCGCGGTACTGCTGCTTGTAGCGCTGGCGCACGTCGATGGCCATGTCGTCGAAGCGCGTCGCCGGGAAGACGTCGGCCTTCTGAAACTCGCAGCCCTCCGGGACGAGGTCCGAAGCTTCCGGCATGTCGGCCAGGGTCGCCTGCAGGATCTCGATGCGCTGCTCGTAGTAGCGGGCGCTACCGCCATCGCGGCGCCATTCCTTGCGGACGTAGTGAACGGTGATGATCCAGGGCCACAACGTGCAGCGCGCCAGGATCGCGGCGGTGTTGGCCGGGCTGATGGCAATGGCCAGAGATTGCAGGGCGGCGCTCATGCCGGCACCTGATCAGCAGTAGCGGTAACGGCCGTCGCCTTTGGGAGGGCCCAGGTGCGGCGGTAAGCCTCGGTACGAATCAGGACGTTCAGTGCGTCATTCAAGCCCGGGACGATCACCGAGTACAGCCGTCCGGACAGAAACTGTGCGGCTGTCGGGCGCTCGATGCCTGCCATATTGCTGGGGTAGCGAGCGAACACCGTGCGGATGGCCGACTCAATGGCTGCCGTGCTGTCAGCGCGGTTGCAGAACACGTACTTGGCATCACCAAAGGCATCGGTCCACGAATCTCGGCTGTATTCGTAGATGTCTTCCATGCCGTTGAAGCTGCCGCCGCTGTACTTCTTGGCGATCTCTTCGACCTGGCCAGTGGTCGGACCATCGGTCCAATCGACGTTGATCGAGGTGCCGCCGCTGTAGCGATCAGTGCGCACAGAGAACTTGATCACCGGATAGGCGCGCTTCAGTTCGATTCGAATGTTCTTTGCCGCCGCGTTCAGCGAGTCGTTCTTGCCGCGCTGATCGCCCACAGCGATAAGGTGGGGGTAGGCGGCCTGCATGGCGGCTGCAGCTACTGCTCGCGCTGCTTGTTGGGCTTTCCAGTCACTCATCTTGTGCTCCATCGGGTTGTTCGATGGATGTAGAATAGCGCCGCTAGTGCGCAACTGTCAATAGGGGCGCTAGTGTTTCGCGAAAATATTTTCTGAGGTCGCAAAAAAGCCCGCTCAAGGCGGGCTCAGGAGATCAGATGAAGATTGCTGGAATGTGGATTGCTGAGGACGACGGCGCTCTGGTGCCTCACGAGATCAAGGTGGGGCCGCGCATTGCGATCGTGGCCAGCGATATGGGTTCGATCAGCCCGGCGCTGATGCACGCCTTGCCGCCCCCCTGGCCAGGTATTGTGGGCTGGTGTCTTGCGCGGTGCGTCTTGCGGCCTACGAGAGTTGTCTTGCTGCTGCGCTGTGGTCCACTGGGCGCACGCCTTGAGCCTGCAGTACGTGAGCAAGATGTTCGAGCACTGCTTGGCTTAGAAACAGGTGCAAGGGTACGGGTGCTACTGAGTATTCTGGCAGTGGTGATCCCTCGACCACGACGGGCGCCACATTGAGGCTCAGCAGTGCTGCGCGGCGACTTTCTCCGATGTGAACTTCGTGCAGGCTACTTTGCCCGATGACCTGCAGGTGCAGGCCATGGACGCGAAGCCAGGCGGTGATGTCATGGCCATCGCTCATTGCTTTGCCCTGCACCGCTTGACCTCTTCGCGGTCTTTGACCTTGGCGTCGGCTACGGTCTGCCACTGCATGTTGCCCGGATGATCGGGGCCGCCAGCGCACAGCGGAACGATATGGTCGATTACATAGCCTGGGCACGCGCCGCGGGTGTTGCCGTTGGCCGGGCAGGGAGTTGCGCGGTGAAACTCGTGCTTGACGCTGGTGCTGCGCTGGGTGGATTGCGCACTTGCAGAAAACAAGCCGATGGCAAGGATTATGGCGGTCCTCAAGGCTATCCAAATATCGGGCGCAGCACCACCCAATAGATTGGCCACATCGTAGATAGGATGGCATTGAGTGGAACAACGATCAACCAGTTCCACCAGGTGTAGACGTAACCATCGAACAATGTCAGGTACACGAAGGTCGAAAAGTCGATCGCGAAGTAGGCCCACAGTGCCAGTGATTTCAAACGATTCCTCCAGTGGGGAAGCGGTAGATTGAGGCGCCAGACCTCATGCCGCTTGCGTTTGCTGCTCGCGGGACCGATCACGGATCTCAAAAGGGCGTGGATTGGCCTGAATATCGAGGTTCAGCTGCGAAGAGACCATCAATAGGGCGCCTTGCAGCTGCTGAAGCTGTGACTCCTTCAGATTGCGCACCTTCTCGGGATCAATCCCCGGGAATGGCCATAGCACGCGCATGCGGTCACCTTCAAATTTCTGCGCGAGCTCGTCGATCTCCCTGGCCAGGCGCGGGCTGAAGTCTGCAATCGAGCAGCCAAGCCCTCGTGCGAAGCCTCTGGCGGCCTTCTTGCTCAGCGCTGTGCGCCCGTGCAAGAAGAAACCGACCGCGGCCTGGTTGCCGATGTCGTATTCGGCGCCGAATGCCGACTGCGTGTGCAGCCCCCTGGCTCGGCGCTCTTCGATCGTATTGTTCCAAAGCGCGAGCAACAGCTCCGCCTCCGTCTTGTTTTCTGGCGTGATCTTGCCGCGCCGATTGTTTGCATCTTCCATGCGGGAATGATTGGCGCCCCTATTCATAAACTCAACTAGCGACCCTATTGACGCAACGAACTAGGGGCGCTAGTATTGGCGCATGAACGCATTCACCCAGATCAGACAACGCCTCGGAATCTCTCAGGCTGCTATTGCCGAAGAACTTGGGTGCACGCAGGGGAACGTGTCTTTCTATGAGGTGCGCGACCAGACGGTACCACCCGAGATTGCACGCAAGCTTATTGGCGCTTGCGCCGCGCGAGGCCTGGCCATCAGCTTCGATCACATCTACGGGTCGGCAGAGTTGCCGACGGCAGAGACTGTCGAATCGAAGGAAGCCTGACCGATGCGCCATCACGCATCCCCCCTCAGAGCGCGCGCCGCCAGCAGCAGCTCGCCGGCCTGGATCTCCATGTCGTGCGCTGCTCTCTCGCTGCAGCGGCGCAGCAGTAGCGCCAGCGCAATCCGTGCCCAGCGCTCGACATCTATTTCGTTCTTGTCCATGGGGCTCAGTGTGTTTTTTTTGTCCCTTTCTGAGACGGCAACAGACCGCAACGCGACATGACATCTCTTGCGCAGTCCTCCAAATCATCACAGCTGACGCTCAACTTCGAGCCACTGCTGCCTGATCGATTTCCGACGCTGCGCTCCTATGTGGCGCACCGATCGACAGTGCAGCAGAAGAGCCAGAAGACCATCGCTGCTGACATGGACATGAGCCCATCGACCCTGAGCCGAAAACTGAATCCGACTGATGGAGATACCCAGCGCTTCAATCTGGATGACCTGGAGGGCTATGTCGAATCCACTGGGGACGTAGGGGCCGTGATCGAGTATCTGGCAGCCAAGTACATGGACAACGATGAGGCGCGGCGTGCCCGGGTGCTGTCGAAGGTCGAAGGAATGCTTCCCGAGTTGATGTCGATGCTGGCGTCGATGAAAGCGACAGCATGACCAAGACCTACGAGCCCCTCATCGGCACCATTCCCTACGCCTGCGTGCAGTTCATGCGCCGGTTGCCGCCCGGCTCGCAAGTGAAGTCCGTCGAGCTGGCGGACTGCATCGGTCAGTCCGGGATGAGCCTGACGCCGTATCTGACCTTGGCGATCGACACCGGCCTGATCGTTGTCCACAAGACCTGTGGATCTCGCAACGTGGCCTATTCGCTCAATGAGACCGCCGAGGCGATCGGTCAGCGTGCCGAGCAAGAAGCGCTGCGCATCGCGCTGTGGTCGGACGGCCAGCTGATCTTCGAGCGCAAGGGCGAGCGCATGGTCTTCAGCGTCGCCGAGACGCGGCAGATCGTGGCGTATCTGGAACGAATGGCCGAGGAGTCACACGTATGAATTATCGCAACGAGTGCGCCCAGATCTTCCCGGTCGACTACCGCAACGCGCTGCAGGCCGCGGCTGCCCAGCGCGACTACAACCGGATCGACCGCCTGACGGATGAGATGGCCCACCAGGGCCTTGTGCGCCGGCGCGACGACGGGACGATGTTCGAGTCGATTGCGGCGAAGGAACCGATCCCAAGCAGTGCAGGCGAGAGCTGTGGATGAGGCAACTCTGTCTCGTGTCGAAAGGGGCGCGCAGCTCATGAACGTCCCAAGCAATGGGCCGCCGCCAGTTCTTCCCGGTGAGGGTGAATTCGCCCGTTTGCGTGTGCCTCCGCACTCCAACGAGGCCGAGCAGAGCGTTCTCGGCGGCCTGTTGTTCGACAGCTCGGCGTTCAGCAAGATCTCCGACCAGCTGCAGCAGGGCGACTTCTACGCGCACGCGCATCGATCCATCTTCACGGCGATCACATCGCTGATCACAGACGCCAAGCCGGTCGACGTGGTGACGGTCTTCGAGCGCTTGGGCGCCGAGGCCGACGACGCCGGCGGACTGGCCTACATCAACGCCCTGGCGCAAAGCGTGGCCAGCGCGGCCAATATCAGCCGCTATGCCGAGATCATTGTCGAGCGTGCCACACTGCGTTCGATCATCTCGACCGTCGAGGACGCTGCAGCCAAGGCCTTCCAGAACGAGAGCGCGGCCCAGGTGCTCGACGACGCCAAGGTGGCGCTCGGCCGCTTGTCTGAGGTGCGCCGGCTCGGCTCGAAACGCGTTCCCATCCTCGGCCTGGCGGATCTGCGCGAGCATTCGCACGCGATCAGCTGGGTGGTCAAGCATGTGATCCCCGCCGAGTCGATCGGCATGCTCTACGGCGGCAGCGGTACCTTCAAGAGCTTCATCGCGCTCGATGCGGCGCTGCACATCGCGCACGGCCTACCGTGGATGGGCAGGCGCACACAGCAGGGCAGCGTGCTCTATATCGCCGCCGAGGGGGGTGCTGGTCTTTGGGCCCGCATCTGCGCTTGGCACAGATCTCGGCGCCTGCAGTGGGGCGATGTTCCGTTTCACGTCATACCGGCTGCGCTCGATCTGACCGCAGATGCCTGGCGCGTCGTGGAGGCAGCACAAGGCAAGGGTGTTTCACCTTCGCTCGTGGTGATCGACACGCTCAGCCAGACCTATGCCGGCGAGGAAAACAGCGCCAACGAGATGGCAAACTACTTCCGCGAGCTGGGCAACCGATTCCGGGCTCTATGGCAGTGCGCGGTGCTGCTGATCCACCACACGGGCCACCAGGCGACCGAGCGCCCCCGCGGCTCCAGCGCCATCCGCGCGAATCTTGACTTCATGCTCGGTGTGTTTCGCGACGAGAAGGAGATGCTGGCCACGCTGACCTGTGCGAAGCAAAAGGACGGCGATGCCTTCGACGACGCGACTTTCTCGCTGAGCGTTCACGAGCTCGGTACCGACGATGACGGCGACGTGGTCACTTCGCTGGTCGCGCGCCACCTGAGCAGCGCCGAAGACATCACCGACGCCATGCAGCACGAGCGCAGCGCCGGCCGCGGCGGCAAGAACCAGCTGCTGCTGGGCCTGCTGCAGAACGGGAGTAAGGAGACGGATCTGCGCAAAGCGTTCTATGCCGAGTGCGGTATCGAGTCGGCTGATTCACGTCGCCAGGCCTATCTGCGCGCCAAGACCTGGGCCACGAAGGCTGGCTTCATGGAAGTCGCCGAAGGCCATGTGATCACCTTGAAACAAGGAATCTGACCGTGACACAAAAACCATCAAACGTGACACAAGACCGTGACACATCGGCAAAAAACACCGTGACACTCTCGCGCGCGCACGCCCTCCTAAAGGAGGGATGTCACGTTGTCACGCCCGTGACAGAACAACACCGTGACGTGACACATCAGCGTGACAGTGACAGTCCCGACTCTGGTCGGTCCCGTCACGGTCTGTCGAGACTTCCGGTACTCACGCGCGCGCATTTCGAGGAACAGGCATGAACCAAGAAAACCTGAATCAGGGGATTGATCGATGCGATCCGACGAAGGGCACCGACACCAGTGCGAGGTCCGCCAGCTGCTTCGCTCTCGCGTCGAGCGCGGCACCGAGTGGGTCCGCGATTGGCTCGAAAGTCTCGTTAAGCCCCGAGGAGTGGACGCCGTCGAAAAGCTCAGGGCGGACACGACCCTCCAATGGAAAATGGGGAATCGAGGTGCGCCTGGGGACTGGCGCTGAGCGCTGCGCCGACTGCATGGTCGGGCAGGGCGATGACTGCCACTGCCGGACGCCGCTTGACCCGCTTGATCCGCGCGTTCGGCGCTTGGTTTGGCTCGCTGATCTCGCGTTCTGGGTGGTCCTGGTGGTGCTAGTGGTGAACTGGAGTGGGTCATGATCACGCTGACGCTGCCGTATCCGATCTCTGCCAAGTTCGGCCGCCTGAGTGTTCTGTCGCGCGCCGCGAACGATCGCTTCGGGAGAACGCAATGGCATTGCCGTTGCGAATGCGGCACCGAGCGCACCGTTGCGCTATTTCGCATGACCAGCGGCCATACGAAGTCTTGCGGCTGCTTGAGGGGAGAAGCTCGCGCCACTCACCGCGCCAAAGGCACGCCGACGCACAACACATGGTGCGCGATGAAGCAGCGCTGCAACTACCAAAGCTCCGACGAATATGTCAACTATGGCGGTCGCGGCATTCGGGTTTGCCAGCGCTGGAGCGATTCATTCGATACTTTTTTTGCTGACATGGGTGAACGGCCAGAAGGTATGACGATCGATCGGATCGACACCAATGGGAACTACGAGCCCAGCAACTGCCGCTGGGCAACGATAGCCGAGCAGAACCGAAACCGTCGCAGCACGATCTTGGTCGATCGCGACGGTGCGACTATGTGCATAAAGGACTGGTGCGATGAGCTGGGCCTTGATGTGGACTGCGTATATGGCCGCATCCGGCGCGGCGAAACACCAGAAAGGGCTCTGCGATGATTCAGCAATCCATCACACTGACGCTTCCTTGGCCTGTATCGGCAAATCGTTATTGGAGAAGCTTCGTCCCGCGTGGCCACACCCGCGCGATCGTCACGCTCAGCGACGAGGCCAAGGCCTACAAGAAGGCCGTCGACGGGCTCTGCAAGCAAGCTGGCGTGCGCGCACCGATCAGCGGCCGCGTGGCGATCACCGTGCAGCTGTTCCCGAAGCAGCCGCTGGATTGGGCCAAGCGCGCGCGCAAGGACCCGGTGAGCTGGGACGACACCGTGCAGTGCCTGGACCTGGACAACGCGAACAAGGTACTGCTGGACTCGCTCAAGGGCATTGCGATCGACGATGACAAGTGGGTCCGGCGCCTGTCTTCCGAGCGCATGGAGCCGGACGGTGAGGCGCGCGTCGTGGTGACCATCGAGGCGCTGGCCATGCCGGTGCAGCCGCAGGCCTCGCTGCTCGATGAAGTCGCAGCGTGATGATCGTTCTCAAGCCCAAAGGCCGAGGAAACTGGTCGACTGTGACGCTCGCCGTCGAGGGGCGCGCATTACGCCGATGTCGGTCGCGGTCGGCCAGCTGCTCGAGCTGGGTGGCATCGTGTGGCGCATCTGCAAGGTGTTTCCATGACCCAGCCCACCGCCTCCCTCAACCGCCAGCGCCGCATAGACTGGCAGCGCATCCTCGCCAATTTGCATGCGGTCGGCATGTCGATGCAGCAGATCGCCGACGCAGTGGAGGTGGGCAAGTCGACGCTGTACGGCTACGTGAACGAAGACGCGACCAGCGAGCCGGCGTACTGGGTGGGCCACTGCCTGGTCGTGTTGTGGTGCGCGCGTTGCGGATGCCAGCTGGAGGACGTGCCGATCAAGCATGTGCCGCTGTCGATCAGCGCGATCATGAAGAGCTTCGACTAGACGGGATACCGACCGCGCGTCAGGGCGACATTGCTGGCACCCATCCCGGCCACCGCGCCGGTTTCCCAAAAGAGGAGCCCGCCCATGACACGCGCCGTCCGCATCCCCGGTGACAAAGCCGCAGCAGCCAAAGCCGAGAAGCCCATCCCGGCCACCGCGCCGGTTTCCGACGACAGCGACCTTCCCAATGCGGTCGACATCGATCCGCACTCGATCACCAGCCCGGTTCTGACGAAACAGGGATGGGTCTGCCAGGCTGACAAGCCGAACCCAGCCGTTGTCGGACGCTTCTGAAGTCGCGTTATGTGCGACCCGATATCCCTCATCGTGGGTGCTGTCGGCGGACTGGCGGTGTCCAGTCTCGTCGCGCCGCAGCAGTCCGGCTCATCGGTGGCCCAGCTGCCCGATCCGGCGGAGGAACGCGCCAAAGCCGAAGCCGAGGCTGCGCAGAAGGCGAACGCCAAGCTGGCCTCCGACAGCCGCCGCCGTCGTGAGCAAGGTTCGCTGTTGGCCAAGGGAGCGCCGCCGACCTTCAGCTTCGGCGACGCCACCACGGATGCAGGCACCAGCCCGATCACCTCGATCCAACCGGTCACGCGGCGCACTACTGCACGCAAGGCCTCGCTGATGAGCCAGGGCAGCACGGCTGGTGGTTCCAGCTTCGGCGGTGGCGGCGGTGGTGGCCGCCGGTACAGCGAGAACCTCGTGTGAGCTCAACCGCCGACAGCATCCTGCGACGCCTGAGCGCCATGAAGGCCGAGCGCTCGAAGCATGAGCACGTCTGGGCCGCGTGCTTCGACGTCACATACCCGGAGCGCTCACAGGGCCTGGGTGGCACCGTCATCGACGCATCCAGTGCGCAGAGCAAGAAGGCCGATCTGCTGGACTCGACGGCGACCGATGGCACGCGCATTCTGTCCTCGCAGGTCGTGTCCGGCATGACGCCGGCAAACAGCGTCTGGATCGCGATCGATGTCGGCGACGAGTCGGACGAAGAGCGCCGCTGGCTCGACCACGCGGCCGAGCAAATGTGGGAGGCCATTCACAGCAGCAACTACGACAGCGCCAAGTTCGAGGCGGTGCTGGACTCGCTGTGCGCCGGCTGGTTCGTGCTCTACATCGACGAGGACCAGTCCACCGGCAAGCTGCACTTCGACCAGTGGGCGCTCGGGCAGTGCTTCATCGCGGCCAGCAAGCAGGGCGGCAAGATCGACACCGTTTACCGCTGCTTCGAGCTGACGGCCGAGCAGGCGATGAACGAGTACGGCGACGCGGTCAGCGACAAGATCAAGAACGACGCCCGCGACAAGCCCGATGCCAAGCACGAGTTCGTGCATGCGATCTACCCGCGCAGCATCTATGCTCCGGGCGCCAAGTTGCCCAAGAACATGCCGATTGCCAGCTGCCACATCGAGGTCAGCGCGCGTGCCCTGGTTCGTGAGTCGGGCTATCACGAGCTGCCTGTCGTCGTGCCGCGCTGGATGCAGCTGCCGAACAGCCCGTATGCGATCGGCCCGGTCTCGAATGCGCTGCCGGCCATTCGCCAACTTAACGAGCTGCTGCGGCTGGAATCGGTGGCACTGGCTCGGGCTGCTGCTGGTGTCTATGTGGCCGAGGATGACGGTGTGCTGAACCCACGAACCGTGCGTGTTCGCGGCGGTACGGTTATCGTGGCGAACAGTGTTGACAGCATCAAGGCGCTGCCAACCGGTGCCGACTTCAATGTCACATTCAGCAAGGCCGACACGCTGCGCGCCGAGATCCGCAAGCTGCTGCTGGCCGATCAGTTGCAGCCGCAGGACGGCCCATCGATGACCGCCACCGAGGTGCACGTGCGCGTCGCGCTGATCCGCCAGCTGCTGGGTCCGCTGTATGGGCGATTCCAGGCCGAGGACCTGGCACCAACCATCGATCGCGTGTTCGGCCTGATGTACCGACGCGGCCGGCCTGAGCTGGGCGGCATGCCCGGCCCTGTGTCGATCGACGACGCGCCCGAGTCTCTGCTGGGCGAGCCATTCCGCTTTCGCTATTTATCGCCGCTGGCCAGGGCGCAGAAGCTCGAGGATGTGAGTGCCATTCAGCGGCTGATGGAGCTGGCCGGTCTCATGGCCCAGGCCGGCAAGCCCGAGGCCCTGGACCTGATCGACGCCGAGCAATCGCTGCGCACCGCGGGCGACGCGCTGGGCGCACCGGCCAAGGTGCTGCGCGACGAGAAGACGCTCAAGGCCTTCCGCGACGCCAGATCACAAGCGCAGGCCCAACAAGAGCAGCAGGGCCAGCAGCAGCAACTTCAAACCATGGCCGCCGATGCCGCGTTCAAGCGCGTCGCGGCGGCATAGTAGAGCGGACTTTCTCCCACCATGCTCCAGGCCACCCCAGACCAGTACATGAGCGCCTTCGAGCTGTTCAATGACGGACGGGCCGTGCTCGAAGATCTGACGCAGCTCTTCGGCCGCGCACCGTTCGCACCGGGCCAGCCCGACTCAACGGCCTACAACTGCGGCACCAAGGCAGTGATCGAACACATTCACGCTCAGATTGCAAAGGCCGAGCGACCAACCTGATCCACCCAGAGCGCGCATTGCTGCACGGCCCGGCGCGCGCTCTTGTGACCTGGCCGGCACAAGGAAATCGCAATGTATGTTCGCACACCACAACTCCGAAGCCCGGATACTGAGTCGTCTGTCGCAGGCCCTGCGCCAGCTGCTCCACCAGCAGCCCCCTCGGCCCCAGCACCCGCACCTGCTGCCGGCGCTGCTGCACCAAGTCCCGCGCCTGCGGTCGGTGCACCAGCTGCACCAGCTCCGGAGCCTGGCAGCCTCATGGCTCGAGGCGCCGCACCTGCTCCAGCTGGATCTGCACCTGCAGGAACGCCTGCACCAGCTGGCGACGCACCCGCAGCCATCCCAGAAAAGTACCTCGTCAAGAACGAGGACGGCTCAACGAACTGGGAAGCATCGGCGCTGAAGCAGGCCCAGGGCTACACCTCTCTGTCCCAGCGCATGGGCTCTGGTGAAGCGCCTCCGAAGACAGCCGAGGAGTACGCGCCAGAGCTGCCCGCCGGCATCACCATGGACACGCTGAAGACCGACCCGCTGTTTGCCGGGTTCCTGAAGGGTGCGCATGCCAAGGGCTTGAACAATGCCCAGGTGTCCTACGCCATCAGCGAGTTCCAGCAGCGCATGCAGCTGGCGGAACAGCAGCGCAATGACCCCGGCGTGGCACAGGCTGAACTGGAGAAGGTGTGGACCAGTCCGCAAGAGATGGAGCAGGGCCTGAATGCCAGCTTTCGCGGTGCCCAGGCATTCGCCGAGGACAAGGACCACGCCGCGCGGCTGGATAAGAAGTTTGGCAACGATCCGGACTTCATTCGACTGATGGCGCGCGTCGGCAAGGAACTGGGTGAAGACGCGCCGCCGCAGGGCTTGAACACTGTCGAGGCCGAGTCGCTGGAGGCGCTGAAGGCCAACCCGGCCTATCTCGACCAGAAGCATCCCGAGCACAGGGTCGTGGTGGCCAAGGTGAAGGCGCTCTACGACAAGAAATACGCGGGGCAATAGACGGGATTCCGTCCGGGGGGTGGCGCGACATTCACGCAACCCCGCCCGGCCTGGCAGCCGGACACCGGGACAGATGCCCGGCTGCACGCGAAACGCCAAGCGTAGCGGCCGATACAGCGGCCCGAGTAGGACACCCGCGACACCTACGGCGTGACATCTCAAAACGAGGTTTCACATGTCCACTTCTGCAAGCATCACCACTGCGTTTCGTCAGCAGTTTCACGACACCTTTATCCACGCCCTGCAGCAGAAGGAATCCTTCTTTGCTGCAACTATCGTCAACCGCGGCATGATCGACGGCTCCAGCTTCACGGTGAACAACATCGGCAGCTCGGAGATGCGCGAGGTCACCGGTCGGTATCAGGACAAAGCCGCCCAGGACATCGACCACAGCACGCGCATCGCGTACATGGCCGACTACGACGCCGGCCCCTACGTGGTCGACAAGTTTGACCTGGCCAAGCTGGTCGCCGACCCGACGTACAAATACGTCGAGCTGCTGCTGGCCGCTGCCATGCGCCGCAAGGACAAGACGATCTATCGCGCTCTGCTCGATGGATCGCTGACCCGCTCGGCCGAGGGTGGCGCCGTCACCAGCACCGTGCTGCCCGCGGGCCAGCTGATTGCTGCCGGTGGCACGGGTCTGTCGAAGGCCAAGGTCATCCAGGCCAAGACGCTGTTCCGCAAAAACAAGGCGGATGCGCGCTACGAGCCCGGCACTCGTCTGTTCATGGCTTACGACAGCAATGCCGCGCGCCAGATCCTGAGCGACACAACCCTGACCAGCGCCGACTTCCTGGCCGTGAGGATGCTCGAAAGCGGTGAGGTCGCCAACTGGTGCGGCTTCGAATGGATTCCTTACGAGGATCTGGACGTGCCCAGCGCCAACGTGGCCACCACCGTCGCCTGGTCGAGCACCGCCGTGCACTACGGCACCGGCATCGACATCAAAACCGACGTCAGCGAGAACAAGGCAAAGCGCGGCAACCCGATGGAAGCCTACGGCGTTCTGTCTCTGGGCGCCACCCGCCAGGACGAGAAGAAGGTCGTGCAGATCGACTTCGCCACGAACGTCTGATCGACGGCCACTCGCATCACCTATAGGAGCACACCATGTCTGAATTCAACAGCCGCCAGAAGACCTCTCTGGGATCCACCCCCAAGGTCAAGGCTCAGCCCTGCGACCACGGGAAGATCTCGGTACAGGTTGCCACCACACCAGCAGTTGCTGCTTGGGCGCAGAACGACACCTGGAGCACCGGCATTCGAATCCCGAAAGGATCGCGCATCTTGCGCTCCGGCCGGCTTTCTCACGGCGCCTTCGGCGCGCTCACCACCATGCATGTCGGCATCCGCAACGCAGACACGCTCGCGGTGATTGACGTTGACGGCTTGGCCGCCACGCTGGACGTGGCAGCCGCTGGGCTGAAGGAGCTGGACGGTGGCTCGCTGTTCGCTGCGGGCGTGGGCTACACCACGGTCGAGGACGTCGAGATCTACGCCACTCTGCTTGCCGCCAATCCGACCGATAACGCGCAGGCCGAGCTGGAGATCCACTACCTGGCAGCCACGCCCTGAAGCTCGCAATGGCTGGCCAACCCCGGCCGGCATACCCAAGCGGGGGCCTTGCGGTCCCCGTTTTTCATTTGGAGCCTGAACGATGTCAGTCACACCAGTTTCGATCTGTAGCAACGCGCTGCTGCTGCTCGGCGACAACCCGATTGCAGGCTTCGATGAAGACACGGACAAGGCTCGGCTGGCATCCAACCTATGGCCGAGCGCGCGCGACCAGGTGCTGCGCCGCCATCCATGGAATTGCGCCATCAAGCGGGTTGTGCTGTCGCCTGATACCGTCGCCCCTGCGTTCGACTTCACCCAGGCCTTCACGCTGCCCAGCGATTGGCTGCGCACGCTGTCGGTGGGCGAGATTGGCGAGCGGCCACGCTACAAGATCGAGGGACGCAAGATCCTTATGGACGAGCGGGTTTGCAAGCTGCGCTATGTCTTCCGCAATGAGAACCCGGCCACCTGGGACTCGATGCTGGTCTGGGCAATGACTCAGGTCATGCGCTCGCTGTTCGCCTATCCGATCACGCAGAGCGGCAGCCTGGAGGAGCTGATCGACCGCGTGCTGGTGCAGCTGCTGCGCGAGGCCCGCACCGTCGATGGACAGGAAGACGAGCCCGACGCCTTCGACGAGTCGCCGCTGCTGGCCGCGCGCCACATCGGCTTCAGCGGGAACTACTGACATGCCGCGCATCACGCTCTCACAGACCAGCTTCACCGCCGGCGAGCTGTCGCCGCGCGTGATGGGCCGCACAGACATGGACCGTTACGCCTCGGGCCTGAAGCGATGCCGCAATGCTCACCCGGTCATTCATGGCGGGTTCAAGCGCCGCGCCGGCTCACTGCAGGTGGCTACGGCAACGTCGGACTCGGCCAGCAACTCGATTCTTGTGCCGTTCGTAGAGGGAGCAAGCAATGCATGGATGCTGGAGTTCGGCGAGGGCAAGGTTCGCATCTACAACGCGGACCGCACCTACACTGGCATTGAGCTCGCAGCCCCCTATGCCTCGTCGACGCTGCCCGATCTGGACTGGGCGCAGTCGGACTCGACGCTGTGGCTGTTCCATCCGCTGTGGCCGATCTACCGCTTGCAGCATTTGGGCGCCAGCACCTGGGTGCTGACGCAGGCCACCTTCACGCAGGAGCCCTTCGCAGAGGTCGGCTTTGTCGCCTCACCGTTCGGCACGCTGTCTCTGGCTACGGTGGGTGTAGGCCGCACGCTGACGGCATTCAGCGCAACATTCTTGGACTCTGACGTTGGCCGCGCCGTTACCTATGATTCCGGGATTGCTGTCATCACCGGCTACACCAGCACGACGGTCGTGACGGTTGAGATCACTCGGGCCTTCCCGAGCGTCAACCTGCCGGCCAATAACTGGACAGTGGACAGTAGCCCGCAGACGACGTGCACGCCGAGCGCTAAAGACCCGGTCGGCGCGGCCATCACGCTGACTCTGGGCGCGGCCGGCTGGCGAGCAACCAATGTGGGCGCCATCGTTCGCATCAACGCCGGGCTGTGCAAGATCACCGGCTACACCAGCGCCACAATTGTCAGTGCCAAGATCCTGCGCGAGTTGTCGTCCATCGTTGCGGCCCCTGCGCTGGCCTGGAGCTTGGAGTCCGTCGTATGGGGGCCGATCTATGGCTACCCGCGCACCGGCACAGTCCACCAGCAGCGCTTGATCGCAGCCGGCAATGTCAAGTTCCCGCGCACCGTCTGGGGCTCTCGCATCGCGGAGCTGCTCGACTTCGAGCTCGGCACGGCAGACAGCGACGCCTTCTCGTTCACTATCGACGGCGACGACGCAACGCCCATCAGGTATGTCACTTCGGCCACGAGCGAACTGACGGTGCTCACCGAGTCGGGCGAATTCAGCATGCGCGGCGGCGTCGAGAAGCCGATCACACCGACCAACGTTCGCGTCAAGCCGGAGAGCAACCACGGCGCAGCCAAGGTGCGGCCGGCCCAGGTCAACAAAGAGACCATGTTCGTGCAGCGCGCCGGCCGTAAGGTCCGTGCCTTCGCCTTCCGTTCCAGCGAGGACGACTACACAGCGCCGGACATCACCGCACTGGCCGAGCACATCACGAGTTCTGGCGTTGCGTCGATGGCCTATGCGCAGGAGGCTGAGCAGTTGTTGTGGGCTGCGCGCGCCGATGGCAAGTTTCTGAGCTGCACCATCGACCGCGATCAGCAACCCAGCGTGATTGCCTGGGCCCTGCACGATACGGACGGCATGGTCGAGTGCGTGGCCACGATACCGGCCGGAGACCGCGAGCAGCTGTGGGCCATCGTGCGACGCACGATCAATGGCGCGACGAAGCGTTACCTGGAAGCCTTCGATGACACCTGGGAGCCGTGGCACCCGGACAGCGCATTGCCGGCGGGTGTCGAGGAGCGCGCCGTCTACGGCATCACGGTCGACTGCGGCAAGGTCTTCGATAACCCTGCCGGTGCCACCATTTTCAGCGTCCCGCACCTAGCTGGTAAAACGGTCGACATCGTGGCAGATGGCGCGAAGATGGCGGCTGCGGTGGTGCCGGTCGACGGTACCGTGACCATCAGCCGGCCTGGCAAGCGCGTGCTGATCGGTTTGCACTTCACCAGCTCGGGCACGCTACTGACTCCAGAGGTGCAAACCGGCTTCGGCAGCGCCCAGGGCCAGCCGGCGCGCACAGGCAAGGTGATGATGCGGTTCCTCAACACCATCGGGGCAGTGGTCCAGAACAACCAGGGCAACAAGGAGCGCGTGCCATTCCGGCGCTTCGGCTCTGGCGTGTTGAATGAGTCGCCAATACCGTTTACCGGCCTGGTCGACATATCGCTGCTGGGCTGGGAGCGCGGTGACTCCGAGATCACCGTGCACCAAGAAGATCCGCTGCCGATGCATATCCTGTCGGTCGGTCGCCAGCACAGCGTGAGCGGCTGATCATGCTGACCATCAACTACGCCGACTGCAGCGCCATCGATGAGCTGGCCGCGAACCTGCACCCAGACGATGCGGCAGAGCTTGCCGCCGCCGGTACCAATCTGCACCAGGCGCTGCGCGATGCGCCGCTGCAAGCCCTGCGCTGGCATGACCAGCTGGTGTGCCTATTCGGGTGCGTGCGACACCCAGTCGAGGCTGCTGTTGGCATTCCGTGGATGCTTTGCACGCAGGCACTGCACGAGGTGCCCGCCCGGCAGATGGCACTGATCTCGCGTGCTGTGGTCATCGAGTGGCGCGCCGAGTTCCGCGCGCTCTGCAACATGGTGCATCGCCGCAATGCGCGGGCGCTGCGCTTCGTGAACTGGCTTGGATTCACCGTCAACAACGAGCCCTGCGGCCCTGGCCAGGAATTCTTCATTTTCGATTGGAGTGGCCATGTGTGACCCGATGACCGTCATGCTTGCAGCCAGCACCACCATGTCGGTGGCCGGCACCTTGCAGCAAGGCAGAGCCCAGCAGCGTGGAGCCAACGAGGACGCCGCCCTGATGGAATACCAGGCCCGTGTCGAGCAGGACAACGCGTTGGCCGACGCCAAGGCCATCCGCCGGGCAGGAGAGAAGGCGCGCGGCGAGACGTTGTCCGGCATCGTGGCGGCAGGCGTGAAGGTGGGCGAGGGCTCCGCGTTGGACGCCGAGCGCCAGGTGCTGCAGGACACCGAGACGGATGCGGCCATGGCCATCCTGAACGGAGAGCGCGCGGCGCGCGGGCTGACCAACCAGGCCGAACGCACACGCCGGGCTGGCCGCGATGCTCGCTCGGCCAGCTACTTGGCCGCCGCTGGTTCGCTGCTATCCGCCGGTTCTCAAGGCCTGCGCGCGTCGGGCTTTCGCTCGAACGGCCCGGGCTGGAGCGGCACCCAGGCGCCGGCCCCTGTCGAAACACGTTACGTTCCGAGAGGCTGACGCATGGCACTCATCCCCACCACCAACGGTACGCGAGTTCGGCCCGGCAGTGTGAGTTTCGGCCGTGCAGGCGCAGAGGCTGGCGTCGCATCGGGTCGCGCGCTCGAGCAGCTGGGCCAGGTCGGCCAGCACGTCGCCACCTCGATGATGGCCGACCAGACGCGGTATCAAGACGAGGAGCGCCGAAAGGCCGAGGCGCTGGCCGAAGCCGCGGCCCGCCAGCAGGACATGCTGCGCCTGCAGCAGACCGAAGACCAGATGCGCGACGCACACGACGAAGTGTCCACCGGCATTCAGCAGGGCACCATCCCGAAGGACGGCGCCGATCAGGCCTGGTCCGAGCGTTCCGGCAAGATCATGGGCGATGCGCTACCCGGCTTCCGTGACCAAGCCAAGGACATCGCGCGCAAGAGCCTGGAGGGCATGAGCCTGCGCTTGGGCAACGGCGTGCGCAAGGCCCGAGAGCAGCGCGACCGGCAGGACGTCACCGCCGGCATCGGGCAGTCACTCGAATACCTGCAGCGCCAGTTCAAGGTGGACCCGGGCGGCGCCGAGGCGCAAGCCATGCAGACCATTGACCAGCTCGGGCCTTTCAGCAACTACAACCCGGAGCAGTTGGCCAAGCTGAAGCAGGGCTGGAAGGAGCAAGTCCAGTTCACCACCGGCTACGAGGCCATCAGCGCCGGTCGGGAGAATCGCGCGGCGCTCACCGCAGCGCAAAAGATGGTGAACGAGCTGCCCGACATCGACCCGCAAAAGCGCGCCACGCTGAACGACCGAGCCGAGGCGTACCGGCTGCGCATGGACCAGCAGGACGAGCTGCGCGCCCAGCGCACCCAGCGCGAGGCCGAACGCCGACTGAAAGTGGCCGAAGCCGAATTCAACACCTTCCAGAACATGGCCGACCGCGGCACCTCGCTGGCGCCCGAATACATCGACCGCGCGCTGTCTGCTACGGCCGGCACGCCGTACCAGGCCGGCATCGTGGCTCTGGCTCAGCAGGCGAAGGAAGCCGGCGGCCTGGCCGCTCAGCCGATCACCGTGCAGCGCGAGGCCCTGACCCAGCTCGACGCCATGATCGCGCAGCGCGGGCGCACCCCGGAACTCGACAAACGCCGGCAGCAGCTGCAGACGGTGCTCAATGGCAGCGAGCACGACCTGGGCGCCGATCCGCTACGCGCCGGTCTGGAGCGTGGCGTCATCACGGCACTGCCGCCGCTTAACATGGGCGGCGGTGTGGGTGGCATGATCGAGCAGCTGCGCGACAGATTCTGTGCTGGCTGAGCGGGTGCAGACCTGGGCCGGGCGGCCGGTACCGCCGCTGACGCAGCAGGAGGCGCAGGGCCTGGGCCAGATGCTCAAGACCATGCCAGTTGACCAGCGTGCGACCGCCATCCAGACGCTGGCCGCCACGGTGCCTGCACAGCAGTCCCAAGCCCTGGCCGCTCAGTTGGACAAGACCGACCGGGCCACCGCTATCGCCTTCGGTCTGGGGGCCTTGCGCACGACTTTCGACCGACCCGTCGCAGAGTTGGTGTTGAAGGGTTCCGAGGCGCTGAAGGCAAAAACCATCAAGGAAGAGAAAACCCCGGTCGATGGCTGGGGTGCCCGCATTTATGCCGGGGCCTCGGCCGTCTTCAGTAATCCGCAGCAGATCGAGATGACCACTGAGGCGGCGCGCTTCATCCTGGCCGGCATGGTGTCCGAGGGAGCCGGCGGCAGCGAAGACGATATGCGTCGCGCGCTGCGCCTGGCGGTGGGCGGCACCATCGAGGACCGCAACGGCTCGCGCATCGTGCTGCCGGCTGGCGTAGAGCGCCAGGACCTGGACCAGCGGCTGAAAAACTACCCAGCCGACGTGCTCGGCGCCCAGCTTCCAGATGGCAAAGTCTACGTGCGCGGCCAAGCCATGGACGCGCAGCAGTTCCTGACCAGCCTGCCGGGCGCTCAACTGCGCACTGTGGGCCGGGGCCGCTACGTGGTGCAGGCCGGCGGATCGGTCGCAGCCAACGCCAAGAACCAGCCCATCGTGATCGAGGTCCCCTATGCTCGATGACCTGTTCCAGGCTGACAACCTGCGCGGCGCCCAGGACCTGATAGCCAACCCCAAGCCGCTGCCCAAGCCATCCGGCCCCGCCTTCAGCGCCTGGAAACTCACCACCGCCGCACCTCGCGGCGTTGCTGCTGGTGCGGCGCAGTCCGGGGGCTTCTTCGCTGACGTGCTGGGCGCCTTCGGCCAGGTGGGCGGCGCTACCTACACCGGCGACATGTTCGGCAACATGACCGACCAGCAGCGCCAGCAGACGGACCAGGCCGCGCAGAAGCTGCGCACCCAGGGCATGGACTTCAGTAGCGAGGGCGGCGACCTACTGCGCGGCGTTGCCAAGGGCTACAGCCCGGATCCGGAGAGCGCGCACACGGCCGAGCGCCTGGTGTTCGAATTCGCACGCTTCGCCACCAAGGCAGTGGGCTACACGGTTGCCGGCGGTCCCGTAGTCGGCCCCGTGCTTACCGGCACAGACGAGGGTATGGCCGCGGCTGATGAGTTGAAGCATCAGGGTGTGGACATCGCCACCCGCACCAAGGCCGGCGCCATCATCGGTGTGGTGTCAGGACTCAGCGTGGCTCTGCCGATGGCCGGTCGCACTGCCGCTGAGACTGCGGCGCTAGTGGCCACCGGCGGGCCGCTGTCGTTCATCGGGCAGCAGCAGGCGGTGCGATCGATCCTGCAAGCGGCCGACTATTCCAATCTGTCCGAGCAGTACGACCCATTCGACCCGGTGGGGCTGGCCGTGTCCACCCTGGTGCCGGCGGCGTTCGGCGTTCATGGTCTGCGCGTGAACCGGGCCGCAGCGGCTGCCAAAGTGGTCGATGATTTCCGCTCGGGGCCAGTGCCCAGCGAGGAGACGCCGACCGCCGCCGCAGCGCGCGAGGCGATGACCGGCCGTCCGGCTGATGAGCACGTCGACGCGGCGCGCACGCTGCTGGCGCTGGAGCAGCGCCGCGAGGCCTCGCCCTTCCGTCCAGACGACTGGCGTGGCTACGATCTGCACGAGACCGCCATGGCCAGGGCTATCGACCAGATTGCTGCCGGCCAGCGCGTAGATGTCACCGACCTGTTGGCGAATCGGCCGCTTGATGCTGCGCGCGTTGGAGAAATGCGCGACCAGATCGAAGGCGGGATGGTGCCGCGCGCAGAGTCGCTGTCGCCGATCGACCGTGGCATCGAGTCGCGCCTCGCAGATCGCGTGAGCAGCGACTTCGAAGGGGCGGTGCACGATTATTCGGCACTGCCGGATTCAGAGGGCGGGCGCGTTCTGAACGTCGATATCGCGCGGGAACTGAGCCCTGACTACATGGCTGACCGCACGAAGTCGGCGGCCGTGCACGAGCCCGCGAGCCAGTTCATCAAGGATCTCTATGCCCGCAAACTGGCGGAGCCCCCAGTGCCCGACCGGCTCCCGATCGTACTGTTCACGGCCGGCGGCACCGGCGCAGGAAAATCGACAGCGATCAAAAATGCACCTGGCGTGGCGGCTCTGGCCGAGCGGGCCCAGATCGTCTATGACACCAACATGAACACCTATGACAGTGCCAAGGCCAAGGTTGAGCAGGCGCTCGAGGCTGGCAAGGACGTTCATATCGCGATGGTCGTGCGCGATCCTGTCGATGCGCTGGTGAACGGCGCACTCCCGCGGGCTGAACGCCAGCGCGCGGAGTTCGGCACTGGCCGCACAGTTCCCCTGTCCGAGCACATCAAGACCCATCTGGGCGCCGCCGACGTTGTGCAACGCCTGGCCGCCGAGTACGCCGACAACCCGCACGTTCGGGTCAGCGTGGTGGACAACAACCTCGGCAAGGGCGCGGCCGCCCAGCGCGACGTTTCGTGGATCAGCCAGATCAAGTACAATGATATCGAGCAGCGCGTTGCCGCTGCACTGGAGCGCGAGCGTGAAGCAGGCCGTATCTCTGCAGAAACCTACGCCGGTTTCGCCGGCAAGCCCGCCCAAGGAAACTCGGGTCTGGGATCAGCTGACGCCAGCAGAGCAGCGCCAGAAGCTGGACGAGTTCCACAACGGAATCGGCCAGGAACTGGTGAGCAACCTGAACCGCAACGTCCTGGCGCGCAAGTAGCCGACCAGGCCGAAGCAGCCGCCAATTCGGTGCGGCTGGAACGCATTACCTCAGAACATCCAGATCTGCTGGTGCAGCTCGACGGCATGGACAAGTCCATGCGCCTTGCCGATGTGCTGGCCGCGGTGAAGGCCGAAGCCGACGATATGAAGTTGGACGGCGACTTGATGCAGGCGGCGGCCGAATGCGCGCTGCTCAACGGCTGGTGATGGCGCCCCACATGGGGCCCAGGCCGTGCTCGGAGATCGCAGCAATGATGCCGGCACCGCCACCGATCAGGACGAATGCGCCCATGATCAGCAGGTACTGCCGCAGGGCCTGCCACGCACGCGCCAGCGAGCCGGTCGCGGCCCAGGCTGACAGCGGAATGAAGGCCAGCGCCAGCAGCAGGATCAGCACTCCAAACCAAGCCGAAAGGTCCATTCGATGAATCCAAAATGCAGAGCTCAGATCAACACGGCGCGCGCAGCACAGGGACGCAATGCTCTCACAGATCCGCAGGCTAAGGCAATCGATCACCGAATGGCCGGCACGCTGCGTAGGATGGCGCGCAACGATCCTCAGTGGCAAAGTTACAGCACGGACCAGCGCTACATGCTGGCCGCCCAGCAGGCCCAGGCCGACATCCAGGCCGAGTCCGCGCGCAAGGTGGTCAATGCCCAGCGCCAAGCCATCAAGACCGCCGAGACCGAGAACCGGATTGCCGACACCATCGCGCGGCGCAGCAAGGGCCGCACAGACGCGTTGGTCGAAGACATGAACCTCTCGCACGCCTACATCGACGGCATCAAGCGCGACAGCACGCGGCACCTGTTCGACCTGATCGAGGCTGCCGACAACCAGCAGGGCGCCAGCGTCGGCCGCCGCGCGCTGATGGTGCTGTTCGATGCGCAGAACCCGAAGATGACGCGCGACCTGGCACTGGAGGTGTTCGCTCAGGGCAGGGCCGGCACCGGCAACGCAGAAGCCCGCGCAGGCGCCCAGGCATGGCTCGACGTCACCGAGGCCCTGCGCCAGCGACTCAACGCAGCCGGCGGCGATGTGGGCCGTCTGGACTATGGCTATCTGCCGCAGGCCCATGATCAGATGGCGGTGCTGGCCAAGGGCCAAGACGCATGGGCTCAGACGGTGCTGCCGTTGGTGGACCGAGGCCGCTATCTGCGCGAGGACGGCAGCCGCATGGCTGATGCCGAGGTACTGGACATGCTGCGCGGGGCATGGGAGACCATCAGCAGCGACGGCCAGAACAAGAGCGCACCCGGCACATTCAAGGGCGCCGGTGCCAGGGCCAACCGTGGCAGCGAGTCGCGGGAGATCCATTTCAAGGACGGCGAGCAGTACCTGGCCTATCTGAACAAGTTCGGTACCGGCAGCATGTACGACGCCATGATCGGACACCTGGGCGGCCTGTCGCGCGACATCGGCCTGGTCGAGCGCTACGGACCGAACCCGAATGCGCAGATGCGGCTGCAGTTCGATCTGGCGGACCGGGCAGACGGTGGCCCGCAGCGTGTGTTCGGCAACCTTCTCGATGGCTATTGGAACCTGTTGAGCGGGACCAGCGGCGCGCCGCAAAGCGCTCGCCTGGCACAGGTGGGCCAGCACATCCGCAACGTCGAGACCCTGGGCAAGCTGCAGGGGGCCGTGCTGTCCAGCATCACGGACATTGGCACGTACTTCGTCACCACCGGCTTCAACAAGCTGAGCTACTGGGATGCGATGCGCAACCTGGCCACGGCCGGCGGGGCCGAAGCCAAGGACTTCGCCAACGCGCACGGTCTCATAGCCGAATCGATGATCAGCGATTTGAACCGCTGGAGCGGCGAGAATGTCGCCCGGAGCTGGAGCGGGCGCATCGCGGCCAGCACCATGCGGCTGTCCCTCATGAACTTCTGGACCGACAGTCTGCGCCGCGCCTTCCAGCTTACTCACATGCAGGGCATCGGTCGGCTGGCAAAGACCGACTGGCCGACGCTGACAGAATATGACCGCTGGCGCCTGGAGTCCAAGGGCCTCACCGAGGCCGACTGGGAGGTGATCCGCAGCGCTACGCCTGAGCAGTACCGCGGCGCCGATGTGATCACTCCGGATGGAATCTATGCCACGGGCCATGCAGACGCCAGCGCCATCGTCGCCAAGTACATCGGCATGCTGTCGGATGAGTCCGAGGTCGCGGTGTTGAATCCGGATCTGGCAACCCGCGCGATCACCACCGCCGGCGCCACGCAGGCCGGCACGATAAAGGGCGAGCTCGCCCGGGCGGTCATGCAATTCAAGAGCTTCCCCATCGCCATGATGTCGCGGCACTGGCGCCGTATGCTGGAGACGCCGCAGGGCATGGAGGGTGCTCCGCTGCTGGCCAACCGGCTAGCCTATGCAGGCGCCATGCTGGCCAGCATGTCAGCCCTGGGCGCTATCGCATTCCAGACGAAGCAGATCGTCAGCAGCAAGGATCCGGTGGACATGACCACGCCGAAGTTCTGGACGCGCGCCGTAGCCCAGGGCGGCGGACTGGGCTTCATTGGCGACATGCTGCTGGCCGACACAGCAGAGGACCGCGGAACGCTGGACACGCTGGGCCGCTCTCTGCTGGGTCCGGGTTTTGGCAGCTTGGCCGATGTGTGGGAACTGACCAAGGGCAACGCCGACGAATACATCAATGGCAAGGACACGCATGCCGGAGCCGAGGCGTTGCGCTTCTCCCGTGGGCACTTGCCGCTGGTCAATCTCTGGTACGCCAAGGCGGCCATTGATCATGCGGGACTGCAGGCTTTGCAGGAGAATCTGAGTCCAGGCTACATGCAGCGCATGCGCACCAAAGCCCGCAAGGACTGGGGTCAAGACTTCTGGTGGCAGCCCGGCACCGGTGGGCCTGATCGGGCTCCTAGCTTTGAGCAACTTGCAGGGGGTGGGTGATGCGCCAAGACCAATTCGACAAACTGCAGCTTCGCGCCGAGCAGCTGACCGATGTGTTCCTCGAGGAGTCCGATCCGGCGACTTGGCCAGGTGCCGGCCTGCTGGTCGCTGCCATGGACAAGCAGACGCGCGGCGATCGCTACTGGGTCAAGAAGAACGCGGTGGCGACGCTGGCCGTCGTGCAGCGAATCGTCGGCATCGTGCAGCTGGTGCGCGAGAAGTCGGCCGGCGGCGAGTCCAGCCCGGGCGCCGTGCGCGACGAAGATGCCGAGCTCGACGCAGAGGTTGCTGCCGCGAATGCTGAGGCCGAGAAGTTGATGAAGGAGCTGCAGCAGGGGTCGCACTCCAGCAAGAAGGCCGCCTTCGATAAGCGCGTGCATGGCAAGTCGTGACATCAGTTTCCTGGCCTTCTTTCTCATTTGGGCCAAACACCGCCGGTGGAAGGTGCCCACAATCCACCACCGGGCATGCATCTGGCTGGAAAAGCGCGCCGATCTGGCGGTGCTGCGCTGCTTCCGTGGCTTCGGCAAGTCCACGCTGCTGGCGGTGTACAACGCCTGGCGCTACTACCAGAACCGCGAGTACCGCATCCTTCACCAGTCCGAAGCGGACGGCACGGCCTACAAGACCAGCCGCGACACGCAGAACGTGCTGCGCGGACACCCGCTGACGCGCGGCATGTTTCGGGATGGCGGCGTCGAGCAGTGGTGGGTCGAGGGTGCCACCGACCCGCGCAACGCCAGCATGTACGCCAAGGGCATCCTGTCCAATGTCACCAGCGCGCGGGCCGATGAGTGCCAGAACGATGACGTCGAGGTACCCCGCAACATCCAGACGCCCGAGGCGCGCGAGAAGCTGCGCTATCGACTGGGCGAGCAGACGCACATCCTCGTGCCCGGCGGCCGACAGCTGTACATCGGTACCCCGCACACCCACGATTCACTCTACGACGAGCAGGAGCAGCTTGGCGCTGACTGCCTGACCATCCGCATGTTTGAACAAGCGCATCGCATTGAGCTTTCCAAGCCCGGCACCTACCCGCTGGGTTTCGTGCCAGAGCTGGTTTTCTCCGGCATCGGCAAGCCAGCCAAGCTGCTGGAGGAGGGCCGCGACTACATCATGCGCGGCAAGACCCTGGTGCTGAAAGTGGCCTCCGGCCTGGTGGACTGCTATGCCGGTTGCGCCTGGCCCGAGCGCTTCGACCGTGCTGAGCTGCTGAAGCGGCGGCGCAAGACGCGCACGATCAACGAATGGGATTCTCAGTACCAGCTGCACAGCAAGCCTATTCACGACATCCGCCTGAATCCAGACCGTATGGTGGCCTACGACTGCGAGCCGGTCTGGAAGCGCGCCAATGGCGAATGGGTGATGCTGCTGGGCGGCGCCCGCATTGTGGGTGCCTCTTGCCGGTGGGATCCGGCCAGCGGCAAGTTGAGATCCGATGTTTCGGCCGTGGCCGCCACACTGCAAGACGAGAGCGGCCGGCGCTATCTGCATCGTGTGAAGGCGCTGACCGGCGACTTGGCGGAGTTCGCCGAGGATGGCAAAACCATCACCGGCGGCCAAGTGTTTCAGCTCTGCGACCTGATCGATGAGCTGCGGCTGCCGCGCGTGACCATCGAGACCAATGGCATCGGCAAATTCTCTCCGGCGGTGCTCAAGGGGGCGCTGAAGCAGCGGGGCCTGCGCTGCGGCGTGGCCGAAGAGGATGCCATGACCAACAAAAACAAGCGCATTCTGGAGGCCCTGGAGCCGCTGCTGCAGTCCGAGGATCAACTGTGGGCGCATGTCTCTGTGCTCGACTCCGATGATGGCGAAGAAGGTAAAGGCCTGCTGCCCACTCAGATGCGTGACTGGAACCCCGCAGTCAAAGAGCAGCCCGACGACTATCTCGACGCCGCGGCCGGATCCATCAGCGAAACGCCCGAGCGCATCACCGGCGCCATCGCCCCGCCTGGTGACGGGATTCCGTCCGGCGCTCGCGCCGACGATTGGCGTCCATCAAGTGGCGTGCACCAGATTGAGCTTGAAGTCGGCATAGTGTGATCCCGGTGTGCGCCCTCTGCAGAGGCGCGCATGGCTGTCACCGAACAAACCCCGATCAACTCCTACGTCGCGAACGGTGTCACCACCGTCTTCGCTTTCGAGTTTCTGCTGCTTCAGTCTGCCGACCTGACGGTGCGGGTGACTGACACCAACGGCGTGACCAGCACAAAGGTGCTTGACGTCGATTACACCGTCGCCGGGTTGAACATCACGGCTGGCGGCACGGTGACACTCCTTGTGGCCCCAGCAAGCGGCTCGACGGTGGTGGTATTGCGAGAGAGTCAGCTCGTTCGAGCGACGCAATACCAGGACAACGGTGACCTCCTCGCCGAAACGGTGAACCTGGACTTCGACCGTCTGTGGCTGGCGATCCAGGAAGGGTATTCTGTGATGGGTCAACGATCGGTTCGTGGCCCGGTAGGCGAGACTCTGACTGAGCTTCCTACGGCTGCCATGCGGGCCAATTATCTGCTCGGCTTCGACTCATTCGGCAATCCGGCTGCCGTCGCTCCTGCAGGCGGCTCGGCAGCCGAGCTCGCGACCGATCTGACGAACAGCGTCACCGCCACAAAAGGCGCCGGCCAGGTTGGCTTCAGCTACGCCCTGGGCTACGCCGCCGGCACGATAGGCAAGTGGCTCAAAGACTTGGCCAGTTCTACAGGCGCGTCCTTTATCGGATTCATCCAATCTGCCACAGGTGCCATAGCAACTACGGTGCAGGCCGCACTCGGGCAGACGTACAACGCTGTCACGGACTTCGGCGCAGACAACACCGGCGCAGCCAACTGCACAGCAGCGCTGCTGGCTTTCTACAACGCTTGCATCTTGGCGAAACGCCGCGGGCATATTCCTGCTGGGACTTACAAGATCACGACGGGAGTGCTGGTGTTCAACACTGCACAGACCGACAAAGCGTGGCCGGATATTACGACTGACGGGTATAACGCCACCATCTTCTCTGTCGATGCAGCTGCGGCGACGAACGCACCAATCCTGACGTGGACGAATGGCTGGTCTATTGGAACTGCGTGGCATGGGTGGTTAGGCGGATCTCACGGAGGTGTGACGTTCACTGACGCTACGGGGGGAGTTGCATCCCTACGTTCAGCCATCAGTGTCCAGGGAGTAAACGGTCTGCGCTTGGGCCGCATGGTTGGGACATCACTGAGGGGGGACCTGGTGACTATTCCGCAGGCCTTGAGTGGCGGAAACAACCCGGACCCGAATGCTTGCAGCAACGTTACCTTCGACATTCTTGAGGCTAACAGTTGCGCTGGGTGGGCAATCCAAAATCTGAACTTTGTAGGAATGGATTCGTGGATCGGAAATCAGGTGCGCATCGTAGGCGGCGGGCTGGGCGGTGTCTTCGGCATGGGTTCTGGCTGCAAGATGGGCGAGCTCGTTGTAGCGAACAGCACTGGCTGGGCCTTCGACGACGGCACCCAGGCTGGTGCCGTGGGTGGAAGTCCCCAGCGGTTTTACTTCTCAGTGGCAGAACTTGACAATGTTCAGAACGGCTTGCGCCTGAACAAGTCTTCGCTGGCCAATTTCGGCGGAATCCGGTTCATCAACCGATTTCAAACTGCGCCAAATGCCAGCGCAAACTACTACCCTCGCACGGCTGTCTCCTTGGGTGGAGGGGCGTCGGCCAACGTCAACAACATCGACCTGCAGATGTTCCATCGAGTTGAGGCGGGCGGAACACTCGCGAATCTTGGGGTATGGATTGACGGCCACAGCGATGGCAATATCTCAAGCCTGTCGATTGACATCGACTATGCCGACAACGGCGCCCTAGGCATCACAGATGCCTACCTGATAGCGACACTGCTGAGTGGTTTGGCAACCAGTTCTGTGTATCAGATCACCAAGCGGACGAAGACCCTCTTCAACACCGCTGACAAGACGATCGGTATTGCGCTTGGGTCAACCGCTGTGTCCATCGTTCCTAACACGGGGTACACGGGAGCAGCTGGAAAACTTGGGTTCGCGAGCCAGCCCATGTCGACGTACTCTAATCCGCTGGCGTTGAACAATGCGGCCTTCACCGGCAGCACGGCGACCAATGTTTTGACGCTGACATCGTTAGCGACGGGCAGTTTCACCCTCGGCGCGATTCTGTACGGTGCAGGTATCCCGGTCGGGACGGTAATCACAGGTCTGCTGACTGGGACGCTTGGCGCTAGTGGGTCAACTTACAGCCTGTCGACATCCCCAGGAACGTTGGGAAGTGCGGCACTTACCTGCGTCAATACAGTGTTCACAGCCCCAAGGGCTGGACTTTATGAGTTCATGGTGAAGTTTGGTTTGACGGTAGCGATAGGGACACGGGTGCGGTGCGGGTTCTACGATGGCACGAACACCCACGGAACCAACTATGGCTATCAAGTCAACGCTGGGTATCAGTCCTATAGCGCAACGGCTCAGATTTACCTGACAGCCGGGCAGCAGATTTGGCCGACTGCAGACCAGAACACGGCGGGTGCAGTCGCTGTGTCAATCAATCACTATGCAGATGAATGCGAGTTCACAGCGAAGGATCTCTGAATGGACCTCCAAGTCGCATTCAACGTAGCCATCGGGCTCGCCGGGATTCTCGGTGGATGGGTTCTCAACTCGCTGCGCGCCAGCATTGATGGTCTGCAGAAGGCCGATACCGAATTAACCAACAAAGTGCAGCACATCGAGGTGCTGGTGGCCGGCTCCTACGTGAAGCGCGACGATCTTGACAAGCTGGCATCGGCCCTGTTCACGAAGCTCGACAAGATCGAAGGCAAACTCGACGGGAAGGCCGACAAGCCATGACATTCGACGACGCCTTCGCGCGCATCCTCGGTAACGAGGGCGGCTACACCAACAACCCCGCAGACCCCGGCGGCGAGACAAACTGGGGCATTTCCAAGCGCTCTTATCCGGATGTCGACATTGCGAACCTCACGCAAGCTGGGGCAAAGGCGATCTACCTTCGAGACTTCTGGAACCCGATCGGCGATGCGCATCCTGCCGTCAAATTCCAGGTCTTCGACTTCGCGGTGAATAGCGGCATCCAGACCGCGATCAGGAAGCTCCAGTCCGCCGTGGGCGTGGCTGACGACGGGCACTGGGGGCCGATAAGCGCCGCCGCCTTGGCCAGCATGGATGTGAACGACGTGCTGATGCGCTTCGTTGCTCAACGACTGCGGTTCTGGACTGGTCTATCAACGTGGCCCACTTTTGGGCGCGGCTGGGCGAACCGGGCGGCAACCAATCTTGAATTTGGAGCGAAGGACAACTGACCATGGACTGGAAAGATATTGCATCAACAATCGGCAGCGCTGCGCCGCTGCTTGGCACCCTGATCGGAGGCCCAGCTGGTGGCGCTGTCGGCGCCATGGTGGCATCTGCGCTCGGTGTCGGCAACAGCGCTGACGAAGTGAGCCAGGCGCTCGCCACCAATCCAGACGCAGCGGTCAAGCTCAAGCAGATCGAGTCCACGCGCCAGGTAGACCTGCAAGGGCTCGTCGTGCAGGCCGAGTCCAACCGACTGGCCTCAGAGACGGCCGCGGTGCAGGCGGTGAACGCCACGATGCAGACCGAAGCGAAGGCTGAGCACTGGCCTACCTACGCCTGGCGGCCGTTCATCGGCTTCATGGTGGGCATCAATACCGCCGCTGCTTCGGTCTTGGTGTTGGGCGTCTATGGCGGCGTGATGGCGGGGTCTATGCAGGCCTCGGCTGCCCTGCCCACTCTGCCCCTCGTGCTGGGCGCCCTGGCGGCGATCAGCGGCACCGTGCTGCCCATCCTTGGCATTGCCTCCTACTTCCGAGGCAAAGCCCAGGCTGACCCGAATGTAGCGATCGGAACGCGTGGATGACTGATGCGCTCCAACTGCTTGATCTGGGCTCACTGGAGATATTTGAATGCGCTGCTGGCTTGGCGTAGATCGGGCGCAGTACCGGGCCATCACCCCAAGCGCATAGGGATTCCGAGTGTCCATGCTCCTTGGTGGGTAATGCACCACGAAGTCAGGACGTGGGACGGCAAGCAGTTCATCGTCGAAGCGTTCGTGCCGATCGACAAGAGCGTGGTGTCCGGCTGGCGCGTATTCTTTGAAATCATTTTCAAAGGAGAGGTCGAGCGCCGGATTGCTGGGCCGGGAGACTAGCCTCGACCCTTTTCTCTCTGTTCCGCCCTTGTTTCGTGCTCAGCCAATTTGTACCCGTACTTGTACCGGATCAGCCCGTTTTGCGCTTCTTTGGCTTCTGTAAGTCCTTGATCTTTATGACCGAGCCACGCGGGGAACGTTTTGTGATTCCTGTTGTCGTGGGTTCGAGCCCCATCAGCCACCCCAAGTAATACAAGCGAAAGCCGGTAAGCATCTGATGTTGGTGCTTCCGGCTTTTCTCTTTGCCAAGCGTGTCGCTACTGTGCTTGCCGCGAAGCGGACCGCCGGCAAGATGGCAGGCTTCGGTTGAACCACTCCCGAGATGGCCACCGACTTGCGCCACGCCGGTTTCGACATGGGCGTGCCGGCAAATGACGCGGCGATGCTGAGCGCAGTCGTTCTGCAGTGGATCGGCGCGGCGCGTAATGACTGAAGCGAGGCGTGGGTCAGGTGGCCTTGACGGGTTCTCGGCTCAGCACTGCCAGCCCGTGCGAGTAGCCCTGCCTGACGACCTGGTCGTACTTGCTCCAGTCAAGCATGCCGACCCGATCCAACGGCGGATTGAAATACAGATCGGTCAACGCCTTGGCCTGCTTTTGCTTGGAGAGGCTGTAAAGAATCGTCGTGTTGAGCCATGCCCTGCTGGATGCTGTTGATGACCGCCAACTCCGAGCCGCGGCGCTCGGTTTCCTTCAGCAGCCGCTGCGTTTCGTCGAACAGGCGGGCGTTTTCGAGTGCCGTGCCCATCGTTACGCCGATGGTGGTCAGTACGCGCAGGTCGGCCTCGCCGTAGGCATGCTCGCGCTCGTGGTTCTCGATCACGATCATGCCGAGCACACGCTGGCTGCCATGGATCGGCGCGGCGATGAGCGACAGGGCCCAGTCGGTGCCGGGCACGGCGGTACCGATGCCGGCAGCCAATTGCTCTTCATGCGTGCCGAGGTAGCCGCCAATGCCTTCATGCAGCAGGCGCTGCGCACGTTGGTTCTCGGGGCGCACCCTGGCGGGCGGCCGCCTGGGCAGGCGCTGACCGTGCTCGACACCGTAGAGCATCTCCAAGGTGTCGGCCTGGTCATCCCACCAGCGGATGCTCAGGTCCTCGCTGCCGAAGACCACGCGCAGCTTGTCGCCCACGAGATCAACGATGCCCTGGAAGTCGAGCTTTGCGGCCATGCCCTGCTGGATGCTGTTGATCAGCCCCAGCTCGCCGGCACGCTGCTCCAGCTCGGCCGTGCGCTCGGCCACCTTGCTCTCGAGGCCCTCGGTGGCTCGGATATTGGCCAGCGCCACGGCAGCCTGGCTGGCCAGTAGCTCCAACAGGTCGCGGTCGCTGTCGTCGAAGCGGCCGAATGCGCCCTCGATGTCGCAGTACAGGAAACCGAGCAGTTCACGCTGGGCGATCAGCGGCGCGACGATGCACGAACGCTGGTCTGTCGGTGCGGCGCCGTCGGGACCAAAGCGCAGGCGCACTGCGCGCGTGCGGCGCGCCTGCGCCAGCCACGCTGCAATGGCGTGCAGCAGCGCGGCTTCGCTTTCGCCTTGCGGCAGCCGCGCGCCGACGATGCACAAGCCATCGGGCGTGTCGAGCACCAGCAGCACACGCCTGGCGCCCGACAGTTCGTTGGCCTTGTCGACCAGGAACTTGTACAGAGCCTCGCTGCCGGACAGCTCGTTCATGCGCAGTCCGGCATCAAGCAGTGGCAGCATCGATGCGCCGCTACCGTCAAGACCTGACCCCTGCTGCCTGCCCTGTGCTCGCTTGGCCGCCATATTGAGCTCGCTCCCTATGCGCCGGCCCGTAGCCGGCAGCGCATGGTACATAAGACCAACTCTGACGACCAGATGGCAATCCCTGCATCAGGCAATGTGCCTGCGCGCTTGGGCGCTGGCGGCGCGGACGAGGCATCAATGCGTCGGCGCTGCATCCGCATGCAGCACCGGCGCGCGGCTTTGCCGCCTCAGCTCCAACGCAGATCGCTGGGCTTGCGCAGCGTGATGCGGACCTCGCACAGGATGCCGGCATCCTGCACTGATTTCCACTGCACGCTGCCGTCGAGCTGCTTGACGCGCTTGCGCACACCGCTCAAACCCAGTCCGTGCGCCCAGAGCTCGGGGGACTTGCCGTTGCCGTTGTCTTGCACCCTCAGCACCAATTGCTCCATTTCCAGGTTCAACTCTATGCGCACGTTGCTTGCGTGGGCGTGGGCAATGGCATTGCTGACGAGCTCTCGCAAGATGCGTGTCACCGCCGACCAGTGCACGACGCTCAATTCCTGATCCTGATCCCAACTGGCAGACCATTGCAGATCGCAATCGACCTCAGCCAAGCGCTGTGCCATGTCGGTCTTCCATTCGGCGCAGGCTCCCGACAAATTGCGGTCGCTCGCTGACAATCCACGCGTGAGGGTCTTCAAGTCCTTCAGCGTGTGGCGCACATAGTCTTCCATCTCTGGCGTGCTGGCCTTGTACATCAGTGTCAACAGGCGCGCGCCTATGTCATCGTGCAAGTCATGGGCCAGACGCGTACGTTCTTCGTTGCGTCCTTGCTCGACCGCCTTCTCGAACTGCACGGCGCGCTGAATCTGCTCGACGATCAGATCGGCCAGATGGGCATCGTCCGGCGTGAACAAGCGCCGGCCCGATTGGGAACCATGCAGCATGAGTGAGCTGTTGCGCAAGCCCGGGCCGGCGCCTGACGGGTGCAGAACCGGAAACGGAATCAGCAGGCAGGCGCCGTCGGCAAGAATCACGCTGCGTGACAATTGACGCTCCAGCGGCTCGACCTTGAGAGGGGCAAAGATACTGCTCAGCAGTGCCCTCAATGCCGATTGGGCTTTCAGAGGCTGGCTGTCCACCAGGCGAATCGCGCGGTACAAGGCGTCAAACAACTGGGTCTCACGCATCGGCGGACGCTCGAATACATGGTGCGACAACCACCAGCGCGCCACGCCTCCCAATACCAGCACGCCAAGCAAGTCCAGCCAAAGCGCCGACCAGGGCATGGCGGCGCGCAGCGCAGTCCAAAACAGCGCTCCGGCCAGACAGCCCAGCGACAAGGCTGACCACAGAACAATTTCGCGTGCCGCGCGCTGCGATCGCATCATGAGCGGCAAGGCCAGAAACAGCGCGCTCAATGCCGCCGACCAGAGATGCGGCGCCATTTCGCGCATGTCCTGCGCCTCGTTGGGAACATCGAAGCCACCGATTTGCGCCAGGGTGACGAGCGGCCAGATCAAGAGTGCCGGCAAGGTGAAGTGGCTGAGCAGGTTTGTCCACGGATGAGGCCGTTGTTGCTGCGAACGGTATTGCGTCAGCGTGGCCGCTGCGAGCGCCAATTGCACGCCCGCTTGCGTCCACCACCAAGCCTGGGGCAGCACACGCAGACCCAGCAGCAAAGCCGACAGGCCCAAGGCCAGCCACGCCAGGGTACGGCCCCGGCGCGACCAAGGCGCACTCGTCATATGCACGCCACTGGCCTGCACAATGGTGCCGAACATGGTCAGCTCGGCAACGGTGCGAAGCGCCAAATCGAGCGTCAGATACCCTGGAGGGACAGCGGTTCCCAGTCCCTCACCGACCGCGTCCACGGCCACCAGCACCGCCTGGCACAGCGTCAAGAGGGCAAGTGACTTGCGGATTTGCGGTGCTGTGGCCAAGCGCCAGCCCAGGGCGGTCAAAGCGAGCAGGGTGGACACCACCGCTCGCAGCCAAAATCCTGGCGTCAATTCGGCAAGCTTGATTTGCGCGGTGCGCACGTCGGCGCGGTGGCCGTCGGAAAACTCCAGCGTCACGCTGCCGCTGCCGACGATCTGCATCAGTTGCTTGTGCTGCTCGATCAGGCTGCTGCGCTGCATGTCACTGGCGAGCCAGCGCATCGAGCGTCGCATGAGCAAGGTGTCGGGCCCATCCAGCACGCCAGTTTCGGAGCGGATCGAAGTGATGCGCTTGCCGACCTGGGCTTGCAACGCGGTGTCATATGCAGACCGCAGCACCAGCTCGCCTTGCGCATTGGCGCCGAGCCGAATCGGAAGACGTGGCTGACTCACCAGCCACTGCGCCAGCGCGATCCACACGATGCCCGCCAGAACGAGCAACAGCAGTCGTGGCCTCAGTGACGCGGCCGACCAGCCGGACGGGGGTGGTGTCGACGCGTCAGTATCTGCATGTGATGGACTCGAGTCGGGCGCAGTTGCCGCGAGGTCGAGGCTGCTCTGGCTGAAGCGATCCGGAGGCATTGGTCAAGGCCACTCGAAACAAGTGAATCAGACCAAACCTTGCTTGCTGGCCAGCACGGCGGCTTCGGCGCGGCTTGATACGTTGAGCTTCTTGTAAATCGACTTGATGTGGTCGTTCACAGTGAACCACTTGATGCCCATCAGGCTGGCAATTTCCTTGATGGTGAAGCCCTTGCTCAAATAGGTGAGCACTTCGGTCTCACGCGGTGTGAGCCGCTCGCATTCGGGCGCGGCTTCGATCCAGACCGAACGCGAATTGGGTCCGGCTGGATTGGCCAGAGGCGAAAAGCCCGAGCCAAGGGGGGCCATGCCAGAGTCCGGGTTGCCTGCAGGCCGGAAGTGCGACAACAGGCGCCGCGCAATCGCCGGTGACAGCGGCGGCTGGCCGCGCACGATTTTCTGCAACTCCTCGACCAGCACCTCGAACCGGTCTTCTTTGAGCAGGTAGCCGTCGGCGCCGCATTGCAGCGCGGGAAACAAATGTTCGTCGTCAGAGTACAGCGTGGTGACGATCTTGACGGCCGGATAGTTGCGCACCTCGGTGAGGAACTCGAGTCCGCTGCCATCGGGCAGTTCCAGATCAACCAACATGAGTTTGAACTCGTTCCCGGCTTCGCGCCTGGCACCCTCAAGCCGGCGTCGCGCACCAAGCAGATCGCCGACCTCGGTGATCTCCATGGGATCGCTGAAGCTCTCCTTGACGACTCGATTCAGAAAGGTTCTGGCAACCGGGTTGTCTTCGACAATCAATACTTTGACGGTCATTGCGTGTGCGCCTCCCGCGGAGCGTCCATATTAGCTCAGGCTGGTAGCAAAACCATCCACGAATTTTGGCGCAGAGCCCGGGGCGTGTATGAATTCAGCTGTTCACCAGCACGAGCTTTCCGCATACCTGGCGGCTACCCATGCGTGCAAAGGCCTCGGGCAATTGCTCCATGGGCAGCACCCGGTCCAGCACCGGCTTGATGCTGCCCTTCAAATACCACTGCACCAATTGCTGAAGCGCCGCGGCGTTCTTGAGCGGCTCACGCTTCGCAAACTCACCCCAGTACACGCCCAGGATCGAAGCCTCCTTGAGCAGCGCCAGATTCAGCGGCAGCGCGGGAATCGTGCCTTGCGCAAAGCCGATCACCAGGTAGCGGCCGCGCCAGGCGAGTGAGCGAAACACCGGCTCGGCGAGGGCGCCACCCACCGGGTCATAGACGACGTCGGGGCCCAAGCCACGGGTCAGCGCCTTGAGCTCCAGGCGCACATCAGCGTTGCCGTAATCGATGACGGCATCGGCGCCGATCTCGATGCAGCGCGCGCACTTTTCCGCGCTGGAGGCCGCCGCGATGACGCGCGCCCCCGCGGCTTTGGCGATCTGGATGGCGGACGTGCCAACGCCGCCGGCCGCGCCCAGCACCAGCACCGTCTCGCCGGGCGCGAGTGCCGCGCGATCGATCAAGGCATGGTGGCTGGTGGCATAGGTGCAGACGAAGGCCGCCGCATCTTCAAATGAAAATTCCGCAGGCAAATGCATCACCGACGCGGCTGTCACGTTGATATGGGTGGCAAAGCCCCCGGTGCCCGAAAGTGCGGCGACCCGCTCGCCCACCTTGAAGCCTGTCACGCCTTCACCCACCGCTTCGACCCAGCCGGCGTACTCGGCGCCGGGGATGAAGGGCAAGGGCGGTTTGACCTGATACTTGTTCTGGACCATCAACAGGTCCGGAAAATTCAGGCTGGCGGCCTTGATGGCCACGCGCAGTTCGCCGGGGCCGGGCGCGGTGTCGGGCAGCGTCTTCCAGGCGAGCGCGTCGACGCCGGTCGGGTTTTCACAGAGCCAAGCTTTCATCAGTCATCTCCAGTCAGGGTGCGCCGCCATCATAGGGTGCCTACAATGGCCGCATGCGAATTCTGATTGCCAATGACGACGGATACCTTGCCCCGGGCCTGCTGGCGCTGGTCAAGGCGTGTGAGGGTTTGGGCGAAATCGCGGTGATTGCGCCCGAGCAGAATGCCAGCGGCACGTCGAACGCGCTGACCTTGAACCGGCCGCTCAATGTCTATACGGCAGCGAATGGCTTTCGATATGTGAACGGAACGCCCTCTGACTGCGTCCACGTGGCGCTCACCGGCGTGCTCGAGTGGCGACCCGATCTGGTGCTGTCGGGCATCAACAATGGCGCGAACATGGGCGACGACACCCTGTATTCGGGCACGGTTGCGGCAGCCACGGAAGGCTATTTGTTCGGCATTGCGTCGATCGCGTTTTCGCAGTCGGAGCGGGCCTGGACGCATCTGGACGCGGCTGCACAAACTGCGCGCGCCGTGATCGATCAAGTACTGGCCTGCGCCGCCCCGGGTCCGTTTCTGCTCAACGTGAACATTCCGAACCGGCCCGACGCGCTGACACTGCCGCGCCTGATCACGCGCCTGGGGCGCCGCCATGCGAGTGAGCCGGTGATTCGCCAGGTCAACCCGCGCGGTGAAACCATCTTCTGGATCGGTCCGGCCGGCGACGCACGCGAGGCCGGTGAGGGCACCGACTTTCATGCGACCGCGAATGCTTGCGTTTCGATCACGCCTTTGCAGGTCGATCTGACCGAACATGCGACGCTCGGCGCCTGGCGCAAACGGCTGGGCGGCGCCGCGACATGAGCGGGTCCGACGCAAGCGCACGTCGCTTTCCGCTTGCGCTCGACAAGGTTTCGAAGACCACACCCGGCTCAGCGGGCGTCAAGCGCGCAATGCTCAGACCACAGCTGCATATGCAGCAAGCGGCCGAGCATGCCGCGCGCCAGACGGCTCCCACCGGCCTGGGGCTGGACTCGGCGGGCGTGCGCCAGCGGCTGGTGCAGCGACTGCACCAGGACGGCTTGCGCGACGAGCGCGTGCTGCAGGCTCTGAATGCAGTGCCTCGGCATCTGTTTGTCGACTCGGCGCTGGCCACGCAAGCCTATGAAGACACGAGTCTGCCCATCGGCCATGGCCAGACCATCTCCAAGCCGTCGGTGATCGGGCGCATGATTGCCTTGCTGTTTGGCGGCGCCAGCGCGCAGCACGGTGGCCATCTGGGCAAGGTGCTCGAGATCGGCACCGGGTGCGGCTATCAGGCGGCCGTGCTTGCCGCCTTGGCGCGTGAAGTCGTGTCCATCGAGCGCGTGCGGCCATTGCACGACAAGGCGCTCGAAAATCTGGCTGAACTGCGCGGGCGCAGGATTCGTTTGATTTACGGTGATGGCCAGATGGGACATCGCCCGAATGCGCCCTATGACAGCATCATTGCTGCGGCCGGCGGCGACGACCTGCCAGCCGCATGGTTGGCCCAGTTGGCGCCCGGTGGCCGGCTCATCGCTCCCATGCGGCAAGCCACCGGCCAGGGGCAGGTCTTGGTCGTGGTTGATCATGTTGAAGAAAATGGTGTTTCAAGATTCGTGCGCAATGCCTACGAGGCGGTTCATTTCGTTCCCCTAAAATCGGGTGTCATGTAGACGACGGGTCATGTTCTTGTTGGCCCCAAGATTGATGTGCTTATCGGCCAATTCCATCCTGGTGAACATTGCTGTGAAATCATCCCCTTTTGCTTTGCTGCTGTGCAGCCTCGGAGCGGTCGTCTTGCTGGCCGCCTGCAGTTCGACGCCGCAACGCGCGCCGATCGAACAACGCTCCACGGGCGCTGCGCTTCCCAAGACCGGTGCTCAAGCCCCGACGGTTCAGCCCGCGCCGACGACTGCCGCCGACGCAGTCAAGGCACTGCCGGGTGCCGAGAATGCCGGCAAACCTGGCTACTACACCGTCAAGCCGGGCGATACCCTGATTCGCATCGGGCTCGACAATGGCCAGAACTGGCGCGATCTGGTGAAGTGGAACAACCTCGACAAGCCCAATCAGATCGAAGTGGGTCAGGTCTTGCGCGTCGTGCCGCCCGGCATCGACGCCGCCTCGGTCAGCACCCACGCAGTGAACTCGGCCAAGCTTGAGCTGCGTCCGCTGGAGGCCCGGCCGGCAGCGGCCCAAGCCCCCGTTGCCCCCGGGGCAACACCCGGTGCGGCTGTTCCAGCGCCATCAAGTGCGAGCCCCGCGCCGCCGCGCGATGGCGAGGATGACGTGGCCTGGATTTGGCCCGCCGCGGGCGGTCTGCTGGCAGGCTTCGACGAAGTCCGCAACAAGGGACTGACAATCGGAGGCAAAGCGGGCGACCCGGTGCTGGCCGCTGCCGATGGCCGTGTCGTCTATGCGGGTTCGGGCCTGCGCGGCTATGGCAATCTCGTCATCATCAAACACAATGCCACCTACCTGACGGCTTATGCCCATAACCAGACCCTGCTGGTCAAGGAAGATCAGGCGGTGCGACGCGGCCAGCAGATTGCCGAAATGGGTTCCAGCGACGCCGATCAAGTCGAGTTGCACTTCGAAATTCGCAAGCAAGGCAAGCCGATCGATCCGGCCAAGCTGCTGCCCGCGCGTTGATCAATGTCGCTGCGCAGCTAGAAACCATGGAGCGCGACGATGAAAGGTTCGAAGCGCTCTGACCCTGCCACCGGCTCAGCCAGGAAGGGCTGCTTGCCCCCGTCTGACCCTGGTGTGAGTGCCGTCACGCACGACGCGCAGGATGAAGCGACGATGTCCCCTTTGGTCAAGGAGGAGGCCATCGACAGCGCATCGGGCAATGCCTTGCAGAGCTATCTGCGCGGTATCCGGCGCACACCGTTGCTGAGCCCGCAAGATGAGTTCGACTTCGCCACGCTCGCCCGCGCCGGAGATTTCAAGGCGCGTCAGGCCATGATCGAACACAACCTCAGACTCGTGGTCAGCATCGCCAAGAACTACCTGGGTCGTGGCCTGCCCATGAGCGACCTGATCGAAGAGGGCAATCTCGGCCTGATGCATGCCATCGGCAAGTTCGAGCCGGAGCGCGGATTTCGTTTTTCAACTTACGCGAGCTGGTGGATTCGCCAGAGCGTTGAGCGTGCGCTGATGCATCAAGCTCGCCTGGTACGCCTGCCGGTGCATATCGTGCGCGAGCTCAACCATGTGCTCAAGGCGCGCCGCCTTCTGGAAGCTGAGCAAGGCCGCGACCGTGCTGGTGGTTCCGATGGTGCGAAGCACGGCTTGTCGACCTCCGACGGCGGTGAGGGCAGCGTTCGCGCCGAAGATATTGCCAGGATGCTGGGCCGTCCGGTGCAAGTGGTGTCAGAGCTGCTCACTTATGCCGAGTATCCGAGCTCGCTCGATTCGCCGATGGATCGCAACCGTGCGGAGGGCGGTGACACCCTGATGGACCAGGTGGTCGACGAAGTTGCGCGCAACCCGGAGGGCGTCACCTTGACCCATGAACTTGAGCTGTTGCTCAGGCAGGGCATGGTGGGTTTGAACGAGCGTGAACGCGAGGTCCTGTCGGGTCGCTATGGTCTGGCTGACCGTGAGCCCGAAACGCTTGACGTACTGGCGCGGCGCCTGGGTCTGACGCGCGAGCGCATACGCCAGATCCAGCAAGAGGCGCTGGTCAAGCTCAAGCGCGACATGGCGCGCATTGGCATCGACAGGCGCGCAATTTTCTAGAGCGTCGTGGCGGTTGTCGAAGGCGCAGCAGTGTCGAGAGCCGCATCCGGCTTGGGAGGGCAGCGATAATTGCTGCCATGACAATAGCTGAAGAATGGCTCAAGGTAGAGTCGCTGGATCTCGAAGCCCAAGGGGTTGCGCACAACCAGGAGGGCAAGGTGGTGTTCATTGAAGGCGCGTTGCCTGGCGAAGAAGTGCAGGTGAGCGTTGGCCGGCGCAAGAACAACTGGGAACAGGCCACGCTGACCGCGATGCGCGTTGAGAGCGCGCAGCGCGTGCAGCCCCGCTGCCCGCACTTCGGGCTGCATGCGGGGGCCTGCGGAGGCTGCAAGATGCAGCACCTGCATGTGGCAGCGCAAGTTGCTGTGAAGCAGCGTGTGCTCGAAGACAACCTCTGGCACCTGGGCAAGGTGAAGGCGCAAACCCTGCTGCGCCCCATCGAAGGCCCGGCCTGGGGTTACCGCTACCGGGCGCGCTTGTCGGTGCGCTATGTGCAAAAAAAAGGCGTGGTGCTGATCGGGTTTCACGAGCGCAAGAGCCGTTATGTGGCCGATATGCAAAGCTGCGCCGTACTGCCACCGCAGGTGAGCGCCTTGCTCATGCCGTTGCGCGCCCTGATACAAGGCATGGATCAGATGGAGCGCCTGCCCCAGATCGAATTGGCCATGGGCGATCAGGTCACGGCCTTGGTGTTGCGCCATCTGGAGCCCTTGACGCCGGGCGACCTGGCGCGCTTGCGCGCCTTTGCCGCCGAGCATGGCGTGCAATGGTGGTTGCAAGCCAAGGGGCCGGACACCGTGCGTCTGCTGGACGAAGGTGGCCCCCAATTGGCGTACGCGCTGCCCGAATTCGGTGTCGTGATGCCCTTCAAGCCGACCGACTTCACGCAGGTGAACAACGCCATCAATCAGGTCCTGGTGGGCCGTGCCGTGCGTCTGCTGAACGCTCAAAAGCACGAGCGCGTGATCGACTGGTTTTGTGGTCTGGGCAACTTCACGCTGCCCATTGCCACGCAGGCTGGTACGGTGCTGGGCATCGAGGGCAGTGAGGCGCTGGTGCAGCGCTCGCGCGAGAATGCCAAGCTCAATGGATTGGCGGCACAGACCCGTTTCGAGGCGCGCGACCTGTTCGAAATGACGCCCCGGCAACTGGCCGCCGATGGGGTGGCAGACAAATGGTTGATCGATCCGCCGCGCGAAGGTGCGTTTGCCCTGGTCAAGGCCTTGGCAGAGCTGATTCTGGAGCCGGGCCTGGCCCCGGCTTGGCGGCCGCCCGAGCGCATCGTCTATGTGAGCTGCGGCCCGTCGACCTTGGCACGTGACGCCGGCTTGCTGGTCCATCAGTGCGGCTATCGCTGCGTGGCGGCCGGCGCGGTGAACATGTTTCCCCACACCGCGCATGTGGAGAGCATCGCGGTGTTCGAACGCGCATGAAAAAAAAGGGCCCGAAGGCCCTTTCTTCTTGCCGGCAACGCGACCTCAATCGCGTTCGCCGCCGAAGATGCCCAGCAGCATGAGCAGGCTCTGGAACACGTTGTAGATGTCCAGGTACAAAGCCAGCGTGGCACTGATGTAGTTGGTTTCGCCGCCATCGATGATGCGTTTGATGTCATACAGCATGAAGGCCGAGAACACGGCGATCGACAGCACGAGCATGGTCAGCATCATGGCCGACGATTGCACGAAGATGTTCACCACGCCGACCACCAGCAGGACGACGGCGCCGACCATCAGGAATTTGCCCATGCCCGACAGATCGCGCTTGATGATGCTGGAGAGCGAGGCCATGGTAAAAAACACGCCGGCCGTGCCGCCAAACGCCGTCATGATCAGCGTGGAGCCATTTTTGTAGCCCAGGATCACCGCCAACATGCGCGATAGCATCAGCCCCATGAAGAAGGTGAAAGCCAGCAGCGCATAGACGCCGGTGCTCGACTCCTTGGTCTTCTCAATGGCGAACATGAAGCCGAAGGCGCCGATCAGGAACACCATCGCGCTCATGCCATTGCCCACGGTGGACAAGATGCCCGTGGATACGCCGACCCAGGCGCCCAGCACGGTGGGCACCAAGGACAGGGCCAGCAGCCAATAGGTATTTCTCAGCACGCGCTGGCGATCGATCGGGAGCGACCCGGCGGATGCGTTGCCACCCAGGACGGTTTGCAGGCTATCGTTCATGAAGAGACCTCCTATAAATAAGTCAGCGGGCCAGTATGACCTCAGCGGTCATTCTATGGCGTTCGGCAAGTATTTGTTTGCAAGCCATCCGACCTTCCACAGCGCTGTCAGGGTTGCGTTTGCAAAAGTCTTGTGACCGCGCCGTCGGTCACGCCTTGCCTTGAAGCGGTAGAGTGCGGACTTCCACTTTAGTTCAAACGCCATGAATCAAAAACCTGTTCTGACCCTGGATGACGTGCGTCGCATTGCGGTGGCCGCGGAAGCTGAAGCCCTTGCCAACCGATGGGCAGTGAGCATTGCCGTTGTCGACGACGGCGGCCACCTGTTGTGGCTGCAGCGACTCGACGGCGCCGCGCCGATCTCCGCCCAGATTGCGCCTGCCAAGGCCAATACTGCCGCGCTGGGGCGTCGCGAAAGCAAGGTCTATGAAGACATCGTGAACCAGGGGCGCGTCGCCTTCTTGAGCGCACCCGGTCTGCAAGGCTTGCTCGAAGGCGGCGTGCCGATCCTGGTTGACGGGCACTGCGTCGGTGCGGTGGGGGTGAGCGGTGTGAAGTCCAGTGAAGACGCACAGATCGCCCGAGCGGGGATTGCCGCGCTGACGGCCTGAGTCGCTGCGGCTCATCGCGCTGCCGGGGGCTTGTCCGGGCGCGCCGGCAGCGAGTCTGGGCTGCGGGCAAACCCTGATCGGTTAGAATTCAAAGGTTTACCCGCTATCACCACGCACTCAGCGAAACTCCCCCGTTTCCTCACCGGACTCAGGCTCGTACAGGACGAAAGTCGGAGCAGAGCTGCGCGCGCACAACCCGGAGTTTCCCCGTGCTGCCTGTTCTGCCCCCCGCACTCCTTGCACTTGCAGACGGCACGGTCTTCAAGGGCACTTCAATCGGTGCCGCTGGTCTGAGCGTCGGCGAAGTGGTGTTCAACACCGCGCTCACCGGCTACCAGGAAATCCTCACCGACCCGAGCTATTGCCGGCAGATCGTCACCCTGACGTATCCGCACATCGGCAACTATGGCGTCAGCGATGAAGACGTCGAGGCCGCGAAGGTTTTTGCCGCCGGTCTGATCATCAAGGACTTGCCCTTGCTGGCCTCGAATTTTCGCCAGACCCGAAGCTTGTCTCAGTACCTGCGCGACGAAGGCACGGTTGCGATTGCGGACATCGATACCCGGCGACTGACGCGCTTGCTGCGCACCTCTGGGGCCCAGAACGGCTGCATTCTGACTTTGCCCGCCGGTCAAAAGCTCAGCGACGCGCATGTGCTTGAGGCGATCACCAAGGCACGCCAGGCACCGAATATGGTGGGGCAGGATTTGGCCCAGGTCGTGTCCACCAAAGACGCCTACCGCTGGACGCAGACCGAGTGGAAGCTCGGCGAAGGTTTCGGCCAGCAGAGCACGCCGCGCTTTCACGTGGTGGCCTATGACTTCGGCGTGAAGTTCAACATTCTGCGCATGCTGGCATCACGCGGCTGCAACATCACCGTGGTGCCCGCGCAAACCAGTGCCTCTGAAGTATTCAAGCTCAAGCCCGATGGCGTGTTTCTGAGCAACGGTCCCGGCGACCCCGAGCCCTGCGATTACGCGATTGCGGCCGTGCGTGAACTGATCGAAGCGGGCCTGCCGACCTTCGGCATTTGTCTTGGGCACCAAATCATGGCGCTGGCCTCGGGCGCCAAGACCTTCAAGATGAAGTTCGGTCACCACGGAGCGAATCATCCGGTAAAAAATCTGGATGATGGCCGCGTCAGCATCACCAGCCAGAACCATGGTTTCGCGGTCGATATGAGCAGTTTGCCAGCGAATCTTCGCGTCACACACGTGAGCTTGTTCGACGGCACGCTGCAAGGCCTGGAGCGCACCGACAAGCCGGCGTTTTGCTTCCAGGGCCACCCCGAAGCCAGCCCCGGCCCGCACGATATTGCCTATCTGTTCGACCGCTTCATCGGTCTGATGACCCCGGTCTGACGGACTCCATTTGAAACCCCCACGCTCACTTTGTTCGCTGCCTCTAAAGGGGGCCCAGGCTTCCTTCGGGACGGCCCGGCGGGAGACCTGACATGCCCAAACGTACTGATCTCAACAGCATTCTCATCATCGGCGCCGGCCCCATCATCATCGGCCAGGCCTGCGAGTTCGACTATTCAGGTGCGCAGGCCTGCAAGGCGCTGCGCGAGGAAGGCTACAAGGTCATTCTGGTCAACAGCAATCCGGCCACCATCATGACCGACCCCGAGATGGCCGATGTGACCTATATCGAGCCCATCACCTGGCAGGTGGTCGAGAAGATCATCGCCAAGGAGCGGCAGGCTTTCCCGAACGAGAAGATGGCCATCCTGCCCACCATGGGCGGCCAGACCGCGCTGAACTGTGCGCTCGACCTGCACAAGAATGGCGTGCTGGCCAAATATGACGTGGAGATGATCGGCGCCAACGAGCATGCGATCGAGAAGGCCGAAGACCGCCTGAAGTTCAAGGACGCGATGACGAGCATCGGCTTGGACTCGGCCAAGTCGGGCATTGCTCATACGCTGGAGGAAGCCTGGGTCGTGCAAAAGCGCATCCAGACAGAAATCGGTGGCAGCGGTTTCCCGATGGTGATACGCCCCAGTTTCACGCTCGGCGGCACGGGTGGGGGCATTGCCTACAACCCGGAAGAATTCGAGGAAATCTGCAGGCGCGGACTGGATTTGTCGCCCACCAAGGAGCTCCTCATCGAGGAGTCGCTGATCGGTTGGAAAGAATACGAGATGGAGGTGGTGCGCGACAGCTTGGACAACTGCATCATCATCTGCTCGATCGAGAACCTCGACCCGATGGGCATACACACGGGCGACTCGATCACGGTGGCGCCTGCGCAGACCCTGAGCGACAAAGAATACCAATTGCTGCGCAATGCCTCGATTGCCATCCTGCGCGAGATCGGCGTCGATACCGGCGGCTCGAATGTGCAGTTCTCGATCAATCCCGACAACGGCCGCATGACCGTCATCGAGATGAATCCGCGGGTCAGCCGCTCGTCGGCGCTGGCCTCCAAGGCGACCGGTTTTCCGATTGCCAAGGTCGCCGCCAAGCTCGCTGTTGGCTATACCTTGGACGAGTTGCGCAACGACATCACGGGCGGCGCCACGCCAGCGTCGTTCGAGCCCAGCATCGATTACGTGGTGACGAAAATTCCGCGCTTTGCGTTCGAGAAGTTTCCGGCGGCCGACTCGCGCCTGACCACACAAATGAAGTCGGTCGGCGAGGTGATGGCCATCGGCCGCACTTTCCAGGAGAGTTTTCAGAAGGCCTTGCGCGGGCTGGAAACCGGCATCGACGGCATGAGCGAGCGCTCCAGTGATCGCGACGAGATCGTGCAGGAGATCGGCGAAGCCGGGCCTGAGCGAATTCTCTATGTGGGCGATGCCTTTCGCATCGGCATGAGCCTGGACGAAGTGTTTGAGGAAACCAGGATCGACCCCTGGTTTCTGGCCCAGATCGAAGACCTCATCAAGACCGAGCAGGTGGTGGCGCAGCGCAAGTTGGAGAGCCTATCGGCCGACGAGTTGCGCTTTCTGAAAAAGAAGGGCTTCTCGGATCGCCGCCTGGCCAAATTGATGGGCACGAATCAGCATGTGCTGCGCAAGGCGCGCCATGCCTTGGGCGTGCGGCCGGTCTACAAGCGCGTTGATACCTGCGCGGCCGAGTTCGCCACGCAGACCGCCTATCTGTACTCGACCTACGAGGACGAATGCGAGGCCGAGCCCACCACGCGCAAGAAGATCATGGTGCTGGGCGGCGGGCCGAACCGCATCGGCCAGGGCATCGAATTCGATTACTGCTGCGTGCATGCCGCGATGGCGATGCGCGAAGACGGTTACGAGACCATCATGGTCAACTGCAACCCCGAGACCGTCTCCACCGACTACGACACTTCGGACCGCTTGTACTTCGAGCCGGTGACGCTGGAAGACGTGCTGGAGATTGTCGAGAAAGAGAAGCCGGTCGGCGTGATCGTGCAGTACGGCGGACAGACGCCGCTCAAGCTCGCGCTCGACCTGGAAGCGAGCGGCGTGCCCATCATCGGCACTTCACCCGAAAGCATCGACATTGCCGAAGACCGCGAACGTTTTCAGAAGCTGTTGCACGAATTGGGCCTGAGGCAGCCGCCGAATCGCACCGCGCGCACCGAAGAGCAGGCGATGGCGCTGGCGCACGAGATCGGCTACCCGCTGGTGGTGCGACCGAGCTATGTGCTGGGTGGCCGCGCGATGGAAATCGTGCACGAAGACAAGGATCTGGAGCGCTATATGCGCGAAGCGGTGCGCGTCTCCGAGAAGTCGCCGGTGCTGCTCGACCATTTTCTGCAAGATGCGATCGAAGTCGATGTGGACTGCATCTCCGACGGCGACGAGGTGATGATAGGCGGCATCATGGAGCACGTCGAAGCTGCCGGCATCCACTCGGGCGACTCCGCCTGTTCATTGCCGCCCTACACCTTGTCGAAACAACTTCAGGACGAGTTGCGCCGCCAGACCATTGTCATGGCCAAGGCATTGAAAGTGATCGGCTTGATGAACGTGCAATTCGCCATCCAGGGTGAAGGCGATCAGGCGGTGGTCTATGTGCTGGAGGTCAATCCACGCGCTTCGCGCACGGTGCCGTTTGTGTCCAAGGCGACCGGCCAGCCGCTGGCCAAGATCGCCGCACGCTGCATGGCGGGGCGCAAGCTCAAGGACCAGGCGGGCGCAAATGGACAAAAGCCGGGCGAGGTCGTGCCGCCTTACTTCAGCGTCAAGGAAGCGGTGTTCCCGTTCAACAAGTTCCCGGGCGTGGACCCGGTGCTCGGACCAGAGATGCGCTCGACCGGCGAGGTGATGGGCGCGGGCCGCAGCTTCGGCGAAGCCATGTTGAAGAGCCAGCTGGGTGCGGGTTCGCGCCTGCCCAGTCACGGCACGGTTCTGATATCGGTGAAGAATGCCGACAAGACGAAGGCCGTTCAGGTGGCGCGCGATCTGGTTGCCTTGGGCTATCTCGTGGTCGCCACCAAGGGCACGGCGGCGGCGATTCTTGAGGCCGGCGTGCCGGTGCGCGCGGTGAACAAGGTGAAGGACGGCCGCCCCCATATCGTCGACATGATCAAGGCGGGCGAGATCCAGTTGGTGTTGACCACGGTTGATGAGACCCGCACTGCGATTGCCGACTCGCGTCACATTCGCCAGGCCGCGCTGGGCAACCGCATTACCTACTACACCACCATGGCCGGCAGCGAGGCGGCGGTGGAGGGCATGAAGTACCAGGACGATCTGGTAGTGCAATCCCTGCAAGAGCTGCACGCCGAACTGCACTAGACTTGACGCGTTTTCCTGATCCGCCGCCGGGGCTTGGTGTTCCAGTCCGTGCGGCGTTTTATTTCCATCCATCCGACGAGGGCAGGGCACGCAGTGGTCTGTCCCCCGGAAGTCATAGGTTGTACATGGCCACGATCCCCATCACCAAGAACGGCGCCGAGTTGCTCAAAGCCGAGTTGCACAGGCTCAAGACGGTGGACCGCCACGCCGTGATCAAGGCGATCGCCGAGGCGCGCGCGCAGGGCGACTTGTCGGAGAACGCCGAGTACGAGGCGGCCAAAGACAAACAAGGCTTCATTGAAGGCCGCATCCTGAACCTGGAAGGCAAGCTGGCGACGGCTCAAATCATTGATCCATCGACACTGGATGCAGGTGGGCGCGTGGTGTTTGGCGCCACCGTGGATCTGGAGGAAGAAGCCTCGGGCGCTGCAGTCACCTATCAAATCGTCGGCGATGACGAGGCCGACCTGAAGCTGGGCAAGATATCGATAGGTTCGCCGATTTCGCGTGCGCTGATCGGCAAAGAGGTCGGGGACGTGGCCACGGTGCAAGCGCCTGGCGGCGTCAAGCAATACGAAATCATGCAGGTTCGCTACGTCTGAACATGCGGTTGCTGCGCCTGCGGGCAATCATCAGCGGGGTCTGGCTGGGCATGGTTCTCAGCGTGGCGGCCATCGCTGCGCCGGCTGCCTTTGCCGTGCTGGTGCGGGTTGATGCCGGGCGCTTCGCCGGGCGACTGTTTGCGCTTGAAGCCGCGGCCAGCCTGGGATTTGCCATGCTGCTGATCCTGATCGAACGACGCTTGATGCGCGACGCGCCCAGGGCAATGACGACCGAATTGCTGTTGACCGCGGGCGCCCTGTTTTGCACGGTGGCCGGCTATTACGCGCTGCAGCCGCAAATGGAAGCGGCGCGCGCCGGGCAGGCCGGCTTGAGCTTTGCCGCCTTGCATGCGATGTCGGGCGGCTTCTTCGCGCTCAAGGGCTTGCTGCTGCTGGCCATGGCGTGGCGCAGCAGTGCGCGCTGATCAGGCCTGCTGCGAGGTCTTCTTGACGCTGCGCAGGTGCTTCCTGGCACGTTTTATTTCGCCGCCCTGGGCCACGCGTTCGTTGCCCAGCACCTGGATTTTTTTCACCTGCGGCCGGTTGTTGCCGCTCTTGGAAAATTTGACGATCTTGACGGTGCGCGGCCCCGGCATGCGGTTCGGGTCTTCGGTGGCGACGGGGTCCGCAATGGGTCGCCACAAAACCAGCAGCTTGCCAATGTGTTGAATCGGCGCGGCGCCGAGTTGTTCGCACAATTGGGCGAACGTGGTTTCGCGCATCGGGCGATCGTCGGAAAAGACGCGCACCTTGATCAGGCCGTGCGCGTTCAATGCCAGGTCGATTTCCTTGATGACGTTGGGCGTGAGCCCGTCGGAGCCGATCATCACCACGGGATCGAGGTGGTGGGCATCGGCGCGTTTTTCCTTGCGCTGGGCAGGGTTGAGTTGAATTGCAGACATGACCGTATTATCGACGCAGTATGAAGATCGACACAAAAAGCAAGAAAGTCAACAAAGCCTGGCTGAACGAGCACATGACGGACGCCTATGTCCGCATGGCAAAGAAGGACGGCTATCGCGCGCGCGCCGCCTACAAGATCAAGGAGATCGACGAGGCACTGCAACTGTTTCGGCCCGGCCAGGTGGTGGTCGATCTGGGCGCCTCACCCGGCGCGTGGAGTCAATACCTGCGCCGTCGCTTTGCGCCCAAGGAGGCCGGTGTCGGTGGTGCCGCGGTGGGCGAATTGAACGGCACCATCATTGCGCTGGACGTGCTCGACTTTGAACCGATCGAGGGCGTCGTGTTCATCCGAGGCGACTTCCGCGAGGACGCCGTGCTGGCACAGCTCGAAGCCGAACTCGCCGGCCGGCCGGTCGATGTGGTGGTCTCGGACATGGCTCCCAATCTGTCAGGCATCGAGGGGGCCGATGCCGCGCGCATTGCGCATCTGGTGGAGCTGGCGGTGGATTTTTCGCTCAGGCATCTCAAGCCCGAAGGCGTGCTGGTCTCCAAGGTTTTCCATGGCAGCGGCTACAGCGAATTGACCAATCTGTTCAAAAGGACGTTCAAGCGCGTCAAGCCCATCAAGCCCAAGGCGTCACGCGACAGGTCTGCGGAAACGTTTCTGGTCGGAATGGGTCTCAGGTAGGACCGGGGCGCCATTGCCTCTATTGGCTGGACTGAATGCCGGTGCACGGCAAAGCCCCCGGCTTCCCGCGTGGGTATGGAGAGTGAATCTCCCTACTTGACTGCAATAGAATGATCCCCATATGCCGTGAACAGGATGAAGACGCCGCCTCAGGCGTGTTCGCCAGGATCGGTAACTGACAGGAACAAGGAGTCGCGGTGAACAATCAATGGTTCTCGAAGGTAGCTGTTTGGATGGTGATCGCCTTGGTGCTGTTCACCGTCTTCAAGCAGTTCGATCGGGGCCCGACCCAGGGCAACCAGATTGGATATTCCGATTTCCTCGAGGAAGTGCGCGCCAAGCGCATCAAGAGCGTGGTGATCCAGGAGGGGCCGGGCAATGTCGAGATCAACGCGATCACCACCGACGACAAGAAGCTTCATACGATTGGCAGCTACATCGACCGTGGACTGACCGGCGATTTGCTGGCCAGCAATGTCAAGTTTGAAGTCAAGCCACGCGATGAGCCCTCGCTGCTGATGAATATCCTGGTGAGCTGGGGGCCGATGCTGCTCCTGATCGGCGTGTGGGTGTATTTCATGCGCCAGATGCAGGGTGGTGGCAAGGGCGGCGCGTTCAGCTTTGGCAAGTCCAAGGCACGCATGCTGGACGAGGCGAACAACACCACGACTTTTGCCGACGTGGCTGGGTGTGAGGAGGCCAAGGACGAGGTCAAGGAGTTGGTCGACTTCCTGAAAGATCCGCAGAAATTCCAGAAGCTCGGTGGCCGCATTCCGCGCGGCGTGCTGCTGGTCGGCCCTCCGGGCACCGGCAAGACCTTGCTGGCCAAGGCGATTGCCGGCGAGGCCAAGGTGCCGTTCTTCAGCATTTCGGGCTCTGACTTTGTCGAAATGTTCGTCGGCGTCGGCGCGGCTCGCGTGCGCGACATGTTCGAGCAGGCCAAAAAGAGCGCGCCTTGCATCATCTTCATCGACGAGATCGACGCGGTCGGACGCCATCGCGGCGCGGGCCTGGGCGGCGGCAATGACGAGCGCGAGCAGACACTGAACCAGATGCTGGTCGAGATGGACGGTTTCGAAACCAATGTGGGCGTGATCGTGATGGCCGCGACGAACCGGCCCGACATTCTTGACCCGGCCTTGTTGCGTCCCGGCCGATTTGACCGCCAGGTCTACGTGACCTTGCCCGACGTGCGGGGACGCGAGCAGATTCTCGTCGTGCACATGCGCAAGGTGCCGGTGGGGCAGGACATTCGTGCTGACATCCTGGCGCGCGGTACGCCCGGTTTTTCGGGCGCCGATCTGGCCAATCTGGTCAACGAGGCGGCCTTGTTCGCGGCGCGCCGCGGCGGTCGCGTGGTCGAGATGGTCGACTTCGAAAAGGCCAAGGACAAGATCATGATGGGCCCCGAGCGCAAGTCGATGATCATGCCCGAGGAAGAGCGTCGCAACACCGCCTACCACGAGTCCGGACATGCGCTGGTCGCGCGCCTGATGCCCAAGACCGATCCGGTGCACAAGGTGACGGTGATTCCGCGTGGTCGAGCCCTGGGCGTGACGATGCAATTGCCCGAAGGCGATCGATACAGCCTGGACAAGGAACGCATGCTGTCGACGATAGCGGTGCTGTTCGGTGGCCGCATTGCCGAAGAGGTGTTCATGCATCAGATGACGACCGGCGCCAGCAACGACTTCGAACGAGCCACGGCGATCGCGCGCGACATGGTCACGCGCTACGGCATGACCGATGAGTTGGGCCCGATGGTCTATGCGGAAAACGAAGGCGAAGTCTTCCTGGGCCGCTCGGTGACCAAGACCACCACCATGTCCGAGGACACGATGCGCAAGGTCGATGGCGTGATCCGCCGCATCATCGACGAACAGTATGCGATTGCGCGCAAGTTGATCGAAGCCAATCAGGACAAGATCCACGCCATGGCCAAGGCCCTGCTGGAATGGGAAACCATTGATGCCGATCAGATCGACGACATCATGAACGGCAAGCCTCCGCGCGTTCCCAAGGACTGGGAGGCGCCGGCGAGCAAGCCCGACGGAACGCCGCCCCCCGTGACGACCGGAAGCGCTCCGGCGGCAGCCTGAGGGCAGCACGATTCGCGCAAGCGGGGCTTAGGCCCCGTTTTTCATGGCGCATCCGATGCATCGATGGGAAGACACCATGTTTTGGCAGACCGGCAGAGTCCGAATTGACCTGGGCCAAGCCCGTGTGATGGGCATCGTCAATGTCACCCCCGACTCCTTTTCGGACGGTGGACAGTGGATTGATGCCAGCACCGCGCTCAAGCATTGCGAGCAGCTGGTGGCTGATGGCGCCGACATCCTCGACATCGGCGGCGAGTCCAGCCGGCCTGGCGCGCAGCCGCTCAATGTCGAGGCCGAGTTGGCGCGCGTGTTGCCGGTGCTGCGCGGCGCCCTGAGCCTTGGTGTGCCGGTATCGGTAGACACGTGCAAGCCCGAGGTGATGCGCGCCGCGCTGGACTTGGGCGTTGACATCGTGAACGACATTCATGCACTGCAAATGCCGGGTGCACTGGAGGCGCTGGCCAGGCATCCGAGCGCCGGCGTGTGCCTGATGCATATGCGCGGCGACCCGCGCACCATGCAGTCCGAATCGGACTATCGGGACGTGACGAGCGAAGTGGGCCTGTTCCTCGCACAGCGCGCCGATGCCGCGCGCGCTGCCGGCATCGCAAAGACACGTATCGTGCTCGATCCGGGTTACGGATTTGCGAAGACGACGCAGCACAATTTCCAGTTGTTGCGAGAACAGCGTCAGCTTTGCGCGCTGGGTTATCCCTTGTTGGTGGGGTGGTCGCGCAAAGGCTCGATTGGCGCAGTCACCGGCAAACCGGTGGGCGAGCGCTTGGCGGGTAGCATTGCCGCCGCGCTGGCCGCTTTGGCGCACGGCGCAAAAATATTGCGGGTCCATGACGTGGCGCAAACGGTTGATGCGCTCAAGGTCTGGCAGGCCGCAGGCGCCCCCGGTGCAGCCGGGGTTTGCGGTGAAAATTCGACTCAGGGAGACAAGAGATGACACGCAGCTTTTTCGGCACTGATGGAATTCGCGGAACCGTCGGTCAGGCGCCCATCACGCCCGACTTCATGCTGCGCCTGGGGCATGCGGTAGGGCGCGTGCTGCGCACCGACATGCAGCGTCCGCGCGTGCTGATAGGCAAGGACACGCGCATCTCGGGCTACATGATCGAGTCCGCGCTGGAGGCGGGCTTCGCTTCGGCCGGTGTCGATGTGCTGTTGACCGGGCCCTTGCCCACGCCTGGGGTGGCTTATCTGACGCGTGCGCTGAGGCTGGACCTGGGGGTGGTCATCAGCGCTTCGCACAACCCGTTTGCCGACAATGGCATCAAGTTCTTCTCGGCCGGCGGGCAAAAGCTGTCCGACGCCTGGGAGGCCGAAGTCGAGCGCGTGCTCGCCGAGCCCGCGGTCTGGGTCGATTCGGCCAGCCTGGGCAAGGCGCGGCGCCTGGAGGACGCGCGGGGCCGCTATATCGAGTTCTGCAAGAGCTGCTTCGGGTCGGAGCTGTCGCTGCGGGGCTTGAAGCTGGTGGTCGATGCCGCCCATGGCGCGGCCTATCACGTGGCGCCCGACGTGTTTCACGAGCTGGGCGCTGATGTTGTCTCGATTGGCTGCAGTCCGGATGGATTCAACATCAATGCAGGCTTCGGCGCGACCGCCCCGGCGGCGCTGGTGGCGGCCGTGCGTGAACACGGTGCCGACTACGGCATCGCCCTGGATGGCGACGCCGACCGGCTGCAATTGATTGATCGTGATGGCCGCCTGTTCAATGGCGACGAGTTGCTGTACCTGATGGTGTCGGACAGACTCAATCAAGGCCATGCGGTGCCCGGCGCGGTGGGTACCTTGATGACGAATATGGCGGTGGAGGTGGCGCTGAAGGCGCGCGACGTTGAATTTGTTCGCGCCAAGGTCGGTGACCGCTATGTGCTTGAGGAGCTGACGGCGCGCGGCTGGCAGCTCGGCGGCGAAGGTTCGGGCCATCTGCTGGCGCTGGACAAACACACGACGGGTGACGGCATCGTCAGCGCGCTGCTGATCCTGCAAGCCATTTGCCGCAGCGGGCTATCCCTGAGCGATCAGTTGAAAGACGTCAGCCTGTTTCCGCAAAGCTTGATCAATGTGCGGCTGCAGCCGGGGCAGGACTGGAAGAGCAATGCAGGACTGGCGCGCGAACAGGCGGAAGTCAGCTCCGAACTGGGCGACCGAGGCCGGGTCTTGATCCGCGCGTCAGGGACCGAGCCCTTGTTGCGCGTGATGGTGGAAGCCAGCGACGCAGGCGTGGCAAAGAAGATGGCCGAACGACTGGCCCAGACGGTCAGGCAATGAGGCCCGGTGTCGCGTCGCTGCAAATCTCGATGGCTGCGGGATTGTGACAAGCCGGCCGCGCTTTGTGACCGTGACAAAGCGTTGGCCCGTCCTCGCGAATTGGTCGGACAATGTCACATCATTGTCATTTTTGGCGAATAAAGTGCGGGCATTGCAACCCCAATCCACCGAAAGGTTAGACATGAAGATGGTCAAGTTTCGAAGCGCATTGATACTCTCGGCCGCTGCGGCTCTGTCTTGTGTGGCGCAAGCCCAGGACATCACAGGTGCCGGCGCAAGCTTCCCGGCCCCGGTGTATGCCAAGTGGGCCGACGCCTACAACAAGGCCACGGGTGCTCGCATCAACTACCAATCGGTGGGATCGGGCGCTGGCATCAAGCAGATCAAGGGCAAGACCGTTGATTTCGGTGCCTCGGATATGCCTTTGACCGACGAGCAGCTCAATGCCGATGGTCTCTTGCAATTCCCGACCGTGATGGGCGGCGTGGTGCCGGTCGTCAACATCAAGGGTATCGTTCCTGGACAGATCAAGCTGAACGGCCAGGTACTCGGCGACATCTATCTGGGCAAGATTACCAAGTGGAATGACGGCGCCCTGACCGCGCTCAATCCCGGCGTGTCGCTGCCTGCTGAGGCGATTGCCGTGGTGCGTCGTGCCGATGGCTCGGGCACCACCTTCATCTTCACCAACTATCTGTCCAAGGTGAATGCCGAGTGGAAGTCCAAGGTTGGCGAAGGTGCTGCCGTGAACTGGCCGGTTGGCGCCGGTGGCAAGGGCAATGAAGGGGTGTCGTCCTATGTGCAGCGCCTGCCCAACTCGATTGGCTTTGTGGAATACGCCTACGCCAAGCAAAACAAGATGTCCTATGTGCTGATGCGCAATGCGGCCGGCGTCTATGTCAGCCCCAGCGACGTCGCGTTCAAGGCAGCCGCCGCTGGTGCTTCATGGAACAAGAGCTTCTATCAAGTCCTGACCGAACAACCCGGCAAGGACAGCTGGCCCCTGACGGGCGCCACGTTCATCCTGATGCACAAGAGCCAGGAAACAGCTGCCAAGGCCACCAATGCCTTGAAGTTCTTCGATTGGTCCTACATCAATGGCGACAAGATGGCGGCCGAACTAGACTACGTGCCTATGCCTGACAGCGTCAAGGACCTGGTGCGCAAGGAGTGGGGCCAGATCAAGGACAGCAGCGGCAAGGCCGTGGGCTTCAAGTAAATCGCCGGGGCGCATGCGCCCTTGCTATACGAAACGGCAAGCTTGCCGGGCTAGGGGCCCGGCAAGCTTTTTTGAACGAGGAAGTGACGTGTGACCCCAACAGTTCCCGCTATGCCGCTGCCCAGCCCGGCCTCTGAATTGAAAAGCAAGGGCTTGGAGTCGACGCGCCGCCGGGTTTCACCCTGGGCTGACCGCTTGTTTGCCGTGCTCGCGCATGGCGCGGCGTGGTTGGTGCTCTTGATGCTGATCGGCATTGTCGGCTCGCTGCTGGTGAGCGCCATGCCGGCGATCAGCGAATACGGCTTGAGCTTTCTGTGGCGCAGCCAATGGGATCCCGTCAAGAACGAGTACGGCGGTCTGGTGATGATTTACGGCACCTTGATGACCTCCTTCATCGCCCTCCTGATTGCCGTGCCGGTGAGCTTTGGCATTGCCTTGTTTCTGACCGAGTTGTCGCCCGGCTGGCTGCGCCGGCCGCTGGGCATCGCCGTGGAATTGCTGGCGGCCGTGCCGTCCATCGTGTATGGCATGTGGGGCCTGCTCGTGTTCGGGCCGATTCTTGCCGCCTATGTGCAGCAGCCGCTGCAAAAGCTGCTCGCCGGCGTGCCGTATCTGAGCACTCTGGTGGAAGGCCCGCCAGTGGGCATCGGCATTTTGTCGGCCGGCATCATTCTGGCCATCATGATCATTCCCTTCATTGCGTCGGTCATGCGCGACGTGTTCGAGACCACACCGGCGATGTTGCGCGAATCGGCTTACGGGCTGGGCGCGACGACCTGGGAGGTGGTGTACCGGGTGGTCCTGCCCTTCACCAAGGCAGGCGTGGTGGGCGCCATCATGCTGGGCTTGGGCCGGGCGTTGGGCGAAACCATGGCGATCACCTTTGTGATCGGCAATATGAACCAACTGGATTCGCCATCGCTGTTTGCCGCTGCGAACAGCATCACCTCGGCGTTGGCCAACGAATTTGCCGAAGCCGAACCGGGTTTGCATCAGGCTTCACTGATCTACCTGGGACTGATTCTTTTCTTCATCACCTTCGTGGTGCTGGCGCTGTCGAAGGTCTTGCTGGCGCATCTCAAGAAAGCCGAGGGGACCCGCACATGAGCATTGTCTCCCTGGACAAGAACCGCATGGCCAAGCACCGGCGGCGCAAGCGCGTCAACGCCGTCGCCTTGACCTTGTCGCTGGGGGCGATGGCGTTCGGTCTGTTCTGGCTGATCTGGATTCTGTTTGAGACCTTCAAGTTGGGCCTGAGCGGCTTGAGCTTGTCGCTGTTCACCGAAATGACGCCGCCGCCAATGGCTGACACCGGTGGCCTGGCGAACGCCATCTTCGGTTCTTTGACGATGGTGGGCTTGGCCACCCTGATCGGGACACCGGTGGGCATCATGGCCGGCGTCTATGTCGCCGAGTATGGTCAGCGCACCTGGCTGGGGAGCGCCACTCGCTTCATCAACGACATCTTGCTGTCGGCGCCGTCGATCGTGATCGGCCTGTTCATTTACGCCATGGTGGTGGCGCGCTTCAGAACGTTTTCGGCCTTTGCCGGTGTGCTGGCATTGGCGTTGATCGTGATACCGGTGGTGTTACGCACCACCGGGACGATGCTGATGCTGATTCCCAACGCCTTGCGCGAAGCAGCCTACGCGCTGGGCACCCCGAAATGGAAGGTGATCTCGAAAATCACGCTCAAGGCCGCGCGTGCCGGCGTCGTGACCGGCGTGTTGCTGGCATTGGCGCGCATTTCCGGCGAGACGGCGCCGCTGCTGTTCACGGCGCTGTCCAACCAGTTCTGGAGTTGGGATCTGGGTCAGCCGATGGCCAATCTGCCGGTGACGATATTCAAGTTCGCGATGAGCCCTTATGAAAACTGGCAGAAGCTTGCTTGGGCCGGGGTATTCCTGATCACGATGGGTGTGTTGGCTTTGAATATCGCCGCCCGCGTGATGTTCCGCAACAAGCACTGATTCAAGAAGAGAACCCAATGGATGCAACGCTTGCTACGTCCGTCGCTGTCGAACCGAAGGTGATAGTGCGGGATCTGGATTTTTTTTACGGCAGCTTTCAAGCACTGAAGCGCATCAATCTGGACATCCAGGAGCACAAGGTCACGGCGTTCATCGGCCCATCGGGTTGCGGCAAGTCGACCTTGCTGCGCTGCTTCAACCGCATGTACGCGCTCTATCCCGAGCAGCGTGCCGAGGGCCAGATCATGCTCGATGGCGAGAACATCCTGCAAAGCAAGCTCGACGTGAGTCTGATACGGGCCAAGGTGGGCATGGTGTTTCAGAAGCCGACGCCTTTTCCGATGTCGATCTACGACAACATCGCGTTCGGCGTGAAACTGTTCGAGACCCTGCCGCGCGTGGAGATGGACGAACGGGTCGAGTGGGCGCTGAAGAAGGCGGCGCTGTGGAACGAAGTGAAGGACAAGCTCAACCAGAGCGGCTCGGGTCTGTCGGGCGGTCAGCAGCAGCGTCTGTGCATTGCGCGCGGCATTGCCATCAAACCCGAAGTGCTGCTGCTCGACGAACCCTGCTCGGCCCTGGATCCGATCTCGACCGGAAAGATCGAAGAACTGATCCATGAACTCAAGAGCGAATACACGGTGCTGATCGTTACGCACAATATGCAGCAGGCCGCGCGAGTTTCCGACTACACCGCGTATATGTACCTGGGCGACCTGATCGAGTTTGGCCGGACCACGGATGTCTTCATGAAGCCCAAGAAGAAGGATACCGAGGACTACATCACAGGCAGATTCGGATGAAACGCTGGAATGCAGCGGGGGCAGAGTCACAAGGCGCGGCAATGCGGTGTGGAGTTGCCCAGGCCTGTGCAGCATCGACCGGTCGGCGCGATCAGACCGAACTGAAATTGTTCGGAAGTTCAACGGTTCTCACCAGGAGCAAACAGCATGGTTGACAAACATCTTTCTACCCAGTTTGACGCCGAGCTGAGCGGCATTTCGACGCGCGTGCTTGAGATGGGCGGCCTGGTCGAATCGCAGGTCGTGCAGTCCGTCGTCGCTCTGACTCAATTCGATGCCGACGTTGCAGGCGAAGTGCTCAAGACCGAGGAGCGCGTGAATGCGATGGAAATCGAGATCGACCGCGACCTGTCCAGCATCATTGCGCGGCGCCAACCCACGGCGCGCGATCTGCGCCTCCTGATCGCGATCTCCAAGGCGATCGCCAACCTCGAACGCGTGGGCGATGAAGCCGCCCGTGTGGCACGCACCGTCCTGCGGCTGATCAAGTCGGGTGTCGTCAACAGGCTGCGTCTGCCCATGTCCGATCTGAGTTTCGAGGCCAACTTGGCCACGGCGCAACTGCGCAAGGCGCTCGACGCGTTTGCCCGTCTGGACGTGGACCGTGCCCTCGAAGTGCTCAGGGAAGACGACCAGATCGACAGAGAATTCGAGGGGCTGGTGCGCAAGCTCATCACCTACATGATGGAAGACCCACGCACCATCTCGAGCAGCATCGACATGATATTCGTGGCCAAGGCCATCGAACGGGTGGGCGACCATGCCAAGAACCTGGCCGAGGTCATCATCTACGTGGTGAAGGGCATGGACGTACGCCACAACTCGCCCGCAGACATCGAGACGATGGTGCGCTGAACCCGGCAGACTTCGCAACAACAGACAGGAGTGAGCATGAGTCGCGTACTGGTAGTCGAAGACGAGTCGGCAATTGCCGAGCTGATTTCAATCAATCTTCGGCACGCAGGCTTCGAGGTCAGCGTGGCCACGAACGCCGAGCAGGCGCAACGTGCGGTCGACGGGGCGTTGCCTGATCTGGTCTTGCTCGACTGGATGCTGCCTGGGCAGTCGGGCATGGCATTGGCGCGTCAGTGGCGCGGCGTCGCGCGCACGCGCGAGCTGCCTATCATCATGCTCACGGCGCGCGCCGAAGAGATGGACAAGGTGTCAGGGCTCGATGCCGGTGCCGATGACTATCTGACCAAGCCGTTTTCGACCAAGGAATTGCTGGCGCGCATACGCGCCGTGCTGCGTCGCAAGGCCCCCGAGTCGCTGGACACGGCGGTCGCGATCGGTGAGCTGACGCTGGATCCGGCCACGCGCCGCGTCACCGGTGAGGGCGCAGAGATCAAGCTGGGTCCGACCGAATTTCGCTTGCTGCACTTCTTCATGACGCACCCCGAACGCGTGCACAGCCGCGCGCAGTTGCTCGATCGGGTCTGGGGCGACCATGTGTTCATCGAGGAGCGCACGGTTGACGTGCATGTGAAGCGACTGCGCAATGCGCTGGAGCCGGTGCTGTGCCATCGCATGATCGAGACGGTGCGGGGCGCGGGCTATCGACTGACCCAGCATGTCGGCGCCGCTGCGGCATGAGTTCAGCTGTGCGCGCTTGGACCTTCTTGTGAACTGGCTTGCCTCGCGCCTGACGCTGGTGCTGTTTGCCGTTGCGCTCGGCGGGGGGCTCGGCCTGTGGGTCAGGAGCCTGTTCAACCTGCCCTTCCTCAGTTCGATACTGGGTGCAGCCATTGGCGTCGGCGTACTGGAAGTTGTGGATTCGGTGCGCAGTCACCGATTGATCGAGTGGCTCAAGGGTTCGCAGCTCGAATCCGCGCCACGCGACGCGGGTTTGTGGGGAGAGCTTGGCTACCGCATCGAGCGCCTGGTGCGCAACCGTGACAAGGCACTGGCGCACGAGAGCCTGCAGTTGGGGCAATTCCTGTCGGCGATCGAGGCCTCTCCGAACGGGGTGCTGATGCTCGATGCGCAGGAGCACATCGTATGGTGCAACAAGGTGGCGGCGGATCACTTTGCGCTCAATCCGGTGCGCGATCGTCTGCAACGCATCACCAACCTGGTTCGTTTTCCGGCCTTTGTCGCGCATCTGCAGACGGGGCGTGACGACGAGACGCTGTTGCTGAGCGACCCGCGGGGTCCTGGCACGCTGGCGGTGATTCTGCGCAGCTACGGCGAAGGCATGCGTCTGGTGTTGTCTCAAGACGTGACCGAGCGCGAGCGTGCCGACGTCATGCGCCGCGATTTCGTGGCCAACGTCTCGCACGAAATACGCACTCCGCTGACGGTATTGGCCGGTTTCATCGAAACCATGGACTCGCTGCCGCTGACCGACATCGAACGCAAGCATGTGCTGAAGTTGATGACCACCCAGGCCCAGCGCATGCAAAGCCTGGTGGGCGATCTGCTCACGCTGGCGCAGCTGGAAGGCAGCCCAAGACCGGCCGCCGACCGCTGGGTTTCGGTGGATGCGCTGCTCAAGCATGCCGCGGCGGAGGCGCAGGCCTTGTCGGCCGGGCGGCATGATCTGGTGATCAGGCAGGACTGCCATGCACAACTGGCAGGTATCGAGACCGAACTGCTCAGCGCCGCGGCCAATTTGGTGAACAACGCGGTGCGCTACACCCCGCCGGGTGGCCACATCGAGGTCGACTGGGAGCAGCACACCGACGGCAGCGGTGAGCTCAGCGTCACCGACACCGGCCCGGGTATCGCGCGCGAACACCTGCCGCGCTTGACTGAGCGCTTCTACCGGGTCGATAGCAGTCGTTCGCGCGAAACCGGCGGCACAGGACTGGGTCTGTCCATCGTCAAGCATGTCGTGCAGCGCCATGGCGGCGAGCTCGACATACAGAGTACGCCGGGACAGGGTTCACGTTTTCGTTTGATCTTTCCGGCGGCGCGGGTGCGCGAGCAGCTCATCGAGTCCGAACTGCCCAGTCACTAACCTGGCAAAGTCTGATAAAGCCCACTCAGGGGCGGCGATAGAGCAGGGTATCGGGGGCATCTCGGTCGCCGGGGTGGCGCAATCGGGCGATCAACTGCCAGCCCTCGACGCCGTAGCTGCCCTGTCCATGGGCCTGCTGCACCAGATAGTCGCAATGGCTGCTGGCCACGGGGGTGACCGCGTCCACCCGCCAGGTCCAGGCACTCTGCAATTCCATCGAGGCCAGGTAAGGCAGTGACAAACCGGGCGCGGCAATGCAGTTCAGACGCGCCGGCAATTGCGCCTGCAATGCTTGCATCAACGGCCTGTCGCTGCGCACATAGTCGGCCAGCGGCAACCACAAGCTCATCAATAGCAGCCAGCACAAGGCCACGCCGGCTGCCGGCAAAACCAAGCTCTTCCACAACGCCGGCTGGTGTTTGGCCGTGCGCCAGCGCACCAGCCAGATCCACGCCAGCGTGCCGGCGCTGCCAAAGAACAGGGCAATGAATCCGAACTGCGGCTCAAAGCCCGCGTAGAGCCGTTGCACACCATGCCATGCCCATGCCGGCACGCCCAGGTGCATGCCGGTGTAATAGAGCCAGGCGATCAGCGCGCAGGCCGAGAAGAAGAACACCGAAAACCAGTCGATGGCCGCCGCCATGCTGCGTCGCAATGTGGGCAGCGCAAATGCGGCCAGCACCGCCAGCGGTGGCAAGGCCAGGAGCAGGGCCAGGTCCGAGCCCGCCATCAAGACGCTGGTCAGCAGCGGAACGACCACGCAGACGGCCGGCACCATGACATGGCGACGCCGCCAGTAGCTGCGCCAGCGCCACACAGTCCATAGCGCGAGCGGCCAGGCGGGCCAGGCGAACCAGGCGATCACCTTGAGCATGTGGGCCAGCAAATCGAGGCCCGAAACCGGCACCACGACACGCCACGCCCACGCGCCGACGCCCCAGGCAGCCAAGGCAGCCAACACCGCAGCGGCCAACAGCCAGATCACCAGGCGATGCACTTGCACGTAACTGGAGCCGTAGCAAATCAGCGCGCCCAGCAGACCCAGCGTCAGCGCGATGGCTGGCGCGCCACTGATGGCAAGCATGGGCAGGGCTAGCAGCACTGCCAGGCGTGCCTTGCCGGGCCGGAACGGCGCGGCTGCCAGCCCGTACAGCAGCAGGCTGGTGGCGAGCAACTGGGAAAGCTCAGGCGTGGTCTCGTGTCCCAGGCGTAGCAGGCCCAGGCTGGCGATCAAGGCCAACAAGGACCCATCGGCCAGCGCGCGCGCGTAATCCACCGCATGCGCCTCGCCGCCGAAGGCAAAGACGACCGGCTGCGCCGCGTCGGTGCGTGCCAAGTGAAAGCTGCTGTACCAGGTCAGCACCAATACGCCTGCCAGCGCCAGCGCGAACGGCAGGCGTGCCGCGAAAGCCGGGTCGGCAAAGGGCAAGGCCTTGATGAACAGCGCGCCGATCCAATACGGCAGCAATGCACCTTCGGCAGGAATGCCGGCGATCGTCGGGTGCCACCACGATGACAGACCATTGGCAATGCTGGACATGAAGCCGAAGGCAGTGATGTCAGCATTGCGCCAGGGCGCGCGGCCGACGAGACCCGGCAGCACATAGGCGGCACAAAAAAGAACCAAGGCCAGACGGGGCAGCCGTCTGGCGCTGCGTTCGGTGGCGATGGCTGGAGTGGGGTGATTCACGCGAGTTGCTACTCAGTTATCGCTATGGTCGTGCCAGACCATCATGCCGCATCGCCGCTTGAAAACAAAAAAAGGCAGCCTGAGCTGCCCTTCTTTTTTGCGAGGCCAGGCTTATTTGCTCTTGCCCAGATGCGCAAACTTGTTGCGGAACTTCTCGACGCGGCCGCCCAGAGAGTCGATGCTCTTTTGCGTGCCGGTGTAAAACGGATGCGATTCGCTGGTGGTTTCGAGCTTGAACAGCGGCAGTTCACGGCCGTCCTCCATCTTCACGGTTTCCTTGGCTTGCGCGCAAGAACGTGTCACGAACTTGAAACCGTTGGACAAATCCACGAAACAGATTTCGCGGTAATTGGGGTGAATGCCTTCTTTCATGGGGAAACCTCTCGAGTGCTTCGCGCTGACGTGCCGGGAGCCTTGCTGCACCATGCAGCACACTTTCCGACAGCGGAAAAACGCAGATTATAGCGGTAAACAGGAGCCGCACCTGCCTGCATCAACGCCCGTTGGTGAGTGCACCGTCGCGCGGGTTCGAATTCACCCGCCTCTGCGCATCATGTCGAAGAAGTCGAGGTTGTTCTTGCTCGACCTCATCTTGTCGAGGATGAACTCCATCGCCTCGATCTCGTCCATGTTGTAGAGCAGCTTGCGCAGAATCCAGGTCTTTTGCAGGATCTCGGGCTTGAGCAGCAGCTCTTCGCGGCGGGTGCCCGACTTGTTCAGCAAAATGCTCGGGTAGACGCGCTTCTCCGACATGCGACGGTCCAGATAAATCTCGCAGTTGCCCGTGCCTTTGAACTCTTCGTAAATCACCTCGTCCATGCGCGAACCGGTGTCGATCAGCGCGGTGCCGATGATGGTCAGTGAGCCGCCTTCCTCGATATTGCGCGCCGCACCGAAGAAGCGCTTGGGCCGTTGCAGTGCGTTGGCATCCACGCCGCCGGTGAGCACCTTGCCGCTGGACGGCAGCACATTGTTGTAGGCGCGCGCCAGGCGGGTGATCGAGTCGAGCAGGATCACCACATCTTTCTTGAGTTCGACCAGGCGCTTGGCGCGCTCGATCACCATCTCGGCCACTTGCACGTGGCGTGCAGCCGGCTCGTCGAAGGTGGAGCTGATGACTTCGCCGCGCACCGTGCGCTGCATCTCGGTCACTTCTTCGGGACGCTCGTCGACCAGCAAAACGATCAGGTAGACCTCGGGGTGGTTGGCCACAATGGCGTGCGCCAAGTGCTGCATCATCACGGTCTTGCCGCTCTTGGGCTGCGAGATCAACAGCGCGCGCTGGCCTTTGCCGATGGGCGCAATCAGATCGATGATGCGGCTCGTGATGTTCTCTTCGCTCTTGACGTCGCGCTCCAGCTTGAACTGTTCCTTGGGGAACAGCGGCGTCAGGTTCTCGAACATGATCTTGTGCTTGCTCTCCTCAGGCGTCAGCTCGTTGACGCGGTCGACCTTGACCAGGGCGAAGTAGCGTTCGCCATCCTTGGGCACGCGCACCTCGCCCTCAACCATGTCGCCGGTGTGCAGGTTGAAGCGACGGATCTGGCTGGGCGACAGATAGATGTCGTCGGTCGATGCCATGTAGCTGGCGTCGGGCGCGCGCAGAAAGCCGAAGCCGTCGGGCAAGACCTCAAGTACGCCATCACCGAACACCTGCTCGCCGCCTTTGGCACGCTTCTTCATGATCGCGAACATCAGCTCCTGCTTGCGCATGCGGGCGACGTTCTCGATCTCCAACGCTTCGCCCATCTTGATGAGCTCGGAGACGTGGAGCGCTTTGAGTTCTGATAAATGCATGGGTGGACACCCTGTAGGTCGTCGAAGTCCCTGCCAAGGGGCGTCAACGGATAGATCGGCTAAAGGCTCGCTGCTGCTGAAACACCGCTTGCGAGCAGCTGCAAACGGGCAAGAAAACAGGAAAACTTTGGAGCTTTAGGCCGAATCCACGCGCCGAAATCCGGGCGTGGTGGCAAGTCTTGCTGGGCCGCCTGGGCCGGCCAATCTTGTGGATCGTGCGCGACAGCCCGAGCGGCTTTGGAGATGATTATAGGTGAGCGTCGACGAAGGCCGTCAACTGGGCTTTTGAGAGTGCACCAACCTTGGTGGCGGCCAACTGGCCGTCCTTGAACAACATCAATGTCGGAATGCCGCGAATGCCGTACTTGGCCGGCACATCGCGGTTTTCATCGACGTTCATCTTGGTGACCTGCAGACGGCCGTCATAGTCCTTGGACAGCTCGTCCAGGATAGGCGCAATCATTTTGCAGGGGCCGCACCATTCGGCCCAGTAATCGACCAACACCGGCTTGTCGGCCTTCAGCACGTCGGCGTCGAAAGAAGTGTCGGAGATATGTTTGATCAGTTCGCTGCTCATGGGATTAGTCCTTCGGGTGGCCGAGTATCGGCGCGACATCAAGGCACAATGATTCTGACACAAAGCCCGGCGACCCGTTCTCGATGCAAGTCAGATTCAGCCCAGATGACCGCGCAGACGCTCAATTTTTCTCTTGATTCCGACCACCGTGCCGAGCTGATCTGGCAACGCATCGCAGAGCAGGCGTGCGCCTGGATGTCGAGGCAAGGCCTGTCGCCGCGTGACTGCATCGTGCTGTTGCCGTTTTCCCAACATCTGCCGCTGGCAAGGCGCGCCTGGATGTCGCAGCCAGGTTGGCCGCCGCGCCTGGAAACCACGCGAACCCTGGCGCTCAGCATGGGTCCCGAGGACTTGGCTCGCGCGGGCGAAATCAGCTTTGACCTTGCCACCGATCAGCTCAGTGCCGCAGCCCTGTTGCAGGGCCAGAGTTGGATTGGTGCTTGGCGGCGGCGCGACCCACGAAGCTTTCAGCTGGCAGTCACGCGGCTCGTCGAGACGGCGCATATATGGGCGCGCGCTGCCGCACAGCGAGCACCCGGTGCGCGGCCTGCGTTCTGGAGTCAAGCCAGGCAGTTGCTTGCGCTCGGCGGCCCGGGCGAGATCGAGCGCGCCCTGGCCAGAGTGGCGCTCGAATGGGCCGCGACGAGTTCCGGCCGCCCTGTCACCGACGCCTTGTTTGACTTGCAGCCAGCGGGCCTGGTGGTGGTCCAGGCCGGCGGCGCCGATCCGTTGTGCAGCGCGCTGATCGAGGCACTTGAACCCAAGGGCAGCCAGACCTTGCTGCTCGATACCGACCTGTCGCTTGACCAGGCATTTGCATCTCACGCGCCGCTCGGCCAGCTTGAACTCGCGCCGTGCCTTGACTTTGAAGACGAGGCCCAGTGCACCGCAGCTGCGGTGCTTGCGCATGTGAACCGCGGCCAGGTGCCGGTGGCCTTGATTGCACAGGATCGCATGCTGCTGCGGCGTGTGCGCGCCTTGCTCGACCGGACTGGCGTGGCGCTGGCCGATGAAACCGGCTGGACGCTGGCCACGCTGCCGGCGGCCGCCCAAGTGATGGCCTTGCTGCGCGCCGCCCAGCCGCTCGCCGGCGTCGATGCCTGGCTGGATTGGCTGAAGTGCGACTTTGCGCAAACGCTGATCGGCTCCGAGCGCAGCGTGCAGCAACTCGAAGCCAAGTGCCGCAGCCGCGCCTGGCGTCGCGTCGATGCGGTGCAGCCTGAACTGCTCGACGTGGACGCAGCGCGGCTTTGGCAACGCGCGCACGACGTGCTGACCCCGTTGCAAAGCAGCGGCCGGCGCAGTTTGGGTGAATGGCTGGCTTGCCTGCGCGACACGCTCACGCAGATGCAAGCTTGGGCTGAGCTGCAGGCGGCTCCCGCCGGGCCGCAGGTTATCGAAGCCTTGTCGCTGCATCAGCCTGCCTGGCCGGGTTCGGCGCAACACGCGGTGCAACAGGGCAGCCATCTGAATCTGGCCGAGTTCATCGCCTGGGTCGATCAATGCCTGGAGGCGCAGCAGTTTGTGCCGCAAGCCGGCGCGCAGTTGCCGCAGGTGCATATCACGCCGTTGGCGCGTGCGATCTGCGACCCTTTGGCGCGATCGTCCTGCCGGGGGCGGACGCCCAGACGCTGGGGGCCGTCGGTGGCGCGGCATCGCTCGTCGGCGAGGCCATCTCGCAAACCTTGAACTTGCCCACGCTGGCGCGTCGTCGCGAGGCGCAAGTCAGCGCATTTGCCCAGCTTTTGCGTGCGCCGGCATTGACGCTGCTGCGCCGGCGCAGCGATGGTGCCGAGCCGCTGGCGGCCAGCCCCTTGCTCGAGCGACTGCAGCAGGCACTGCAAAGCGCGGGCCACGCACCGCTGCAAGCCTGGCGCGACGCGCGGGTACCCATCGCCATCGAAGCGCGGCCGACGCCGCGCGCTGCCGCGTCGGCGCAAGGGCGCTTGCCGTCGGGCTTGAGCGCGAGCGCCATCGACTCGTTGCGCACCTGCCCGTATCAGTTCTTCGGCCGGGTCATGCTGGGACTGCGCGAGTCCGGCGAGCTTGAGGGCGAGATTGAAAAACGCGATTACGGCTCCTGGCTGCATGGCGTGCTGCTCGACTTTCATCGCTGGCGCGGCGAGCAGCCCGGCACTGCCGAGACCGAGCTGATGCAGCGCGCCGCGCAGGCGCAAACGCTAAAGCTTGGTCTGGACGCCGCGGCCTTTCTGCCTTTTGCATGCACGTTCCAGCGCTTTGTTCCGCGCTATCTCGAGTGGCTGCGCGGCCACGAGGCGGGCGGCGCCATGTGGGCCGAGGGCGAGATGGAGCGCGAGATCCGTCCTGCCGCCTGGCAGGCGGACCGCTGGCCAATGTGAGTCTGCGCGGCCGCGTGGACCGCATCGATTTGCTGAGCAGCACCGATGGCATGGCGCTGCTGCTGATCGACTACAAGACCGGCGACGTGAAAGGGTTGAAGGACAAGGTCGCCGCGCCGCTCGAAGACACGCAGTTGGCGGTCTACGCCGCCTTGATGGACGCGCAAGGCTTGCCGGGCGTCGAGACGGACCTGCCGATGCGCGCCATCTATCTGGCGCTGGACGACGCGCGCCGTATCGAAAGCGTCGAGCACGACGACCCGCTCGGCTCGGCGCAAGTCGTGCTGGAAGGCGTGGGGCAGGACTTGCTTTCAATGCATGGGGGACAGGTCTTGCCGGCACTCGGCGAGGGGCAGGCGTGTGAGTTCTGTGAGATGCGCGGCCTGTGTCGGCGCGACGACTGGCGCTTGGCGCCGGGCAGCAGCGAGGCAAACGCTTGATGGCACAGGAGCCGACCCGGATGGAACCCGCCTACCGGATGGATGGTGCGCGGGTCGAGCGCGCGCAGTTCTATCGCGTCGCCTGCGATCCGCTGCGCAGCGTGGCGGTCGAGGCCTGCGCCGGAGCGGGCAAGACCTGGATGCTGGTGTCGCGCATTCTCAGGGCATTGCTCGACGGCGCCGCGCCGCAGGAGATCGTCGCCATCACCTTCACGCGCAAATCGGCCGGCGAGATGCGCGACCGACTCGACGACTGGCTGCGCGAGTTCAGCTTCGCGTGCAGCACCGCCGAGGCCAGAGTCGAGGCCCTGATCGCCCGAGGCATGAGCGCCCGCCAGGCGCAGCAGGCACAAGCGCAGTTGGGCGGGCTGCACGCGCAGTTGCTGAGCGGCGGCCGCCCGGTCGAGATACGCACGTTTCACGCCTGGTTTTCGCAATTGCTGCGGGCTGCGCCGATGGAATTGCTGCAGGCCCAAGGCCTCGCGCCCGAGTTGCAACTGATCGAAGACGAAGCCGATCTGATGCCCGATCTGTGGCAGCGCTTTTACAGCCAGGTGCTGAACGATGCCGAGCTGCTGGCCGACTATCAGGTGCTGGTGGCCGAGCGTGGCCGCAGCACGGTCGCGCGCTGGCTCGATGCGGCGTTCTCGAAACGCGTCGAACTGCGCCTGGCCGACGCGCAAGGCGTGCTCGAAGCCAGCATGCAAGGCGCGCAGAGCGTCGACGCTTCATTCGCGGGTCTGGCTCATCCTGCGCAGGCGCTGCGCCTGCCGCCCCGCGCCAGCGTGTTGCCGGCCTTGGCGCAAATGCTGGGGCGATCCAAAGGCGCGACAGCCCAAAAGGCCGGCTCAGCCTTGGAACAGGCCTTGAGCCAATCGGACGACCAGGCCGCCTTCGACGCAGTGCGCCTGGCCTTGTTCACGGCGACAGGCACGCCGCGCAAGAACCTGGGCGACAGCCCGCTGCTGACGCAAGGGCTGGACCTGGTCAGCATGCTGGCGGCAGCGATCGAGCAGGCATCGGCGCAGCAAGAGCATCTTCGGCTGGTGCGGCTGTCGCGCGTCTTGCTGCGCGAATACGAAGCCCTCAAGACCAGTCGCGGGCTGGTCGACATGAACGATCTGGAGCGCGGCGCGCTGGCCTTGCTGGCGGACTCCGACCTGGCTGGCTGGGTACAGGAACGGCTCGATGCGCGCGTGCGCCATGTGCTGATCGACGAGTTCCAGGACACCAGCCCCTTGCAGTGGCATGCGCTCTACGCCTGGCTGTCGTCATACAGCGGCGCGGGCGGCGGCTTCAGCGGGCAACATCCGCCGGCCGTGTTCATCGTCGGCGATCCCAAGCAAAGCATTTACCGCTTCCGCCGTGCCGAACCGCGCGTGTTTGCGGCAGCGCGCGAGTTTGTGGTGCAGGGGCTGGGCGGCGCGGTGCTCGAATGCGACCACACGCGCCGCAATGCGCCGCCGGTGCTGAGCGCGGTCAACGCGGTGTTCGAGGCCGCGAGCGAGCAGGGCGCTTATGCGGGATTCCGCGCCCATACCACCGAGGTTGCAAATACCGAAACCCTGACCGGCTTGTACGCCCTGGCCGATCCACCCGAACCGGCGGCGGTGACGGCCGACACGTCGGACGAAGAATGGCATTGGCGCCCGAGCTTGACCGAGGCGCGCCAGGAGCTTGAAGAAAATCGGCGCGCTGCTGAAGCAAGCGCCATCGCTCACGCCGTGCTCGATCTGGTGCAGCGCCAGGGCATCGCGCCCGGCCAGATCATCGTGCTGGCGCGCAAGCGTGCGCCGCTGCGCGTGCTGGCGCTCGCGCTCAAGCGGCTGGGCCTGCCGCATGTCGCGCCCGAAGACACGCCGCTGCTCGACGCGCCCGATGTGCGCGACCTGCTGGCGCTGCTCGATGTGCTGGCGTCAAGCGGCCAAACGCTGTCGCTGGCGCATGCGCTGCGCAGTCCCTTGTTCGGCGTCAGCGAGGCCGACCTTCTCAGCCTGGCCGACGCGGCAGGCGCGCGTCAATGCACCTGGTGGACGGCCTTGATGAGCCAGACCTCTGGCAGCGCGGCGCTGCTGCGCGCCAAGCATCTGCTACAGCGCTGGGCCGGTCTGGCGCGGCGGCTGGCGCCGCACGATCTGCTCGATCGGATCGTGTTCGAAGGCGATCTGCTGGCGCGTCTGGCCGCTGCCGTGCCGACCAGCGAGCGCCGTCAGCGGCTGGCCGCCGTCGATGCCTTGCTCGCCCTGGTGCTCGATCTCGATGGCGGCCGCTACACCAGCGTCTACAAGCTGGTGCGCGCCTTGCGAAAGCGCGCCTTGAAGCTGAGCTGGAGCGCCGCGCCCGACGCTGTGCAATTGCTCACCGTGCACGGCGCCAAGGGTCTGGAGGCATCGGTGGTGTTCCTGATGGACACCGACGCCGCGCCCGCGCGCGCCGAGTCGGCTACGCTGGCGGTCGATTGGCCGGTGCAGGCCGCGGCGCCCGAGCGTGTCGCGTTCCTGGCTTCCGAGTCGCGCTGCCCGCCGTCCTTGCTGAGCCTGCTGGAAATCGATCGCCAGCAGCGCGACCGCGAGGAGCTCAACGCCTTGTATGTGGCGATGACGCGCGCCCGATCGCTGCTGGTGATCAGCCGCACGCCGGGACGCCGCAGCAGTGAGGCCGGTTGGTGGTCGCAACTCAGTCCCCTGGCCGCGCCCTGGCCAGTCGTCGGCACAGACGCGCAAGGGACGCTTGCCGAGCCAGGGCATTGCAGCTTGCTTGTGCTGCCCGCCTTGGCGGTGGCGCCGACGCCAAGAACGGACGTGGACGCCGCCGCTCTGGCGATGGTGCCGGTGGCTGACACTGCCACGCTGGGCGAGGCCTTGCACCGCGTGCTCGAATGGGCCAGCGGCCCGCAGCGCGCGGGGCGCTCGCTGCAGGCATTGGCAGACGCGGCAGCGCGCAGCTTCGCACTGAATGCCCAGCAGCAGCAAAGCCTGGCGCGGACCGTTCATGCCATCTGGTCCAGCCCGGAGTGCGCGCCGTTCTTCGATACCTCGACGCTGATCTGGGCCGGCAACGAAGTGGCCGTCAACCACGAGGGTCAGGTCTTGCGCATCGATCGCCTGGTGTGCCGGATCGACGCTGGCCGCAAGATCTGGTGGGTGCTCGACTACAAGCTTCATCCATCCCCCGACAGCGACGCGGGCTACCGCGAACAGTTGTCCAACTACCGCGAGGCGCTGCGTTGCCTGCAGCCCGACGACGAGGTGCGTTGCGCCTTCATTACCGGGCAGGGCCGGCTGCTGGAATTGCAGGCCGACTGAAGCAAGTCCGAGCGCAGCCTGCGGACGCCAGACAAAGCCGAGCTACAATCCGCCGCTTCGGGGTGTAGCGCAGCCTGGTAGCGCATCTGGTTTGGGACCAGAGGGTCGAAGGTTCGAATCCTTTCACCCCGACCATCACATTTCTCCACCGCCTCTGCCCGTAGCTCAACTGGATAGAGCACCAGCCTTCTAAGCTGGGGGTCGGGGGTTCGAGTCCCTCCGGGCAGACCACCAGACCATTCGCACGCCGGGCTACAGCCCAGCTTTGTCAGGTGTCAAGCGCAGCGCAGTCTTGCGAGATACCTTTCTACCGCTTGCGGGAGCACCAGCGGCGCCTCGATCCGCACCGCAGCCCATGCGGCTGTGTCGATGATGTCTTGGTTGCATTGCGCACTGCCAGCCAAGCAGGTCAGTACCTTGTCGATTCGCCTGCTCAAACGACGTCATCCCAAGGTCGGGACAGCCGCATGGCGCCGTTGATGATGCCCACCATCGAGTAGGTCTGCGGGAAGTTGCCCCACATCTCGCCAGTATCGGGGGACATGTCTTCGGACAACAAGCCCACGTGATTGCGCCGCGCCAGCAGGGTTTCGAAGATTTCCCGCGCTTCGCCCACACGACCGGTACGGGCCAGGGCGTCGATGCGCCAGAATGAACAGACGTTGAACGCCGTCTCCGGTTTGCCGAAGTCGTCCGGCGCTTCATAGCGACGCATGAAAGGGCCGTCACATAGGCATTGCTCCATTGCGTGCAGAGTGCTGATGAAGCGCGGGTCGCGTGCGCTGATGAACCCGACCTCGCACATCAGAAGCACACTGGCATCAAGATCCTTGCCGCCAAAGCTCTCGGCAAACGCGCCGCGTTGTTCGTTCCAGGACAGCCTCAGGATCTTGTCGCGGATGACATCGGCTCGCTCGCCCCAATGCGCGGCGCGCTCAGTCAGGCCCAGGGGCTTGGCGATCTTCATCAGCCGGTCACAGGCCGCCCAGCACATCACCGAGGATGATGTATGGATGCGGGCGCGGGTGCGCAACTCCCACATGCCGGCATCGGGTTGGTCATGCAATAACCACGCTTGCTCGCTGAAGCGCTCCAGGCGATGAAAGTCATCTGCATCGGCACGGCGAAACAGACGATGGTCATGGAAAGCCTGGGCCGCACCCAGGACGATATTGCCGTAGACATCATGCTGGAAGTGTTCGTGCGCTTGGTTGCCGACCCGCACCGGCCCCATGCCGCGATATCCCGCAGGACCGTCTACCAAACGTTCAGTCAGCGTCGCCTCCAGGCCGACCCCGTAGAGCGGTTGCACATGGCCCGGAGAGCCGCGTACGACATCTTGCAGCCAGCGCAGGTAGTCCTCCATCGTGCCCACTTCCGACAGGCTGTTGAGTGCCCGTACGACGAAGAAGGCATCGCGCAGCCAGCAGTAGCGATAGTCCCAGTTGCGTTGGGAATTGGGCGCCTCGGGAATGCTGGTCGTGACGGCGGCCATGATCGCGCCCGTCTCCTCGAACTGGCATAGTTTGAGCGTGATGGCGGCACGAATCACCGCATCCTGCCACTCCAGCGGCAGAGCTAGCCGCGAGGTCCAGTGGCGCCAGTAAGAGAGCGTCTCTCCTCAAACTTCCGCGCCGTGTCCTCGATGCCACCCTGCAAAGACTCATCGGCGCCGAGCAGGAGGCTCATCGGGCCGTGCATCGAAAACCAGGTCTCATCGATCAGATAGGTCAAGGGCACGTTGGTGTTGAGCCGAAGCGTCAGCCGGCGGTCACGAAGCGAAGGTGGTTGCTGCCTCGGGTCAACGCAGGCGGGCTCATTCCCAATCGCGCCGGTCTGACAATGAAGCGTACGCGGGATTTCCAGCAAGGGACGCACTCGCCGCACCAGTTGATTCGGGCGGAACATGCGGTCTTGGCTGCGGTAGCGTGGCGCAAAATCCGTCACCTCGATGCCGGCGCCGTCGGCGTGAACATGCGCGTGCGTACACTGCTGTTCCGGTTCGTACAGTTGGTGCTCTGCACATCTTCAACTACTGCATGGTGCGTCCAGCGATCCTTGCGCGAGTCAGGAGCGCGTGGAAGATTGGTCCGCATGGCAGGGCATGCAGCACAGACGATGCGCGCCTGTATATCGACAAGGCATTGACCGCGCAATTGCCGATCAAGGCCAGCGACAAGTTGGCTTCGCGGTTCGTCTGAGTCATTGAGGAGCCCTCATTGCGACGGCGTGGACAGGAATTCACTGCGTGTACATTGGTGAAATGTACGCTGACATTGTTTACGCTGTGAACACTGTTGCGCTGCGGCACGACACCATGATGAGCACATTGCGTCTTCAAATAAGGTTTCTGATCTGCTTTTAACTGTCGGCGGCTGCATATCTGCTCTGCTTGCTGAAACTGATTTGCGTTGGTTTCTCGCGATCTGACTTGCGTGGCGCTTTAGTCACACTGCGATGTCGACTCTTGTCACGGCGCTGCGGAGGCAATGTTGTTCGAGTGCAATCCTGTTCAAGAGCGGTTCAGGATGAGCGCTTGGTGCCTGCGTGTGCGGCGAGAAGGGGATGTGATTCAGCGCAGCGCTGCCTATCCGACGATCTGAGTTGCACGCAGCGCGAACTGGCGGCGGATGCCTGCCTAAACTATCGCTGGCCGGTGGCGCTGTAATGTGGGCATGCACAAGCTCATCCTGGATGGCGTACATGTGGGCGATCTGGTGCTTTTGCACGACTGAGTTTTGTCGATCGGCGCAGTCAGGACACGCAGAAATACCTGATCGTTTTCATGGTGGCGCTCGGCGCGATCATTGCCGTGATCACCATGGTGGTGGCACAACTTAGCTGGCGCGGCTGGGTCAAGGGCGCGCGCGCGTTGCTGCGCGGCGAGGGCTTGCTGACACATGATGCACAGCAACGCGAACTGGTCTTGGTGGACGACTTCCGCGACCGCCTGCGCGACTTGACGACGCTTACCGGCGCTCGCTTGATCGCGATGACCGCTGGGACCAGAACGGCTGGTGCGCTGCTGCACGCGCAACTGCGCGGTGACGAATTGATCGTAGTGTCCAACCGCGAACCCTACATTCATGAAAATGGTCAAGACGGGTGTTTTTCAAACGCCAGCAAGCGGGTTGGTCACGGCCGTGGAACCGGTCATGCGCGCTTGCTGGGCACCTGGATTGCGCACGGCAGCGGCAATGCGGATCGCAGCGTGGTGGACAAGACGACCGTGTGATGGTGCTGCTGAACGACGAGTACACTGCGGCGAATCTGGTGACGCCGAGGAGGAGCAGGGTACTACTACGGTTTTTCAATGAAGGTGTGGGCTTGTATGTCGCTATGTTCGGAGTGTTTGGAATCGGATGGGAAATCTATCGGCTAGTAATGAGCGCTTTGCGAGGGTGGTGGCGAGGGCGCAGGAAGAAGTGTGCTGGTGCAGGACTATACTTGATTGTGGCAATGATGAAGCGCATGGGAATCTAATTTTGAATTGAATATTTAGATTGTTGAAAAACTTTGAAGTGTAGAATTTTATAGCTAATGAAGATTATGAAAATGATAATTAAAGATATAAAGTTATATAGTAAAAGAGAATATAATAATATTTATTGATGCAGATGATAAGCATTTGATACAATGATGTGTTTTTTAAAAATGTGTGAGTTAAAAAATAATAGTAAATTAATTATATTGTTAGTATATTATTATAAATAAATATAAAAAAAAAAATTATATAATATATAAATATAATTAATATTAATTAAATAAAAAATAAAATAATAAAAATTAATATATAAAATATATAAATGTAATGGAGTGAAGACGAATGTAGATAAGTGAAAAAACAATTATGAATTTATTATAATATTTATATTTTTTATTAATAATTAATTATAAAAATAATTTATTTGTGTGTGGTGATACGGGCAGATTGGATGTGGTTGATGGTTTGAGAGTATATAGTGGAAAATGGGAGTTATGTTGTTGGAATGGAAATATAGTTGAATGATGAGGGCAGACTGAAGGGGGAGTCAATGAAAAAAGGACTGTTTTGTGATAGTTGTAATGTGACTGGGATATGTTGTATGCTGGTATTGTGAATTGAAATGTGTAGTAAGTTAAAAGAAAGGCAGAGGTTGCTGTTGGCATAGTATTGGAACTGTTTGTGGGAGATGTGAATGATGAAGCGGTATTGAACAGGAGGATGATGGCTGACGGTTGCATGGTCGGGCGGACGGGGTGGGAAGGAAGAGCATGTTCTTCTGGACACCATTGAAATGGGCGCTCTGCTTGACCGCGTTCAGCATGTGTTGGACCTATGACAGGGATCGAAGCGCTGCTGCTGGGCGCCGGCAGCTCGATCTCCTCGGGCGATGAACTGCAAGACCCGCCAGATTCGGATCGTGGCCGTGGCATTGCAGGTGACGCTTGAAATGCGCTGATGGCGTGTGGCCGAGGCTGGCGAGGTGGACTTGCACGATGATGAATCGGCTGCAAAGGATGAACAACAGCACGCGCGCGGTGTCGACGACTCCCACGCGCCAGCGCGTCACAAACGGCCGGACGGTCTGAGACTTTACTTGCCTGATATCACGGAGCCACCAGACCATTCGCACGCCGGGCTGCAGCCCAGCTTTGTCAGGTGTCCAAGCGCAGCGCAGTCTTGCGAGATACTGAGGGATGAACTCAACTGCCTCACTGCCTGGCCCGCGCCTGCACCGCTTGCGCGACTTCGTCACCGCCTTTGCAGCCTTGTTGGAAACCGCACCCGACGAGCCGCGCATTCTCGACGCGGGCGGGGCGCTGCTTGCCGCGCTGGTCGCTCACGACGACTGGCTGCCCGAGGCCTATGCCGAGTCCGACGCCCAGTACTACCGCCAATACCTGCTGCACGCAGACTCGGCCGAGCGCTTTTCGGTCGTCAGCTTCGTCTGGGGTCCGGGTCAGCGCACGCCGGTGCACGACCACAAGGTCTGGGGCTTGATCGGTGTGCTGCGCGGCGCCGAGATCGCACAGGCCTACGAGCAAGACGCACAGGGCCGCTTGCTTGCGCTAGGCGTGGCTCAGCAACTGCGCGCGGGCCAGGTCGCTGCGGTCTCGCCGCGCATTGGCGACGTGCATCAGGTCAGCAACGCCTATGCCGACCGGACTTCGATCAGCATCCATGTCTATGGCGCCAATATCGGTGCGGTGCGCCGTGCTGTCTACGCGCCCGATGGCAGCACCAAGCTGTTCGTCTCGGGCTACAGCAACAGCCAGTTGCCCAATATCTGGGACCGTTCCAAGGAAACCGCATGAGTGCACTGCCGACGCGCAGCCCCGACCAGGTACGCCAAGCCTGGCGCGAGGCCGGGCAGGGACGCGAGCTGGCGTTGCTCGATCTGCGCGAGGAAGACCCTTACGCGCAGTCGCATCCGCTGTTCGCGGTGAATCTGCCGCTGGGCTTGATCGAGTTGCAGGCCTTGTCGCGCATGCCAAGGCTCGACGTGGAAATCGTGCTGTACGGTGAAGGCGCATCCGATGCGCAATTGATTCCCCGCGCCGCTGCGCGCCTGATGGCGCTCGGATACACGAATATCGCGCAACTTGAAGGCGGCTTGCCGGGCTGGGCTGTGGCGGGCGGCGAGCTGTTCCGCGACGTGAATGTGCCGAGCAAGGCCTTTGGCGAACTGGTCGAGGCGCAAGCGCATACGCCGTCACTGACTGCCCAGCAAGTGCAGGCCCTGTTGGACCAAAAGACCGACATGGTGGTGCTCGACGCGCGCCGCTTCGACGAGTATCAGACCATGAGCATTCCCTCCGGCATCAGTGTGCCGGGCGCCGAGCTGGTGCTGCGCGCGCGCGATCTGGCGCCCGACCCGCAGCACCCGCATCATCGTCAACTGCGCCGGCCGCACGCGCAGCCTGATTGGCGCGCAGTCGCTCATCAACGCGGGCTTGCCGAATCCGGTGGCTGCCTTGCGCAACGGCACCATCGGTTGGACGCTGGCCGGCCAGTTGCTCGAGCATGGGCAGGCGCGGCGCGCCGGGCCAGTCAGCGAGAGCTTCGCGCGCGCAGGCGAAGGCTGCAGCGCGAGCTTTGGCGCAGCGCGCCGGCGTGCGCTTTGCGCCCTTGGCGCAGCGCGCGGAGCTTCGATGATGCGCGGCGCAGCGTCTATTGGCTGGACGTGCGTACGCCCGAGGAGTACCAGGCCGGGCACCTGGCCGGATTTGCCAGCGCCCCCGGCGGTCAACTGGTGCAGGAGACCGATCACCACGTGGCCGTGCGCGGCGCGCGCCTTGTGCTGCTTGACGATGACGGCGTGCGCGCGCCGATGACGGCGTCGTGGCTCGCCCAGTTGGGTTGGGAAGTCTGGGTGCTCGAAGCTGACGCTGCGATGGGCTGGAACGAGACCGGACCCGAACGCATCCCGCTGCCGCCCTTGCCGGATGTGGCGCAAGTGCAGGCCGAGGAGTTGGCGCAATGGCTGGGGCATAAGGACGCAGGCACCTGCGTCATCGATCTGGCGCCGAGTGCCGCTTACGTCAAGCAACATATCCCGGGAAGCTGGTGGGCTCTGAGTTCTCAACTGGAACAAGCGCTGCAAAATCTTCCGACCTGCGCAAGACTGGTGCTGTGCTGCACCGACGGCTTGCGCTCGCGCTTTGCCGCCGCGCACCTGAGTCGGGCCGTCAAGACGCCGGTGTTCTGGCTGGAGGGCGGCCTGCAGGCCTGGCAGGCGCAAGGCCTGCCCATTGAGGCCGGCGAGACGCGGCTGGCGTCAGCGCGCACCGACCGTTACCGCCGCCCCTACGAAGGCACGAGCAACCCGGCCGAGGCGATGCAGGCCTATCTGGACTGGGAGTTCGGACTCGTGGCGCAACTCGAACGCGACGGCACGCATGGCTTTGCGGTGCTCACTCGGGAATCACTCCCTTGCTGACGCTCTCGCCATCGCCTGCGCGCAGCGTCCAGAACGACAGCGACGACAGCAGCGTCAGACCGGCCAGCGTCAGAAAGGCATGATGCAGTGCGCTGGTCACCGCGAGTTTGTCGGTCTGTGGCAGGTCTGCCAGATAGAAGCCCGTGACGAGCGATCCGAATGCCAAGCCGAAGCTGAATGACATTTGCTGCAGCGTGCTGGCAATCGTGCTCGCCTGCGCCGTGTCAGCTTCGCTGATGTCGGCATAGGCCATCGAGTTCATGCTGGAATACTGCAAGGAGTTGAACAGGCCCAACAGCAGTCCCATCACCACGATGACCGCCATGGGCGTGCCGGCGCCGACCAGCGCGTAAGCCGAAATTGCGCAGGCAATCAAGACCGTGTTCACCACCAGTACTTTGCGATAACCGAAGAGCCGCAACAAATAGGTGCAGATCAGCTTCATTCCCATCGCGGCAGCGGCTGCCGGCATCATCAAGAGGCCCGACTGCCAGGCCGGCAGGCCGAGACCGAGCTGGTACAGCAGCGGCAGCAGGAAGGGCATGCCGCCAAGACCCAGGCGAGTCACAAAGCCGCCCAGCACCGACACGCGGAAGGTGCGCGTATGAAACAGCGACAGGCGCAGCAGCGCAAATGGCTTGCCCACGGCATGCCAGCCATAGGCGGCGAGCAGCAGCAGCGAGACGAGCAGCGTCAGCAACACCTGGGTGGTACTCAGCTGGTGTTCGCCAAAGACCTCGAGAAGCCAGGACAACAGCGCCGCGCCACTGCCGAACAGCGCCAGTCCGCGCCAGTCAAACGGGTGCCTTGCATCGCTGCGGTAGTCGGGCATGTGCCGGTGTGCGAACCACAACGCGACCAGGCCAAACGGCAGGTTGATGAAGAAGATGTCGCGCCACGTCAGCCAATGCACGATCAGTCCTCCCACCGTCGGCCCGAGCAAGGGACCGAGCAGCGCCGGCATGATGACGAAGTTCATGGCGCGCAGCAGTTCTGCCTTGGGAAAGGTGCGCACGATGGCCATGCGGCCGACGGGCATCATCATCGACGCAGCGATACCCTGTGGCACGCGCGCTGCAATCAACATCGTTGCGTTGATGGCCAGGCCGCACAGCAGCGACGAGAGCGTGAACAGCGCCAGCGCGAACATGAAGACGCGCCGGCTTCCGAAACGCTCGGCCAGCCAGCCACTCACCGGAATGAAGACCGCCAGACTCAGGATGTAGCTGGTGACGACGGCCTTCAGGCTCAAGGGCGTGACAGCAAGGCTGGCGGCCATCGCCGGGATCGTGGTGTTGACGATGGTCGAGTCGAGTTGCTGCATGAACAGCGCGGTCGCGACGACCCAGGGAAGGTAGCGTTTCGTCGTGCTTGGATCCATCACCCGATGTTAGGGGCTGTCGGCCCCAGGCTGCACGGCGGCGTACGGATGCCGCAAGGTTTCTTCAAAGGCGGCATCGAGATTTGACCTAATATCGCGGGCCGAAGCCCTCAGTGAAGGCCCGCAGCGCTTTCCTGCCGTCTGGATGTGTTTTGACGGCGCACAGGGTGAAGCCCACCAACCACAGTCTTGTGACCGGAAAGCCGTCCGGCCATTGGAATTGCGTGCATATTTTCGTATCGATTCGAGAGAGGAATCCGTGTTCAAGAACGTGATGGTTTATCGCCTGCCGGCGCACTGGTCGGCATCGCTGAAACAAGTCGAGCAAGGGCTGGACAAGGGGCGCTTTGTCGAATGTGGCGCCACGCAAATGAAGTCGCTCGGCTGGGTCGCGCCGCGCGGTGTCCAGCATGGCGTGTTGGCCGAGTCGGTGGGCGGCCAGTGGCTACTCAAGCTGATGATGGAGAGCAAGCTCGTGCCGGCGGCGGTGGTGAAGCGCGCGCTCGAGCAGCGTGTCAGCAAGATTGCGCAGGAAACCGGGCGCAAGCCGGGCAAGAAGGAATCCCGGGACATCAAGGACGAGTTGCTGCTGGAACTGCTGCCCAAGGCCTTCACGAAGCAGGACAGCGTGCTGGTCTGGATCGACCCGGCCCGGCGCTTGCTCGTCACCAACGCGGGCAGCCAGGGCAAGGCCGACGCGGTGATGACCGCGCTGGTGGAAGCCTTGCCCGGCTTTGCGGCAACGCTGCTCCAGACCGAGGCGAGCGCATCGGCCAGCATGTCGCAGTGGCTGGCCAGTGGCGAGCCGCCGGCAGCGTTCAGCATCGACCGCGAGTGCGAGCTCAAGGCGGCCGACGAGAGCCGCGCGATGGTTCGCTACGCGCGCCATCAGCTCGACATCGACGAGGTGCGATCACATATCGGCGCAGGCAAGCTGCCCACCAAGTTGGCCTTGACCTGGAACGGCCGGGTGTCGTTCATGCTCACCGACGCCATGCACTTGAAGAGAATCAGTTTTCTCGACGTGGTGTTCGAAGGTGTGGCCGAAAACGACGACGCCTTCGATGCCGATGCCGCCATTGCGACGGGTGAGCTGAGCCGGCTGATCCCCGATCTGGTCGATGCCTTGGGCGGCGAGCTGGTGAAAGGCTGACCCGCCGGCGTGCTGCGCCCGCGGCTGTCTCTCAGTGCTTCTTGAACTGGGTGGCGCCGAATAGCACGTCGCGCGCCTTGTCGTCCAGCTGCGCTTTGCGCGCGCCCGACAAAACGTCGACGCCACGCTCCACGGCAGGGCGCTTGCCGATCTCGTCAAACCAGCCCTTCAGGTGCGGGTAGTCGTTCCAGGTGATGCCTTGATTCTTCCAGTTGCGCAGCCAAGGAAAGACGGCCATGTCGGCAATGCTGTACTCGGGGCCGCCGATGTATTTGCTGACCGCCAAGCGCTTGTTCATGACGCCATACAAGCGCTTGGCCTCATTCGTGTAGCGATTGATTGCGTACTCGATCTTCTCAGGAGCGTAGATGCGGAAATGGTGGTTCTGCCCCAGCATCGGACCGACACCGCCCATCTGGAACATCAGCCACTCCAGCACCTCGTATTTGCCGCGCGTGCTCTCGGGCAGAAAGCGACCGGTCTTGCCCGCCAGGTAGAGCAAAATCGCGCCCGATTCGAACAAGGCGATCGGTTCCCCGTCCGGACCCTCGGGATCGACCATGGCGGGGATCTTGTTGTTCGGACTGATGGCCAGGAAGGCGGGCTCGAATTGAGCGCCGGTGCCGATGTCCACTGGAATGACCCGATACGGCAGACCGCATTCTTCCAGCATGATGTGAACCTTATGCCCGTTGGGCGTGGGCCACGAATACACTTCAATCATAGGAATACTCCTGTGTAGAAGAACGCCGCAGCTGCGGCAATCAGTAACGCCACTTTATTGGATTGTCCAGACTTATGTTCAAGCATTTGAAACGCTGGTTCGCGGTTCGCGCCAACGCGATGCGCTGGAAGCTGATTGCCGACTGGGCGAACGATCGTGGCGCCGAGTTCAAACTGCTGAGCGACGGTGACGGCTTCGTGATCGAGCACAGCGTTGCGCGGCCGCGGCCGTGGCGCATGGAATGGGGTGGGTCGCAGCGCAGCTACATCGAGGGGCCAGAGCTGCGTCTGCGCTGTGAGCTCGGCTTGTCCCCCGACTTGCAGATGATGGTGATGTCGCGGGGGCTGATGGAGAGGCTGGAGAAATCGATGTACGAGATGTACACCGATACGCTCAAGACCCGAGCCGACACCGACACGCCCGAAGAGGGGCGCTGGCTGGTGATGTTCCCCAAGTTTCTGGATTTCACCAGCAAACAGGTGCGCAGCCGCTTCGGTGCGGTGTGCATGTCCAAAGACGCCGTCGCTGGCTGGCTGCAGGGGGCGCTTGGCACGGCCCTTGAGAAGGCCTGCGACGGCGTTCTGGTGGAGGATCCGCCGCTGGTGATGTTGACCCAGCGCGGCAATCTGTATCTGCGCATCGGACTGGCCGATCCGGATCCGGCCACCTTTGACGCTTTGCTCAAGTTGTTCGAGGTGGCATGCACCGAAGCGCTGCGCGCCAACAGCAGAATCGCCGAAGGCGGTTGGCCCACGACCGCCTCGATCGCCTGGCAAAGCCAGGTCACCGAAAACGGCCCGCTGACCCGTCACTGAGCCAGCCTCAGCTGCGCTGCGCGTACTCCCAGCCGAGTTCGGCCATCGGGCGGGCGCCGTCGCCGGCCTCGCGTGCCCGGGCGCTCGACGCTGTACCCTCTTCAGCGCGTTTGGCGATGCCCTGCAAAATGGCCGCGATGCGAAACAGGTTGTAGGCCAGGTAGAAGTTCCAATCGCGCATCAGCACCTGGGCATCGCCCCGGCCGGTGCGTTCGCAGTAGCGCTGCACATAGCTCAGTTCATCAGGAATGCCCAGGGACGCCAGATCCTTGCCGCCGAGGCCGCGCGCCACGCCCGAGGTCCGGATGTGCCAGGACATGCAGTGGTAGCTGAAGTCGGCCAAGGGGTGGCCCAGGGTGGACAGTTCCCAGTCCAGCACCGCCAGTATGCGTGGCTCGGTGGCATGGAACACCAGATTGTCCATCCGGTAGTCGCCATGCACGATGGACACCTCGGCGGGGTCGCGCGCCGAGTCGGGGATGTTCGCCGGCAGCCAGGCAATCAGCTGGTTCATGGCGGGAATGTCTTGCGTGACCGACGCCAGGTACTGCTTGCTCCAGCGTCCGATCTGGCGCTCGAAGTAGTTGCCTGGCTTGCCATAGCCGCCCAAGCCGACGGCGGCGAAATCCACCTTGTGCAGCGCCGCGATGACGCGGTTCATCTCGTCGTAAAGGGCGGCGCGCTCGGCCTTGCTCATGCCCGGCAGCGACTGGTCCCAGAGCACGCGGCCTTGCACGAACTCCATCACATAGAAGGCCCGCCCCATCACTGACTCGTCTTCGCACAGCGCCAGCATGCGCGGCACCGGCACATCGGTGCCGTGCAGCGCTCGCATCACCGCAAACTCGCGCTCGACAGCGTGCGCGGACGGCAGCAGCTTGGCCACCGCCGCCGGCTTGGCGCGCATCACATACGTCTGCCCCGGTGTGCTGAGCTTGTAGGTCGGATTCGATTGACCGCCCTTGAACCGTTCAATGCTCAAAGGACCCTCAAAACCCGGCACGTGTGCATCGAGCCAGGCGAGCAGCGCCGAGGTGTCAAACATCTGCTGTGCAGTGATTTCGCGGGTGCCGCTGAAGGCGTCCAAGTCCATGTTCATCCTTTGAGAGGGGAGCGCACCGCCAAAGCGGTCAGCGCTCGGCAATGGCCAGCAGCTTGTCCTTGCTCAGCACGACAAGCCGGGTGGGTTCGACGCGCACCGCGCCTTCGCGTTCGAAAGATTTCAGTTCCTGATTCACGCGCTGGCGCGACGCGCCCAGCAATTGCGCCAGGTCCTCTTGCGCGAGTTGCAGGCCGATGCGGATTTCGTCGCCGCGGCTCACACCATAGCTGCGCGCCAGCAGCAAGATCTGCTTGGCCAGGCGTGACGACAAGGGCCGGGTGTTGAGGTCTTCGAAGGTGTCAAACATCAGGCGCAGGCGCCGGCAGTTGAGCCGCAGCAAGGCGTCGTACAACTCGACATGCTGTTTGAGCAAGGCATTGAAGTCGGCCTTGCGCACCCCCAGCAAGGTGGTATCGCCATGCGCACTGGCGTCGTGCGTGCGCGGCATGCCATCGAACAAGGCGATGTCGCCAAACCAGACGCCCGGTTCGGCATAGGTGAGCGTGACCTGTTTGCCCGACAGGGACACCGAGCTGATGCGAACCGCACCGAGCGCGACGCCGACCCATTCGAGCGCCGCTTCGCCGCGCGACGACAGCAACGCGCCGTCCTTGTGTCGGCGCACCACGGCGCGTGCGAGGATGTCGCTTCGCAAGGCCGGTGTCAGATTGGAAAACCATGCGCCGGCCTCGACGTTGCCGCGCTCAACAGGGGTCAGATCGGAGCTGTTCATGCTGGCTGGTTGACGGGCCATGGGCGAGGGGCTATTTGAACTGTGGCGCGCGTCGCGCAAGAAACGCGTCAATGCCTTCGCCCGCGTTGTCGTGAAAGAGATTGTTGACGAAATGCTCTTGCTCCAGCGCAAGGTGCTGGCGCAAGGTGGCAGTTTGCGCCTTGTGCACCAGCTCCTTGCTGCTCGCCACGGCATTGGGTGCCATCTGCGCCAGCCGTTCGGCCAGTTCGAGCGCCATGGTGAGCGCCTGACCCGGTTCGGACAGATAGTTGACGATGCACTGTCGGTGCAATTGTTCGGCGCTCACCGGCTCGGCCAGCAAGAGCAGTTGCAGCACCTGGCTGCGCGGCATGGCCTGCATCAGGTGCAAGACCACACCACCGTCGGGCGAGAGGCCGACCCGGCCGTAAGACAGCACAAAGCGCGCGTCCTTGGCGGCCACCAGCAAGTCGCAGCTCAGCGCCAGCGAAAATCCGGCGCCGGCTGCCGCACCTTCGACGGCCGCGATCACCGGCTTGGGAAAGACGCGCAGCGCCTCGATCAGCTCGTGAAAGCGCTCGATCGATTCGATTTGCGCGGCTGGTCCCGCAGCGCGGTTGCGCATCAGGCGCTGCAAATTTCCGCCCGAACAGAAATGCCCTGCATCTCCGGTCAGCACCACGCAACGCACGTCGCTCTGTGCATCGGCGTAGTTCAAGGCCTCGACGAAGGCCGCATAGATTTGCGGTGACAAAGTGTTGCGCGTGGCCGGGTCGCTCAAGGTGAGCAACAGGGTCGTGCCAAAGCGTTCGATGTGCAGTGCTGCTGTCATGACGTGGAAGGTGATAAAGGGCGGCTCGGCAGCGATTGAGCCTTGATCGATTGTGGCACGGCGAGCCTGGGCTTCCTGGCGTGAGCGTGCCAGTTCCGGGCGCGTAAGCACTTGTATCTTCCATGCTAGAGTCCGGCACAAAATGACAGCAGACTCCGGCATGAACCGTGCGATTCGCGTCCTGTGCAAACCGGGCGAGTACGGCGGTCTTCGCGCCCTCATCGTGGCGCTGGGTATGGCCGTCATCGTCACCCAGGCGGGCGGGATGGGACTGGGCCGGTCGCAGACGGCGTCGTCGCTTGGGCAGACGCTCAAGTTGGTGGTGCCGGTGCGGCTTGACCCCGGTGAGCAGCTCTCGCTTGAGTGCGTCACCGCCCAGGTGCAGGCGGGCGACGCACAGATTCCTGCTCCGCTGGTACATGTGTTGTTCGACACCGGCAACGATGGCACCCTGCGCGCCTTGCACGTGACAACCGTGCCGCGCATCGACGAGCCGGTGGTGACCGTTGACCTATCGCTGGGTTGTCCGACGCGGTTGACGCGGCAGTTCGTGATCTTTGTCGATCCACCGATACTGACCCGACTGGCGCAAGTCGAGCCTGCGGCGACGACGCCAACGCCAACGCCAACGCCAACAGGGCTTGACAACTCTTCCAGACGGCAGGCCGCGCCAGCGCCGGCAATTTCAACTGAAAGCGTTGCCGCCGCGCCGGCACGCGAAGTGGTCCGCCCGAAGCCCAAGCCAGCGCGTCGTCACGCCGTGACCAAGCGCCGTGCGCCTCGGGCAGCGTCCCCGGTGGTGCGACCGCCAAGCAGGGCGGATGTCATTGCCGGTGTCCCGGTGCCGGATGGTGCGGCCAAGCCTGGCGGCAAGGTGTCGGCCAAGTCCCTGGAGGCGAACAAGGAACGCCACGTCCAGGCCGCCCAGAGTGCCAAGGAGCCGGCAGATCTGCTGCGCTTGGACGCGACAGCGAGACTTGAGCCGACCCCCTCTGCGCTGGCCGCCTCAGGCGTATTGATGGAGGGCGCCTCCGCAGTGGCCAGCCTGGCTGCCAGCGCTGCAGCGTCGGGCAGCGTCGTCTTGAGCCCGGCGCCCGCGCAGGCCGCGCAGGGGCCGCCACCCGAGCTGCGCAGGCCGATACCGCGCGCCGCTGCAAAGCTCAGTGAATCCAGGATGCCGACCTTGCGAACCGTATGGCGAGCGGCACAACAGGGATCGCCGTTTGCCATTTCCTTCGGCTTGATGGGTTTGACCTTGATTGCCGGTGTCATCTACCTGTGGCGTCTTGCCGGACAGCAAGCGCACGGGCGTAAACCAGCGCGGCGCAAGGCGCTTGAGCTTGCGCTCCACAGCCAAAGACTGCAAGCCCCGACGGTGCGCGAGGCAGCCCTGCGTGCGCCGGCCGCCTCGGTGGTGCCGCCATCCGAAGCCGTGAGACCGGTTGCGGCGGCAACGACAAAGCCGCAGGGTGCAGACCTCACGAGCGTTCTGATGGATACGCTGCAGGCGTCGCGCCGACCGGCACCCGAGCAGCATGAACAGACGCAGGCCTTTGTCAGCGTCGGCAGTTGGGCCGACTATGTCTCGGCGAGATTTCCACCGGAGCAGGCGTCGCCTGACAGCGCGCTTGAAACAAGTCCGGGTGCGCCTGCCACGCGCCAGGAAGAACCTTTGCCGGTGCTGAACTCCGGATTTTCTGCTGCTCCTGCCAGCGCATCGTTGGTCTTTCCCTCGGTGTCGACTGCAAGCCGCGCCGTCTCGGTCGAGGAGTTGATAGATTTGGAACAGCAGGCCGAATTCTGTGTGGCGCTGGGTCAGGACAGTGCCGCCATCGAGCTCTTGCAGGACCATGTGCGCAGCACGGGCGGTGCCAGCGTGCTGCCGTATCTGAAATTGTTGGAGATCTACAAGCGGTTGGGTGATCAAGCTTCCTATGCGGCAATGCACCGAGCGTTCGGTGCACGGTTTGGCGCTGCGCCACCGGACTGGCAGGGCGATCTGTCTGGCGGGGCTGGCTTGGACGCGTACAGCTCGGTGCTGGATCGCCTCCAGCATTCATGGGGCGACTTTGGCTCCAGCATGGCATTGGTGCAGAACTTGTTGGTGCCCGTACATGACGGTGAAGCCGGCTTGTACACCGTGGCCGGCAGTTTGAGTTTGCCCGCCTGCCTGGATTTGCTGCTGCTGTTTTCGGTGGCGCGGGATTTGTCAGCGCATGAAGTGCGAGGCAACGAAGTTGATATCTACCTGCCCTTGGCTCAGGCCGGCAGTTCACCGCAAGCCACCAGCATGATGGCGACTTTGCCCAGGCCCTTGTTGGTACGGCATGGCGCGCTGGTCGATCTGGATCTGGACCTCAGCGTGGGGGACACCGCGCCGGGCATGCTGAGCGCTCGGCCCGGACCCTGACAGGCATGGGGCCGGTGTTGCCTCACGCCTTGAGTCTGGTCAATCGGTCCAGCGCCTGTTCCAGCGTCGACGCCTTCTTGGCAAAGCAAAAGCGAATCACCCGCTGGTCGGTGCCGCGGGCATAGAAGGCCGACAGCGGGATGGCGGCCACGCCTATCTGGGTGGTGAGCCACTCGCAATAGCTCTGGTCGGTCTGATCGCTCAGGGCCGAATAGTCAACGCACTGGAAGAAGCTGCCCTCGCAGGGCAGCAGCTTGAACGCTGTGTGCGCCAGGCCGGCGCGAAACAGGTCGCGCTTGTGCTGATAAAAATCGCTCAAGGACAGGTAGGGTTCGGGGTCGGCCATGTGGGCTGCCAGGCCGTGCTGCACAGGCGTGTTGACGGTGAACACGTTGAACTGGTGCTGCTTGCGAAACTCATGTGTGAGCGGCGCTGGCGCGGCCACGAAGCCGACCTTCCAGCCGGTCACGTGATAGGTCTTGCCAAAGCTCGAGACGACGAAACTGCGCTCGGCCAGATCGGGCCATTGCGCCGCGCTCCAATGCGTGTGGCCGTCGTACACCATGTGTTCGTAGACTTCGTCGCTGATCAGCATCACATCGGTCGGGCGCAGCAAATCGGCCAGGCGCTGCATGTCCTGCGCCGACCAGACGGTGCCGCTGGGGTTGTGCGGACTGTTGATGATGAGGGCGCGCGTGCGTGGCGTGAGCGCCGCTGCGAGGCGCTCGAAATCGGGCTTGAAGCTGCCTGGAATCAAAGGCACGCGCACCACGGTACCGCCGGCCATGGCGATATTGGGCGCATAGCTGTCGTAGCAGGGTTCGAGCACGATGACTTCGTCGCCCGGATGCACGACGGCCAGCAGCGCGGTGAAAATGGCTTGCGTCGCGCCGGCCGTGATCGTGATCTCGGTGCCTGCGTCGTAGACCCGGCCGTACAGCGCGAGCAGTTTGCTGGCCACCGCGTCGCGCAGCTCAGGCACGCCGGCCATCGGTGGGTATTGGTTCAGACCCGCGCGCATGGCGGCTTCGACCGCATTGACAAGACGCGGGTCGCAGTCGAAGTCCGGAAAACCCTGGCCGAGATTGACCGCGCCGTGTCGTTGCGCCAAGCCCGACATGACGGTGAAGATGGTGGTCCCGACTTGGGGCAATCGACTGTGAAGTTGGGCGTTGAATGGCATTGTGAAAACCAGGATCAGAGTTCGTAGTCTGTGCCGCCGCCGCTCAGGGCGCGCTCGAGCAGGTTGCGGCTCAGGCGGTCCGACAAGGACTGCGCAAGCACATAGACAAAATTGCGCAGATAGCTGCCCCTCTTGAAGGCGATACGCGCCAGGTTCTGACCGAACAACTGACCCAGCGGGCGCGTCACCAGGTCGCTTCCCGGCGTCAGATCGCGCACCGCCATTTCAGCCACGATGCCGATGCCCATGCCCAATTGCACGTAGGTCTTGATGATATCGGCGTCAATCGCTTCGAGCACGATGTTGGGCGTGAGATGGCGCAGGGCAAACGCCTTGTCGATGCGCGCACGCCCGGCAAAACTTGGGTGATAGGTGATGATGGCTTCAGGGGCGAGCTGCTCCAGCGTGAGCTGCTTCACCGTTGCCAATGCATGGTCGGCGGGCATCAGCAGCATATGTTGCCATTCGTAGCAGGGCAGTGACACCAGCTCGTCGAACAGGTCGAGCGATTCGGTGGCCAGTCCCATGTCTGCGGTTTCTTCCAACACCATGCGCGCGACCTGCTCGGGGTTGCCCTGATGAAGGCTCACCTGCACCTGCGGAAATTGCTTGCGCAAACGCATGATGGGCCCCGGCAACACATAGCGCGCTTGCGTGTGCGTGGTGGCAATCGACAGGCGCCCGGCGTCGCGCTTGGAATACTCCTGGCCTATGCGCTTGAGGTTGCTCACCTCGCGCATGATGATTTCAACTGACTTGAGGACTTGCTCGCCAGGCTCGGTGATGCGCCGCAAGCGTTTGCCGTGGCGCGCAAAAATGTCGACCCCCAGTTCTTCTTCAAACTCCAGAATCGCCTTCGATACACCCGGCTGCGAGGTATGCAGCGACTTTGCGGTTTCGGTGAGATTGAGGTTGCGGCGCACCGCCTCCTGGACAAAACGGAACTGATGCAGGTTCATGGGCGCGGACGCTCCGGTATCGAAGAGGCGAGGCCTGCCACTAGGGCAACAATGGCGCGCCGGGCAAGACGTCAAGCCAGCTGATGGTCACGTCGGCCATGGTTTGCATGACGGCTTCGGCTTCGCCCAGCGCTGCATGCTGCTGCCACGAGACTTGCTCGCCATAGTGCAGGCTGAGTCGCTCAAGCAGGGGCGGAATGTCGCGTCGCACATGGCCGCTGGCGCCCAGGAACATCGGCACCACATGCACGAAGGTGCAACCCGAGTCGACCAATTGCTGCGCGGCTTGCTCGATGCCCGGACTCATGAATTCCAGAAATGACAGCTCCACCTTCACATCGGGCCGCGCCGCGGCGATGCGCCGCGCCACATCCTGGAACGGCGCAGCCCAGGCGGGATCGCGCGCACCATGGGCAATGAGGAGCAAGCCTGTGTTGATTGTTTTCATGAGTTACCGATAGCGTACCAGCCACGCAAATGCGGCCAGCGACAGAAGCAAGTAGAGCAAGCTGGGCGCCGCAGCCACAGCCCAGGGGGTCCAATTTCTCAGCAGACCCAGATGACTGGCAACATTGTTCATCAACACGAAGCTGATGCCCAACATGATGCCGCCAAACACCTTGAGGGTGAGCCCGCCAGCGCGGGGTTGCAGATAGGCGAACGGCAGAGCCAAGGCCACCATCACAATGCAGGCCGCGGGGTAGAGCGCCTTGAGCCAGAATTGAATTTCATACAGCTGCGCCGATTGTTCGTGGGCAGACAAGTGTTGCGTGTAGCGGTACAACTCGACGGTGGACATGACCTCGGGAGGCAGCACTGCCGCGGCCACCACGCCGGCGTTCAGGCTGCTGCGCCAGATTTGCTGGTCGCGGCTGGTATCGGTGACGCTCGCGGCGTCTTGACTGGCCAACTTCTGCGGGAGATTCCAGCGTGTCTCCTTGACCTGCGACAGCGTCCAGACGCCACGCGCATCCACGCGCGCGTACTTTGCCGCGGTGCGGCTGACCAAGCGGCCATCGGCATCAAATTCGAAGATGCGTACGCCCTCCAGCGCGCCGTCGGCATTGGCAAACGACACATTGACCGAATAGTTGCGCTCGCCCGCCGAAGTCTGCTGCGTGTCCTTGAGCCAAGCGCCACCGCCACCGGGCGCCATGCGGCCGCCGAGGCGGGCGCGCGTCAGCTGAGCCTGCTGATCAAACACCGGCGCCACGTAGTCACCCACCACAAAGGTGATCACCGCGAAACCCACTGCCAGCGTGGCCAGCAACACCAGTGCACGACCAGGCCCCAGGCCACCGGTGCGCAAGATCGTGAATTCGGTCGAGTGCGCCATGCGTGCCAATGAAAAAATACTCCCGATCAGCACCGCACTCGGGAACACCACATAGAAATTTCCCGGCACCTTGAGCATCGCCAGCAGCGCGCCGTGGCCCACGGTGAAACCGCCGCGTCCGATGCGCCCGAGTTCATCGACAAAATCGTTGAAGAAAAACAGCGACAAGAAGGCGAAGGCGACAAACATCACCGAGCCCACGATGTCGCGATAAAGCAGCCGGCGCACCGTCCTCATCGTGGCGTCCTGGCCAAGCGACGGAAGGGCGCCAGCACGGAGCCATGGTCGCGCCACCAGATCAGCGCCAGGGCCATCGAGAAAGCGCCACCATGCACCAGAGCCAGTGCGGCAAGCATGTCCATACGGCGGCTGCCGACCCAGGCTTGCGAGAGGTTGATCAGATTGAAATACACAAAGAAGCACAAGGTCGCGAAGATCAAATTCCAATTATTGACGCGGCGTGGATTGCCGGCTGACAAGCCAATGCCCAGCAGCACCAGATTCGCCCCGCCAAAGACAAGGCCCAGGCGCCAGGTCAGCTCACCCAGGTTTCTCGGCACGGGAGCCGCCATCAAATCCGCCGTCGACATGGCTTTGGGGGGCAATTGTTCTGCCGCGCTGAGAGCTTGCTGGTCAACCAGGACGCGATAGTTGTCAAAGCGCGCCAGCGACTTGTCGCCGGTCTTGCCCGAGACTTCGTTGCGTTGGCCGCGATCGAGCACCAGAAAGCGCGCGTCACCCAGCAGTTCGATGTGGCCCTTGCGTGAAGACGTCACCGCTTCGCTGTCCGGTGTGGTGGTCAGGATGAATACATTGCGGCCGGTGCGACCGTCTTCACTGTCGCGCTCAATGAAAAATACGCGCGAACCGTCACGTGAGCTTTGAAACTGACCCGGCGCCACCCGCGAAAGATCCGACCGCTTCTCGTAGCGTTCCTTGAGCTGCTCGCTGTTGCGATTCACCCAGGGCCATACGACCAACTGCAGCAGGGTCACCACCATCAGGACCGGCCATGCCGTGCGCAGCACAGGCCGTACAAAGCGTCTCAGACCCACGCCAGCGCTGAACCAGACGGTCATTTCACTGTCGCGGTACATGCGCCCCAGGCTCGTCACCACGGCGATGAAAAGTGACCCGCTCAATATCGTGGGCAAGAGCCCCAACGCGGCATAGCCCATCAGCAGCACCACGTCTTGTGGCGCGACATTGCCCACGGCGGCTTGCCCCAGCGTGCGTATCAGCATGTGCGTCACCGCGATGGTGAGTATCACCACCAGTGTCACGCCAAAACTGCGCGCAAGTTCTCTGCGCACTGTGGAATCGAATAACATCGTGGCACTCTTTTAACTGGTGACATTATGGACTTCCGTACCCAAGCAAGCGCACCGGATGCAATCTCGGCCACCAGCGCCGACGCGTTGCTGATCATCTTGGCCGGCACATCGGTGCCCACTCATCTGGACCCGGCCTTGAGCGCTTTGCTCAAGGACGCCGTCAAGCACGGCGACTTTGAATTCAAGGCGGGACGCTCGCTCTACCTGCACCGGCCAGCCGGCGTGAAAGCCGCGCGCCTGGTGTTCGTGGCCGCCGACAAACCGACGGCCAAGGCGGTGCGCGCCGCCACCACCAGCGGTCTGGCACAACTCAAGAACAGAGGCGCCGCGCATCTTGCCGTGGCGCTGTTCGGCTTCGCGGCTCTGGATGATGCGATGGCCGAGGCGGTCGTTCTCGCAGCGAGCGACGCTGCCTACCTCTACACGCACACCAAGCCCAGCGCAAGCAAGAGCATGGCGGTGGGCAAGTTGAGTTTGCTGTGCGACAAGCAAGAACTCAAGGCATTGAGAGCGGGCATGGCGCGCGGACAAGCCATTGCCGCCGGTGTGGCACTTGCCAAGGAGACTGCCAATCGCCCCGCGAATTACTGCACGCCCAGCTATTTGGCCGCACACATCAGGGACCTGGGCAAGTCTTATGGCATGAAGGTCGATGTGCTGGATCGCAAGGATGTGGAAAAGCTCGGCATGGGGGCGTTTCTGGCCGTTGCGCAAGGGTCGGATGAGCCGCTCAAGTTCATCGTGGCGCACTACAACGGCGCAGCCAAGTCGCAGGCTCCGGTGGTGCTGGTGGGCAAGGGCATCACTTTCGACTCCGGCGGCATTTCACTCAAACCTGGCGCCGAGATGGATGAGATGAAGTTCGATATGGGTGGCGCCGCCAGTGTGCTGGGAACGCTGCGTGCGCTGGGTGAACTCAAGCCCAGGATCAACGTCGTGTTCATCGTCGCCGCCTGCGAAAACATGCCAAGCGGCCGCGCCGTCAAGCCCGGTGACGTGGTGACCTCGATGTCGGGCCAGACCATCGAGATCCTCAATACCGATGCCGAAGGGCGCTTGATCCTGTGTGATGCGCTGACTTACGCTGAACGATTCAAGCCCGCCGTGGTGGTGGACATCGCCACGCTGACCGGCGCCTGCGTGATTGCGCTGGGCAAGGTGCGCAGCGGCATGTACGCGTCCGACGACGAATTGGCCGCCGCGCTTGACGCTGCCGGCATGGCCGCGCAAGATACCTGCTGGCGCATGCCTTTGGACGAGGAATACGACGAAGGCCTGAAAAGCAATTTCGCCGACGTGCCCAATATCGCCGGGCGCGCGGCCGGTTCGGTGACTGCGGCGATGTTTCTGAAGCGCTTTACAGCCAAGTACCGCTGGGGGCATCTGGACGTTGCTGGCACCGCCTGGAACTCAGGCACCAACAAGGGCGCCACGGGTCGTCCTGTGGGCCTGCTGACGCATTTTGTGTTGTCGCAAGTCTCCTGACCCGACCTTCACTGCAACTCGACAGCCGGATGTCAGCATGACGGAGGTGAGCTTTTACACTGGCGTTCCGGATCGAGTCGACTATGCCTGCAGGTTGCTGCGCAAGGCGGTGCTCAAGGGCGCCAAGGTCACTGTCTGCGGGCCGGCGTCGCAATTGGACAGGTTGGACAGACGTCTCTGGGCTTTTGAGGCCACCGAGTTTGTGCCGCATTTACGCTGGAGCGCAACGCAGGGTCGGGTCTTGACTGCGGCCATGCAGGGCACACCGATCTGGCTGGTCGAGGACATTGATTCATCACCGCACCATGACGTGTTGTTGAATCTGGGGGACGAACAGGCGCCAGGATTTGAAACCTTTGCCCGCGTGTTGGAGGTGGTGTCCAGCGAAGCGCATGACGCCAACGCCGGACGCGAGCGATTCAGACTTTACCGTGTGCAAGGGTTGGACGTGCAACACCACGAGGCGGGAAAGTGAATTCTGCCTCCCTGCCGCCGCGTGTCGTGCCCACATTGACCGAGGTGCTCGACGAGACCGATCTGGGTCTCGACCCTGGCGCGCAGGTGGTATCGGCATTGTGGCCGGAGTCGCCCCTCGACGCGGCGGGGCCGGACCCTTGCTCAGAAGAGCAACCCCCGCAAGCAGTGACCGCGTGCTTGCCACCTGCCATCGTTGACCACGGCACCAGCGAAGACTCGATCACCCAGCAGGTCTGGTCCGACCTGCAACGCCAAGTCGACTTGATGCTCGACGATCGGATGCGCGAAGCACTTGCACCCATCTTGGCGCGCGCCAGTGAACTTCTGATGCATGAGGTGAGTGCCGAGATCTCGGCAACACTGAAAGATGTGGTGGCTCGAGCGGTGACGCTGGAACTGGCGCGTCGGCGGGGGCGTCAAGACCAAGGTGTGGAGCCTGTGGCCTGAAAGCCGCCGTACGGGTCTGATCAGCGTTCCGATCAAATAGCCGCCCATGGTCCGCTTTTCGACCCCTGGACTCCATACTTTCCCGATGGAGATGAATGCCAAATTGGAGTATGGTAGCCAGCGTTGAGAATTCAACAGATTCCGCTCAAAACATCCCTACCTGGAGGTTATTCATGCAAGTTAAGTTCAATGTGATCGTCGGCGCGGCCGCGCTGGTGCTGAGTGGTGCCGCGATGTCGCAAGACATGGTCGTGAAGATTGGCCACGTCGGTCCGACCAGCGGCGCAATTGCCCACCTGGGCAAGGACAACGAGATGGGTGCCCGCATGGCCATCGAAGATTTGAATGCGAAGGGCGTCACCATTGGCGGGAAGAAAGTCAAGTTCGAACTTTTGGCCGAAGACGACGCTGGCGATCCCAAGCAGGGTACGGCCGCGGCGCAGAAGTTGGTCGACGAAAAGGTCAACGGCGTGATAGGACACTTGAACTCGGGCACCACCATCCCGGCCTCCAAGATCTACTTTGACGCCGGTATTCCGCAAATCTCGCCATCGGCGACCAATCCGAAGTACACGCGTCAAGGTTACAAGACCGCGTTCCGTGTGGTGGCCGATGACACGCAACTGGGCGGCACGCTGGGCCGCTACGCCGTGAAAACCATGAAGGCCAAGACGGTTGCTGTGATTGACGACCGCACCGCCTATGGACAGGGCGTCGCTGACGAGTTCGAAAAGGCCGTCAAGGGTTCGGGTGGAAAGGTCGTGGGCCGTGAATTCACTACCGACAAGGCAACCGACTTTACCGCCATCCTGACCTCGCTGAAGGCCAAGAAGCCCGATCTGATCTTCTTCGGCGGCATGGACGCCGTGGCCGGCCCGATGCTGCGCCAGATGAAGCAACTCGGTATTGAAGCCAAATTTGTGGGCGGAGACGGCATCTGCACCGGCGAACTGCCCAAGCTGGCTGCTGGCTCAATCGCCGACAACCAAGTGGTTTGCGCTGAAGCCGGTGGTATTGACCCGAAGGACGCCGCGGGCGTGAAGGCGATGGGCGACTTCAAGGCGAAGTTCAAGCAAAAGTTCAATGTTGATGTGCAAATCTATGCGCCCTATGTGTACGACGCGCTCAACGTGATGGTTGCGGCCATGGTCAAAGCCGGTTCGTCTGACCCCGCCAAGTACCTGCCGGTATTGGCCAAGACGTCTGGCTACAAAGGCGTGACTGGTTCGATCTCCTTTGACCAGAAGGGTGACATCAAGAACGGCGCATTGACGCTGCACTCCTACGTGGATGGCAAACAGACCAATATCGGCGTGGTTCGTTAAACACCCAACTGTCTCGGTCTCGGGCGCTCGCTTCGGCGAGCGTTTTTTTTTAGTCTCCAGTTCGTTGGAACTGACAAGGAGGTACGGAATCGAGTCAATTCGAGGTGCAAATGCCGCCGAACGAGCGGGCTTTGCGGGTCCAGGGTTCTTCTGGAACGGTTGATGCCTGTGCTCAAGAGTGGCTCCGCGATGAGAAAAATGACATCAAAACCCCTCGTACCCCCCTCAAAGCGGGGGCTTTCAAGAAGCCGTTTCCTCTGCATCATCACCCTCATAGGAAGTTTGAGCGGCGGCCGTCACGTATCGGGGTGATGCCGCAAGACCGGAGAGCGGAGGGAGGCCCAGGTAGGCGGGATGCAAAGAGTGGTCAAGCATCACGGACTATTCAGTCAACAAGAATCGTTCGGCATTGGACCGAGGGGAACACAAGATGATTCGCGTATTCAATCACTATTTGAACAGACGCACACTGGCTCAAATTTTCTTCGACCTTGGCCTGATCGTGTTTGCCATCGTCGGCATTGTGCTGATGAAAACTGACGGTGGGGCGCTGGCCGTACCCCTGGCGACCACTCACGGTCTGTCGCTTGCTGCAGGCATATTCGTCATCAACTCGGCCTCAGGATTTTATCAACCCGCTCACAATCGCTCATTGACTCAGTCGCTGGCTCGCGCCGTGCTGGCGCTGTTGCTGGCCTTGGTCCTGGCGTATGGAATTTTCAGCTTCTTGCCAGATTTTGCGCGTGGGCAAGAAGTCATCAAAGCTGCCGCCATGACTTTGGTATTCGCGGTCATGCTGCATCGGGTCTATGCCGCACACGCTTCGTCAAACTCACCTGACGGTTCGAAGATTCTCATCTTTGGTTCGGGTGCAATGGCCAGTTTGGTCGGTAAAACACTCAAGCATGCGGATCCGCACGCCAACATCGTAGGGTACTTTCCTGGCCCCAATGAAGAGCAGACCGAGGTTCCACATGTCGAGGTGCTGAATGCTCAAGCCAGTCTGATCGACACGGCTTTGGCGCACGGCGTCGATGAAATTGTGGTGGCCTTGTCGGAGCGTCGTGGGGGCAGCATGCCCTTGCGGCAGTTGCTCGACTGCAAGATCAAGGGGATCCGCGTTGTCGATATTGCAACCTATTTCGAGAAGACCCTCGGACAGATCAATGTCAGTCACGTGAATGCTGGTTGGTTGATATTTGGCGACGGTTTCAACCAAGGAGCCATGCGTACATTGGTCAAGCGGGTGTTTGACATAGTTTGCTCGACCCTGATGATAGCCTTGGCAGCCCCGATCATGCTGGTCACTGCGGTCGCGATTTGGTTTGAAAGTCATGGTCCTGTGCTGTACCGCCAGGAGCGCGTTGGCGCCAACGGCAAGTCGTTCAATGTGGTCAAGTTCCGTAGCATGCGTACCGATGCTGAAGTTGATGGCAAGCCGCGCTGGGCAACGGCCAATGACGACCGCGTCACACGTGTTGGTAAATTCATTCGCACGGCCCGTATCGATGAATTGCCGCAACTCTTCACCGTGCTGAAGGGCGAGATGAGTTTGGTCGGGCCACGTCCGGAGCGTCCCTACTTCGTTGATGAACTGACCCGCGAGATTCCTTACTACGCCGTGCGTCATAGCGTGAAACCCGGCGTAACGGGTTGGGCTCAAGTACGGTATCAGTACGGTGCCACGATGGAGGATTCGGTCCAGAAATTGCAGTACGATCTTTACTACGTGAAGAATCACACCTTGTTCCTGGATCTGGTGGTGATGTTTGAAACGGTTGCCGTCGTGCTGACTGGAAAAGGGGCCCGCTAAAGTCCGCGGATGCCGCGGGATGCGGTATCCAAAGGGACTCTCATGAAACTGCTTCGCTAGCGGAATGGAAACAAGCGCCATCGATCTGGCTGCATTTGGCTATTTGCTGGCGGGCTTGCTCCATGCGGCGCTCGCGTTTCGTCTGGTCCAGACGCGTGCGCAGTGGATCATCAGCAGCCCCACCGCGCTGGCATTCACGACGGGCATTGTCGCTGGCTCGATTTGGGGATGGTCGGGCTTTGCCATGCAGTATTGGCAAGGTGAGTGGTTGCCCGTTGCCAACGGTATTTCCGACCTATTGCGTTACACATGCTGGTATCTGTTCTTGCTCGGGTTGCTGCGCATCCCAAGCTTCAAGGAGCCTGGCTTCCGAATCAAGCCCTTGTCGAGCATCGCTGTTGTGCTGGTTGCGGTCAGTTTGGTGCTCTTGGTGCGTCACGGATTTGTGCCGTTGGAGGTTGGCGCAGTGGACCGACTCAGCCTTTACAGCGCCTTGTCGCTGTCGGTGTTTGGTTTGATCCTGGTCGAGCAGTTGTTTCGAAATATTCCTGCAGACTCGCGCTGGAGTGCCAAACCGGTCAGTTTCGGTTTGGGCATTGTGTTTGTGTTCGATTTGTACTTCTATTCCCAGGCCGTGCTGTTTGGGCGTTTCGATAGCGACGCAGTCAGCATACGCGGTGGCATTCATGCCCTGTCGGTGCCCTTGCTCTATATGGCGACCCAGCGCCATGTCGACTGGATCAGCAAGTTGCAGGTCTCACGGACCGCCGCCTTCCATTCGGCGACCTTGCTCTTGGTTGGCATGTATCTGCTGCTCGTGTCGGGCATTGGTTATTACGTCAGATTCACCGGTGGTGATTGGGGCAGGGCGCTGCAACTGGGGCTCTTGTTCGCCGCCTTGATCGGCTTGGTTATTGTCTTGTTCTCCGGCGCGATGCGTGCCAAGTTGCGGGTTTTTGTTGGCAAGAATTTCTTCAGTTACCGCTATGACTACCGCGAAGAATGGCTGCGATTCACGTCCATATTGTCAACCCATGGATCGCCTCAGGAAATGGGCGTGATGGTTGTGCGCGGCTTGGCAAATTTTGTAGAAAGTCCAGGCGGGTGTTTATGGACGAAGAGCGCTTCGCAGGCCGAATTGAACCAGTCTGCCCGGTGGAATTTGCCAGAGGACAAGGCGACCGAGCCGACTGACTCGGCGTTTGCTCAGTACCTGCGCAAAAAGGAATGGATTGTTGACCTGGACGAATACCGGGCCGCTCCACTGCGCTACCCGGATCTGGAATTGCCGGCGTGGTTGCTTGCCAAGACGCAGTTCTGGTTGGCCATTCCGTTGATCGTGGGAGATGAGTTGATCGGCTTGGTCGTATTGGCCAAGCCCAGAACCACGGTCGAGGTGAACTGGGAAGTCAGGGACTTGCTGAAAACTGCCAGTCGCCAGGCTGCCAGCTATTTGGCTCATATGTACGCGACGGAGGCATTGCTCGAAGCGCGAAAATTCGATGCTTTCAATCGCATGTCGGCCTTTGTGGTTCATGATCTCAAGAATATCGTGACCCAGTTGTCGCTGATGATGAAAAATGCCAAGCGCCTGCATGACAACCCGGAGTTCCAGAAGGATATGTTGGCCACGGTTGAGAATTCGCTGGAAAAAATGCGGCAGTTGATGTTGCAACTGCGCGAAGGTGAACGTCCGCATGGAGGCGTCAGCGGGGTTGATTTGGTGCCGATTGCCCGCAGGCTTGAGCAGGTGGCGTTGGGTCGAGGCAGGGTGCTCGAGTTGCAACTCGCTGATCGCGTGGTGACGCGCGGGCATGACGAACGCGTTGAGAGGGTGTTGGGCCATGTCGTTCAAAATGCGCTGGACGCGACTTCCTCTGAGCAGAGGGTATGGCTCAGATTGGAGCGAACCACAGGCCAAGCACTGGTGGAGATTGGCGACACGGGCCATGGTATGTCGCAGGAATTCATTCGCGAACGGCTTTTCAAACCATTCCAGACCACCAAACCCAGCGGCATGGGAATCGGCGCCTACGAGAGCTTCCAGTACTTGAGAGAGTTGGGCGGCAGCATTTCAGTCGATAGTGAGTTGAACCAAGGGACGATAGTGACGATATTGCTGCCACTTTTTGAAAGTTCGCATCAGTCCGATCTGATGGCGCTGGGTGAAACGTGATGATGGAAAAACTCGCTCAATTACTGATTGTTGAAGACGATCTTGCGCTGCAAAAGCAGATCAAATGGTCGCTCGACCGGTTCGAGTCTGTCACTGCCAATGACGCAGCCAGCGCCTTGCTTCAGTTCAGGCGTCACACACCTGCGGTTGTCACCATGGACTTGGGCCTGCCACCGGATCCCGACTCGGTGTCCGAGGGCTTCAAGCTGCTCCAGAACATCCTTGACATCGATCCTGATGTCAAGGTCATCGTGTTGACCGGCCAGAATGACCAGGCCAATGCGCTAAGGGCGATTGCCTTGGGCGCCTATGACTTCTTCGCCAAACCCTTCGACCCCGATTTGCTCGGGCTGACCATAGACAGGGCATTCCGGTTGTTCGAACTGCAAAGCGAAAACCGACGCCTGCAGGCTCTGCACCAACCCGATGCACTGGGTGGATTGCTGACGCGAGATGCCGACATGCTGCGCATTTGCCGCACCATAGAAAAGGTCGCACCCAGCAACGCGACCGTGATGCTGCTCGGAGAAAGCGGCACCGGCAAGGAGGTGTTGGCGCAAGGGTTGCACCAAGCATCCAAGCGCCCCGGCAAATTCGTTGCCATCAATTGCGCAGCCATTCCTGAAAACCTGCTTGAAAGCGAATTGTTCGGCTACGAAAAGGGCGCGTTTACTGGTGCAGCAAAGACTACGGTGGGAAAGATCGAGACCGCCAACGGCGGCACCCTGATGCTCGATGAAATCGGGGATTTGCCGCTGTCCCTGCAATCCAAGCTGTTGCGCTTCTTGCAAGAACGCACCATAGAGCGCGTGGGCGGCCGACAGGAAATCGCCATCGATGCACGGGTCGTGTGTGCGACGCATCAAGACCTCAAGGCGCAAATCAAGGAGGGGCAGTTTCGCGAGGATCTGTACTACCGCCTGGCCGAGATCGTGGTGGATATTCCGCCATTGCGCGCGCGCCGAGGCGACGCGGTGCTGCTTGCACATGCTTTCTTGAAGCGCTTCGCCCAAGAACAACACCGCGGCCCCATGCTGCTCAGCGAAGACGCGTTGACTGCTGTTGATGCCTACGAGTGGCCGGGCAATGTGCGCGAGTTGCTCAACGCGGTCAAGCGCGCCAGCATCATGGCCGACGGCAATCGTATCAATTGCGAAGACATTGGCTTGCCCAACCCGGAGCGAGATAGCACTGACCCCGATACGCGCATGTTTGATCTGCGCATTGTTCGTGAAAGAGCCGAACGCGAAGCCATCGTCACCGTCTTGGCTCGCACAAACGGCAATGTCGCCAGAGCAGCCGACGTGCTTGGCGTGACTCGCCCGACACTTTATGACTTGATGAGTCGCTTGGTGATAAAGTGAAATTTCAACTTTCAGGGAAGAAGGTTTTGCTGTGAATATCTTTAGACATACAGCTTTGACAATCAGCCTTGTGATGGCTGCTGGCGTTCTGCTTGGCTGTAGCAACAGCGACCCCGCTGCGATGCTGGCATCGGCCAAAAGTTATATCGACAAGAATGAGCCCAAGGCGGCCATCATCCAGCTGAAGAATGTTTTGCAAAAACAGCCCGACTCTGCCGAGGCTAGGTTTCTGCTCGGCAAGGCGCTGCTCCGTTCGGGTGATGGCGTTGCCGCGGGCGTTGAGCTCCACAAGGCTATGGCATTGAAATACCCAGAAGCCCAAGTGTTGCCGGTGCTGGCGCAGGTCATGAACGCCACGGGGCAGCAAGACGAGTTGATCAATCAATACGGCAAGACTGACCTGATTGAACCGGGTGCAGTGGCCGACTTCAAGACCTCACTTGCTGCAGCCTATGCACAAAAGGGCAAACGAGAGTCCGCGGATGAGGCGCTCGCTTCGGCACTCAAAGCCGTGCCCGACTACCTGCCGGCCCAGATACTGAAGATTCGCCTCATGGCATGGCAAAGAGATTTCGACGGCGCCATCGCGCTGATCGATTCGGTCTTGTTGAAGCATCCGAACGCCGACGATGCCTGGCAACTGAAGGGGGACTTCCTTCTCAGCGTCAAACACGATCCCAAAGCCGCACTGGAAGCCTACGCGAAAGCACTGAGCTACAAGGCCGACAATCTTGCCGCTCATGCCGGCATTCTGGGAATCCAGATTGCACAAAAGGACTTGACCGCCGCTCAGACTCAACTTGATGCGCTCAAGAAGGTATTGCCCAATCACCCGAAGACAAAGTACTTTGAAGCACTTCTCGCCTACGAAAAACAAGATTTCAAGGCGTCCAATGAGGCGGTGTCACAGCTATTGAGGTATTCGCCGAACGATCCGCAAGTGCTGCTGTTGGCAGGTTTGCTGGAGCTTCAGGGCAAATCGCTGTTGCAGGCGCAAGCTCATTTGGAAAGGGCGCTGCAGTTTGCTCCAGGGCACATTCCGACACGTCGTCTGCTGGCGCAGACATTTTTGCGATCTGGCCAGTCGGCCAAGGCGCTGTCGACACTTCAACCCTTGCTCGAGATGAATGAGCCAGATGCCCAATCGCTCGCACTGGCGGGAGAAGCCTACTTGCGCAGCGGCGATGTCAAACAGGCTGAAACCTATTTCGCACGGGCAGCCAAACTCAATCCGAACGACACGCGCAGCCGCACTGCCTTGGCGTTGACGCAAATGGAAAAGGGCAATGTGGATGCAGGATTTGGCGAGCTTCAACTCGTCGCTGCTGAGGACAAGGGCATTACTGCGGACATGGCCTTGATCAGCGCTCATATGCGCAGGGGGGAGGTCGCCGCCGCCCTCAAAGCCACTGATGCGCTTGAGCGCAAACAACCGGACAAACCGCTGGCTGCAGAGCTGCGTGGACGGCTGTATCTTGCCCAGAAAAATGTCGATGCTGCGCGCAAGAGTTTCGAGCGGGCGCTGCAAATTGCTCCAACGTACTTTCCTGCAGCAGCCAGTCTTGCGGCCTTGGATTTGGCGGACAACAAGCCTGACCAGGCCTCCAAGCGATTCGAAAGTGTCTTGGCCGTGGAGCCCAAAAATGTGCAGGCGCTGATGGCGATAGTGCAACTCAAGGCGAAGGCTGGAGCCAGCAACGAGGAAATCTCCAAGCTACTGCTGGAGGCGATCAAGCTCAATCCCACTGAGCCTGCGCCGCGCTTGATGTTGATCGAGCATCAGATGCGAAACAAGGAGCCCAAACTGGCCCTGGCCGCAGCGCAAGATGGCGTGGCCGCCTTGCCGCAAAGCGGTGAATTATTGTCAGCGCTGGGCCAGGTTCAGTTGGCCTCCGGGGATCTCAACCAAGCCACCGCTGCGTTCAACAAGCTGGTGGTGTTGCAGTCTCAATCACCTCAAGCTTATATCTTGCTGGCCGACGCGCAGCTGAGGCAAAAGGACAATCAGGCTGCCGCCCAAACGCTGAAGCGTGCCTTGGTCATCAAACCCGATTTCTTGCCAGCGCAGCGCGGCTTGATTCAATTGGACATGGTGGCGGGACGCACCAGCGAGGCAAAGGCCACCATTCGCACGATTCAATCGCAACGTTCTGGAGAAGCGGTGGGCCAACTGTTCGAGGGCGATCTGGAGGCCTCGTTGAAGAACTGGGACGGCGCGGCCAAGGCCTACAAGGCAGGGCTCGACAAGAGCGCGACCACCGAATTGGCGACCAAGTACCACAACATGTTGATGGCTGCCAAAAAGGCCAAGGAGGCCGAAAGTTTTGCGTCGGCATGGACCAAGGCGCACCCGAAGGACGCGGTTTTCTTCTTTTACTTGGGCAACCTTGCGCTGGGCCAGGCCGACTATCTAGGTGCCGAAATTCAGTACCAGAACGTCAAGAGATTGCTGCCCGACAACGCGGCCGCCTTGAACAATATTGCCTGGCTCATGGTCAAGCTGAAGAAGCCCGGCGCACTGGCCTATGCCGAGCAGGCCAACAAGCTTCAACCCGACCAACCCGCTTTTCTGGATACCCTGGCCTTGGTGTTGTCGGAAGAGAATCAGCATGCCAAGGCGGTCGAGACTCAGAAGAAGGCCATAGCGCTGCAACCCGAGAATGGCGCATTGAGTCTGAACCTGGCAAAAATCTACATCCGGAGCGGGCAGAAGGATCTGGCGAAGGCCGAACTGGACAAATTGGCCAAGCTGGGCGACAAGTTCAAGGGGCAAGAGCAGGTCAGCCAAATGCTTAAGGCGCTCTGAATGCATTGAGCAACATTTGCGTGCAGCTCCGCTTGGGCGGAGGCGTTCGCGTCTTGCACTCGGGCAACCATGCCATGAACTGAACCTGGCAGCGCGCGAAAGGGGCCCTAATGAAATGGTCGCTAACGGCGACGTATCGAAGACTGCTGCATCAATCGGTGCGGCGTCTCTTCGGCTTTCTGCCCCGACCGCTGCGATTTGCGATCTTTCGAGCCATGGTCGAGTGCGATCCGCAGCCTGACAGCCGCCTGGTGTTGAAGATCGCTGACACCAAGGAGGAGTTGGAAGCCTGTTTTCGACTGCTGCACGACGCCTACGTAGCCAGCGGCTTCATGAAGCCCGATCCCTCAGGCATGCGCGTGACTATCTATCACGCCCTGCCGACGACAACCACCTTGTGCGCCAAGTTCGACGGTCAGGTGGTGGGCACCATGTCGCTCATTCGCGAAGGTGTGTTTGGTTTTCCCTTGCAATCTATTTTCGACCTCTCGGGAGTTCGCGCCAAGGAAGGCAATATTGCCGAGATATCGGCTCTGGCCGTCCATCCGAGATTTAGAAAAACAGGAGGAACGATACTGTTCCCCCTCATGAAATTCATGTATGAGTACTGCACCGAGTTCTTTGATACCCGGCATCTGGTCATTGCGGTCAATCCGAACCGGATCGAAATGTATGAGTCGCTGCTCTTTTTCGAGCGACTCGAGGAGAATGTCGTCAGCAACTATGACTTTGCCAACGGAGCGCCGGCTGTCGGTGCGACACTGGACCTGCGGCTTGCCACCGGACTCTTCCGATCAGTTTACGGCCGACGTCGCGACCGGAAGAATCTTTACAAATATTTTGTAGAGACAAAGCTTAAATAATATTGTAAAACCAATAAGAAAATACTATACGACCAATGATCCTGTCATGAGTGTTGAGGTGCTGGATCATTTCTTCAACAAGGCACATTCAGGCTTTCATGCGCTGGATCTACGCAAGAAACACCTGCTCAAATCAATCTACGATCTTCCAAACTATCAGCGCGTGTTACCCGACGTGCCCGATCAATTGGAACCCGATTATGCTCTACGTCGGCATCAACGTTTTTCCATCAAATGCCCCGGCACCATCGAATTCATCATAGATGGTGTAGTTATGAGGTTTGACTTGATGGTGTTCGAGGTATCTCTTTCAGGCTTTCAGGCGGAGTGTCGTTCCGAACTGCCGCTATTGAAATTTGGGAAGGCAAGCATTCTTCTTGGCGAGCATGAGCAGTCTCGAATCAGTGCCTGCGCGGTGCGCCATAGGGTATCGGGTTCCCACGCCTGTTACAGTTTCGAGATTCAGAGCTCGGATCACGTCTGGATCCAATGTGTCAGCGCCTTGGAAGAAGGGCAGATACACAGCGATCTAGGCGGCCTGGACGAAATCCCGGACGAAGTCTGTCAGCGGGTCACGGTTTGAACGCGCGTGACCCATTTGGTGTTGATGGTGTCAATGGTGTTGCGAGCCATGCAAGCGCTGGCATTGGGAAGCGGCTCAGGCTGGCGCGGGCAATCTGTACTGCGTTGGTGCTGTTGGCGTGTCTCGGAGCAGCCAACGCTGGCTTGATCGAACGCATCGCCCAGATCAAGCCGTCTGTGCTTCCTGTGGGTACTTTCAATGCATTGGACAACCCAAGGTTTGGATTTCGCGGTACCGGCTTTGTGGTGGGCGATGGAAATCTGCTGGTTACCAATGCGCATGTATTGCCGCCGCCCAAAGACGATGGCCAACAACAGACCCGGCTGGCGGTGCTGGTGCGTGGTGGCTCTGGGGACGCCGCCATGGCGGGTCTGCGATCTGCCATCTTGGTGAAGCTTGACAAGTCCAAGGACCTAGCGCTTCTGAGATTCGAGGGGCCACCCTTGCCAGCCGTGAGCTTGGCCGATGAAAGCGAAGTTCAAGAAGGTTTGGCCATTGCTTTCATCGGCTTTCCGATTGGTGGCGCACTGGGCTTTTCTCCTGTCACTCACCACGGAGTGATCGCCTCGATCACTCCTATTGCATTGCCTAGCGCAAATTCGCAGCAATTGAACGTGCAGGCCATCAAGCGCTTGCGCGAGGGCAGCTTCAACATTCTGCAACTCGATGCAACCGCCTATCCCGGCAACAGCGGGGGTCCGGTGTTCAGCGTAGAGAGCGGCGCCGTGGTGGGTGTCATCAATATGGTGCTGGTGAAGGGCAGCAAGGAAACCGCCCTGACTCATCCCTCCGGCATCAGTTATGCAATTCCGGCCAGCTTTGTGAGGGAGTTGTTGGAGAGTCACTGAGCTGGCATCGTAAGCACACTTCAGTGCCATTGTTCTTTGTTATTTACTGGCGACTTACCGTAAGTCATACCAGACCCCCCGCCCACTACCGTGCTGGTTCAAGTCGCCACGTTCGGTGAGATTCCGGAAATGTTGCTTTAGCGTGTTGCGACTCGCTCCGGTCAGTCTGATGGCATCCGCCATCGTGATCCGACCATGTTCACGCGCAAACTCAATAATTTGCAGTGATAGTTCCGGAAGGCTTGCCAACACGATCTTTTCGCGTTCGACTTTTTTCTCCAGCCTGCGAACCTGCTCGGTCAAGGAGCGCAGGAAGAACATCAACCATGGTTGCCAGTTTGGTGTATCAGTTCGAATCGTTCCCTGCGTCTGACGCAGGGCCAGGTAATAGGCTTCCTTGTTGACCTCGATCACGCTTTCCAGCGAGCTGTAGGGCACATACGCGTATCCGGCCTGAATCAGCAGCAGGGTGGTCAGTACGCGGCTGAGGCGTCCGTTGCCGTCCTGAAACGGGTGGATTTCCAGAAACGCCACCACGAAGATCGAGATGATCAACAGGGGGTGCAGGTGCGCTTTATCGCGTTCCCGGGTGACCCATGCGACCAATTCCGCCATCAGGCGCGGGGTGTCAAACGGCGTAGCGGTCTCGAACACGATGCCGATCTGGGTGCCATTTTCATCGAAGGCGGCCACGCTGTTGGAGTTGGTCTTGTACTGGCCGCGATGGCGGGCGTCCTTTTCACTATGGCGCAGCAAGGTCTGGTGCAGCTGCTTGATGTGGTTCTCGTTGAAGGGGATGTCCTGCCACGAACTGAACACCAGATCCATCAGTTCGGCGTAGCCTGCAACTTCCTGCTCGTCGCGGGTCTCAAAGGACTTGATCTCCAGATTGGAGAGGAGTTTTTCCACTTCGCGGTCGGACAGCTTGCTGCCTTCGATCCGAGTGGAGGAGCCGATGCTCTCGATGGTGGCTACGCGCCGCAGGGCCGACAACCGGTCCGGGGCGAGGGTGCCCAGGGCGCGCCAAGCACCCTTGAACTCGTCGATCCGGGCGATCAGGCGCAGGACTTCCGGGGTGATTTGCAGGGACTCGGTGCGCAGCATGGAATCAATAATACGCCCATTTACACCCATTTCTGGCGTGAAGTGGTCGCGGGTACAAATGACAAGCCGGGACTCGAATTCGCGCCACAGTAATGGCTGTTCGCCCTGAGCCTGTCGAAGGGCTGCAAGAGCTTCTACAAGCTCAGACCTATGCGCCAGTCGCTCTCGTCTTTCGTGCCATCAACTCGCCGACTAACCCTCTGGCGCCAAGCTCGCAAAGATCGAGCACCCGCTCAAAGCCTGCCGGGCTGCCGTAATAGGGATCGGGAACGTCCTGGCCATGGTGGCCGGGCGCGAAGTCGAGAAACAGGTGCAGTTTGCCCGCGTGTTCAGCAGGACATAGACGCTTCAGCTCGGTCAGAACGGTCTGGTCCACGGCCACGATCAGGTCGAACCGCTCGAAGTCCTGCGCCTTCACCCGGCGTGACCGGACTTTGCCGGGGTCATAACCCCGCTGCAGTAGCGTGGCCTGGGCACGGGCATCGATCGCCTCGCCCCGAGCCGGCGCCTGGATGCCGGCCGAATGAAACACGAAAGTGTCCTGTTGGAACAGGGCTTTGAGACCGCGTGACGGAGACTGTTCAGCCTTTGCGATCGTTTGTACCACCGTGCGTGCCATCGGCGAACGGCAGATGTTGGCCATGCAGACGATCAGCACCCTTGTCATGAGCCGGATTGTAGGTGGCCCATGCGCAGGCCTTGAACTGGGCTGGCGGCACAAGCTCAGCGTCGCCCTGACAGCCTGGGTCGGATGAAGCGCAGCAAGAGCCGCTGAATGATGTTGGCATTGCCGCCTGGCCGCCAAGTGAACTTCAGGCGTTGGCGGTAGGCATCGAACTGCAGGGCCCAAGGGGCGGGCCGCAATTCTCCGCGCCCCAGCACGAGCTTCAACACCGACGTGCCCATAACACCGGCACAAAGATCGCAGGCCATGGCCGTCGACGGGCCGCGGCGCTCCAGAAAATTGACTGCCTCGGGCGCCGCCAGATAGTTGCGTTGCAGCATGGCGGGGGACAGGCCGGCAATGAAGCGCGCATATTGCTCGTTCAGGTCGACGCCATCGAGCTTGAAATAGTCTTCAAAACTCATGCCGCGCGGCTCGAAGTAAAGGAGCGAAACACCCATTCCCAACGGCGCCGCGGTCAGCGCGGGGATGCCCTTCGCACGGCAAGCCGCAAAAAGCATGCGGCGAGCCTCCGGCACAAAGAAGTCGATGCCGTCCACGTAGACGTCGACTCCCTCAAGAAACCTGTCGATATTCTCGGCGGTGACTCCATCGGAGAAATTCACCACCAAGGCCGTCGGATTGATATCGAGCACCATATTGCGCATCACGACCGATTTTTCCTGCCCCACGGTCGAGACGAAGGCGCCTGCCTGGCGGTTGAAGTTGTGTATTTCGAAGCGGTCGAAGTCGGCAATATGAAAGTTGCCGATGCCCAAGCGCGCCAATGTCAGCAGGTGCTGCCCGCCCACTCCACCCAAGCCAGCAACGGCTACCCGGGTGCGCTGAATCTTGCCCTGCTCCTCGGCAGTCAGCCAGCCGTGGTTTCGACTGAACGCTTGGCCGTAGTCAAAAGAAATCATCGATATATTCTCAAGCCTTCACCGCCAAGATGTTGCAACAATTGCCCGATACCTCGTCAGACTTGATAGAGAAGCCCGCGCGAATGATTCGATCTCTGAAGTCAGCATGCTTGTAGGGCGTGTAGAGAATGCCTTTGCGGATACCCCATTCGTTGATTGCCTGGGCGATGTGTTTGAATGGCCACCCGCCGCGCGGATAGAGAAGCGCATTGGCGGCCAGCGTGCCGCCCGGCTTTAAGGTTCGAAAGACATCCTTCAGCGCGCCATCCACGTCGGGAAAGCAATGCACGGCATTGGCGATATTGGCCGTGTCAAATGTATTGTCCGCAAACGGCAGCGCCGCTGCGTCGGCATGCTCGAACGTCAGGTCGGTGCGTCCGCGAAATCGCCATCTCGCCCCTGCCAGCATCGTCTCGGCATAGTCCACGCCGACTATGCTGGTGGCGGGCATGCGCTTCCAGCGGCGCCATTTGAGCAGTAGGTCCAGCAATGTGCCGGTACCGCAAGCCACTTCCATGTGCTTGGCACCGAAATTCGGGCCGAAAAACCGCAACTGCGCCGGCAAGGTGTCGTTGTAGGCAAAGGTGAGGATGAAGAAACCGCGCACGTCGTACCACCAGGGCTCGGACCGATACGCCTCGGCGATCTCGTCACGGGTCTTGCCGCTCTTTGGTGATGATGTTGGTTCGGGATCGGCCAATATTGTCTCCTGATCAAGAGGCGTGCGACACTTGCGCGTCACCCCATCCGCTGAGCGGGCAAGAGCCTGCAAGTGCAGTCTCCTGCGCAGGGGCTCTGCATAGCTTTGACGCCATCTTGCCACGATTTGTACGCATCAATCGGCGGCGGATAGGTCAAGGGCTAGCATGTTGGCCCAAAGTAGGCCGTTGGGCGCCGCCGCGCGTTGACGCGCACCAGGGTTCTCGTGCTCGGCGGTCCATGAAAGGCCCCTTGGCATGCCGGCTCTTTTGCGTCAAGACGATAACGAAAGTGTCGACTTTTTTTACAGTTGAGCGCCTGGCAAATTCCAGGTGTTGGCTAAGTCATTGATCTATAAGAAATATTGAATGCTGGCACGCCATGTGCTTAGTTGGTTGTGTAAGCAACATTCCCTAACCACCAAGGAGCGAACCATGAAATTAAATGCGATGTTTTCAGCAAGCCTCATAGCAGCGTCAATGTTCGCTGCTGGAGCCGCAAGAGCGGATCTGTATCCTGACTTTACCGTCAATGCAGGAGTGCTGTCTGGGGCTACGACGCCATTCGTGGCTGATAAAATTACCGGCAACTATACTGAGATTATCAGTTTTACTGCTACCACGTTCAACATCTCGTTGCTTTGGAATGCAGGGCAGTTCGTTAGCAATGATGGCACGAATGCACTGGCTGGCGGCGACACTGGTCTGGGTAATAATTACAACTTGTACGCCTTCTACAAAGGTGCTGGAACATACACTACAAGCGGAGCCAGTAGCACTTTTACATTGGCGCCTGGTGGCACGTTTAGTATGTATCTTGATAATAGGATGGGTGCTAATGCAAATACCACTTTCACCTTAGCAACCGATGGATATTCTGATTTCGGCGTCACTCCAGGTGCCGGTGTTGCCGATATTAAGTTGGCCTATGGTACCGGTTACGCAGGTGTGGGAAACCTTACATGCAATACTAGTTTCAATTGTGGCAGCTTTGGTCAAACGACCTCTTTTGGCCTGACCGATCCTTCCGGTAAGGGTTTCTTTGTTATGCCAAATCCATTTTATAACGTAACTCTTACCTCTGGTCAATTTAATGGCTTTGCACCTGGAGCTGGTGTAACCAAAACATTGAACGGTTCGATGGATGCTATTTTCGCGATACCTGAGCCGGCCAGTTTGGCGCTGGTGGGTCTTGGCTTGTTGGGCTTGGGACTGTCCCGCCGCCGCAAGAGCTGATAGTCGAGGTAACTCGTTTTTTCCTGGATCGGCCCCGGACTCGTCCGGGGCCTTTTCATTGCTCAAGCGCTTTGTGCCGGCAAGAGCAGTCGAGCCTCGCTGCAAGAATCCGAAGTTCGCGTCTCCAGTGCTATACCGATGCTGGAGACGGACGTTCCAGATCCGGAAGATGAGGTTTGGCGTGCGTTCGTCCTGATCAAGTCGCCGTCTTCTGTGGATCGACTCGACCAGGCCTTCTGGTCGACTTACTGTGCGTGCCCCGTACTTGCGGGGTAGACTGCCGCGCGGCGATGGTGTGCAATGCGCCTGACCCTATCAAGAGCTGTTGCCATTCTTTGAAAGCGTGACTTCTGAGCGGTATTGGATGGCTCAGCCAGCTTGCCGCGAGTGCGGTTCGGGCCAATATGTGTGACATGATTGCTGGTCGCGCACTGCGGACCCTGACCTGAGGGTCAGACCGACACGAGAATTCGGATAAGTATTTGTGCATTCAAGTCTGGTCTCACAGGCCACCATTCGATTCATAGGGGACACGTTTTGAGAACTACTTCCATTCCATTGGTGACGTCGGCGCGCGGCCTCATGCTGACGGCCTTGCTTGTTTTGCTCTCGGCCTGCGCTAGCACCGGGGGAAAATACCCGGCCGCACCAACTTTGGCCGCATCCCCCGATTACAACTACATCATTGGCCCCGGGGACAATATCAATATCATCGTCTGGCGCAATCCTGAATTGTCAATGTCGGTTCCGGTCCGGCCGGACGGCAAGGTTTCAACGCCCTTGGTGGATGAACTCGTGGCACAGGGCAAGACCTCGATCGAGGTGGCGCGCGACATCGAAAAATTGCTGAGCAAATATGTGCGCGACCCGGTGGTCACGGTGATTGTCACCGGCTTCGTCGGCCCCTACAGCGAGCAGATTCGCGTGGTGGGCGAGGCTGCCAAGCCGCAGTTCCTGCCCTACAAGCAAAAGATGACCTTGCTCGACGTGATGATCGCTGTGGGTGGCCTGACCGATTTTGCCGCGGGCAACGACGCCACCATTTTGCGCAGCGCCGACGGGAACAAGCAATATTCGGTGCGTCTCAAGGATCTGATCAAGCGCGGTGATGTGTCGGCCAATGTCGAAATGCGCCCGGGCGACATCCTGATCATTCCTCAGAGCCTGTTCTGATCGCTGATCTTCGTGTGCGGGGCTGCGGGTGCAGCCGGTTGCTCTTGCCGACGCCTTCAGCGTCGGCCTCTTTAAGCCCTGGGATTGCTTGAGATGGAATCACTGATCAGTCAAATGCTGGCCATTGCCAGGCGCATGTGGAAATACCGCTGGCCTGCACTTGTCGTGGCCTGGGGGGTTGCGTTGGTGGGCGTTGCCGTGGCGCTGCGAGTGCCTGATCGATATGAGGCCAGCGCCCGTATCTATGTGGATACGCAATCGATATTGAAACCCTTGATGTCGGGTTTGGCGATTCAGCCCAATGTGGAACAACAGGTGATGATGCTGAGCCGCACCCTGATCAGCCGGCCCAATATGGAAAAACTGGTGCGCATGGCCGACCTGGACTTGAAGAGCCAGTCGAAGGCCGAGCAAGACACCTTGATCGAGGAGCTGACCAGCGCGGTTTCTATCCAGAGCTTGGGACGGGACAATCTCTATACGCTGGCGTATCGAAACTCCGATCCGGCGGCTGCCAAGCGCGTGATCCAGTCGCTCGTCTCGATCTTCATCGAATCCAGCTTGGGCTCAAGCCGCAAGGGCTCGGCCACGGCGACTGCCTTCATCAATGAGCAGATCAAGAGCTACGAAGCCAAACTGGAGGAGGCCGAGACACGGTTGAAGGAATTTCGCCTTCGCAATATCGGCCAGATGCCAGGCGACGGCAAGGATGCCGCGAGCCGCTTGTCCGAAATGAGCACTCAGCTGGAAACTGCCAAACTCGAGCTGCGCGAAGCCGTGAATGCGCGTGATTCGGCCAAGGCGCAACTTGATGCCGAAAAATCCAATCATGCCAGCGGGATCACCCAAAGCCTGCTGCAGGAGTCAGCGCTGTCGGTGGCTACGCCAGAGATCGATGCGCGGATCGAAGCGCAGAAGCGCAACCTCGATATGCTGCTGCAGCGCTTTACCGATCAGCACCCCGACATTGTTTCGACTCGCAAGCTGATCAAGGAACTTGAAGATCAAAAGCGCAAGGAAGTGCTGGCCTTGCGCAAGGCCGCCATGGCCGCACCGATGGGCTCGGGTAGCAATACCAATCTGGCTTACCAGGAGATCAGCCGAATGCTTGCCGCATCAGAGATCCAGGTGGCGAGTTTGCGCGCCCGGGTGGATGAATATTCGGCGCGCTATGCACAGGCGCTGAAGGGTATGAAGACCGCGCCCCAACTGGAGGCAGAGCTCGCCCAGATGAACCGCGATTACGAGATCAACAAGAGGAAGTATGAAGAATTGGTGTCCAGGCGCGAGTCTGCGGCGATGTCGGGTGACCTCGATGCGGCCTCGGGTGTAGCGGATTTTCGGCTGATTGATCCGCCCCGTGTTTCGCCGCATCCTGTAGCACCGAATCGGCTGATACTGGTGGCTGCAGCACTCGCTGTTTCGCTGGCGGCGGGGCTGTTCGCAGCGTTCGCAGCGAGTCAGTTGCGGCCTGTTTTCCATGACGCCAGCGAGTTGCGCGCGCAGACGGGATTGCCGCTGCTGGGCGTTGTTTCTTTGGTCATGAGCGACGCGACGCGACAACGCTTGAAGGTGGACGCGACGCGCTTTGCCATCGGTGTTGGTAGTTTGGTGGGGTCGTTTGCTGTTGGCATGACGATCATATTTTTGCTCAACAATCGGGCGGGTTGAACAAGATGAGCAGTTTGATTGAACAAGCAGCGCTGCGTCTAGAGCAACTCAGGCAAGCCGGCGTTGACGTGCCCGCTGCATCGATGCCGGCGAAATCTGCGCACGAGCCGCCCATGCCCGATGTCTTGGTAAGCCCGGGCGCGGTGCCGGACCAAGCGGCGGTCACGTCGAGGCATGTTGAACTCAACTTCGAAGCGCTTGAAGCGGCACGCATTCTGACGCCCGACGCACCTCGCTCACGTCAGGCCGATCAGTACCGGGTCGTCAAACGTCCCTTGATCAAGAACGCCATGGACAAAGGCGCCACTGCGCTCACCCATGGCAATCTGATCATGGTGACGAGCGCACTGGCAGGCGAGGGGAAGAGCTTCACCGCCATCAACCTGGCGATGAGCATTGCGGCTGAGCAGGACAACACCGTGATGCTGGTGGACGCTGATGTTGCCAGGCCTTCGATATTGCGGATTCTGGGCCTGCCTCATGGGCCGGGACTGCTCGACTTGCTCGAGCAAAATGCCGAAATGTCCGACGTGCTGCTCAGAACCAATATCGACAAGCTGACCATTTTGCCCAGCGGCACTCCGCACGCGCGGGCGACTGAACTGTTGGCCAGTGACGCCATGAGCCATCTGCTTGATGACATGGCCAATCGTTATCCGGATCGCATCATTATTTTCGATTCGCCGCCGCTGTTATTGACCACCGAGGCACGCGTGCTGGCCTCGCATATGGGGCAAATCGTCATGGTCGTGCAAGCCGACAAGACCAAACAGTCGGACGTGCAGAGCGCGCTGGCAACGATCGAGGCCTGTCCGGTCAGGATGCTGTTGCTGAATCAAGCTCGAAGCGAAGCCGCTGACGGATATGGCTACAGCTACGGCTATGGATATGAGCGCGTGCATGAAAACGAAGCCGCGTGAGTACGCGCCAAGCATGACGGCTTGGGCAACTCCCTGGGCTCGAATGGGTGGCAGACGCGGGCTGCGCTGGTCCATGCTGGGCATGCTGCTGGCTGCTGCCGGCGCCGTTCACGCACAAGAAGCGTCTGGCCAAGGAGCCGGTGCGCAGCGAAGCGCAGCGCTGACGCCAAGATTTTCGAGCACGGTAACGCTTACCGACAATGTGCAGCCGGGCGCTGCTATCAAGGATGGGGCGGTTGTTGTCCAACTGAGCCCGGGCCTGAATTTTTCGAGCAACGCTGGCCGTGTGCGCGGGTTTCTCGACTATTCGCTGAACAGCATCAGCTATCTCAAGAGCACGGCCAGCGGTAGCTTCCAGAATGCGCTCAGCGCTGCACTCACTGCCGAGGCGATCGACAACTGGGCCTATGTGGACCTGCGCGGCAGCATCAGCCAGCAGCCGATCTCGGCATTTGGCGTGCAGTCACGCGACAATTCCTTGAGCAACCACAATCGCGCCGAAGTCTGGAGCTTGAGCGTCTCGCCTTATGTCCGTGGCAATCTGGCGAGCGTCGCTCACTATGAAACGCGTGTCAATTTGGCGAAAACGAACACGCGCAATTCGTCGGTCGGCGACAGTACGACGAGGGGTGCGCAATTCAGCCTGGGCGGTCTCAGCCGGGGTTCGCTACTGAACTGGTCGGCCAGTGCGTTGACGCAGAAGGTCGATTTCAGCCAAGGTCGCAGCAACGACAATGCCAGTACGCAAGCGACGCTCACGCTGGATGCGCATCAAGACTTGCAGCTCTCGGCGAGCGGGGGGCGTGAATCGAATAATTATGTCAGCGTGAATAGTCAGAGCAACAGCACTTATGGTCTGGGCATGAACTGGACGCCAAGCGAACGCACGAGATTGTCGGCACAGGTCGGCCATCGGTTTTTTGGAACCGTTCACAGCCTTAGCTTCGAGCATCGTTTTGCTCGGTCGATCTGGCGCATCAGTGACTCGAAGGATGTTTCGACCAATACCGGGCAACCCGGCACAGCAAGCCTGGGCACCAACTACGACTTGTTCTACGCATTGTTTGCCTCTCAGGTGCCCGACGCTGCGCAGCGCGCCATCTACACCTCCAATTTCTTGCAGCAGAGGGGCATCAACCCGTCGGCTGTGGCGGTAGGTGGCTTCTTGAGTTCGGCAGCGTCGCTGGTTCGGCGTCAGGAGGTTTCTTACGCGCTGAGTGGTGTGCGCGATACCGTGACCTTGTCGGCCACGCGCAGCGAAACCCGGCGTCTGGGTCAACCTGCAGATGCGCAAGGCGACCTCGCCAACTCGAACCTGGTGGTCCAGCATGGCATCAGCCTTGGCCTGTCGCACCGATTGACGCCGACTTCGGCCGCCAATCTGACGTTCTCGCAGCAAAACACCTCGGGTGCTTTGGTCAATCAGGTGTCGACGCTGCGCTCCGTTCTCGCCAACTGGTCAGCCACCCTGGGCGCTCGCACCACGGTTATGCTGGGTGCGCGTTATATGAGCTACAGCGCGACGCTGAATTCCTATCACGAAAAAGCGATTTACAGCAGCCTTACCCGGCTGTTCTGACAGCCATGTATGAAGCCTTTTATGGGTTGAGCAGCAAGCCTTTCCAGCTCATTCCCGACCCCAATTTCTACTTTGGCAGCAAGCAGCACCGGCGCGCC
>CAVUEF010000011.1:0-174118 GCA_963740455.1 uncultured beta proteobacterium
TGCACCAGGCCGTGTCCCGCGCCTCGTGCAAAGGCCGCAGCGAGCCGATCGGCCAGCGCGTCGGACAAGGCGGGCGCGTCCGTTTCAGCGCCGAACTGGAGATGCCCTTTGGGCGTCAGTTGCAAGGCGAAGGTCATGCTGTGCGACTTTGCTCATCAGCCTGAGCTGTCAAGATCAAGAAGGCTTTGAGCACATGCAGCTTGTTGCCCTGCACGATCAGCTTGCCGCTGTCAGCAGGGCCGCGGGAAAGCGACGACATTGGCTCCAGCAGACGAGACGGCACATCCTTGTGGTGTTTGACGACGGCTTCTTTGCCGATCCAGTTCGATGTTGGCATTCAGCCCATCCCGTCAATTCTTGGGTGCTGGTGTCTCGCCACCGCTGTCTTGTTCTTCATCCGCACCGCCTGCGCGCGCCCACTCGTCGACTGCGGACCACCGGAACTTCCACAGCCGCCCAGACTGGTGCGGTGGCAGACTCGACGGACACCGTCGGCCAGAGCCCGCGTGGCACGGGAGTTTCAGACAGAAACAAGGGCCCAAAGACGAATCCGAGCCCTTCGATTTGGTGGAGAGGAGGAGGATCGAACTCCCGACCTCTGCATTGCGAACGCAGCGCTCTCCCAGCTGAGCTACCCCCCAATCGAAAATAAGTATAGCAGCGGGTCTTCGTTGAATCTTGCCGGCGAACGTGTTCGTGCTCGCAAGCTCCGGCCTTGTCGCGCGCAAAACAAAAGGCCCCGCAAGCAGGGCCTTGGCAATCCGATTCGAGCGGCGAATCACTTGATGGTCAACACCCACTTGGCCAGTTGGGCGGCTTCGGCCGCGTTGACCTGGGTGTTGGCCGGCATGGGCACGGGCCCCACACGCCGGAACCACCCGCCATGATCTTGGCGGCAAGCTTGGCCTCGGCACCGGCCTGTCCCTTGTACTTGGCCGCCACGTCCTTGTAGGCGGGGCCAACGATCTTCTTGTCGAGCGAATGGCAGGCCAGGCAGTTCTTCTTTTGAGCCAAGTCCTGGTTGGCATCGGCAAATGCCGAGCCCGAGCTGAGTGCGACGGCCAGAGCAGCCAGGGTGAACATCGATGTCTTCATGGGAACCTTTCAAAAAATTTGAGCAGAATATGGGCGATGCCAGAGGCAGTTGAAATCAGGCAAAGCAGGCATCTGGAGAGAAAGCTGGTCTTCCCGTATGCTTCGAGCCGGATTGCCGGGAGAAAGTTTCAATGTGGTTTCTTGTAGCAGGTGTCTTGTTGCTGGTGCTCAAGTTCGCCGAGGTGTCGCCAGTGGCCAATCTGAGCTGGTGGTGGGTATTCGCGCCCTTCGGCCTGGCGGTGCTGTGGTGGGCGTGGGCCGACGCAATGGGCTATACGCAACAAGCCGAGATGGACAAGCTCGAGGAGCGCAAAGAGTCGCGGCGGCTCAAAGCGCTGCGGGCGCTGGGTCTCGACTCTGACAAGCATCGAGGCAAGAAGTGAGTTGGACGCACGGGACCCGCCCGCGGGCGGCCATGCCGCGCCACCTCGTCGAATCCGACGCCGAATTGAAATCAGTCCAGCACCGCCCCGGTGCTCGCGCTCGACGCATTCTTCGCAAACTTGGCGAGCACGCCGCGCGTGTAGCGGGGTGCAGGTGGTCCAGGCGGCGCGGCGCTTGGCGAGTTCGGCATCGCTGACGTGTAGTTCGAGCAGCAAGCGGTGCGCGTCGATGGTGATGCTGTCGCCTTCGTGCACGAGTGCAATCGTGCCGCCGGCATAGGCTTCGGGCGCCACATGACCGACCACCATGCCCCAGGTGCCGCCCAAGAAGCGGCCGTCGGTGATCAAGCCCACCGACTCACCGAGACCTTGGCCGATCAGCGCGCCGGTGGGCGCCAGCATTTCGGGCATGGCGGGGCCGCCCTTCGGGCCGGGTCGCGCAGCACCATCACGTCGCCAGCCACTATCTTGTTGGCCATGATGGCGGCCAGCGCTGACTGCTCGTCTTCGAACACGCGCGCCGGGCCGGTCGTCACCGGGTTCTTGAGGCCGGTGATCTTGGCACACAGCCTTCGGGCGAAGACTGCCCTTCAGGATGGCCAGGTGCCCTTGCGCATCGGATGGGACTTGGCGACGGTGCGAATCACGTCCTGATCGGCGCGCGGCGCGTCGGGTATGTGGGCCAGGTTCTCGGCGACGGTCTTCCGGCCGATGGTCGATGCAGTTCGCCGTTTGCAGCAGACCGGCACCCAACAGCACTTTCATGACTTGCGGAATGCCGCCGGCGCGGTGCAGGTCGATCGCCAGGTGCTTGCCGCTGGGCTTGAGGTCGCACAGCGCCGGAATGTTCTTGCGCATGCGCTCGAAGTCGTCGATGCCCCGCTCGACTTCAGCCGCATGGGCGATCGCCAGGAAGTGCAGCACCGCGTTCGTCGATCCGCCGGTGGCCATGATCACCGCCACGGCGTTCTCGATCGCCTTTTTGGTGACGATGTCGCGCGGCTTCAAGTCGATCTTGATGGCATCCACCAGCACCCGAGCCGCTTGCGTGGTTCTGCGCGACGATTTCGTCTTCGACATTGGCCATCGTCGATGAAAACGGCAGGCTCACGCCGAGCGCCTCGAAGGCCGAGCTCATCGTGTTGGCGGTGTACATGCCGCCGCACGATCCGCTGCCGGAATGGCAAGGCGCTCGATCTCGCAGAAGTCTTGTTCGTTCATCTTGCCGGCGCTGAATTGCCCGACGGCCTCGAACACGCTGACGATGTTGAGGTCCTGGCCCTTGTAGTGGCCCGGCAGGATGGTGCCGCCGTAGACATAGATGGCGGGCACATTGGCGCGCAGCATGCCCATCAGGCCACCGGGCATGTTCTTGTCGCAGCCGCCGATCACCAGCACGCCGTCCATCCATTGGCCGCCGACGCAGGTTTCTACGCAATCAGAAATCACCTCGCGCGACACCAGGCTGTACTTCATGCCCTCGGTGCCCATCGCCATGCCGTCGCTGATGGTGGGTGTGCCGAAGATCTGCGGATTCGCGCCAGCCGCCTTCAACCCTGTCACGGCCGCATCGGCCAGGCGCTGCAGGCCCGAGTTGCAGGGCGTGATGGTCGAGTGCCCATTGGCCACGCCCACCATCGGCTTGGCGAAGTCTTCGCTCTGGTAGCCCAGCGCGTAATACATCGAGCGGTTCGGCGCGCGGGCCACACCCTCGGTGATGTTCTTGGAGCGGCGGTTGTAGTTCATGCGGTGTCTCCGGCAAGTGAATGCTGCGAAGTATGCGTTGCCCGCACGCTCTGTTCCAATATATGTTTAGGAGCCAAGTGATACGCAGGGCATATCAATGATTGATTTACGCAAGCTGCGTCAATTTGTGATGCTGGCCGAGGAACTGCACTTCGGCCGCGCCGCCACACGTCTGCACATGACGCAGCCGCCGTTGACCCAGGCCATTCAGGGTCTGGAACGCGAGTTCGGCGCGCCGCTGTTCGAGCGCACCAGGCGCAGCGTGTCGCTCAGCGCGGCCGGCGCGGCCTTGCTGCCGCAGGCGCGACGCCTGTTGGCGGATGCCGACGCGCTGCTGCCGATGGTCAAAGCCACCGCCGAAGGGCGGCGCGGGCGCCTGCGCCTGGGCTTTGTGTCGACGGTCGGTTATGGCGAACTGCCGAACTGGCTGCGCAGTTTTCGCGAGGAGCACCCCGATATCGAACTCAGCCTGCGCGAAGCCACCTGGGACGTGCAGTTGCGGGCCTTTGCCGCAGGCGATATCGACGCAGGCTTCGTGATCCACGCGCCGGGCGGCGTGCCGCCCGGCTTTGAGTCGCTGACCATCAGCCGCGAAGCGATGGTGCTGGCGCTCAGCAGTGCCGACGCGTTGGCTGCAAAGCAGCGCATTGCGCTCTCGGCAGCGCTGGCCTTGCCACTGGTGATGTACCCGCGCGAGATCGCGCCCTCGCTGTTTGATGCGCTGCTCAGCCTGTACAGCGCGCACCGGGTGGCGCCGCATATCGCGCAAGAGGCCATCCAGATGCAGACCATCGTGAACCTGGTGTCGGCCGGCATCGGCGCTGCCTGGGTGCCCGAGGCCGTGATGCGTCTGCAGCGCCCCGGCGTGGTTTACAAGCGCGTCCAGGGGCCGGTGCCGCAGTGCGAAACGAGCCTGCTGTGGTCGCGCAATCCCGCGCCGGTGGTGCGGCATTTCGTCGCACATGTGCGAGAGCAGGCAAGGAAGCGACCACCGCAGAGCAAGGCCTGACCCTGGCGCGCAGCCACTATGATGGGCCGCTGTTCGCATGCTGTGCAAGGACTTCGCGTATGTTGGTACATCCTCAGTTCGACCCGATCGCCCTGAAACTGGGGCCCTTGGCCATCCATTGGTACGGCCTGACCTATCTGGCCGCTTTCGGCCTGTTCCTGTTGCTCGCCAGTCTGCGCGTCAAGCAAGCCCCGTTCGCGGCCAAGGGCTGGCAGCGCCAGGACGTTGACGACATCTTGTTCTTCGGCGTGCTCGGCGTCGTGCTAGGTGGGCGCCTGGGCTATGTGCTGTTTTACAAGCCCGAGTATTACCTCGGTCATCTGGGCGAGGTGTTCGCCGTCTGGAAGGGTGGCATGGCGTTTCACGGCGGCTTGCTGGGGGTGATCGCGGCGATGGCCTTGTTTGCCTACCTTCGCAAGCGCAGCTTCTTCGAAGTCACCGACTTGATCGCCCCTTGCGTGCCGACCGGTCTGGCGGCCGGACGCATCGGCAACTTCATCAACGGTGAGTTATGGGGCAGGGCGGCCGACCCGTCGCTGCCGTGGGCGATGGTGTTTCCGCAGTCAGGCAGCAACATGCCGCGCCATCCTTCGCAGATCTATCAATTCTTGTTGGAAGGGATGCTGCTGTTCGTGCTGCTGTGGTTTTACGCCAAGAAGCCGCGTGCCACCGGACAGGTGTCTGGCATGTTCCTGATCGGCTATGGGGTGTTCCGTTTCATCGCCGAATACTTCCGCGAACCCGATGACTTTCTGGGGCTGCTGGCGTTGAACATGAGCATGGGTCAATGGCTGAGCCTGCCGATGATTGCGCTTGGAGTGCTGATCTGGGGTGTCGCCACGAGCCGCGCTGCGGCGAGAGCTTGAGCCATGCGTCAAATTTTTCTTGACACCGAAACCACCGGGCTGAGTCCCGAATCAGGCGACCGCTTGGTGGAGGTGGGCTGCGTCGAAATGGTGAACCGCCAACTCACCGGCGAGAACAAGCATTTCTACGTCAACCCCGAACGCGCCAGCCACGAAGAGGCCTTGCGCATCCACGGATTGACCGAGGAATTCCTGGCCGACAAGCCGGTCTTTGCCAGCATCGCCGACGAATTGATGGCGTATCTGGCGGACGCCGAAGTCATCATCCACAACGCACCTTTCGACGTCGGATTCTTGAACGCGGAACTGCGTCGCCTGGGCCGGCCGCTGTTCGCGCAAAGTGTGGGGAGCGTCAAAGACAGCCTGCTGATGGCGCGCGAAATGTTTCCCGGCAAATCCAACTCGCTGGACGCCTTGTGCAAGCGTCTCGAAGTCGACAACTCGAATCGCACGCTGCACGGCGCACTGCTCGACGCCGGCCTGCTCGCCGAGGTCTATATCCGCATGACGCGCGGCCAGGATTCGCTCGTGATGGAGGCGTCAGTTGCCGGCGCGGGCGAGTTGGCGGTGCAAGAAGTCGACTTCTCCAGCTACACGCTGGCCTTGCTGTCGCCCAGTGAAGCCGAGCTCGCCGCGCATGAGGCGGTGCTGTTGGACCTGGACAAAGCGAGCGGCGGCAAAACCGTTTGGAGGGCCCTGGAAAAGGCTATGGCATAATCCGCCGCTTCCCGCAGAGCGCGGGTTTCCGGCATAGGAAAGTCAGACAGGCGCAACGACCTTGTCTGCCGAACCGACAAGCCGGGCGGTTAGCTCAGTGGTAGAGCACTGCCTTCACACGGCAGGGGTCGCAGGTTCGAACCCTGCACCGCCCACCAGGAAAACTCCGCAATTACGCGAAATTTGACGATAGCGCCCACCTACATAAGTGGGCGTTTTCGTTTACGGTAGGCCAATAGCAGGCCAAGCCCCGGCCCGTGGCGGCAGCGTATCAGTCAAGAAGTGCGAGCGATCAAGAGCATGGCGACCAAGGCGCGTTGAGTGCACGGCCTAGCGCTACACGAAAGAGCCCGCACAGGGCGGGCTTCCCGCTCGACTGGTTTGAAAGCCCGCCTATTACGCGGCTTTGTGACCATCAGCTGCGATAGGCGACATGGGTCGCCCCTCTCTTCTTGTCGGCGAGCCTCAGCAGCGCCTGCAAGACGTTGCTTCATTTCAGATTCCGCAAAGCGGCAGATGGCGTCTCGCATCATCGGTTGATATCCGAGGCCATAGATTTTGGACAAATTTTGTACGCCAGATCAACCACGGCCAGCGCCTGCTCTTTGGGCGTCATGGCTTGAAAGCTGTCGCTCTTGGCCAACGTGTAGCGGGTGGCTTCAAGCTCACGCACCATGCCTTGAATGTTGGGCTCGGCCCCGAGGTCAATCTGTAAAGTGTTGGGCATCGTGCGGCTCATGGTGTTGGCTCCTCAGACGGCTTGCTGGCGATGTGCCGGCTGTGCACGGCCGCAGACATTGGCTGCAATTCGAGCGCTCATGCCATCGACGCCCGTCAACGATGAAGCCACGCGACACGACTGCGGTCGCTTGCCAATGCGAACCTGATAGTCTTCGCGGTTTCGTCGATGGGCGTGGCCGGTAGCGGGCCATGCCTGCAGGGTCTTGGCAAGGTCGGGCGCCCAGTGCGGCCGCCACCACTTCGTGAAGAGGACAAGCATGAACGAACGCATCGCGGTTGTCGGCGCGGGACTGATAGGCCGGGCCTGGGCGATTGTTTTTGCACGCGCCGGATGTCAGGTGCGACTGTATGACGCTGACTCCCAAGCCTTGCGGGCCTGCCAGCGACTGCTGCTGGAGAACCTGAACGATCTCGCTCAACATGGTTTGATCGACGAGACGCCGGCTGCGGTGCTGGCGCGCGTCAGCGCGGCGCCGACCTTGGCTGATGCGGTGCAGGGCGCTGTTCTGGTTCAGGAAAACATCCGCGAGACCTTGGAAGCCAAGCGCGCCATCTTTGCCGAGCTCGATAGCTTGGCGGCACCCGACACGATCTTGGCCAGTTCCACTTCGTGGCTGATGGCGTCGGAGTTCTCGGCAGGCTTGGCCGGGCGCCATCGCATCATGGTCGGGCATCCGGTGAATCCACCCTATCTGGTGCCGCTGGTCGAGATTGCTCCGGCGCCGTGGACCTCGGACCAGGCGGTCCAACGCGCGCAGGCGCTGTACCGCCAGGCCGGGCAGTCGCCGGTCGTGCTGAAGAAGGAAATCACCGGCTTCCTGCTGAACCGCATCCAGGGCGCGGTGTTGAACGAGGCGCTCAATTTGTACGCCGACGGCTACGCCTCGGTCGAAGACCTGGACAAGGTCTTGAAAGACGGACTCGGCTTACGCTGGGCATTCATGGGGCCGTTTGAAACCATCGACCTGAACGCGCCTGCCGGCGTCATAGATTACGCGCAGCGCTACGGCCCGACCTACCGCGAGGTCGCGCGAGCGCAGTTGCCCAACGACTGGAAGCCCGACGTGCTGGCCGCCGTCGAGACCGAGCGGCGCGCCGTGCTGCCCGCGCAGCAGTTGGCTGTGCGCAGCCGCTGGCGCGACAACCGGCTGATGGCGCTGGCCGCGCACCTGCGCCGGCAACCCGGTTGACGGCGCCGCCCGCGCGTTTCACATCCAAACGACTCGTCGATCGGCGCCAGCCAAACCGTCCCTCCTTGCCCACTCTTTCCAATCAAACCAGATCATCCCATGCGAAAGTCCAAAAAGGTCATCATCACCTGCGCAGTGACCGGCGCCATCCATACGCCTTCGATGTCGCCCTACCTGCCGGTGAGCGGCCAGGAGATCGCCGATGCGGCGATCGGCGCAGCCGAGGCAGGTGCGGCCATCGTGCATTTGCACGCGCGCCGCCCCGAAGACGGCTCACCCTCGCAAGACCCCGAACTTTTTAGGGCCTTTCTGCCGCAAATCAAGGCGGCGTCCGATGTCGTGATCAACATCACCACGGGAGGCGCACCCACCATGCTGGTGGCTGAGCGACTGGTGCCGGTGCACACCTTCAAGCCCGAGGTCGCCTCATTGAACATGGGCTCGATGAACTTCGGTCTGTACGGCATGCTGGACCGCTTCCATGAATTCAAATACGCATGGGAGCGCCCCTATCTGGCCAATAGCGATGACCGCGTGTTCAAGAACACCTTCAAGGACATCGCGCACATCCTCGAAAGCTGCGCCGACAACGGCACGCGCTTCGAGATCGAGTGCTACGACATCGGCCACTTGTATACCGCTGCGCACTTCATCGAACGCGGACTGATCAAACCGCCGTTCCTGATCCAGTCGGTGTTTGGCCTGCTCGGCGGCATCGGCCCGCACCCGGAAGATGTGGCGCACATGAAGCGCACTGCCGACCGTCTGTTCGGCGACGACTACGTCTGGTCGGTGCTGGGGGCCGGGCGCAACCAGATGCCGATTGCGGCGCAGTCGCTGGCGATGGGCGGCAATGTGCGCGTCGGGCTGGAAGATTCGCTGTGGGACGGCCCGGGCCAGTTGGCCAGAACGAATGCCGATCAGGTGCGGCGTGCGCGCAGTCTGATCGAAGCGCTGAGCCTTGAAGTGGCCACTCCCGATGAAGCGCGTCACATCCTGGCACTCAAAGGGCGCAGCAATGTCAATTTCTGAGCCATCGGTCTGCGGCGGGCGACCCCGTGGCTTCGAAACATCTGGCCAGTCGCTTGTCCATTCGAGTTGACCCTGAGCAATACAGACAGAATCAGTAAAGTTCCCTAAGGTATTCGCCAATTAACAAAGTCTGATTTGTGACTACCATGTCGTCAATTCAATACGGCAGCATGGTGGCTGTGATGCTGCTCAGGGTCGGCAGCGTAGGCTTCGTGCCTGGCCTCCTCCTGTCGTCTGGTGGAGTAGGCACAAGCCATGTTTCACAACCACCTGCCCGTTAGCGCCGAGAGTGCCTCATTGCAATGAACGACAAAATATTAGAGACAAAAAACCTGGTCAAGGAATTCAGGGGCTTTGTGGCGGTCAATGATGTGTCGCTGAGTGTTCAGCGCCACCATATCCACGCCTTGATCGGTCCCAACGGCGCGGGCAAGACGACTGTCTTCAATCTCCTGACCAAGTTCCTTCAACCGAGCTCGGGCACGATTGTCTACAACGGCATCGACATCACCGCCGAGGCGCCCGCCCAGACCGCGCGCCGCGGTTTGGTACGTTCGTTCCAGATCTCGGCGGTGTTTCCGCACATGACCGCACTCGAAAACGTGCGTGTCGCCTTGCAACGAAAACTGCCGACCTCGTTTCATTTCTGGAAGTCGGGCCGGTCGCTCGCCAGCCTGGAAGACCGGGCGATGCAATTGCTGACCGAGGTGGGCCTGGAGGACGCCGCCGACATTCTGGCGGTCGAGCTTCCCTATGGTCGCAAGCGCGCGCTCGAGGTGGCGACCACCTTGGCGCTCGAGCCCGAGTTGATGCTGCTCGACGAGCCGACGCAAGGCATGGGTCATGAGGACGTGGCGCGGGTCGCCGAGCTCATCAAGAAGGTATCGGCCAATCGCACCATACTGATGGTCGAGCACAATATGAGCGTGGTGGCGTCGATCGCGGACACGATTTCCGTCTTGCAGCGCGGCAGCGTCATCGCTGAGGGACCGTATGAGCTGGTTTCGAAGGACCCGCAGGTGATCGAGGCCTATATGGGCAGCACGTCCGAAGAACTGCAGGGAGCGCACTGACGTGAGCACGCCAATACTGCAAATTTCCGACCTGCACAGCTGGTACGGCGAATCGCACATCCTGCATGGCGTCGATCTGTCGGTCAACGAAGGCGAGGTGGTCACCCTGCTTGGGCGCAATGGTGCAGGGCGCACGACCACGCTGCGTGCCGTGCTGGGCTTGACCGGCACGCGCAAGGGCTCGATCAAGGTGCGTGACCGCGAAACCATCGGCATGGGCACGCACAGCATTGCGCGTCTGGGCCTGGGCTACTGTCCCGAGGAGCGCGGCATCTTTTCGTCACTCTCCGCCTACGAGAACCTGATACTCCCGCCAAGGCTCAAAGGCACGGACGGCGGCATGTCGATCAAGCAGATCTACGAGATGTTCCCCAATCTCGAAGAGCGCGCCAACAGCCCCGGCACGCGACTCTCGGGCGGTGAGCAGCAGATGCTGGCGGTGGCGCGAATTCTTCGCACGGGTGCGCGTTTGCTGTTGCTCGATGAGATCTCCGAAGGCTTGGCGCCGGTCATCGTCCAGAAGCTCGCGACCATGATCCTGGACTTGAAGAAGCAAGGTTTCACCATTGTGCTGGTCGAGCAGAATTTTCGTTTTGCGGCGCCACTGGCGGATCGTTTCTATGTGATGGAGCACGGCAAGATCGTGCAACAGTTTGCGCAGTCCGAGCTGGCTTCCAGGATGGAGCTGCTGCATGAGTTTTTGGGTGTTTGAGTGGGTTGTTTCGTTTAACATTTAATGGAGACATGCATGAAATATTTGTCGAAGACTGCAATTAGCTTGGCGCTCGCCAGTGCGTTTGCTGCGCCTATGGCGATGGCGGCCGGCAACCAGATCGTCATCGGTGACATCGATGACTTGTCGGGCCTGTATTCCGACGTGATTGGCCCTGGGGGCATCGAAGCCGCCAAGATGGCGATTGCCGATTTCGGCGGCACCGTGCTCGGCAAGAAGATCGTCTTCATGAGCGCCGACCACCAGAACAAGCCCGACATCGGTTCGTCCAAGTTCCGCGAGTGGGCCGATCAGGAAGGCGTCAACATGATCCTCGGTGGTTCCAACACCGGCGTGAACATCGCGATGTCCAAGGTCGCACAAGCCAAGAAGGTGCCGTTCATCTCGATCGGTGCGGCAGGCGCGTCGCTGACCAATCAGGACTGCACGCCCTACACCGTCCACTATGCCTATGACACCACGGCGCTGGCCAATGGCACGGCCACGACGATGATCAAGAATGGCGGCAAGACCTGGTACTTCCTGACCGCCGACTACGCGTTCGGAACGCAACTGCGTGACGCGGCCACCACGGTTGTCACGGCCAACGGCGGCAAGTCGCTCGGCGAAGTGCGCGTGCCGCTGTCGAGCTCGGACTTCTCGTCCTTCCTGTTGCAGGCGCAGGGGTCGGGCGCGCAAGTGCTGGGTCTGGCCAATGCCGGTGGCGACTTCATGAACTCGCTGAAGGCGGCGCAAGAGTTCGGCATCACCAAGACCATGAAGCCGGCCGCGCTGCTGGCCTTTATCAGCGACATCCACGCCCTCGGGCTGAAAACAGCGCAAGGTCTGTACCTGACCGCGGCCTGGTATTGGGACCTGAATCCCGAAACGCGTGCCTGGTCCAAGCGCTATTTCGAGATCATGAAGAAGGAGCCGACCTTCAACCAGGCGGCCTTTTACTCGGCCACCATGCACTACCTGCAGGCGGTGAAGGCGGCCGGCACGACCGACGCCGACAAGGTCATGGCCCAGATGAAGAAGACCAAGATCAACGACTTCTTCGCCAAGGGCGGCTACATCCGCGCTGACGGCTTGATGGTTCACAACATGTACGTGATGCAGGTGAAGACACCGGCCGAATCCAGCTACCCCTGGGACTACTACAAGGTCGTGAGGGAAGTGCCGGGCGAAGAGGCCTTCGGCCCGATCACCGGTTTGTGCAAGTACGCTCCCAAGTAAGCCCCGAGCGGAGGGCGCTGCGGGCGCTCTCCGCTCTTTTTGGTATCCATAGAATATGACCGAAGTCTTCGGCTTTCCGTTGCCGGTGATCCTGGGGCAGTTGATGCTCGGGCTTGTCAACGGCTCCTTTTACGCCTTGCTCAGTCTCGGGCTGGCCGTCATTTTCGGCTTGCTGGGCGTCGTCAATTTTGCACACGGCGCCTTCTACATGCTCGGCGCCTACGCTGCCTACATCGGCCTGAACAGCCTGGGCATCAATTACTGGTTCGCGCTTGTGCTCTCTCCGCTCGTCATCGGAGCCCTCGGCATCGTGCTCGAGCGCTTGATGCTGCGCCACATCTACAAACTCGATCCTTTGTACGGTCTGCTGTTGACGTTCGGGCTGGCGCTGATTGCCGAGGGCGTGATGCGTGACCAATACGGCGCGTCGGGTCAGACCTACCCGGTTCCCGCCGCTTTGCAAGGCGTGTTCAATCTCGGTTTCATGATCCTGCCGATTTACCGGGCGTGGGTCATCGTCGCGTCGCTCTTCATCTGCTTCACGACCTGGTTTGTCATCGAGCGGACCCGGCTCGGCTCGACGCTGCGTGCGGCGACCGAGAATCCCAAGCTGGTGCAGGCCTTCGGCATCAACGTGCCCATCATCGTGATGCTCACCTATGGCGCGGGCGTCGGGCTGGCCGCGCTGGCGGGGGTGCTGTCAGCGCCGGTGATCCAGGTCACGCCGCTGATGGGTTCGTCCATCGTGATCGTGGTGTTTGCGGTCGTCGTGATCGGCGGCATGGGTTCGATCATGGGGGCGATTCTCAGCGGTCTGGGTCTGGGCATGATTGAAGGTTTCACCAAGGTGATCTACCCGGAAGCCTCGAATATCGTAGTGTTCGTCATCATGGCGATTGTTCTGTTCTGGCGTCCTGCCGGTCTCTTCGGCAAGGAGTAAGCCATGCGTCCCGCAACCCTCTTCTATATCGCTTTGCTCGCGGGTGGCCTGGCGGCGCCGTGGCTGAATATCTATCCCGTCTATCTGATGACGCTGTATTGCTTCGCAATGTTCGCTTGCGCCTTCAATCTGCTGCTCGGCTATGGCGGCATGCTGTCGTTCGGTCATGCGGCCTATCTGGGCGTCTCCGCCTACACGACCGGTTGGCTGATCACGGCCCAGGGCTGGTCGACGGTGAATGCCGTTGTGTTCGGTGTGCTGGCCTCAGCGCTACTCGGCCTGGTGATCGGCTTGATCGCGATCCGTCGCTCGGGCATCTACTTCGCGATGATCACGCTGGCGCTCGCGCAGGTGGTCTATTTCATCTGCCTCCAAGCGCCTTTCACCGGTGGTGAAAACGGCCTGCAGGGCATTCCCCGCGGCACGCTGCTCGGACTGGTGTCGCTGAAGAAAGACCTGGCGATGTACTACTTCGTGTTCGGCCTGCTGATCGCAGTGTTCCTGTTCATCCGCCGCATCGTGTCTTCGCCGTTCGGCCAGGTGCTCAAGGCGATTCGCGAGAACGAACCGCGTGCCATCTCGCTCGGTTACGACGTCAATCGCTACAAGCTGCTGGTGTTCGTGTTGTCAGCCGGTCTGGCCGGTCTGGCCGGATCTCTCAAGTCCCTGGTGCTGGGTTTCGTGACCCTGACCGACGTGCTGCAGTCCACTTCGGGAGAGGTCATCCTGATGACGCTGCTGGGCGGCTCGGGCACTTTCTTCGGGCCGGTGCTGGGCGCGGGTGTCGTCATCACCTTGCAGGACGTGCTGTCAGATCGCGTGGGCTCGTGGGTCACCGTCATCATCGGTGCCATCTTCGTCATCTGCGTGCTCGCATTCCGTCGCGGTGTGGTGGGTGAGTTTCAGGTATTTGCGGGGCGCTGGTTCAAGCAACGCCAGGCCTGAACTGCACAGTCGGCGAACGACAGCCTTGTTGCGCTGCGATGTGCAACAGTTGAGGGGCCCGTTGCAGGGACGAATCAGATCGACTGGACCCTGCAATGGAAAGCAATTCGCTGAAAACGTCTGGCGTGCCACCATCAGGCCATTCCGGTCTCTAGAAAAGTCTTCATGTCCGCTGCCCTGACACCCGCTTTGCTCGCCGATCTGGCCCGCACCCATGGCACGCCGCTGTGGGTATACGACGCCGCGCTGATCCGCCAGCGCATCAACGAGTTGCGCCAGTTCGACACGATTCGCTTCGCGCAAAAGGCCTGCTCGAACACGCATATCCTGAGGCTGATGCGCGAGCTAGGCGTGCTGGTCGACTCGGTGTCGCTGGGTGAGGTCGAACGGGCGTTGCACGCGGGTTACGGTTTGGGCGGAGCGCCGTCCGAGATCGTCTTCACCGCCGACTTGCTCGACCGGCCGACGCTGGCGCGCATTGTGGAGCTGGGTCTGCCGGTGAATGCCGGCTCGATCGACATGCTGCATCAACTGGGCGGCGTGTCGCCCGGCCACCCGGTCTGGCTGCGCATCAACCCCGGTTTCGGCCACGGCCACAGCCAGAAGACGAATACCGGCGGCGAGCACAGCAAGCACGGCATCTGGCATGCCGATCTGCCGCTGGCACTGCAGACGATCAGCCGTCACGGCCTGAAGCTGGTGGGCCTGCACATGCACATCGGCTCGGGCGTCGACTATTCGCACCTGGCCCAGGTGTGCGACGCGATGGTAGCCCTGGTCACGGGCATGCCGCACGACATCGAGGCCATCTCGGCCGGCGGCGGCTTGTCGATACCGTACCGCGAAGGCGAGCCGCGCATCGACACCGCGCATTACTTCAGCCTGTGGGACGCCGCGCGCAAAAAAATCGAGCTGCATCTGAAGCATCCGGTCAAGCTCGAGATCGAACCGGGCCGCTATCTGGTGGCCGAGTCGGGCGTGTTGCTGTGCGAAGTTCGCGCCGTCAAAGACATGGGCGCAAACCACTTTGCGCTGGTCGACGCGGGTTTCAACGAGTTGGTGCGTCCGGCCATGTACGGCGGCTACCACGCCATCAGCATGATCGCTGGCGCGGGCAACCCGCCGCTGCAAGCGCGCGCCCTCACGCCCACCGTGGTGGCCGGGCCGCTGTGCGAATCAGGCGACGTGTTCACGCAAGACCAGGGCGGCGTTGTGACGCGCCGCGCACTGAGCGCGCCCGAGGTCGGCGACCTGCTGGTGTTTCACGACACCGGCGCCTATGGCGCGTCGATGTCCTCCAACTACAACAGCCGCCCGCTGTGCGCCGAAGTGCTGGTGGATGCGGGTCGCGCGCGCCTGATACGTCGGCGCCAATTGATGCAGGAATTGCTGGCGCTCGAAGATGTGGGTGACGGCGGCGCGCAAGGCCCGCTTTGAAATAGCACACGCGTGCCCAGCACGTTGCGCTCGACTTCGAACTCAGCGGTAAGGCCCTGGCGCGGAGGCGACAGTTTTCACTTGCGGTCTTTGCGCTTGGCGGACTTCGATTCGTCAAACTGGGTCGATTTGAACTGGCTCGCCTTGAACGCATCGCTCTGGTTGGCGCCGCGCAGCATTCGAACGGCCTTCCACACGAGGGCGGCAAGGCCGATCCAGGCCAGCCAATGAAGGGATTGAGCGGTCAGCCCGAACCCGATGGCCCAGAGGTACAGAACGATCTCGATCAGATTCTTCTTCATGGCTTGCCTTTCGGGCCTGTCAAGCGCTACGGATCCTGGGTCGGCGAGTTCATGGTGGCCCAGACAACGCCGGCTGTGGCCTATCGATAAAACGCTTCGACCCGGCCCTTCAGCTTGATCGTCAGCGGACGGCCCTTGCGGTCGAGTGTCTTGCCCGCAGGCACCTTGACCCAGCCCTCGCTGAGACAATATTCCTCGACGTCGAAACGCTCCTTGTCATTGAAGCGTATGCCGATGTCATGTTCGAACACGGCGGCGACGTGATGCGGGCTGCGCGGGTCGATGGACAGACGGTCGGGCAGCGGGGGTGCAGGTGGGGTTTCGGTCATGGGTAGCTTCTTTGTCGGGTAACGCTGACAGGCCGCAAAGTGGTCTTGCCGCGGCGGATCGGGTGGGCATGGTTCGGCTGTGATTGTGAGGGTTCGGCGTTGGCGTCGGTGCTGATCGCAGGCAGGTCCGGATGGTGATCGTCGATGTTGAAGAGGTTCTCATCGGGTACGTTCCGGTTTGAAGTCGTCCTCAGCTGGCGTCCTCACGCCCCGACGCACTCGCGCAGCGCCTCCTGCGCCAGTGTGTTGATGCTCTTGCCTTGGGCCTGGGCAGCGATCGCCAGTTTCTCGTGCAAATCGGGGGAAATTCGCAGATTGAACTTGCCCGAAAAATGGCGCTTCGGCTCGATTCCCTTCTCGGCACATGCTTCGAGAAAGACTTGGAGTGAGCGCTTGAACTCTGTGCGCAATTCTTTCGGGTTCTTTCCGTAAAAATCAGCGCCGCCATTGAGGCCAAGAATTTCTCCCCGGAAAAGATCGAGATCCGGGTCGAATTCAATCGTTGCCTGGAAACCGTCAACAGTCATTACGTTCATGGTTCAACTCCGTGCTGCTCCAGCTATTTGCGGATGCTTGCGACCGCGCCCTTGTCGGTGTTGGGTGATGGATGTGGGCGATGAAACACGCGCACCTCTCCAAACAAAAATACCGACACCCGGCTCCCGGCGCGTTCCTCGACTTGCGCACCCAACTCAACGAACAAGGCCTCAATATCCCGCCATTGGATATTCGCACTCGTCGGCCGAGAAAAAATCAAGTCGACAAGTCGCTGATGCTTCAGCTTCATGCCATCGATGGTACCAATTTCGGGTACTGCTGACAATTATGAGCAGGCCGTTTGCGCAGCTGCCGCGACTGAGGCCCACCGCATTTTGTTTGCTCCGGGCGCTTGCATAAAATACTGGATGAAAATACAGTATCAACATGCCCGCATTGCCTGCTCAAAATCCTGCTCCCTCGCACCCTCTGGCCGCCAAGCCCGGGCGGGTGGGGCAGCGCGGGTGTGCGTTGCAACACCAGGCTGGCACACCCAAGGCGCTGAACGATTTGCACCCCGGCCTGTGGCGCGGCGATCAGCTGATGCGATCGGGCGGGCAGGTGTGGCCAAGCCACTATGCCGCGCTCGACGCGCAACTGCCTGGCGGCGGCTGGCCGCAGGGCGCTTTGAGCGAACTGCTGCTGGCGCAGACCGGCGTGGGCGAGTTGCGCCTGTTGGCGCCTGCGCTGACCGCCGTGGCGGCCGGTGGCAAGCTGCTGATGCTGTTTCACCCGCCCGCGCTGCTCTCGGGTCAGGCCTTGGCGCAGCTGGGCCTGGCGGCGCATCAATTGCTCATCATGCCGGGTCGGTCGGCGTCTGATCTGCTGTGGGCGCTGGAGCAGACGCTCAAAAGCGGCCACGCGGGCGCAGTGCTGGCCTGGCTGCCCGAGCGCATGCACGGCGACGCCTTGCGGCGCTTGCAACTGGCCGCGAGCCTGCATGCCGGCCCGGCCTTCTTGCTGCGCGGGTGGGCGGCGCAGCAGCATCCCAGCCCGGCGCCGCTGCGCCTGAGTCTGAGCGCCAGCGGCCCCGATGGCCTGGCCGTGCAGGTGCTCAAGCGGCGCGGGCCGCGCCATGGCGAGGTTTTGCTGCTGGATTTGCCGCCGGTGCTGCTGCCACAGCAGCGTGCGCGCGCGCTGGCGCCGCGCCGCGTGGCCATGGGTGCCACGCAGGTTGATGCGGTGTCTACCTCGGCCTGAGCCATGGGGGAGATCGTTCTGGTCAAGCGCCATGTTGTGGATCGCGATTCATCTGCCCGCTTTGTCGTTGGAGGCTTTTGCCGCCACGCTCACGCCTGAGCTGCGGCAAGCGCCGCTGGCCTTGCTCGATGGCCACCACATCAGCGCGGTGAATGAGGCGGCGCAGGGGCTTGGCGTCAAGCCCGGCCTGCGGCGCGGCACCGCGCTCGCGCTGGCCCCTCAGCTCACGCTGGGCGAGCGTGATGCGCGTCGCGATGCCTTGGCCCGGCAGGCGCTGGCCTATGTGGCGCTCGCCTTCACGCCCTCGGTCACGCTGGAAGAAGGCGATGTGCTGCTCGAAGTGCGGTCCAGCCTGCGCTATTTCGGCGGTCTGCCGCGCCTGCTGCAGCGCTTGCAGCAGGCGCTGCTCCCCTTGGGTCATCAGGCGCGACTCGCCACCGCGCCGACCGCACTCGGTGCGGCTTATCTGGCGCGCTGGCGCAGCGATCTGCTGCTGGGCGCGCACAGCCAGGACCAGCAGGCCTTTGCGCAATTGTTGAGCCGCGCGCCGGTGTTGCTGCTGGCGCCCCTGCGCTCGCATCAGCAAGATTTGCAAGCGATGGGCCTGCGCTGCATTGCCGAGCTGCGCCAACTGCCGCGCGCGGGCCTGACGCGGCGTTTTGGCGAGGCCTTGTTGATTGATCTGGACCGCGCACTGGGCCTGCAGCCCGATCCGCGCGACTGGCTGGTGTTGCCGCAGGTGTTCGAGCAGCGGCTCGAGCTGTTTGCGCGCGCCGACAGCACCGAGCAGGTCTTGCAAGGCGCGGCCGTGCTGCTGGCACGGCTGGTGGCCTGGGCGCAGGCCAGGCATGCCAGGGTCCAGCGTTTCGAGCTGCAGATGCTGCACGAGGCACGCCATCGTCAGGACGGGCCAGCGCCCACCGTGGTCGAAGTCGCGCTGGCTCAGGCCTCTGGTGATGCCGCGCATTTGCAGCTGCTGCTGCGCGAGCGGCTCGGCCGCGTCACGCTGGCCGCGCCTGCGCTGGAGCTGCGCCTGCGCTGTGCCGACGTGGTGCTGGGCGCAGCGCCCAATGGCGAGCTGTTTCCCACCCAGCACAGCCAGCAAGAAGGTGTGCTGCGGCTGATCGAGCGCTTGCAGGCGCGGCTCGGGCGCGACCAGGTCTTGCAACTGCAATTGGTGGCCGATCATCGGCCCGAGCGCGCCACCGCTCTGCGCCCTTGGGAGGCGCAGAGCGGACGTCGAGCGCCTGCGCCTGCGCCCTGGCTCGATGGTGCGCAGCCGACCTGGCTGCTGCCCGAGCCGCTGGCACTGACCGAGCGTGATGGCGGCCCGCTGCTGGAGGGTCAGGTCTTGCTGGTTGTAAGCGGCCCCGAGCGCATCGAAGCCGGCTGGTGGGACGGCGCCGGCGTGGCGCGCGACTACTACATCGCCATGCGCCCCGGCGGCGCCTTGGTCTGGGTATTCCGCGCGCGCCTGGCGCTGTCTGCGGGGAACCGGCATGCGGGCTGGTTTTTGCAGGGACGCTTTGGCTGAGGCCAGGTGCATCGATTCCCGTCGCACAAGCCGCTCCAACAGCAGCAAGGGCTTGGCCAAACTCAACCCGAACGGTTCTCATTGAACGAGCGCCACTGGTTGACATGCTTCAATCCCGCGCGGCTGCTGCAGGCATAGAATCCGCGCCATCCAAACGGGAGACACCATGTCCCATCCAGTGCTTGCTGAACTGCTTTCCTATACCCAGGAACATGCAGGTCCCGCAGCCAAGCGGCTCACCGATTTCGCTGCCGCCTATTTCGAGAACACCGACCCGGACGAAGTCCGGGCCCGCGGCGCAGCCACCTTGTTTGCCATAGCCAATGCGCACTGGCGCCTGCTGGAGGCGCCGCGCGCCGCGCTTGGCGCGAAGATCCGCGTGTTCAACCCGACGCTGGCCGAGGACGGTTTTGTGGACGAGCACACGGTCGTCCAGATCGTGCACGACGACATGCCGTTTCTGGTCGATTCGGTCATCATGGAAGTCAACCGCAGCGGCCGCACCGCGCACTGGGTGGTGCATCCGCTGCTGGCGGTGCAACGCGACGCGCAAGGCGGCATTGTCAGCACCGCCGCCGCAGCGCCGCATGCACAACACACGGTGCCGATCGAGTCGCTGATCCTGGTCGAATGCGACCGCATCGTGAGCCAGGCCGATCGCAATGCGCTGGCCGATGGCCTGGCCCGCGTGCTGAGCGACGTGCGCGCTGCCGTGCATGACTGGCGTCCGATGCTCGAGCGGCTGCATGCGGTCGGCGCGCAATCGCCGGGTTCGTCGCTGTCCTCCGTGAACCAGCAGGAGGGCATCGAATTTCTGAGCTGGCTGGAAGACAGGCACTTCACTTTTCTGGGCGCGCGCGACTACGACTTGCAGCACGATGGCGACACCGTCCGGCTCGTAGCGGTTCCCGATTCGGGCCTGGGCCTGCTGCGCGGCCCCGCGCAAACCCCCAGCAGCGTGCTGCCCTCGCAAGCGCTGGCGCTGCTTGATTCGGACGAGCTCGTGCTCGTGACCAAGGCCATGACGCGCTCGACCGTGCATCGCCCGGCCTGGCTCGACCTCATCTCGGTGAAACGCCATGACGCCTGTGGCGCGGTGGTCGGCGAGTCGCGTTTTCTGGGGCTGTACACGTCCACCGCGTACTCGGCCATGGTGCAGGACATTCCGCAAGTGCGCCGCCGCGTGTCGCAGGTGCTCGCCGCCGCCGGCGTGGTGCCCGAAAGCCACGCTGCCAAGTCATTGCAGGCGATTCTGGAAGCGTATCCGCGCGACGAGTTGTTCCAGATCGATGCGGCCACGCTTGCCGAGCATGCGATCGGCATCCTGCGCCTGCAGGAGCGTCAGCGCACCCGCCTGTTCGTGCGCCGCGATCCGTTCGGCCGCTTCACCTCGGCGCAGGTGTTCGTGCCGCGCGAGCGCTTCAACACCGAGCTGCGCGTCAAGATCGGCCAGCAACTGACCGAAGCGCTGGACGGTCAGTCGCTCGAATTCACGCCGATGCTCACCGACAGTCCCTTGGCCCGCATCCACTATCTGGTGCGCGCCCGCCATCAGGCGCCACAGAACGTCGACCTGCGCGCGCTTGAAGAGCGCATCGCCCGTCTGGCGCAGCGCTGGGAGGACGATTGCGCGCAGGAATTGTTGCACGTGCATGGCGAGGGCCAAGGACTGGCCCTGGCACACCGCTTTGCCAATGCATTCTCCACCGCCTACCGCGAGAGCTTCGCGCCACCGGTGGCCGCCGAAGACGCGCAAGTGCTGGCCGCCTTGACGCCTGATGCGGCGCTGGCCGTCAATCTGTACCGCCCGCTGAACGCCTTGCCGGGCATGCTGCGGCTCAAGATCTACAGCACCTCCAAGGTGGCCTTGTCGGATTCGCTGCCGGTGCTCGAACGGATGGGAGCGCGCGTGCTCGACGAGCATCCGTACGAGGTGGGCCAGGACGCGGGCTCCGAGCTGTTCTGGATTCACGACCTGGGCTTGCAGTTGCACGTCAGCACCGATTTTTCGCGCATCAAGGCGCGCTTCGAAGAACTGTTTGCGCAGGTCTGGAAAGGCGTGGTCGAGAGCGACGATCTGAACAAGCTCGTGCTCAGCACGCTGCTCGACGCACGCCAGATCACCGTGCTGCGCGCCTACACGCGCTACTTCAAGCAGCTCGGCTTTGCCTTCAGCCAGAGTTACATCGAAGCCGCGCTGAACAACAACGCCGCGATCGCACAAGATATCAGCCAGTTGTTCCAACTGCGCTTCGACCCAGACTGCGAGGCCGGGCGCGAGTCGGCCCAGGCGCAATTGGGTGGGCGCATCGAAGTCCAGCTCGGCGACGTCGCCAGCCTCGACGAAGACCGCATCCTGCGCCAGTTCTACGCCACCGTGCTGGCCACGCTGCGCACCAATGCCTGGCAGCGAACTGCCGCCGGCGCGCACAAGCCGTACATCAGCTTCAAGTTCAACCCGCGCGCGGTGCCGGGCGTGCCCGAGCCCAAACCGCTGTTCGAGATATGGGTCTATTCGCCGCGCGTCGAAGGCCTGCACTTGCGCAACGGCAAGGTCGCGCGGGGCGGCTTGCGCTGGTCGGATCGGCGCGAGGATTTCCGCACCGAAATCCTCGGTCTGGTGAAAGCCCAGCAGGTCAAGAACACGGTGATCGTGCCGGTCGGCTCCAAAGGCGGATTCGTGCTCAAGAATGCGCCGCCGGCGAGCGACCGCGAAGCCTATCTGGCCGAGGGCATTGCCTGCTACAAGCTGTTCCTGTCGGGACTGCTCGACCTGACCGACAACTTGGTGCGCGGCGCGGTGGTGCCGCCCAAGGACGTGGTCCGGCATGATCCCGACGACACCTATCTGGTGGTGGCCGCCGACAAGGGCACGGCCACCTTCTCCGACATTGCCAACAGCGTCTCGGCCGACTACGGTTTCTGGCTGGGCGATGCGTTCGCCTCGGGCGGGTCGGTGGGCTACGACCACAAGAAGATGGCCATCACCGCGCGCGGGGCCTGGGAGTCGGTCAAGCGGCACTTCCGCGCGCTGTCCATCGACACGCAGACCACGCCTTTCACGGTGGCCGGCATCGGCGACATGTCGGGTGACGTGTTCGGCAACGGCATGCTGCTGTCCAAGCACATCAAGCTGGTGGCAGCGTTCGATCACCGCCACATCTTCATCGACCCGACACCCGACATGGCGCGCACGCTGGCCGAGCGCCAGCGCCTGTTCGACCTGCCGCGATCGAGCTGGGACGATTTCGACAAGAGCATCATCTCTGAGGGCGGCGGCGTCTATGCGCGCAGCGCCAAGTCGATCAAGCTCTCAGCCCAAGCGCGCGCCGTGCTCGGCATAACGGCCGAAGAACTGGCGCCGCTCGAGCTGATGCGCGCCATCCTGCTGGCGCCGGTGGACCTGCTCTACAACGGCGGCATCGGCACCTATGTGAAGGCCAGCTTCGAGAGCCACGCTCAAGTGGGCGACAAGGCGGGCGACGCCTACCGCGTGAACGGCGCCGAGCTGCGCTGCAAGGTGTTGGCCGAAGGCGGCAACCTCGGTTGCACACAAAACGGCCGCATCGAATTCGCGCAGGCGGGCGGGCTGATCTACACCGACGCCATCGACAACTCGGCGGGCGTGGACTGCTCCGACCACGAGGTCAATATCAAGATATTGCTGGACCGCGTGGTCGAGGCGGGCGACCTGACGCTCAAGCAGCGCAACGATGTGCTGGCCTCGATGACCGACGAAGTCGGCCACCTGGTGCTGACCGACAACTACTACCAGACCCAGGCGCTCGACATTGCCAGCCATCGTCCGCTGTACTTTCTGGACGGGCAGCAGCGCCTGATGCAACGATTGGAGCGCGCCGGACGGCTGAACCGCGCCATCGAGTTTCTGCCCAGCGACGAAGAGATCGCACGCCGGCGTGTGCGCAAGCTCGGCCTCACCGCGCCCGAAGGTGCCGTCGTGATGGCGTACGCCAAGATGGCGGTGTTCGACGAGTTGGTGGCCAGCAATCTGCCCGACGATCCCTACTTCGGCAACGCGCTCAGAAGCTACTTTCCGAAGCAGCTGTGCGAGAAGTTTGGCGACGCCGTCGCCCGGCACCCGCTCAAGCGCGAGATCATCGCCACCTTCGTCGCCAACACGGTGATCAACCGCACCGGCGCGACCTTCGTCAATTTCATCGTCACGGAGGCGTCCGCAACGGCCGCCGATGTGGTGCGCGCCTACACGCTGGGCCGCGAGATATTCGAGCTCGAGCCGCTGTGGGACCGCATCGACGCGCTCGATTACAAGGTGTCGACCGCGCTGCAACTCGACCTGCTGGGCAAGCTGATCTCGATCTCGCAGCGCGCATCACGCTGGATCTTGAGGTTGAAATCCAAAGGCGCCGACATGCCCAGCGTGATCGAACGCTACCACCCCGGCGCGAGCGAGTTGCGCGGCAATCTGGAGCATTGGCTGCCTGGCGCGGCGCGCACCGAATGGCAACAAGACACTCAGAAGCTCGTGGCGGCCGGTGTCGACGCTGAGCTGGCGCAAAGCCTGACGGCGCTGGAGTTCACCTTTCCGGCGCTCGACCTGGTGGACCTGGCGCAAAGCGCCAACACCGATCTGGAGCATGCCGCGCGGGCCTATTTCGGCGTCGATGCCGAACTGGGCTTGTGGGCCTGGCGCACCGAGATCAACCGGCTGCCGACCGACACCCTGTGGCAGACCCAGGCGCGCGGCAGCGCCCGCGACGACGTCTACTCGATCGCGCGCCAGATCACCCACGGCCTGCTGACGCGCGGCGAAGACGTGTCAGCCTGGGCTGCCCAGCACCGCGCCGACATCGAACGTCTGCGCCAATTGCTGCAAGACATCAGCATGCAAGGCGCCGACCTCGCACCCGTGTCGGTGGCATTGCGGGAGTTGCGGCATTTGGGGTGAGGGCGGGCGGTAGCGGGCGGGGTCACGTCTTGCTAGGGCGTGATTCCGTGGGCAGTTTCGGTAGACCGGCGCAAGATACATCGCCGCACCCGGCCGCAGGCCGATTGCCTTATGCCCAGGCGAGATTGATCTTTTTCTTCGAGCTTGCGCAATCGCGAAGGTAGAGGCTGATCAGGCTTTGGTAGGCAATGCCCGTCTCTTCCGCGAGCGACTTGAAATAGTCCACCGCTTCTTGGTCCAGGCGGATGGTCACCGGCTTCTTCAACTGCGCGGCATAAGGGTTCTTGCGTGCCGCGGTGAAGTCATATTCCTTGCGCATAAATCACCTTCATGGGTAGGAGTTGCGCTCATGGCCTTCAGCCTTGCGGGCTGAGATGATGCGCATGACATTGCCTCCCGATCGATAGCAATGGCAGACCACGAGCAATCTCAGGCAGCTGCTCAGCCCGAGCAGGACAAATCTGCCTTCTTCTTCGGAGTGGTCCTGGTCGTCGATGAACTTGGCGTTCATTTGCGAAGACCGTCGGCGCGACCTGGAAGCTGACCCCATGCTTGCGCAGGTTGGCAGAAGCCCGTAGATCGCGCTCAAGCGCAGTGATCTCGTCACACTTCGCCTGTCGTGGTACGCTTATTGCATGCTTCTCAAGGAAGCAGGGGGGCGTTTTTGATAGAAAAGTCACCGCCCTAAGAGAAAGGCGTTGATGATCAAAGTACTTGCCAGCCCAAGGGGTTTTGCGCAGACCGGCTCCACGGTATGCGGGTTACGTTTTGGTGACGCTCTATAAAATCATCCAAATGAAGTTGCATTTTGGTAACGTAAGGCATCAGCTACGGCAGTTACTCTGGCTCGCTGTCGGCTTGCTGCTCGTTCTTGGCCCCGTTTACGCTGCGCCGGGTAACACGCCCATTCGCATTGGCTTGCCCTATAGTCTTTTTAACAAGCAATACACGCTGGTTGCCGAGTGGCGTCAGTATCTTGCGAGCAAGCTCAATCGTCCGGTTGAAGTCGTGTTCAACAAGAGGTTCAGCAACACGACAGTACAGTTCTACGTCGAGAAGCTCGATTTTGCCTGGGTCACGGATTACCCCGATGTTCACCTCAAGAACGAGATCCGCCTTCTTGTCGTCCCGCTTGCCAAAGGGCGGCCTTACTTCACTTCCTACCTCATCGTTCCTGCTTACAACGACAAAACCACCTCACTGCTGCAACTCAAGGGCGCGGTATTCGCCTTCGCCGATCCAAGCCAAAACGGGAGCTACCTGGAAGTACGCCAGCAACTCCTGAACGCCGGACAAGATCCAGCTCGTTTTTTCGGCAAGATCATTTTCACGGGATCGCATCGAGAAGTAATCAAAGCGGTCGCCTTGGGACTCGCCCACGCAGGCGAAGTTGACAGCGTGGTCTGGGATGCATTGGCCGAGGCGCGTCCAGACTTGGCGTTGCAAACCCGCATCGTTGCCAAATCACATGAATACGGCGCACCGCCGATAGTGGCCAGCCATTTCGTCAGCCAGGAAGACTTTAAAACCATGCGGCAGGTTCTGGTGAACATGGCAACCGACGCTGCAGGCATCGAGCTACTCAAACGAATGGGCCTTGATGGATTTGTTCCTGGTGACGAAGAAATATACGAGCGATCAATCAAAATGAGGCAGCTTCTGAACGGAGAATGAAAGGCGTCCTCGACCTGAGCTATCGGTACAAGATTCCCTTGTGGGGAAGTCTTCTTATCATCGTGACGACTCTGATGGTATCAGGCTCGCTCATGTTCAAGACTTATGCCGAGCTGCGGGAAGACTTGTTCACCAGATCTGCCGGTCTGGCTCGCAGGCTGTCCGAATCCTTGTTTCAACCCATGGTGGAAGATGATATCTGGCGCCTTTTCGACATCATCAGCAAACCGCTGGACGCGACAAACACCAAAGACATTTTGCTGCCCAGCACTATCCTGATTCTCGATAACGAACTCAAAGTAGTTGTTTCCACCAACCCCATGCTCATTCCCATGGGAACGAGAATTGACCAGCTGACGCCCGAATATGGAAGATTGGCAGAGCGCATTCGCACAGTGGAAACTGCTGGCAGTCGGCGCGCCGACGTGGACGACAAGAAAAATTTTTACGTTACGGCGCCCATTGTTAGCGAGGGATACCGGCTTGGCACCTTGATCGTGGTCCACTCCAAGGACGTTTTGTGGCCGCGCTTCTATAAAACCGCCAGTCACGGTGGATTGATGGGCTTGCTGGTGCTGGCGATACTCTTGCCAATCAATTGGTATTGGGGCTACCGTCTGTCGCGCCCCCTGGTGCTGATTACCGAGCGCTTGAATACGCTGGGCACCGCTACCGCCGAAGAACTGGAGAAGGTGTCGTATCCCTATCAGGACGAGGTCGGTCAGTTGTTCCAAGCCTATGTGCGCATGTTGGCAGAACAGGACACCAAACAGGCCCTTGAAAAGCAAATCGTCCATTCGGAACGGCTCGCCGCAGTCGGCCACTTGGCTGCTGGCGTAGCCCATGAAATCAACAATCCCCTGGGTGGCATGCTCACCGCCATCGATACCCTGAAGAGTCATGGCCACAACAGCAGGCGAGAATTTGACGCGCGAACCGCCAAGACGGTCTCCCTGATCGAGCGCGGTCTGACTCAGATCAAAGAGACGGTGGGTGCCTTGCTGGTCGAGTCCAGGGTAAGAAGCCGGGACCTCGAACCCCAGGATTTCGAGGACATTCGCAGCCTGGTCGTTCCCCAGGCACAACGCAAAGAACTGCTTCTGGACTGGCGCTCCGGTCTTGCCCGACCTCTGCCGCTACAGGCCAATCAGGTGCGGCAGATCTTGATCAATCTGCTGCTCAACGCCATTCATGCTGCCAATCAAAAGGGCTTGGTCATCTGTTCCGTCGAGGAGCACGACGGCATGTTGCGCATGCGCGTCGAAAACGACGGCAAGCAACTGACGACGGACCAAATGTCGCATCTTTTCGAACCCTTTTCGCCGCTCAGCAAAAGCGGGCATGGCCTTGGACTCTGGGTTACTTACCAGATAGTCCAGCAACTCGGTGGCAAGATCGAGGTAGCGCAACACAACGGAAATGTCAGTTTTTCCGTCACCTTGCCCTTTGAGGAAAGTAAGTCCGCATGATTTGCCATCGCATTTGTCTGATCGAAGACGACGAGATCATGGGAGAGGCGGTATCTGACCGATTCGGTCTTGAAGGTTTTGATTGCAGTTGGTTCAAGACCGGGGAAGCCGCCCGTCTGTCCCTCAAACAGGATCGTTACGACCTGGTCATCAGCGACATCAAACTGCCCGATGTTGATGGCGAAGAATTGTTCGAGGAATTGAGAAATGCCGGCGTCCAACTCCCGCCCTACATCTTCATGACAGGTTACGGCGCCATCGATCGTGCCGTACGTCTGCTCAAGCTCGGTGCCGAGGACTACCTGACAAAACCTGTCGATATTCGGGCTCTCATAGAAATGGTTCGCAGCATCTGCGCCCGAAACTCGCAAGATGCCGAGAACTCATCCGGTGCACCCGTATTGGGCATTTCGAGCGCAATGCGCCGTATCGAAGCGGTGCTTCCCAGGCTCGCAGCTGACAACATTACAGTGCTCATTACCGGCGAATCGGGGGTTGGCAAGGAGGTCGTTGCGCGCGCCTTGCATCAGCTGCGCGACCCGGAATGGCGCCTGCCCTTTGTCACTGTCAATTGTGCGGCGATCACCGAGACGCTGATGGAAGCCGAGATGTTCGGCTATGTCAAGGGCGCCTACACGGGTGCGGTGCGCGACAAGAAGGGCTACTTTGAGCAAGCCAACGGCGGCACGCTATTTCTCGACGAAATCGGCGAAATGCCACTGTCAATGCAAGTCAAATTGTTGCGCGTCATCCAGGAACGCAAGGTGGTTCGGGTAGGCGCGGAAGCACAGATTCCGATCAACATCAATCTCGTTTGTGCTACCAACAAGGTGCTCAAGAAAATGGTCGAAACCGGCGAGTTTCGCGAAGACTTGTATTACCGCATTCATGTGCTTGAACTGCAGATACCACCACTGCGTGAACGCAAAGAAGACATCTTGTGGTTGGCGGGCCTGATGCTCGACGCCGAGGCCGTTCAGCACGGCACTGCCCGGCGCGAACTGAGCGCCCAGGCCGAACAGGCCGTGCTGGAGCACCCGTGGAGCGGCAATATACGCGAGTTGAAAAGCTGCCTTGAGCGTGCCTGCATCCTGTCCAGTCAGGCAGTTCTGACGCCGGACGCGCTGTTTGGCAATTCGGATGCGTCCGACGCCGAGGTAAGCACCAGTTCCCTCAGCGACTATCTTGAGAGCTACGAGCGCCACTACATCGAACAGACGTTAAAAGCCAGGGAGGGCCGTATCGCCGATTCGGCAGCCGCACTCGGCATCAGCCGCAAAAACCTCTGGGAAAAAATGAAGAAGCTGGGCATCCACGAGGAAAAGTAGTTGCCTCGTGGATGCCCTTGCGGCCAATGAGGCCGTTCAGGGGTAGCTCTCGGGACTGTGTTCTTTTCCGTGACAAGTCAGGTAGCACTGGCCACCTGTCGATGTCTTCACGTAGTCTATGCGTCCGTTTGCCGTCGGCGTGACCACCGAAACGCCCATCCGGTCGTAGCGCATGAAATTGATCAGACTCGTATACCGGCGCGAGCCATGAGGATCGTGGCAAGCGGCACAAGAGGCCTGTTCCCCGAAGTGTTTCGAGTGGGGAAACTTCCCCGTGCCGGACGTTAAGGCTGTACGGCTGTGGCACTTGTAGCAAAGGGAAAAATTTTGCGCTGATTCGATCACCGTGTTTTCGGTGCGGTATTCGCGCTCAAGGATCGGCTGGTAGATCGAGCCATGCACGCCCGCCGGGTTTGCTCCACCGGCGACCCACGCGTCGTTGTTGTGACAGGATGAACAACCGATCCGGCTCGAAGCGGTATAGCCCGTGACCAGATTCTGGATCGATGCGTTTTTCCCGACTGCCGCCACCGGATGGTAGGACGGGTTAATCGGATCAAACTGCAGCCGCGCGTTGCGTATATTGTCCTGGCGCTGAACGCCCACCGTGGTCGCCGAACTCAGGCCATGGCACTTGTAGCAAACCTCGTATTCGTAGCTGGCCGAGGCCACTGCGGTACCGCTCTGGCTGATGCCGCGCACGCCCTGTAAACGTCCCGTCACATTGGGTGCGCTGGCTGTGTTGGCATTGCTGGCATGCGGGTTGTGGCAATCGGTGCAGGTGACGTGGCGCGGCATCAGAGTCGCATCCTCCTTGGGCGTGTGGGTCCATTCGGCGTTGCTGATGGGGTGGCGGGAAGACTTGAGGAACTCGTTCTGGATGTTTTTCTTGGCCACCGTGCCGCTGTGGCAGACGGTGCAATTGGCCACCTCACCAGTTTGCGCCAGCAGCTCCTTGCCATGGCCTGCCGCGTGCGGCCGGTGGCAACTGGAACAAGCATTTTCAGTGACTGTCGGATAAGCGCCAGTCGGCCAGGGATTGGTGCCGACGCCGCTCCAGGTGGCCGTCGATGTGGAATGGGTGGTGGCACTCCAGCCGGTCTTCGCGTGGCAGGTCAGGCACAGCGCACCGTAACGCGTCTCCATGCGCAAGAACTTGGGATGCCGGTCTTCGTGCGCGTCATGGCAACTGCTGCACTGCAGTTCGTGATTCTGATCGAGCTTGATCGCGCCGGTCAAACTCGACGGGTAGACCAGTTCGCCACGGCTTGCCGCGAGCGCACTGTCATACAGGAATGACACAGGGTGATCGTCGGAGAGATTGGTGCCCAGCACTGCTTTTCCGGTCAACACGCCGAGCGTCGGCTGCAGTCCATTTTGCGAACGCAGCAGCGTCCCCATGGCCAACGTGCCGTCGTGACACGACAGGCACAGACGCGAACTGCCGGTCGGCTGTTTGACCTGCGCCACCAGCGTGCTGCTGGTGTAGAGCTGGTACGTGGCCGCAGACAAATTCCGATTCCACAAACCGCGCTGCGGATTGGCGTTGTGCGGGGTGTGGCAAAACACGCACAGGCCGGTGGCCTCGGGTGCCTTGAAAGTACCCGACCCCGTGGGCGTGAGGTTGTGCACGGTATTGGCAATGGACGAGGCTGCCACTGCAGAAGGTGTCCAGGCCAGAAGCGCCGCGCCCAGAATCAAAAAATTCAGTCCGGTTCGACCGACACCGCGGAGGCTGCGCAACGCAGCGTGCAGGAACTTGCCCATCATTTCACACCTTCCTCTCCTGCCGCACTGGTTGCCACGGCGCCCAGAAATATCTGCACCCGCTGGTTATAGGCGTCGGCCACATAGACCTTGTCGTCGACCGAGATGAAGATGCCGCGTGGCAAGGCAAATTGACCACGGCCGCTGCCGTGCTCGCCGAAGGCCAGCAGCAACTGGCCTTGCCGGTCAAATATCTGCACCACATCGAACAGTGCATCCACCACATACACATGGCCAGCGCTGTCGCTGGCAACGCCCTTTGGCGCAGCAAAGTCGCCTGCGCCGTTGCCGGTCTTGCCAAACTTCCAGAGAAAGCTGCCATCCGGGCTGAGGGCCTGCACACGGAAGTTCAGCGCGTCGGTGATCAGCAAGTTTCCGCTAGCGTCGCTCGTGTCCAGCGCCAGGTGGGTCGGGTGGTTGAACTGCCCGTCCTTATCACCGTTTTCACCCAGATGGCGCAGCAGCGCACCATTGCCGTCAAACACCGTGATTCGATGTTTCAGTGAATCAAGCACGAACAATCGATGACTGCGCCCATCCCAGGCCAGGCCGGCTGGACGCTCAAGTCCCTGGGCAGAAATCGTGCGCAACAGGGCGCCGTCACGGTTCAACTGAAACACCTGCTTCAGCGCGGTGTCGGCCACAAACACCGTGTCGCCCGGCCCCAACGCCAGCGCCACCGGCGACACCAAGCTCTGCTCGCCGATGTGGGTGACGCGCGCATAGCGGTCGCGCGGCGCGTCCAAAATCCACACCGCTTGCGCGCCAGGATCCGCCACATACAGTACGCCGGCGCGCTCAGCCACGGCTCCGGGCCGCATAAAGGTTTCTTCGCCGCGACCACTGAGGGCGTCCGCAAGGCGGCGCAACCATGATTGGCTGATGCCCCAGTCACCCGGCCCCGACACGCTGCGCAGATACCGTATGCGCTCGGGGTCTGGCGGCTTGGGCCAGACCAGCGGGGCCGCTGCTGCCTCGGCATTGGCAGCCGCTGGGCGTACGGCGTTGTCGGCACAAGCGGCGGCCAGCAACAGCAGCGCAACCGAGCAAGTCCATGCACCCCACGCGAATCGTTGTTTCATCAGAATTGCCTCACTGCGGAAAGGTTAAGGCTTCGGTTGATGGCGCGGCTGCGGTCGCGCAGCCATTGCCCTAAACCAATACTGGCGTTCAGCGACAGCTTGCCCAACGTGACGCTGCTCTGGCACATCAGCTGCACCAGCGTCTCGGGCGGCGCAGGACTCACGGTGTGGCTGCTCCAATCGAGTGAGGCGGTGTGGGTCCAGCCCCCCGCTGTAAACCAGTTCAGGGAAGTGCGTGCCGCCAGCAACGACTCGATGCGCTGCGCGGGCCATGTGTAGATTGACTCGCTCGCATTCAGTCCAAAAGTCAGGCTGATGTTAGGCCACATCAGCGAACTTTGGGCTGTGCGCATAGCAGTTGTGTGCCGATCGGGGAAGGTGTAGCTGGCTTGGCTCGCCCGCAGGTCCAGCGTCGCGTGCAACTGAGGATCGACATCCCAAACCGCTCCCGTGCTGAGCTTGGCTTGAACATTGTCGGTGTCGCTCGCCTTGTTGTGCTCCAGGCTCAATTGGGCGTTGGTGTCGATCTTCAGCAATATCCCCTTCAGGCCGATTTGCACCATATCTTGCTGCGTGTTTTGCAGGAACTGGCTGGCGGTCTGATTCAGCGCAGTCTGCGCCGATTTGTGATGGCTGAAAGACATTGAAATCCATCGGAAATCGACCCCCAGACCAAAGCCCAAGGACTTCGTCTCCGAATCAAGGCTGGCGTCAACCTGGTAGCTGTAGCTCACCGCCAGCGGATCGCCTTCGGCGACCAGCAAACTGGTGGGCAGGGGAACAATCCTGGTTTCATTGACCTCCACAATGACTTCGTAATCGCCCAGACCGGGTGGTGCAGTAGCCACGTCGCGCAGCGGGACTCTGCCGCCATTCTTGACGTTCAACACCACGATGCTGCCGGCCACGACAAACTTGTGGCCCAGCAAGAATCCGATGCGCGCGCTGAAAGGCGCTTGCGCCAAGTGCGGCTCGTCAATGACGCTGATGTTGGAACTGCTCAGATGGTTGCGGTTGCGCTGATAGCCGCCCGACCAACTGGCATTGAAGGTCCCGTTGTTGGGCAGGCTGTGGTTGTAGCTCTGGCTGAATTGGGTGTCGTAGGCATCGATGCTGCCGTTAGGCAGCGAATTCTTGCTGGCATTCACGCTGGCGATGGTCGTGAGGTTCTTGTACAAGTGATGTTTCACCGAGGAACCGACTTTCTGCATCGTGTTCGTAGCGTCGCCGGATTTTTGGCGCGAAAAATCGTAGCTGTAATCGGTATGCAGGCTCTGGTTATGATCGATTTGCAACTTTTCGTTGCTGGTGATCATGGTCGAAGGCGAGGCGCCATTGCGGCTTGAATAGTCCAGCTTTGCATCGAAGCGACGGTTCAGCGTAGGACCAAAATCGACGCTGTAGGCCAAGCCGGCGGCGCGCGACTGGAAGTTCCCCTGGCTGAAGGCTGGGTTTTTCCTATCGTCCAATCGAGCGTTCAATATCAGATCCGCCGTCTCGAAGCCCTTGCTGGCACTGAAACTGACCTCTCGGTTCTGCTCCTCGTTGGTCGAGCTTCGGCCGAAGCTGCTGATGGTATTTTTGCTGCTTTCTCGGCGGATCTCCAGATTGGCCTCGACCCAGGGATAGTCCCAATCATTCAGGATGCTGTCTGGGTGCAACTGAAATGTCATGCCGCGGTTTTCGTTGACGCCGACCATACGCCCGCCGGAGGGCTGCAGCGTCTGGGTTTGACTGCGGTTGGCGAAAATCGAAACCGGGTACGGTTTTTCGGGCAGGATGGTCGAGTCGAAAGAGTAGCCTATCGCCCGGCCTTGCGTGCGCGACCCGTCTTCGGTGCCGCGGCTGCGGTCCTGATTGAGCTGCAGATCGACCGCCAGGCTGCCGTTGAACAAAAGCGGGCTCACAATGTAGAAACCCGTGTTGGCAATTCTCAAGGATTCGCCAAAGGCATTGGTTGTCGTGCTTGACGCGGTGCCGCTGCCTGAATTGAGCGACGACAGGCCGTTCATGTAGTTGAGCCCCAACGCACCCGACCAAGCTCCAAGTCCCGCGTGAGCACCTTGCAACCAGGACGGGAGCAGGGACTGAGCCGACACCGACGTAGGGGAAAGGATAAACAACATAGCAGCCAAGACCGCTGTCAGGTATTGCGGGCGGAGATGGCGCGAGGGCTTCATTTGCGATGGCAACGGCTACAGGTTTCAAAAGCCACGCCAAAAGCGGGCTTGCCCTTGTGGCAGACACCGCAAAATTTGCCCTCGTCAATGGCGTCCATCGTGATGGCGGCGCTGCCTGCCTTCATCTTGAAGCCGACCGTGTCGTTGTGGCAGACGTAGCATTTGTATTTCACCCTGTGCACCCAGTGCGGGAACACGGCCGGCGCAAAATCTTCATCGCCCTTGGTCTTGCGCTCGAACTGCACGTCGCCGACGACGGGCGCAGCCATCGCCGCTGTCAGGAAGGTGCCCAGCAGCCAGAGCAGCAAGGCTGGTAAATAGCTGCCGCGCCTCATGACTTCTTGGCCACAACTTTGTGACAGCCCTTGCAGCCAGAGGGTTGGGCGATGGCCACCGAGTCATGGCAAACGCCGCAATATTTGCCGTCGTCAATGTCTTTCATGGTGATCTTGGCGGTGCCCGCATTTCTCTTGAAAATGACCGGGTGGCAATTGCGGCAGGTCAGCCACTGGGTATGCGCGTCGTGCGAAAAAACCACCATGCGCGCCGGCTTGCCCGAGGTGGCTAGCTCGATCTCATCGTCGCTGGTCCTGCCCTCGTCGGGGATGGCAGGATCGATCTGCCCGCTGGGCGTGATGAGCTTGTCTTTGAGTGCGGCCATCCAGTCGATATTGTCTTCGTCGTCCTTGGGCAGGCGCTTGTACATTTCGGCCCAATTGACGGGAGGCGGCGCATTCGCCCGCTCTTGCAGCATCGCCAGATACCTTTTTTGTTCCTCGATGGCCGGGTCGATGAACTTCACCCGGCGCGGCGCGTGCACCACCGGCGCCAGCCCGGGGTCCGGACCCGATGCAGGCATGTCAAAGAACGTCGCCAAGCCGACGGGCCGCGAGCCGCAGGACACCAGCAGACAGGCACACGCCAGAAGAAATAGCTTCAGGAAATTGCGCAATGGAAGACCTTGGCTCCAGTTAAACATGACATTTGCCATACACAAATTACATGGACTGGATATACGCACAGTCTTGCTCAATTTTAGACCATCAAAAAGTCTGCTCCGACTGCTGCCGGATCAATCAGGTCCATGCCGGGCATCGGCGGCAGAACCACCTTGTACGCCAGCTTTCCAAGCTCGGACGGAATGCCACCTTTGCGCCATGCATGCAGGCCGCCGGTCAGCACCACCATCTGGGTTTGGGGGTGCCGCGCCAGATAATGTTCAATGCCTTTGGCCATGCCCCGGTTGCGCAGCACCTGCGCGTCCATGAGGTGACGCAAGGCATGGGGATTCTTGCCATGCGGCGGGTAGTACGACGCCATGGCGCTGAAGCCTTCTATGCTGAGAACGTCGGTCGTCTCGGGCGGCAGTGCGCGCAAATCGCTGGCAGACAAGGCGGCAAAGCCACCCAGCGCGACGCTCTGCTCCAGAGCTTGCGGCGCGTTCAGCGCCACCATGCGGATGCGCTGATCGCGCGCAAGAAGAAGGATGTCGAGGTAAAGACTCCCATTCAGATTGCGCCAGTTGGCCGGATAGAGCTTGATGAACTGCGCCTCGTCGGTCTTGCCCGCGACCCGGTTGTCGAGCGCAGCATGATCCGGGATTTGAAACATCTCCAGCCCCATCGCCAAGGCCTGGTCCGTCTGCTGCAGCCCCTTGATCACCGCCAATTGAAGTTCGTGATGCGAGGCGTGGTCGTGCAGCTCGCCGATGATGACCAGCGGCGCATCGCCCAACTCGGCAACCATTTGCGCAAGGCCTATGCGTTGCCCGTTCTCCAAGCGCACGGCGTGGCTGATTGAACGTCCGCTCAGCGCGAAGATGAAGACGAGCCAGGCGCCGCGGTAACTAGGTTTATTCAATATGGCACTGCACACGAATGTAGCCGTCGGCCACGGCACTACCTGCAATTTCGCCGCGCAAAAACGACTTACTCTGAACTTGTTTGTTGTGCGGGTCATGGCATAAGCGGCATTCAATTGCGAAAGCGTTCAACCTCATGCCAACTCCCTCGATATCTGATCTCGCTGGGTGCAAGGGTTCAAGCCAAGCCACTTCATAAAAAAGGGCGATGACTGAACCGTCATCGCCCCTTTGGACTCAAGCCGCGCGGCTTTGAGTTACCTGCTTACTTGATGTGGCATTGCGCGCAGAGGTAGCCGTCCGCCGCAGTGCTACCGGCCATCTTGCCGCGCAGGAAAAAGTCTTCGGTCGATTGCTTGTTGTGCACGTCATGGCAGGAAGAACATTCAATGCCCGATTTGCCAACCGCTGCACCGCCGGAGATGGTTCCACTCAGGCCAGTACTGTCGTTATACAGCTTAACCATTGCGAAGGCGTTTGCGACTGGCGCTGCCACGAACTCGCCCGTTACCACATTGGTGCCGGTGGTCTTGCCGTTGTAGGTATTCTGAGCTCCTTGGTACGGATAGGGCATGGCGATTGGGTGGTTGCCATTCATCACACCACCTGCACCAATCTGATACATACCGCTTATCACTTTGTTGTTGAGAGCAGCCGGTTTCTTTTCGTTGTAGAGAGCGACGTCACCGATGGCGACCGAACCGTCGTGGCACGACAGACATTTCACCGAGGGGCCCTTGTAGGCGGTAGCGTAGCTGGTACCACCGGCGGTTGCTGTCTCGTCCCACGAGAAGGCGGTAACAGCCGACGGATTGTGGTTCCACAGCAAGGACGTCGAGAGCGCACTGTGCGGCGTGTGGCAATACGTGCAAAGGCCGACAGTGGCAGCCCCGTTGGGCGCGGGGCCACCCGTTATCGTAGCCACGGCAGTCGTGAAATCGTGGGCGGTGCCTGCAAGCCCGGGGCCAGCCATGGCCACCACAGGGAAGGCGATGGCGGCAGCGAGGACCAGTTTTTTGAGGGTGAGTTTCATGATGTGTCTTTCAGAGTGAGTAAAGAGGTTTGCAATGTGGATGAAGCAAGGGCCGTACCAAGTCTCCAAGACTGCTCTGCTTTTGTTTTTCTCCAGAGAGAAGTAAGCGGGAAATGCAATGCACACACATTTCTTTGAGGCCGGTGGTGCATTTATCCAGTTACCAAAAAGTAACTCTCAAACAGGTAAAACAACGGCCTCTGGCGACCTGCGTCACCAAATGGGAACCGGCTGCCCAATGCCCCTGGGTCGTCGATCTTGTACCGGGTTGACTTTCATCGAACGAATTGGACGAACCAGCCGCTGAATCGCTGCTTGTTGCGGCAAAATTCGGGCTTCAATTCTTAGGGATATCGATATGCTCACCATGAAGCCGACGACACCACTCAACACCGTGCAGCGGTGGGTTCAGCCCCGCCGCATCGCCCAGGCAATGGGCGCAGTGATGCTGGCGGTGCTGGTGGCGGGCTGCGGCGCTCCGCCGGTGGTGAAGGAGACGCGACTGGTCTGGCCCGAGCCACCAGAGACGGCGCGCATCGAATTTCTGCGCTCCATCACCAGCGACGAAGATCTGGCCAAGGACACCACAAGCACTCAGTCGATCCTGAAATTCCTCGAGGGCGAGAAGCCGGCCGAGAACCGGCTGGTCGAACCGCAAGGCATCGCCGTCTCCGACGATGGCGAGCGCCTGTACATCTCGGACAAGGGGCAGAACGCGGTCTTTGTCTATGACTTCGCGAAAAAGACCGCGCTAAAAATCGGCAAGGAAAACCCTCTGGCCATGCCCATGGGACTGGCGCTGGACGCGAATGAAAACATCTACGTGGTGGAACAGCTCAAGAAGGGCGTCAGCGTCTTTGACCGCAGCGGCAAAGTGCTGAACTTCATAACCGATGCCTCCATCAGTCGCCCCACCGGTATTGCGATCGACAAGACCCGCGGCAAGATCTACGTCGCCGACACGGCACACAACAAGGATTCCGACCACACGGTCAAGGTGTTCGACCTGCAAGGCAAGTTTCTCGGCAAAGTGGGAATGGGCAAGGGAGACAGGGAAGGAGCGTTCATGTTCCCAACTTTTTTGACGGTAGACGCCAGGGGTCATCTGTTCGTGGCAGACACGCTGAATTCGCGCGTGCAGGAATTCGATGCCGACGGCAAGTTCGTCCAGGTCATAGGTAAGCGCGGCACCGCCTGGGGTCAGTTCGACAAACCCAAGGGAGTGGGCGTGGACAGCTTTGGCAACATCTACGTGGTCGATTCGGGTTGGAGCAACACCCAGATTTTCAATGCCAAAGGGCAGATTCTGATGTTCTTCGGCGGCCGCGGCACCTACCCCGGCCTGATGCAAAACCCCGGCGTTCTCGCCATCGACAAGAAAGACCGCATCTACATCGGCGACGTGATGAATCACCGCGTCAACGTCTATCAACTGGTCAACACGACCGCCGCCGACAGCGTGACCAAGGACGAACCCGCAGCGAAAGATGCTGCGAAGGAGCCGGCGAAAGACGCGGTGAAGAAATAGCGCCCCGTTCCGTCATTGCGAGCGCCCTGTATCCCACCCGATGCCGCACACGGTCCATGACCCGGTGTCGTCATTGAGTAGCGAAAGCGACGCGGCAATTGCAATGACGCGGGGTGGGTCGCCTGACGGTACGAAACTTGCGTCAAGGCTGTGTCAGTGCAACCCTTGGAGTTCTCATGAAATTTGCTTCGCGCCTGGTTTGCGGCATCGCGCTGATCGCATTCATGATGTCGGCGGCCATGGCGGGCGAGGTCCGGGTCGTCAGTTCCATCGACTCCGCGGGCTACACCTACGTCGAAGTGAAGCAGGACGGCAAGAATTTATGGCTTGCCGCCGATCAGATCAAGCTCAAACCAGGCGACCTGATTCGCTTTGTCGAAGGCGACCTGATGACCAGTTTTCACAGCAGTTCTCTCGAACGCGACTTCCCTACCATGCTGTTTGTCAGCGCAGTGGTGGTGATTGTCGAAAAATAACGGGCAATGGTGAATCGGGTGGATTGCCGCGCTCCGCTCGCAATGACGGAACGGTTGGATTGCGTCGCTGCAGTCATTGCGAGAAGCCGCAGCGACGTGGCAATCCATGGTGGTGCAGCACTCAAGTCATGGGTTGCCACGGCCTGCGGCCTCGCAATAGCGAAGAACGGGTCCCGTTGCCAGGAAGGCGCCTTTAACGGCTTGCGGCGCGTTTTGATGGCCTTGTCGGGGGTTTTGCTGGTTGCTTGCGCGCAAGCGCCAGCCAAGCCCGAAGCGACTGCGATGCAGCAGGTATTTCCGAGCCCACCGGCCCGAGCCAGGTATGCCTTTGAGCGCGCACTGTACGGCCGCGCCGACCTGGTGGCGCCAAACCAAGGCACCGATTTTCTGAGCCTGCTGGCGGGGAAGAACAAGGGTCAGGAAAATATGGGCGAAGGTCTGGCCCGACCACAAGCCATTGCGGTGCAACGGGGACGCGTGTTTGTTGCCAATGCCATGGACCCGTCCGTCAGCGTTTTTGATCTGCCCCGGCGCAACTTTTACAAAGTGGGCGAGCAAGGTGCCGGGGCCTTGCGTATGCCGGTGGGTTTGAGCGTAAATCGGGCCGGAGACCTCTTTGTTGCCGACGCGCTTGCCAATGCGATTCTGGTGTTCGACTCGCAGGGAAACTTTTTGCGCCGCATCGGCGGGCCCCGGTGGTTCTCGCACCTGAGCAACGTCACGGCTGACCCCAACGCAGATCGTGTTTATGCCATTGACAGCGGCGAAGCAGGCCACCGGGTGCGGGTCTTCAACTCGCGCGATGGCGCACACTTGTTTGATTTTGGAAAGTACGGTGACGGGCCGGGCGAGTTCAATCTGCCGTACGACCTGGCGGTAGGTCCGCAGGGCCAACTCAACGTGGTCGATAGCGGCAATTTTCGGGTCCAGATCTTTGACCATGAGGGTCACTATTTGAGCAGCTTTGGTACTGCAGGAAAGCAGCCAGGCCAATTTGCCCGACCCAAAGAGATCGCCGCCGATGCGCAGGGCAACTTGTATGTCGTGGATGCTTCGTTCGCCAACTTTCAGGTTTTTTCGGCGCAGGGAGTATTTCTATTTTTTGTTGGCACGCGCAGCCAAACCGACGCTCCGGCCAACTACCTGATGCCGAGTGGAATCGATATTGACACGGACGGCCGACTCTATCTTGTTGACCAGTGGTATGGAAAAATTGAAGTCTTTCGGCCGCTGCACAACCGGGCAAACGCAGCGCCGGGAAAGTAATTTTGAATTGACTGTTGATGTTTCCTTAGCGACTCCATCGCGTTCGGGTTGAGCTTGTCCAAGGGCTTCGACAAGCTCAACCCGAACGGGCCTTCATGGCTTGTCATGATTTATGCAGTTCTCCATAGTTTTACGATTGGCTACGAAAAAATGGAAACCTCAAAAAATGAGCCCGCCGTATTTTTCCACCTCAAGTGGGCGTCAAAAATTGCTTTAATTATTGGTGTGATCGCCACCGTCGGGCTGCTGCTGGCCATCTTTTTTATCACCGACGACAAGGGCGTCGACTATGCCCACGTCATCGCCAACCACCGCCTGACGCAACACCATCTTGGGCCCACTTTGCTGGTGTTTGGCTTGGCGCTGGTGCTGATCTCGTCCGTCACCACATGGTTCATCGCGCTGTACAGCAGTTTTCGCATTGCCGGCCCTTTATTCAGATTTTCCCAAAACCTGAAGCATGTCATAGCCAACGCTTTTTCGATTCCGGTCGCCATCCGACAGACCGATCAGCTGCAACGCGAATGGAACCAGTTTGATGAAAGCCAGGCCCGATTGCGCGAGCACTATGCCGATCTGAGCCAAGCGCTGACAGCTTGCGAGCAAGCTTTGCGTTCGGGCGGTGGGCCCGACAACTCGGCACTACAACGGGCATTCACGCGGCTGCAAGAGGTGGAACGTCGTGTCCAAATATAGAAGCTGGTTTGTCTGCTTGGCAAGCTTGCTATTGCTTTGCGCCGGTACCTGGCTCTATGCGGGCTTTGGCGGCAAAGCCCATTTGATGGATCGAGCTTGCAGCGATTGCCATGTGGGCGGCAAAGAGGTGGATCCGGCACGAGCCAGTCGACTGATTGGCTCGCAAGAGATGCTGTGCGGCATTTGTCACAAAAATGCGCGGCGCATGAGCCACCCCAGCGGCTTTGTTCCCAATGGCAAGATACCTGCTGATTTGCCGCTGGACTGGAAAGGCGACATGACGTGCAGCACCTGCCACGAGGTTCACGGCAACCAACCCGGCTTGATGCGCGGAAAGAAGAGAGGCAAGGAGCTTTGTCTCTCCTGTCACGACAAATCCTTCTTTGCTGCCATGAAAGACGGCGGTGTTTCGCTGCAGCAATCAGGTCATGCCGACGCCGGTACGACGCAGGGCCAGATGAATAGTGGTATCGATACCCTGTCGCTGCAGTGCATGGGTTGCCACAATCGGCAAAGTGATGCGAGCGGCATCCGGGTTGGAAGCAACGGAATAGTTCGACACAATACCGGCGGCGCCAATCACCCCATCGGGATTGCGTATCCCATGGGTTCGCGTAGCAATGAGTTCCGAACAAGAAACTCACTGCCCAAGGCGATCTGGTTGCCCGACGGCAAGCTGAGCTGCGTGTCTTGCCATCAGCCTTACAAGAAGGAGCATGGTCAGCTTGCAATGCCCAATGATCGCTCGTCACTTTGCCTGCAATGCCACACCCTATGAAAACGCTGCCCCTTGGCCGTCAGGCCAATTACCGACGCAGGATCCGCTATGTAGATGGGACGGTGCAGAAACTGCTCTTGCTTGGGTTGGTGCTGCTTGAAGCCTTGCTGGCGGCGGGTCTGGTCTGGTGGATGTGGCACCATTTGAACCAGGTCATCGACGACAGCCTGTATCGGGTTCACCTGGCCGAGGCGGTGCCTATTCTGACCCAGTTGACGCAAGAAACTCTCTTCTTATCGGGGGTTTTCTTTGGCGTGAACCTGATCGCCTTGCTGCTGGCTGACTTGATCTGGAGGCGCTACGTGAACTCCATACTGCGTTTTTTTGTGCGACTGATGAGCAAGACCGCCGTGCTTGACTTCAGCGTCGATCCAGAAATTAACAGGCATCATCAAGTCCTCGATCTCGCCCTGAGCCAAAGGGATCAAGATCGACAGCGGCTGACTGAATTTCGTTCCCGCCTGTCGGCGCTCACACCGGCGCTGCTTGCGCCAGGCAACGCAGCCGCCGCGTCGGACTCATTGCAGGCCCTGCATCAACTTTTGCCGCGGACCCATGCCGGTACTACCACACCCAAGCCGCCTGGCAAACGTCGCTTTGACGACGCTTTTTAGTCGGCCCTGCAAAATTCCGTTTCGTCTCGCCGAGGCCGCTGACCCGATGCAATGCGGCGGCTGGCGCGGAGCTTCACCGGCGACGAGGTCTTCAGCCAACAGCGTAGGTGCGGCCCTGAGCCAGCAGTGAAGCTCGCATGGCCGGCGCTGGCCATAGCGCCATTTGCAGCAGACGCAAAAAAACGGGCCCCAGGCCCAATGCTCTTGTGCCTCCCGTATCAACGCATTTTGCGCTGCCTTCGGCCTTCTGCGCTGCCCGGCTTTACCCTTGATGGGCCTCGGCCTCTGACTCACTGGTTGCCGTTGTGTGCCATCTTCTCAACGTCGTGCACCATGCGACAAGTGCCACGGCTGAGCCTGAGCAGCAAGGGAAGTCAGATTCGCGTGATTTCTGCCCGGGACATGCACCGAAAGGAGCGGACGATTTATGAACAAGCCAGCTAAAGCCAGCGCAAAACCCATCCCGACTTTCGCATCGGAGATTGAAGAGCGGGCGTACTGGGAATCGCATGACTCGACCGAGCACCTGGATTGGTCGAAGGCTCAGAAGGGTTCACTGCCGAATCTGAAGCCGACGACCAAGACAATTTCCTTGCGACTCCCGCAGCACTTGCTGGATTCCATCAAGATGGCGGCCAACGCTCGTGATGTGCCTTACCAGTCACTCATCAAGGGCTGGCTGCAAGAGAAACTGCATAGCCGTTGATGTTGCCAAGAGCAGCAGGTCTTATGTCGCAGTGACGACGACATCGCGACGCGCCCACATGGGCGCGCCGCCAGCCGCAGATCAGATCCGCAGCACCTCGCCCTTGAACGAGTAGAGGATCGCGACCACCTCGTTGACCTCGGCCGCGCCGACTCCCTGGCCCTGCATCGCCTCGACGAAGTCATCGATGGCGGCGACCAGTTCCTGCTCGTTGACGTTCATGCCGGCATGCGTGGTTCGCATGTCGCGGCCCTCGTACTTCTGCGGGCCGCCCGATCCCATGCAAAAGAACTGCGTGCCGAGCTGCTTGAGGCGCGGCAGGTCCTTGCCGCGGAAGCGCGCGGCCAGCAGGGGGTTGACGGCATGGCGATCGAGCGCGTCGTCGACGACGGCGGCGATCCGCTCGGCTCCACCGAGACGTTGATAGAGCGATTCAGACATGATGTTCTCCTGCGTTCAGTGAAGATGGACGGACCACGAGGCGTACTCGATGGCGCCTGGGTCGTCGGTGGCGTTGCCGCGCAGGTCCTGGCGGATCGTGCGCAACAGGCTGTCGATGGCGGCCTCGAGCCGGCTGACCGAATCGACTGTCAAGGGGTCGGGCAGGGTCAGCATCGCGGGTGCGCAATCGGGAATGGAGAGCTGGGTCTGTTGCAGTGTCATGAAGTACTCCTTTGGCAAAAAGCAGGCATGGGACAGCCTGCTGAGGCGCAGCATCGCAAGCAGTCGTTCCTGAAACGTTCCTGATGTCCCGGGTGCTTGTAGGGGTTGGCCGGTGGTAGCACACTGCGCCGCTATGGCCGCTCACCCAGCCCCCGTCGGCGTCGATGCGCAAGCGCGCCTCGAGGTGCGCCTGCTCGGCCAGTTCTCGGTGGCCGTCGACGGGGTCGAGCTGGCAGCGTCGAGCTGGCCGAGCCTTCGCGCAAGCCATCTGGTGCAGCTGCTGAGCCTCGCACCGCGCCAGCGGCTGACACGTGACGAGGTCATTGACGCGCTCTGGCCGCAACTCGACATTGATGCCGGGGCGGCCAACTTGCGCAAGGCGGCGCATCACGCGCGCCAGGCGCTCGGCCGGCACGATGGCGTGGTGCTGCAAGGCGGCGAGGTGGCCCTGTGGCCGGGACGCAGTGTCACGGTCGACGCCGACGCATTCGACCGGCGTGCGCTGGCCGCGCTGGCCAGCCGCGAGTCGACGGCCTGTGCGCAAGCCGCTAGCGCCTACGGTGGCGACCTCCTGCCCGGTGCGCGCTACGAGACATGGACCGAGCCGGCACGCGAACGGCTGCGTGCACGCTTTATCGAGCTGCTGCGGGCAAGCCACCAGTGGGAGCGGCTGGCACAGCAAGAACCGACTGATGAGCCCGCGCACCGCGAGTTGATGGCGCGAGAGCTCGCAGCCGGCAACCGGGCGGCCTCGATACGTTGGTATGCCCATCTGCGCGCCGCACTGCAAGACTCGCTCGGCGTTGTGCCGAGCCGGGAGACCGAGGCGTTGTACGAGCGCTGCGTGGCCGGCCTGCAGTGCGCCGGCCCGGCCTTCGTCGGCAGAGAAATGGCGCGCGCCCAGGTGACAGCATGGCTTGCGATGGCACCGGCAGAGCGACCTTCGGGCATCGTGCTGCGCGGCCCCGCCGGCATCGGCAAGACTGCGTTCTGCCGCGAACTCGACGCACTGGCGCGCGCGCGGGGGTGGACGGTGGCGCGTGTCGGCGCCGCTCAGCCAGGGCGTGCCTACGGGGTGATGGCGGCGCTGGCCGAACGCCTGATCCTCGCAGACCGCAGCTTGCTCGACAGCGTGGGCGCGCCCGCGCGGTCGGTGCTGGCGCTGCTGAGCCCTCTGGCAGCGCCGACGGCTGCCTTGCAGGGCCCTCTGGGGCGCCACCAGGTGATCGGCGCGATCCGGCGCTTGCTGCTGGCAGCGTCGGGCGGTGGGGACATCATGCTGCAGGTCGACGATGCGCACCTGATCGACGACGCCGATGTCGATGTGTTGATGCACTTGATGGCCGCCGGTCCGCCGGTGTGCGTGGTGCTGGCCACGCGCGCGCCAGCCCCCGGCTCGGCGCTTGGGCGCGGCGTGTCGCGGCTGCTCGGCAGCGGCGCCGCGCGCGCCATTGAGCTGGACGCGCTGCCCGACGCCGACACGCGCCGGCTGGTTGGCCTGGCGGCTGCTCGTCCGCTTGGCGACGCGCAGGCGTCGCACATCGTGCGTGTCGCGGCGGGCAACCCGTTCGCTGCCATCGAGCTGGCGCGCTGCGTGGTGACGCATGCCGACCAGCGCTTGCCCGCGAATGTGGCCGAGGCCATTACCGCGCGGCTGTGCGACGTGCCCGACGCGGCGCTCGCCGTGCTGAAGTGGATGGCCCTGGCGAGCGACGAGTTCGATGCCAGCACGGCGGCAGCGCTCGCGCCCGACGGCCAGGCGCACGCTTTCGCTGTGCTCGATGCCGCGCTGTCGGCCGACGTGCTGGTGTTGGCCGGCGCGCGATTCCGGTTCCGGCACGAGCTCGTGCGCCAGGCGCTGATCGATCAGATTGCGCCGCACCACCGGATGAAGATGCATCGCCAGGCCGCGCAGCGTCTGACCGAACTCGACGCCGCGCCGGCGCTCGTGGCGCGTCACTGGCTCGAAGGGGGCAGCCAGCGCGAGGCGCTGCCGTGGCTGCTGGCCGCGGCACGCGACGCGGTGCGGCTCGCCGCCTTCAGCGACGCGCTCAGGCATCTGGCGCCGGTGCTGGCATTCCAGGCCGACCACCCCGAGGCGCTGCGCCTGCGCGCCGAGGCGCTGGATGCGATGGGAGACCCGGCCGCAGTGGCGGCGTATCGCGCGGCTGCCGACGCCGCGGGCGAGCCGCTGTCGCACGACCTGCTTGCCAAGGCGGCGCTCGCGCAAATCAAGCTGGGCGACCCCAAGGGCGCGTTGGCGGCGCTGGTGGGTGTGCGGCCGACGACGGTGGACGGGCTGCTGTGCGAGGCCCTAACCTACAGCGGCGCAGCGGCGCTGGGTGCCGCCGATCCCGCCATGGGCACGCGCAAGGCGGCCGAGGCACGGCGACTTGCGCTGCAGAGCGGCGACGCTGCGGCCCTCGTGGTGGCCTCGTGGGCGCAGGCGGCGTCTGCGCATGCACGTGGCGAGTTGCATCGCAGCGTCTGGGCCGACCTGCAGGAGACCAGCCATCTGCCGCACCTGGCCACCCGCGTGTTCGACGGGCAGCTCTGCATCTTGCAGCGCTTTCTCTATGGCGCACGCCCCTACCCGGAAGTGATCGCCTTCGCCGAAGCGCTGGCGACCGAGGCGCGGCGCATCGGTGCGGCACGCGGGCACGCGTTTGGCGTGACCATCCGCGGCGAGGCCGAGCTGCTGTCGGGCGATCTGTCGGCAGCCGAGGAACACCTGACGCTCGGGGCGCGCCTGCACCGCGCCATCGGCGCCGCCACCGGCGAGGCCTTCTCGCTGCAACGGCTCGCCGAGGTGTGGCTGCATCGGGGTCGGCTCGATGAAGCCCGGGTCGTGCTCGACGAGGCGCTCGACGTGGCACGCCAGACCGACGTCGGCTTCCATCTGCTCGACCGCATCTACGGCACGCGCATCCAGCTCGCGGACAGCCCGAGCGCTGCCCTGCACGCGCTGCATGACGCGCGCGAGGCCGTGCACGGCCCGCTTGAAACCTGCCCCGGCTGCCGCATCACCTTCGCCGTGCCGGCAGCGATTGCTGCGGCCCGCGCCGGACAGCTCGATCTGGCGCAGGAGTACGAGACCCAGACCACCTACCTCGCCGACGTGGTGATGCGGCTGCCGGCCTGGTATGCCGCGCACGACGAGGTGCGTGGCCACCTGGCGGTCGCGCGCGGCGAGGGCGCGAAGCTCGCCGCCACCCGCTTTGCGGCAGCCGGCGCGCGGTTTGTGGAGGCGGGCCATGCGATCGACGCGGCGCGTTGCAACCGGCTTGCGGCGGAGCTTGATGAGTCGCTTGGGCGGCCTTGACAGCCAAGCGAACTCCGAGTGTGAATGGCCCTCAAGCCGCCTCAGGGAATCGCAAGCCCTGACATGTAGTCCGATACGGCCTCGAGATCATCGTCGCTATAGGACTTGATGACTTTCACCATCTCGGGATTGGCGTTGCCACGGTTGCCATCTCGGATGAAACGGGCTTCGCGCAACAGGTATTTGAAATGCTGCCCCGCCACCAGCGGGTAAAACTTCTCGGCATTGCCTTCGCCCCTGTCGCCGTGGCAGCTCGCACAGTCCTGGACATACAGCGCCTTGCCGCGTGCCAGCGCGTTGCCGCGGCCCCGGCCGAGATTGGGCGTGATCGGCAGCGCCTGCAGGTAGGCCGCGATGTCGGCGATCTCCTGAGTCGACAGCACATGTTCCTCGCTGAAAGGCTCCATCTTCGGGTTCTTGCGCACGCCGGAGCGAATGTCCGTCATCTGCTCGATCAGCACCGTCGCATGCTGCCCGGCCAGACGCGGGTAGGCCCCGCTGACCGTGCCCGAGGCGTTGCGCCTGTGGCAACCACTGCAAATCTTGAAGGCTTCCGCGCCGCGCACGGCGACGCCCTTGAGCTTGAGGGCTTCCAGCTTCTCCCCCTTGAGTTCGTTCCAGACGGGTCCGCTGCCGGGCACTTTTTCAGGCGCGTGGTCTTGCGCCAGCAGGCTGAGTGGCCACCAGGACAGCACCAACAATGTCTTGATCATCAGCTTCACGGTAGGTCCCTTGTTGATGCCACGGCAGGTTCACAGCCCGGTCAGAAATTCAGCGACCGCCTTGATTTCATCGTCAGACATGAGCTTTGCCACTTCGCGCATAAGGCGCGACGAATTGTCATTGCGCACGTCCTTCTTGAAGTTGAGCATCTGTTCGATCAGATATTCCCGGTGCTGGCCGGCCAGCCGCGGAAACATCTTGCCGCCGCTTCCATCCGATTCATGGCAGCCGGCGCAGGCGGGCAGCCCCTTCTCTTCGTTGCCGTCCAGAAAGATTTTCTTGCCGCTCGCGGCGGCCTGCGGATCGAGCACCGTGCCCGAGGTCGGCTTTTGCGCTCCGAAGTAGGCGCCCAGCGCTTTGAAGTCATCCGGATCAAGTGCGGCAGCGATGGGGGCCATGATCGCGCTCTTGCGCTTGCCCGAAGTGAATTGCTTCAATTCCCGGACCAGATAGTCGGGATGGCGGCCCGCCAGTTTCGGAAAGTTCGGTGCTGTGCTGTTGCCATCCATGCCGTGACAGCCGGCGCAGATCTCGGCAACGATGGTCTTGGCCCTTTGCGCGTCGTCAGCCCAAGCGGCTCCACTGATGACCAGGCCCAGCATGAATGCCAACTGGTAAGGCCTGCTCCGGCACCAGGCGGCCGGCGGCGGCTGATGGCTGCTGCGCCAATCATTGCGGTCCAATGAACTGCTCCTTTTTCGAGGCGCTTGCCTCTGCCGCGGAAGTCCGTTGATATTACGTCAGGTGGTCGCCGCCCGGGCGTTTGCCCAGCACCGCCCGCAACTCTTGGCGGCGCTCAAGCACCTGCATGCGCAGGCGCTCGGCCATCACGCCCAGCGGGTCCAGGCCGAGGGCTTCGGCATGGCTCACCGCGACCCACAGCTTGTGCATGGGGTTGCTGCGCAGTTCAGTCAGGCGCGACATCACGTGCTGTTCACGCTGGCGCAATTGCTGTTCGCGTTGCCGCGCCCAGTGCAGACGCACCAGCGTGTTGTCGCCGCTGACGCGCACGGGGTCGTCACCCGACTGCACCAGCAGACGCTCGATGGTGAAGCGGTCGCCCTGCACGTAAGCCAGGTTCACCTGCGTCATGGCCTCGTGCAAGATGCCGCGCTCAATTTCGGTGCTCGCACGGTCGGGGTGCAAACGCATGGCGGCGCGCTGGTACAGCTGCTTGACGGTGGGCCGCGCAGGCGGCGCAGGCGGCGGCTTGATTTCGGGGTCTGGCGGCGGCAGCGCGCCAAAATCAGGCAGACCGAAACCGGTCTCGGGCGCCGCATCGAATTCTGTGCCCTGGGCCTGCATCAGCACTTGCAAGGCCTTGCCGAGCTGTTGCTCCAGATCTTCCAGCTCTTTGTAGAGCGGGGTCAGTTCTTGCGCGTAGCGCACGATGAAACGCTTCAGTCCCTTGAGCAAAAAAGACAGCTCGGCCTCGCGTTCGTGCAGATGCAATTGCAGGGCAGCCGTCGCGCCCTGGCGGCGGCCCAGCTCCAATGCGTGCGGCAGTGACTTGGTGCGGTTCAACATGGGCGTCGAGCGATGGCTCAGCCGGAATGCGGCTGACGCCTGCCCGACTGTAACGGGAGCGGGCCGAAAGTGAATGCCGATGTGTGACTCTTTTCAAGCCTTGTTCGGCCGCAGAAAGGCATCAGTTGGCCGCCAGGCAGGCAATCGCCCGCTGCACGCCGTCGCGGCCGTAGGGAATGCCTTGCACAGTCATGGCGGCCTCGATACCGGCCAGGCATCCCAGAATCATCGCCGGGTTCATGTCGCCCAGATGGCCGATGCGAAACACGCGCCCGGCCAGTGGCCCCAGGCCGCCGGCGATGGCAACCTGAAAGCGCTCGCGCGCGACGCTGCGCATCGCTTCGGGGTCGATGCCCGGCGCCACCTGCACGGCGGTCACCGAAACCGAACGGCAGGGCGGCTGCTGCGCAAAAAAGCTCAAGGCGCCGGCCTGTGCCCAACCCTGCACGGCGGCATGCACGGCGCGCGCCAGCAGCGCATGGCGTGCCCAGACCTGGTCGAGCCCCTCCAGGAAAATCAACTCGAGCGACGCCTCCAGCCCGAACAACAGATTGAGCGGCGGCGTGCCGCAGAACTTGAAGTACGACATTTCATGCTTGCGCCGCCGCCAGTCCCAGTAGAAGCGCGGCGCGGGGTTGCGCTCCGACACTTGCATGGCCCGCGCGTCGACGGCCACGAAGCCCAGGCCCGGGGGCAGCATCAGGCCTTTTTGCGAGGCCCCCACGGCGACATTGACGCGCCCTGCGTCCATCGCAAACGGCGCCGCGCCCAGCGAGGCAACCACGTCGACCACCAGCAGCGCGGGATGGTCGGCGGCGTCGAGCGCCGCGCGCAGTGCGCCCAGGTCGTTGGTGATGCCGCTGGCGGTGTCGGTATGCACCACAAACAGCGCCTTGATGTCATGCGCGTGATCGGCGCGCAAGGCGGCCTCGACCGCGGCTGCATCGATCGCCTGGCCCTCTGCCCAAGGCGTGCGCAGCACGCGCCGGCCTAAAGCCTCGGTCTGCAGCGCCCAGGATTCCGAGAAATGTCCGGTGCCGGGGATCAGCACGGTCTCACCGGGCGCGAGCAGGTTCTCTATCACCACCTCCCAGGCGCCGTGGCCGTTGGCGGCGTACATGAAGATGTCGGCACCATCGGTTTGCAGCAGGCGCTTCAGGCCGGTTTCGCAGGCCTCGATATGGCGGCTCACGCGCGGATCGGCCAGGTCCATCGGCTGGCGCCGCATCGCGTCCATCACTTCGTCGGGCACATGGGTGGGGCCGGGGGAGTGCAGAAACCGTCGTCCGGGGATGCGCGTGCTCATGGAAGTCCTGTTTGTGGTGATGATTGTCGGGCCGCGTCACGATAGGGTTTTGCGGCAATAGCAATACACGAACTTCTGCACCGCGCCAGACGGCGTGTGGTGCTCCTCGCGCTCATGGGCTGCCAGGGTGAAGGGTGCGCCAAACTCGGCGTGCAGCGCGTTGGCGCTGTAGCGCATGACGGGAAGGCCGCTGCATTGGGTCGGGCCATCGTCGGCGAAAGTCGCCACGATGACGTGACCGCCCGGCTTCACCGCTCTGAGCACGGCCTCGACATAGGCCTGTCGCTCGCTCTGACTGGTCAGGAAGTGGAAGACCGCACGGTCATGCCACAGGTCGTAGGCGTGTGGCGGGAGCGCGGCCGTCGTGATGTCGTCCTCCAGCCACCGGACCTTGGCGGCATGCGCATGCAGCCGCGCCTTGGCCACCGCGAGCGCGGCGGCCGAGAGGTCGAGCACGCTCAAGTTCGAGTAGCCCGCTGCCAGCAGATCATCGACCAGCGTCGATGCGCCGCCACCCACATCGATGATGGAGGCCGACTGCGCAACCCCGCTGGCGCGAATCAATCGCAACGATTGATCGGCGTGCGGCTGAAACCAGCTCACGCGGTCGCTCGGCTTGGTCGAGTAGACGCCTTCCCAATGTGATTTCGACGGCATATGAACTCCTTTGAGGGTGAGTTTTAACCTGGCATGCGAGAGCGTAACGTGTCAGGTGCTTGAGTCTGCGGCGAGCAGCCGGTCGTGCAAACCCATGGCCCGAGGGTCGAACAGGTCGGCGTCCATGAGTCGAAGTTGCGGACTGATGGCGGGCGTGAAGTCCATCAACGCGAGCACGTCGCGCTGCAGATCGATGCCGGGGGCGATCTCGATCAGCTCGAGGCTGCCTTGCCCGCCCTCGGGTTTGAGTCGGAACACGCAGCGCTCGGTCACATACAGCACGCGCTGGCCGCGCTTGCAGGCCTCTCTCCCGCTGAAAGTGCGGTGCTCGACGGTTTGCACGAATTTTCGGTGGCGGCCTTCGCGCTGAATTTGCAGCTGCCCATCGTGCACGCGCACCTCAAGCCCGCCGGCCGTGAAGGTGCCGACGAAGACCACCCGCTTGGCGTTCTGGCTGATGTTGATGAAGCCACCCGCACCGGCCAGGTGAGCACCGAAGCGGCTGACGTTCAGATTGCCCTGCGCGTCGGCCTGGGCCAGACCGAGCACGGCCAGATCGAGACCGCCGCCGTCGTAGAAGTCGAACTGATTGGGCTGGTCGATCACCGCCTGTGCGTTGACGGCCGCGCCGAAGCTCATGCCGCTGGCCGGCATGCCGCCAATCACGCCGGGCTCGGCCGTCAGCGTCAGGAGGTCGATGATGTGTTCCTCGGCGGCCACGCTGGCCACGCCTTCGGGCATGCCAATGCCAAGATTGATGACCGAGTGGGCGCGCAACTCGAGCGCGGCGCGCCGCGCAATCACCTTGCGCTCGCTCAAGCGCAGGGCCGGCACGCCGTCCAAAGGGATGCGGATCTCGCCCGAGTACGCCGGGTTGTACTGCTCGGAAAAGGTCTGCATGTGGTGCGCCGCTTCGGTGGCCACCACGACCGCGTCGACCAGCACACCGGGCACTTTGACGTGGCGCGAATTGAGCGTGCCGCGCTCAGCCAGGCGTTCGACCTGGGCGATCACGATGCCGCCCGAGTTGTGCGCGGCCGTGGCAATGGCGAGCGCCTCCAGCGTCAAGGCCTCGCGCTCCATCGTGAGGTTGCCGTCGGGGTCGGCGGTGGTGGCGCGGATGATGCCGACCGTGATCGGGAAAGCCTTGTAGAACAGGTATTCGCGGCCGTCGATCTCGATCAGTCGCACCAGATCCTCGGTGGTGTGCGCATTGATCTTGCCGCCGCCAAAGCGCGGGTCGACAAAGGTGTCGATGCCGACATGCGTGAGCGTGCCCGGCTTGCCCGCAGCGATGTCGCGAAACAGATGCGTGATCACGCCCTGCGGCAGGTTGTAGGCCTCTATCTTGTCTTCGACCGCCAGTTTCTGCAGCGCCGGCACCAGGCCCCAATGGCCGCCGATGACGCGCTTGACCATGCCGGCGTGTCCCAGGTGGTTGAGCCCGCGCACGCCGCCGTCGCCCTGGCCGGCAGCATAGACCAGGGTCAGATCGCGCGGTGCACCGGTGCCCGATTCGGCCCGGGTGTCGAGAAAGCGCTGCTCCAGCGCCACCGCGATGCCCTCGGCAAAGCCGACGCCGACAAATCCGCCGGTGGCCACCGTGTCGCCATCGCGAATCAATCGCACCGCTGCAGCGGCGCTCACGACCTTGCTGTGACGCAGGCCGTTCTGGGTCGACTCACTGAAATGCGTATGCATGGATTGCTGCCCCGACGGTTCGGTCTGAGAAGACTATCGCTTCATTCTCGCGTCTGAGATTGAGACACCTCAAAAAAAACAGCCCGCGAGAGCGGGCTGTCAGCGTGAGCGTCAGGTCTTGTTCAAGGCTTGGACGCGGCTTCGCTTGCAACCAGCGCCGCGGGCATGGCGGCTGGCTCGGACGCGGCTTGCATCACCACCGCCGCCGCGGGCGCCTCGGCGGCCTTGGCCGGTGTGCCCGTCATGGGCAGCAAAGGCACGATCAGCAGGGCCACGATGTTGATGATCTTGATGAGCGGATTGACGGCCGGACCGGCAGTGTCCTTGTACGGGTCGCCCACCGTGTCGCCGGTGACGGCGGCCTTGTGCGCTTCGCTTCCCTTGCCACCATGGTGGCCGTCTTCGATGTACTTCTTGGCGTTGTCCCAGGCGCCGCCGCCGGTGCACATCGAGATGGCGACGAACAGGCCGGTCACGATGGTTCCCATCAACAAGCCACCGAGCGCGGCCGGGCCGAGCAGCAATCCGACCAGCACCGGCACCACCACGGGCAGCAGCGAAGGAATCATCATTTCCTTGATCGCGGCCTTGGTCAGCATGTCGACCGCGATGCCGTATTCGGGCTTGGCCGTGCCTTCCATGATGCCTTTGATGTCGCGGAACTGGCGCCGCACTTCAACCACCACCGCGCCCGCTGCGCGGCCCACGGCTTCCATTGCCATCGCGCCGAACAGATAGGGAATCAGGCCGCCGATGAACAGGCCGACGATCACCTTCGGGTCGCTGAGGCTGAAGTCGACCGTCATGCCGCGCTCGGACAGCGAGTGCGTGTAGTCGGCGAACAGCACCAGCGCTGCCAGGCCGGCCGAGCCGATCGCGTAGCCCTTGGTTACCGCCTTGGTGGTGTTGCCCACCGCGTCCAGCGGGTCGGTCACGTCGCGCACGCTGGCCGGCAACTCGGCCATCTCGGCGATGCCACCAGCGTTGTCGGTGATCGGGCCGTAGGCGTCGAGCGCCACCACGATGCCCGCCATGCTGAGCATCGACGTGGCTGCCACGGCAATGCCGTACAGGCCGCCCAGCGAGTAGGCCGCCAGGATGGCGGCGCACACGCACAGCACAGGTCCGGCGGTGGATCGCATCGACACGCCCAGGCCGGCGATGATGTTGGTGCCGTGGCCGGTGGTCGAGGCTTCGGCGATGTGCTGAACCGGCTTGTACTGCGTGCCGGTGTAGTACTCGGTGATCCAGACCAGCAGCGCGGTCAGCACCAGGCCCACCGTACAGGCACCGAACAAGGCCATGGCGGAGACGCTGCCGCCGGCTGCGAGCGTGAGTCCTTGCGGGAACATCGCCGTCGTGACGAAGTAGAAGGCGATCAGCGACAGCACGCCGGCCACTGCCAGGCCTTTGTAGAGCGCCGGCATCACGTTCTTCATGCCCGGCGAGGCTTTCACGAAACCGCAGCCGATGATGGAGGCGATGATGGACACGCCGCCCAGGAACAGCGGATAGACCACCGCGTTGATGGTGGCGCCGCTGACCATCAAGGCGCCCAGCGCCATGGTGGCGATCAGCGTCACGGCGTAGGTCTCGAACAGGTCGGCCGCCATGCCGGCGCAGTCGCCGACGTTGTCGCCCACGTTGTCGGCGATCACCGCCGGGTTGCGCGGGTCGTCTTCGGGAATGCCGGCCTCGACCTTGCCCACCAGGTCGGCGCCGACGTCGGCACCCTTCGTGAAGATGCCGCCGCCCAGCCGCGCGAAGATCGAGATCAGCGACGAGCCGAAGGCAAATCCAAGCAGTGGCTTGAGCGTTTCGCTATCGACTCTGCTGCCGCCGCTGAGCACCAGGAAAAACAGGCTCACGCCGAGCAGGCCCAGACCGACCACCAGCATGCCGGTGATGGCGCCGCCCTTGAAGGCGACATCGAGCGCCGGGCCGATGCCCTTGGTGGCAGCCTGCGCGGTGCGCACATTGGCGCGCACCGAGACATTCATGCCGATGAAGCCGCAAGCACCCGACAGCACGGCGCCAAGCACGAAGCCGATCGCCGTGGTCTTGCTGAGGAACACGCCAATCAGAATTGCCAGCACCACGCCGACAACCGCAATCGTCTTGTACTGCCGCGCCAGATAGGCCGCCGCACCTTGCTGGATCGCCAGGGCGATTTCCTGCATGCGCGCGTTGCCGGCGTCCTGGCTGAGAATCCAACTGCGTTGCATGAATCCGTACAACACTGCGGCAGCACCGCAGGCAAGCGCGACATATAGCGCCATGGTGGTCGACATTAGAGTGTCTCCTTTCAGGTTCAAACCCTGGAATCAATGAAGTTTCCGCATCCACAAGGCATGCGGCAATAAAAGCCAGCGCCGATCTTAAGCGCTTCCAGGCCCGGTTCCGTCGGCGCCAGCATGGTGTTTTCCTGTGTTGCGCGAATCAGGCGGGCCTGTAGGCGCGTAATTCGGTGGCAAGCCTGGCCCCGTAGAATGCACACCATCTTTCGCCCTTGAGAAGCCTCCATGAGCTTGCATAACGTGACGCCTGGCGCAAATGCGCCCGCGCAGTTCAACGTCATCATCGAAATCCCGATGAACGCCGACCCCATCAAGTACGAAGTCGACAAGGAGACCGGTGCGCTGTTCGTCGACAGGTTCATGACCACGGCGATGCACTATCCGTGCAACTACGGCTACATCCCGCAAACCCTGGCCGACGACGGCGACCCGGTCGACGTGCTGGTGATCACGCCCTACGCCCTGACCCCCGGTGTGGTGGTGACCTGCCGGCCCATCGGCGTGCTGAAGATGGACGACGAAGCCGGCGGTGACGCCAAGCTGCTGGCCGTGCCCATCGACAAGGTGCTGTCGATCTACACGCATTGGCAAAAGCCCGACGACATCAACCAGGTGCACCTGAACGCCATCCAGCACTTCTTTGAACACTACAAGGATCTGGAGCCGGGCAAGTGGGTCAAGGTGCAGGGCTGGGAAGGGCCCGAGTCGGCGCGCGCCGAAGTCGAGGTCGGCATGTCCAATTGGGCGCAGACGCACAAGAACGCCTGAGCCCGAAAACAGAACTCGACACAGGTGCACCCCATGCTCAAGCGTTTCCTGCCCATCTTCATCGCTTCGCTGTTCTTTCTGACGGGCGCGCCGACATCCGCGCAAGCCACGCCGGCCAAGGCCGTGCTCGTCAAGAATGGCAGCCGGGCCAAGCCGCCAACCAAGCCCCATGCAAAAGAGCCGGCCATCAAGGCAGCGCTGCCGCTGGCTTCGAGCGGTATGCCGCTGCGCGTGCACAGTGTCGAAGGCGTGAACGAATACCGTCTTGCCAATGGCCTGCAAGTGCTGCTGATTCCCGACGACGCCAAGCCCACCACCACGGTCAATCTGACCTACCGCGTCGGATCGAAGAACGAGAACTACGGCGAGACCGGCATGGCGCACCTGCTTGAGCACTTGATCTTCAAGGGCACGCCGAAGAACCCACACGTGTGGGCCGAGTTCACCAAGCGCGGCCTGCGCGCCAACGGATCGACCTGGCTGGACCGCACCAATTACTTCGCCAGCTTCTCGGCCAATGACGACAACCTGAAGTGGTATCTGGACTGGGAGGCCGACGCGATGGTGAACAGTTTCATCGCAAGGCGCGACCTGGACACCGAGATGACCGTGGTGCGCAACGAAATGGAGATGGGCGAGAACAGTCCCGACAGCGTGATGTTCGAACGCACCCTGGCCGCCATGTACGAATGGCATAACTACGGCAAGAGCACGATTGGTGCGCGCAGCGATGTCGAGAACGTCAACATCGCGCGGCTGCAGGCCTTTTATCGCACCTACTACCAGCCCGACAATGCGACGCTCATCGTGTCGGGCAAGTTCGATCCCGAGAAGACCCTGCGCTGGGTGAATGAATCGTTCGGCAAGCTGCCGCGCCCGCAGCGCATGCTGCCGCCCATCTACACGATGGACCCGGTACAGGACGGTGAAAGAAGCGTCACGCTGCGTCGCAACGGCGGCACGCCCAGCGTGTGGGCGGCCTATCATGTGGTGGCCGCGGCGGACCCCGATTACGCAGCGGTCGATGTGCTGAACCTGATCATGGGCGACACGCCATCGGGCCGGCTGCACAAGCAGGTGGTCGAGAAGCAACTCGCGGCCAGTGCCTTCGCGTTTTCGGCTGAACTGGCCGACCCGGGATTTCAGATTTTCGGCTTGCAGCTCGCTCCCGGCCAGGACATCGACAAAGCGCGCCAGGCCCTGCTTGCGGTGCTTGAATCGGTGGCGACCGAGCCGATCACGCAGGAGGAACTCGAGCGCGCGCGCACCAAGTGGCTGAAGAAATGGGAGCAGGGTTTCGCGAATCCGGAAACCGTGGGCGTGGCCCTGTCGGACATGATTGGGGCGGGTGACTGGCGACTCTTCTTCTTGAACCGCGACCGCGTCGCCAAGCTCACGCTGGCCGACGTTCAACGGGTCGCCGTCGAGCGCTATCGCGGCGACAACCGCACGCTGGCCACCTACATTCCCACCGAGCAGCCGGCGCGCGCGCCCGCACCGGTCAAGGTCGATGTGCAGGCCGAGCTGAAGGACTTCGTGCCGAAGAGCGCGGCCGCGAAAGTGGAGGAGTTCGATGCCACGCCGGCCAATATCGAGGCGCGCACCGAGCGCTTTACGCTTGCCTCCGGCATGAAGGTGGCTCTGCTCGCCAAGGGCGCGCGCGGGGCCATGGTGCAGGCGCGGCTGAGCTTGCATTACGGTGACGCGGCCAGTCTGAAAAACCAGGCGCTCGCCTCCGAAGTGGCGGCGCTAATGCTGACGCGTGGCACGGCGCACCTGAGCCGCCAGCAGATACAGGATCGGCTGGACGCGCTCAAGGCGGAATTGCACGTGGGCGGCGGGTCGGGCGGGCTGTCGATCGGCGTGATGACGACACGCGAGCACCTGCCTGCCACCATCGCGCTGATGGCCGAGTTGCTGAAGGAGCCCAGCTTCCCAGCCCAGGGTTTCGAAGAGTGGCGCCGCGAGGCGCTGGCCGCGCTGCAAGCGCAGCGCAAGGAACCCGAGGCCGTGGTGGCCGACGCGGTGGGCCGTTTGTTCAGCCCCTACCCGAAGGGCGATGTGCGTTACGCGCCAAGTTTCGAAGAGCAGGAGGCCGACATCAAGGCCTTGAGCATCGAACAGGTGCGCGCTTTCTATCGTCAATTCAGCGGCGCCAGTCACGCCGAGTTTGCCGCCGTGGGCGATCTGGACGGCGCGGCGGTGCGCGCCGCCCTGGAAGCCGGCTTGGGCGACTGGCGCAGCACAGCAGCCTATGCCCGCGTGCCCCAGCCATTGGTCGCGCCGACGCCACAGCGACTCGTGTTCAAGACGCCCGACAAGCAGAACGCGACCATGCTGGCGCGCATGTCGCTGCCGATCAACGATGCGGACGCCGACTATCCGGCGCTGATGCTGGCCAACTACATGCTGGGCGGCGGCGGAAGTTCGCGTCTGTGGAAGCGCATACGCGAGAGTGAAGGACTCTCATACAGCGTGGCGAGCTGGATCCAATGGAGCAATTTCGAGCCCAATTCGGCCTGGATGTCGAGCGCCATCTTCGCACCTCAAAACCGTGACAAGGTCGAGAAGGCCTGGCGCGAAGAGCTGGCACGCGCGCTGCAAGACGGCTTCACCGTCAAGGAGCTCGACGACGCGCGCCAGGGCTTGCTGAGCCGGCGCAAACTGTCGCGCGCCCAGGACGGAGGGCTGGCCTCCGCGCTGGCCGGCAATCTGTACCTGGACCGCAGTTTTCTGATTTCCCAGCGCGTCGACGACGCCTTGGCGAAACTCACGCTGGATGAGGTGAATGCGGCGTTTCGACGCTACATCAAGCCCGAGCAGCTGGTGATCTCTTTCGGCGGCGACTTCAAGCCTTGACGGCGGGGTCAGGTCTGAAGGGGTTGCGCTCACCCAGCTCGCCCACGTACTGCGCCATCGCCTGACCCTCCTGCTTCAGGAAGTCGTCGATGGCCTGGGCGAAGCCCGGGTGGCTCAGCTGATGCGCCGAGTGCGTGACCAACGGCAGCAAGCCGCGCGACATCTTGTGCTCGCCCTGCGCGCCGCCCTCGAAGGATTGAAAGCCCTGTTCTATCGCCCATTGCAGTGGCTGGTAGTAGCAGGCCTCGAAGTGCAGGCAGCGAATGTCTTCGACGCTGCCCCAGTAGCGTCCGTACGCGTGGCCGTGGGCCCGGTCGATGCACACCAGCGAGGCGCCGACCGGCTCACCCGCGCGGCGCGCCACGAACATCAGCCAGTGCCCGGGCATGGTGTCGGCCATGGCTTGGAAGAACGCGCGCGTCAGGTAGGGCGTGGAGCGGTGCGCCGCGTAGGTCAGCTCGTAGCAGTGATAGAAGAAGTCCCACATCGCGGTGCTGATCTGCGCGCCCTCGAGCACCTCGAAGCTGATGCCGGCCTCGACTACATAGCGGCGCTCCTGCAGGATCTTCTTGCGCTTTTCGCGTTGCAGCGTGCCCAGAAAGTCCTCCAGGCTGCCGTAAGGTTTCTCGGTGCGGTTGTGCCAGTGAAACTGCACGCCAGTGCGCGTCATCCAGTCGCCGTCGGTCTCGATCAGGGTCAGGTCTTGCGCGCTGGGAAACAGGATATGCGCTGACGACAGGGCGGCCTGCCGGGTGAACTGGCTGATGCCACGCAGCAAGGCGGCGCGTGCGTCATTGTCTTGCGCCAGCAACCTCGACCCCGCCACCGGCGTGAACGGTACGGCCACCAGCAGCTTCGGGTAATAGCGCAGGCCGTGGCGCTGGTAGGCGTCGGCCCAGGCCCAGTCGAACACGTATTCGCCGTAGGAATGGCTCTTGATGTAGAGCGGACAGGCGGCGCTCAATGAGCCGCTCGCGTTCGATGCTCAGGAACTGCGCTTGCCAGCCGGTGGCGCTGACCGCGCTGCTTGACGCCTGCAGGGCCGCCAGATATTCATGGCGCATGAAGGGCGTCGGATGCGACTGGCGCGCGAGCAGGGTGTTCCACGCCGCCGCGTCGATCTCGGCCGGGTCTGCGTGCACCCGGATGACATAATCGTTCGAGCCTGTCGTCATGGCAGCGAGACTGACCTGAGCCCCAAACAAGAATGCATGGAAAGATGTCCGTGAAAGTAGCGCTTGCGCAGATCAATGTCACCGTCGGCGACCTGGCGGGAAACGCCAGAAAAATGGCGGACGCCGCACGTCTGGCCTATGCCCAGGGCGCGCGCCTGGTGTTGACGCCTGAGCTCGGCCTGTGCGGTTACCCGCCCGAAGACCTGCTGTTGCGCCCGGCCTTCATGCGCGCGTGTGAGCAGGCCTTGCTTGATTTGGCGCGTGACCTGGCTGATCTGGATGGATTGCATCTGGTGGTGGGCCACCCGCATCAATGGGGTGATGCCGGCGATATTAGAGGCAAGTCGCTGGCCGTGCTCAGACGCTTCAATGCGGCCTCGGTGCTGGCAGGGGGTAAGGTGGTGGCCACCTACTGCAAACGCGACCTGCCAAACTACCAGGTGTTCGACGAAAGGCGCTATTTCGTGTCGGGCCGCGAGGCGGGCCTTGGCGCGGTGGTGTTCGAGGTCGATGGCCTGCGCTTCGGTCTGAACATCTGCGAAGACGCCTGGTTCGAGGAACCGGCGCGCCTGGCCAAGGCCGCTGGCGCGCAAGTGCTGTGCGTGCTGAACGCGTCGCCCTTCCACTTGGGCAAGCTGCACGAGCGCGAGGCCCGCATGGCCGAGCGTGCGCTGGCCGTGGACATGCCGGTGCTGTATGCGCACCTGGTGGGCGGGCAGGATGAGGCGGTGTTCGACGGCGCCTCGTTTGCCGTGAATGCCGACGGCGTGTTGGCGGCGCGATCTCCGATGTTCGAAGAGGCGCTGCTGCTTATCGAGATCGACGCCCAGGCCCAAGTGCAGGGCCGGATCGAAGCCGAGCCGGTGCTCGAAGCCCAGGCTTGGGGCGCGCTGGTGCTGGGTGTGCGCGACTATGTCGGCAAGAACGGTTTTCCGGGCGCGCTGATCGGTCTGTCGGGCGGTATCGATTCGGCGCTGGTGCTGGCGGTGGCGGTGGACGCCTTGGGAGCCGACAAGGTGCGCGCGGTGATGATGCCTTCGCCCTACACGGCCGACATCTCGTGGCTCGATGCGCAGGAGATGGCGCGTTTGTTGGGTGTGCGCTATGACGAGATGTCCATCACGCCGATGTTCGACGCCTTCAAGTCGAGTCTGGCCAATGAGTTTGCCGGCCTGGCCGAGGACACGACCGAAGAGAACATCCAGGCCCGCATCCGCGGCACCTTGTTGATGGCCTTGTCCAACAAGTTTGGCGCCATCGTGCTGACCACCGGCAACAAGAGCGAAATGGCGACCGGCTACTGCACGCTGTACGGCGATATGGCGGGCGGCTTTGCCGTCATCAAGGACGTCACCAAGACGCTGGTGTTTCGGCTCGCGAACTGGAAGAACGCCCAGCCGAATCGGCGCGCCGATGCCAGCCTCGGGCCGGTCATTCCGCAGCGCATCATCACGCGACCGCCCTCTGCCGAACTGCGCCCGGATCAGAAAGATCAGGACAGCCTGCCGCCCTACGAGGTGCTCGACGCGATCCTGTCGCGCTATATGGAAGAAGACCATTCGATCGAGGAGATCGTGGGGTCGGGCTTTGCCCAGGCCGATGTCGAGCGCGTCACCTGGCTGATCAAGACCAATGAATACAAGCGCCGTCAGGCGCCGGTGGGCATACGTATCACGCACCGTGCGTTTGGACGCGACTGGCGCTATCCAATCACATCGAAGTTCCGTGCTTAAATCAGGGCCAATGTCTTACCTATCGGAGCCGCTATGAAGCAAATCACCGCCATCATCAAACCCTTCAAGCTGGACGAGGTTCGGGAGGCCCTGGCCGAGGTAGGCGCTTCGGGGCTGACCGTCACCGAGGTGAAGGGTTTTGGTCGCCAGAAAGGGCATACCGAACTCTACCGTGGCGCCGAGTACGTGGTTGATTTTCTGCCCAAGGTGAAGATCGAGGTGGTGGTCAAGGACGTCGATGTGGACCGCTGCATCGAGGCGATTCTGAATGCCGCCAAGACCGGCAAGATTGGCGACGGCAAAATCTTTGTCATGCCGGTCGAGCAAGTGGTGCGCATCCGCACTGGCGAGACCGATGAGGCGGCGGTTTGATGGCGGCTCTGGCCGGTGCCAGCCAACCCCGACGAGCTTGAGTCCGGCTTGGCACGCGACGCGATGCTTGCGCTGCCGGTCTGGCAGCTGACCTGCGCTGAACAAGGGAATCCGCCATGAACTTGAGCGAATCACTGCCGGCGTGGCTGTGGCCCAGCGCCTTGGCAACGCCCGATCACGTATTCTGGATTGCCTTGCTGCTGGTGGTGGGCGCGCTGGCGGGCGAAGTGATTGCGCGGTCGTCGAAATTGCCCCGTGTGGTGGGCTATACGGCGGCGGGTTTCGTTGCCGCTCTGGCAGGGTTCGGACCCGGCCTGCCGATGCTGGGCACCGCACGCTTGATTGTCGACATGGCACTGGCCTTGATGCTGTTCGAGATCGGCAGCCGGGTCAGGCTGCGCTGGCTGCGCTTCAATCCGGCCTTGCTGTGGACCAGCCTGGCCGAGTCGCTGTTGGGCGCGGTGGCCGTCTTTGCCGGCTTGCACTGGGTGGGTGTCGAGCCACGCGTGGCTGGGGCATGTGCCATTCTGGCCGTGCCTGCGTCGGCGGCGGTGGCCGGGCGGGTGGCGATGGAGCTGGGTGCCGAAGGCCAGGTGACGAATCGCATGATTTTGTTGACCGCGCTCAACACCTTGTATGCGGTGCTGGCGATGACCTTGTTCCGTGGCTGGTGGCAGGCCGACCAATCGACCCATGTGCTGGCGTCGATCACGCTGTTGGCTGGGGCTTTTCTCGGCTCCTTGCTGTTGGCTGCGCTGCTTGCCTGGGTCGTGGCGGTGGTGGCACGGCGGCTTGACCTGCGTAACGAGAGCTCGGTGCTGCTGGTGCTCGGACTCGTGCTGCTGGCCATCAGCACCGCGCGCGCCGCAGGCTTGTCGACCCTGTTGGTGCCGCTGCTGGCGGGCCTGATTCTGCGCAATACCAACGAGCGTCCCTGGATCTGGCCACGCCACTTCGGGACCGCTGGCGGGGTGCTGGTGTTGATGCTGTTCATGATCGTGGGTGCCTCGTGGTCGCCCCGGACGCTGGCCCTGGGCGGCATGGCGGCCTTGGTCCTGGTGGCGGTTCGCTGGTCTGCCAAAGGCATGGCGGTGCTGCTGTTTTCGCGCTGGGCGGGCGCCAGCGTCAAGCAGGGATTTGCGCTGGCCATCACCTTGACGCCACTTTCGGCGACCGTGCTCGTGATGTTGAGTGAATTGCAAAGCAGCGTGCCTGAGCTGGGGGCCAAGGTGGCGCCCATCATGCTGACTGCGGTGGCGCTGCTCGAACTGGTCGGACCGATTGCAGTCCAGTTTGGCTTGCGCCTGGCCGGCGATATCAGGCCGCCGAGCACGTCGAGCCGAAAGGAGCGTTGATGAGCCTGGAACCCTTTGCGAGTTCACGCGCCTTGAGTCTTGGGGTCGAGCTTGAACTGCAGATTGTCAACACGCATGACTACGATCTGAGCCCGGTCGCGGGCGACTTGTTGCGTCTGATGAAGGGCCAGCGCATCCCCGGCATCGTCACGCCTGAGATCACCAGCAGCATGATCGAGTTGTCCACCGGCGTGTGCGAAGGGCACGCGCAAGTGCTGTCCGAGCTCGGACAGACGCGCGACGCCCTGGTGCACTGCGCGCGCCGCCTCGACGTGATGCTGTGCGGAGGCGGCACGCACCCGTTCCAGGACTGGAGCCGCCAGCGCATCTACAACACGCCGCGTTTTCACCAGATTTCCGAGCTGTACGGGTATCTGTCCAAGCAATTCACGGTGTTCGGTCAGCACGTGCATGTCGGCTGTCCAGGGCCCGACCAGGCGCTCGTGCTGTTGCATGGCTTGAGCCGCTTCATCCCGCACCTGATTGCCTTGTCGGCATCGTCGCCGTTTGTGCAGGGCAACGACACAGGGTTTGATTCGGCGCGGCTCAATTCGGTGTTCGCATTTCCGCTGTCGGGGCGTGCGCCCTTTGTTCAGCGCTGGGACGAGTTCGAGGTCTTCTTTGCCAAGATGACGCACACCGGCGTGGTCTCCAGCATGAAGGACTTCTACTGGGACATCCGGCCCAAACCCGAGTTCGGCACGATCGAGGTTCGCGTGCTGGATACGCCGATGACCATCGAGAAGGCCGCCGCGCTTGCTGGCTACATCCAGTGCCTGGCGCGCTGGCTGCGTGTGGAGCATCCCTTCACACTGAACGAGGACGATTACCTGCCTTACACCTTCAACCGATTTCAGGCTTGCCGCTTCGGTCTGGAGGGCACCTTTGTAGACCCAAATTCGGGCCAGCACAGTGTGCTGCGCGACCAGATTCTGGCCAGCTTTGACATGCTCGAGGTGCACGCCATGGAGCTGCGTGCCGAGGATGCCATCGCCTTGTTGCGCCGCGAGGTGCTCGGTGTCGGCAACGACGCGTGCTGGCAGCGGCAACTGCACGCGAGCGAACATCTGTTGCCCGAGGTGGTGCGTCAGCAGGCCCTGCGCTGGCAGGGGGATGCGAACTGATGCCGCGTCCGGTTCGCGTGGGCCTTTCAGCCCGCTTGATGCACAAGCCACCCGCGGAACTGGGCTTTCGCGGCAAGACGCTGCTCTACCTTGAGCAAACCATTGCGCACTGGATCATGGCGCAAGGTGCGCTCGCGCTGACCGTGCCGACCTTGAGCTTTGACGCCGGAATTGCGCGCCGCCGGGTGTCGGTGCGTGAATATGCCGAAGTGCTGGACGCCTTGCTCTTGCAAGGCGGCGCGGATGTCAGCCCGACCTCGTACGGACAGCAGCCGCTGCGCCCCGAATGGGGCGGCGACATCGTGCGCGACCGCTACGAGATCGAGCTGATCGAAGAGTTCCTCAGAGTGGGCAAACCGGTGTTGGGCATTTGCCGAGGCGCGCAACTGCTCAATGTCGCGTTCGGAGGCTCCTTGCTGCAAGACATTTCCACCCAGCGACCCGATGTGGGCCGCCATGTCGATGCCGGACTGTTTGACCAGCTGGGACATGGCTTGCGCATCGTTCCCGACAGCTGGCTGTCGGCGATTTATCCCGACGCGAGCGACGCCGTGGTGAACAGCATCCATCACCAGGCCATCGACCGCCTGGGCAGTGACCTGGTGGTGCAAGCCTACAGTGCCGAAGATGGCATTGTCGAGGCGATTCGCGCGTCAGGCCCCTTGTTCGTGGCGGGCGTGCAATGGCACCCCGAATTCCATTGGAAGCGCGACGATCGCCTCGATCCGGAGCCGCTCTTGAAGGCATTTCTGGACGCAGCCCGACAGCGCGCCGCGTCCGAATGACTGTGCCCCCGCTGATGCTGATCAACTTCTTTCCGCAGGAGTGGCCGGCGATGAACACCCAAATGGTGTTCGGCTTGCTGCTGGCGTTTGGCACGCTGGGTGGATTGCTCGCCGCACGCGTGCGGTGGCTGCCGACGATCACCGGTTTCATGACACTGGGTTTGATCATCGGCCCAAGCAGCCTGGGCATTCTTTCGCAGGACGCCCTCGACGGCGCGCGAGGCTTGGTGGATGTCGCGCTGGGGCTGATTCTGTTCAAGCTTGGCGCTACCTTGCACCCCTGGCTTGCCCTGCGCAATCGCACCTTGCTTGTGACCAGCCTCGCCGAGAGCGGGCTTACCTTCGCCGCGATCTTGGTCCTGATGTTGTGGCTTGGCACGCTGCCGGTCCTGGCTGTGCTGGCGGCAGCGATCGCCGTGTCGTCGTCGCCCGCGGTGCTCATCCACGTGGTGGCTGAGCTGCATGCCCAGGGCCCGACGGTGGATACCGCCGAGGCGCTTGTGGCCATGAACAATGTGCTGGCCTTCTTGCTGTTTTCGCTCGCGCTGCCGTTTGCCTTGCGCGACGCTCAGGTGGGTATCGGCACCTCGCTGTTGCTGCCGGCCTACCAGATGCTGGGTGCTGTCGTGGTCAGCGTGGCCGTGGCCTGGCTGGTGACACGCATCGCCAGTCTGACTCGCAAGAACGAGTTGCATTTTCGCTTCGCCCTGGTGGTCGGTGCGGTCATGTTGACGCTGGGGCTTGCCGTGGCTTTGAAGGTTTCGAGCCTGTTCGCAGCCTTGAGCCTGGGCATTGCCTGTCGCTGGCTGCAGGGGCGCTCGCGTCTGACACGGGTCGACTTCGGCGGTGGTGCCGAGGTGTTCCTCATCATCTTGTTCGTGTTCGCAGGAGCGAATCTTCATCTGAGTGCGGTCGTGCAATACGCGCCCTTGGCCATTGCGTATGTGGTGGCGCGGAGTGCGGCCAAGTTGATATCGGTCTACGGCTGCGGCGTGGCTTTCGGTGTTTCGCATCGCCGCTCGCTGGCCACCGGGCTTCTGTTGGTTCCCATGGCCGGTCTTGCGATTGGTCTGGTTCAGACCATCAGCGGGATGTTGCCGGTATTGGGTGCGCAGGTCGCGGCGGTGGTGCTGGCGGCGGTGGCCGTGTTTGAGACGGTAGGTCCGCCGCTGGCTGCATTTGCCTTGCGTATGTCTGGCGAGGCAGGCGCCGCACTACGCGCCGAGAGCGAACCCGACAGCGATTCTTCAGGTGCCACGAAGTAACCGCGTTGCTCAGATCGTTGCCGACGGTGGGGTCATGTCTTGCCTGATGAGCCTGGTGCGGCACAGCCAATCGTGCAAGAACTGGCGGTCGGGCAGCAGCCAGCCCAGCAGGGCATAGCCCAACATGCCAGCCACGATGGCGCCGAAAATCGGCCCGGCTCCGGTCAGTTTGAGGGTTACGACGCCAGTCAATCCCGGCGCAAACCACAGCCAGCTCAACACGTAGCGGGCGAAGGCGCGACCTTGTGTCAATGCTTGACCCCGCCCATCGACGACGCGCACATGCCAGGCTTTCATCGCCACGGTCTGGCCGCCGTGGGTCCAGAACCAGATGAAATAGATGCCCAGGACCAGGAACAGGAAGGCCTGCAATCCGTGCATGCCGGTGAGTGCGTGGCGCTGCTGGGTCAGGCTGGAATACAGATAGGCGGCCACGAAGACGACGCCAAACAAGACCACTGCTTCGTACATCAGGCTGGCCAGGCGACGCGCCATCCCCGGCGCCGGGCTGCTTGCGCTGGAAGCACTTGAGGTCATTGGCGAGGAGGCGTCGCGACTGCCGGTTCGGGAGCGCGCGCCGTGCTGGCTGTCCGTTTGGGAAGCAGAGTGTTGGGGTCCACCAGATCAGGTGTGGCGACGATTTTCGTGAAACCGCTGTGTTGATGCGGCGGAGGCGCGGCCGCCTGGTTGATCAGCATCGTCGTGACCCCGGGCTTTTTCTGGAGCAAAGTGGGCGTCACCGGCTTGGGGCGAGGCGCACTGGCGCGAGCGGGCACCAGATTGGACTTCGCATGATCAGCCGGTCCCCGCTTGGCACCAGCGGCAAGGCGTTTTCCCTGCTTGGCTTGCAATGCGACAGCGGCTGCGTGGCTTGCCAAGGCCCTTTGGGCTGCTTTGTCGGCCAGTTCCTGGCGTTGCTCGGGAGCCAGCGCCTGGTACGAATCCCATTTGGCTTGACGTGATTCCGGCGCGATTTTCTGGACTTGCAGAAACATCAGACGCGCGCGATTGCGTTCGACCGGCGAGAGCTTGGCCCAGCTGCTCATGCGCTCTTGCAGACGTGCTTGTTCTTCGATCGGCATCGATGCAAAGCGGGACGCGATTTCCAGCCATTTGAGCCGTTGCTGCGCGTCCAGGTGACTCCAGTCATTTTCCAAGGGTGCGAGGGCCCGCTGCTGCACAGCGCTCAGACCCTTCCATCGGTTGTGGGTCGCGGCGACCGGCTTGGCTTGCGCCGGCACGGCAGCAGTGCTCAAAGCGCCGCTTGCTGATGGACTTTGCGTGGCCGCAGGAGCGGCAATCGGCACGAGATCAGTGGCGAGCGACGGCCCGGATGGAGCGACCGCGGCGGGCACGGCCACCTCCTGGGCCAGGACCGGCCCGCACAAAAAGGCCAACAGAGTCAAGCCACACAAACAGTTGAGTGAATTCAGTGGAGGTAATCCAACAAGACAAGGGGTCACTCGCGTCATACCCTGTTCCGCTCAGTCGTTTTGGGTCGACAGATACTCTGAAAAGCCGGGGTCGCTATAGGCGGCAGGCGGCAAATTGTCAGCCAGCAAGGCGGTATCGACATCGGCAACAGCCAAGATTTGCTCATAGAGTTGCCCTTGCTGAATCAACACCAAACCAAGCACCAATCCCACCAAAGGCACAAGTGATGCGAACTTGAGCCACCAGGGCGACCGTTCGGGTCCGCCGGACAGGGCGGCAACTTGCCCGATGCCCGCCCAGTTCAGGCCCATGCCATGCAGGGGACGTGCTTGCGCACGACGCAGCTCATGGGCATGTTTCAGCGCGGCCTCACGCGAAAAGCGCAGTCGCTCACAAACATCATGCGGCAATTGTTCTGACCGCTCGGTGAGGCATTCGCCCATTCGCGTGCCCAAGCGATGCTGCAAGGCATCCATGCTGACGCCGCTGTGCGGGTTGGAAGCGGGGGAGCTGAGTTTGACTTGTTTCATAGTGTGATTCCCTTTGCCTTGAGTGCCTTTGCCAGGGCGTGTACAGCGCGCGAGCAATGCGTTTTGACACTCCCTTCAGTGCAGCCCATGGCGCTGGCCGTCTCGGCGACATCGAACTCCTCCCAATAACGCAGCAAGAAGGCTTCTCGTTGACGCGTCGGCAATTGGGCCACTTCGACCTCGATGGCAAGCAAGGTCTGTGCCCTTGAGACCTGATCGGCCGGGCTCCCGGCATCCGAGAGCTGACCTCGGGACTCCAATACTTCAAGCAGGTCGAAATCAGCGTCGCCGGCCAGTGACTCAAAGTCGGACATATTCTGCATGACCGCGTTGCGCACCTTCTGGCGCCGGAACCAGTCCATGGACGCGTTGGAGAGGATGCGCTGAAACAGCAGAGGCAGTTCCGCCGCAGGCCGCTCCAGGTATTTCTCGGCCAACCGGATCATGGCGTCCTGCACGATGTCAAGCGCTGCATCTTCATCACGAACGAGATAGGCCGTACGCTTGAAGGCGCGCTTCTCCACGCTCTTGAGGAAGTCGCTGAGTTCTTTGTCGGTGGCCAAGTGTGAGCGCGAGGGTGTCCGTGAAATGGCGAATCGGGCGCGATTATCTCACCGACAGTGAGCGGAAGATGGGCGCAGCGCTCAAGCACCGCCCGTTACCTCGATGCGCCCATGTCCTGCCGCGCTTGCCGCCCCACACCAAGATGCCGAGAGTGGCAGGCGCTGCTTTCGAGGGCGGCTTGTAGAGGCGCCTACTTTAGCAGCGCGGCGTCTTCGATGAGAACCGCGTAGTTGTAGCCGGCACCGAGGTTCACATCGGTACGCACCATGCCTTTGGCGGTCACGATGGCACCCACCTCTGCCTTGTCCTTGGTGGTCACCAGAATGTCGTTCGTGCCCTTTGTCGTCGTCCCCGAGCCATCCTGCAGGTGGAGCCAATTCTTGCCCATGATGCCCAGATTGACCTTCACGACCTGGCCGCGCAAGACCACGGGCTTGTCCTTGAGAGCCGCCCCGCCAGCCACCACTTCGGCAACGGTCTTGGCATTCGGGCCGGTGGCCTTTTCGACCTTGCTCACAGGGGCCCCAGCGACACCTGCCCCGCCGTGGGCGGGCATCATCGACATCGGGGACTTGGCGTTCGCATCAGCGAGCGAACCGAACACAATCTTGTCAAATTTCTTCTTGAGCGACTTGCTTTCGAAGTTATCCATCACCATGGGATTTTCGATGCTGACCTGGGCACCTTTCTTGACGGGCGCTTTGGGCACGGCGGCCCAAGTTTCGCCATCCTTGGTCTTGAGGCGCAAGTAGGTGTAAAGGTCCACGTCCTTGACTTCAAGGACCTCTCCATTGAGTGGAGGGGTCTGTTGAGAGGGGGCCGCTTGAACCGTGAGACTGGCAGCGGCAAGAATGAGGGCAGCGAGGACGTTGGCGTGTTTCATGCGGAATCTTCCGTAGAGGGAAAGTACTTGATCATCAAACATTGGAGCGCGAGCGGGTTGATGGAGGTCAAGCACAGCGGTACATCGACAGAGTTCGTGCTGTTGATGCGGGTGGCCTCATCTGGTGTGATAATGTTGCGTTGCACAACATTTTGGTCTCAAGCTGGCCGCCCGACCCGGGCTACTCGTTTTTGACCGCGCAGGTTCCGAGTCCACCCCACGAAGGTGCGAGAAGGAGCACCGATGGTTTTTCGTCAGAGAAATTCACAAAGGTTCGAAATGGACATGTCTGCCGCGGACGTCAAGCGTGCCTCAATGGCACTGCCGCAAGCCACTCAATCAACCGAGCCCAACGGCTCTGAAATCCTCGTTCGCTGCCTGCAGGCCGAAGGTGTCAAGTACCTTTGGGGCTATCCGGGCGGCGCGGTGCTTTACATCTACGACGCGCTGTTCAAGCAAGACAGCATCCAGCACGTGCTGGTGCGCCACGAACAGGCTGCGGTGCATGCTGCCGATGGCTATGCGCGCGCCACCGGCGACGTCGGTGTGGCGCTGGTGACCTCGGGGCCGGGCGTGACGAATGCCGTCACCGGTATCGCCACGGCGTACATGGACTCGATTCCGATGGTCATCATCACCGGTCAGGTGCCGACGCCGGCGATAGGGTTGGATGCTTTCCAGGAATGCGATACGGTGGGCATCACGCGCCCGATCGTCAAACACAATTTCCTGGTGAAGGACGTGCGCGACCTGGCGGTGACCCTGAAGAAGGCGTTTCACATCGCGCGCACCGGCCGTCCCGGCCCGGTGGTGGTGGATATCCCGAAGGATGTGTCGCAGGCCACGGCGGCGTTCAGCTATCCCACGCACATCGAAATGCGGTCCTACAACCCCGCGCGCAAAGGCCATGCGGGCCAGATACGCAAGGCGGTGCAACTCCTGATGACGGCCAAGCGCCCCTACATCTACACCGGCGGCGGCGTGATTCTGGGCAATGCTTCGGCTGAATTGCGCGAATTGGTCGACCTGCTCGGCTACCCATGCACCAACACCTTGATGGGCTTGGGCGCGTATCCGGCCAGCGATCCCAAGTTCCTGGGCATGCTGGGAATGCACGGCACCTATGAAGCCAATATGAGCATGCAGCACTGCGACGTGCTGCTGGCCGTGGGCGCACGTTTCGATGACCGCGTGATCGGCGACCCGAAGCACTTTGCAGCGGTCGAACGCAAGATCGTTCACATTGACATCGACCCGTCGTCGATCTCCAAGCGCGTGCGGGTGGATGTACCCATCGTCGGCGACGTGAAGGACGTGCTGCAGGAGTTGATCGCGCAGATCAAGGAGGGCCAGGCAAGGCCTGACGCCCAAGCGCTGGCTTCCTGGTGGGGACAGATCAACACCTGGCGCGCGCGCGAGTGCCTGAAATACAAGACCGCGCCCGACGTGATCAAGCCGCAGGCCGTCGTCGAGGCCTTGTGGAATATGACCAAGGACAGCGATGCCTACATCACGTCCGACGTGGGTCAGCACCAGATGTGGGCCGCGCAGTACTACCGCTTTGACGAACCGCGCCGCTGGATCAACTCTGGCGGCCTCGGCACCATGGGTGTGGGCCTGCCCTTATGCGATGGGCATCAAGCTGGCCAAGCCGGAAGCCGATGTGTTTTGCATCACCGGCGAAGGCTCGATCCAGATGTGCATCCAGGAGCTTTCCACTTGCCAGCAGTACAAGACGCCGGTGAAGATCGTCGCGCTCAACAATCGTTATCTCGGCATGGTGCGTCAGTGGCAGGAACTGAGCTACGGCAAGCGCTACTCACACAGCTATATGGACGCGCTGCCCGATTTCGTCAAACTGGCCGAAGCCTACGGCCATGTGGGTCTGCTGGTGGAGAGACCCGAAGACGTGGAGCCGGCGCTGCGCGAAGCCATCAGGCTGAAGGATCGCACCGTGTTTCTGGACGTGCGCACCGATCCTACCGAGAACGTCTGGCCGATGGTGCAGGCAGGTAAGGGCATCACCGAGATGCTGCTGGGTTCCGAGGACTTGTGACGCGCCGAACTCCGCCGTCTGTTTCGGGGTTACCGCCCCGACACAAGCGACGGGTGGGGGGCGGGCACACCGACGAAATATTTTTCAACATCGCAAGGCGTGGCCAAGGGTTTGCAGTTACCGCAGCAGGCTTGAAGAGCGCGTCAACACGAGGTCTCAATGAAACACATCATCGCTTTGCTGATAGAGAACGAGCCCGGCGCGCTGTCGCGCGTGGTGGGGCTGTTCTCGGCGCGCGGCTACAACATCGAAAGCCTGACGGTGGCACCCACCGAGGACGCTTCGCTGTCGCGCATGACCATCCAGACCTCAGGATCGGACGAGGTGATCGAGCAAATCACCAAGCACCTGAACCGTCTGATCGAGGTCGTCAAGGTGGTGGATCTGACCGAGGGCCATTACACCGAACGCGAGCTGATGCTGATCAAGGTCCGCGCGGTCGGCAAGGAGCGTGAAGAACTCAAACGCACCTGCGATATCTTCCGCGGCCATGTGATCGACGTCACCGAGAAGACCTACACGATAGAGATGACCGGAGACGCCTCGAAACTGGACGCCTTCATCGACGCGATCGATCGCACGGCCATTCTGGAGACCGTCAGAACAGGTGCCAGCGGCATTGGCCGCGGCGAGCGCATCCTGCGCGTATAGCTTCGTAACCTTTTTTCAACAAGCCAGCATTGGCAAATCGATTTCGACAGGAGAATCACATGAATGTGTATTACGACAAAGACGCCGACCTGAGCCTTATCAAGGGCAAGCATGTCACCATCATCGGCTATGGCTCGCAGGGACATGCGCATGCGCAAAACCTGAACGACAGCGGAGTCAAAGTCACGGTCGGTCTGCGCCGTGGTGGCGCCTCATGGGCCAAAGCAGAAAAGGCCGGCTTGCAGGTTGCTGAAATTGGCGCCGCAGTGAAGGCCGCCGATGTCGTGATGATGCTGTTGCCCGACGAGCAAATCGCCGAGGTCTACAAGCACGAAGTGGAGCCCAATATTCGCCAAGGCGCATCGCTCGCCTTTGCGCATGGATTCAACGTGCATTACGGCCAAGTCATGCCGCGTGCCGATCTCGACGTATGGATGGTCGCCCCCAAGGCGCCTGGCCATACCGTGCGCTCCACATACGCCCAAGGCGGCGGTGTGCCGCACCTGATCGCTGTCTACGCTGACAAGACCGGCCGAGCACGTGACCTGGCCTTGAGCTATGCGTCGGCCAACGGCGGCGGCAAGGCCGGTGTGATCGAGACCAGTTTCCGTGAGGAGACCGAGACCGACTTGTTCGGCGAGCAGGCGGTGTTGTGCGGCGGCGCAGTCGAATTGATCAAGGCGGGTTTCGAGACGCTGACCGAGGCCGGCTATGCGCCCGAGATGGCTTACTTCGAGTGCCTGCACGAACTGAAGTTGATTGTCGATCTGATCTACGAGGGCGGCATCGCCAACATGAACTACTCGATCTCCAACAACGCGGAATACGGCGAATACGTGACCGGTCCGAAGATCGTGACGGAAGACACCAAGAACGCGATGCGCCAGGCACTCAAGGACATCCAGACCGGCGAATACGCCAAGAGCTTCATCCTGGAAAATCGCGCCGGTGCACCGACGCTGCTGTCGCGCCGCCGCCTGACGGCAGAGCATCAGATCGAAGTGGTGGGCGCCAAGCTGCGCGGCATGATGCCCTGGATCGCCAAGAACCGTTTGGTCGATCAATCGAAAAACTAATCTCTTGGTATCAGACCGCGCAGCGCTCTGGTACCAACTGACTGGATCTTGGTATCAGACCGCGCAGCGCTCTGGTACCAACTGACTGGAGTCTTGGTATCAGACCGCGCAGCGCTCTGGTACCAACTGACTGAGATCTTGGTATCAGACCGCGCAGCTCCCGGGCCGCGCGGTCTTGTCAATGGGTGGCTGAGGTATCCTCACCACCCATGATTGACCCACAACATCAAGATGCCGATGACGGCGACGTGCACGACCGGGTACGCCCCCGCCGCAAGGGCATATACATACTCCCCAATCTCTTCACGCTGGCCGCATTGTTTGGCGGCTTCTACGCCATCGTGATGGCCATGAACGGGCGTTTTGACCAATCGTCGATCGGCATTTTTTGCGCCATGGTGCTGGACAGTCTGGACGGCCGTGTGGCGCGCATGACGAACACGCAATCAACGTTTGGCGAGCAGATGGACAGCTTGTCCGACATGGTTTCGTTTGGCGCCGCACCTGCACTCATCGTCTACGAGTGGGCGCTCAAAGGTCTGGGCAAGCTGGGCTGGATTGCAGCCTTTGTCTATTGCGCCGGGGCGATGCTCAGGCTGGCACGCTTCAACACCAATATCACCGTGGTGGACAAGCGCTACTTCCAGGGGCTGCCCAGCCCGGCGGCGGCTGCCTTGGTCGTGGGCTTCATCTGGGTCGTGGACGATGCCGGGGTAAAAGCCGTGCACGCCAACCTGCCGCTGGCCTGGGCCACGTTTGCATTGACCTTGTATGCCGGTCTGACGATGGTGACGAACGTGCCGTTTTACAGCTTCAAGGATGTGAGCTTCAAACGCACCGTGCCGTTCGTCGTGATCGTGGCGATTGCCCTGGGCATTGCGGTGGTCACCATCCATCCTCCCATCGTATTGTTCGGGCTGTTCTGCATCTATGGATTTTCGGGCTACGGGGTCTACGTCTACAAACGCATGAAGGGGCGTCCGGTGAGCTTGATTTCAACTTCGACCGACGAGCCGGATGAAAAAGGCCTGCATCAATGATGCGGCAAAAAGGCCTGCATCAATGATGCGGCAAAGAAGCTTGCATCAGTGAGTGGGTCTGAAACTGACGTGATATATTGAGCCCACGATGTGCAACGCCGCGCTGTCCCTGCTACTACTACCCGAGGCACTCTGGGCGCGCTGATCGCATTCGTCTCAAATCCCTGCATCAACGGCCCGCGCGAATTCGCAAGCGGGCCGTTTTTTTTGTCTTTCACTTTCAGCTGGAGAACCTCATGTCCGACAAGCTCATCATCTTTGACACCACCTTGCGCGATGGCGAGCAATCGCCCGGTGCATCGATGACCAAGGACGAAAAGCTGCGCATTGCGCGCCAGTTGGAGCGGCTGCGAGTGGATGTGATAGAGGCTGGATTTGCCGCCTCAAGCAACGGTGACTTCGAAGCCGTCAAGGCGATTGCCGACGCCATACGCGACAGTACCGTGTGCTCGCTGGCGCGTGCCAACGACCGCGACATCTCCAGAGCTGCCGAGGCCTTGAAGGGCGCACAGCGCGCGCGCATTCATACCTTCATTGCGACCAGCGCTTTGCACATGGAGAAGAAGCTGCGCATGACGCCCGATCAAGTGTTCGAGCAGGCCAGGCAATCGGTGCGTTTCGCACGCAATCTGACCGACGACATCGAGTTCTCGCCCGAAGACGGGTATCGCTCGGACATGGACTTTCTGTGCCGCGTGCTCGAGGCGGTGATTGCCGAAGGTGCCACCACCGTCAACATTCCCGACACGGTCGGCTATGCCGTTCCCGAGCTGTATGGCAGTTTCATCAAGACCTTGCGCGAGCGCGTGCCCAATTCCGACAAGGCGATCTGGTCGGTGCACTGTCACAACGACCTGGGCATGGCGGTGGCCAATTCGCTGGCGGGCGTGAAGATCGGTGGCGCGCGCCAAGTGGAATGCACCATCAACGGACTGGGCGAGCGCGCGGGCAACTGCTCGCTGGAAGAAATCGTGATGGCAGTGAAGACGCGGCGCGACTACTTCAAGCTCGAACTCGGCATCGACGCGACGCAGATCGTTCCTGCCTCGCGTCTGGTGTCGCAGACCACGGGCTTTGTGGTGCAGCCCAACAAGGCCGTGGTCGGCGCCAACGCGTTTGCGCATGCCTCGGGCATCCATCAGGACGGTGTGCTCAAGGCTCGCGACACCTACGAAATCATGCGCGCCGAGGATGTGGGCTGGGCCGCCAACAAGATCGTGCTGGGCAAGCTCAGCGGGCGCAACGCCTTCAAGCAACGATTGCTGGAGTTGGGTATTGCGCTCGAATCCGAAGCCGACATCAACACCGCGTTCGCACGCTTCAAAGACCTGGCCGACCGCAAGAGCGATATTTTTGACGAAGACATTCTGGCCCTGGTGATGGACGAGGCCGTCACTTCCGAGCATGAACACTACCGATTGCTGGCCTTGTCGCAGCACTCCGAAATGGGCGAGCGTCCGCATGCCAGCGTGGTCTTTGCCGCGGGCGAGCAAGAATTTCATGCCGAAAGCGAAGGCAACGGGCCGGTCGACGCCAGTTTGAAGGCGATCGAGTCCATGGTCCAAAGTGGCGCCGAGTTGCAGCTGTATTCGGTGAATGCCATCACCAGCGGCAGCACAGAATCACAAGGAGAGGTCACCGTGAGGCTCCAGCATGGTGGACGTGTGGTCAACGGTGTGGGGTCCGATCCGGACATCGTGGTGGCATCAGCCAAGGCCTATCTGAGCGGGCTCAACAAGCTGCGCAGCAAGATCGAGCGGGTCGCAGCTCAGGGTTAACACGGCTGTTTTCGCGCACTCCTGCATACAACGGCCTTCATTAGAAGGTTTGTGTAAGCGTTTGATCTTGTGAATGTTTTTTCTTTCACATAAACTGCCGCAAGTCTGTCACCGGGGAATGGTTTGAAATCACTTGCCGCGTTTTTTTCGACCGCAGCCCTGGGTGTGTCGCTGACACTGGGCGGCACCTTCGTGGCTCAGGGAACCGCGCAGGCGGCCGAAGCCACTGCGGCCTCCAAGACCGTCGCATCGCATCGCAAGGCCAAGGCCGGGATCCGCGCTCGCAGAGTGTCAGTGGCCGATATGGCGCCTGCGAAACTTTCTTTTGGACAAATCTACGGATTGCATGGTGAGGCGGACGCGCTGTCGCTGAAGTCCAGCGTTGCGTTGGTGATGGATCAGGACACCAACGAAGTGTTGTTTTCCAAGAACCCGTCTGCCGTGCTGCCCATTGCGTCGATCACCAAGCTGATGACGGCGCTGGTGGTGGTGGAAGCTCAGCAGCCGATGAATGAAGTATTGACGATCACTCAGGACGATATCGACACCGAGAAGGGCAGTCATTCACGTCTGGCGGTGGGTACCAAACTTAGTCGCGAAGAAATGTTGCATCTGGCGTTGATGTCGTCCGAGAACCGTGCAGCGAACGCGCTGGGCCGGCATTTTCCTGGTGGCTTGTCGGTGTTTGTCCAGGCGATGAATCAGAAAGCCAAAGCGCTTGGCATGAACGACACCCACTATGTCGAACCCACCGGGCTGTCTAGCAAAAACCAGTCCAGTGCCAGTGATCTGGCGGTGCTGGTGAAGGCAGCCCATGAAGTGCCGATACTGCGGAACTTCTCGACCACGGCAGAGCACAGTGTGGCCGTTGGCCGGCGCAATATGCAGTTTCACTCCACCAATCGCTTGGTGAGCAACCCGTCCTGGAATATCGGCCTGCAAAAGACCGGCTTTATCAATGAAGCAGGTCGCTGCATGGTGATGCAAGCGCAAATGGCGGGGCGCAAACTGATCATGGTGTTTCTGGACTCCGCGGGCAAGTACTCGCGGATCGCCGACGCGGAGCGCGTCAAGAAGTGGGTCATACACAACGCCACCAAGGTGACCGAGTGAAGCCCCCCCCAGACACAGCAGCCAGGAACGCCACCTTCGGGTGGCGTTTTCACTGAGGCCGATGCGGTCGTTCAGACCCGGTCTGTTGTCGATAGCCCAAGGCGGCTGAGATTTTCTCCGCCGTATCCTTGAGGTTTTGCAACCACGCTTCTTCGAGGCGATCAGCGGGCGACGAGATCGACAGCCCTGCCACCAGCTTGTTCTGGTCGTCATGAATGGCAGCTGCCATGCAGCGCACACCCAACTCCAGTTCCTCGTCATCGCGGGCTACACCACGTTGGCGTACGAGCGCCAACTCGCGCTCCAGCGCTGCAATATTGGTGATGCTATTGCGCGTGTGGCCGGCCAAGCCGGTTCGAGTGGCGTAGGCGCGCACGCGTTGCGGGTCGTCAAAGGCCAGAAACAGCTTGCCAACTGATGTGAGATGAAGCGGCGCCCTTCCACCGATGGCGCGCACCACCTGCATGCCTGAGCGCTCGCTATACGTGCGTTCGATATAGACGATTTCGTCACCCTGGCGCATCGACAGGTTCACGGGTTGATGGGTGAGTTTGTGCAAATCGCGCATGGGTCCTAGTGCGGCGTCGCGCACATCCAGGCGAGCTTTCACCAGATTGCCGAGTTCGAGCAGACGCATGCCCAGCCGGTAGCTGCCGGTCTCAGGTCGATCCACATAGCGTCCTATGACCAGGTCATTCAGGATGCGGTGCGCGGTGGAAGGGTGGAGGCCGGTGGTTGCGCTGATATATTTCAGCGAAATCGGATCTTGATGGCTGGCCAGCAGGTCCAGCAGGGCGAAACTGCGTTCCAGCACCTGAATGGTCGGAACCTGAGCCTCTTTTTTACGCATGCGCTCATTGTGCTGGATTTTTTTGCTCTTTTGCATCGCGAGATTGAACGTCAGATGGTGACCATGCGTGTCGGCGTTGCAAAGTTTTTTTGCGCCGCTGGTACCGGACCATCACTCACAGCGAAGTCTGGCCTGCGATCAACTTGGCGGCAGCATATCCGGACATCACGGCGCCTTCGAGGGTGGCCGGATAAGGTCCTTGCACATAGTCGCCCGCGGCAATCAAACCTGGGGCAATGCGAGCATGCGGACGCTGCAGGCCCGGCGTGCACGCGAATGTGGCGCGCTTTTCGCTCAGCACGCGAAGCAACATGGGTGGCTTCTGCCAATATTTCGCCAAGGCCTGCATGGCCTGAGCGAGGGTGGCTTGGGCCGTGCTCGCCAAACCGCGCTCCAACCACGCGCCGGCGCCGCTGATGACAAAGGCGAAACGACCCGCCGCCTGCGAGTCCCCATGCAACTGGCCCAGATCAAACACAAATTGGGCCGGGGCCTCGGGTCCTTGGTGCAGGGCCATCATCGGCATGGGCAGGCGGCTGCCCGGGCTGTGCAGATACACGGTGACGATGGGTTCATAGTGGAGTGCGCCAGCCGTCCGGGCCCAGGCAGCATCGATCGACCCGGCCAAACGTGCCGCCTCGGCAGCTGTGCATGCAAGCACCACGGCGTCGAATATCTGCCCGTCCACCCGCCATTGCCCATCCTGCCGGCGCACCTGTCGTATGCGTTGATTCAAACGCACGCACGCGCCCTTGGTCTGCAACCAGGCGGCAGCGGGATCGGCGAGCAGTTCGCTCAGCGGCTTGCGGGCCAGCAGCAGATCGGATGAGCCGGGGCCGGAGAACAACGCGTCTTTCAATACGCGAAGAAATACCTCCGCGCTGGCCTTGGACATGGGTGTATTCAGGGCTGCGACGCACAGCGGCTCTATCAATTGCTCGCGCACCGGCTCGGGAAAGTTGGCACACAGATCGGCAACAGTGAGTCGCGAATCGCAAGAAAACCCCTTCATTGCCAACACAGCGCAATGTCGCAACATGCTCCAGCGATCGCGCCAGCGCCATTGCCGGCATGCCAGCACAGCACGCGCAAACGCCAGCAACGGAGGTCCGCAGGGCAGACTCAGGCCTGTCATGTCCGGATAGCAAAGGCGCAGAGGCAGACGCTGCAGAACTTGATCGGGGGACACCCCGACCTGGGTCATCAAGGCCAGGCTTCGGTGGTAGGCGCCAATCAGTATGTGCTGGCCGTTGTCAAGGGTCAGGTCTTGACCGCTTTGATCCCGGCAATGCACGCTGCGTGCACGCCCTCCCAATTTCGATGCCATCTCGTACAAGGTGACCTGGTGGCCGTCTTGTGTGGCCTGAACCGCCGCGGCCAGACCCGCCCATCCGCCGCCGATCACGGCCACATCAAGGCGCCGCTGCATCAGCGTCCGCGCCAATTGGTGCGCATCGCAATCCAGAACTTGCGCAGCGGCGTCAGCGAAATGCGTTGATGCAGGACTTGAAATCTTTCTCTTTCGATCTCGTGCAGCAGTGCGCGGTAGATATTGGCCATCATGAGACCCGGTCTTTGCGCACGCCGGTCAGCTTCAGGCAACAAGGCGAAGGCCTCGTCATAGAGGCGATTCGCACGCTGCGCCTGGAACTGCATCAATGCCGTGAAGCGTTCGCTATAACCCCAGGGTGCCTGGCGCTTGAGGATTTCATGTGCTTTGACTTCGAACTGCTGCAACTCCGACATCGGCAGGTAGATGCGGCCGCGGCGTGCATCGTCGCCGACGTCTCGAATGATATTGGTCAGCTGCATGGCCTCGCCCAGTTTTTGGGCGTAGGCGTTGGTGCTGGCTTGGGTGCGGCCGAAGATGCTGGAAGCCACTTCGCCCACCACTCCGGCCACCAGATAGCAGTAGCGCTCCAAGCTGGGGAAGTCGAGAAAGCGCGTCTGATCCAGGTCCATCTGGCAACCGTCGATCACCGCCAACAAGTGCCCGGGACGTATGTCATAGGTGAGCACGTGCGGCATCAGTGCGCGCATCGTCGGATGGCTTGACCGGCCCGCAAATGCGGCGCTCACCTCTTTGCGCCACCAGTCCAACTTGGCACCCGCCACGCCTGTGTCGGTGGTCTCGTCGACGACGTCATCGACCTCGCGGCAAAAAGCATAGAACGCGGTGATGGCAGCACGCCGCTGCGGGGCCAGGAAGCGAAAGGCGTAGTAAAAGCTGGAAGCGCTACGCACGACCTTGTCCTGAACATATTGCTCAGGTGTCATTTGCTCGTGACCTTGTCGCGGTGGTTGCTCGCACGCATACGAAACGCTCGCCATGCGATGAGGGTGAGGTCGGGAGCCCGGATGGTGGGTCGGTGGGTCAGGGTGGCGTACTGCATGCGCTCGATTTTCTCAAGAATGCGCAGACCGCCTTGCACGACGAATCGTAACTCCCATCCTGCGCGACCGGGCAATCTATGCACCAGCGCTTGCCCCTCCAGCATCAAGGTCCTCGCCCAGTCGCACAGTTCGTGGATCAACAGGCGCGCTGCCGGGCCGTCCTGGCATTGGCGCAACTGTTGCGAAGTCAGACCGTGCCGTGCCAGGTCTGACTGCGGTACGTAGAGCCTGCCGCGCGGCCCGTCGACGCTGAGGTCTTGCCAGAAGTTGATCAACTGCAAGGCGCTGCAAATGGCGTCAGCACGCTGCAGTGAGTCAGCGTCGTTGACCTCGTACAAGTGCAGCAGCAGACGCCCGACCGGGTTGGCCGAGCGGCGGCAATAGTCCAGCAATTCGTTGCGATCGGCATAGTCTTGATTGGCCAGGTCTTGCTTGAAAGCGCTCAGCAAATCAATCAGCAATGGCATTGGCAGCCGGTGCGAACGCAAGGCCGTTTTCAACGGAGCCAAGACATGCGACCAACGCGTGTCGGCGGGTTCGTCGCGTGCGCACGCATGCAAGGCCTGTTCAAACGCCTGCAACTCGGCCAGTCGTTGTTGCGGGCAAGCGTCACCTTCGTCTGCAATGTCGTCCGCGGTGCGCGCAAAGCCATAAATTGCCCTCACAGTGCTACGCAGATGAGGCGGACATAGCAACGAGGCGACCGGAAAATTTTCGTAATGTCGATGTTCCACGGTTTGCATTGTCCACGCTGTGTGTGACAAGGCATGCCGGTGTGGCTGACTGGGGCCGGTCTGATCCCTGGCAATTGACAGCAGCGAAGGCTCTGAATATATTACTGACCGGTCAGTCAGTTGATGGCTTGGATGTCTTTCCTGACATCTGCAGCCTCTGCACTTTGTTCTACTCGGATTGCTTCGAGGTCTTCATGCCCAATCTCCACAAGGTCCCAAGTCTGGTTTCAGTTCTGGCTTTGACGGCGGCACTTGCCCTCGCTGCTTGCGGCAAAGCCCAGGAGGCGCCAGCCCCGGTACGTGCCGTGCGTACCGAGTTGGTGACGGTTGGCAGTGTCGGGGGAATGCATGAATTTGCGGCCGAAGTGCGGGCCCGTACCGAGTCTCGTTTGGGCTTTCGGGTGGCAGGCAAACTGGTGCAAAGGCGCGTCAATTTGGGCGATACGGTGAAAGCCGGACAGGTGCTGGCCCAGCTCGATCCGCAGGATCTGAAACTGGCGCAGGACGCTGCCGGGGCCAATCAGGCGGCGGCGCAAGCCAACTACGAGCTCAGTCTCGCCGACTACAAACGCGCCAAGAATTTGCACGACCAGGGCTTTGTCAGCGGCGCCGACCTGGAGCGGCGCACGACCGCGCTGAAAGCCGCCCAATCACAACTGGGTCAGGCGCGCGTGCAAACCAGAGTGCAACGCAACCAGGCAGGCTACGCCGTCCTGCGGGCCGATGTCGGTGGGGTCGTGACGAGCGTAGAAGCCGAACCCGGCGGCGTGGTGGGCGCTGGGCAGACCATCGTGCGCGTGGCGCAAGACGGGCCGCGTGATGTGGTGTTTTCGGTGCCAGAAGATAGCGTTTCAGCTTTTCGTTCTGCGGCCGAGGTGGCCGGGGCCTTGAAAGTGCGCTTGTGGGGCGGCGACCAGACCTTGCTCGACGCCAAGCTGCGCGAGGTATCGGCCGCAGCCGACGCCAGCACACGTACCTTCCAGGTCAAGGCCGAGTTGCAGTCAGCACTCGTCAAGCTCGGCCAGACCGCGACGGTGCTGCTCGCCTTTCCAGGGCCGGCTCAAGTGATCAAGTTGCCCTTGAGCGCGGTGCTCGAGTTTCAGGGGAAATCTTCGGTCTGGCTGCTCGATCCGAAATCGATGACGGTCAACATTCAGCCTGTCGAGGTGCATGGCGCCGATGGCAATGAGGTGGTGATCACCGGTGGCTTGCAAGCCGGGCAGGAAGTGGTGACGGCCGGCGTGCATGTGCTGACGCCCGGGCAGAAGGTCAAACGCTACGGATTGACCGAGCGCGCCGCTGCGGCTGCCCGTGCAGCCTCACGTTGAAGCCAGGGGTGAACGCATGAACAAGCCAGTCGCCTCTGCGCCGCACGACGCTTCAGCCACGGCACGTTTCAACATCTCGCGCTGGGCGCTGGAGCACGCCCCATTGACGCGCTACCTGCTGGTGGTGCTGATGGTTTTGGGTGTCGTGGCCTATTTTCAGCTGGCACAGGACGAAGATCCGCCATTCACTTTCAGGGCAATGGTTGTACAGGCCTACTGGCCGGGCGCCAGCGCGCGACAAATGGCCGAGCAGGTCACTGACAAGATCGAAAGGACGTTGCAGGAAACACCCTACGCCGACAAGATACGCAGCTACACCAAGCCGGGCGAATCGCTGACCATGTTCCAGCTCAAGGACAGCGCACCGCCCAAGGATGTGCCCAATGCCTGGTATCAGGTGCGCAAGAAGATTGGCGACATGCGTCAAACCTTGCCGGCTGGCGTGCTTGGTCCGATCTTCAACGACGAGTTTGGCGACGTCTATGGCTCCATCTACGCCTTGTCGGCAGACGGCTTCACGCGTGAAGAGTTGCGCGAGCATGCTGAAGTGGTGCGCCAACAGTTGCTCCAGGTGCCCGACGTGGCCAAGGTGGAGCTGTTCGGCGTTCAACCCGAAAAGATTTTCGTTGAAATTTCGCAAAGGCGACTGGCCCAGCTGGGCATAGACCTGAACCAGGTGTTTGCCCAACTCGCCGCCCAAAACGCTGTGGAAGGTGCTGGCGTGCTGAATGCAGGGGCCGAGAATGTGCAGGTTCGCGTGGCCGGTCAGCTGAACTCGGTCGAGGCACTGAAAGCGCTGCCGATACGCGCCATCAACCCTGTCACCGGCGTAGTTAGCAGCCTGCGTCTGGCCGACATCGCCAAGATCGAGCGTGCGTACTCGGATCCGCCCGCCGTGATGGTCCATTACCAGGGCAAGGAGGTGATCGCGCTGGGCATTTCAATGGCAAAGGGCGGCGACATCGTCCGTTTGGGCAAGGCGCTGAAGCAGGCGACAGCGAAGATCGAAAGGTCGCTGCCCGCTGGCGTCAAGATGATGCAGATCCAGGATCAACCCGAGGCTGTCTCGCGCTCGGTGGGCGAGTTCGTCGAGGTGCTGATCGAGGCCGTGGTGATTGTGCTGGCCGTGAGTTTCATTGCCTTGGGTTTGCACAGAAGGCCTTTGCGCATAGACATTTGGCCTGGCATGGTGGTCGGTATCACGATTCCGCTGGTGCTGGCCATCACCTTTATCACCATGTACTTCTGGGGCGTGGGTCTGCACAAGATCTCGCTGGGCTCGCTCATCATCGCCCTGGGTCTGCTGGTGGACGACGCCATCATCTCGGTGGAGATGATGGTGCGAAAGCTCGAAGAAGGCTACGACATGATGCGAGCCGCCACCTTTGCCTACGATGTGACGGCCATGCCCATGTTGACCGGAACCTTGATCACGGCGGCGGGTTTCCTGCCGATCGGTCTGGCTCAGTCGGCAGTCGGCGAATACACCTTCGCGATCTTCGCGGTGACGGCGGCAGCACTCGTGATTTCGTGGCTGGTGTCGGTGTTCTTCGTGCCTTATCTCGGCTCCTTGCTGTTGCACACCCATGCGCGCACGCCGGGCGAGGTGCACGAGTTGTTCGATACGCCGTTTTACAACCGTTTTCGCAAGGCGGTGAACTGGTGCGTCGAACATCGCTGGATCACCATCGGGCTGACCATTGCAAGCTTTGTGCTCGGACTGGCGGGCATGGGCCGGGTGCAGCAGCAGTTTTTCCCGGACTCGGTTCGGCCTGAAATCCTGGTTGACTTGTGGTTGCCGGAAGGGTCGACGATCCAGCAAAGCCAAGTGCTTGCCAAGCGGTTCGAGCAGCGCATCATGCGTGAACCCGGCGTAGCCACTGTCAGTAGCTGGATAGGCAGTGGCGTGCCGCGTTTTTACCTGCCGCTCGATCAGGTGTTCCCGCAGACCAATGTGAGCCAGGTCCTGATCCTGCCCAAGGACCTGAACGAGCGCGAAGTTCTGCGCAAGCGCCTGCCTGCTTTGCTGGCCGACGAGTTTGCCGAAGCGCGAGCCCGCGTCAAATTGTTGCCTACCGGCCCGCCGGTTGCCTATCCGGTGCAGTTCCGGGTGATGGGTACGGATGTGAAGCAGGTGCGCGAATGGGCCGACCGGGCCAAGGCCGTGATGCGCGCCAACCCGCATATGCGCGGTGTCAACGACAACTGGAACGAATCGATCAAGGTGCTTCGACTCGACGTTGATCAGGACAAGGCGCGGGCCTTGGGGGTGAGCAGTCAGACGATCGCGCAGACCTCGCGCACGCTGCTGTCGGGCAGCACAGTGGGCCAGTACCGCGAGGGGGACAAGCTGATCGACATCGTGTTGCGCCAACCTTTGGAGGAGCGCAGCGCGATCAGCGACATCAGCAACGCCTATCTGCCGACCAGCAGTGGTCGCGCCGTGCCGCTCACCCAGATCGCGAGGGTCAGCTTGAACTGGGAGCCTGGCGTGCTGTGGCGTGACGGCCGCAACTACGCGGTGACGGTGCAGGGCGATGTCGTCGAAGGTATGCAGGGCCCGACCGTGTCGGCCCAACTGACGCCGCTGCTCAAAGAACTGGCTGCCAAGATGCCCGCCGGCTATTCGATCGAGGTCGCCGGTGCGGTGGAGGAGAGCAGCAAAGGCCAAGGATCGATCGCAGCTGGCGTGCCCATCATGCTGTTCCTCACATTCACCTTGCTGATGCTTCAGCTCAAGAGCTTTTCGCGCGCCATGCTGGTGTTTCTGACCGGTCCGCTGGGCATTGCGGGTGTGGCCGCTGCCTTGCTGATGCTCGACCGTCCATTTGGCTTCGTGGCCTTGTTGGGTGTGATTGCTTTGATGGGCATGATCATGCGCAATTCGGTGATTCTGATCGACCAGATCGAACAGGACAGGGCGCGCGGCGTCCCCACTTGGCACGCCATCGTCGAGGCCGCTGTGCGGCGTTTTCGTCCGATCGCGCTGACGGCCGCTGCAGCGGTGCTGGCCATGATCCCGCTGTCACGCAGCGTGTTCTGGGGGCCGATGGCGGTGGCCATCATGGGTGGATTGATTGTGGCCACCCTGTTGACCTTGCTTGCCTTGCCGGCCATGTACGCCGCATGGTTTCGGGTCAGACGACCCGCAGTGGCAAGCACGATGTCACCATAGCGCCTGAGTTTGCGTCGAGTCGGAACGGGCGCTTCCGCGTCGGGCGTTTTCCCTGGCGTCGCCTCGGCAGACAGTGCGGACTTTCCGAATTGAATCGGCCAAGCCGCTACAATCATCGATTTTCCGGATCGCCCTGGGCGGCCGGTCTCGCACGAGTGAGGCCGGCTCTCCATACACCTAGCGCGGGTGGCGAAATTGGTAGACGCACCAGGTTTAGGTCCTGACGCCTTCACCGGCGTGCCGGTTCGAGTCCGGCCCCGCGCACCAGACAACTAGATATGAGTCACAAAATGGCCGTCACCGTCGAAACCCTAGAAAAACTCGAACGCCGCATCACGCTCACGCTGGCGGCAGCTGATATCAACTCGGAAGTCGAGCAACGCCTCAAGAAGCTCGCTCGCACCGTCAAAGCCGACGGCTTTCGCCCGGGCAAGGTGCCGATGAGCGTGGTGACGCAGCGCTATGGCTACTCGGTCCACTACGAAGTCATGAACGACAAGCTCGGCGCAGCGTTTGCCAGTGCCGCCAACGAAGCCAAGCTGCGCGTTGCGGGCATGCCGCGCATCGCGCAGAAAGAAAGCTCGCCCGAAGGACAGATGGATTTCGACGCGACCTTCGAGATTTATCCCGAGGTCAAGATTGGCGACCTCGGTGCAGCCGAAGTCGCACGCGTCAGCAGCGATGTGACCGAAGAAGCGATCGACAAGACGGTCGACATCCTGCGCAAACAGCGACGCACCTTCGCGCAGCGTCCTGCCGTTGAGGCGGCGGCCGAGGGTGATCGTGTCACGATCGACTTCGAAGGCAAGATCGACGGCGAATCCTTCCAGGGAGGCAAGGCGGAGGCGTTTCAGTTCCTGATCGGCGAAGGACAAATGCTGGAAGCTTTCGAAAAGGCGGTTCGCGGCATGAAGTCCGGCGAGTCCAAGACTTTCCCGCTCGTCTTCCCGGCCGACTACCACGGCAAGGATGTGGCAGGCAAGGAAGCCGACTTCATGGTGACTTTGAAGAAGATCGAGGCCCAGCATCTGCCCGAGGTCAACGAGGCCTTTGCCAAGAGTCTGGGTATCAAGGACGCGACGGTCGAATCGCTGCGCGCCGACATTCGCAAGAATCTGGAGCGTGAAGTCAAGTTCCGCGTGCTGGGCCGCAACAAGGCCGCGGTCATGGACGCGCTGGTGAGTGTGGCCGAACTGGATGTGCCCAATGCGCTGGTCGACGCCGAAGGCGAGCGCATGGTGGCCAATGCCCGTGAAGACCTGAAGAAGCGCGGCGTAAAGGATGCGGAGACCACACCGATTCCCGAGGAGATCTTCAAACCGCAGGCCGAGAAGCGTGTTCGCTTGGGGCTGGTTGTTGCCGAACTGGTGCGAGCCAACAATCTGCAGGCCAAACCTGAACAGTTGCAGTCCCACATTGAAGAAATGTCGCAGAGTTACGAGCGCCCGGCTGAAGTGGTGCGCTGGTACCTGAGCGACCGCGACCGTATGGCCGAGGTCGAGGCGGTCGTCATAGAGAACAATGTCACTGACTTCGTGTTGAGCCGCGCCAAAGTTACGGCAAAGTCTTTGCCATTCGATGAACTGATGTCGGCCTGATTCGATCCGAACTGTTCTTGTCGGGTCTGCCAGGGCACCGAGTCGCAAGGCCGGTGCCCTGGCTTTTTGAGGCCCGCTCTTGAGACCACATAATCAGTCCCCACAATACAGGCAACTTCAAGAGGATCTTTCATGAGTGCACTGGAAACACAAAACTTGGGCATGGTGCCCATCGTCATTGAACAGTCGGGCCGCGGAGAGCGTGCCTATGACATTTACAGCCGCTTGCTGCGCGAGCGCATCATTTTCCTGGTGGGTCCGGTGAATGATCAGACGGCCAATCTCGTGGTGGCCCAGATGCTGTTCCTCGAGAGCGAGAACCCCGACAAGGACATCTTTCTCTACATCAATTCTCCGGGGGGCAGCGTGAGTGCGGGCATGTCCGTGTTCGACACGATGCAATTCATCAAGCCCGAGGTCTCGACGCTGTGCATGGGCATTGCCGCGAGCATGGGCGCGTTCTTGCTGGCTGCCGGCGCCAAGGGCAAACGCCTGGCGCTGCCCAACTCCAAGGTCATGATTCACCAACCCTCGGGCGGCGCCCAAGGTCAGGCGAGCGATATTGAAATCCATGCCCGAGAGATTCTGAAGACGCGTGAGCAGTTGAATAGAATCCTGGCCGAACGCACCGGACAGCCGCTGGAAAAGGTCCAGGCAGACACTGAGCGCGACAATTTCATGTCGGCCGAAGAGGCCAAAGCCTATGGCTTGCTGGATCAGGTGATTGCCAAACGTCCTTGATCTGGCGGGATTGCGCCGCCCAATTGAGGGCCAATCGAAGGCTTGTTCAAGTCAAGGCGGCGGATATGTTTAAACTACCATTCAGCAGGCATACCGCCTGACGGGCACTTACTCAAATGGCTGAAAAAAAAGGCAGTTCCGGCGAAAAAGTTCTCTACTGCTCTTTCTGCGGGAAGAGTCAGCACGAGGTAAAGAAGCTCATTGCCGGGCCGTCCGTATTCATCTGCGATGAATGCATAGATTTGTGCATTGACATCATTCGTGACGAGGTCCCTGCCGAGACGAGTCAGGCGCACGGGATCAAGTCGGATTTGCCTTTGCCCAGCGAGATCAAGGACAGCCTGGACAGCTATGTGATCGGGCAAGAAGCCGCCAAGCGCATCTTGGCGGTGGCGGTATACAACCACTACAAGCGCCTCAAGCACATGGCGAACTCGAAGGACGAAGTCGAGTTGTCCAAGAGCAATATCTTGTTGATAGGCCCGACCGGGTCAGGCAAGACCTTGTTGGCCCAGACGCTGGCGCGACTCCTCAACGTGCCCTTCGTGATTGCCGACGCGACGACTTTGACCGAAGCCGGTTATGTCGGCGAGGACGTTGAAAACATCATCCAGAAGCTGCTGCAGAACTGCAACTACGATGTCGAACGGGCGCAACGCGGCATTGTCTACATCGATGAGATCGACAAGATCTCGCGCAAGGCCGACAACCCCTCGATCACGCGCGACGTGTCGGGCGAGGGTGTGCAACAGGCGCTGCTCAAGCTGGTGGAAGGCACGATGGCTTCGGTGCCGCCGCAAGGCGGGCGCAAGCATCCGAATCAGGACTTCTTGCAGATCGACACGACGAATATTCTGTTCATCTGCGGTGGCGCCTTCGACGGATTGGAGAAGGTGATTCAAAACCGTTCCGAGAAGTCGGGCATCGGTTTTGGCGCGACCGTGAAGACGAAGTCCGAGAAGCGCGTCTCAGATGTGTTTCGCGAGGTCGAGCCCGAGGACTTGATCAAGTTTGGTCTGATCCCCGAATTGGTCGGTCGTCTGCCGGTGGTGGCGACTTTGGGTGAGCTTGGCGAGGATGCACTGGTGCAAATTCTGACCGAACCCAAGAATGCCTTGCTCAAGCAATATCAAAAGCTGTTTGCAATGGACGGTGTCGAATTGGAAATCCGACCCTCGGCACTGATGGCGATTGCCCGCAAGGCCCTGGCACGCAAGACCGGTGCTCGCGGGCTGCGCTCCATCATGGAGCTTTCGCTGATCGACACCATGTTCGACCTGCCCGCACTGGATGGGGTGACCAAGGTCGTTCTTGACGAACACAATATCGACGAAGGCGTGAAACCCTTGCTGGTATATCGCGAGCAGGCAAAAGCCAGCGCCTGATGGCTCAGCCGTTCGCAGTGCATTGGTCCAGTCTTGCAATTTGACCCCTCGGGCCCAGATGGGTCCGAGAAAGAGAGGTTTTCATGTCCGGTCATCCCGTCTTGCCCGCTGAACCCATTACGCTGCCGCTGTTGCCGCTGCGCGATGTGGTGGTGTTTCCTCATATGGTCATCCCGCTGTTTGTGGGGCGCCCCATGTCGATCAAGGCACTTGAAGCCGCGATGGAGGCGGGCCGTCAGATCATGCTGGTGGCCCAACGTGCCGCCGGCAAAGACGAGCCCAAACCCGACGACATGTTTGAGGTGGGGTGCGTGTCGAGCATTCTGCAAATGCTCAAGCTCCCTGACGGCACCGTCAAGGTGCTGGTGGAAGGCATTCAGCGCGCCACCACCAAGCTGATCTCCGAGGGCGAAGAACACTTCGTTGCCGAAGTCGTTCCGATTGCGCCAGAGCTCGATACCAAGCCAGAGGTAGAGGCGCTGCGTCGCGCGGTCACGCAGCAGTTTGATCAGTACGTCAAGCTGAACAAGAAAATCCCGCCCGAGATCCTTACGTCGATCGCGGGCATTGACGATCCAGGTCGGCTGGCCGACACCATCGCCGCGCATCTGCCACTCAAGCTGGAGGCCAAGCAGTCGGTGCTGGACTTGCACGAGGTGTCCAAACGTCTTGAAAAACTGCTCGAACTGCTGGAGCACGAGGTCGACATCCTCCAGGTGGAAAAGCGCATCCGCGGCCGCGTCAAGCGCCAGATGGAGAAGAGCCAGCGCGAGTACTATCTGAACGAACAGGTCAAGGCCATCCAGAAGGAGTTGGGTGACGGCGAAGAAGGTGCCGACCTTGAAGAGCTCGACAAGAAGATCCAGGCGGCTCGCATGCCCAAGGAAGCGCGCAAGAAGGCCGACGCCGAGTTGAAGAAGCTCAAGCTGATGTCGCCGATGTCGGCCGAGGCCTCGGTGGTGCGCAACTACATCGAGACCATGGTCAACCTGCCCTGGAGCAAGAAGACCAAGATCAAGCACGACCTTCGCAATGCCGAGGTGGTGCTGAACGAAGACCACTACGGTCTGGACAAGGTCAAGGATCGCATCCTCGAATACCTCGCGGTGCAGCAGCGCGTTGACAAGGTGAAGGCCCCCATCCTGTGTCTGGTGGGCCCTCCGGGCGTGGGCAAGACCTCGCTCGGGCAGTCAGTGGCGCGCGCCACCGGCCGCAAGTTCGTGCGCATGGCGCTCGGCGGTGTGCGCGACGAGGCCGAGATTCGCGGTCACCGGCGCACCTACATCGGCTCCATGCCGGGCAAAGTGCTGCAAAGCCTGGCCAAGGTGGGCACGCGCAATCCGCTGTTCTTGCTCGATGAGATCGACAAGCTGGGGATGGATTTTCGCGGCGACCCGTCTTCGGCCTTGCTCGAAGTGCTCGACCCTGAACAGAACCACACCTTCAGCGATCACTATGTCGAAGTCGATTTCGACTTGTCGGACGTGATGTTTGTGGCCACCAGCAATTCGATGAACATTCCTGCGGCCCTGCTTGATCGCATGGAAGTGATTCGACTGTCGGGCTACACCGAAGACGAAAAACTCAATATCGCGCAGCGTTATCTGGTACCCAAGCAGTGCAAGAACAATGGCGTGCTGGCATCCGAGATGGATCTCAGCGAGTCGGGTTTGCGTGGCATCGTTCGTTACTACACGCGCGAGGCCGGCGTGCGCTCGCTTGAGCGAGAGATCTCCAAGATCTGCCGCAAGGTGGTGAAAGGTGTGCAGCTCAAGACCTATACCGACAAGGTTGTCGTCACTGAAGACAATTTGAACGACTTCCTGGGTGTGCGTCGTTTCAACTATGGCCAGGCCGAGAAGGCCAATCAAGTCGGTCAGGTTGTCGGTCTGGCCTGGACCGAAGTGGGCGGCGATTTGCTGACCATCGAAGCCGCCGTCATGCCGGGCAAGGGCAATATCATTCGTACCGGTTCGTTGGGCGACGTGATGAAGGAATCGGTCGAGGCGGCGCGCTCGGTCGTGCGCAGCCGCTCAAGGCGGCTCGGCATCAAGGACGAGATGTTCGAAAAGCGTGACATTCACATCCATGTGCCTGATGGTGCGACGCCAAAGGACGGCCCGAGTGCCGGTGCGGCGATGACGACGGCCTTTGTCTCGGCCCTGACGGGTATTCCGGTGCGCGCGTCGGTTGCCATGACGGGTGAAATCACCTTGCGTGGCGAGGTCACCGAGATTGGTGGCCTGAAAGAGAAACTGCTGGCTGCGCATCGCGGCGGCATCAAGACCGTGCTGATCCCTGAAGAGAACGCCAAGGATTTGCAGGACATCCCTGAGAACGTGAAAAGCCACCTTGAAATCGTGCCGGTGAAGTGGATTGACCAGGTGCTGGAATTGGCGCTTGAGACCGTGCCGCAAGCATTGCCCGACGAGGACGTGCCGGTTGTGGTGCCGGTCGAGACTGACGCGAAGACGCCCGCCGCTGCCGCGGTGGCCGATGGGCTCAAGCATTGATATGCAAAGGCAGCGCAGGTGCAGCGCTCGACTTGCGAAAGGGTTTGAAACCGACATATAATTCGCCCTTCGACGCGAACGAAGCAGAGATGCCGAACTTGCGCTCGAAGTAGGAAAATGCGGGTGTAGCTCAGTTGGTAGAGCGCAACCTTGCCAAGGTTGAGGTCACGAGTTCGAGCCTCGTTACCCGCTCCAGATGTAGTCGAAGAACTTGTGCCCGGCAAGCACGCCAGAGTTCTTCGATCTTGTGAGAATCCACCAAAGATTCTTGGCGCGATAGCAAAGCGGTTATGCCCCGGATTGCAAATCCGGTCAGCCCGGTTCGACTCCGGGTCGCGCCTCCAAGGCAATGGCATGTATGCGGGTGTAGCTCAGTTGGTAGAGCGCAACCTTGCCAAGGTTGAGGTCACGAGTTCGAGCCTCGTTACCCGCTCCAGTTCCTGACGCGCTCAGGCAAAAAGAGGACGCCCTCCCAAACAGCAGGGCGTCCTTTTTTTCAGCCTGACAAGAACGCGCTTCAGCGCTTGCGCAAGCCTAGCAATGCCAACACCAGCGTGGCCGTGAACAATCCGCCACTCCAGATCTCGTACGACAGTCCCAGCATCCGGTATTGCGAGGCTTCGCTGCAAGAAGCGGTCACCATGAAGAGCGGTGGTAGCGCAGCCTCCAACTGCAAGGCCGTGAGAATTCGATCGGCCAAGGTCATTGCGCAAGAAGCCATTTGTGAAGCCACCTCATGCTGGTAATAGGCGCTTGCGACTCCGGCTACGCCCAGCGCAAACAGCAGGACAAAGGCCAACATTCTGGCTGGGCGAAGCTGGTGAATCGCCCAGCCCAGTCCGGCCACCACCGCGATCAAGAGGAACTCCAGTCGCTGCAAGACGCACCAGGGGCAGGGCCGTACGCCGAATACATGCTGCCCGATCAGCGCTGCACTCACGGCAGCCAAGCTACCCAGGCAGATGAGCGCCAGCAACCTGGCTTGAACGTGGACATCGGGTGTTCGGCTCATGCCAAACTCACCTCTGCGATCAACTCGATCTCCACACAGGCACCCATCGGAATTTGCGCCACGCCAAATGCGCTGCGTGCGTGTGCGCCCTTGGCACCGAATACTTCGGCCAGCAACTCCGAGCAGCCATTCGTCACCAGGTGTTGCTCGGTGAAGTCGGGCGTGCTGTTGACCAGACTCATCACCTTGACGATACGCGTCACGCGATTCAGATCGCCACCGACTGCCGCCTGCAAGGTGCCCATCAGATCGATCGCGATGGCGCGCGCGGCTTGTTTGCCGGTTGCGGTATCCAGGTTCTTCCCCAGTTGTCCGACCCACGGTTTACCGTCTTGCTTGGCGATGTGACCGGACAGAAACACCAGATTGCCGCTCTGTACGAAAGGCAGATACGCAGCCGCCGGCGCCGACACGGCGGGCAAGGTGATGGACAAGGATTTGAGGCGCTCGTAAACGGAAGTCGTGTGCATAGGGCAAGCCATGGGTGTGTTCGGGTAGCGGCAATCCTACACTGCTGATCCAGGGAGGCGGTGCACGCGTGAAGCTCAAGCTGGGCGCTCTTTTGTTGGCATGCGCGGCAAGCCTGCTGGGCTTGGCCATGGTCCACACGCAGGCGACGCTGCCGCCGGTCCAGGTACTCGCATCGCTGTGCGTCGCGGCGCTGATGCTGCTGTGGGTTGGCTTGCGCCTGCCAAGCTCGGACTGGCGCGGCGTGGTGGGCAAAGTGGCGCTCGTGCTGGCCACGGGGCTGCTCGGATTTTCCTACGCGGCTTGGCGTGCGCAGGGCGCCATGGCAGAGCAGCTGCCGCTTGAATGGGAAGGTCGTGATGTCTCGGTGCAGGGGCTGATTTCGTCGCTGCCGCAGGCCAGCATGGGGCTGGGCGGAGAGACGGGTTGGCGCTTCCAGTTCGATGTCGAGAAGGTGCTGACGCCGGGCGCCCAAGTACCCCGGCGCCTGCTGCTGGCTGCCTATGCATCGGCCGACATGGCGGACAGGCAGGCCTGGCGGGCCGGTGACCGCTGGCAGCTCAATGTGCGTTTGCGCAGGGCGCACGGATTGATGAATCCGCATGGCTTTGACTATGAGCTGTGGCTTCTTGAGCGAGGTATTCGTGCCACCGGCACGTTGCGCCCGGGTGGCGTGCTGGTCAAACAGGCGGCGGCGTTTGCGGTAGACAGGCTGCGCCAGTCAATGCGTGACGCGATCACGGCGCGCGTGCCTGATTCCCGCGCCGCCGGCGTGCTGGCGGCGTTGTCGCTGGGCGACCAGGCGGCCATCGAGCGCGACGACTGGGCGTTGTTTCGTCAAACCGGCGTGGCACATCTGATGTCGATCAGCGGCTTGCACGTCACCATGTTCGCCTGGGTTGCGGGTGGATTGATCAGCCTGCTGTGGCGCACCCGACCCGGTCTGATGCTGTGGCTGCCCGCGCCTCGCGCGGCGCTCTGGGGCGGTGTGTTGGCGGCGTTCGGCTATGCCTTGTTTGCGGGCTGGGGCGTGCCGTCGCAGCGCACGGTCTGGATGCTGGCTACCGTGGCGCTGCTGCGCTCGCTGGGGCGGCAATGGCCCTGGCCGGCGCTGCTGCTGGCGGCGGCCTGGGTCGTGAGCCTGATCGATCCCTGGGCGCTCACGCAGGCCGGATTTTGGCTCTCGTTTGCAGCGGTAGGCCTGTTGATGGCGTCCAGCCCCGATCAGCCGACGGCTGTGGCAGCAACCGGTTGGCGTGCCCGGCTTTGGCACAGCGCGCGCAGCATCTGGCACACCCAATGGGTCGCCACGCTGGGCCTTGCACCCTTGAGCCTGCTGCTGTTCCAGCAGGTCTCGCTGGTGGGCTTTGCGGCCAATCTGGTGGCAATACCGTTGGTGACGCTGCTCATCACGCCGCTCGCCTTGCTGGGTGCGGCGCTGCCTGCGCTGTGGGATCTGGCGGCCTGGCTGGTGGCGGCACTGGCCGGACTGCTGCAATGGCTGTCAGCGCTGCCAATGGCCGTGTGGCGCGTGCCGGTGGCGCCGCTGTGGGCGCAGGCCGGCGGCGTGCTGGCCGGGCTGCTGCTGGTGCTGCCGCTGCCATGGCGCGTGCGCGCGCTGGCGCTACCGCTGGCTTTGCCGTTCCTGTGGCCGATTCACACGCGGCCTGAGGCGGGCCGCTTCGAAGTGCTGGCGGTTGATGTGGGCCAGGGCACGGCGGTGCTGGTGCGCACGCGGCAGCATCTGCTCTTGTATGACGCCGGCCCGGCCTATGGGTTCGACAGCAATGCCGGCCAGCTTGTGCTGCTGCCCTTGCTGCTTGCCCGCGGCGAGCGCCGCATCGACCTGATGATGCTCAGCCACCGCGACACCGACCATGTCGGAGGCGCTGCCAGCATCTTGCAGGAAATCGAGGTGCTGGGCTTGAGCTCGTCGTTGGAGCCGGATCATCGCTTGCTGGCAACGCCGGTGCCCCACACGCGCTGCGCGGCCGGCCAGCAATGGATGTGGGACGGGGTCAGGTTTGAAGTGCTGCACCCGGCCACCGAGTTCTATGCCTCAGCGCGCACGCCCAATACCGTTTCTTGTGTGCTGCGCGTCAGCGCAACGCTTGCCGGCACGACGCAAAGCCTGCTGCTGACGGGCGACCTCGAAGCGGCGCAAGAGCAGGCCTTGGTCGCGCAGTTGGGCACGAAGCTGCACAGCCAGGTGCTGGTGGTGCCGCATCACGGCAGCAAGACCTCATCGACGGCCGAATTTCTGGATGCCGTGGCGCCGCACACGGCGATTGTTCAAGCCGGCTATCGCAATCGGTTCGGGCATCCCGCGCCCGGCGTGATGACACGCTACCGGGAGCGCAACATCGCCGCGTTGACCTCGCCCGATTGCGGCGCCTGGTGGTGGGATGGCTCGACCAGCTTGTGCGAGCGCGAGCGTCGGCGCCGCTACTGGCACGCACCGGCTACTGCGTCCAGCGCTGCGCCGACCGTCAATGAAGGCATGGAACCCGTCGCAACGCCGTCGTCCGAATCGCCAATCTGAACGCATTGACGCGTCATTCACGCAGCCTGGCAATCGCTGCGCCCAGCTCGATCACGCCCATCGCGTAGTAGCTCGACCAGTTGTAGCGCGTCAGTGCATAAAAATTGGCCGTGCCTGCCACATAGCTGGGCGCTGCGTTGCCGTTCTGGAGTTCGACCAGCGCCAGCAGTCCCTGGTGCTGTTGGCCTGGCTCGGAAAGCACGGCACCTTGCTGCCTCATCTGTTCCGCGCTGAAGGTGGGGAGTATGTCGGGCGCCAGCAAGGCGGCGCGATCGCGGCTGTCCACCGGCACACGCACCTCGAAGTGCGTGGGCAGGCCACGCTGCCAACCATGCTCGGCCAGGTAGTGGGCGACGCTGCCGATCGCGTCGGCCGGGCTGTTGATCAGATCGATCTTGCCGTCACCGTCGAAATCGACGGCGTAACGGTTCCAGCTGCCCGGCATGAATTGCGGCAAGCCCATCGCGCCTGCGTACGAGCCTTTCAGGCTCAATGGGTCGATCCCTTCGCGCCGGGTGAACAGCAAGTACTGGCTCAACTCATCGCGAAAGAACGCGCTGCGGTCCTTGCGGCCCGGCGGGAAATCGAACCCCAGCGTGACCAGCGCATCGATGATGCGAAATCCCCCCATGATCCGGCCATAGTAGGTTTCGACACCGATCAATCCATTGATGATGTCCGCGGGCACGCCGTACTGTTCGGTGGCTCGCTCCAGCGCCGCGGCGTTGTCGCGCCAGAAGTCCAGCCCTGCCTGGATGCGCCTGGGCTCGACAAAGAGCTTGCGGTAGGCGGCCCAATCCTTGGCCGTGCCTGCGGGCGGCGGCAGCATCAAGCGCTGTACCGTCGGGTGGCGTTGGGCCTGTGCCAGTTGCGCCTGCAACGCAATCACGTCCCAGCCATTCGCTTGTGCCAGATCCTGCGCAAATCGCATCAGATCTTGGCGATGTCCATAGGGCGTGGGAGGCAAGTCGCGGACCGCCTTGGTGTGCCGATGGGGTTTGTGCTTTGGCTTGTCTTGAGCTGCCTGGGCGGGCGCGCACAGCAAGCCGATGGCGCACAGCAAGCCGGGCAGGAAACGCTTGAAGCCGTCAAGTCTCATGGGGGTGTCAGTTCGTGCATGCGCGGCCCAGTGCGCTGGCAGCGCGCTGGAAGTCGCGCCACCAGTATCGGGGCGCCAGGCGCTGCGCGCCCGGTGCATAGCGTTGTTTTTCCAGCGTCTCGAGCAACTGCGCCAAGGGCGCGGCGCGGCTGCCGCGCCTTGCTCTCAACGCTTGAGCCAGGCTGCGCGGGCCCATGTGGGCGTGGGCGTCCAGACCCAAACCTCGCAGGGTCGCGACGATACGCGCGCGTTGACGCTCCCAGGGTTCGCGGCGACGCGCGTCCCATTGCGTCCAGGCCGCGCCCAGCAGGGCCAGCACGACAATCACGCCGGCGCTGAGTTGGCCGAGCGACTGCCAGTCGGGCGAGTTCCAGCCCAGGCGACGCATCAGGTCGAATTGCTGAGTGCGCGAGTAATTTAGCACCCATTGATTCCAGCGGTTGTTCAGCCCTTCCCAGTTGCGGCGCAGGCTCAGCCACAGCTGCGGACTGACCGCACCCATCGCGCTGGCGACCAGCCCTGGCGCGGGCAGCAGCTGGCGGCTGAACTCGATGCGCTCGGGCGCCACCGCTGCCGTGGGGTCGGCACGCAACCAGCCTTGTCCCATCGCCCAGTATTCCGCCCAGGCATGGGCATGACTGTTGCGCACCACGCTATAGCCGTCGATTTCTTCGCGGTCGGCACCCTGAAAGCCGGTCACCACGCGCGCCGGCACGCCCATCGCACGCATCACGACGACAAACGCGGCGGCGAAATGCTCGCAAAAACCCAGGCGCCGATCGAACCAGAATTCGTCGATCAGATGGGGCGACGTTTCGCCATAACGACCGGGCGCCAAGGTATAGATGAAATCGCTGCGGCGTATGTGCGCGAGCACGGCCGCAGCCAGCGCCGGCGCATCGGCCTGCGCCAGATCCGGGCGCTGGCGCAAGTCGCTGGCCCATTGCAGCGTGCGCGGGTTCAGGCCGGGCGGCAACTGCAGGTCTTCAGCCAAGGCTTGGGTGGGCACGAAGGGCCCGACGCGGTAGCTCAGATAAGCGCTGGCTTCGAAGCGCAGCCGCTCGGTGACGCTGCGCTCGGCCAGCCACTGCAAATCGCCGCGACGCGTGACGCGCAAATCCGCCACCGCGAAACTGCTGCCCGGCGGCGCGTCGGACGATTCGAGCAGCGGCAGCACACGCAGACGCAAGGGCTCCAGCGTGAGCTCGTAGTCGAGCCTGGCACCAATGGTCTGGATGTCCGCTGGCGGTCCGCTTCGTGCCGGATTGGCGGGCGCAACACTCAGCCACTGCCGGCCATCGAAACGACTCAACACCGGGCCGCGGAAATAGAGCGCCTCGGGTGGCGGGCGCGGGCCGTGAAAGCGCAGCCGCATCGCAATGCTGTCGTCGTTGGCAATCTCGGACATGCTGCCGAGCTGCATCTCGTTGGACAGGCCGGTGCGTCCCACCGATTCGGACGGCACGCCCCACAGCGGCGCGACGCGCGGGAACAGCAGGAACAGCAAGAGCACCACCGGCGCGCCAACAATGGCGGCGCGCGCAGCCACCCCGGCGGCGAGCTTCAGTGGCGGACGGCCGACCGGCATTTGCGCCAGCACCACGGCCGTCAGCAAGGCCCAGACCGACATCAGCATCAGCGCTGCCGTGAGCAGCGATTGCGAATAAAGAAAATGCGTCAGCATCAAAAAGAAGCCGAGAAAGAACACGACAAAGGCGTCGCGCCTTGCGCGCAGCTCCAGGGTCTTGAGCGCCATCAGCATCACCAGCAGCGTGATGCCCACCTCGCGTCCCAGCAGCGTGCGCTGCGTGGCCAGCGTCAGCGCCAGCACCACGGCCAGCGCCCCCACCAACAGCCAGCGCCCCGGCAGCGCCGCGCCCGCCAAGGCGAGCCGCGCCCGCCACAGCAGCATGGCGACCGTCACGGCGCTGGCCCAGAGCGGCAAATGCGTGGCATGCGGCGCGATGGTCAGCGCCATCACGGCCAGCAGATAGAGCGTGTCGCGCGTCTCACGCGGCAAATGTCGCCAGCCTGGCCAGTGCGGAAACCAGGCTTGAGGCGGGAATTGCGCCGGCGTATTCATGCGCCTTGAGGCCGCTGCCACAGCGCCAGCGCGCGCAGGCAGGCGCGTTGATGCTGCTCGCCCTGGTCCGGCGCCAGCTCGGTGCCGGGCAGGCGCAGACCCCAGTCGATGCCGAGCTCGTGCGCGCGCGCCAGCCAGGCCGTGAGTCGTGACAGGCGCTGTTCGGTATCGAGCCCCGCGCATCGCGCGTAGTCCAGCCACAGCTGGTGCGTGACCTGCGCGCTGCTATCGCGGCTCACCAGTTCGCCGCCCACCTGCAAGGCCTGTGCCGCTTTCTTCCAGACCACCAGCTTGAGCGGGTCGCCGCGTTGATAGGCGCGCACGCCGTCAAATTCGCCCCCGCTGCTGAGGCGCGAGGGTCCGGCGGCGCCCATCAATGCGTTGGCCGCCGGCAGCGGCGGCGCATCGACCTCGGGGCTCGGATACACCAACACCTGCGCCGCCGGACGCCAGATCGCCCAGGCGCGAAACAGTCCGAGCGGAAAGCGGGTTTCGGCGCGCAGCGTGGGAATGCGGTGCAAGCCGCGGTGCATGGTCACAAAGCTCAAGCGCGCCGGGGTCTGCGCCAGCGCGTCGGCATCCAGCCAAGTGATGTCACCCGCATGCTCAAGACCGGCCAGGCGCAGGCCGATGCCATAGCGCGCTGCCCCAGGATTGGTGATGCGCAGCTCCAGCACCGCGGCTTGCCCGGCAAAGGTCGGATGCACGGGCCGCAAATGCAGGGTCAGCCCGCGCAAGGTGTTGTGGGTGGCGTGCATCGAGGTGAGTCCGCTGCCCGCAAGCAAAAAGGTCAACAGATAACCCAGGCTCAGCTGATCGTTGATCGATGCCACCAGCAACACCACCAGCATGGCTGCAAAGGCAAGACCTGCCCCCGTGGGCACGATGTAGGTATTGCGTTGGTGCAGGGCCAGCGTGTCGCTGGCCGTGAGGCGCTGCTCGAACCATCGATCCAGGCGTCGGCGCAATGCTCGACGCGTCGGCGCCATGCTGGGCTGGGCGGCGGACATCATCAATCCTTCAGGGCAGCGGCACGGCGGCGATCAGCGCACGCACCTGCTCGATGCGGCCCCGGCCGCTGCCGGGTACCGGCACCAGGCGGTGCGCCAGCGTCTGCGGCAGGATTGCCTGCACATCGTCGGGCGCCACGTAGTCGCGCTGATCCAGCAAGGCGCGCGCCTTGGCAGCGCGCAGCACCCCAATGCCGGCGCGCGGGCTCAGACCCTCGACAAACCACTGGCCCGAGCGCGTCGCCGCCATCAGGTTCTGCACATAGTCGAGCAGGGCTTCGGAGGCATGCACCGCGCGCACCGCGCGCTGGGCGTCCAGCATCTGCTCAGGCGTCATCAAGGCGGGCAATTGGCGCAGCGCCTCGCGCCGGTCCTGGCCCGCCAGCAGCGCGCGCTCGGAGGCGCGGTCGGGGTAACCGAGCGAGATGCACATCAAGAAGCGATCGAGCTGCGATTCGGGCAGCGGATAGGTGCCCAACTGGTCGCTGGGATTTTGCGTGGCGATCACAAAGAACGGGGCGGGCAGGGCACGCGTTTCGCCCTCCACGCTGACTTGCTGTTCTTCCATCGCTTCGAGCAGCGCGCTCTGGGTCTTGGGTCCGGCACGGTTGATTTCGTCAGCCAACAGGACTTGCGCGAATATCGGGCCGGGGTGGAACACGAATCGCTCGGCCGTGCGCTCGTAGATGCTCACGCCGATCAGGTCGGACGGCATCATGTCGGCCGTGAACTGCACGCGCGAGAACTTCAGGCCCAGCGACACCGACAGTGCATGCGCCAGCGTGGTCTTGCCGACACCCGGAATGTCTTCTATCAGCAAGTGTCCGCCCGCCAGCAGGCAGGCCAGGCAGTCGGTGATCTGCGGGCGTTTGCCCACGATGATCGTGCTAATCTGATCGACCAGACGGGTCAGTTGTTCGGGCAGTGCATGTTTCATGCGCCAAACCTTAACTGAAAATCGATTCACTCCTGGCAACTTTGTCGCAAGCCCACCGTATGCCCACTGCCTATTACAGCCATCCCGATTGCCGCCGCCACGATATGGGCGCCGGCCACCCCGAGTGTCCGCAGCGTCTCGATGCGATCGAAGATTGGCTGCTCGCCAGCGGCCTGGACATCGCTGTCGAGCGTGTCGAGCCGCCTCTTGCGAAGGTGCAAGACCTGGAGCTTGCGCACAGCGCGTCGTATGTGGCCGAGTTGACCGACCTGCTCGAACAGGTGCAGATCACCGGCCTGCCCCGCGCCATTGACCCCGACACCGTTGCCGGCGTCCACACCTGGCGCGCGGCGATGCGCGCCGCGGGTGCGGCGGTGGCTGCCACCGACCGGGTCATCGACGGCCTGGCAGCCAACGCCTTTTGCGCGGTGCGCCCGCCCGGCCACCATGCCACGCGCGACCGGTCCATGGGATTTTGCTTCTTCAACAACGTGGCGATTGCAGCGCGCCACGCGCTCGATGTGCGCGGCCTCAAGCGCGTCGCCGTGGTCGACTTCGACGTGCATCATGGCAATGGCACCGAGGACATCGTTGCCGGTGACGAGCGCGTGCTGATGGTGAGCATCTTCCAGCACCCGCTCTACCCGCATTGCGGTGCCGTTCCGAAGGGCACGAATATGGTGAATGTGCCGATCCCGCCCTACACCAAGGGCGGCGAAGTGCGCGACATGATCACGGCGATGTGGTTGCCGGCGCTCGAAGCCTTCAAGCCCGAGATGATTTTTGTCTCGGCAGGATTCGATGGTCATCGCGATGATGACCTGGGCCAGCTCGGGCTGGTCGACGCCGACTATGAATGGATCACCCAGCGCGTCAAGGAGATTGCGCTGCGCCACGCCAAGGGACGCATCGTGTCGTGCCTGGAAGGCGGCTACAACCTGGCCGCCTTGGCGCGCTGCGTCGGGCTGCACTTGAGAGTGCTCTCCGGCGTGGTCGATTGAGATGGCCACCACCAAGCTGGTGATCAGCCAACCGCTGACACCGACCGAACTGAGCCGCCTGGCTGACGATTTGCTCAAGCCCAGCGCGCTGACCGAGCTGGCCTTGTTGGCGGCCTGCCTGCTGCTGGCCTGGCTGATCGTGCGCACCCTGCGCAATTCCCTGGAAGGTGAGTTGACGCCACTCAGGCGGCCCCCTTCGGTGCTGTTCGGGCGCTATCTGCTCGATGGTGTGCTGTTCCCGATGCTGGCGCTGCTGCTCGCGCTGGTGGCGCGCAAATTGCTGCCGGCCCTGGGTGTGCCGCTGGCCGTGTTCAAGCTGGTGCTGCCGGTCTTGGTGTCGCTGGTCGCCATCAGGCTGCTGGTGCGCGTGATGAGTGCGGCCTTCCCGGCGTCGCGCTGGGTGCGCATGATCGAGCGCAGCGTGTCATGGCTGGCCTGGCTGGGCGTGGCGCTGTGGATCACCGGGGTCCTGCCCCTCATTCTGGATGAAATGAACGACGTCACCTGGAAGCTCGGCGCAGGTGAAGTGTCGCTGCGCAACCTGATCGAGGGCCTGCTCTCGGCCATCGTGGTGCTGATCATCGCCTTGTGGATATCGGCCGCCATCGAGGCGCGACTGCTGGCCGGTGCCACCAACGATCTCTCGATTCGCAAGATGGCAGCGAACGCCTCGCGTGCCCTGCTCTTGTTCATCGGTCTGCTGATGGCGCTGTCGGCCGCGGGCATCGACCTCACGGCGCTGGGTGTGCTCGGTGGAGCGCTCGGCGTGGGTATCGGCTTCGGTCTGCAAAAGCTCGCCTCCAATTACGTGAGCGGATTCGTGATTCTGGCCGAAGGCTCGCTGCGCATCGGCGACATCGTCAAGGTCGATGGCTTCGAGGGACGCATCACCGACATCAAGTCGCGCTATACGGTGGTGCGCGCGCTCAATGGCCGCGAGTCCGTCGTGCCCAACGAATTGATGATCACGCAGCGCATCGAAAACGCCTCGCTGGCCGACCCGCAGGTGGCGCTCACGACCACCGTGCAAGTGGCCTACGGAACCGACCTGCCGGCCTTGATGCCGCGCCTCATCGACGTCATCCAGCGCGTGCCGCGTGTGCTGGCCGATCCTGGCGCGGCGGTGCAGTTGAGCGCCTTTGCTGCCGACGGCCTGGATCTGACCGTGATCTTCTGGATCAAGGATCTCGAACTCGGCCAGGGTAGCGTGCGATCCGACGTGAATCTCGCGATCCTGGCCTGCTTGAACGAACTGGGCGTGCAGATACCGTTCCCGCAGCGCGTGCTGCATCAGGTGGCTGGCGCAAGCGGGGCCAAGGCGTAGCGCGAGAACCGGGAAAGTCGCGCAGGGCAGCGTTGGCTGGCGCGCGCATTGTTGACCTCGGCTCGGCCTTGGGCACAGATGACTTCTCGTTCAACCAGCCCATCCGCTGTTGCGTTGGAGGCTTGTCGTCGCGATCGGGCGGCATGGCCACGTAGAAGACGGACCGAGAGGCTCAAGAACAGTGCCTTTATAGGTATACTTTCCATACCATGTATGCCTTTGAATTTGATGCCGCGAAAAGCGAATCCAATCGAACGAAACATGGCATCGATTTCATGGAGGCGCAGAGCCTCTGGAGTGACCCGATGCTGCTGGAAATTCCGGCAAAAACCGATGATGAACAGCGATTTCTCGTGATAGGACGTATAGATGGGCAGCATTGGGCGGCCGTCATTACCTACCGTGGGGCCAATATACGATTGATATCTGTTCGGCGCGCACGCACAGAAGAGGTGGCACTTTATGAAGGCTAAAAGGTTCGAGCAACAGTTTGACGATGGGGTCGACCTCACCGCTTCTTTGGACTTGTCCAAGGCGAAGCGCGTGCTGCAGGAGCAGAAGCGTGTGAATGTCGATTTTCCAACCTGGATGATTGACTCCCTGGATCGTGAAGCCAGCAAACTAGGGGTCACAAGGCAGTCTGTCATCAAAGTCTGGCTTGCCGAGCGTCTTGAGGCGACCACTTCCAACTTGCCGTTCAAACGCGCGCGTGCCGGTGCCGCACACCGCTGAACGTCCAGAACGATCACCTCTCTCGCCTGAGCGCAGTGGGGTCGGCTCAGTAGGTCTCGACGTGAAAACGACCCTCGTCCACCAGGCGCTGACGCATCACGCGCCAGTCCATGCCGGCGCTCTCACAAGCTTCGCGCAAGGCATCAAGCACACCGGTCTCCATGCCCTTGAGTCCGCAGATATAGACGAAGGTGTCGCCGCTCAATAGTTCGGCCACTGCGGTGGCGCGCTCGCGCATGCAGTCCTGCACATATTTGCGTGACTGATCCGGCACGCGCGAGAACGCGAAGGTGGTGTCCATCAGGTCGGGTGGGAGTTTCGACAGCGGGCCGAAGTAGGGCAGTTCTTCGGAACAGCGCGCGCCGAAGAACAACATCAGCTTGCCGCCCGGCGATTGGCCTGCGAGATTCAGTCTGCGGCGGTGCTCGGTCATCGCGCGCATCGGTGCAGAACCGGTGCCGGTGCACACCATCAGGATGTTCGAGCCTGCGTGGTTGGGCATCAGGTAGCGCTCGCCAAACGGCCCGGCCAGCTGCACCGTGTCGCCCTTCTTGAGATCGCACAGATAGTTCGATGCCACGCCGACCACTGCGCGACCCGCGTGATCGGTGGTGACGCGCTTGACCGTGAGCGCCAGATTGTTGTAGCCCTCGCGCTCGCCGGTGCGCGGGCTGGCCACCGAGTACATGCGCAGGTAATGCGTCTTGCCGCTCGCGTCGACACCCGGCGGCAGCACGCCGACCGACTGGCCTTCGAGCAGCGGCATGAACTGCGTGCCCAGATCGAGCACGATGTGGTGAACGTCGCTCTGCGCATCCAGTTCGGTAAGCCGGAAGTTGCCCGCCACCGTGGCAACAAGCGGCTTCTTCAGGTGTACAGATGCACATAGGGATGCGCCGCCGACCAGGGCGCCCTGAGCGACGAAGGCGAGACTGCCGCATTCGCTTGCGGTGTCTGAGACTCGCCATCCTCCACCGCGGGCGGCATGGCGTCGAGCGCGACGGCGGCCTCCACTGCCGGAAGGTCGGGGAGCAGACCCAGGTCCAGCGGCGGCGGCAACTCGTCCCAGCCGAGTTGTTCCTGCAGCGTGTACAGGCGCGACTTGGGCACCGCATGCCAGTGGTCGATGCTGCCGGTGGGGCAGGGCGAGAGGCAGGCGTTGCAGGCCTTGCAGAGCTCGGGGTCGACGACATAGTTGCGCTCGTCGTGCGTGACCGCGCCGACCGGGCAGGTCTCTTCGCAGGTGTTGCATCGGATGCAGACCTCGGGGTCGATCAGGTGCTGCCTGACGATCACGTCTACCTCGGGCATGGTCATGAAACTCGCAATCAGTTGAAGCGGACGTACTCGAAGTCCACCGGCTGCTTGTTGATGCCACTCGCGGGCGGTGCGATCCAGTTGGCAAACTTGCCGGTCTCGATGATGCGGCCCATCAACGAGGCGACGAAGGCGCGGTCGGTTTCGCTGGCGAGCCACTGGTCGACGCTCGTTTGCCATTCGGCTTCGCTGAGCACCTGGCCCGACGGGCTCACGCGCAGGTCCTTGAAGCTGCCGATGTGGCGGTTGAACGCCTTGTGCGGCAGCGTCAAACGAAATGCCAGGCCGGCCTTTTCGATGACCTTGTTCCAGCGGCCCACGCCGCCGGCCGAGTCGCGGATGTAGTCGTCGCGCAGCACTTCGTTGAGCGCGTTGAGCATCGGCACTTCCTTCTCGACCAGCGTGCCGCCTTGCACGTCGAGAATCTTGTAGGCATCACGTTTGAGCAAGTGATCGTCATTGCGCTTGGTCTCTTCATAGCGGCCCTTCAGGCCTGAGCTGTAGAAGATCGCCGCGTTGCTCGATTGATCGGCGCCGAACAGATCGATGGTGACGCTGAAATGAAAGTTGAGATAGCGCTGCAGCGTCGGCAGGTCGATGACGCCCAGGTGCCGCAGCTGGGCCGGATCTTCGATGCCGGTTTCCTTCATCACCTGGCAAGTGCGCTGGATGACGCGCGACACACCGCTCTCGCCGACGAACATATGGTGCGCCTCTTCGGTCAACATGAACTTGGTCGTTCGCGCCAGCGGATCGAAGCCGCTTTCAGCCAGTGCCGCGAGCTGGAACTTGCCGTCGCGATCGGTGAAATAGGTGAACATGAAGAAGGCCAGCCAGTCGGGCGTCTCTTCGTTGAAGGCCGCCAGGATGCGCGGATTGTCGGCGTCGCCCGAGCGGCGCTCCAGCAGCGCCTGCGCCTCTTCGCGACCGTCGCGGCCGAAATGCTTTTGCAGCAGATAGACCATCGCCCACAGGTGGCGCCCCTCTTCGACATTCACCTGGAACAGATTGCGCAAGTCGTACTGGCTCGGCGCGGTGTTACCCAGGTGGCGCTGCTGCTCGACCGACGCCGGCTCGGTGTCGCCTTGCGTGACGATGATGCGGCGCAGGTTCGCGCGGTGCTCTCCCGGCACCTCTTGCCAGGCGGCCTCGCCCTTGTGCGCGCCGAAGTTGATCTTGCGCTGCGCATCGGGCGCGGCCAGAAAAATGCCCCAACGGTAGTCGGGCATCTTGACGTGGTCGAACTGCGCCCAGCCGTCGGGCGTGGCCGAGATGGCGGTGCGCAGATAGATGTCGAAACCATGCGAACCGCTGGGTCCCATGTCCTGCCACCAATCGAGATAGCTCGGCTGCCACTGCTCGAGTGCGCGTTGCAAGGTGCGATCATCTGACAGGTTGACGTTGTTGGGAATCTTGTCGCTGTAGTTGATGGTGCTCATGTGAATTCCTGTAGTCAGTTGAGATTGGTGCTGCTGCGCAGGTCCATCCCCAAGTCGCTTAGTCAGTTGAGGACGGAGCTGCTGCGCAGGTCCATCCCCAAGTCTCCTAGTGATCTTTTCATAAATCACGACACTCTTCTGCCGAGGCCACCTTTCAGTCAACTGGTTCCTGGTGCGCGCACGATGCCAAGAAGGCTGGGCAAGTAACTGCGCTCGTGTCCCCCGCCCTACGGGCTCCTCCTTTACCTCACTACGTCACTTACCCAGTCTTCTTGGCGCAGCGGTATCGGTATTGCGGCGCGCATACCGACCGCTTTGCCAAGCAGGAGGATGGGGTGCTCTGCGCAGCGAAATAAAGGGGGAGCCCGCAGGGCGGAGGACATTCGCGCAGCAGAGTGCCGCAGCCTCCTGCCCACCAACAACCTTGTCATGAATTTTGGAATTCTCAATAGTCAGTTGAGGACGGAGCTGCTGCGCAGGTCCATCCCCAAGTCATTAGATTCGTGCTCTGTCGAACTGCGGCTTGGTGCCGCTGCCGTAGACCTTCAATGCGCCGCCGTCACCCACCGCATTGGGTCGGATGAAGATCCAGTTCTGCCATGCGCTGAGGCGGCCGAAGATGCGCGTCTCCATCGTCTCCTTGCCGGTGAAGCGCAGATTGGCTTCCATGCCGGTCAGCGCGTCGGGCGACATGCTGGCGCGTTCTTCGATGGCGATGCGGACTTCATCCATCCAGTCGATGTCGTCGGGCGCGGCTGTCACCAGTCCCAGCACCATGGCCTGGTCGGCATCGAGCGTCTGGCCGATGCTGGCCTGCACCGCGGCCATCTCGCTGCATCGCTGTAGAAGCGTCGCTGCAATCGCGTTTCGTGGCTGACCATCGGGTAGGCGCCGAAATTCAGCGTCGACAAGGCGATGCGAGGTGCGCCCGCGTCGTCCGGCAGGGCCTGCATATAGATGCGGTCGGCGGCCAGCGCGATCTCGAGCAGCGTGCCGGCGAAGCACGAGCCGCGTTCTATCAATGCGAACAGCGAACGCGAACTCACGTCGAGCCGCGCCAGCGTGCGGCGCAGCAAGCCGCTGGTCTCGCGCACCAACCAGTGCGATGCATGCTCGGCGAGAAGCGCGTCCATCGCCAGCACCGCGTCGACCGAACCTTCGGTCTTCAGCAGCCAGGTGCCGATGTCGGTCTCGTTGGTGCGCAAGTGAAGAATCGCATCTTCGAGTTCACGCGCCATCTGCAAGGGATACCAGTTCGATCCTGCGGCTTCAATCGCGGCGACATCGCCGGGCTGCGCACCATCCGGGGCACGCACGCTGAGCGTGGCATGGCGACCGGCACGGTCTATCGATACCGACACATGGCCGTATTGCACGCCGTCCGCGCTCGCCGTCTTGTTCAGTGCCGTGAGCGCCACGCCCTTCGCGTCGGCTGGCCGGTCGCTTAAGCCGGCCAGCTCCAGCGCGCGCTCGCGCACGCGTTTCTCAAAGCCCTGTGTCTTGACGACCTCGTCAACGAGCTTCCAGTCTTTCGCCTTCTTGCCGCGAATGCCTTCGCTGGTGGTGCAGAAGATGTCGGCATGATCGTGCCGCACATGGCGCTTGTCGGTCAGCCGGGTCAGGCCGCCGGTGCCTGGCAAGACGCCGAGCAAGGGCACTTCGGGCAGGCTGACCGAAGACGATCTGTCGTCGACCAGGATGATCTCGTCGCACGCCGCCGCCAGCTCGTAGCCGCCGCCTGCGCAGGCGCCGTTCACCGCGGCCAGAAACTTCAGGCCCGAGTGGCGGCTCGAGTCTTCGAGACTGTTGCGGGTCTCATTCGTGAACTTGCAGAAATTGACCTTCCAAGCATGGCTGCTCTTGCCGAGCATGAAGATATTGGCGCCCGAGCAGAACACCCGCTCCAGGCCGCTGGTGATGATGACGCTGCGCACCTCCGGGTGCTCGAAGCGTATGCGTTGCACCGCGTCGTTCAGCTCGATGTCGACGCCCAAGTCGTAGCTGTTGAGCTTGAGCTTGTAGCCTTCGCGCAGGCCGCCGTCCTCGGCCACCGCCAGCGTCAGCGTGGCCAGCGGCCCTTCGAACTTGAGGCGCCAATGCTTGTAGCGTTCGGGCCGCGTCTGGAAGTCGATGCTTGCTGCTGGTGTACTCATGCGTGTTCCTCGATGTCCTGTGCGGCGTACCCGCAGCTGACGCTGGGTGCTGTGCGCGGAGCTGCACTATAGTGCATTGAATGACCTTGATGTGCCGAGCTTCCGAATGCCCCGCCATTCAGTCGCGTCGGGAGAGTAGCGCATGCACGGTCTGGTGCAGGCCTTGGGCGGCCGCTTCCATGCTGATCGCGCTGGTGTCGAACACCGCATCGGCCTTTGAGTAGAACGGCGTGCGGCTGTCCAGGATGTGGCGCAGATCGTTCATCGCCTCGAGCCTGCCGGCGCCGCCTTTGCTGCCTGCCATCGGGCGTGTGTCGCCCTGGGCGAGCACGCGGTTCATATGCTCTTCGGGCGAGGCGCGCAGCCAGACGGTATAGCAATGCGCGAGCAGCAGATTGAAGGTGGCGGGGTCCGAGACAATGCCGCCCGGCGTGGCGATGATGGCGCGCGGAAAGCGCTGAATCGCTTCTTCGAGAGCACGTTTTTCATAGCGCTGATAGGCGACCGGGCCGTAGAGCGAATGGATTTCTGGCATGGTGCAGCCGGCGATCATCTCGATGCTGCGGCTCAGCTCGACGAAGGGCAGGCCTTCGCGTTTGGCCAGGGCCCGTCCGAGCGTGCTCTTGCCCGCGCCGCGCAGGCCGATCAGCGCGATGCGCTGGCTGCGCGACGCCGCATGGGTGGGTGCACCGAACATCGCTGTCAGCGCGCCGCGCGCCTGCATCAGCTCGGCCTCGCTGCGCCCGCGCAGCATTTCGCGGATCATCAGCCACTCCGGCGATTCGGCCGTGTCGTCGCCTACCAGATCGGCGAGCGAGCAGCTCAGGGCCTGGGCCAGCGGGCGCAGGATCTGCACCGACGCATTGCCCACGCCCATCTCGATATTGGCCAGATGCCGCTCCGATACCCGAGCCGCCTGCGCCAGCCCCTTGCGTGTGAGTCCACGGCGCGCGCGCAAAGCCCGCGTGCGCTCGCCCAATCCCGACAGGAAAGGGTCTTTGGCTTGGGTCGACGTCTTAGGGTCCAAGGGCGGCCATCTTCGGGTTTATGTGGGGGACTGGGCTGGGCATAGTCGCTATAGTGGATGTCGATATGCAACATACTACATCAGCACGGCCGCCCAAAGAACCGCTGCCCGACGCGCCCCCGGAGCGTTTCAATGCGGCGGCCTACCTCTTGTCGTTGAACCAGGGGCGGCTGACAAGCCTGCCTACATCGACGACACGCAAAGCATCGCTTATGCGCAACTCGACGCGCGTGTGCGACGCTGTGCGGCCGGACTGGTCGCGCTGGGGCTGCGGCGCGAGGAGCGCGTGCTGATGGTGATGCACGACAGCGTCGACTGGCCGGTGGCTTTTCTCGGCGCCCTTTTCGCCGGCCTGGTGCCGGTGCCAGTGAACACGCTGCTGACGACCGACGACTACCGCTACATGATCGAGCACAGCGCGGCGCGCGCGCTGCTGGTGTCCAAGGCGCTGTGGACCACGCTGCAGAGCGCGGTGGCGGCGACCGGACGCGATATTCCAGTCATCAGTTCAGGCCAGGGCGATGCACCGCAGGGCACGCAGGCGTTCGCGACGCTGCTCGACGCGCCGCCCATGGCGCAAGCCGCAGACACCGGCGCCGACGACTTCGGGTTCTGGCTCTATTCGTCGGGTTCCACCGGACGGCCCAAGGGCGCGGTGCACACGCATGCCAATCTGTATTGGACCGCCGCGCTCTATGCCAAGCCGGGGCTCGGCCTGCGCGCAGACGACGTGTGTTTCTCGGCGGCCAAGCTGTTCTTCGCTTACGGCCTGGGCAATGCGCTCACCTTCCCGTTGAGCGTGGGTGCGACCACGGTCTTGATGGCCGAGCGGCCCACGCCGGCGGCCGTGTTCAAGCGCTGGAAGGAGCAGGGCGTGAGCGTGTTCTTCGGCGCGCCGACCGGTTATGCCGGCATGCTCGCCTCGCCCGAGCTACCGGCGCGCGCCGAGGTCAAGCTGCGCCTGTGCTCGTCGGCAGGTGAGGCCTTGCCGCGTGAGATCGGCGAGCGCTTCACCAAGGCCTTCGGCTGCGAAATCATCGACGGTCTGGGTTCGACCGAAATGCTGCACATCTTCTTGTCGAACCGGCCCGGCGACGTGCACTACGGCAGCTCCGGCAAGGTCGTCAATGGCTACCGGCTGCGGCTTGTCAATGAAGAGGGTCAGGACGCTGCGCCGGGCGAGATCGGCGAGCTGTTTGTCAGCGGTCCGACCTCGGCGCTGATGTACTGGGGCCAGCGCGACAAATCGCGCGCCACCTTCCAGGGTGAATGGACCAAGACCGGCGACAAGTATTCGATCGATGAGCGCGGCTGTTACGTCTACGCCGGACGCAGCGACGACATGCTCAAGGTCAGCGGCGTGTATGTGTCGCCGTTCGAAGTCGAGTCCACGCTGATGCAGCACCCTGCGGTGCTCGAGTGCGCGGTGATCGGCGTGCAGGACGGCGACGGACTGACCAAGACCAAGGCCTATGTCGTGTGCCGCCCCGGCGCGTCGGTCAGCGAAGACGAACTCAAGGCCTTCGTCAAGGAGCGCCTGGCGCCCTACAAATACCCGCGCATGATCGAATTCATTGCCGAACTGCCCAAGACGGCGACCGGCAAGATCCAGCGCTTTCGTCTGCGCGAAAAGGAACGTGGCATTGGCTGAGCCCGAGTTTGCGCAGCTGACCTGGCGCGCACAAACCCTGCGGCTCGAGTACCAGTGGGTGGGCGACGCGGACTCGCGCCTAGCGCCGCTCGTCTTTCTGCACGAGGGCCTGGGTTCGCTGGCGATGTGGAAGGATTTTCCGGCGCGCCTGTGCGCTGGCAACGGCCTGCGCGGCATGGTGTTCTCGCGCTACGGCTACGGCCGCTCGACGCCCAAGCCTTCTCACGAACAATGGTCGCCCGACTTCATGCACGTACAGGCTTTCGAAGTGCTGCCGATGCTGTTCGACGCGCTGCATATCGAGACGCCCTGGCTGTTCGGCCACAGCGACGGCGGCTCGATTGCCCTGCTTTACGCGTCGCGCTTTGCCGTGTCGGGCGTCATCGCGGTGGCGCCGCACATCTTTGTCGAGGACTGCTCGATTGCCAGCATTGAAGTGGCGCGTGAGGCCTATGCCGCCACCGATTTGCGCGCGCGCCTGGCGCGTTACCACTTCGACCCCGATTCGGCATTTCTCGGCTGGAACGATGTGTGGCTGAATCCGGACTTTCGCGACTGGAATATCGAGACCGAGCTCGACACCATTCGCGCCCCGTGCTGGCGGTGCAAGGACTCGACGACGAATACGGAACCTTGGCGCAAATACACGGCATCCAGCGCAGCACTGCCGAAAACCCGCTTGCTCATGATGGAAAAATGCGCACACTCACCGCATCGGGACCAGCCGGACTTCTTGATTCGTGAAGCGGCTCGATTCATCTTCGATCAAACCCATCCCTGAACAGGAGACCCGCATGACCATCAAAACCACCATCGCCTCGGCCGCCGTTCTTTGTATCGCATCGTTTGGCGCGCAGGCGCAGAACCAGGCACCGGTCAGAATCGGCCTGATGCTGCCGTATACCGGCACCTACGCTGCGCTCGGCAACGCGATCGAAAACGGTTTCAAGCTCTATGTGCAGGAGCACGGCGGCAAGTTGGCCGGGCGGGAGATCGCGTACTTCAAGGTCGACGATGAGTCCGAGCCTTCAAAGGCCAGCGACAATGTCAACAAGCTGATCAAGCGCGACAAGGTCGATGTGCTGGTCGGCACCGTGCACTCGGGCGTCGCGCTGGCCATGGCCAAGGCCGCCAGGGACAGCAACACCTTGCTCATCATCCCGAATGCCGGCGCCGATGCCATCACCGGGCCGATGTGCGCGCCCAATATCGTGCGCAGCTCGTTCTCGAACTGGCAGCCGGCCTATGCGATGGGCAAAGTGGCCGCCGGAAAAGGCCTGAAGCGGGCCATCACCATCACCTGGAACTACGCCGCCGGAGCCGAATCGGTGAAGGGCTTTGCCGAGGCGTTCGAGAAAGGCGGCGGCAAGGTCATCAAGGACTTGAACCTGCCGTTTCCAGGCGTCGAGTTCCAGGCGCTGCTGACGGAGATCGCGGCCCAGAAGCCCGATGTCGTGTACGCCTTCTTCGCCGGCGGCGGCGCGGTCAAGTTCGTCAAGGACTACGCGGCGGCCGGTCTGAACAAGAGCATTCCTCTTTACGGCGCGGGCTTTCTGACCGATGGCACGCTGGAAGCGCAGGGCGACGCGGCCCAAGGCATGCTGACGACGCTGCACTACGCCGACAATCTCGATACGCCGCGCAACAACGCCTTCCGCAAGAGCTATGCGCTGGCCTACAAGGCGAACGCCGATGTCTATGCGGTGCAGGGCTACGACGCGGCGCAGATTCTTGCTGCCGGCCTGAATGCGGCGAAGGGCGATCTGAGCAAGCGCGCCGTGATCACGGCGGCGATGCGCAAGACGGTGATCGACAGCCCGCGCGGCAAGTTCACGATCTCGGCCGCAGGCAACCCGGTGCAGGACATCTATCTGCGCGAGGTGAAAGGCAATTACAACGAAAATCGCGGTATCGCCGTGAAGGCGCTCACCGACCCGGCACGTGGCTGCAAGCTGTAAAGTCCGGCCTGCCTATCTTCATGGGCGGTGCAAGCCGCCCATTTTCTTGCGCCTTCATTTCTGCCGATGGATCTCGCCACCTTTCTCGTCCAATGCCTGAACGCCGTTCAATACGGCCTGCTGCTGTTCCTCGTGGCCAGCGGCCTGACGCTGATCTTCGGCATCATGGGCGTGATCAATCTCGCGCACGGCAGCTTCTACATGCTGGGCGCCTACCTGGCGTTCACGCTGACGCCCTGGTTCGGCGACTGGTTTGTCGCGCAGTTGCTGGTCGGCGTGCTGCTCAGCGCCTTGTTTGGGTTCATGCTCGAATGGGTCTTCTTCAGCTATCTGTACCAGCGCGAACACCTGCAGCAGGTGTTGATGACGTATGCGCTGATCCTGGTGTTCGAAGAAGCGCGCAGCATGCTGGTCGGCAATGATGTGCACGGCGTTTCCGTACCCACCTGGCTGGCCGGTGGTTTCCGGCTGGGCGAGCTGATGTCCTATCCCTGGTACCGCGTGTTCGCCTCGGGCGCCTGTGTCGTCGTGGCAGCGGCGCTGTACTTCGTGGTCAACCACACGCGCCTGGGCATGATGATCCGTGCCGGCGCCAGCAACCGCGACATGGCGCGCGGTCTGGGACTCAATATCAAGCTCTTGTACCGCATCGTGTTTGCCGGCGGCGTGGCCCTGGCCGCCTTGGCCGGCATGATCGCAGCGCCGCTCTCGTCGGTTTATCCGGGCATGGGCGGCAGCGTGCTCATCATCTGTTTCGTGGTCGTCGTGATTGGCGGCATCGGCTCGATCAGCGGCGCCCTCGTCGCTTCCTTGCTGGTGGGCTTTGTCGACACCTTCGGCAAGGTGTTCTTCGCCGAGTACAGCGGCATCGGCGTGTATCTGCTGATGGCCATCATTCTGGTCTGGCGCCCCGAGGGTTTGATGAGGCGGGCGTATTGAAATGGAAGATCAATCCAGTTGGTGTTTGCATGGGGCTTGCGTGCCATCAGATCGGCGCATGCCACAGCGAGTTCGGGTGCCCGGCGTAGCGAATAAGAATTTCCCTGAGCGGAGCCGGGCACCCGGACTCGCTGTGGCAGACAGTGGCGACGACATTGAAATCGAGAAGCGGATCGAGACGGCCGGATGCGGGCTTGCCCGCTACGTTCAGGAAATTTCTTATTCACTTCGCGGGCAAGCCCACACCCGGCCGTCAAGACCATGAATGCGCCGACAATGAATCGCAGTTGGCTGGCTCCAAGCCTTGCCGCGCTGGCGCTGCTGGCGCTGCCCGCCGTGCTGTCGCCGTACCTGCAGGACCTGGTGGTGAAGATCGCCATCTACGCGGTGTTTGCGCTCAGCCTGGAGTTGCTGGTCGGCGTGACGGGGCTTGTGAGTCTGGGACACGCCGCGTATTTCGGCATCGGCGCTTATGTCACCGTGCTGGCCGCGGGCGACAGCGGCGGGTCGGTACCCGGTGTTGCGCTGCTGGCGGTAGCGGCCGCAGCGGGCTACGCGCTGTTGGTAGGCGCCTTGTGCCTGCGCACCAAAGGCGTCTACTTCATCATGGTGACCTTGGCATTTGCGCAGATGGCCTATTTTGTGTTCCACGATGTCGGCTTTGCCGGTGGCAGCGACGGCATCTTTCTCTATGCCAAACCGGCGCTCGAGATCGCGGGCCGCAAGTGGCTGAACCTGGACGACAGTCGCCAACTTTATTTCACGGTGATGGCCACGCTGTTCTGCACTTATGCACTGTTGGCGCTGCTCAAGCGATCGCGCTTCGGTCATGCCTTGGCCGGCATCCGCGTGAACGAGCAACGCATGCGTGCGGCCGGTTTCTCCACCTACTTCTACAAGCTCGCGGCATTCGTGATCGCGGGGAGCATTGCGGGCCTGGCGGGTTTTCTGCTGGCGGTGAAGGACGGCGCCGTCAACCCAGAGTTGCTGAGCTGGCACGAGTCGGGCGCGGTGCTCTTGATGTTGATACTGGGCGGCATCGGCAGCCTGCGCGGCGCAGTCATCGGCGCCGTGTCGTTCATCTTGCTCAAGGAGCTGTTCCAGCTTGAGTCGTTGCTGGGGGCGCTGGCCTCGCATTGGCAAATGACTTTGGGCCTGACCATCATCGCCTTTGTCGCGCTGCTGCCCAAGGGCCTGATCGGCCTGCGTGACCGCTTGCTCGGGGCCGTTCGTGGCTGAGCCGCTGCTGCGCACGATCGCCGTGTCGCGACGCTTCGGCGGTGTGATCGCCGTCGATCAGGTGTCGCTGGAGCTGCATGTCGGCGAAGTGCATGCGGTGATTGGCACCAATGGCGCGGGCAAATCGACCTTGATCAATATGCTGTCGGGCGAATTACCCGCCAGTGGCGGGCGCATCGAGTTCGACGGGCAGGACATCGGCCGCTGGTCGACGCCGCAGCGCGCGCGCGCCGGCATCGGACGCAGCTTCCAGCGCACCACCATCTTTCCATCTTTCAGCGTGTTCGAGAACTGCCGCCTGTGCGCGCAGGCTGCCGCGCCGCGCGCCTGGGCGGTCTGGCAGGGCGCGCAGCATTGCGAGATCAGTACGCAGGCCGCGCACCGCGCCTTGCAGGCCACCGGCCTGGTGGCCGAAGCGCAGCGACCAGCCGGCTTGCTCAGCCACGGCGCGCAGCGGCAGTTGGAGATCGCGATGTGCCTGGCCACCCAGCCGCGCGTGCTGCTGCTCGACGAGCCGCTGGCAGGCATGGGGGCCGAGGAGACCGGCCGCATGCTGGCGCTGCTGTCCGAGCTGAAGCGCAGCCACGCGGTGCTGCTGGTGGAGCACGATATGGACGCAGTGTTTCGCATTGCTGATCGCATCACGGTGATGGTGAACGGCGCCGTCATCGCCAGCGATGTGCCGGATCGCATCCGCTCCAACGCGCAAGTGCAGCTCGCCTACCTTGGCGACGAGTACACCTAGGGGACTTTGGCGATGCTGGAGATCGAGAGTCTCAACAGCTATTACGGCGACAGCCACACGCTGCGCGGCGTGAGCCTGGCGCTGCCCGCGGGCACTTCGCTGGGACTGCTGGGCCGCAACGGCATGGGCAAGACGACGCTGATCCGCGCGTTGATGGGGTTCGTTCCGACCGCCTCGGGCACGGTGCGCTGGGACGGGGTCGATGTGACGCATGCCGCTCCCGAGCGCATGGCGCGGCTCGGTTTGGGCTACGTGCCCGAGGGGCGCGGCATCTTCCCCAATCTGTCGGTTCGCGAGAACCTGGTGATGACGGCGCGCACCGGTGCCGATGGCCGCCGAGACTGGACGCTCGAGCGCGTGCTCGCCACTTTCCCGCGGCTGGCCGAACGCCTGAAACACGGCGGCCAGCAGCTCTCGGGCGGCGAGCAGCAGATGCTGGCCATCGGCCGCGCCTTGCTGACCAACCCTTTGCTGCTGATACTCGACGAGGCCACCGAAGGCCTGGCGCCGCAGATCGTCGCCGAGATCTGGCGCGTCGTCAGCGCGATTCGTGCCAGCGGCATCAGCACCTTGATTGTCGACCGCAACTACCGCGCCGTGCTCGCGCATACCGATCGCGCCGTTGTGCTTGAAAAAGGCTTGGTGGTGATGGCCGGCGCGTCAACCGAACTGGCGCACGACCCTGCGGCGCTGGCGCGCATGCTCGGCGTCTGACAAGGCCGTGCAAGGCAGGCGCGAACGTCACCGCGCGCCTATCCGCTCGACCGCAGCGAGTTGTCACAGGCAATTGGCCGAGCGAGCTGACTGCGCCCCCGCAAGGGCGCCGAGCCTCAAGCCACCGTGACAGCAATCTTGCCGATCCTGGCCTGCCATTCCTTTGGGCCGGTGTCGTGCACGCTGGTGCCCTTGGCGTCGACTGCGACCGTGACAGGCATGTCCTTCACGTCGAATTCGTAGATCGCCTCCATCCCGAGGTCGGCAAAGCCCACGACCTTGGCGCCCTTGATGGCCTTGGCCACCAGGTAGGCGGCGCCGCCCACCGCCATCAGGTAGGCGGAGGCGTGGCGCTTGATCGATTCGATGGCGACCGGGCCGCGCTCGGCCTTGCCGATCATCGAGATCAAGCCGGTTTTCTCCAACATCATGTCGGTGAACTTGTCCATGCGCGTGGCGGTGGTCGGGCCCGCCGGGCCCATCACTTCGTCGCGCACCGGATCGACCGGGCCGACGTAGTAGATGACGCGGTTCGTGAAGTCCACTGGCAGCGGCTCACCCTTGGCCAGCAGCTCCTGAATGCGCTTGTGCGCGGCGTCGCGGCCGGTCAGCATCTTACCGTTCAAGAGTAGCGTCTCGCCGGGCTTCCAGCTGGCGACCTCGGCCTTGGTCAGGGTGTCGAGATTAACGCTGCGGCTCTTCTGGTGGTCGGGTGTCCATTGCACCTTGGGCCACAGGTCGAGGCTGGGCGGCTCCAGATAGGCCGGGCCCGAACCGTCGAGCACGAAGTGCGCGTGGCGCGTGGCCGCGCAGTTTGGAATCATCGCCACCGGCTTGCCTGCGGCGTGCGTCGGGTAGGTCTTGATCTTCACGTCGAGCACCGTGGTCAGGCCGCCCAGGCCTTGCGCGCCGATGCCCAGCGCATTCACTTTTTCGTAGATCTCGATGCGCAGCTCTTCGAGCTTGTTCTGCGGGCCGCGCGCCAGCAGCTCGAACATGTCGATGTCGTCCATCAAGGACTGCTTGGCCAGCAGCACGGCCTTCTCGGCGGTGCCGCCCACGCCGATGCCCAGCATCCCCGGCGGACACCAGCCGGCGCCCATCGTCGGCACGGTCTTGAGCACCCAGTCGACCACGGAGTCGCTCGGGTTCATCATCACCAGCTTGCTCTTGTTCTCGGAGCCGCCGCCCTTGGCCGCCACACCGACCTCGACCGTGTTGCCGGGCACCAGCTCCATATTGACGACTGCCGGCGTGTTGTCCTTGCTGTTGTTGCGCAGGAAGAGCGGGTCGAGCAAGACCGAGGCACGCAGCTTGTTGTCGGGGTTCAGGTAGGCGCGGCGCACGCCTTCGTCCACTGCCTCCTGCACCGAGCCGGCAAATCCTTCGAAGCGCACGTCCATGCCGATTTTCAGGAACACGTTGACGATGCCGGTGTCCTGACACAGTGGCCGGTGGCCTTCGGCGCACATGCGGCTGTTGGTCAGGATTTGCGCGATGGCGTCCTTCGCGGCCGGGCTTTGCTCGCGCTCGTAGGCACGCGCCAGGTGGGCGATGTAGTCGGCCGGGTGGTAGTAGCTGATGTATTGCAGCGCGGCGGCGATGCTTTCGACAAAGTCCGCGTACTTGATGGTGGTGGTCGTGCTCATGACGGGTGCTCGAGGTTGCAAAGAATGGCTTGAGGCTGCCACGGTTTGGGTCGGTTAGGCTAGCCGCTTGTGTGTGAACTTTGTCCGCGCTCAAGGTATACGTGGGCAGCGACGCGGTGGTTCAAGTGTACTTAACAGGATTCATTGCATGACCGACACATTCAAGCGTTTCTTTGCCAACGAATCGATGGGCGGCATCGTGCTCGCGCTGGCCGCCTTGGCCGCACTGGTCATCAGCAATTCGCCCTGGGCCGCGGCCTACCTTGATTTCGTGCAGCTGCCCGGCGAGCTTCGCATCGGAACGGACTGGCTCGTGCTCAGCAAACCCATGGTGGTGTGGGTCAACGACTTGTGGATGGCGGTGTTCTTCTTTCTCGTCGGACTCGAGATCAAACGCGAGCTCGTCGAAGGCGAGTTGGCGAGCCGCGCCCAAGCCCTCTTGCCTGCCGCCGCGGCGCTGGGGGGCATGGTCGCGCCCGCCTTGATCTATGCCGCCATCAATCATGCCGATACGGTGGCCTTGCGGGGCTGGGCGATACCGGCGGCCACCGACATCGCGTTTGCGGTGGGCATCGTGATGCTGCTGGGTTCACGTGTGCCGATGTCCTTGAAGATCTTTCTCACGGCAGTGGCCATCATCGACGACCTGGGCGCCATCGTCGTGATTGCGCTGTTCTACACGCAGGAGCTGTCCGCGCCAATGCTGGTAGCTTCGAGCGTGGGTCTGGCAGCGCTGTTCGCGCTGAACCGCTGCGGCGTGACACGCGTCGATGTGTACGTGCTGGTGGGCCTGCTGCTGTGGTTTTGCGTGCTCAAGTCGGGCGTGCATGCGACGCTGGCGGGGGTGGCCACAGCGCTGGCCGTGCCGATGCGCGACAAGCAAGGCCACTCGCCGCTGGAGGCGGTCGAGCATGGACTACAACCCTGGGTGGCGTTTGGCATCCTGCCCTTGTTTGCGTTCAGCAACGCCGGCGTCTCGCTGGCCGGGTTGAGCTTCTCGGCCTTGCTTGAGCCGATTCCACTGGGCATTGCCGCGGGTCTGGTGCTGGGCAAGGTGATCGGCGTGTTCGGCACGTCGTGGTTGCTGATCCGGCTGGGCTGGGCGCAGCGTCCGGCAGACGCCGACTGGCGGCAGTTCATCGGCGTGTGCGTGCTGTGCGGGATCGGTTTCACGATGAGCTTGTTCATCGGCGGCCTGGCTTTCGCCGGACTCGACGCAAGCTATGAGACTAGCGTCAAGCTCGGCGTGATTGGCGGCTCGGTGCTGGCCGGTATGCTGGGAGCCTTGATACTTGTACGCGCGGCCAAACCGTGACAGCGCGTCAATGCCTTGTCGGATTCGCCCAGTGGCCCCTTTCTGCATTGAGGCCGCGACGCAGTCGCTATTGAGAATTCCAAAATTCATGACAAGGTTGTTGGTGGGCAGGAGGATGCGGCACTCTGCTCCGCGAATGTCCTCCGCCCTGCGGGCTCCCCCTTTATTTCGCTGCGCAGAGCACCCCATCCTGCTGCTTGGCAAAGCGGTCGGTATGCGCGCCGAAATACCGATACCGCTGCGCCAAGAAGACTGGGTAAGTGACGTAGTGAGGTAAAGGAGGAGCCCGTAGGGCGGGGGACACGAACGCAGTTACTTGCCCAGCCTTCTTGGCATCATGCGCGCACCAGGAACCAGGTGACTGAAAGGTGGCCTCGGCAGAAGAGTGTCGTGATTTATGAAGAGATCAATAGGCGGGCGTAGCGTGTTTCGTCAGGCGTCAAGGCCCAGGCAATCAGACCTTCCTGCCGGGCCTCAGTGCTTGGCTTGCTGGGCTGTTGACGACCCGGCGAGAAGCCTGTCGGTGCCGGCAACGGCCAGCGCAGACAACAAGAACGTGATGTGGATCGCGGTCTGCCAGAACAAGGTCTTCTCATCGTAGTTGCTGGCGTTGATGAAGGTCTTGAGCAGGTGGATGGAACTGATGCCGATGATGGCCGTGGAGAGTTTGACCTTCAGCACCGAAGCATTCACATGGCTGAGCCATTCGGGCTGGTCGGGATGCCCCTCGAGATCCATGCGCGACACGAAGGTCTCGTAGCCGCCGATGATTACCATGATCAGCAGATTGGAAATCATCACCACGTCGATCAGTCCCAGCACGACCAGCATGATGATGGTCTCGCTGAGCTTCTTGATGGGTTCGTAGCCAGTCGTTTGCCCTGCAGCATCCACAATGGCAGTGCCTTTGTAGCCCAAGCCATAGATCAGGCTTGCCAGCGCGTCCTGATTGCCGAAAGCCGCTTCGATCAGGTGCGCCAGTTCGACCCAGAAGTGAAATACGTAAACGCCTTGCGCCAGTATCAGGCCCAGATACAGCGGCAGCTGCAGCCAGCGGCTCATGAAAATCAGATTGGGCAGGGGACGCAGCTTGGACGCGGGTCGTGGTGACGGGTCTGTCATGAGTGGGCGGCTCTGGTTGGGGCAACGGACAGCGATTCTAGTTCGCGGTCCCGGGTAAATACCTGGAGGCGCGAGGGTGTGAACCTGGTACAGATCAGCAGCTTGGCCCGGTTTCGCTCTAGAGTAAGGGCTTCGTCAGAGAATGACGCCACAGTCGGTGCTTCGATTGATGCCAGCGTGTCGATGACGCTGGTCGCTTCTTGCCACGACTGGAACAGGTCATGCATAACAGCCAGGAGACAGAGAATGTACTACCCCAATGAGGCCGCAGCGAAATCCGCCCACATCTCGGGCATGGCCGCTTACGAAAAGCTTTGCGCCGAAGCCGAGGCCGATTACGAAGGCTATTGGGCGCGGCTGGCGCGCGAATTCCTGAGCTGGAAGAAACCGTTCACCAAGGTCTTGAACGAGGAGAACGCGCCGTTCTTCAAGTGGTTTGAGGACGGCACCTTGAACGCCTCGTACAACTGCCTGGATCGCAATGTCGAGCGCGGCCTCGGCGACAAGACGGCCATCATCTTCGAGGCCGATGATGCCCAGGTGACCCGCGTGAGCTATGGCGAACTGCTGGTGCGGACCTGCCAGTTGGCCAATGCGCTGAAGAGCCGCGGCGTCAGACGAGGCGACCGCGTTGTCATCTATCTGCCGATGTCGGTCGAAGGCGTGATCGCGATGCAGGCCTGCGCGCGCATCGGCGCCACCCACTCGGTGGTGTTTGGCGGGTTTTCGGCGCAGAGCTTGCGCGACCGCATCCAGGACGCCGGCGCGGTGATGGTGATCACCGCCGACGAGCAATTGCGCGGCGGCAAGCAGTTGCCGCTCAAGGCCATCGTCGACGAAGCGCTGGCCAGCGGCGAGTGTCCGACGCTGAAGGACGTGATCGTCTACCAGCGCACCGGCGGCGATGTCGCCTGGACGCCTGGGCGCGACATCTGGCTGCACGACGCGCTACAAGGCCAGGCCAGCACGTGCGAGCCCGAGTGGGTCGGCGCCGAGCATCCGCTGTTCTTGCTGTACACCTCGGGCTCGACCGGCAAGCCCAAGGGCGTGCAGCACAGCACCGGCGGCTATTTGATGTTCGCCGCGCTGACAACCAAGTGGACGTTTGATTTGAAGCCCGACGATGTGTTCTGGTGCACGGCCGACATCGGCTGGGTCACCGGTCACACCTATATCGCCTACGGGCCGCTCGCGCTCGGCGGCACCGAAATCGTGTTCGAGGGTGTGCCGGTCTATCCCGACGCTGGGCGCTTCTGGCAGATGATCGAAAAGCACAAGGTCACGATCTTCTACACCGCGCCGACGGCGATCCGCTCGCTGATCAAGGCGGCCGAATCGAATCCGGCAGTCCATCCCGACCGCTACGATTTGACGAGCCTGCGCATCCTCGGCACGGTGGGCGAGCCGATCAACCCCGCGGCCTGGGAGTGGTACTACAAGCACATCGGCGGCAGCCGCTGCCCTATTGTCGACACCTTCTGGCAGACCGAAACGGGTGGCCACATGATCACGCCGCTGCCCGGCGCCACGCCGCTGGTGCCGGGGTCGTGCAGTTTGCCCTTCCCCGGCATATCGGCGGCCGTGGTCGACGAGACCGGCAAGGAAGTGGCCAACGGCCAGGGCGGCATTCTCGTCATCAAGAAGCCCTGGCCCAGCATGATCCGCAATATCTGGGGTGACCCCGAGCGCTTCAAGAAGAGCTACTACCCCGAGGACTTCAAGGGCAAGTACTACCTGGCTGGCGACGGCGCGATCCGCGACGAGAAGACCGGCTACTTCACCATCACCGGCCGCATCGACGATGTGCTCAATGTCAGCGGCCACCGCATGGGAACGATGGAAGTCGAATCGGCCTTGGTGAGTTGCACCGAGTTGGTCGCAGAGGCCGCGGTGGTGGGGCGTCCTGACGACACCACCGGCGAGGCGATCTGCGCTTTTGTCGTCTTGAAGCGGCCGCGTCCCACCGGCGACGAGGCCAAGCAAATAGCCAAGCAGTTGCGCGACTGGGTGGCCAAGGAAATCGGTCCGATCGCCAAGCCCAAGGACATACGCTTTGGCGACAACCTGCCCAAGACCCGCAGCGGCAAGATCATGCGCCGCCTGTTGCGCTCGGTCGCCAAGGGCGAAGCCGTCACCCAGGACACCAGCACCTTGGAGAACCCGGCGATCCTCGAGCAGCTCGGTCAGGCTTATTGAGAGGCAAGTGGATAGGGCGTCACTGTTTCATGATGAGACCGGGTTCGGGGAGTACTCATGTCGCGCAGCGACGTGACGGACTCACCAAAATCCGGCCCTGCATGAGCGTGCTCAAACGCATCGACGGCACTGACTGTTTGAGCGCCCATTTGGCTTCGGGCACCGCCGGCGCGCTAGCGCAGACGCGCACCCGATCAGCGCAGTGCATGCGCGCGGATGGCAGCTGATGGCGGCACCGGCGCTGGCACTGACCTGGCCTGTCGTGCTGCTCGTGCTGGCCGGCGCGGTACTGCACGCGGCGTGGAATGCGCTGGTCAAGTCCGGCGGCGACAAGGAAGTCAATACCGCACTGGTGGATTTCATGGGAGCGCTGGTGGCGCTGCCGCTGCTGCTGATAGTGGGCGCGCCGCCGCCGCGGGCCTGGCCCTTCATTGCGGCGTCGCTGTGCGTGCATATCGGCTACTACACGGCGCTTGCCGGCGCCTACAAGCACGGCGAGCTGGGCCTGACCTATCCGATCATGCGCGGCTTCGCGCCGCTGCTGGTGGCCTTGGCCAGCGGCGTGTTCATCGGCGAAGCGCCCACGGCGATGGCGTGGCTCGGCATTGCCGGCATCACGCTGGGGGTGGCCCTGGTGGGCTTGTCGCGGCCGGCCGAGGCCTTGCACCACGGCAAGGCGCTGGTGTTCGCCTTCAGCAACGCAGTCATCATCGCGATGTATACGGTGATCGACGGTCTGGGCGTGCGCACCGCCACCGAGAGCGGCGCGCATGCGGCCCAGTACGTGATGCTCCTGTTTGTGGTCAACGGCTTGCCCTATCCGGCGCTGGTCTTGCTCAGGCGCGGCCCGCAAGGCCGGCGCGACATCCTGGCCTATGCCAGGAAGCGCTGGCCCGTGGCTGCTCTGGGCGGCAGCGCATCGATAGGCTCGTATGCGATTGCGCTGTGGGCCATGACACGTGCGCCGGTGGCATCGGTAGCGGCGCTGCGCGAGACCTCGGTCTTGTTCGCTGCGCTGCTGGGCTGTTGGCTGCTGAAAGAACGATTCGGCGCGCAGCGGGCAATCGGCACGCTGGTCATCGTGGGCGGCGTGATGGCGCTGCGCCTGGCATGAAGCCCGCCGATAAGTCTTTCGGCAACCGCTTGGCGAGCATTGCCGCCGCGCTGTTGGGAGGGAGCAAATATGGAGCGAATTGACGCCGCGGTGATCGGGGCCGGTGTGGTCGGCTTGGCGGTGGGCCGCGCGCTGGCCAGGGCTGGAGTCGAGACCATCGTGCTGGAGCGCGCCAATGCCATCGGCACGGGGGTGAGCTCTCGCAATAGCGAAGTGATTCATGCCGGCCTGTACTACGCGCCGGGCTCGTTGAAGGCACGTCTGTGCCTGCGCGGCAGAGCGCTGCTTTACGCATATTGCGAACAGTCGAAGGTGGCACATCGGCGCTGCGGCAAGCTGGTGGTGGCCACTGATGACGATCAGTTTGATGGCCTGGCGGCGCTGCAGACCAAGGCCCGCGCGAACGGCGTCGATGATCTGCGCTTCTTGAGCGCGGCCGAGGCCATCGCCTTGGAGCCCGAACTGCATTGCGTGGGCGCGCTGTTGTCGCCGTCCACCGGAATTGTCGACAGCCACGGCCTGATGCTGTCGCTGCAGGGCGATCTGGAGCGCGCCGGGGGCGTCTTGGCGCTGTGTTCGCCGGTCGAGGCTATTGTCTGCGGCGGCGAGGGTCATGTCTTGCGGGTGGGCGGCGACGAGGCCATGGAGCTGCACGCGCGCTATGTGATCAATGCCGCGGGTCTGTTTGCGCCGCAGCTGGCGGCGCGCACGCGCGGACTCGCGTCGGCGCATTTCCCGACCGCGCACTTCAGCAAGGGCAGCTACTTTGCACTCGCCGGCAGAGCACCGTTCAAGCGCTTGATCTATCCGTTGCCGCAGGACAGCTGGTTGGGCGTACATCTGACGCTTGACCTGGCTGGCCAGGCGCGCTTCGGACCCGACGCGCAGTGGCTGGCCGACGCCACCGACCCAGGCCGAATCGACTACGGCGTCGATCCGGTCCGGGGCCTTGGCTTTTACGCCGATGTGCGCCGCTACTGGCCGGGCCTGCCCGACGGCGCACTGCACGCCGCCTACGCCGGCGTGCGGCCCAAGATCCACGGTCCTGGCGAAGTCGCGCCGGACTTTCGCATCGACGGCCCGGCACGGCACGGCGTGCCCGGTCTGGTCAATCTGCTTGGCATCGAGTCGCCCGGCCTGACCAGCTGCCTTGCCATCGCCGAGGAGGTATTGCGCAGGCTGGGGCTTTAGAACTCCTTGTGCCGGCCATGCACTACGATGGCCGTATGAAACTGCCCTTGTCCGTGCTCGATCTGGTCCCCGTGGAGTCGGGCGGCAGCGCCGCCGCTTCGGTGCGGCGTTGCGCCGAACTGGCGCAATTGGCCGAGCGCCTGGGCTATGTGCGCCTGTGGTTTGCCGAGCACCATGGCATGCCTGCGGTGGCCAGCGCCGCGCCCGAGGTGCTGATCGCGCATGTGGCGGCACTCACCCGCAGCTTGCGCGTGGGCTCCGGCGGCGTGATGCTGCCCAACCATGCGCCGCTGCGCGTGGCCGAGGCCTTTCGCACCTTGGCGGCGCTCCATCCGGGTCGCATCGACCTGGGCCTGGGCCGCGCGCCGGGGTCCGACATGCAGGCCACGCGTGCGCTCAGGGCGGTCGACGGCGAGCATTTTCCGGACCTGCTCTCCGAACTGCTGGTCTGGTCGGGCGTGACGCCCTTGCCCGAGAGCCACCCGATGAGCGGCCTGAAGGCCATGCCCGACGACGCTCCGCTGCCGCCCATCTATCTGCTCGGCTCGAGCGGCGCCAGCGCGCAGATGGCAGGCAGCGCAGGCATGGGCTATTCGTTCGCCAGCCACTTCAGCCCAACGCCTGCAGCGCCTGCTTTCGACGCGTATCGACAAGCTTTCGTGGCGTCAGCGCAGTTCGCAAAGCCGCACACGATTCTGGGCGTGTCGGCGGTATGCGCAGCCACCGAGGACGAGGCGCAATACCTGTCGGCCACCATGGACCTGGCCTGGGTGCGTATACGCAGCGGCCGATTTGCGCCGCTGCCCAGCCCCGACGAGGCGCTTGCCTACCGCTATTCGGAAGCCGAGCAAGCACTGGTGCGCGGCTTTCGGCGCCTCGTCGTGGTGGGTTCGCCCGAGTCGGTGCGCGCGCAGATCGAGGCCAAGGCGTCGGCGTGCCAGGCCGACGAGGTGATGATCACCTCCAATATCCACAGCCATGCGGCACGCCTGCGCTCGTATGAGTTGGTGGCACAGGCCTTTGGCGCTTCCGTTTGAACGCCCGATCGAATTGCCCTTGACGCTCCGGGAAGCTTCCGCCAGCTGAGTGCCGTGTCAAACCGGCGGAGGCCACGGGTGTGAAAGGAGGCACTTGGACTTCCTGTCTTGGGCGATGAGCAGGGGCTGGATTGCACTCGACTAGGAATTTCTTCGTCTGTGCTGGTGCCCGCAGGCTTCGCACACCATGCCCGCTTCAGGTGAGTTCGGTGCCGCGCTGGATTCAATGATGGCAGCCGTGATGATGGCGCCGGGCAGCGCGAACACGCCGATGCCAAAAACGGAGATCAAGGCCGCGCAGATGCGCCCAAACACGGTGATGGGCGTCATGTCCCCATAGCCGATGGTCGTGAAGGTCTCGCACGCCCACCAGAATGTCGCCGGAATGCTGGAGAATATTTCGGGTTGACTGGCGTGCTCGAGGTGGTAGAGCATTGCCGCTGAAACGTAGACGCAAAACACCATCAGCGTGACCGACACGATGAGGAGTTCGCGCCGCCGGTGCAATGAACCCGACAGACGCTCGAGCGCCGCCTCGAACTCGTTCAGATGCAAGACCTTCAAGAGCCGCACCAACCGCGCCACCCGCAAAAACCTCAGATCCCACGGCGTCCAATAAGTCGCGATCGCTATCAGGTCAAGCAGCGGCAGCGGGCGCAAGGCATAGCGCAGACGGCCCAACAGCGGCCGCGCGAACCGTCCCTGCTCAACACACACCCACAAGCGCGCCACATACTCGATCACGAAGAGCGCGGTTGATACGGCTTCGAGACGCAAAATAAGTACGCTCCACTGCAGTCGCACCGCGTGAACGGATTCGACGGCGACGGCCGTGGCGTTGACGAGAATCAGCGCGGCGAGAAAATAGTTCGCGTATCGGGCCGCGATGTTGCCGGGCTCGGGTTTGTGAAGAATCGCGAACAATTGAGCCCGCCACAGCAATCGCCTTGAGCGCATGGCGCGCAGGATACAAGACTTGTCCCTCTTGTGTGCAGTGGCTGAAAACCCGCTTGACATTCGGCGCTTGCGCTTGAAAGCCTGAGCGAATTGCCTTCGATGAGTCACGCATTGCTGACATCAAAAGTAGAAGACCTGATGAGTGACGCCCAATGAGGTTTGTGGATGTTGTGCGGCATGCCGCCGCCACGTTCGGCTGGTCAAGGAAGGCGAGCTACCGACAGTCATGCTCGATTACCCCGGCGGCTTGCGCTACCCGAAACTGGTTCGCGTTGATGCGGTTCCCGACCGTTTGTCGCCGATTCTTGCGCCGAAATGGGAATGGCAAAAGCACGGTCTGCGCGTCATTGCGGGGAACACCGCAACGACAGAATCGAGGGCCGATGGATCGCCGTGCTGGACTCGTATCGCCGACGACTGGTATGTTCTCGATCTTCCATTGGGTAACGAAAGTTTTCTATGAAACAACGTTGGCTTGGTCTGGGCTTGATCGCCAGTTTGATGGCGGTGGCGGTGCACGCTGCCGAAGTGAAGTTGCGCGTGCTGGAAACCACAGACCTTCACATGAATCTGCTGAGTTACGACTACTACCAGGACAAGAGCACTGATCAATATGGCTTGGCCCGATCCGTTACCTTGATCAAGGCAGCGCGCGCTGAAGCGCCCAACAGCATGCTGTTCGACAACGGCGACCTGTTGCAGGGCAACCCGTTGGGCGATTGGGTCGCCAAGGTCAAACCTCTCAAGGAGGGACAGGTCCATCCGGCTTACAAGGTGATGAACTTGTTGGCTTATGACGCTGCCAACATTGGCAATCACGATTTCAATTACGGACTGGACTTTTTGCGACGTGCCCTGGCGGGGGCCAACTTTCCGTATATCAGTGCCAACGTCTATCTTGACGACAAAGACAAGGACACCGACCAGGCCAAGCATGCCTTCACGCCCTATCTGTTGCTTGATCGCCAGTTCAAGGACGCCCAGGGCAACTCGCACGCCATCAAGGTGGGGGTGATCGGATTGTTGCCACCGCAAATCATGCAATGGGACCGCTCCAACCTGGTCGGCCGGGTGGTGGCACGCGACATGGTCGAAGTGGCGCGTAAATATGTGCCGGAGATGCGCGCCAAAGGTGCGCAATTGGTGATTGCCATTGCGCACTCGGGCTTCGAGAAGGGTGAGGTCGGCGTGTTTGCCGAGAATGCGGTGTCGCGTCTGGCCGAGGTGCCAGGCATCGATGCCATCCTGTTCGGCCACGCGCATGCCGAGTTTCCGGGCAAGGCGTTTGCGAGCTATCCCAAGGTGGATGTGGAGCGCGGCACCATCAACGGTGTCGCGGCGGTGATGCCGGGCCGCTGGGGCGACCATCTGGGCATCGTCGACTTCAAGCTCGACGACAGCAGCGGCAGCTGGAAGGTGGTTGACAGCCGCGCATCGATTCGTCCCGTGTTCGATCGTGTCGCCCAGCGCTCGCTTGCCGCAGCAGACCCTTTGGTCGAACACGCGATCGCCGACGAACACGCTCAGACGCTGGCCTACGTGCGTGCCAAAGTGGCTTTCAGCAGTGCGCCGATCTACAGTTATTTTGCCCAGGTCAGTGATGATCCGTCGGTGCAGATTGTTTCCAATGCCCAGATCGCCTACGTGAAGCGAGCCATGCAGGGCACGGACTATGAAAAATACCCGGTCTTGTCGGCGGCCGCGCCCTTCAAGTCGGGCGGGCGCCAAGGGCCTGGCAATTACACCGATATTGCGGCCGGGCCGCTTGCCATCAAGAATGTGGCAGACCTGTACGTCTATCCCAACACGCTCAAGGCCATGCTGCTGACAGGCGCCGAGGTCAAGGAGTGGCTGGAGATGTCGGCCGGGCAGTTCAATCAGATCGACCCCCACGGGGCACCCCAGCAAGTTCTCATCAACCCGGCGTTTCCGTCATTCAACTTTGACACCATCGACGGCGTGACCTACGAACTCGATGTCACGCAGCCGGCCAAGTACGCGGTCAACGGCACGCTGGTGGCTGCCGGCGCCAACCGAGTCAAGAATTTGCGCTTTGGCGGTAAAGCGATAGAGCCGGACGCGAAATTCATTGTTGCGACCAACAATTACCGCGCTTTTGGTGGTGGTAATTTCCCGGGTTTGACTGCGGCCAAGGTGGTACTTGACGCACCCGAAGAGAACCGGCAAGTGCTGATCGAGTACCTGACGACGATGGACGCGACGGCGCCGAACAAACAGGTCAACCCGAGCGCCGACGGCAATTGGCGCATTCAAATGGTTCCCGGTGTGAAGCTGGTCTTTGTGTCGGCCAGCGCTGCGGTGAAGTACCTTGGCAAACAACCGGGCATTCAATGGGTGAAGGACAATGGCGATGGTTCGGCCCTGTACCAGCTTGCGGATTAGAAGCGGCGACAACGGACGCCGACAACGCGCGATCGCGACAGGGTCTGTGCGGGCCGTGGCCGCTTACGCCGCAGCGGTTTCGTCCAGGCCCCACGCGGCCAGCGTGTAGCTCGCGCCATGCACTTGGCCCGAAGCGCGCGCGACGCTGGTCTTGCGTTCGCGCACATCGGCCTGCCAGCGCGTCGATGCGCTGTCGGCCACGGCGTTGGCAAGCAGCAGGCGACGCCGCGGTTCAGCTGTCGATGCGGGCAGGCGGCTCGCCAGCTCGAAGGCGTCGGGCTTGAACCCGCCGTTCTGCACATGCACGTCAAACGCCAGTGCCAGACCGATCTCAGACTTCAAGCCCAGTCGCCTGGCGCTGGCGGCCGCGGGCACGAAGTACTTGTCATAGGCGCGCTGCATCTGGATGCGCTTGACGACGGGAGCGTCGCCGAGGCGGGCAAACGCGCGCAGCCAGTCGGCGCGCACGCCGGTCTTGCTGGCGCCGATGCTGATGCTGTTGGCCCAGACCAGCTGCTGCGCCAGCGGTTTGGCGCAGACGCGTTGCCACTCAGGCGCCAGCGCGTCAAAACAGCGCGACAGCAGCCCGGGCTCGGCGGCTTCGGCGTCACTCGTGATGGCCTGGATCTGGCGGTGGCTGAGCGTGAATCCGATCACGCCCCAGGTCAGGCCCGCACCGTCGAAATTGCCTTGCACCAGGCCGAAGCCATGGCCCTCGAATGCGGCGGTCAGACTCAGGCAGCGCTCGAACAGCGCGGGCAATGGATCGGGCGTGAGCTGGCCCCAGGTTGCCGCGTCAACAGCGCCGCTGGCAGGCAGCGAACGCGCTTGCTGCAGCGCGCGCAAGGCGCTCTCCGTGTTGCGGCCGAAGTCGCCATCGACGAACTTGTCGACCGGCCCGGCCACAAAGCCCTGGCGCAGCAAATCGCTTTGGATGCGGCGGGCAATCATGCCTTTGAGGCCCTTGGAGAACCAGGTTCGGCTCATGGCGCGACTCCGTTTGTGCAGACGCCAATCTACGCTTGTGCGCAACGTTTGAACAGCCAGCGTGGAGCGGCTGTCGGCCTGGGACAATGGTGCTTCTTTCAAGTGATGGCCCGATGAGCACCTTCTCCAATTCCGGCGTTGACGACGATCAGCCAGACAGCGCGCGGCTGCCCTGCGTCTGTCTGGCCGGTCCCACCGCGTCGGGCAAGACGGCCGCGGCGCTGGCGATCGCGCATGCCTTGCGCGAGTCGCGGCCGGTGGAGATCATCAGCGTCGATTCGGCGTTGGTGTATCGAGGCATGGATATCGGCACGGCCAAGCCGACGCCAGCCGAGCGTACCCTGGTGCCGCATCACTTGATCGACCTCATCGAGCCCTTCGAGACCTATTCGGCAGCGCGTTTCGTCAGCGACGCGCGCACGCTGATCGCCCAGATCAGCGCACGCGGCCACCTGCCGCTGCTGGTGGGCGGCACCATGCTTTATTTCAAGGCCCTGTTCGATGGCCTCGACGCGATGCCAGCTGCGAACCGCGAAGTGCGCGCGGCGCTCGAAGCGGTGGCGCTGCGCCAGGGCCTGGCGGCGCTGCACCGGGAGTTGGTACAGGTGGACCCCGTCACGGCGGCGCGGCTCAAGCCGAACGACGCGCAGCGCATCCAGCGTGCGCTCGAGGTGTACCGGGTCAGTGGCCGGACCTTGTCGTCACTGCACACGCAAAAGCCGAAGGGCCCGACGCCGACACTGATTTCGCTCGAACCCGGCGACCGATCATGGTTGCACCAACGCATCGAGACGCGCTTCACGCAGATGCTCGACGCTGGACTGGTTGGCGAGGTGAGCGCCCTGCGCGCGCGCGCTAACCTGCATGCCGACCTGCCGTCAATGCGCTGCGTCGGCTATCGGCAGACTTGGGAAGCGCTGGAGCGCGGCGATTTGTCTGGTTTGAGCGAGCGCGGCATTGCCGCGACGCGGCAACTGGCCAAGCGCCAGATGACCTGGCTGCGCAGCATGCCGCAGCGGCTCGTGGTGGCTTGCGACGCGCCTGACGCCACCGCCCAGGTGGTGGCCCTGGCGGTGCGGGCCGCCGGCGCGCTGGTGCCCTGAGGAGGCACACGGGTGCGATTTCGCTGATGAATGGGCGGGGCCGGCGTTGTGCGGGATAATCGCCGCAACTTCATTCACCCCCACCGGAGTATTTTCATGGCAAGAGCCCCCCGTACCGAAGCCGAACGCAAAGCCAGCCCGCGCCCCGTTGCACCCAAGGGCGTGACATTCACTGCCCCCCGCGGTCAGTTGCGCAGCCTGGAACGCGGTTCGGCCACGAACAACAAGAAGAACCCCGGCAAGCGCGCCAAGAAGGGCGGTTGAGCCCGTTCACTCAGGTTCTTCGAGACAGGCGGCGTACGGGTCTTCAGACCGGTCGCCGCTTTTTTCATGGCCGGCTCACTTCACCGGAATCGGCGTGCCCCGGTCCACCGCCACCGCCGTGACGCTGTTCTGCGGCGAGCCTTCGATCACGCGGTCGGCATAGGTCAGGTAGACCAGCGTGTTGCGCTTGACGTCGACCATGCGCACGATGCGCAACTTCTTGAACACCAGCGAGATGCGCTCGTTGAACACTTCCTCCTGCTGCGGCAAGGGCTTCGCGATCGTGATGGGGCCCACCTGGCGGCAAGCGATCGAGGCCTCCGACTTGTCTTCAGCCAGGCCCAGCGCGCCCTTCACGCCGCCGGTCTTGGCGCGCGACACATAGCAGGTCACGCCCGCGACCTTGGGGTCGTCGTGGGCATCGACCACGATCTTGTGATCCGGTCCGATGAGCTTGAATACCGTATCGACTGCGCCCACGGTTTCGGCCTGGGCACTGCCGGCAAGGGCGCACATGAGCACCAAGAAAATACGGATCGGCAGTTTCACATCGGCTCCTTGTTGCAGCTTCGCCTGACTGGTGCGCTCGCTCACGCGGGCAAAACGCGGGTTGACGCAAGCTGCTTGAGCAAGGCGTCGCTGGCGTCCTGCCATTGCCCGTCGATCAGCAAGTCGGCAGGGCGGAATTGCGCCTTGTAGGCCATCTTGCGGCTCTCGCCTATCCAGTAGCCGAGGTAGAGATGGGGCAGGCCCAATTTGCGCGCTTGTGCGATCTGCCACAACACGTTGTAGGTGCCGTAGCTGGCGGCATCAAAGGGCTCGAAAAACGTGTAGACCGCCGACAGGCCGTCGCTCAGCATGTCGAGGATCGACACCATCTTCAGCACGCCCTGGCCCGGCTCGCCAGGCGCGGGCGGCGCGCGGAATTCCACCAGCCGTGAATTGACGCGGCTTTGCAGCAGGAACTGGCGGTATTGATCGATGCTGTCGTGGTCCATGCCGCCGCCCACATGGCGCCCCGCCTGGTAGCGCAAGTACAAGGCATAGTGTTCGTCCAAGAATCCCAGGCGCAATACGCGCGCCTCGAGATCTTGATGGCATTTCTGCGCGCGGCGGTGGCTGCGCTTGGGCGCGAACTCATGCACCCGCACGCGCAAGGGCACACAGGCCTTGCAGGCGTCGCAATGGGGTCGGTAGGTGAACAGGCCGCTGCGCCTGAAGCCCGCCGCAACCAGGCTTGAATAGGTGTCGGCGTGGATCAGATGGCTGGGCGTGGCCACTTGCGAGCGAGCCTGGCGCTGGGGCAGATAACTGCAGGGGTAGGGCGCCGTCGCATAAAACTGCAACGACGCGAGGGGTAGCTCTTGCGGGTAGGTCACGGCGGTGGTTCGGCTTATATCGATGCGATGAGTGCGCTACAGACCGAGATGCTGCCACAAGGGTGGATCAAATGACCAGCTCTGTGGCGGCGGTTGGGGCACCACCTTGATCAAATGTTGTTCGAACTGTTCGCGCGTCACTTCGAAGGCACCCATTGACGCCAGGTGGCGCGTGTTTTGCTGGCAGTCGATCCAGGCGATGTCGAACGCTCGACACATGCAGACCAGGCCGGCCAGCGCGATCTTGGACGCGTCGCTGCGCAGCGTGAACATCGACTCGCCGTAGAACATGCGGCCCAGGTTGACGCCATACAAGCCACCCGCCAGTTCGCCGTCGATCCAGGTCTCGACGCTGTGCACGCAGGCCTCTGCGGCCCACTGCTCATAGGCTTGTTGCATCTCGGGCACGATCCAGGTACCGCTCTGGCCTTCGCGCGGGCTGGTGGCGCAGCGGCGTATCACATTGGCGACATCACAGTCGACACGAAGCTCGCAGCCGGGCGTGCGCGCGAAACGCGCGAGTGTCTTGCGCAATGATCGCGACAGCTTGAAGTGATCGGTCTGCAACACCATGCGCTGTTCGGGGCTCCACCACAGCACCGGCTGGCCGGGACCGTACCAGGGGAAGATGCCGCGCGCATAGGCCGCGCGCAACCGGCACGTTCGCAAGTCGCCGCCTGCGGCCAGCAGGCCGGGAGCGTCGCTGTCGGGCCCCTGCGCAGCGCGGGTCAGCGGGAACTCCAGTGTGTGATCGTCCAGCCATGGAATCATGACCGTCATGGTAGCGTCAGCCCACGAACGCTCTTGAAGACCCTCCCATGATCACTCTGTATGGCATTCCCAATTGCGACACTGTCAAGCGTGCCCGCACCTGGCTTGACGAGGCCGGACTGGTCTACCAGTTCCATGACTTCAAGAAGTCGGGCGTGCCCCTTGAGGCGCTGCAGCGCTGGCTGTCGGCGCTGGGTTGGCAGCAGGTGTTGAATCGATCAGGCACCACCTGGCGCAAGCTCGATGAGGCGACCCAGGCCCGCGTGATTGATGCAGCGAGTGCGGCCGCGCTGATGCAGGCGCAGCCCAGCGTGATCAAGCGGCCCTTGGTGCAATGGAGCGATGGGCGGCTCAGCGCAGGCTTTTCGCCCGAGCTGTTTGCGAGCCATTGCGATGGCAGGTAGTGCCAGTTCGTGGTGCGCGATGCACTATTGGAGAGCGTTGCGCCGCATGCTGGTGCGAGGCACTCGCGAATACCTGCCTCGGGCTGGGCATTGTTCTTGCACATGTGGTGCGCTATAGCCCAAGGCGGTGCGTGTGTGCGCGCACGCCCCAACGAATACAAAGGAACGTCATGGACAACTTCAAGCAAAGCGCCGACGCGCTGTTCATCCTGCTGGGCGCCATCATGGTGCTTGCAATGCACGCAGGGTTTGCGTTCTTGGAACTCGGCACGGTGCGCAAGAAGAATCAGGTGAATGCGCTGGTGAAAATTCTGGTGGACTTTTCGGTGTCGACGATTGCTTATTTTCTGATTGGCTACACGGTCGCCTACGGCAGCCACTTCTTCACCGGCGCCGAGGACTTGGCGGCCAAGAATGGCTATGAGCTGGTCAAGTTCTTCTTCCTGCTGACGTTTGCCGCAGCGATTCCAGCCATCGTCTCGGGCGGCATCGCCGAGCGTGCGCGCTTTGGCCCGCAGCTGGCCGCCACCGCGGTGATCGTGGGGCTGATCTATCCCTTGTTCGAAGGGCTGGCGTGGAACCATGCGTTCGGCTTTCAGGCCTGGCTGGCGGCGCGGTTTGGTGCCGAGTTCCATGACTTTGCCGGCAGCGTTGTCGTGCATGCGGTGGGCGGCTGGATCGGCCTGGCTGCGGTGATGCTGTTGGGCCCGCGCTACAACCGCTACCGCAAGGATGGTGGCATGAGCGCACATCCGCCCTCGAGCATCCCGTTTCTGGCGCTCGGCGCCTGGGTGCTGACGGTGGGCTGGTTCGGCTTCAATGTGATGAGTGCCCAGTCGCTGGACAAGATGTCGGGCTTGGTGGCAGTCAATTCCTTGATGGCCATGGCGGGCGGCACCCTGGTTGCCACGCTGATGGGGCGCAACGATCCCGGCTTCGCCTACAACGGGCCGTTGGCGGGCTTGGTGGCGGTGTGTGCGGGGTCGGATCTGATGCACCCGATGGGTGCGCTGGTGGTCGGCGGCGTGGCCGGCTTCATCTTCGTCACGATGTTCACCTTGACGCAAAACCGCTGGAAGATCGACGACGTGTTGGGCGTGTGGCCCTTGCACGGCCTGTGCGGCGCCTGGGGCGGCATCGCCTGCGGTGTGTTCGGTCAGAAGTTTCTGGGTGGCATCGGCGGGGTGAGTTTTGTGTCGCAACTGCTGGGCACCTTGGCAGGTGTTGCATGGGCGCTTGCCGGCGGCTTTGTCGTCTACGGTGTGCTGAGCCGCACCGTGGGGCTGCGCCTCACCCCCGAAGAAGAATATGACGGCGCCGATCTGACCATTCACAAGATCGGCTCGACACCAGAGCGCGAGGTGAGCTGGTAAGCTGCCTGGCCCCTCATCCCATCAGCCCCAAAGCGTATGTTTACCGGCATTGTCCAAGGCATTGCAAGCGTTGTCGCCGTCACCGATCGGCCTGGACTGCGCAGCTTCAGATTGCAGTTCACGCCTGGTCTTTGCAAGCGTCTGGAAGTCGGCGCCAGCGTGGCTTGCGACGGCGTTTGCCTGACCGTGACCGCCCTGGCGGGCGCGGATCAGGCCGAGTTCGATGTGATGCAGCAAAGTCTGGCGCTCACCACGCTGTCCGAACTGCACGAGGGGAGTCGCATCAACGTCGAGAGGGCCGCCAGGGACGGCGCTGAAATCGGCGGCCATCCGCTCTCGGGGCATGTGGATTTCATGGGCACGCTGCAAGACATTCGCCGGCCCGAAAACAATGCTGTGTTGCGCATCGCGGTGCCATCTCCCTGGATGCGCTATATCTTTGCCAAGGGCTATATCGCGATCAATGGTGCGAGTCTCACGGTTGCCGAGGCAGATCGCCGCGCGGGCTGGTTCGAGGTCTGGCTGATTCCCGAGACCTTGCGCATGACGACCTTTGGCGCAAAGGTGGTGGGCGAGCGGCTCAATATCGAGATCGAGCGCTCGACCCAGGTCTTTGTCGACACGGTGCGCGACGTGCTTGAAGAGCGGCTCGGTCCCTTGCTGCCGGCGCTTGAGAAGCTGCTCGCCGAGCAGGGGCAGGACTTGCATGCGCTGGCCGAGCCGGTGCGGCTGAAGTGAACCGGAAGACAACATGATTGTTCGAATCGATATCGAAGGCAACGAGTCCACGCTCTTCGACTACCGCGTCAGCTATGAGTCGGAGGACCTGTACGCTGACAGCGGTCTGAGTTCGCTGGTGGAGGCCTTGGCGGCGGCTGTGGAAGGTCTTGCACCTGGGGCGGTCGGCGTGCAATTGTGGTTGCGTGGCGTGGTCTCAGGTACCTACCCGCTGGACGTGGTGGCCATGAGCCCCGAACAGATCACCGAGCATGCGCTCAACACGACGCTGGCCATAGAGGAGGCGCTGCGTTGAACTGAACCGGGCCGGTCCGGCCACAACTGCGGTGACCAGGGAATTGCGGGTCAGCCCCCCCATTTGGGGGAGTGTTGATGACTGACGCGGCAGACCAGATGATTCGCCCCAGTGCCCAGCGCGGGCGGGTTGGAGGAGCTGCTCATGTATTTCGACGAACGCAACGAAGGTGATTACCGCATCTACGCAGGCGCGATCGAGTCCCCTGTCGGGCATGGATACGTCGCTGCCGTGGTTGTGAAGCGTGTGCGCGGCGCGGTCAGCACCTCTGGAGCCGAAGCCTATCGGGATGAAAGCCTGGCCTGCGGCCACCGCTGGATCGAACCCAACGGCGCGCTCGCCTACGCCATTTCGAAGGCGCAGCAATTGATACGCAGCGAGTCCGCAGCGCTGCGCTGCTGACACTGCCCAGACTCACACGATTCAGCGCGGCCTGGCCTTGTGCTGGCGCGGCTCGCCACGTTGCGGTGGACGCGTCTGCGTCTGCGCCGGCGCTTGTTGCGCACGCTGCTGCGCCTCCTGTCGGGCCAGCGCCAATAAGGTTTCGAGCTCATCGGGCACGACACCCATCAGCGCACAGAAGTTGGCTTGCGTCAGCGTGGTGGTCTCGAAGGCGCGCAGCAGGCCGGCCCGATTGCGGCTCTGCTCTTGCTCCAGCGCGCGGCGTTCGTCTTGAATGGCGCGGCGGCGCGCCAGTTCCTGCACAGCGGCCTGGCGGTGCTCGTCGCTGAGTTCGCCCGCCGGTGCACCGTCCAGATCGAAGCGATGACTGGCGCGCGAGGTGGCCATCAGATACGAGGTGCTGCCGGTATGGCGGCGCAGGAATGCCGACAACACCTGCTTGCTGAAGACGCCCGGCGCGCGCTCCTGAATGTCGGCCTGGATGCGCAGCTTCAGGGGTTTGGCAGCGCCGCCGAACAAGGCCGGGAAGAGCACCTTCAGTTGCTGGGCACAGGCCGCCGGACTCATCGGTGCAGCGCTCAGGGGTGCCGCGCCCTCGGCGTCGGCAGGAGCGGGATTTGGCGGCAGTGGAATGTCAGCAGGCATGGGTGGTGATAAATGCACAGAAGGGCTGGATTGTGCCAAGTTTGTGTGGGCCTGCGTAAAGATTGCCTGCGGTCGTGAATCGGGCCGCACGGGTAAACCCCTTCAGCCGGTGTCTCGGCAGCCTCCTAGAATCATTTTCCACCTACAAGGAGTCTGGTTCATGGTCACTGCTCGCCGTGGTGCGTCCGCGGATGCCAAGTCCGCCGCCGCATCGGCTTCACCCGGCGTGAGGGTGCTCAAGAAGTATCCGAACCGCCGTCTCTACGACACCCAGACCAGCAGTTACATCACGCTCGCCGATGTGAAGAAAATGGTGCTGGATGCGGTCGTGTTCGAGGTGCGCGACGCCAAGACGGCCGAGGACCTGACGCGCAGCATTCTGTTGCAGATCATCCTCGAAGAAGAGACCGGCGGCATGCCCATGTTCAGCTCGCAGGTGCTCGGCCAGATCATCCGGTTCTACGGGCACGCCATGCAGGGCATGATGGGCGCCTATCTCGAGAAGAACATGCAGACGCTGGTGGACTTGCAGACCAAGCTGGGTGAGCCGGTCAAGGGCTTGTACGACCCCAAGGCGTTCAGCCCGGAGATGTGGACCCAGTTCCTGAATGGCCAGGCGCCCGCGATGCAGGGATTGATGGGCAGCTATCTGGAGCAGTCGAAGCATCTCTTCTCGCAGATGCAGGAGCAGATGCAAAAGCAGACCGAAGGATTGTTTCCTGGCGTGCCGGGTTTTCCGCCCAAGAAATAGGCGTGCTGCGGTGGCGGGACGCATCCCGCGTCGACCGTCACTTGCCCCTGGTTCGGCGCGATGAGTCAAAATTGCGGCATGAGCGAAAACAACGCGGCCGCCGCCGCCCCCAAAATCGGCTTTGTTTCACTGGGTTGTCCCAAGGCATTGACCGATTCGGAACTGATCCTGACGCAGTTGCGTGCCGAAGGCTATGAGACCTCCAAGACCTTTGCTGGCGCCGACCTGGTGATCGTCAACACCTGCGGCTTCATCGACGACGCAGTGAAGGAAAGTCTCGACACGATAGGCGAGGCGCTGGCCGAGAACGGCAAGGTCATCGTCACCGGTTGCCTGGGCGCCAAGAAGGGCAGTGGCAGTGCCAGCATGGTGAGCGAGATTCACCCGAGCGTGCTGGCCGTGACGGGACCGCACGCCACCCAAGAGGTGATGGACGCCGTGCATCGGCATGTACCGAAGCCGCACGACCCGTTTGTCGACCTGGTTCCGGCACAAGGCATCAAGCTCACGCCCAAGCACTATGCCTATCTGAAAATCTCCGAGGGCTGCAACCACCGCTGTTCGTTTTGCATCATCCCCAGCATGCGCGGCGATCTCGATTCGCGCCTGATCGGCGAGGTGCTGGGTGAGGCAGGGCGATTGTTCGCGGCCGGCGTGAAAGAGTTGCTGGTGATCAGTCAGGACACCAGCGCCTATGGCGTTGACATCAAATACCGTACCGGTTTCTGGGACGGCAAACCGGTCAAGACGCGCCTGTTCGATCTGGTCGCGTCGCTTGGCGAGATGGCCAAGCCGTATGGCGCCTGGGTGCGGCTGCACTATGTCTACCCGTACCCGCATGTGGACGAGATCATCCCGATGATGGCGCAAGGCCTGGTGCTGCCGTATCTGGATGTGCCGTTTCAGCATGCGCACCCCGATGTGCTCAAGCGCATGAAGCGTCCGGCCAGCGGCGAGAAGAACCTGGAACGCATCCTGCGCTGGCGCGAGATCTGTCCCGAAATCGTGATTCGCAGCACCTTCATCGCGGGCTTTCCCGGCGAGACCGAGGCGCAGTTCCAGTACCTGCTGGATTTCCTGCTTGAAGCGGGTATCGACCGCGCCGGCTGCTTTGCCTATTCGCCCGTGGCGGGCGCCACCGCCAATCAGCTCGACGGCGCCTTGCCGCAGGAGGTGCGCGAAGAACGCCGTGCGCGCTTCATGGCGGTGGCGGAAAGCGTCTCGACCGAAAAGCTCAAACGGCGCATTGGCGCAACCCTGCAAGTGCTGATCGATGCGGCGCCTGCCCTGGGCCGCAAGGGCGGTGTCGGTCGCAGCTATGCCGACGCGCCCGAGATCGACGGCGTGGTGCGTTTGCTGCCACCCGAGAAGGCCTCCAAGACCCTGAAGGTCGGCGAGTTCACGCGGGCCCGCGTCGTGTCCACTGACGGACATGATCTTGTGGCCCAACCCATTTGACGTCGCGCCGACACCGATCGAGTCCAGCAATGAAACAAGCCATCTCCACCGAGCAGATTCATCATCCCTACCAGGCTCCTGAAGGCTGGGGCGCGGTTCCTCCGGGCGTGTTCAAGGCATCCACAGTCCTGTTCAAGACCTGCGCCGACATGCGCAATCCGGCGGCGCGCGATCATGGCTACAGCTACGGCTTGCACGGCACGCCCACCAGCTTCACGCTGATGGCGCGCCTGGCCAGTCTGGAAGGCGGCAGGCATTGCCTGTTGGCACCGAGCGGCCTGGCCGCCATCACCACCGTCAACATGGGGCTGCTTCGACCCGGCGACGAAGTGCTGATACCCGACAATGTGTACGGCCAGAACCGCGTGTTCTCGGAAGGCCTGATGCGCGAGTTCGGCATCACGCATCGCGTTTACGACCCGCTCGATGCGGCTGCGTTAGAGGCCATGATTCAGCCCCGCACCAAGCTCGTGTGGGTCGAGGCGGCGGGATCGATCACCTTGGAGTTCCCCGACCTGCCGGGCCTGGTGCGCGCTTGCCGCGCCAAAGGCGTGCGCGTGGCGCTGGACAACACCTGGGGGTCAGGTCTGGCCTTCAATCCCTTCGACCTGGGCGACGGGCTCGCGGTCGACGTGTCGATGAACGCCGTCACCAAATATCCGTCCGGAGGCGCCGATGTGCTGATGGGAGCCATCGTTACCGTGGACGATGAACTGCATCGTGCCATCAACCATGCGCATCGCCAGCTTGGCGTCGGCGTCGGCATGAACGATGTGGAACTGGTGCTGCGCGGACTGCCGAGCATCGAGCTGCGCTATCACGCGCAAGACCGTACCGCGCGTGCGCTGGCCCGGTGGATGTCGACCCGCGCTGAAGTCGCGCAGGTATTGCACCCGGCTCTGGAGGATTCGCCCGGTCACGCCTTCTGGGCCAAGACGTGCAAGGCCGCAGGATGCTTGTTTTCGGTGGTCTTCAAGGACCACTACAGCCAGGCGCAGATCGACGCGTTTGTGGATGGACTGAAGCTCTTTGGCATCGGTTTTTCATGGGCCGGTCCGATGAGCCTGGCCGTGCCCTACGAATTGACCCACAGCCGCAATCTGGCGCTGCCTTTCAAGAGCGGGCACTTGGTGCGCTTTGCCATCGGGCTGGAAGCCGAGGCCGATTTGGCGGGCGACATCGAGCAGTCGCTGAAGCGGCTTGCCGCTTGAATCAGGTGCGCGTCTTGACCGCGTGCCGCATCAACTGGCCCTTCTCGCGCTCCCAGTCGCGTTTCTTTTCGGTCTCGCGCTTGTCATGCTGGGCCTTGCCCTTGGCCAGCGCGATATCGACCTTCACGTGCGCGCCCTTGAAGTGCAGGTTCAGCGGCACCAGCGTGAAGCCGCGCTGCTCGACCTTGCCCACCAGACGGCGAATCTCGGCCTTGTGCATCAGCAGTTTGCGGGTGCGGTCGGCTTCCGGGTTGACATGGGTCGATGCGGAGCGCAAAGGGTTGATGCGACAGCCGATCAGGTACAGCTCGCCGTTGCGGATGGTGATGTAGCCGTCGGTCAGTTGCACCTGGCCCGCACGTATCGCCTTGATTTCCCAGCCCTCCAGCACCAAGCCGGTCTCGAAGCGTTCTTCGATGTGGTAGTCAAAACGGGCACGACGATTTTCTGCGATGGACATGAGACCTTAACTACGGGTGAAGCGCACCCATACAATCGCTGCATTGTATGAAGCAAGTCAACAAGTCCGTTTTGCTCAGCTACTCGCCGCGCGAGATGTTCGAGCTGGTCACCGCCGTGCCAGCGTACGCGCAGTTCCTGCCCTGGTGCGTGAGCGCCGAGGTGCTCAGCGATGACGAGCAGGGCGTGCTCGCACGTCTGGGGCTCAAGTATGCCGGCATGCGCCACACCTTCACCACGCGCAATCGCAATGATCCGTATCGCTGCGTCTCGATGAAGCTGGTCGACGGACCGTTTTCGATGCTGGACGGCACCTGGCAGTTTCTGCCCCTGGGAAAGCCTGGCGCAGAGGTCAAGCAGGCCTGCAGAATCGAATTCGAGCTGCGCTACGCGTTTTCGAGTGTCGCGCTGGAGGCCGTGCTGAGCCCGGTATTCGATCGCGTCGCCAATACCTTTGTCGATTGCTTCGTGAAACGTGCCGAGCAGGTCTATGGGCCTCGCTGAGGGCGAGCCGGCGCTGATTCGCATCGAACTGGTGTACAGCCCGGCGGCCTCCGTGGTGCAACGCGTCGAGCTGACGCTGGTCGAGGGCTCATGCCTGGCCGATGCGCTGCGGCTCAGCAGCTTGCTGGGTGACGAGGCGGTGGCCTACCTGGTCGGCCTGAAGGTCGGCATCTGGGGCCGCGTCATGCCGTTGGATACGCTGCTGCGCGATCGAGATCGGGTCGAGATCTACCGGCCCTTGACGGTCGATCCCAAGCAAGCGCGGCGCCTGCGCTACCGCAGGTCAAGTGACAAGAGCAAACGCGTGCGGCCCAAGCCACGAACTTGATTATTTCGCGCAGTCGCTGCTTATCACATTGCGCGCACGCTGGATCTCGAGGGCGCGCTGCTTGTCATCAAGAATTTCGCGTTCGCCATTTTCTTTTGTTCGCGCGATGCGCATGCCGCTGTCGAGCGAGCGCAAATAGCTGCGCGCCTGGCGGCAATTCTCGGCGCGTGCGGCTGCGTTTTTCTGTTCGTCGGCGCGCGCCTTGGCGGCTTGCTCCTGTTCGGCCTTGCTGCGCTGCGCCTGGGCCTCGGCGTCGGACTTCGATTCGGACTTGGCCTGGGGCTGGGAAGGCGTCTGGGCCGGTGCTGACGCGCCCAGCGGCAGGCTGCTGATGACCCGGATGCGCTGCGTCGCCGCGACTGGCGTTTGCAGAATGTCTTTCTCTGGCACGCTGAATGGCGGCGGTCGGTCGCTGTAAAGCACCTGGCCTTGCGCGTCGCGCCACTTCCATTGCGCCAGCACCGGCGTGCTCAGGGTCAGGCCCAGCAAGGCAAGCATCATGAATGTCGCACGCACATTGAACATGGAACTCCAACCCGAAAAAGTCTGCTCCAAGTGTAGCGGCGCCCTGGGCTCGGGACAATGCGCAAGATGTGTTCAGCCGTGACCGATCGCGCATGACTGCCCTGATTCCATCGGGACATGCCGGGCTTCTCTATAATCCGCTTTTGCGTCAGGAGCTTTATTCATGCGCCTTATAGGAAAAGCGCTCACCTTCGACGATGTGTTGTTGGTGCCAGCGTACTCCCATGTGTTGCCTCGCGACACCTCACTCGCCACCCAATTCACCCGCAATATCCGTTTGAACCTGCCCTTGGTTTCTGCGGCCATGGACACGGTGACCGAATCTCGCTTGGCGATTGCCATCGCGCAGGAAGGCGGCATCGGCATCATCCACAAGAACATGAGCGCGCAGCAGCAAGCCGCGCAGGTCGCCAAGGTGAAACGCTACGAATCGGGCGTGCTGCGCGACCCGATCACGATCACGCCCGACGTGACCGTGCGTGAGGTGAAAGATCTTTCCGCCCGGCATGGCGTGTCGGGTTTCCCGGTGCTGGACGGCCGGGTCGTGGTGGGCATTGTCACCAATCGGGACCTGCGTTTCGAGACCCGGATGGATGCGAAGGTGCACGAAATCATGACACCGCGCAGCAAGCTCGTCACGGTAGGCGAGCGCGCCACACTTGAAGAAGGCAAGGCGCTGATGCACAAGCACAAGCTCGAGCGCGTGCTGGTCGTCAACGCGGCGTTCGAGCTCAAGGGCGTGATGACGGTCAAGGACATCACCAAGCAGACCAGCTTCCCGAGTGCGGCGCGCGACGCCCAAGGCAAGCTGCGCGTCGGCGCGGCGGTGGGCGTGGGTGAGGGCACCGAAGAGCGGGTCGAGCTGCTGGTCAAGGCCGGTGTCGATGCGCTGGTGGTGGATACCGCGCACGGCCACAGCGCCGGCGTGATGGATCGCATCCGCTGGGTCAAGCAGAATTTTCCGCAGGTCGATGTGATCGGCGGCAATGTCGCCACGGGTGCTGCGGCACTGGCTTTGGTGGAGGCCGGTGCCGATGCGGTCAAGGTCGGCATCGGCCCGGGGTCGATCTGCACCACGCGCATCGTGACCGGCGTGGGCGTGCCGCAAATCCTGGCAATCGACTCGGTCGCACAGGCGCTCAAAGGCAGCGGCGTGCCGATGATTGCCGATGGTGGCATTCGATATTCAGGCGACATGGCCAAGGCGATTGCCGCGGGTGCCGACTCGGTGATGATGGGCGGCATGTTTGCCGGCACCGAAGAGGCGCCCGGCGAAGTCATTCTGTACCAGGGCCGCACCTACAAGAGCTATCGCGGCATGGGATCGCTCGGTGCCATGCAGCAAGGGTCAGCCGATCGCTATTTCCAGGCTGAAGAGATCAACAATCTCAGTAGCGCCAAACTGGTGCCCGAGGGCATCGAAGGCCAGGTGCCCTACAAGGGTTCTGTGGTCACGATCATTTTCCAGATGGCGGGCGGGTTGCGCGCCTCCATGCACTACTGCGGATGTGAAACCATTGAAGACATGCACAGCAAGGCCGAGTTCGTCGAGATTTCTTCGGCCGGCATTCGCGAAAGTCATGTCCACGATGTGCAGATCACCAAGGAAGCGCCCAACTACCGCATGGAGTGAGCGCCATCGTGACTGAAGCATCAACGACACCCGCCGTCGCAACGAATGGTGGCCGCAAGGCCGCCATGCCTTTCATCATGGTCACGGTGCTGATCGACATGATGTCGATCGGCCTGATCATTCCCGTCTTGGCGCCGCTCGTGGGCACCTTCACCGCGGGCTCGCGCACCGATCAGGCCTTCTGGTTTGCGGCGGTGTCGTTTGCCTTCGGTTTCGCGAATTTCTTTGGCGCGCCGATCCTCGGCGCCCTGTCCGACAAGCATGGACGCAGGCCGGTGCTCTTGATGGGTTTTTTCGGCCTGGCGCTGAGCTTCTTCGTGACCGCCATGGCCACCGCTTTGTGGATGCTGATTGCGGTGCGCTTGCTGTCGGGGGCGATGCAGGCCAATGCCGCGGTTGCCAATGCTTATGTGGCCGACATCACGCCGCCGAGTTGCGCGCCAAGCGCTTTGGCATGCTGGGCGCGATGTTCGGTCTGGGCTTCATCCTGGGGCCGGTGACTGGTGGACTGCTGGGCGAAATCGATCTGCATCTGCCGTTCTATGTTTCCGGCGCCTTGGCGGTGACGAACTGGCTGTACGGCTATTTCGTGTTGCCAGAGTCGCTGCCCAAGGAGCGCCGGCGCGAGGTCGACTGGAAGCGCGCCAATCCGATCAGCTCGCTCAAGAAGCTCAGTCAACTCAAGGGCGTGGGCGGCCTGGTGGTGGTGATTGCCTTGAGCGCGCTGGCGCAATTCATACTGCACACGACCTGGGTGCTTTACACGCATTTCAAGTTCGGCTGGGGGCCCATGGAAAACGGCTTGTCGCTGCTGGCGGTGGGGGTTGCGTCGGTGATCGTGCAAGGCGGCCTGATGGGCCAGTTGCTGAAGATCATGTCAGCGCGCCGCCTGGCGGTGCTGGGCTTGATGTCGTCGTGTGTCGGCTATGCGCTGTGGGGCGCGGCGACGCAAGGGTGGATGATGTACGCGATCATCTTCGCCAATCTGCTCGGGTTTTCGGCGACCGCCGCGATCCAGAGCCTGTTCTCAAACGCGGCCGATGCCAGCGCGCAGGGCGCGACATTGGGCGCCATGGCTTCGCTGAACAGCTTGATGGCAGTGGCAGCGCCCGTTGTCGGTGGCGGCCTGCTGACGCTGGTCTCGGGCCTTCCCACCGGGCACTGGCTGATCGGCCTGCCCTATTACTTCTGTTCCGCCTTGCAACTGTGCGCCTTGCTGCTGGCCTTGCGCCATTTCGCGCGCGAGCGTCAGCGCAATGCGACTGCTGCCGCGGCGGCTACCGTCTCCTGATTCGAGCTTGATACATGCACGACAAGATCCTGATCCTCGATTTCGGCTCGCAGGTCACCCAGCTGATTGCCCGGCGCGTGCGCGAAGCGCATGTGTATTGCGAGGTGCACCCCAACGACGTGTCCGACGACTTCATCCGCAGCTTCGCGCCCAAGGGCATCATCTTGTCGGGCAGCCATGCATCGACCTATGAGGAGCATGAGCTGCGCGCGCCGCAAGCGGTGTGGGAGTCGGGTGTGCCGGTGCTGGGCATCTGCTACGGCATGTTCACGATGACGGTGCAGCTCGGTGGCCAGGTCGAGGCCAGCACGCACCGCGAGTTCGGCTACGCCGAGGTCAGGGCGCATGGCCACACCAGGCTGCTCGACGGTATCGAGGATTTCAAAAGCGCCGAAGGTCACGGCATGCTCAAGGTCTGGATGAGCCACGGCGACAAGGTCACCGCCATGCCGCCGGGCTTCAAGCTGATGGCCTCCACGCCGAGTTGCCCGATCGCCGGCATCGCCAATGAGGACAAGCATTACTACGCGGTCCAGTTCCACCCCGAAGTGACGCATACGGTGCAGGGTGCCGCGCTGCTGACGCGCTTTGTGCGCGACATCGCCGGCTGCCGTGGCGACTGGATCATGGGCGACTACGTGACCGAGGCGGTCGAGCGCATCCGTGCGCAAGTCGGCGACGAAGAAGTCATTCTCGGACTCTCGGGTGGGGTCGATTCGAGCGTCGCCGCGGCCTTGATACACCGCGCCATCGGCGACCAGCTGACCTGCGTGTTTGTCGATCACGGTCTGCTGCGACTGAACGAAGGTCAACTCGTGATGGACATGTTCGTCGGCAAGCTCCACGCCAAGGTCATTCATGTTGACGCGAGCGATCAGTTCCTGGGGCATCTGAAGGGCGTCAGCGATCCCGAGCTGAAGCGCAAGATCATCGGACGCGAGTTCGTCGAGGTCTTCAAGGCCGAGGCCGGCAAGCTCAAGGGAGCGGGCGCCAAGGGCGCCAAGTGGTTGGCGCAAGGCACGATTTATCCGGACGTGATCGAGTCGGGCGGCGCCAAGACCAAGAAGGCCACCACGATCAAGAGCCATCACAACGTCGGCGGTCTGCCCGCAGAGTTGGGGCTGAAGCTGCTGGAGCCTTTGCGCGAACTCTTCAAGGACGAAGTGCGCGAGCTCGGTGTCGCGCTGGGCCTGCCTGAAGAGATGGTGTATCGCCATCCCTTCCCCGGACCGGGCCTTGGCGTGCGCATCCTCGGCGAGGTGAAGCGCGAGTACGCCAGCCTGCTGCAGCGCGCCGACGCGATCTTCATGGAAGAGCTGCGCAATGCCGTGGACCCTGCGACCGGCAAGAACTGGTACCAGCTCACATCGCAGGCCTTCACCGTGTTCTTGCCGGTGAAAAGCGTCGGCGTGATGGGCGACGGCCGTACCTACGACTATGTGGTGGCCTTGCGCGCCGTGCACACCAGCGACTTCATGACGGCCGACTGGGCCGAACTGCCGTATGCGCTGCTCAAGAAGGTGTCGGGGCGCATCATCAACGAAGTGCGCGGCATCAACCGCGTGACTTACGACGTGTCGAGCAAGCCACCGGCAACCATCGAGTGGGAATGAATTAAAATTGATTCACTCCTCGTGCCTCCGTAGCACTCGGGTGACCAGTCGCAGTACCTCCCGCCGTTGTCAATCGTGCGCTCGTCAGCTACGCTGCAACCTTGTCATCACTCTACGAGGTAGGAGGCACACAATATGCGCTACACCAACATCGGAGCTTTGCTGATGGTACTTGGCTCTTTTCTTGCGCCCGTGTCCCATGCCCAGGCGCCCGAGAACGTCATCCAACCACCAAGCCCGAGCGTGCCACCCAACTGTGCTGCGTTCTCTGGGGGGTGGAGCGGCGAGTGGCCCGGAAGTGGTCGGATTTACCTTTGGGTTGTCAGCATCGGTCCTGACTGCTCTGCCCAGGTAATCTACGGCAAAGCCTCAAAGCCATCACTATCTGACAAGCTGAGCCAGGCGAGCATCAAGGGCGAGACCCTTAGTCTGCCAAGGCCAAATGGAGGCACCACAATTTTCGACATAAAGGACAACGCTGTCATGGGTCGCTACAAAGGCCCTGGTGGCTTCAATGAAGCGATGATGGAGCGAGTCTCGTTGGGCGGTGCGAGCCAACTTGATGCGGAACAAAGAGCGCTTGCGCAAATGGTCCCACTGCCCAATGATGTTCCCGCCCAATGTGGAGCTTTCCACGGGCAATGGAGCGGCGTTTGGAGTCGAGGGAATTTTGGAGAGATGTACCTTCGGGTTGTTGAAGTGAAGATGATCGGTGAGAAGTGCCAAGCGCGTCTCTCGTACTCCGACTCGAATACGCCAATAGCTGCCAAGGAGGTCGTTGAAATAACAGGCGGCTCCATTGCCTTTATATGCAATTCCTCCACTGGCGGTACCTGTGTGTTTCGCCTTGACGGCAGTGTTCTGAACGCAACCTATACCAACCCGGCAGGCGGCCTAAACAGCGCAACGTTCAAGCGGGCGCAGTAAGGGCTCTGTAGACATCGGTAGGCCCCTTGGTCCGTTTGGGTTGCGGGATTGATGTGGACGCGGTTCGTCGTGGACGACCGAACTCGACTGCCTCGAAGTGGGCCCCGCCCCTGCGGTTTGATGACCGGGTGCGGTCGGGGACCATGTAGATTTCCCAATGAACCGTAGGCACATTGCACGGGCAGATCGCACAGCGACCCCGTTGGCGTGATCGGTGCTGAAGGCGGCCCAGTCGGCCAGTCGCTGTGATATGACGGTACTTCTGACGGTACGGCACGCGTTTTCGCCTTGTGTTGCCACGCTATTGATAATCGAGTGGGGGTGAGCCCAGCCGGGGTCATGCCCGCGCGCTGCCGCTTCGCGTAAGGCCCGGCATGGAAGGTCGGGATTCGCTCCTTGGACTGTGCAGATCGACTCAAGCGGTGCGCGGTCTGACCATCTCACGCAGCACTTGCATCGCGAAAGCGGTGGCCGACGAGGCATTGCCCAGACGCTTGCTGGCCTGACCTTGAAATGTCGTGACGGTGACGACACCGGCGGCCAGCGTGTACTGGCCGTTGTAGGCCTTGCCGTTGATTTCAACCGTGATCGGGAATCCTGAGATTGGACGCTGATTCATATCGACAGCTCCTTCGTTGCCGTGCACGGTAGTTTGACTACCGTGAGCGCAAGTATGGGATGACGCTCAAGTTTGAGGTGTCAACTGTATGTAACTTGAGTTTGAACTTGTGGGGCAAGCGCCAGCCCCGCACGCGGCCCCATTTGCCATAGATAATCAGCCATCCGGGAGAACTCGATGCGCATGATTTTTACCGTGCTGGGCTTGCTTTTGACGCTGGCCGTGGTCGGATGGGTGGTCAAGCAGCAAGTGCAGTCCGTCAAGACCAGCGTGCCGGCGTCGGCCTTTGGGGCGAGCGAGTCTGCCTCGACGGCGGGCGCGTCTGCATCGCCCGGCAATCAGGTGCAGCAGGTGCGCAGCCAGGTCGAGCAGGCGTTGGCGCAAGGGGCGGCGGCGCGCGCGTCGGCCGTCCAGCAGTGAGTCGAGTCTGCCGCGCGTGAGCGATTCCGTCTCCCTTGCCCCCAGCGCCGAGTCTGTGGCCGCCGACGCTTATGCGATGCGTCTGGCGCTGGACCAGGCGCAAAACGCCTTGCTGGTGGGTGAGGTGCCAGTGGGCGCCGTCATCATGCGTGGCGGGCAGTTGATTGCCACCGGATACAACCGTCCCATCACCACGCACGACCCGACCGCGCATGCCGAAATCGTGGCCTTGCGCCATGCCGCCCAATTGCTCGGCAATTACCGCCTGCCCGAGTGCGATCTGTATGTGACGCTAGAGCCCTGCGCGATGTGCGCCATGGCCTTGATGCACGCGCGCTTCAAGCGCGTCGTGTTTGCTGCCACCGACCCCAAGACCGGTGCTGGCGGATCGGTGCTGAACCTGTTTGACGACCCGCGCCTGAATCACCACACCCATGTGCAGGGCGGTTTGATGGCTGATGCCAGTGCGCAGCTGCTGCGCGATTTTTTTGTCGAACGACGCGAGGCGGCTCGACGGCGCCGCGCCGCCGCGGCTGCCGACTCCCCCATTCCGCAAGGCCTTGCCATTCATCTGGACGACCCCCAACCATGACTCGCCAAACTCTTTGTGATGCCCAGGGCGGCTGCAAGCACACCGACGCCGAACATCAACGGCAGAGCAGTCTGACGCTGTTTACGCCTGCCGGTGTGTTGCTGCGCGCCGCACCGCTCAAGCTTGCGGCCAAACGCCTGACGAAGCTGGGCTACGAGGTGCAGATCGACGCCGATGCCTTGGCCAAGGACCAACGTTTTGCCGGCGATGACGCGACCCGTCTGGCGGCGCTGCACCGCGTCGCCAGACAAGCGCCCGGCATTGCGATGGCCACGCGCGGCGGCTACGGCATGACACGTTTGCTTGACGCGATTGATTGGCCATTGATCGCCAAGAGCGTGGCCGCCGGTACGCGCTGGGTCGGCTTCAGCGACCTCACGGCGCTGCATCTGGGATTGCTCGCGCACACCCAGGCCGGCACCGGCATGATCACCTGGGCCGGTCCGCTGGCCGTCGAGGACTTCGGCCGTGCGACGGCCGATGGCGGCGTCGACGATGTCACGCAGGACTGCTTCCTGGAGGCGATGGACGGCACGCTGGAGGCCGTGGGTTTTCGCACCGAGCCGGGATTCGACGGCCTTGACGTGAAAGGCCGGCTCTGGGGCGGCAACTTGTGCGTGTTGAATTCTTTGCTGGCCACCCCGCACATGCCGCGCATCAAGGGTGGCGTGCTGTTTCTCGAAGACGTGGGCGAGCATCCTTACCGCATCGAGCGCCAACTGCTGCAACTGCTTCAAGCCGGCGTGCTGGACGCACAGAAAGCGATTGTGCTGGGCGCTTTCACCGACTACAGCAAGTCGCCCAACGACCGTGGCTACACGCTGAAAGACGCGGTCACTGCGCTGCGCGCGCGCACCTCCACACCGATCTTGACGGGCCTGCCTTTCGGCCATGTGCGAACCAAGGTGAGCTTGCCGGTGGGCGCCAAAGTGGAGTTGGTGGTACAGGGGCGCGACAGCTTTATCGCCTGGTGAGCAAATCCTCTGCATTCGGAGGCGGCAGGCAAACCCTGAGCGGTCGGGTGGCGCGCAGGCATTAAACTGCGCGACCACGCCTCGGGACAACACGGCCACCAGCCGGTGTTGTTCCGTAGGCTGATTTTTTGCCGGTGCGTCGCTGCGATCCATGCGATGCCTTGGCGGTGAGTTTGGAGACGCCCACATGGGTAGATTGAGAGCATGGTCCCACAGCAGCGCATTCAAGCGCGTCATGGCGCACGTCACAGGCGTGCTGATCGGTGCTGCGGTGATGCTGCTGGCGGGCTGCGACAACAACCCCTGGCCCAGCGGCGCGGCCAGCGCCAATGCCCTCTACACCTCGGTGCAAGAGCGTTCGCCGCGCCACCTCGACCCGACCGCTTCTTACTGGAGCAACGAGACGCCCTACACCTATCAGATCTACGAGCCTCTCTATGGCTATCACTATCTGAAGCGTCCGTTCACGCTGATTCCGAAGGCCGCCGCGGCGGTCGTCAAACCGATCTATCTGGACAAGAACGGCAAGATCTTGCCCAACGATGCGCCGGGCGATCAGATCGCAGAGAGTGTCTACGACATTCCTATAAGGCAGGGCGTGCTGTTCCAGCCGCATCCGGCCTTCGCCAAGGACGAACAAGGCAAATACTATTACCACGACATGAAGCCCGGTGAGTTGGGTTCGAAGCGCTCGCCGCTCGAATTCGAACACCAGGGCACGCGGGAGCTGGTCGCCGATGATTACGTCTATGCCTTGCGCCGCCATGCCACAACGCGCATCACCACGCCGGTGTTCGGCGTGTTTTCCGAATACGTGATCGGGCTCAAGGAATACGGCCAACTCATCAAGAGTGAAGATGCCAAGCTGCGCCAGGGGATGGACCCGGCCGGCCTCGACAAGCCTTTTCTGGACTTCAGAAAATGGCCGATGGCGGGCGCCAGCGCGCCCGACAAGCACCTGCTGCGAATCCGCATCAAGGGCAAGTATCCGCAGTGGAACTACTGGATGGCGATGACGTTTCTGGCGCCCGTTCCCTGGGAGGCCGACAAGTTCTACGCCCAACCCGGCATGGCTGCCAACGGTTTGAGCCTGGACACCTGGCCGGTGGGCACAGGCCCCTATATGGCGACCGAATACGTGCAGGACCGCCGCCATGTGCTTTCGCGCAACCCGAACTACCGCGGCGAGCCCTACCCCTGCGAAGGCATGCCCGGCGACAAGGAGGCGGGCCTGCTGGATGATTGCGGCAAGATCATGCCGTTCATCGACAAGATGGTGCTGACCATCGACAAGGAAAAAGTGCCGCGCGAGGCCAAATTCAAGCAAGGCTATTACGACACGCCGGTGATCGAGCGCACCGACACCGGGTTGGACTACATCGTCCAGGCGCAAGACTCCGACGAAGTGCGCCACTCGTTCAAGGAGAAGGGCTTCCAGTTGCCCAGATTCAGCGACGTGAACAGCTATTTCATTGCCTTCAATATGCTCGATCCGGTGCTTGGCGATGTCGGCACGGCCGAGGAAAAGCTCAAGAAGCGCAAGCTGCGTCAGGCCATCTCGATCGCGATCGACTGGAGGCAGTACAGCGAGATATTTCCCAACAAGGGCGGGGTGGAGGCACAGGGCCCATTGCCCGAAGGCTTGTTCGGCTCGCGCGAGGGCACGCGCGAAGGCGTCAATCCGGTCACGCACCGCTGGGTGGACGGCAAGGCGGTGCGTCGCCCGATTGAAGATGCCAAGAAACTTCTTGCCGAGGCGGGCTACCCGAATGGCCGCGACGCCAAGACCGGCCAGCCGCTGGTGCTGAACTATGACTATTACGTCGCGCCCACGCCCGAGTCCAAGTCAGAGACCAGTTGGGTGGTCAAACAGTTTGCCAAGCTCGGCGTGCAACTGGAAGTTCGCGCCACCGACAACAACCAGTTCCAGGACAAGGTGCGCAAGGGCAAGCACCAGATTTTCTGGCTGGGGTGGCTGGCCGACTATCCGGACGCCGAGAATTTTCTGTTCCTGCTCTATGGGCCGAACGGCAAGACGCGCTCCGACGGCGAGAACACCTCGAACTACGAAAATCCAGAATTTGATCGTCTCTATGTACAGCTCAAACTGCTTGACGATGGCCCGCAGAAGCAGGCGATGATCGACAAGATGGTGGCCATCGCGCAGGAAGACGCGCCCTGGACCTGGGGCTTCTTCCCTTACGCCTCCAGCGCCTACCAGGCCTGGGTACACAACGCCAAGCCGGCGGTGATGATTCGCGACATGCTGCGTTACTACCGCATCGATGCGGCCGAGCGCGTGCGGCGCACCAAGGCATGGAATCAGCCGATCTGGTGGCCCGTGATCCTGGGACTTCTGGTCGTGCTGGGCGTGGTGGTGGCGGCCTTGCGGAGCTTTCGCAGGCGCGAGCGTATGAACGCCCGCGGTGAAGTGATCCAAGCCTGAGGCACGAAACAGATGATCTCATTCTTGATGCGGCGTCTCGCCTATGGCGTGCTGGTCTTGCTCGGTGTGAACCTGGCCACCTTCTTCTTGTTCTTCATGGTCAACACGCCGGACGACATGGCGCGTCTGAACATCGGCGGCAAGCGCGTGACGCAGGAGCTGATTCAGAAGTGGAAGGTCGAGCGTGGCTACGACAAACCGCTCTATGTGAACACCAGCAAGCAAGGTATCGAACGCTATACCGAAACGATTTTCTTCGAACGCTCGGTCTCGCTGTTTGCGCTCAACTTTGGCCGGGCCGACGCTGAGAGCGCAGGCGACATCGGGTATCAGGTCAAGCAACGCATGGTGGTGAGTCTGCAGATGACGATACCGCTGTTCATTTTGCAGGTGATTGCCAGCACGGCGTTCGCGCTGCTGCTGGTGATGTTCAGACACACGCGCTTCGACTTCTGGGGTGTCGTGCTGTGCGTGGTGATGTTGTCGATATCGGCGCTCTTCTACATCATCGTCGGGCAGTTCCTGTTTTCCAAGTTGCTGCGCCTGGCGCCCATTTCGGGCTATGCACCGGGGCTCGATGCGGTGAAGTTTCTGATGCTGCCGATCGGCTTGTCGCTGATCGCGCGGCTCGGTACCGAAGCGCGCTTCTACCGTGTCATGTTTCTGGAAGAAATCGGCAAAGACTATGTGCGCACGGCGCGTGCCAAGGGTCTGTCCGAGACGCTGGTGTTGTATCGCCACGTGCTGCGCAATGCCTTGATTCCCATCATCACCAGTGCCGGATCGTATTTGCCCTATGTGTTCATGGGCAGCCTGGTGTTCGAGAGCTTCTTCGGTCTGCCGGGCTTGGGCGCCTACGTGATCGAAGCGATCTCGGGGCAAGATTTCGCGATCGTTCGCACCATGGCGTTTCTGGGCTCGCTGCTCTATATCGCCACCTACATCTTGATTGACCTCGCCTACACCTGGGTAGATCCCCGCGTGCGTCTGGGCTGATGGAGCACGCCATGCCGAAGTTTGTCTTGTTGTGGACCGATGTGTCCGTCTGGTTGCTGCTGCTGGCGTTTGCCGTGTATGCCTGGTGGGTGCGACGCAGTCCGGGGCTGAGCGCCAACTGGCGCAAGGTGTTCACCGATGCGGCGGCACTCTCGTCGGCGCTGGTCTTGCTGTTCTGCCTGGGCATCACGGCGCTCGACAGTCTCCATTTTCGCAGCGCCTTGCCGATGGCGGCGGGCACGAAAAACACTCAGGTCGCCTACGACACCAATACACAGTCGCTGATGGACAGCCTGTTCGCCACCGTGCTGAAGTCGCGCGAGACCACTTATTCGCGGCCGCTGGCCTATCTGGGATTCACGAAGGAGTCTGTCGTGATCAAGGGTCAGGTCGTGCGCACCGCACCTCGTCTGAAATTCGGCGGCGCGCATCTGGTTGACCCGGCCGCTGACTGGGCGCTCGACGTGACCCAGCGTGTGCTTGCGGGCGCGTTGGCGGCGCTTGCGATGACGCTTGCCTTGAGCGCTTTGGTGCTGTCCAGACTGGCGCGTCTTTGGAGCGTGAACTTTGGCGAAGCGCTGCGCCGGGTGCGCGCCCGCGAACTGGCCATTCCCTGGCATGTGGCGTTCTGGACTGTCGTGGCGATGGGCTTGCTGATTGGTCCGACCCTGGCACTGATGAACCACTACCACGTGCTGGGCACCGACCAGACCGGCAACGACGTGATGTACCAGGCGCTCAAAAGCATACGCACCGCCTTCGTGATAGGCACGCTCACCACCGTGGCGACGCTGCCGCTGGCGGTGGGCCTGGGCATCATGGCCGGCTACTTCCGGTCTTGGGCCGACGCGATCATCCAGTATGTCTATACCGTGCTGTCATCGGTGCCCAATATCCTGCTGATCGCCGCCTGCGTGCTGATGGTGCAGGTCTATCTGGACAAGCACCCCGAACTGTTTCAAACCGGTGCCGAACGCGGTGACCTGAAGTTGCTGATGCTGTGCGTGATTTTGGGACTCACCGGCTGGGCCGGCCTGTGCCGCTTGCTGCGCGGCGAGACCATGAAACTGCGCGAGCTCGAGTATGTACAGGCCGCCAGCGCCTTCGGAGTCGGCCATGCTCGCATCATGCGCAAGCACATCTTCCCCAATGTGGCGCATCTGATGTTGATCTCGACCGTGCTCGATTTTTCGGGCCTCATTCTTTACGAAGCGGTGCTCTCGTATGTGGGCGTGGGCGTCGATCCATCGATGAACAGTTTTGGCAGCATGATCAATATGGCCCGCAGCGAGATGAGCCGCGATCCCGTCGTCTGGTGGTCGTTCGCTGCCGCCTTCGGCTTCATGGTCAGCCTGGTGTTGGCGGCCAATCTGTTTGCCGATGGCGTGCGTGATGCCTTCGACCCACGCGCCCGTGTCGTGCGCGCCAAGCTTGTGCTCAAGCCGGTCCGGTAAGGAAAAACATGCTGGACATTCAAAACCTCAAAGTGGGCCTGGACACCGATAGCGGCGTGGTGCGCGCACTCGACGGCCTGAGCCTGGCGATCGAACGTGGTGAGACCTTTGCCCTGGTGGGCGAGTCGGGCTGCGGCAAGAGCATGACGGCGCTGGCGCTATTGCGCCTGCTGCCTGAAAACGGTGCCGTCACGGGCGGCCGCGTCATGCTGGACGGCAAGACCGATCTGGTCGAGTTGCCTGAGCTTGCGATGCGGCTCATCCGCGGGCGGCGCATTGCGATGATCTTCCAGGAGCCGGCGACCAGCTTGAACCCTGTCATGCGCGTGGGCGACCAGTTGGTCGAAGCCATCGAGGCGCACACCGCGCTGCGTGGGCAAGCGGCACGCGCCAAGGCCATCCAATGGATGGGGCGGGTGGGTATACCGGAGCCCGAGCGGCGCATCGACGAGTATCCGTTCCGGCTCAGCGGCGGACAGAAGCAGCGCATCATGATCGCCATGGCGCTGGCGACCGAACCCGACTTCCTGGTCGCCGACGAGCCCACCACCGCGCTCGACGTGACCATCCAGGCGCAGATCCTCGACTTGTTGAAGACGCTGCAAAAAGAGCAGGGCATGGGCATGCTTCTGATCACCCATGACTTGGCCGTCGTGTCGGGCATGGCGCATCGCGTGGCCTTGATGTACGCCGGGCAAATCATCGAAGTGGCCGGCGCGGACGAATTTTTCGCGGCGCCCAAGCATCCCTATGCGAACGCGCTGTTGCGCGCCTTGCCCGACGCGCAAAAGCGCGGCGGCAGCCTGGCAGCGATTGGCGGCACGGTGCCGCCTTTGTGGCAGGAGTTCAATGCCTGCCGCTTTGCGCCGCGGTGCGAACGTGCCTTCGCAACCTGCCACGCCCAAGTCCCGGAGCTGCTCGACTTGCCGGCGTTCCCCAAGCCGCGCAGCGTGCGTTGCTGGCTCCACGTGCCAGGCATCAAACTGCCAATGGACGCGAGTGACATGGCGCGCGCCGACGGCATTCAGAGTCAGCCCGAACCGCTGCCGCCCGTGCGTTCAGATGATCATGGAAGTCTCTTGGAAGTGCGCGGCTTGACTGTGAGTTTCACGATAGGCAAGCGCTTTCTGAGCACCAGGCGCAAGGTCTTCAAGGCGGTCGACAAGGTCTCGTTCGACATTCGCGCTGGCGAAACCCTGGCGCTGGTGGGCGAGTCGGGCTGCGGCAAGACCACCACGGGCAAGGCCATTGTGCAGTTGCTGCGCAACCAGGCCAGCATCGAGGGTCAGGCCTTGCTGGATGGCAAGGACTTGTTCAGCCTGTCAGGCGACGGCTTGCTTGAGGCGCGACGCTCGATCCAGATCATCTTTCAGGACCCGTTTGCCTCGCTCAATCCGCGCATGCGCGTCTTTGACGTGCTCGAAGAGGGCTTGCTGGCCTTGCGCCCCGAACTCGATTCACGCGCGCGCCGCAAGAGCCTGGAGGCCATGGTCGATCAGGTCGGCCTGCGTCAGGACGCGCTGGAGCGCTATCCGCACGAATTTTCGGGCGGCCAACGCCAGCGCATCGCCATCGCACGCGCCTTGGCCGTGCAACCGCGCTTGATCGTCTGCGACGAGCCGACCTCGGCGCTTGACGTGTCGGTGCAGGCCCAAATCCTGAACCTGCTGCGCCAGTTGCAGCGCGACATGGGCTTGTCCTTTCTGTTCATCACGCACAACATCGGCGTCGTCGAATACATCGCCGACAGCGTCGCCGTGATGCGGGCCGGATGCATCGTCGAAGCGGGCCGATCCGAGTCCGTGTTGCAGCATCCCCAACACGACTACACGAAGACCCTGCTGGCGGCCGTGCCGCGGTTGCGGGTCGCTGAACGCGCCGCTTGAATTGACAGTCAACCTGGCGCGGGCCGCGCGTCAGGTGTCAAGTCTTGCCCCCTCGAATAACAAGTGTTTAAGGTTCAAGCGGTCGGTGCACTGACCTGCTCACGCCGCTTCAGCCTGTGTACTGTTGTGTACTGCCAACGAGCGGAGCCCGATATGCTGTTTTTCATCAAAGATACTTGTTCCCCTCATCCCGGGGGGCAGGTCGCCCAAATGCCCCAGCAAGCTGACTAAGTTGTTGTCAACATTGGAGTTTGCTGATTTCAACAAGAGCATGTCGTCAGCCAGGTCGGCGCTTCGCCCAGGGTTTCCCTAGCGCCGGTCCAGGCTGCCGTCCTTGAGAATCGTGATCTAGTTCACAAGGCGGCCCTGCCTACAAAGCAATGGGTGTGTCCCCCAGAACTGAGTCTATCGACCTCACTTTTGCAATAAGGAGCTGAAATGTTCAAGAAATCAAAGATCTGCACAGGCGTCTTGCTGGCGCTCGGCGCAGTTGTTGGCACGTCTGCCATGGCTCAAGAGACGTTGCAGCGCGTTGAAATCACTGGTTCGTCGATCAAGCGTGTCGAATCAGAGTCAGCGCTTCCGGTTCAGGTCATTACGGCGGCTGACATTGCCAAGACCGGGCTGACAACGGTCACCGATCTGGTCCAGAATCTGCCTTCCATGCAGGGTTTCACGACGAGCTCGCAGTCCATCAATGGTGGTGGCGGCGGGACGGCTACGGCGTCTTTGCATGCGCTGGGTAGTTCGTACACGCTGGTCTTGCTCAATGGCCGCCGCATGGCACCGTTGAACACGGGCTCAACCGTCAACTTGAACAGCATTCCATTGTCGGCCATCGAGCGTGTCGAAGTGCTGACTGACGGCGCCTCGGCACTGTACGGCTCAGACGCCATCGCCGGCGTGATCAACTTCATTACAAAGAAGGAAGCGACAGATGGCTCTGTCAATGTTTCCGTTTATGCCCCTCAACGCTCGGGTGGCGGAAGTTCGTCAGCGTCGATCAGCAAGGGCTTTGGTGATTTGAATCGCGACAAGTTCAACGTCCTGATCGCAGCCAGCTTCGACAAACAGGATGCACTCTGGGCCAGTCAGCGAGACTTTTCCAAGACCGGTATCCTCAAGTTCCAGGACATGGGGCAGCCTCAAGAGATCGACTTGGTGAGCAGCAACGGGGTTCCGGCCAACGTAACGGCGATGACTCTGTCTGACGGCTCCATCATTCGCAACGTTAACGCCTCGTTTTTGAAGAACGGCGCCTGCCCTCCAGGGCAGGTGAATGCAGGCAATCGATGCCTCTTTGACTACTCGGCAACGGTCGAGAACATCCCGGCCTCGCAGCGCGCCAGCCTGTACGGCAGCGGTCGCTTGCAGGTTTCCGATTCGGTTTCGTTGTTCTCTGAATTGGCGCTGTCAAATTTCTACGCCGACGCAATTTTTGCGCCGCCCGCGCAGCCCGGATTGGTGGTGCCTCCCGCCTTGCTCAACCAGGATTTCGGACCCTATTTGGCCCGACTCGGGCATCCCGGTACGACCATTGTTAACGGTCGGATGAACCTGCGTCTGTTTGACGCTGGTGGGCGCCGGGACAGATACCAGACCGATACCACGCACTTCGTGCTTGGCGCTGACGCAACGGTTCGCGGATGGGACCTGACAGGCAGCTACACGCACTCGGAAAACAAGGCCTCGGACAAGGCCGATGGCGGCTATGCCTCGCTGACCAAATTCAACGCCCTGATTGCAAGCGGTACCTGGGATCCGCTGTTGGCCCTGCCCGGCACTTCGACGGCCACCGTGGCGCCGATCGTTCTGCATCAGATTGTCGATCAGAGCAAGTCTTCGATCGATGTCTTCTCGGCACGCGGTACGGCGTCGGTGGGCAAGTTGGCTGGTGGCGACATCGGATTGGCTTTGGGCGCCGCCCTCACCAAGCAGAAGTATTCGGACTCCCCGAGCCCAATTCTGATGGGCGCCAATGCCCTCCAGCCGAATTTTGTGGACGCAATCGTGGGTGGCGGGGGCGGTGTGCTGCCTTTCGATTCATCGCGCAACTCATACGGTGTGTTCTCTGAATTGGTGTTGCCGATTACGAAGAAACTGGAAGTGTCAGGCTCGGCGCGCTTCGACGCGTACGAAGCTGTCAAAAACACACAAAACTTTGATGCGACCGGGACCCCCACTGCTGCGGCGACGCAGGGCAAATCGAGCTCATCCGGAACCTACAAGTTGAGCCTGCGTTTCCAGCCGACGAAGGACGTGCTGTTGCGCGGTTCTATTGGCACCGGATTCAAGGCGCCGTCGATGGCCGACATCACGTCGCCGTTGCAAGGCTTTGGCAGCACCGGCTTCCACGCATGTCCGCCCGGATTGGACCCGGCGATTGCCGCTTCTTGTACGGCTATCGCGTCCGAGTACAACATTCAGGCTGGGGGCAACCCTTCGAGCGGCAGCGGCGCACTGAGACCTGAGAAGTCCACACAATGGACGATGGGTTTCCGAGTCGAGCCGACCTCGAACATTTCCCTCGGAGCGGACCTGTGGAACGTTCAACTGAAGGATCAGATCAACACCGTCACGGAGAACACGGCGTTCAGCAATGGCGCGCAGTATGGCAGTCTGTTCAAGATTGCAAACGACCCGATTTCGGGTATGCCAACCTTGACTTTCCTCAGCGTGCCGATCAACACCGGCAAGGCTGTCTACCAGGGTATTGACTTGGATGGCCAGGGCCGTATCGCGACTCCGCTGGGCAGGCTGACGACGAACCTGCGCGCCACCTACATGATTCGCGCCGACTACCAGACGCCGGGAACGCCAGGCTACATCACCAGCATGAGCAAGATCGGTCCGGACGGAAAGGTGACGTTCAGGTACCTGATCAATCTCAGCGCATCGCTCGATAGCGGCAGATTCACGCACACCTTGGGATTGAGCTTCAAGCCAGGCTATATGGACGACACGCTTGACTATTGCCGTACCGATGCCAGCGGCGCCTGTCTGAAGACGCCATTTGGTGACGATCAGGGACGCTACGTGGGCAGTTATACCTTGGTCGACTGGCAGACCAAGTTCAACTACAACAAGGCGTTGAGCTTGACGGCGGGCATCAAGAACCTGCTTGACACCAACCCTCCGTTTTCGGTCATCGACCAATCGGGCACCGGTAATGCACGTGGCTTTGATGGACGTTACACCGACCCGATCGGCAGGCAGTACTATCTGAGCGCGAACTACAAGTTCTGACCTATTGCACTTCCACGGCCAAGGCCACCTGGTGAATCCGGGCGGCCTTTTTTTCCGACCAATCGAGTGGTGATGTGCGCACGAAGCTGCTCGCGGCAGGCCTGAGTAATTGGGCGACCCGTTGCGATTCGAATGAGCCATTCCCTGCGGCTATACCTGTTGACAGTTTTGCTTGGGCGCCAACTGTAAGAATCGGGAAAGCCCCATGCAGTGAAGGGATGAAATTGGTTTATCATCCGACCTGGTAATGACTCGGATTGGGACTGTGTTTGAGTCGAGTCCGGTCTGTCTTTATGGAGCGCCTGGCGACCTTTTGGGTAACCATCAGTCGACGGGCGTTTTTGTTGACAACTGTGGAATGGTCGGTGCTCTGCACAGCGATGGTCCTGACGCTGGTGTGCAGCGCCTGTATCGAATCTTCTCCCGTGTTCCAATCACTTATATGAACGAGATGTGCAGTCAATTGAAGGAGCGCGCATGAACTTTGCGCAGCAACAGAACAGCTCAACACGCGTCGTCGGCTTCACGATCGTTGTGCTTATCCATATGGTGTTTGTCTGGGCGCTGGCCAGCGGTCTGGCGCGCAAGGCCTACGAAAAGGTGGTGGGCCCGATCGAGACCAAGGTGATCGAAGAGGTCAAGAAGGAGTTGCCGCCCGATGAACTGCCGCCGCCGCCGCCGTTGAAGGCGCCGCCGCCGCCTTTCATCCCGCCGCCAGAAATTCAGATCACGGCGCCGGTGTCGATGGCACCGACGATCACGCAGACCACGACAACCCCGCCGCCCAAGACCGAGATCAGGCCGGCACCTCCCGTCGTGCATGCGCCGCCCCCGCCCCGACCCGCCGGACCTGTCAAGGCCGCCGTGGCTTGTACCAAGATGCCGGTACCTGAAGTGCCTGGCGTGAATTGGTCAGGCGAGGCAACTTTCAATGTCAAGGCGACCTTGAAGCACGGCAAGGTGGCTTTTCCGATCGAAGTTGTAAGTGCCGATATGCGTGGCGGACGTGACCGCAAGGCACAACGCTCGTTGATCAGTGCGATCGAGGCGGCCATGGCGGGCTATGAGTGCACCGGCAACGACATCGAGATTCAGCAGGAATTTGTTTTCCGGATCCAGTAATTCCCGCCCTTGTTTTTATTGACCCAACGAGGCGCCGCCGGAAGTGCGTCGTCTCGATCTTCCTCAAACCACAAGTTTGCTATTTTTTCTGTAGGAGACCCCTCCATGACTTCTCGTTTATCCGCGGTGATCGCCGCCGTCCTGATGGCCGCTTCTTTGGCTGTATCGCCGGTCTTCGCGCAAGATCAAAAACCTGCAGACGCTGCGTCGGCAGCGGTTGCCGATCCCGCCGCGGTTGCCAATATCGCGGCGCCTGCGGCCGCAGCAGAACCTGTTGCTGCCACCGACAATCCCTACGGCCTGAAGGCCATGCTGCAGCATGGCGACTTTGTCTCCAAGGGTGTGCTGACCTTGCTGGCGCTCATGTCCATGGGCAGTTGGTACATCATCATCACCAAGCTGTGGGACACGCAGAAGATCGGTTCCGAAGCCAAGACCGTGCGGGCGACCTTCTTCAAGAAGCCCAGCCTGGCTGAAGGCGTGAAGGGCCTCAAAGCCGGCAGCGCGTTCCGCTACATCGCGGAGTCCGGCATGGAGGCCAGCGAGCACCATGAAGGCGCACTGACCGAAAACATCGACCTCAATTCATGGGTCACGATGAGCCTGGATCGTTCGGTTGGCGAAGTTGCTTCGCGCATGCAAGGAGGCCTGGGCTTTCTGGCGACCGTGGGTTCGACGTCTCCTTTCATCGGCTTGTTCGGCACGGTGTGGGGCATCTTGCAGGCCTTGACCGCCATCGGCGTGGCAGGCCAGGCGTCGATCGACAAAGTTGCCGGTCCGGTGGGTGAGGCGCTCATCATGACCGCTCTGGGTCTGGCCGTGGCTGTGCCCGCCGTGCTGGGTTACAACTGGCTCGTGAATCGCAACAAGGCTGTGATCGGCAATGTGCGCGCCTTTGGCGCCGACTTGCACGGTGTCCTGATGGGCAACCGTAACGTTTCCAGTGTCAGCCGCTAAGCCGGCCAGACGGAGAGCCCATCATGGCAATGAACGTCGGATCCAGCTCCGGCGATGACGAGGTGGTCTCGACCATCAACACCACGCCCCTCGTGGACGTGATGCTGGTGCTCCTGATCATCTTTCTCATCACCATTCCGGTGGTGACGCAATCGGTGGCTTTGTCTCTGCCGAAAGAGACAAACATCCCGCGTGTGACCAAGCCGGAAAATATCGAGATCGCCGTGAACAAGGACGGCGACGTCTATTGGAATGCGATCTTGGTGCCTGACAACAATGCGCTGTTCGAGCGTTTGAAGAAGATTGCCGTCATGGTGCCCCAGCCCGAAGTGCATATCCGGGGTGATGAGCGCGCACGCTACGAGTCGATCGGACGTGTCGTGTACACCTGTCAGCGCGCGAGCATCATGAAGATCAGTTTTGTCACCGAGCCACCGGCTCGTGGCGGTTGAGCACAGGAGCCAACATGGCAATGAATGTAGGCAGTTCAAGCTCTTCCGGTGACCCTGAGGTGATGATGGACGTCAACACGACGCCGCTCATCGACGTGATGCTGGTGCTCTTGGTGATGTTGATCATCACCATCCCCATCCAGTTGCATGCAGTCAACCTGAACATGCCAGTCGGCACGCCGCCGCCACCACTCAAGCCACCGGTGGTGGTGACCATCGACGTGGACTTCGACGGCACGGTGTTGTGGAACGGCGAGGCCTTGGCCAACGAGGCGGTGGTCGAGCAACGCCTGATCCAGGTGGCTGCCGAGCCCGATCAGGCTGAAGTGCATTTGCGCCCCAACCGGCTTGTCGAGTACAAGGCAGTTGCCAAGGTGATGGCCGCTGCGCAGCGTCTGGGCGTCAAGAAGCTGGGGATCATTGGCAGCGAGCAGTTCGTCAAATAAGCACAGCTTGCGCGCAACCGTCGAATCCGCCGCTTGCGCGCTCCTATAGGAAACATGAGCATGAAATTTAGAGCAGTGGCCACGGCCGCCATTGGCGCCGTGGCTTTTTGTTTTGGCGCCAGTCCTGAAGGTGGTTTCGGTGTCACCTCGGCAAGCGCGCAAGCCGAGTCGGTGCGGGCCGAGGTGGGTAAGCCCCTGCAGGCTGCGGTGGCCTTGATGAAGAGTGGCAAGTACAAGGATGCCTTGGCCAAACTGCATGAGGTCGAGGGCGTCGCCAATCGCACCGCCTATGAGAACTACATGATCGAGAACATGCGTGTCGCCGCCGCATCGGGCGCGGGCGAGGCCGACATCATGGCCAAGGCGTTTGAAGGCATGAAGGCCACGGGCCGCGTTTCTCAAGCCGAGCAGCTGCGCATCATGGAGTCGATTGCTGCCACCTATCTGCGCAACAAGGACAACGCTCAGGCGCTCAATTGGGCGCAACGCTATTTCAAGGAGGGCGGCAACAGCGCCACCATGAAGCAGGTGCAGCAAAACGCGCAATTTCTGTCGGGCGATATGGCGGGCACGATCCGCAATCTGACCCAGGAGATCAACGCCGACGAAAAGGCCGGCCGCACGCCGCCGGCCGACAAGATCAACGTCCTGTTCTCGGCGGCGAGTCGCGCCAAGGACAGCAACGCCGAAGCGTTCGCGCTGGAAAAGCTGCTGGCCTACTACCCCAAGAAGGAGTACTGGGCCGAGGTGCTGAACCGCGTGCAGCGCAAGGCCACTTTTTCAGACCGTTTCGCACTCGATGTCTACCGCTTGCAATTGGCCACCGACAATATGAAGTCGGCCAATGACTACATGGAAATGGCGCAGTTGGCGCTGCAAGCCGGTTCCCCGGCCGAGAGCAAGGCAGTCGTGGACAAAGGTTTTGCCGCGGGTGTGCTGGGCAGCGGCGCCGAGGCGAGTCGCCACAAGCGTTTGAACGACCTGATCGTGAAACGCCTGGCCGAGTCCAAGGCGGCGGCGGCGGCCAACGAGGCGCAGGCCCGGGCCGACAAGGACGGCAACGCCTTGGTCGCCCTGGGCTTGAACTATGCGTTCAGCAATCAGGCCGCCAATGGTGCCAAGCTGATCGAGCAAGGCATCGCCAAGGACAAGCTCAAACGCGCGGAAGACGCCAAATTGCATCTGGGTCTGGCCTATATGCAGGCAGGCAACGCGGCCAAGGCGCAGCATGCCTGGCAATCGGTGCGCGGCACTGATGGTGCTGCCGACTTGGCCCGTTTGTGGATCATCCAGTCGCGCAACGCAAAGCGCTAGGCCGTTTGTCGGGGCGCCAAACGACGGACCCTGCGGGGTCCGTTTTTTTCAGTCTGTCCTGGACGGCATCATTTGGGCGCCAAGCGTATCGCCCCATCCAGTCTGATCACCTCGCCGTTGAGCATGTCGTTGGTGATGATCTGGTGTACCAGCTTGGCGTAGTCGGCTGGCCGTCCCAGGCGCGGCGGAAAGGGCACGCCGGCAGCCAGCGCATCTTGGACCTCTTGCGGCATGCCAAACAGCATGGGCGTGCCGAAAATCCCCGGTGCAATCGTCATATTGCGTATGCCGTTGCGGGCCAGGTCGCGTGCGATGGGCAGCGTCATGCCGACGATGCCGCCCTTGGACGCAGCGTAAGCGGCTTGGCCGATCTGGCCGTCGTAGGCAGCGACCGACGCGGTCGATATCAGCACGCCGCGCTCGCCAGTGGCCTCGGGCTCGTTCTTGCACATGGCCGCCGCAGCGAGGCGGATCATATTGAAGCTGCCCAGCAGATTCACGTTGATGACCTTGGCGAACTGAGCCAGCGGATGGGCCCCGTCCTTGCCCACCGTCTTGACGCCGATCGCAATGCCCGCGCAATTCACCAGGCCCATCAATTTGCCCATTGAAGTGGCTTTGGCGACAACCGCCAGACCATCGGTCTCCTGACTCACATCGCAGCGCACAAACGCCGCCGCCTGGCTGCCCAGCTCGGTGGCGAGTGCCTGCCCGCGCTCTTCGGCCAAGTCGGCCAGCACGACGATGGCGCCTTCGCGCACCAGCATGCGGGCCGCTCCTTCGCCAAGTCCTGAAGCGCCGCCCGTGACAATGAAGACCTTGCCTGCGATGTCCATGAAATCCCCTGATGCAATGCTGCGAGTTAGCTTGACGTCAACGTCCTTGGTCGGGCACGAATGATGTGGCTGAAAAGGGCCTTTGGCAGGGCGACTGCGTGAGCTCAGCTCAAGGCTGCGATCGCACTGTGCGTGATCTCGTCCACGCCGCCGATGCCCGAGATGCGTCGGTATCGAGGTGCCAGCGCGTCGCCCGACTCGGCCCAGCGCGTGTAATAGTCGACCAGCGGCCGGGTTTGAGCGTGATAGACCGCCAGGCGATGCTTGACGGTGGCTTCTTGGTCGTCTTCGCGCTGTATCAAGGCTTCGCCCGTCAGGTCGTCCTTGTCAGCCACCTTGGGCGGGTTGAACTGCAAGTGGTAGGAGCGGCCCGAGGCAAGGTGCACGCGGCGTCCGGCCATGCGGTTGATGATGGTCGAGTCGGGCACGTCGATTTCGAGCACGTAGTCCAACCTCACGCCGGCAAGTTTCATCGCGTCAGCTTGTGGAATCGTGCGCGGAAAACCATCGAGCAGAAAGCCGTTGGCGCAGTCCGGCTGGACAATGCGCTGCTTGACCAGGCTGATGATGATGTCGTCGCTGACCAGTGCCCCCGCATCAATCACCTTCTTGACGGCCAGGCCCATGGCCGTGCCTGCCTTGACCGCCGCGCGCAGCATGTCGCCAGTGGAGACCTGCGGAATGCCGAACTTCTGACAGATGAAGGCTGCTTGTGTGCCTTTACCGGCACCGGGTGCGCCCAACAATATCAATCTCACAGGTGTCCTCGATGCGGTGTGAGGGTGCCTTGCGGCGCCTCAAATTCGACCCTGAGGATAGCATGGGCAAGCTGCCACGGACCTTACGTTAGGTCATGTTTTGGGCGGTTGGCCCATAGGGCGCGCACGCGTTCGAGGTCCTCGGGCGTATCGACGCCCGGTCCCGGCGATTCACTGCACACGTGCACCGCGATTTGCTCGCCATGCCACAGCACGCGCAGCTGTTCAAGCGATTCGATTTGCTCCAGCGGGCTCGTCGCCAGGCTTGGAAAACGTCGCAAGAAACCGGCGTGATAGGCATACAGCCCGACGTGACGCAGCGGGCTGATCGCGTGGGGACGCGCCACGCCCGCGCTCGAGCCGTCGCGCCACCACGGAATGGGCGCGCGCGAAAAATACAGCGCTCGTCCTGTCGCATCGAGCACCACCTTGACGACGTTCGGGTTGCCGAAGTCGTCGGGGTTGGCGATGGCGTGCGCCACGGTGCTCATGACGCATTCCGGCCGCGCCTGCAGCAAGGCCGCGCACGCTTCTATCAGTGCCGGCGCTATCAGCGGCTCGTCGCCCTGCACATTGACCACCACATCCTTGCCGTCCAAGCCCAGCAACTCACAGGCTTGGGCCAGGCGGTCGCTGCCGCTGGCATGGTCAGCACGCGTCAGTATGGCTTGCACGCCATGCTTCAGGCATGCGTCCTGCACCTGCCGGGCGTCGGTCGCCACCACCACCTGACTCGCGCACGAGCGCGCCGCGCGCTGGGCCACGCGCACGATCATGGGCAGACCGTGGATGTCGGCGAGCGGCTTGTCGGGCAAGCGGGTCGAGGCCAAGCGGGCCGGAATGAGGACCGTAAAGCTCATGCCACTGGGTCTGATCCCAAGGCCGGCAATGCCCGGGCTTCGTGCTCCAGCATCACGGGAATGCCGTCGCGTACGGAGAAGGCCAGGCGGTCGGCGTGGCACGCCAGTTCCTGTATCGGCCCACCGTCTGCACCACGCAGGGCCTCCAACGGGCCCTTGCAGACAGGGCAGACCAGCAGTTCCAGCAATCGATGATCCATATTTTGTAGCGGGGCTCAGGCAGGCCCGGTGTGGAGGTGGGGCTGCAAGGCGTGCAGCAATTCCCGCGCAAACGCAGGCTCGGGTTGGAAGTCTAGCGCCACCACCCAGATGCGTGTTGTTCCGGCGCGGTCGGGGGCGATCTTGATGGCGTCCTTTTCGGTCAACATCACGTCTGGCGTGCCGGACGGCCAGGGCAAGACGGCGAAGTCGTGGTGATCGGTCAGCGGCAGCGGCGAGATGTTCAGTCCCGCCTCTTCGAGCATGTCAAAAAAGCGCTGTGGCCGGGCCATGCCTGCAGCGGCCAGCAAGGGGCGACCACGCAGGCCCTGCAGTTGCTCCGGACTGGCCGCCTGACCCTGCCACCAGTCACGCAGACTGACCGCGCCGGACAGGACGCGCCGGCTCACATAGCCGGGCAGCGAGGTGCTCGCGAGCGGGGCGTTGTAAAGCACAAGGCAAGCCGCCGGAGCGCGAGCGGGCAGCGCCTGGCGCAAGGGACCCGCGGGCAGCAGGCGGCCGTTGCCCACGCCGCGTTCGTCGAACACCCACACGCTGAGCGTGCGCGGCAGCGCCAGATGTTGGAGGCCGTCGTCGCTGATGATGAGCTGCAACTGCGGATGAGCCGCCAGCAAGGCGCGCGCCGCGGCCACGCGGTCTCGACCCACCGCCACGGGCACGCCGGCGCGGCGCTGTATCAGCAAGGGTTCGTCACCGACTTGGGCCGCAGTGCTGGTCGGACTCAGCACTGTCACGGCCTGGCCTCGACGACCGTAACCGCGCGAGATCACGCCCGCGCGCACGCCCTGCTCGGCCAGCAGCGCAAGCAGCGCGAGCACGGTGGGGGTCTTGCCTGCGCCACCGACGATCAGATTGCCCACGACGATCACCGGCACGGGCAAGTCCTGACATTTGCGCAGTCCGCTGGCGTAGATGAGCCGATAAAGGCTGCTTGCCGCAGCATAAAGAAGCGAGGCCGGCAACAGCAGCGAAGTCAGCGGCCCGCCGCGCTGCCACGACGCTTCAATGCGCTGGCCGAGCGACATGCTGCCGAGCTTGAAACGCAAAACCGCGGGCGTCAACGGGTCACGCTGTGCCGGCGACCGCTACATCTCCATCGAGGGCCTGATCGGTTCGGCCTTCGCCGACACACTGCGCGGCGACGCCGGCGCCAACGAACTCGACGGCCTCGACGGCGACGACCTGCTCGAAGGCCGCGGCGGCGACGACACGCTGCGCGGCGGCGCGGGCGACGACGTGCTCGTGGGCGGTGCCGGCGCCGACGTGCTCGACGGCGGCGAGGGCTTCGACTACGCCCGCTACGACACCGCACCCACGGGCGTGGTGGTCGACTTGCTCAACCCCTCGCTCAACACCGGCGAGGCCGCCGGCGATACCTTCATCTCCATCGAAGGCCTGGCCGGCTCGGCCTTTGCCGACACGCTGGCCGGCAATGCCGAGGCCAACACCCTGTTCGGTCTGGACGGCGATGACGCGCTGTTCGGCCGCGGCGGTGACGACGTGCTCGTGGGCGGCGCCGGCGCCGACCTGCTCGACGGCGGCGAGGGCTTCGACATCGCCTCCTACGAGTTCGCCCCCGGCGCCGTGCAGGTCGACCTCGCGCGCCCCGGCATCAACACGGGCGAGGCCGCCGGCGATACCTTCATCTCCATCGAGGGTCTGGCCGGCTCGGCCTTCAACGACTGGCTCGCCGGCGACGCCGCATCCAACAAGCTGTTCGGGCTGGCCGGCAACGACACGCTGTATGGCCTCGGCGGCGACGACATGCTCTTTGGCGGCGCCGGCGTGGACCACCTGCACGGCGGCGCCGGCGCCGACTTGCTCGACGGCGGCGACGGCTTCGACTACGCCCGCTACGACACCGCACCCGCGGGCGTGGTGGTCGACTTGCTCAGCCCCTCGCTCAACACGGGCGAGGCCGCCGGCGACACCTTCATCTCGATCGAGGGCCTGGTGGGCAGCGCCTGGGACGACGTGCTCAGCGGCGACGACGGCAACAACGACCTCGTGGGCAACGCCGGCAACGACACGCTGTACGGCCGCGGCGGCGACGACAGCCTCTCCGGCGGCGCCGGCGACGACAGGCTCTACGGCGGCGCGGGCGTCGACCACCTCCGGGGCGGCGCCGGCGCCGACCTGCTCGATGGCGGCGACGGCTTCGACTACGCCCGCTACGACACCGCACCCGCGGGCGTGGTGGTCGACTTGCTCAACCCCTCGCTCAACACCGGCGAGGCCGCCGGCGATACCTTCATCTCCATCGAGGGCCTGGTGGGCAGCGCCTGGGACGACATGCTCGGCGGCGACGATGGCGACAACGAGATCGTCGGCAACGCCGGCAACGACACGCTGTATGGCCGTGGCGGCAACGACCGCCTCTTCGGCGGCGCCGGCGACGACGTGCTCATCGGCGGCGCCGGCGCCGACCTGCTCGACGGCGGCGAGGGGGCAGACCGCTTCGTGTTCGACACCGCGCCGGCACCGGGCAATGTCGACAGCATCATCGACTTCCTGCCGGGCACCGACCGCGTCGAGCTCGTCGCCGCAGGTGGTTACGCCGGCCTGACGACCGGTACGCTGGCGGGCTCGGCGTTCGCCATCGGCACCATCGGCGGCGGCCAGCTCGGCACCGCTGAGCACGCCCGGGTGGTCTACGATCCGGGCACCGGCGGCCTGTACTACCTGGCCGGCGGCAGTGTCGCAGAGGACGCGCTGCAGTTCGCCGTGCTGACCAACCGACCAGCCAACCTTGACGCCACCGACTTCCTGGTCTCCGCCAGCAGTCCGGGCTGACGCGATGGGCCTGCACCGACACGCCGCCCCCCGGTCTCTGAAGGTGGCGCTGCTCACCTTGGCGCTGTTGTCGGTGGCGGTGAATCTGCTGCTGCTGATCCCCATGGTCTTCATGCTGCAGGTGTTCGACCGCGTGCTCACGAGCCTGAGCGTCGACACGCTGGCGATACTGCTGGTCGGCACGGCCCTGGGGCTTGCCCTGCTGTTCGCGCTGGACATGCTGCGCTCGCGCCTGCAGGGCCTGACCGCCAGCTTCATCGGCGACAGCCTGCTGCCCAAGGCCTTCGAGCGCGCCGTGTCGCGCACCGGCAATCGCGACCTGACCGACCCACGTGACGTGGCCACACTGCGCCAGCTGCTGGCGTCGCCTGCCTTGCTGGCCCTGTTCGACGCGCCCTGGCTGATCTTCTATGTGGCGCTGATCGCCGCCATCCATCCCTGGCTGGGACTGACCGCTGCAGCTTCGGCAGGTGCCATGGTGGCCTTGGCATTCGCCAATGACCGCGCCACGCGGCGCGGCATCGAACAACTGCAAAGCGCAGCGTCGGCGCCGCTGCGGCAGCTCGAGCAAGCCCTGCGCCAGCGCGAGACGGTGCATGCCATGGGCATGGCCAACGCGGTGCTGGAACGTTGGGCCCAGGCGCAGATGGCGACGATGCCCTTGCACGCCACCGTGGCGCGGCGCAGCGTCTCGATGAGCGCGCTGGGTCGCACGCTGCGTCAGGGCATCCAGGTGCTGATGCTGGCGGTGGGCGCCTACCTGGTCATCGAGCGCCAGGCCACGCCCGGCATCATGATCGCCGCCACCCTGCTGTTGGGGCGGGCGCTGGCGCCGGTCGAACAGCTGGTGGCCAATTGGCGCATGCTGGTTGAAGGGCGGATGGCATGGCGCCGCCTCTCGCAAGCCCAGGCATCGCCGGCCGTGGATGCCCAGCACATGCAGCTGCCGCGGCCGCTGGGCCGGCTGGAGGCCGACAACCTGTCGCTGACCAGTCCGGGCGGCGAACGCGAGTTGCTGCAGCAGATCAACCTGAAGCTGGCACCTGGTGAGTCGGTCGCCATCATCGGGCCCAGCGGTTCGGGCAAGACGACCTTGGCGCGCCTGCTGCTGGGCCTGCAGCAACCCAGCACCGGCACCGTTCGGCTCGACGGCGCCGACATCTCGCTCTGGCCACGCCAGCGGCTCGGCCCCTGGATCGGCTATGTGCCGCAGGAGGTCGACCTGCTTGCCGGCACGGTGGCCGAGAACATCGGGCGCATGGACAACGTCGACGCCGCTCGCGTGGTCGAGGCGGCCAAGCGGGCAGGTGTGCACGAACTCGTGCTGAGCTTGCCTCAAGGCTACGACACCCCCGTGGGCGCGGGTGGGCACCCCTTGTCGCCGGGTCAGCGGCAGCGCATTGCCCTGGCCAGGGCCCTGCACGGCGACCCTTGTCTGCTGGTCCTGGACGAGCCCAACTCCAACCTCGACGGGGCCGGTGAACTGGCACTTGCCGAGGCCCTGCGCTCGCTGCGCGGCCGCAGCACCGTGGTCCTGGTGACCCACCGGCTGGGTCTGCTGAGCCATGTCGACCGCATCATCCTGCTGGAGGCCGGCAAAGTGGTGCAGGCCGGGCCCGCGGGCGACATGCTGCGCTCGCTGCGGGGCAAGGGCCCCGGTGACGTCCCGCCGCTGCCCCTGCCGCCGGGGCGCGACGCCGCCCAACTGCGGCCGGCCAAGCAGTGAAGCCGCTCCACGACGATGGGGCGGTGACGGGCACCAGCCAGCTGCTGCTCGCACATGCGCGGCAGTCGGGCCGGGTCATCGGGCTGACGCGCTGGATCGTGCTCGCCGCGCTGCTGCCGGCGGCACTCTGGCTGGGTTGGGCGCCGCTGACTTCGGCGGTGGTCGCGCCCGGGCTGGTCAAGGTCGATCTCGACCGGCGACCGGTGCAACATGCGCAAGGCGGCACCGTGCGCGAAGTGCTGGTGCGCGACGGCCAGCAGGTGCGATTGGGGCAGCCGCTGCTGGTGCTGGGCGACGTCGCGGTGGACGCCGAAGCGCTGCGCGCCGACCGCCGCGTGGCTTCCGAACAGGCCCTCATCGCGCGGCTCGAGGCTGAACTGAAGCTGTCGGACCGCGCGGACTTTGCGCCCGAATTGCGAGAGCGGGCGCGCACCGATTCCTGGCTCGCCCAGACACTGGCCGGTGAAGCCGCGCTGCTGAGCAGCCGCATCCGGGCTCATCGCGCCACGGTCGTGCTGCTGGACCGGCAACTGGCCGGCCTGGCGGCCGAGCACGCCGCCTGGACCGAACGCATCCGCCAGTCGGAGCAGGCGCTTCGCAGCCAGCGCAGCGAACTGGCCACCAACCGACGACTGGAGGGCGAGAACTTCGTCTCGTCCACGCGCGTGCAGCAGCTCGAA
>CAVUEF010000012.1:0-360910 GCA_963740455.1 uncultured beta proteobacterium
GACCAAGACGCTGGCCAGCTTCGACTTCGCCGAGGTGCCGATGCTGTCCAAGGCCCACGTCATGGCGTTGGCCAGTGGTGATGCCTGGCTCGACAAGGGCGCCACGGTGCTGATCTTCGGGCCGCCCGGTGTGGGCAAGAGCCATGTCGGCTGCGGCATCGGCCACGCGCTGATCGACGCCGGCTACCGGGTGCTGTACATGCGCACCAGCGAGCTGGTTCAGCGTCTGCAGGCGGCCCGCCAGAGCCTGCAGTTGCCCCAGGCGCTGGCCAAGCTGGACCGCTACGACCTGCTCATCCTTGACGACATCTCGTACGTCCGAAAGGACCAGGCCGAGACCAGCGTGCTGTTCGAGTTGATCGCCGAGCGCTACGAGAGGCGCAGCATCCTCATCACGGCCAACCAGCCGTTCTCCGGCTGGAACAACGTGTTCCCAGACCCCGGCATGACGGTGGCCGCCATCGACCGCCTGGTCCATCACTCGACGATCTTCGAACTCAGCAACGTCGAGAGCTACCGGAGCAAAGCGGCTGCCCGTCAACAGAAGGTCCAGCGCGAAAACGACAAAGCCAGCCGCCGACGTCAATCATCCAACGACAACGACAAACAGCCCAAGGAGCCCAATCCATGACCCACTGAACCAGCGACATTCACCCCCGCCCAACCGGCCACGCTGATTGTCGTTTTACCGGCCACGCTGCTTGACGCTATCCAGAGTTCGGGATCTTCTCGTCGAGAACCAAGGCCGCGGCGCACATGGCGACCATGGTTTCCGCGCCTACCACTTCGATTTCGATACCAATGAGCCAGCAGCCCAGCCCCCCCATCAAGGGTAAAACCGGGCAGCGCAAAAGAGCCAAGCCAGCGCAAAATGCGCTTGAAGCGGGAGGCACGAGAAAGATGCCAAATCACACAATGAAGTTCATCGAACCTGCGTACCGTGCTGCGCGTGCACGGGTTATTGCACAGTCTCATTAGAAATCACGCCAAATGCCCGCTGATGCGCGACAGCTATGGAGGCTCGGCTCCACCCCTGCGCTTGCGCTTTCCGTTGTCTTGGCCGTACTCTTTGCATCAATGCGCGCCATTGGCACACTCGGTCCGTCAAGCCTGAGATTTCTTCTCCCCGTCGGGTTCGTGCTCATGGCCGCCGCGCCGTGGGTCCTTCTGACCCGCAATGGGCGACATGAGATCGGGTTGCAGAGGACTTTTCTCTCGTCCATCTACCTTCAATCAATCGTCTTTGGTGCCGCCGCCGCAGTGGCCTGCTTCCTGGTCGGCCTTGCTCTGTTCGGCACAAGCATCGACAACTGGTTTGTTTCGATCGCCGTGAGCTTCGGCCGCTCTGTCAACGCCAAGCTGCCCCTGTTGCCGCTGTACTTATTGTTCACCATTCCTTCTATGATCTTCAGCCCTTTCGGAGAGGAAATCTTCTTTCGAGGATTGCTACAGCGAGCACTTGAAGAACGGTTTTCGGTCCGCACCAGCACCTGGGTTGAGTGTTTGCTCTTTGGCCTCGTTCACCTGTGCCATCACGGTCTCGTCGCTGGTGCAGCCGGGCTGACCCTGCTGCCGCGCTCTGCCCCCATTTGGTTTGTCCTGATGGTCATGGTGGGCCATTTGTTCGCCTGGTTGCGCAAGCGCAGCGAGTCCTTGTACCCTGCCATCGCCTCACACGCTGCGTTCAATTTCGCAATGGGCACATGTATTTTCTTGGCACTATGGCCAGTTGGGACTGAGTTCTAGTCCTTTGCAGGAACTTCCTGCCGCGTCAACGCGTTCGCATCGAATTCCCAATCAAGAACCGCCCCCATGAAATCCGCCCTCCTCGTGATCGATGTCCAACGCGGCCTGTGCGAAGGAAAGTACGCGACGTTCGACGCGGACGGCGTGATCCGGCGCATCAACGGCGTTGCGGCCAAGGCGCGTGCGGCGGGGGTGCCGGTGATCTTCATCCAGCATGACTCGCAGGACGGCGTACTGGATCTCGGCAGCGAGGGCTGGCAGTTGGCGCGCGGGCTGGAGGCGCCGTCATCGATGTCCAGCGCGGCCTGTGCGAAGGCAAGTACGCGACTTTCGACGCGGATGGCGTGATCCAGCGCATCAACAGCGTCGCGGCCAAGGCGCGTGCGGCGGGGGCGCCGGTGGTCTTTATCCAGCATGACTCGCAGGACGGCGTGCTTGCGCTCGGCAGCGAGGCCTGGCAGCTGGCGCGGGGGCTGGAGGCGCTCAATGGCGACCTTTACTTGCGCAAGCAGGCGACCGACTCTTTCCATAAAACTGAACTGCACGCGCTGCTGCAAGACCTTGGCGTGACCGAGCTGGTGATCTGCGGCATGCAAAGCGAATTCTGCGTGGACACGACCACGCGCCGGGCGCTCGCCTTGGGTTATCCCGTACTGCTGGTCGCCGACGGCCACACGACGCTGGACAACGGCATTCTGACGGCCGAGCAGATTTCCAAGCATCACACGCTGACGCTGAGCCATATCGAGAGCTTCGGCGTGCGGGTGCGGGCCGAAGCTGCCAGCAACGTGGCCTTCGAGGCGCAACGCGCCGCACCGTAGCGATCCAGCGCGAGGCCGAAGGCGAGCCGCGCCGCATTCCCCGTATGCGGCGCTGAGGAGCGCAGCAAGCTGGGGTCGGAGCGGTACCCCGCGACTTTCACGCACTGTCTGAGGCCGTTGACATCTTGGGGACAGACCGCGAAGCGCTCTGTCCCCTCTGGCTGGAGAGGCCGAGTTTGCGTGAAAGCCCCAGCTTTTGAGCACCGCAAGGAACCCGCAGGGCGCTGCATCCGGGTCGCCTTACTTTGCTTACTTTCTTTGGCGAAGCAAAGAAAGTGAGGCGGCCGCCGGGACGCAATCCCGGCCCGCTGAGGCTCAACTCCAATTTGACCGAAAATACCCCACAACGCATCACTCAGCCCAGCAAAGCGAACCAAGCCCGACCATGTCCACCATCCTCCAACACCTCCCCATCGGCCAGAAGGTCGGCATCGCTTTCTCCGGCGGCCTCGACACCAGCGCCGCGCTGCACTGGATGCGCAACAAGGGCGCGATACCGTACGCCTACACGGCCAATCTGGGCCAGCCCGACGAGCCCGATTACGACGAGATCCCGCGCAAGGCGATGCAGTACGGCGCCGAGAAAGCGGTGCTGGTCGACTGCCGCACCCAGCTCGTCGCCGAGGGCATGGCCGCGCTGCAGGCGGGCGCCTTCCACATCTCGACGGCCGGCGTGACCTACTTCAACACCACGCCGATCGGACGCGCGGTGACCGGCACCATGCTGGTGGCCGCGATGAAAGAGGACGACGTCAATATCTGGGGCGACGGCAGCACCTTCAAGGGCAACGACATCGAGCGCTTCTACCGCTACGGCCTGCTCGCCAACCCGGCGCTGAAGATCTACAAGCCCTGGCTGGATCAGCTCTTCATCGACGAACTCGGCGGTCGCGCCGAGATGTCGGCCTTCATGAGCCAGGCCGGCTTCGCCTACAAGATGTCGGCCGAGAAAGCCTACTCGACCGACTCGAACATGCTGGGCGCCACGCACGAGGCGAAGGACCTCGAACACTTGAGCAGCGGCATGAAAATCGTCCAACCCATCATGGGCGTGGCTTTCTGGCGCGACGATGTCGAGGTGAAACGCGAAGAAGTCACCGTGCGTTTCGAAGAAGGCATGCCGGTGGCGCTGAACGGCCAGACCTTCGCGAGCACCGTCGATCTGCTGATGGAAGCCAACCGCATCGGCGGCCGTCACGGCCTCGGTATGAGCGACCAGATCGAGAACCGCATCATCGAAGCCAAGAGCCGCGGCATTTACGAAGCCCCGGGACTGGCGTTGCTGTTCATCGCCTACGAGCGACTCGTCACCGGCATCCACAACGAAGACACGATAGAGCAGTACCGCATGAACGGTATCAAGCTCGGACGCTTGCTCTACCAGGGCCGCTGGTTCGACCCGCAGGCCATCATGCTGCGCGAAACCGCCCAGCGCTGGGTGGCGCGCGCCGTCAGCGGCGAGGTGACGATCGAGCTGCGCCGCGGCAACGACTATTCGATCCTCAACACCGAGAGCCCCAACCTCACCTACGCGCCCGAGCGCCTGAGCATGGAGAAGGTGGAAGACGCGCCGTTCAGCCCGCTGGACCGCATCGGCCAGCTGACGATGCGCAACCTCGACATCACCGACACGCGCGCCAAGCTGATGACCTATGCGAAGGTGGGCCTGCTGTCGCCCGGCACCGCGACCGAGCTGCCGCAGTTGAAGAACGACAAGCGCTGACGCGCTACCTGCGCCCGAACATCATCTGCCGCGCCAGTGCCGTCTTCAGCACCGGCATGGCCTGCAACGCAGCCAGTGCCAAGCCGCGCGCCGCGGGCAGGCCCGGCCACTGCCAGGTGAAGCTGCGCGCCAGAAAGTCGGTAACGAAGAGCGTGCTCCAACGATCGGCCGCACGCTGCCATTCCACGCTGCGCAGCGCGGCGTCAATGTCGCCTTGCTGGCGCAGCGCCTGCACCAGCGCGAACGCATCGCGCAGACCCAGATTCATGCCTTGTCCCGCCACCGGGTGCAGGGTTTGTGCGGCGTTGCCGATGCGCACGCTGCGCCCTTGCACCAGCGTGCGCTCGGCGTTCAAGCCCAGCGCAAAGTGCTTGAGCGGGCCGATGCCGGTGATGCGTCCCACCTGCACCGGCAGCAAATGCTGCAACACCGCCAGGCGCTGCGCGTCGCTCAACTCGGCCACCTCGTCGTCGTCGGCCGCCACGCACCACACCAGCGCGGCGCGCTGCTGGCCCTGCACGGGCCGCAGCGGCAGCAAGGCCAGCGGGCCGCTGCGCGTGAAGCGCTCATAGGCCACGCCGGGCGGGCTGTCGGCGCTGAGCGTCAACTGGCCCACCCAGGCGGTCTGCCGATAGTCGTGGCTCAAGGCCTTGCGTGCCTGATCGGTGAAGACACCGCCCTCGGCCACCACCGCCAGATCGAACGTGTCGACGATGCCGGCGTCGACTTCCACGCCCGTTTCCTGCGCCGAAGCGATCGGCTTGAGCGCGCTGACGGCCGTGCCGAAACGGCTGAGGAGGCGCTGCGGCTGCTGCGCTGCGAGCCTCAGCCAGGCGGCTTGCAGCGGCGCCAGCACCTGGCCGTAGCCGAGCACCGCGCCCAACTGCTCAAGGCCCAGCGCTTGCGCCGTGATGCGCACCTCGGGCTCGCCGACATCCAGGCCGAACGGGCGGCGCAGCGTGGGCGGCGCCTGCGACACCTGCACTTCCCTGATGGGTTGCGCATGCGCAGCGTTCCAGGCACCGAGCCGCTCAAGCAAATGCACGCTGCCCAATGACAAGGCCAGCGTGCGCGGGTCGCTAGAGACATCGCGCTCGAGCGGTCGCGCGTCGAACACGCTGACTTGCGCATGCGGCAGATTGCGCGCCGCCTGCAAGGCCAGCGCCAGACCGACCGGGCCGGCGCCGATCACCGCCAGCTTCAAGGGCTTGCGCTCCGGCCAGCGGGCGGGCACCTTGCCGATGCTTGGGAGGTGTGCATGGCCAGGCATGATCAGACCGATGTCCATGCCGAAGTGGACGTGCTCTGCCTGGGCCCGAGAATCTCTTGCAGCTCGACCTGGCCGTTCTGGCGTGCTTGCTCGAAGTCGGCTTCGATTTCGTGCAGCTGACCCGCCTCGCGCACATGTGCGCTGCCGATGCCGATGGCCCGGTTGCGCCCCTGGGTCTTCGCGGTGTAGAGCGCCATGTCGACCAGATTGACGGCCTGTTCCCAGCGCAGCGACACCCGGTGCGGCGGCAGCGGGAAGCTGGCGAAGCCTATCGAAACGCTGACGTCAAGCTCGCCCGTCTCCAGTTGCACCGGCTTTGCGTTCACGTTGAACAGCACGCGCTGGGCCAACACCTCCAACTGACCTGGCGGCACCGCGGGGGCGAAGATCAGGAACTCTTCGCCGCCCCAGCGCACCACCAGATCGTGGGAGCGCACGGCTTCGTTGATGCGCCGCGCCACTTCGCAGATCACGACATCGCCACCGGCGTGACCGTGGCGGTCATTCACGTGCTTGAAGTGGTCGATGTCGACCATCAGCAAAGCGCCTTCGAAATGCGCCGCCTGCCCGCCCTCCATCACCGCCAGAAAGTGGCGACGATTGGCCAGATCGGTGAGCGGGTCGCGCTCGCTTTGCGCACGCAGCAAGGTGTGGCTGACGGCAAGTCGGCGATTGGCTTCGCGCACGCGTCTGACCATCACCACCGCCAGCACCACCGAAAGGGTCATCAGCAAGGCCACCGCCATCCAGGCCTGTCGCGCCAGCACCGAATTGGCCAGCGCGTCCTGCTGCAGCAGCCGATCGCGCTTGAGCAGTTCGAGGTCGACCTGTTTGCGCTGGGTGTCGTACTTGACGTTGAGCTCCTTCAGCGCGCTTTCGCGCTGCACCTTGTGGGCCAGGTCGCTGAACGCGCGTTCCTGGTGGTACAGGGCCAGCGCCGTCGCGTACTGGCCCGCCTTGGCCATGGCTTGGCCGAGTTCGCGCAGTTCACGCGCCTCGCGGTCGACCGCCTTGCCGAGCTCACCCAGCGAGAGGCCCCTGTCCATCTCATGCATGGCCTGCTTGATGTCACCCTGCGCCGTGTAAGCCAAGGCCATGTTCAGCCTCAGCGCGTGCTCGACGCGCTGGTCGCCAAACGACTGCACCACCGGCAGCGCCTGCTGCATCACCCGCAGCGCCTCGGCAGGTCGGTTCTGCTTGAGATAGTAATGAGCCAGGTTGACGCGTTGATGCGCCGCGAGCCGCTTCGAGCCCGCCGCATCGGCCAGCGCCACGGCGTCGACCTGGGTGCGCAAGCCGGTCTCGGTTTGACCGCGCACGTCAGCCATCATGGCGTCCATCATCTTGACGTGCGCCCGCGTCGCCAGGTTGCTGCCGGCCAGGCGGTAGGCCCGGTCGAGCTCGCGATACGCACCGACCTGGTCGTTCGCGCGCGTGAGCGCCAGCGCACGCGCGCTCAACGTCAGCGCCAGACGGTAGGCGTCGTTCGCCCGTTCGGCCAGGTCCAGCGCGCGCAGCCGCAACGCGTCGGCACGCGCATACGCGCCGGCGTTGTCCTCGAACTGTTCGGACATGCGCAGCGCCAGCCACACCGCGCGGTAGTCGCAGGTTTGTGGAATGCCGCTGGCGGCTGTGCAGGCCGGTTCGAGCACGCGCAGCGCGTGCTCGGCCAAGACGCCGGCAGTATCGATCTCATACGCAGTTTCGGCGACGATGGCGCCCACCAGATCGGCCTTGGCAGCCTGCGCCTCCGGGGTGGCGTCGCTGGTTTGCGCGCGCAGCTGGTCGGCCAGCGCGCGCGCGCGCGCCGCGCCGCTGCCGCGCATGGCCTCGATCTGCGCCTGTGCGAACAGCGCCGCACTCAGGACACGCGGCGTGTGTCCTCTATCGGCGCGCAGCTGGGCGAGCTTGCGCAAGGCTGTGTCGGGCTGGTCGTAGCCCAGCAGTACCAGGCGGTCGAGCTGCTGCTCGAGCGACTCGCCGGCGTGCACGACACCGGCCAGCGTCAAGACCGCAGCGCACGCCAGCCCTCTCCAGACTTGGCCGGCGCGCTTCATACGGTGGCCTCGCGTTCAAGCGGCGGGCCATGCAGGGCGGTCAAAGAGACATGGCCCGCGCGCCAGGCCGCGTCCATGCCCTGCGCCAGATCGTCCAGCGCCGCCTCGTCTCGCACCTCGACGCCAGTCACCCCGTAAGCGCGGTTGCGGCCGTGCGCCTTGGCCAGATACATCACCATGTCGACCAGGCTGATGGCGCGTTCCCAGCCCACCGCCAAGTCATTGGGCGCCAGGGGAAAGCTGGCAAAACCTATCGACGCGCTGAACTGGATGGACTGGCCGGCGTGGCTCACGCCGGTGGCGCCAATCAGGTCCAGCAAGCGCTGCGCCAGCAGCTGGACGGTGTCCACCGCGATCGACTCGATCAAGATCAGGAATTCTTCGCCGCCCCAGCGCACCACCAGATCCTCGGCTCGTACCGCCTGGCGCAGGCGCTGCGCCACCTCGACCAGCACCGCGTCGCCGCTGGCATGGCCGAAGCGATCATTGATGAGCTTGAAATAGTCGATGTCGATCAGGAACAAGGTGCCATGCAGCTTGCCGTCATGCGTCAGGCGCTTTACCGCCAGCTGAAAGTGGCGGCGATTGGCGAGTCCGGTGAGCGGGTCCATCTCGCCCTGGGTCTTGAGCAGCGCATTGCTGCTGGCCAACGCCGCATTGGTTCGTTTCACGCGCTGGTAAAGCATGATCAGCAGCAAGCCCAGCACGACAGATGAGCCCGCCAGCAAGGTCCACAAACGCATTTGCAGACTGCCACGACGCAACTGCTCGGCGGCGATGGTGGCCTGACGGTTCAGCAGCTCCATTTCCCTGGCGCGGTGCTCGCTGTCGAAGCGCTCTTGCGCGTCGAGGATGGCCTTGCGGTCTTCCTGCTTCAAGCCCTCGTCGAGGATGGCGCGCGATTCGTGATAAGCCTCGACGGCACCACCCAAGTCGCCGGCGCGCTCCAGGTTCAGACCCAGCTCTCCCAAGGTGTCGCCTACCGAGCTGCTCGCGCCCCGGGCCTTGTCCAGCGCCACCGCCTGGTAGACGGACGCCTTGCCTTCGGTGATTTGTCCCAGCGATATTTTGGCCATGCCGATATTGGCCAGCGCCACGATTTCGGCCACGCGCAGACCGGCCGCGCGCGCCAGCGGCAGGGCCTCCTCGGAGACGCTGATCGCCTTGGCAAAGTCGTGCGCGCGCAGATACACGTCGGCCGAGTTGGCCAAGCTCAGGGCAAGGTCGTCGCGCGAACCCGATTCGCGCGCATAGCGGATCGCCGCCTCGGCCGCTTGCCGCGCCCGCGGGTCGTCGGCGCGATCACCGAACACAATCAGGCGCGAGGTGTGGATCTTGTTGAGCGTCACCGGGTCGGGATCCAACTCGGCCAGGCGCGTCGCTTCGTCGATCATGGCCACAGCCTGGTCCGACTGATTCGCATGCAAATAGGCCACCGCAAGCTCAGAGCGGCACAAGGCCTGCAGCCAGCGCTGCCCGCTTTGTTCGACCAGGGCGAGCGCCTGCAAGTACAGGGCGATGGCGTCCTCGGTGCGCCCCGACAAATCCTTCAGGCCCGCGAGCGTGCGCAGGAAGCGCACGCGCAGCGCCGGCGGCGCACGCCGGCGCAGCGTCTCGTCGATGCCGTTCATTTGCTGCTCGGCCTCTCGCAGGCGGTGTTGCGCCATCAGCTGGCGGGCGCGCACAAAGCGCGCAGTGACCTTGGCCAAGTCGCGTTGCCTGGCATCGGGCCAGCGCTCGAGCAGCGCGACCACCGCGTCGACGCCGGCGTCGTCGTGCGCCAGCGCCAGCATGGCGCCGCGCAGGCTCAAGGCATCCAGTGCCTCGACGCTGCCCGGCGCCTGCGCCCGATACAGCGTCAGCAAGCTTTGGGCAGCGGCCGCGGGCTTGGCGGCGCCCTCGCGCTCGAACTTGATCAACGCCAGGTCGGTCTGGCTGGGCGCATCGGCCACCGGCTTGTCAGGCGCGGGTGAACAAGCGCTCAGGCTGAACGCCAGCAGCAGGATCACGCGCGTCATGCGCAGCGCGCCGCAGGCGCCAATGCCCCAGTCGAATCCGGCCCGCCCAAGCCTGCTCATGTGCGTCTCAAGCCGCCTTTTGATAGCCGCGTGGAATGGCGCTCAACAAGCGTTTCGTGTAGTCCTGCCTGGGGTGCGCCATGATTTCATCGGCGCTGGCCTGCTCGACCACCTCTCCGTCCTTCATGACCAGCACCTCGTCGGCCATGAATCGCACCACCGCCAGGTCGTGGCTGATGAAGATGTAGGCCAGGCCAAGTTCGTCCTGCAAGTCCTTCAAAAGATTGAGCACCTGTGCCTGCACCGACACGTCGAGCGCCGACACCGCCTCGTCCAGCACCAGCACCTCGGGGTCCAGCGTCAGGCAGCGCGCGATCGCCACGCGCTGGCGCTGGCCGCCCGAAAATTCGTGCGGATATTTGTGGATGGCCGAGGCGTCGAGACCGACCTTCAGCAACAGGGTGCGCACGCGCTGCTCGCGATCAAGGTCACTGGCGCCGATGGCGTGGATCTGCATTGGCTCGAGCAGGGTCTGGCCCACCGTGAAGCGCGGGTTCAGCGACGCATACGGGTTCTGGAACACGATCTGGATGCGCCGGCGCATCGGCAGCCAGTCCGCCTTGCTCAGCGTCATCAAGTCATGCTGACCATCGGCGCCGTGGAACAAGACCTGACCCCCGGCCGGACCACCGTTGGGTTCAAACAGGCGCAGCAGCGCCAGACCCATCGTCGTCTTGCCCGAACCCGATTCGCCCACCACGCCCAGCGTGTGGCCGCGCCTGAGCTGAAAGCTCACGCCTTTGCCATCGCGGCCCACAGCCTTGAATTCCTTGCGGCCGAATACCCCAGATTTGAGCCAAAAACTCTTGGTCAAGGCGGTTGCCTCGATCAGCACGGGCGCGTCCGGGTCCTTGGCTTTGGTCTGCACCGCAGCGGCGGTCGCGCCGCCATGCTGGTGCGCGATGTGGTCGTCGATCACCATCAGCCGCGCCGCGCTGTTGTCCAGCGTCGGGCGGCACGCCAGCAGCGCGCGCGTGTAGCTGTCCTGCGGTTGGTTGAAGATGTCCTGCACGGCACCCTGCTCGCGCACCGTGCCGCCGCGCATCACCACCACATGGTCGGCGATCTCGCCCACCACGCCGAGGTCGTGGCTGATGAACAGCATGCTCATGCGGTGCCTGCTCTTGAGCTGCGCGAGCAGCTCCATGATCTGACGCTGAATCGTCACATCGAGCGCGGTGGTGGGCTCGTCGGCAATAAGCAGCTTGGGCTTGCAGGCCAGCGCCATGGCGATCATCACGCGCTGCTGCTGCCCGCCCGACAATTCATGCGGGTAGGCCTTCAGCCTTTGCCTGGGCTCGGGCAGCCCCACCTCCTCGAACAGACTCTCGGCCTGCGCCAGGGCCTCGCGTCGGCCGATGCCCAAGTGACGCTGCAAGGTCTCGACAATCTGGTCGCCGACGTTGAACACCGGGTTGAGTGAGGTCATCGGGTCCTGGAACACGCAGGCGATCTCTTTGCCGCGCAGCGCCTGCAACTCGCCCAGGTTGGCCCGGAGCAGATCGCGGCCCTGAAAGGTGATGGCACCCGACCGTTCGGCGTTGTCGGGCAGCAGGTTCAGTATCGACATCGCCGTGACGCTCTTGCCCGAGCCCGATTCACCGACCAGCGCGACCGTACCGTGCTCAGGGATGTCGAAGCTCACGCCTTCGCGCTCGTTGCCGACCGCCTGCGCGTACTGCTGAACGCCGTCGATCTTGCCCATCCGGAAGCGGACGCGGAGGTTTTGGATGCTTAGCAGCATGAGGGCGGTCCTGGGAGTGGGGTTGCGGTAGCGCGCGCTTTTCTTGGCTTTTCGATCGCTGGTGCGCTTCGTAGCAAGCCGGGATTGCGTCCCGGCGGTTTGCTGCTCAGCAGGCCGGGATATGCGCCCGGCGGCGCACTTACTTTCTTTCGCTTCGCCGAAAGAAAGTAAGCAAAGAAAGGGCGAGCCGGATGGAACGCCCCTGCGGGGTTCCTTGCGGTGCTCACAAGCTGGGGGGCTTTCCCGCAAACTCGGCCTTGAGTACAAGACCTCAAACAGTGCGGGAAAGTCGCGGGAATACCGCTCCAACCCCAGCTTGCTGCGCTCCTCAGCGCTCCATACGGCGGATACCACTCGGCTCGCTGCGCATCGCCTCGGGGGCTCGTTTGGGTACACACCTCGCACACCATCCACGCCATCCATGCCTGTAGTCTTTGCAATGCCCGTAAGGGCGAGCCTTCGCGCCCGATGCGAAGCGAGGTGCGGTGACTTCCCCGTGTGCGGCGCTGAGGAGCGCAGTGAACTGGGGGGTGAGCCGTACTCGGCGACGGCTGCGCACTGTTTGAGTCCTTGTACTCAAGGGCGAGTTTGCGCAGACGCCCCAGTTCGCGAGCACCGCAAGGAACCCCTCGTATTTCGAGGGGCGCTGCAGTCGGGTCGCCCTTTCTTTGCTTACTTTCTTTCGGCGAAGCGAAAGAAAGTGAGGCGGCCGCCGGGACGCAATCCCGGCTTGCAGCCAAGCGCGCCAACGGTCGCACAACCCGCCAAGCAAAAGCGAATCGCTCGCGCTCGAGCCCCCTCACTCAAGCCCCCTCAACTTCGGATCCAAAGCATCCCTAAGCGCATCGGTGAACAGCGAGAACGCCGTCACGAAGACGGCCATGAAGGCAGTCACCGCAGCGAGCTGCCACCAGTAGCCGAGGATCAATTCGCTTTGCGCCTCGGCCAGCATGGTGCCCCATGACACCTGATCGACGCCGACACCCAGGCCCAGATACGACAGGATCACTTCGGACTTGATGAAGCCCACCACGTGCAGCGACAACTGCACCAAGGCCACATGCGAGACATTGGGCAGGATGTGCTTGAACATGCGCGACATCTGGCTCGCGCCGATGGCTTCGGCCGAGCGCACATAGTCGCGCACTGCGTGCTTCATGAATTCGGCGCGTATCAGGCGGTAGATGCCGGTCCAGCCCGCCAAGCCCAGAATCATCGCCACCGACATCACGCCGCGCCCGAAGATCACCGCGAACGCGAAGATCAGCAAAATGCCGGGGATGGCTGTGAACACGTTGTAGACCCATTCGAGCAAGTCGCCGATTCTGCCGCCGAAGAAGCCGCTGATGGCGCCCAGCACGGTGCCGATCAGCGTGGCCACTACGGCCGCCAGCAGCCCGACCAGAATCGACACTTCGGCGCCCTTGACGGCCTTGGAAAGCACATTGCGGCCGAGCCGGTCGGCGCCAAAAATAAGCGTGTCGGCCTTGACCGTGTCGGTGGTCTTGAACTTGGCGGCGCGCTCGGCCCATTCCTTGTAGCGCGGCGCCAGCGGGTCGATGTCGGTGAGGTCGACATTCGGTCCGGTGGGGCCGGCGATGGCGCTGGTGGCGTCTTTCGGCGTCGGGCCCATGAAGGTCGGCTGGGCATTGGGCACCGCCACTTCGCGGCTCCAGTCGGCGGCCACCAAGCCGGTGCCCGAAAGCAGCATCAGCAACAAAAAGGCCGCTACCACGGCCATGCAGAAGATACCCACCTTGTCGGTGCGCAAGCGCCGCCAAGCCGCGTGCCAGACGCCCTCGGAACGCTGTGCCATGTCCACGGGCAGATTCGGGTTCGAAAGGACCGCGCTCATTTGAGAACCACCCGTGGATCAACCAGTTTGTAGAGCACATCGGTCAGCAGATTGATGACCATCGTGAGCACGGCGATATAGATCGCAAACGCCTGGATCACCGGATAGTCGCTGCGGTTCACCGCCAGCAAGATCTCGCGGCCCAGCCCCGGAATCGAGAAGAACACTTCGAGCAGGAAGCTGCCCACGAACACGCCCGGCAGCGCCACCGCCACATTCGTGAGGATCGGGATCATCGCGTTGCGCAGCACATGGCGCAGCAAAATCGTCTTCTCGGTGAGCCCCTTGGCGCGCGCGGTGCGCACATAGTCCTGGCCGATCTCGTCGAGGAAGAAGGTGCGGTACAAGCGCGTGTTGGGCGACAGGGCCACGAACACCACCACCAGCACCGGCAGCGGCGCATACACGGTCAGATTGGTCCAGAAGCTGTCGGTCCAGCCCTGCACCGGAAACCAGCCGAGGCGAAACGCGAACACATACTGGCCGACGATCACATAGACCAGCAGCGAGATCGACACCGCCACCGTGGTGATCACCATCACGACGCGGTCGGTCAGGCTGCCGCGCACATAGGCCACGCCCATCGCCATCGGAATCGCGAGCAGCACCTCCATCAACAGGATCGGCAGCATGACCGTCAAGGTGGCTGGCAGACGGCTGGCAAACAAGTGCGACACCGCCTCGTTGGTGGCCCAGCTCTTGCCCCAGTCGAAGGTCACGATCTGACGGATGAAGATCCAGAGCTGCTCCCATACCGGCTTGTTCAGGCCGAGCTGCTCGCGTATCGAATCGATCTGCTCGGGCGAAGCGTTCAGGCCGCCGAGGATTTCGGCCGGGTCGCCGCCGAAGTACTTGAAGAGAAAGAACACCAGCAACACGACACCGAGCAAGGTCGGGATCATCTGCCACAAGCGTCGTATCAGGTATGCCGCCATTGCTGTCGGTTCTCCACAGAGTGCGGTTATCGATTTTTTCCGGACCGAGTCTAGACCAATTGCCGCCAAACACTACCCGCGTTTGCCCTCGATGCGTGCGCAGGGCCGACCCGACAGAATGCGTGGCCTAGACTCCGCCCAGGAACGAACCGAACGTAAATGGAAGACGAATCGATGCGACCTCATGTCCGGCGGGCCGGCCTGGCCCTGATGATGTTGGCGCTGTGCCTGTCGGTCTGGCCCGCCCGCGCCGCTGACAGTGTTGCTCCTGCCGCGGCCAAGACGCTGCGCTACGCCTTCTTGGTTGCCGAGACCGGTTTCGATCCGGCGCAGATCTCCGACCTGTATTCGCGTACTGTGGCCGCCGGCATTTTCGAAGCGCCGCTGCGCTTTGAATTCCTGGCGCGTCCCGTGCGCCTGCGGCTCGCCACGGCCGCGTCCATGCCCGAAGTGTCGGCCGACTTCAAGACCTTCACCTTCCACATCAAGCCCGGCATCTACTTTGCCGACGACCCGGCCTTCAACGGCAAGAAGCGCGAACTGGTGGCCGCCGACTATGTCTACGCGATCAAGCGCCACTACGACCCGCAGTGGAAGAGCGCCAACGTCTACATCCTCGAAAGCGCCAAGATCCTGGGCCTGTCGGAGCTCAGGCGCGCGTCGATCGCCGACAAGAAACCGTTCGACTATGCGCGCGAGGTCGAGGGGCTCAGGCTGCTTGACCGCTACACCTTCCAGATCCGCCTGGGCGAGTCCGATCCGCGCTTTCTGAACAACTTTGCCGATGGCTCGTTTCTGGGCGCAGTGGCGCACGAAGTGGTCGAGAAATATGGCGACAAGATCATGGCGCATCCGGTCGGCACCGGTGCCTGGCGGCTCGCTGACTGGCGGCGCAGCTCGCTGATCGTGCTCGAGAAGAACCCCAACTTCCACGACGAGTTCTACGACGAACAAGTGCCCGAAGACACGCCGGCCTCGATCAAGGCACAAGTGGCCAAGCTGCAGGGCCGCAAGCTGCCGATGCTCGACCGCATCGAAATCTCCATCATCGAGGAGGCGCAGCCGCGCTGGTTGAGTTTCCTGAACGGCCAGGCCGATCTGATCGACCAGGTGCCCGCCGACTTCGCGATGATTGCGATGCCCAACAACAAGCTCGCGCCGAACCTGGCCAAACAGGGCATCCAGATGGTGCGCTACGCGCGCGCCGACATCGCGTTCAGCTACTTCGCGATGGAAAATCCGGTGGTCGGTGGCTACACACCCGACAAGGTGGCGTTGCGCCGCGCGATTTCGCTGGCGGTCGATCTGGACAAGGAGATCCGACTCGTGCGCCGCGGTCAGGCGATACCGGCGCAGTCCATCGTCGCCCCCAGCGTCTGGGGTTACGAGCCTGCGTTCAAGTCCGAGATGAGCGAGTTCAGCCGCGCCAAGGCGCGCGCGCTGCTCGACATGTACGGCTACGTTGACCGCGACGGTGACGGCTGGCGCGATCAGCCCTCCGGCGAGCCACTCTTGCTTACCTATGCCACGCAGCCCGACCAGCAGTCACGCCAACTCATCGAGCAGTGGCAGAAGAATATGGACGCGATTGGCATCCGCATCGAATTCAAGGCCGCCAAGTGGCCCGAGAACCTGAAAGCCTCGCGCGCGGGCAAGCTGATGATGTGGGGCGTCGGCTGGCTCTCCGGCACGCCCGACGGCGACACTTTTCTGGCGCTGGGCTACGGGCCCAACAAGGGCCAGTCCAACCACTCACGCTTCGACCTGCCCGCCTACAACGCCCTCTACGAAAAGCAGACCCATCTGCCTGACGGCCCCGAACGCCTGCAAGTGATGCGTGAGGCCAAGAAGATGCTGGTGGCGTATATGCCTTACAAGTTGCACGTGCACCGCATCTTCACCGACATGGCGCAACCCTGGGTGATGGGTTATCAGCGCAATATCTTCGTGCGTGATTTCTGGAAATACATCGACATCGACGCGGCATTGCTGGCCGCCAAGCATTGAGAGAAGCCATGTTCGCCACCGTGACAAGACGCCTTGGACTGAAGTCCACCCTGCTTGCTTTGATGTTGGCGTCGGCCTGCGCATGCGCGGCGGGCGCAACTGAGAGCGCTGCCGTCGCCACCCCGAAGGTGCTGCGCTATGCCTTCCCGATTGCCGAGACCGGGTTCGACCCGGCGCGCGTGGTCGACCTGTATTCGCGCATCGTCACCAGCCATATCTTCGAGGGCCTGTACACCTTCGATCATCTGGCGCGGCCGCCGAAAATCAAGCCGCTGATCGCCGACGGCATGCCCGTGGCGTCGGCCGACTACCGCACCTGGACGGTGAGAATCAAGCCCGGCATCTACTTTGCCGACGATCCCGCCTTCAAGGGCAAGCCGCGCGAAGTGGTGGCGCAGGACTTCGTCTATGCGTTCAAGCGCGTGCTCGATCCGGCCAACTTGAGTCCGACGGTGGCGGGCGTGCAGGATTACAAGCTGATCGGCCTGAACGAGCTGCGCAGCCAAGCCGAGAAGACCAGGCAGCCCTTCGACTACGACCGCCAGATCGAAGGCCTGCGCGCACTCGACCGCTACACGATCCAGTTCAAGCTTGAGCAAGCGCGGCCGCGCTTCATCGAGCTGTTGGCCGACAGCGACCTGCACGGCGCGGTGGCGCGCGAAGTGGTCGAAGCTTATGGCGAGAACATCGCCGCGCACCCGGTCGGCAGCGGGCCGTTCAAGTTGGCGCAATGGCGGCGCAGCTCGCTGATCGTGCTGGAGCGCAACCCCGGCTACCGCGAGCGTCTGTTCGATGCCGAACCTGCCGCCGACGATGCCGAGGGTCAGGCCTTGCTGGCGCGCTTCAAGGGGCGGCGCCTGCCGATGATCGACCGCGTCGAGATCTCCATCATCGAGGAGTCGCAGCCGCGCTGGTTGTCGTTCATGAACGGACAACTTGACTTCATCGCCGTGCCGCTCGAATTCATCAATGTCGCGGTGCCGGGTGGCAAGCTGGCGCCGAATCTGGCCAAGCGCGGCATCCAGGCGTATCGCAGCGTGAACGCCGACGCGGCCTACGACTACTTCAATATGGACAACCCCATCCTCGGCGGCTACACGCCCGACAAGGTGGCGCTGCGTCGCGCCATCGGACTGGCGATCGACATCAAGCGGGAAATCGCGCAAGTGCGTCGTGGCCAGGCGATCGTCGCGCAATCGATGGTGCTGCCCAATACCAGCGGCTATGACCCGCAGTTCCGCAGCGAAAACAGCGAATACAGCCCCGCCAAGGCCAGGGCCTTGCTCGACATGTACGGCTATGTGGACAAGGATGGTGACGGCTGGCGCGACCTGCCCACTGGAGCGCCGCTGCTGATCGAGATTGCCACCCAGCCCGACGCCAGCTCGCGCCAGTTCGACGAACTCTGGCAGAAGAACCTGAACGCCGTCGGCATCCGGGTGAAGTTCTTTCCCGGCAAATGGCCCGAGCAACTGAAGGCGGCGCGCGCCGGCAAGCTGATGATCTGGAGCCTGGGCGGGTCGGCTGCGTCGCTCGATGGTCAGGAATCCTTGATGCGTTTGTACGGGCCGCAGGTTGGATCGCAGAATCTGGCGCGCTTCCACCTGCCGGCCTTTGACGCGATCTACGACAAGATGGCGCTGCTGCCCGACGGCCCCGAGCGCAACGCCCTGTTTCTTGAGGCCAAACGCCTCTCGATCGCCTACATGCCTTACAAGATGCATGTGCACCGTATCAGCAACGACCTGGTCCAACCCTGGCTGATCGGTTATCGGCGCGGCGTGGTCTGGAACGAATGGTGGCAATTCGTCGACATCGACGCGTCCAAGCGCAAGCAGTGAGGGTCTGGGCATGCGGCGCCGCGCCCTGCTGACCCATAGCGCCGTCGCCTGCGCGGCACCTTGGCTCACGGCCCCAAGCGCGGCCGCATCCGCTCCGCTCAAGACGCTGCGCGTGGCTTTCAACACCGCCGAGGTCGGGTTCGACCCGCCGCAGGTGTCGGCCAATACCTCGGTCGTCATCAACGCGCATATCTTCGAAGCACCGCTCACCTACGACTGGCTGGCGCGACCGGCAAAGCTGACGACCCAGACCGCTGCCGCGCTGCCCGAGGTGTCGACCGATTTCAGGCGCTTCGTGATCACGCTGCGGCCCGGCATCTACTTTGCCGACGATGCGGCCTTCAATGGCAATGAGCATGGAGAAAAGCGCGAGCTGGTGGCGCAGGACTATGTCTACACCATCAAGCGCTATTACGACCCGAAGGTGCGCACCGAGCATCTCTACCAGTTTGAGAACGCCAAGCTCGTGGGCTTGTCGGAGCTGCGCCGGCGCGTGCAAATAGCCAAGCAGCCTTTTCCGTATGACGAGCCGGTGGCCGGACTGCGCGCGCTCGACCGCTACCGCTTCGAAGTGGTGCTGGCCGAGCCCGATCCGCGCTTCGTGCATGTCTTGGCCAGCACCAATTTTTGCGGTGCGGTGGCACGCGAAGTCGTCGAGAGGTACGGCGACGAGATCATGGCGCATCCGGTCGGCACCGGGCCGTTCAGGCTCAAGTCGTGGCGAAGGGGCTCGAGCATCGTGCTTGAGCGCAACCCCGGATTTCGCGAGCAGTTCTTCGATGCCGTCGCGCCTGACGGAGATGTCGACGCGCAGGCGATGGCTGCGCACTTGGGCGGGCGCCGCCTGCCGCTGGTCGACCGCGTTGAGGTCAGCATCATCGAGGAGGCGCAACCGCGCTGGCTGGCCTTTGTCGGCGGCGAGCTCGATCAACTGCTGTTGCCGCCCGAATTTACCGGCATCGCCGTGCCGCACGGGCGCCTGGCGCCCTATCTGGCGCGGCGTGGCGTGCAAATGCAGCGCGCGCTCGGTGCCCAGGTCAAGCACAGCTTCTTCAATTTCGACAACCCCCAGGTGGGCGGCTACACGCCCGAGAAGGTGGCCTTGCGTCGCGCCGTGGCGCTGGCCTATGACAACCAGGCCGAGGTGCGCCAGATCTACCAGGGCCAGGCCGTGCCGGCGCAGTCGCTGATCGCCCCCAACACCTATGGCTATGACGCGCAACTCAAGAGCGAGCTCGGCGCGCACGACGCGGCGCGCGCGAATGCCTTGCTCGACATGTACGGCTATCTGGACCGCGACGGTGACGGCTGGCGCGAAAACCCCGACGGCACGCCGCTGCTGCTGCGCATGGCGTCCACCAGCAGCCAGCGTCAGCGCCAGATCAACGAGCTGTGGCAGAAGAACATGAACGCGATCGGCCTGCGCATGCAGTTCGAGGAGGGCACCTTCGGCGAGCTGATCAAACGCTCGCTGGCCGGCAAGCTGATGATGTGGGGATTCACCTGGTCGGTCGGTGCGCCCGATGCAGACTTCTTTCTGGGCCTGGGTTACGGCCCGAACGCCGATCAGTCGAACGACGCGCGCTTCCACCTGGCCGCTTTCGACCGGATCTACGAGCGTCAGCGCGTGTTGCCCGACGGACCCGAACGCGCCGGCCTGATGCGCGACGCCAACAAGCTGCTGCTGGCCTATATGCCTTACATCGCCCACCTGCACCCGATCGACACCGACTTGTGCCAGGCCCGCGTGCGCGGATTCCTGCGCCATCCGTTTGCGAACGACGTCTGGCGCTTCGTCGATCTGGTCTGATCAGCGGGGCGGGTCAACCCATGGCCAGCGCCACGATCTGGCCGGTAGGCAAGGCGCCCGACGCGCGCTTCACCTCGATGCCGTTACGCATCTTGACAAGGGTCGGAATGCTGCGGATGCCGAAGCGCTGCGACAGCTGCGGGTTGTCGTCGCTGTTCACCTTGATCAGCAAGACCTGACCCTTGAGCTGCATGGCCGCCTGCGCGAACTGCGGCGCCATCTGCTGGCAGGGCCCGCACCACGGCGCCCAGAAGTCCACCAGCACCGGCAGTTCGCTGCCTTGCACGACCGCGTCGAAATTCTTGTCGTTCAACTCCAGCACCTCGCCGCTCAGCAATGGCTTGGCGCAATGGCCGCAGACCGGGTCCTGATCGGCGCGCTCATCGGGCACGCGGTTCCTGGTCTGGCAATGGGGACAGGTGAACAGCATCGCAACTCCTTTGATGCTGCCTATTTTGGGCCGGGGCCCGAGCTTTCAAGGCGTGGGCGTGAGCAACACCGCCGGTCCCGACTCGAGCAGACCATAGACTTTGGACAGGCTTCTTTGTTGGAGTTCGCAAAGCTCACTCCAACCTACGGGCTACGGGGCTACGGGGCGGCGACGGCGTAGGTTGGAGTGAACCTCGTGAACTCCAACAACCATCCGGCCGCTCGGGCGTTGGAGTTCGCAAAACTCACTCCAACCTACGGGACTACGGGGCGGCGACAGCGTAGGTTGGAGTGAACCCCGTGAACTCCAACCTGGATCTGGCTGTCTACAGCGGCAGTTCCGTGTAATAGCGCCCGCCGTGAAAGATCAGCGGCTGGGCTGAAGCAGCCCAAGCGCAACGCTCGACCTCGCCGACAAAGATCACGTGGTCGCCTTCTTCGTACTGGCTGCGATTGGCGCACTCGAACACGGCCGCTGCGCCCTGCAGCACCGGCGCGCCACCGGCTCCTTCAGTCCAGGCGACACCGGCAAAGCGGTCGATGTCGCTCATCGCAAAGCGTTGCGCCAGGTCTTTTTGCTGGGCCGACAGGATGTTGACGGCGTAATGCGAGCCGCGGCTGAACACCGGCATCGAACCCGCGCGGCGTGCCAAGCTCCACAGCACCAGCGGCGGCGTCAGCGACACCGAGTTGAACGAGTTGGCCGTCAAGCCGACCAGGCTGCCATCGGCGCCACGCGCGGTGACGATGGTCACGCCGGTGGCGAACATGCCCAGCGCGGCGCGGAATTGGCTGGAGCTGAATACCGCAACGCCCGCCGATGCGGGCGACGAAGCGGACGGGGACTCGGGAGCAAGCATGGCGTGATTGTCGGTGTTTTGCTGCAACCCTTCTCGGCGCGGCGCATTCGTCAACCGGTGTGCCGGCGAGCCTGCCGCGCGGGTCCCTAGAATCGGCGCCATGCCTCAAACCCCTGTGCCAGCCGGCAGCGCCGCAGCATTACCGGCCCCCGCGCCACTGAGCGCCGCGCAACGCCTGGCCGCACTGCACCGCCTGGTGGTGGTCACGGTGCTGGGTTTCGCCTCGGGTCTGCCACTGGCGCTCACCGGCCAGGCGATGCAAGCCTGGCTCACGACAGAAGGGATCGACGTGGCGACCATCGGCTTCCTGAGTCTGGTGGGCCTGCCCTATACCTTCAAGTTCTTGTGGGCGCCGCTGATGGACCGGTTCGATCTGCCGTGGCTCGGGCGGCGGCGCGGCTGGCTGGTGCTCACCCAGCTGGCGATGGCCGGCGCCCTGGTGCTGCTGGCCGGCACCTCGCCCAGCCAGGCGACGCGCGCGTTTGCCTTGCTGGCGCTGCTGGTGGCTTTCATCTCGGCCTCGCAAGACGTGGTGATAGACGCCTACCGCACCGATTTGCTGGCTGCCCCCGAGCGCGGCATCGGCTCGTCGCTGAACGTGCTGGGCTATCGGCTGGCGATGATTGTGTCGGGCGGTGTGGCCTTCATCTGGGTTGACCCGACCCAGGGCGGCGGCTGGACCTGGCCCGAGGTGTATCGGGTGATGGCGGCGCTGATGGTGGCCGCAGCAGTGGTCTCGGCGCTGCTGCTGCCCAAACTCAAAAACACCCTCCAGCCCACCAGCGTGGCGCGCCACGACATCGTCGGTTTTCTGGCCGTGCTGCTGGCCGTCGCGGTGGGCTTCAAACTCAGCGAAGCCTTCGGCCCAGGCCTGGCGCACTGGCTGCTCGCGCCGCTGCTGCAGCTGAGCAGCATGCCCGCAGACCTGCAAGGCAAATGGATAGAACTGCTGGCATTGATGCTGGGGCTTGGCTTCACGCTGCCGCTGGCCGCCTGGGCTGCGCGGCGGGCGCGCTTTGACACGCTGCTGAGCGGCCTGCGCAGCTACTTCGCCATGCCCGGCGCGGTGGCTTTTCTCGCGCTGATCGTGTTCTACAAGCTCGGCGACGCATTTGCCGGGTCCTTGATGACGCCGTTTCTGCTGAAGGCCATGGCCTATGGCACGGCCGAGGTCGGCGTGGTCAACAAGGTGATCGGCCTGTGGCTGACGATAGGCGGCGCGCTGCTCGGCGGCGTGCTGATGTTGCGCCTGGGTCTGTGGCGCGCGCTGCTCTTGTTCGGCACGCTGCAGATGCTCAGCAATCTGGGCTTCTGGTGGCTGGCCGTGCACGGCCAGGGGGCGATGGGCGGACTCACCGTGCCCGCTTTCGACTGGGGCTTTGTGAAACTCGCGCAGGCGACCCCGGTCGACGGCGGCCTCTTGATGGTGATCGCCGCCGAGAACATTTCGGGCGGCATGGGCACGGCCGCTTTCGTGGCCCTGTTGATGAGCTTGTGCAACCAACGCTTCACCGCCACCCAGTTCGCGCTGCTGTCGGCGTTCGCGTCGATAGGCCGCGTCTGGGTCGGCCCGGTGGCCGGCGTGCTGGCCACCTCGATCGGCTGGCCGAGCTTCTTCATCATCTCGACCGTGCTGGCCTTGCCGGCCTTGCTGATGCTGTGGGTGATGCGCGCCAGCGTCCGGGCGCTTGAGGTGATGCCCGGCGCAGCGCTGGTCGATGATTGAGACGGAACCCCAGGCTCAGACCCAACTCCTACTGGCGATGCAAACACCCGAATTCGATCCGCATGCCGACGCCTCCCTGCCCAGCGCACCCGGCAGCGGTTTTGGCCGCTGCGCCTGCGCACTGCATTCGCGCAGGCTCTTTACCGGGCTGTTGCTGGCAGCGGGCGCCGGTGCTGCCTTGCCCGCGCTGGCGCGCGAGGGCGTGGAGGTGGGCGGCAACTCGCAGTTCACCAAGCTCGTGCCGGCCGAACAGGTCGAAGCCGCTGCCACGCAGCAATACCGTCAAATGATGGAACAGGCCGCTGCGCAGAACGCGCTGGCGCCGGCCAAACACCCGCAGCTGATCCGGCTGCGCGAGATCGCCAAACGCATCATCCCGCAGGCCCTGCCATGGAATCCACGCGCCAGGCAATGGCGCTGGGAAGTGAACCTGATCGGCAGCAAGCAGTTGAACGCTTTTTGCATGCCCGGCGGCAAGATCGCCTTCTACTACGGCATCCTCAAGCAACTCAAGCTCAATGACGACGAGGTTGCCACCATCATGGGCCACGAGATGGCGCATGCACTGCGCGAACATGCGCGCGAACGCATGGGCAAGTCGGCGGCAACCCGACTGGGAGCGAACCTGATCTCGGGTCTGTTGGGCCTGGGCAATGTCGGCGACGCAGTGCTGGGCATGGGCAGTCAACTGGTCTCGCTGACCTTCAGCCGCCAGGACGAGTCCGAGGCCGATCTGGTCGGCATGGAGCTGGCCGCGCGCGCCGGCTACGACCCGGCCGCCGGCGTCAGCCTGTGGCAGAAGATGGCCGCGGCCTCCAAGGGCGCGCCGCCGCAGTGGCTCTCGACCCACCCCGCCGGGCCGACACGCATCCGCGACATCGAGGCCAATCTGCCCAAGGTGCAGCCGCTGTTCGAGCGCGCCGACAAGCCGCCGCGTCGTTTCGAAGTGGCTTAGGCCCTAAACCTCGTCACCGACAAACGGGTTCGTGCGGCGCTCGGCGCCGAACGTGCTCTCGGGTCCGTGGCCGGGGATGAACACGGTGTCGTCGCCCATTGGCCACAGGCGTTGCTTGATGCTGGCGATCAACTGCGCGTGATTGCCCTGCGGAAAGTCGGTGCGGCCGATGCTGCCGGCAAACAGCACGTCGCCAACGAAGCAGCGCTGCGCCTCTTTTGAGTGAAACACCACATGGCCCGGCGTGTGGCCCGGGCAGTGGCGCACCTTGAGTTCGCAGCGGCCCACCATCACGGTGTCGCCATCAATCAGCCAACGGTCGGGGGTGAAGGTCTCGGCCAGCGGAAAACCGAACATCCGGCTTTGCTGTGGCAGGCCGTCGATCCAGAACTGGTCGGCTTCATGCGGACCCGTGATGGGCAGGCCCGATTCGTGCGCCAAGGTGGCGGCGGCGCCCGCATGGTCAATGTGGGCATGCGTGAGCAGGATTTGCGTCAACTTCAACCCGCGCTGCTGCACCGCCTGCCTGATGCGCGGCAGATCGCCGCCGGGGTCGATGACGGCGGCCTCCAGGGTTTCATCGCACCAGACGAGCGAGCAGTTCTGCTCGAAGGCGGTGACCGGGATGATTTGATAGCGAAGGCTCATGGTGGGGCGTGGCAGGGCGGTATCGGTTCAATGGTGAGTGCGCTTTGGGCCTGGTTCGCGGGGTCAAGCGCAGCCCACGCTGGATGGTCAATCTGCAGGTTAGCAGAGCCTCCGATTGGCATTGTGTCAGCCAACCCTGCCAGTTCGGCAGCAAGGTGTCGATTGCCCTGCAAGGTACGCGCTTTGCATTGACGCAGCCCTGGGTGAGACTGCTTGCAACGACCAAGGAGCCCGCATCATGCAAAACCACAAACACCCCACCACCGTCTATATCAGCGCGCCTGACATGGTCCGTCTCGTCCAGCGCAAGGGCCTGTCAGCCTGCATCACGGGCGTTGCCCAACGCATCGAGCGTGACTTGCTGCGCTGGAACGAATTCGACAAGAGCGCCCGCGTGGCCAGCCATTCGCGCGACGGCGTGATCGAGCTGATGCCGATTGCCGATGCCACCGCGTTCGCCTTCAAATACGTGAACGGCCATCCGTTGAACACGCGCGCCGGTCTGCCCACCGTGATGGCCTTCGGCGTGCTGGCCGATGTGGCGACAGGCGCGCCGCGCCTGCTTTGCGAACTCACGCTCACCACCGCGATCCGCACCGCCGCCACCTCGGCCTTGGTGGCGCGCACGCTGGCGCGCCCCGACAGCCGCAGCATGGCGCTGATCGGCAACGGCGCGCAGAGCGAGTTTCAGGCGCTGGCGTTCCGCGATCTGCTCGGCATTCGCGAGCTGCGCCTGTTCGACACCGATGCCGCGGCAAGCGCCAAGCTCGCGGCCAACCTGACGGGCCAGGGCCTCGATGTGCGCCTGTGCACGAGCACGGCCGAGGCGGTGCGCGGCGCCGACATCGTGACCACCGTCACCGCCGACAAGGCCTACGCGACCATTCTCACGCCTGAGATGATCGAGCCCGGCATGCACATCAACGCGGTCGGCGGCGACTGCCCGGGCAAGACCGAATTGCATCGCGGCGTGCTGGAGGCGGCGTCGGTGTTCGTCGAATTCGAGGCGCAAAGCCGCATCGAAGGCGAGATCCAGCAGATGCCGGCGGATTTTCCCGTCACCGAGTTTTGGCAGGTGCTTGCGGGAGAGCGTGGCGGCCGCATCGACGCCGCGCAGGTCACCGTGTTCGACTCGGTGGGCTTCGCGCTGGAGGACTTCTCTGCGCTGACCTTTGTGCGCGACACGGCGGCCGAGCTCGGCATCGGCGACAGCATCGAGTTGGTGCCGCATCCGGCCGACCCGAAGAACCTGTTCGGCCTGCTGCATGCCGAGCCGTCGCAAGCGACGCGGTCGGTCGATCCGGCGCGTCAGGCGCTTGCAGCGGTCTGACGCGACGCGTAGACCTCGATGGCCGCGGCCAGGTCTTCCAACGCGGTGCCGACCGACTTGAAGACTGTGCGCGCGTCAGCCGCTTGGGCAGGCGTCACTTCGCCACGCGCCAGCGCGGACAAGCTGCCACGCACGTCGGCGGCCGAGAACACGCCGCGCGACATCGGCCCGAGCAGGTCGCCGCTCTTGTGCAGCGCCTCGTCGGTGTCGACGTAGATCGCGGCGCCGGCAAAGCAGGCGTCGTCGGCTTCGCGCATTGACGGCGTGAAGCTGCCGATCAGATCGAGGTGCGTGCCGCGGCGCAGCCAGCGGCCCTGCACGAGCGGCGCCGTGGCCAGCGTCGCGCAGCTCACCACGTCCGCCGCGCGCACTGCGGCTTCGAGATCGATGGCGCTGCGGGCATCGAAGCCGCGGCCACGCAACTCGGCCGCAAGCGCATCCGCCCGCTGGCCGGAGCGGGCCCAGATCGTGACGCGATCGATGGCGCGCACGACGCGGTAGGCATCGGGTATCAGCCGCGCCACCTGACCGGCGCCGACCACGAGCAGATGACGCGCATGCGGCGGTGCGAGCCACGACGCGGCCAGCGCCGAGGCAGCGGCGGTGCGCCTGGCGGTGATCTGGTCGCCGTCGATCCAGGCCAGCGGCGCGCCGCTGACGGCGTCGTACAGCAGGTAGGTCGAATGCAGTCCTGGCAGACCGCGCGCGGCGTTGGCCGGCGCGATATTCACGGTCTTCACGCCGTAGTAGCGGCCTGGCAGCCAGGCCGGCATGATGAGCGATGTCAGGCCCGCTGCATCGGCCGCATCGGCAGCGACGAGCTCGTGCGCATGGCGCTTGGGCACCTCGCAGCCACTGGCGAACATGGCCCGCAGCGCGGGGATCAGCCGCTCGAACGGCAAGGCCTGGCGGGTCGTCTCGGCATCGAAGAACAGCATGGCCGCGCTCAACGGTAGCTGGCGAGCAGGATGCTGGTTTCGGTGTTGGCGATGCCCTGGGTCAGGCGCACCCGCTCGAGCACGCGCGACAGCTCGGCCATGGTTTCGGCGCGCAATTCGGCCAGCAGGTCCCAGCGCCCGTTGGTGTCATGCAGCGCAGCCACACCGGGCTCGCCCAGCAGGCTGGCAATCACCGCGCGCGTCTGGTTGCCGTCCACCAGCACCCACATCCAGGCGCGGATCTGGTTGGGCTCGGCGTCGGGGCGCAGGCGCACCGTGTAGCCGACAACGATCTGATCGTCCTCAAGCTTGCGCAGGCGGTTCGTCACCGTGCCGCGCGAAACGCCCAGCTTGTGCGCGAGCGCCGCCACGCTCATGCGTGCGTCCTTGCGCAGCAGCGAAATCAGCTGTCTGTCGATGTCGTCCATTGCCATGGTGTTGGTGCCGTTCGCATGCTGTGCCCGGTGCGATTATGGGTCCGCCGACCGCTGCGGACTTTCCGTCAGCGCCGGCGGCTGTCAAGCGGCGAGCACCTCGGCGGCCGTGCGGCCCACCACCTCGCGGTAGATCGCCGGGTCGGTGTCGCCCTCGCTGCCGATCAGGAGCACCAGTGAATGCTCGTCCAGCCCCAGCGCAGCTCGCACATCCGGATGCTGCTGCGCGGCCAGCAACGCGGCCAGCCCGGCGCCGCCGGTTTCGCCGGCCACGATGGGTGGATCGCCGGCCGCTGGCGCGGCCAGCAAGCGCATCGCCTCGAGCGCGTAGTCGTCACTCAGCGCCACCGCCACATTCGTGCCTGGGTGCAGCACCTCCCAAGCCAGGTCGGATACCTCGCCGCAGGCCAGTCCCGCCATCACGGTGTCGAGCGCGCCGCCCACCACCACCGGATGGCCGGCGGCCAGGCTGCGCAGCACGCAGTCGCCGTCCAGCGGCTCGACCACCACGAAGCGCGGGCGCTGGCTCCCCCACTGCAGCCAGAATCGTGCGCACAGCGCGGCCGCCAGCGCGCCCACACCGGCCTGTGCGAACACATGCGTGGGCAAAGGGCCGTCGGTCAACTGCTGAACCACCTCGGCGGCCAGCACGCCGTAGCCATGCATCACGTCGAGCGGGATGTCGCGGTAGCCGGGATACGAGGTATCGGACACGACGCTCCAGCCCTGGGCGGCCGCGCTGGCCGCGGCATGCTTGACGGCAGCGTCGTAATTGCCCTTGACCTCGCGCACTTCGGCGCCATAGCGCGCGATCGCGTCGCGCCGGCCGAGGCTGACATGCACGTGCACGAAGATCACGCAGCGGCAGCCGAACAGCTGCGCGCCCCAGGCCACCGAGCGGCCATGGTTGCCGTCGGTCGCGCAGCAGACGGTGGCGGGGCCGACGACATCGTTGAACGCACCCGACAAGAGTTCGCGCGAGCTGAGCGCGTCCAAGCCGCGCGCCGCCATCACCTTGTGGCGCAGCACATTGGCCACCGCATAAGCACCGCCGAGCGCCTTGAAGCTGCCCAGGCCGAAGCGGCCACGCTCGTCCTTGTAAAGCACTTGTCCGACGCCCAGGCGGCTTGCCAGACCCGGCAGCGACACCAGCGGCGTCGGCGCGTAGCCGGGCCAGCTGGAGATCTCGGCCAGCGCGGCGGCGAAGCCGGCCACGCTCAGGCTGCGCGCTTGGCAGGCGGCTGCGGGCGCGGCGGCGGCCGGATTGACGAGGGCGCGGGCTTGAGGCTTCATGCGACGGTCCGTCCGGCATTGCATTTGAATTTCGGCGTCGGCTGACAATGCTGCCACCGCCGCGCCTGGCCACCCTGGCAGCTCAAGGCCCGCACCATCACCATGGGATCTGATCCCGGTAGGACGCTGGCATCCAGGCTTGCGCTTCAGCCACGCTGGCAAATACCTCCAGCTTCAGCGGCGATCCGGTCACGAAATGGGTGATCAAGGCAGTGAGTTCCGGGTTCCTCGTCAGGACGGCGGTCTGCAGTTCCGGATTCGAGAGGACAGCGCCAAGCCCGAGCGCCACGAACCTGCGGACATCGTCGCCGCTCACCAGCGCCGCCTCGACGTCCAGGAAATCGTTGATGGTGAAGGCCAGGCCGTCGAAGCGCGGGTCGCTCTGCGTCTTCTGGAGCGACAAAGCAAACTCGTCAGCGGTCACGGTGCCGGAGAATTTCTTGTAAACCCATCGATTGCCCCACCTGATCTGAAACGACATGGTCCGCTTCTCCGCCCTTCGGGTTTTGATCTTACAGGGATGCGTTGGTAGGCACAGGCGACCGGCACGCCTGTTCTGCGGTCTGCGATGCCGGTGCCCGAATCAGCCCGACACCAGGACCGGGCTTGTACGAAACAGAGTTCAGCCCGGGGTAAAGCGCAGCATTTGATTGCCTTGGCTCCAGTGCAGCTTGGACAGCACATCCATCCCCAGCAGCGGTTGGTCGCCCAGTTGGGGCAGCACCAGCACCTGCAAGCGCTGCACTTGCACGCCGCCTTCCAATTGCAGATCGACGCGCGCCAAGCGCCCTTCGACCACGCCGCCCGCCGTTTCGGTGCGCACTTGTCCGTACAGCGTCAGCCCGAGTTCGTGGGCCAGCTCCAGCGGCAGCGCCGTGCTGCTGGCGCCGGTGTCGATCAGAAACTCCAGTGCCGCTCCGTTCACCTTGCCGCTCCAGTGGTAGTGGCCGTCGGGTCCGCGACCGATCTCGATGACACCCTGGTTCAGTACGAAGAGCGCGCGCTGCTGGTCTCGCTCCCACCATTTGAAGCCCATGAACACCAGCGTACCCAGCAGCAGCCACAGCGTGACGATCTTGAAGGTGCCGGGGAGTTCTCGCATGCAGGTTCGGTTGAGCTGGGGGCAAGCCGAGTGCGTGACTCGGTCACGCATCTTAGCGGCGCCCCGGCAGGCAGGTGTTAGATTCTGCGGCTCGTTCCATCACCGCACCGAAAGCGCCTCCTTGAACACTTCCGACGACAGCAGCGCCGACCCGTTTGCGCCGATACACGACCCGCGCTTGTGGCGCGACGAGGTGTGGACCGCGCGCGTCATCAAGAACGAAGACGACGAGGGCTGGGCCGTTTCGATGACGCGCCACGGCGACCCCGAGCCTGCGCTGGTGGCACCCTGGACCATGGGGCGCGACAAGAAGAACCCGAAGCCACTCGACGGCAATGCCTTCATCACCTGGGTGAAGACGGCCTCCGAGGTATTGCGCCGCCACGAGCAGCAATTGCACGCCACGCTGCACAGGCGTTTGACGCTGAACGCCGACGGCGCCCAGTGGCTGATCACACTCGATATCGTTCCCGACGAGGACGAACCGCACGCCTGGCTGACCGCGCAGATCGAGGGTGGCGCCGAGTTGGCGCGCGTGCGCGTCGCACCCGACTTCAGGCTCAATTCGACCAGCGCCGGCGCCTGGGTGGACGGCGGTTTCCAGAAGCCTCGTTGATCACACTGGCGCCTGCGCCGTGCCCGGCTTGGGCGCGCGGTTGCCGGACCTGCCGATGGCCCGAACATCGAACGGGGTTTCCCCCATTGGGCATGACGAACATCAAGGGTCAAATCGGCTGCGCTGTCGCTGCTCGACAGGCAACGTCCACCGGATTGAAGAGGAATTTCCTCGCCGTGCGCCTGAACCGGGTTCGCAGTCGCCCCCACCAATCTACGGAGTGTGAGATGAATACTGACCCTGGAATCATCTGGATCAAGATCGCAGTCGTCTATCTCCTGGTCGGCGTGAGCCTGGGGATCTATATGGGCGCCTCGGGCGACCATTCATTGCACCCGGTGCACGCGCACATCAATCTGCTTGGCTGGGCAACGCTGACCTTGATCGGCCTGATATACCGCCAGTTTCCGCAGATGGCGCGCTCGCCCCTCGCCAGAATCCAGTTCTGGCTGCACAACCTCGGCTTGCCACTGCTGATGGTGATGCTGACCCTTTTGCTGCGCGGTAACGCGTCGCTCGAGCCGGCCGTGGGCCTTGCCTCCGGGGTCGTGGGCACATCGGTCGCGCTGTTCGCCGTCAATGTATTCAAGAACATGAAAGCCCAAGTCGGCTGAACACTTTGTTCAAACGGGCCGCCGAAAAGTTGCTTCCGCACTTGCTGACGACGCGTTCGAAGCGAAAGGGCCAGGCCCTGCCGGGGCTCGTCCGTGCATCATGAGGGCGCTGTGCGATGCGTGTCGCCAGGGCTCGCTACACTCGCGTTATCCGACCCGCGCCCTGGGGCGACGGCCGAGGCCGCGCGCGGCCGCTGGTCCAGGAACGAAGAGATGCCGACGCCGCCACTCGAAAATGAACCGAATCGCCGCAGTAATCGCCGCATGGGGCTGCGTTGCACAGCCGCGCTCATCCTGCCGGGCCGTGAGCCACAGCGGGCGACCACGGCAGACATCAGCGTCGAAGGCCTGTCGTTCCACTTCGGCCGGCCGGTTGCTCCGGGCACACGGTGCCAGATAAGTTTCGAGTTGCCGCTGGGCGGGCGCGGCGTGCCCGTGAGCGCGCAGATCAAGACCGTCTACTCGTCCTACTGTGGCGCCGAAGGCTTCAGGATAGGCGCCGTCTTCGTGGCCCTTGACGCCGCTTGCGCCGACGCCCTGCTCGCCCTCACTGCCCCGCAAGTCTAGCGGTGCCGGCCGCACAAAGCACCGGCCTTGCCTGCGCTGCGACGCCAGTTTTCACCCCGCGAAGATCGGCCTTGATGACCGCAGCGCGCCTTGACTGTCGCATTGAAACAGCGCGGGCGACAGCTTGTTGGGTGTCGCACCGGGCCGAGCGCACAATAGCCGCTTTTCAGCCGCCTGCCTGGCACCGCCCCGGCCCGTATTTGTGAGTTCAGCCTCCCCGAACCGCCGCTCGCCTTCCGCTTTGGCGGCTCTGACCCTGGGTGCCTTGGGCGTCGTCTATGGCGACATCGGCACCAGTCCGCTTTACGCGCTCAAGGAAGTCTTTCACGGCGGTCATGTGGCCACCACTCCCGACAACATCCTCGGGGTGCTGTCGCTGATTTTCTGGACGATGACCATCATCGTCTCGATCAAATATGTGCTGCTGATTCTGCGCGCCGACAACAACGGTGAGGGCGGCCTGATCGCCATGCTGGCGCTGGCGACCAACGCGGTGTCCGCCAAGCCGAAGCTGCGCAGCGCGCTGATGATGGTGGGCATGTTCGGCACGGCCATTTTCTTTGGTGACGCGGTGATCACACCGTCGATGACGGTGCTGGGTGCGGTCGAAGGCATCGATGTCTACCAGCCTCAATACGACCAACTCATCCTTCCATTGACACTGCTGGTGCTGGCCGGCCTGTTTGCGGTGCAGCGTTTCGGCACGGGCGGCATCGGCCGGGCTTTCGGCCCCGTCATGCTGGTCTGGTTTGCCAGCCTGACCGTGCTGGGTCTGCCGCATATCCTCGAGAACCCGCAGGTCCTGGTGGCCATCAACCCGCTCTACGCAGCGTCGTTCGTGATGGCGCACAAGCTGGCCGCCTTTGTCGCCCTCGGTGCGGTGGTGCTGGTGGTGACGGGTGGCGAGGCGCTGTACGCCGATCTGGGCCATTTTGGCAAGCAACCGATTCGCATCGCCTGGTATGGCATCGTCATGCCGGCGCTGGTGATCAACTACTTCGGCCAGGGCGCGATGCTGTTGCAGCGCCCCGAGACGGTCCAGAATCCTTTTTTCCTGCTGGCGCCCAAGTGGGCCGAGATTCCGCTCTTCCTGCTGGCCACCATGGCGGCCATCGTGGCGTCGCAAGCGCTCATCACGGCGGCGTTCTCGGTCACCAAGCAGGCGGTGCAGCTGGGGCTGTTGCCGCGCATGCGCATCGTCCATACCTCGGTGCGCGATATCGGCCAGATCTATGTGCCGTTTGTCAATTGGGGGCTGTTCGCTTTCGTGGTGCTGGCGGTGGTGATGTTCGGCTCGGCGTCCAAATTGGCGGGAGCGTACGGCGTGGCGGTGACCATTGACATGAGCATCACCACGGTGATGACGTTCTTTGTGGTGCGCTACGGCTGGAAATACTCGTTGCCGCTGTGCATTGCCGCCACCGGTTTCTTCCTTCTCATCGACCTCACTTTCCTGAGTTCCAACCTCTTGAAACTGATGGCCGGCGGCTGGTTCCCCTTGATGATAGGCATCGGCATGTTCACCCTGATGCTGACCTGGAAGGAGGGGCGCACCCTGTTGAGCTTGAAGCTGCGCGAAGACTCGATCGATCTGAAGAGTTTCCTGGAAGCGGTGTTCGTCAGCCCGCCGGTTCGGGTGTCGGGCACGGCGGTATTCCTGACGTCCGAACCAGAAACCGCGCCGAACGCCTTGCTGCACAACCTGAAACACAACAAGGTGCTGCACGAACGCAATCTGTTCGTGACCGTCAAGCACCATGAGGTGCCGTGGGTGGGCTTTGACAGCCGTCTGCAGGTGGAAAGCCTGGGGCACAACTGCTGGCAGGTCAGCCTGCACTTCGGCTTCAAGAACGAGCCCGACGTGCCCGAGGCGCTGAAGCTGCTGGCGACGCGCCGCGGCCTCGATATCGACGAGATGGATACCAGCTACTTCCTGTCGCGCGACATCGTCATTCCCACCATCGGCAGCGGCATGGCCTTGTGGCGCGAAAAGCTGTTTGCCAGCATGCACCGCAACGCCGCCGCAGCCGCCGATTTTCTGCACCTGCCCACGAACCGCATTGTCGAGCTGGGATCCAAGGTCGAAATGTAAATTCTCGGGGACAGACCTTGAGACCCGCGCAGCGGCCGAAAGCTCTGTCCCCGACTGAGCAGATAGGGGCAGCCCTTGAGACCCGCGCAGCGGTCGAAAGCTCTGTCCCCGACTGAGCAGATACTTGGGGTCAGATGCAAGCGGCCTGAATTCCGATGAAGCGCGGGTCTTGCGAGCAAGCACCCTAACCACACCGGATTGAGCAAAAGAGGATTGTTATGAAACTGCTGTTTGTCGCCGACCCGCTGGAATCGTTCCAGACCTACAAGGACACCACGTTCGCGATGATGCGCGAAGCCGCCAAGCGCGGCCACACGCTGCTGACCACCGAACCGCGGCTGATGCGCTGGGACAGCAGTGGCCCGGTGCGTGCGCAAACAAGGGAGATTCGCCTCACCGGCGACGGGCACGACTGGTTCGAAACCGTCACCCGTTCAGACCTGACCCTGGCACAGAGCGACGCCGTGCTGATGCGCAAAGATCCGCCGTTCGACAGCGAGTTCTTCTACGCCACGCATCTGCTCGAAGTGGCTGAGCGCGAAGGCGCGCGGGTCTTCAACAAGCCGCGCGCGCTGCGCGACCATCCCGAAAAGCTGGCAATCCTGGAGTTTGCGCAATACATCAGTCCGACCCTGGTGACACGCGAGGCCGAGCAGATCAAGGCGTTTCACGCGCAGCACCGCGACATCATCCTCAAGCCGCTCGACGGCATGGGTGGCACCGGCATCTTCCGGGTGCGCGAAGACGGCCTGAATCTGGGCGCGATCACTGAGACGCTGAACCGCGGCGGCGCGCAAACCGTGATGGTGCAGAAGTTTCTGCCCGCCATCAAGGACGGCGACAAACGCCTGCTGGTGATCGGCGGTGTGCCGGTCCCGTATTGTCTGGCGCGCATTCCGCAAGGCACCGAGGTGCGCGGAAATCTCGCCGTCGGCGGCAAGGGCGTGGCCCAGAAATTGAGCGCGCGCGACCATGAAATCGCGGCGGCGCTGGGGCCGCTGCTCAATGCGCGCGGCCTGCTGCTGATGGGGCTGGATGTGATTGGCGACTGCCTCACCGAAATCAACGTCACCAGTCCGACCTGTTTTCAGGAAATCACCGAGCAGACCGGTTTCGACGTGGCCAGGATGTTCGTCGATGCGCTCGAAGCGGCGCTGGCGACAAGGTCAAGCTGATCAGCGCAAGCGATTCACTCGCGCCGTCTCGTTCGTGCCATCGAGTTCCAGAACGAAAGTACCCATGGCGCCGCGCCTGATTCTCACCTTCGGGTCTTTCAGGTAGAGCACCGCCGAACTGCCGTCGATCACTTGCCAGACCTGACCATTGGCGAGCTTGAACTGGCTTCTCGGGCCCCAGCCTTCCACCAGGCCTGTCAGCTGGCTCTCGATGGCATCGGCTCCGGCTTGCATCGCCTGCCGCTCCAGCCCGAAGGCTGCGGCGGCGCTGGCAGGCGTCGCGGGCGGCGCTCGGCCGGCCGTGCCCGCGCCGGCCGCCAGGGCGTCGTAGCAGACCAGGCGGGCACCGTTGTCGGTGATGCTTCGGCAGCGCTGCAGGTCTGTGCTCTGCGCGAGAGCTGCGCCCGAGGCAAGAACAAGGAACAGTGCAAGACTTGTCTTCATGATGGCGGTCTCCGATGGCATGTTGCGCAGCATAAGGCAGACTGCGCCGGCTCAGTCGCGCATAAAGTGCAGACCGCCGAAGTGCTGGCGGCCGGCCTGATCGTGCCGCCATCTACACTGCCTGCACTGGCTACCTCGCGCGAGGCGCGTCGGCAATCTGCCTGCGCCCTTCCCATTTCGAAACTTACCTGGCGGTCTTTGACTGCGAAACCATGCTGAGCTGGCTGTTCAAGAAATCTCGCGGCAATCGTGCGTCGGAAGTCGCCGGGACGAGCACGTCCAGGCCAGTGGCCAAGAGCGCTGCGCCCGACCCGGCCCTTGCAGCATTGGCCAAGGAGCGCAGCCGCGACGAAGCCAAAGCGCTGGCGCTGGCGCACTGGACGCCGAAGTTGGAGTCCGCGCTGGGTGACGACGCGGCACTGCTGCGCGTTGCCGCGGAGTCGCCGCTGACCGAGATCAAACTGGCGGCCGTCGAGGCCTTGAGTTCGGAGGCGGCGCTGAAGCAGGCCGAGCACGAATTTCGCAGCCATGACCGGCGCGTCCATCAAGTCGCCCGACGTCGGCTCGACGCTGCCGTCAAGCAGCGCGCATCGCGCGTCAGCGCCGCCGCGCTGATCGACAAGGCCGCGGCGCTGGACGGCGCGGCGCAGTTCCCGGTCAATCACCTGGTCGCGCTCGATCGCGCCTGGCAGGACCTGGACGCCACGCTGCTTGAGCCCGAACAGATCAGCCAGTTCACTGCCTTGAGCAGCAAACTCAACCACACGATGCGCGAGCGCGCCGCGCTGGAACAGCGCGCGCGGGACTGGAACCAGCAAGCTGCGCAGGCGCTTGCCCACGCACAGCAGGCGCTGCTTCAGGCGGCCGGTGCCGGCGCGGTCGACGAGTTTGACACTTGGCTTGCCACTGCGCGAGTGCAATTGCAGGCTCTCTCGGACGCATGCCCGGATGCGCTGGCAAGTGCCGCGCAGCGACGTGCCATCGACGCGACCTTGCTGACTGCCGCAGCGCTGGCCGAGCGTTTGCACTGCTTGCAGTTGCTTGATCTGGCTGAGCCGGCCGCACCGGCGTCGGCGGCGCTTGACGAGCCATGTGCGGTCGAAGTCGCGCCGGAGTCATCGGCAAGCGACGCAGACATTGCCCCGGCGACACCTGTCGTTCGGTCAAGCAGCCCGACTGAGCGTTGGCGGTCATTGCCCGCCTTGGCCGACGGCGAACTCAATCGCATGCTTGAGCAGCGCTTCGATGAATGGCGCAAGGCACGCGCGCCCAAACCCGAGCGCAAACCGGCGCGTGCCGTCACCCACGAAGCCGCCGCGCCGGATCGACGCGCCGCCAGGCAGGCCACGCCAGAGCAGCAGCAAGGCATTGCCGACCTGCTTGGCGCTGCCGAGGCCGCTGTCGCTGCGGGCCAGCTGAGCGAGATGCACAAGCACCTGGAAGCCGTCGACGCGGCATTGCAGACCTTGCACGGCGCGGCGCTCGACGCGGCGCTGCGTGCGCGCCTGCAGGACTTGCTGTCCGAGCGCGCGCGCCTGCGCGCCTGGGAAAAATGGAGCGGGGCGCAAGCGCTTGATGCCTTGATTGCCGAGGCCGAGGAGCTGGCGCGTCAGACGATGGCGGCAACAGACGTCGCCGCGCCTGTGCCGCCGCTGATTGAAGATCCCGCCCGCTTGGGCGCTTTGCCTGTGGCTGCCGATGCAGCCACCTTTGTCGACGCTACCGAACCGGCCGCCGAGGCCGTGCCGACAGTGGGCCGCCGCCGCGCTGCGCCCAAACTGCACATCCAGACTCATCGTCAGGCCATTCAGACCTTGCGTCAGCGCTGGAAATTGCTTGACCAGGCGGCGGGCAACCAAGCCTTGTGGCAGCGTTTTGACGCCGCGCTGCAGCTGGCTTACCAGCCGGTGGCTGCGCATCAGGCCGAGCTGGATGCGGCGCGCCAAGCCAATCTGCAAGCGCGCGAAGCCATGCTGGATGAGTTGGATGGTTTGCCCGAAGTCGCCGCAGCAGGCGATGCAGGCCTTGATGATGCCGCGCTGCTGAAAGAGCGCCTTCGCGTGCTGGCCAAGTTCCAGCTCGACTGGCGCCAGCTCGGGCCGCTCGAGCACACGGTGCCAAGCCGCTCGCGCGCCAGGCTGCAGCAGCGCTTGCAGGCCGCGGTCGATCGCATCGAGGCGCCGCTGCAGCAGGCAAGGCATGCTGCCGAAGGCCAGCGCGAGCAATTGATACTGCGTGCCGAAGCGATTCTGCAGGAGATCTCGCACAACCCGCAAGCCCGCGACGTGATGCCAAGGGTGCGCGAGTTGCAGGCGCAGTGGCAGCAGCATGCACGTTCGCTGCCGCTGTCGCGTCCGGTCGAGGCCGCCTTGTGGAAGCGTTTCAAGACCGCCACCGATGCCGTGTTTGCGCAACGCGAGGCCGCCTTCAACGCGCGCGATGCCGAGTTCGCCGCCAGCGTGCAGGCGCATGAAGCACTGCTTGAACAATTGAACCGCCTCGTTGCCGAAGCGCCGGCGCACGACCTGCAGCGCGGCCTGCAAGAGATCGAGCGGGCTTGGCGTGATGCGCTCGAGCTGCCGCGCGCTTCGGCGCAAGCAATGGAATCCCGCTATGGCGATGCCCGCGCTGCCTTGCAGCAGCGTCTCGACCGAATTGCCGGCGAGCGCTGGCTGCTGCAATGTGACGCGCTGGCGGCCAAGTTGGCCCTATGCCACGAGCGCGACGAGCGCGCGCCGGGATCCTTGCCGATGCCGATATCGATGCCGATATCGATGCCGAGTTAGCGCCGCGGTGGGCCGCGATCGGGGCCTTGCCGACACCATGGGAGCAGGCGCTGGCGCGACGCTGGTCGGGGCCGGCAGATGCGAGCTTGGACCTCGCTGCCGTGGACGATCTGCTGCTGCAACTCGAAGCTGCACTCGACATGCCGGCCACGCCCGAGCAACTGGCAGCGCGGCGCCACTTGAAGCTGCGCGCATTGAAAAGCGCATTGGAAGGCGGCGGCCCGGGCCGCTCCGGATCGGCCCGGCCCTCTGAATGCTTTGTGTCCGTGCTTCGGGCGAGCATCAATTCGGACCAACGCCGTCGACTCGAGCACATCATCCAGGCCTTGCGCCTGGCGCCGAACGCCTTGCTCTGACCGAGGGGCGTGGCCAGTGACGGCGCGCCGGCTACGTCAGTGGTCGGCCACAAGCCTGGCTTTGCTTCGATCCGACCCGCCACCGCCAGGGCGGCCTGCCGATGTCGATTCAAATGTCCCGCATCAGGCTACCCCGATGTTGTTGCCAAGCTAAGGCGCAGACCGCCTTTGTGCGGCTAATTCGTGATGAGGAGATTGACTGTCGCCACTTGCGCCGAGTCGTAGGTAGACGTCGCAACAAGCGTGATCGGTATCGATGCTGGCAGAAGATAGGCCGCGTAGGTATCCACGGCGACGGCGTAGCGGTCCAAGGTCGTCGCGGTGATATCTGCGCCTGCGTAATAGACCTGCGCACCCCCGCTGATCGCTGTGCCACCGACGTACATCGTCCAGATCACCGGCTCGCCCGCGTCCAGGGTCACTGACTGACCGGCACGGATGGCGAGGTTGAGGTAGCCGCCCGGAGCCACCGGCGTAGCACTGAGGAATTGCCCACCGATAGTGACGCCGATGTTGAAGCCGCCTGGGACGGTGGCATAACCGCCACCACCGCATGCGGCCAAGGTGAATGCTGCGGCGACAGACGAGATCGCCATGGCCAAACGGCGCCAAGACAAGGGACGAAAGAAGTCGATGATCGCGGTGGACAGTTTCATGAGGGGCTCCAGGTTGCGGCCATGCGACCCGGGTACCGCGCGTCTTGGGTTGCGCTGCAGGTCGGATCACGGCCATTCAAAACGATTCTAGGTTGGCCGGCCGCGGGCGACTGTGCGCTGGCGCACCCATGGCACATGCGCAGAAGACGTGGTGTGCGATCAATGCCCCTTCGAGCCAGACCGGTAGGCCGGGAAACAGGAACGCACCCATTGCTTGCCGACTTGTCGGTCTCAACCATGGTGCGCCCCGCGAACTTAAGGGGCCGGCTGTGTGACAGCGTTCATTTGCAGCGTGACCGCGGTTTGTGCAAACAGTCTGGCGTTGGCCGATGCGCCCGTATTCACAGCGACCAGCGTTTTGCCGAGCACGACGCCCTCGAAATGAGCGGTCGTGCCAAGGGTCACCGCGCCAGCCACCTGCCAGAAGATGTTCTTGGCCTGTGCTCCGCCGGCCAGCGTCACCCGCGTACCGTTGGCCTGATCCAGGGTTCCCGCCACCTGGAAGATCCAGACATCGTTGGGACCGCCCTTGAGCGTGACATCCGATGAGATCGACACAGAGGTGCCCCATTTGTAGAGGCCAGGAGCGAGGGTCAGCCCACCCACTTCACCAGCGCCCAGTTCGGTGAAGTCGGGCGATACGCGTCCCTCAGCATCGAGGTAGGCGGTTTCCATGTCGAGCACCGCCGCGGTCAGGGTGGTCGCATCATTGATTGCGCAGGGAAGAGGGCCTGCTGCATCGACGACGTAGACCTTCCCCGTCACTTCACCACAGGTGAGCAGCAGAGCAGCACCGGTGATGGGGCTCGTTCCGACATTGCCGACAATCGCAGATGCATAGACGTCGGTGATCCCGGTCTTGCTCAGAATCGTGAAAGCGCCCGCTGATCCGAGCTTGACCGGCGCGGGGCCAACACCTCTGGAAGACTTCATTTTGTAGGCGCTCGGGCCTGTCGTGGTAGGCGCAGCACCTCCTCCACCGCCGCATCCGGCCAGCACGGCAGTCAGCACAGCGGCCGCAAACACGAGCCGGACGCTGGAATTTCTCTGTGATTGGTTCATTCTTTTTCCTGTTGGTTTGATCGAGAGAAAAACATTCAATGTGATTGATCGGCCCGTGGTCGGCTCAAAAACAAAGGTGGCTTTGCGCAGGCGCTCTCACGTAGTGCTCACCTGATTGAGTCTTGACTTGTTCAGCAAGGTCGACGGTGCGCTGAAGCACATTGCGCGAAATGCTTACCGCACTTACATCCACACGCATATGCTGAGCCAGGTCAAGTGCAGCCGGACCGACGAACTTCATTTGTTTCGATCACCGATCGCCAGTGGAAGCTTGCCTCGCGTGCAGCAGATCTGACTGGACACCCATCCCCATAGAATGACTCTGTGGGGGAAGTCCATGTCAATTGCCTTGGCGGAGCGTGAAGCCGCGAAAGCGCCGGTGGATGGGCGTCGTCACGCCATGTTGCTGCCGATGCTCCACACGTCAGAGGCTCAGGCGGCATGAACAAAAGAGTCTCAGCGAAGACGACACCCGCACCGCCCGGGTAGCCAGCTGGGTCAGCGAACAGCTCAAGGCCATCCTCGGCCAAGCGCTTCTCGGATAATGAACGCCCCGCCCTGAAAGACGCCCATGCACCCTCTGATCGCCCAGAACCGCGCCGGCATATCTGCCATTTGCAAGCGCTACTCGATAAGCCGCCTGGACGTGTTTGGCTCCGCAGCGCGTGCCGATGACTTCAATCCAGCCAGCAGCGACGCCGACTTCTTGGTGGAATTTTCACCCGACGCCCATCCCGGGCTGGCCGAATTCATCGGTGCCAAGGCCGAGCTGGAGCGCCTGCTCGGGCGCGGTGTGGACTTGGTGGAGCCCGCCGCCGTGCGCAACCCCTATGTGCTGGCCAGCATCAACCGCCATCGAGAGCTCGTTTATGCAGCATGATCCCCGCGCCTTTTTGTGGGACGTGCGCGAGGCCGCCCAGGCCATCTTGAGTTTTGTTGCGAACATCGACGCCGCCGCCTATGCCAGCACGCCGCTGGTTCATTCGGCGGTAGAGCGCAAGTTTGAAATCATTGGCGAGGCACTCAGCCAGCTGGCAAAGTTGGATGCCGCACTGGCCGCGCGCGTGCCCAACCTGGCGCAGATCGTCGCGTTTCGCAATCAGCTGATTCATGGCTATGCCAAGGTGAACCACAGCACGGTCTGGAATGTGGTTCACGATTCGCTGCCGCCGCTCCTGGCTTGCGTGCAGGCACTGCTGCAAGAGCTGGGAGACGCTTGATTTGAACGCCACCCAGCTGCTGGCGCACTTCGACCGCCTGAGCGAAGCGCCGGGTGCCGTGCCGCGACTGCGCCGCTTCATACTGGATTTGGCGGTGCGGGGGCAGCTGGACTCGCGAAGATCACTCCGGCGGCGTGTGGACGGACCTCACCGCAGCGCGTTCTCGGCGCAGAAGGCGGCGAGGTCGGACAACACGTTTTGCACGGCCTGATTGGCGGCCATGACACCGCCCTGCGGGTCGTTGCTCGGCGCTGCAACGCTGGCGTCGAATTCGCGCCAGGCGAGCACGCGTCGCGTCGCGGCATCCACCAGCACGGCGCGCAAGGTGAGGCGCACGCGGCTCGATGTGCCGGTGAATTCGTGCTGGAGCCGCACGAGCTCGGTGTCCAGCCGCAAGTCGGCGGCTACCGAGCTCGGCCCGTGTACAACAGCGCGAAACGCGCCGCTGCGCTCAAGCCTGTGCACGATCAGCGGCGCCAGCATCTGCGCCGGCGTGTCCGCCCATTGATTGTGGGCAAAGTACTCGATTTCATGCGCATGGCGCAGGTAGACGATGTGCGTGGTATCGAAGGCGGCTGTGGCGCGCGGTGCGTTGACGATCAGCGTTGCTGCTGCCGCAGCGCCGGGACGCGGCGCCGAGGTGGTGGCTGATCCCGCATCGTCAAGCACAAACAGGGACGGTGTCGGCTGCGGCTTGGGCAGCAGCGACCCGCAGCCTGCCAGCAGGCTCAGGCCGAGCAGGCCCACGCAGGCGGCAACGCGCCACGCCGCGCCTGCACGGCGGCTGATGTCGAGGGTGTGATGAGAGGTCATGGTTGTGTCGATTCTCCGGGGCCGGCGGGCCGCGCTGGGCCGCCCACCAGCAAGCTGCTTGGATTGCGCCGGGTCTGCTCGCTCAAGCGGCGCACCGAGGTCGCAAGTTGGTTGGTCTGGGCTATCAATCGCTCCACTTCGGGCAGCGTCTCGTTATTGAAATGCTGCACGCCGCTGGCGGCCGCGTCCGCCGTGCGGGCCGCGCTCGCGCTGGCCAGGCCGGCGGCGTCGGCCATCTTCTCCACCGCTTCGGCGCTGGCGCTGATGCGCGCCAGCGCTGGCGCGAACTGTTCGCTGGCAAGCGCGGTGTTGCTGGCTGCGCGCGCGGCGCTGGCGATGCCCGCGCCGATGGCGGCCTGCTGCGCCGCGAGCGCATGCATCAGCGTGGCGGTGTCGGCCAGTGACTTCTTGAGCGCCACGCGGTTGTCCGCATCGAACACCGCATTCAAGTTGGTTGAGACACGGTCCACATTGGCAAGCACGTTTGTCGCCACGTTTTCGAGCCGCGCACTGAGCGAAGGCTTGGAGCGGATCATCGGAATCTCGCCTTCAACGCTGGCCACCAGCGGGGCGGCCCCGGCACTGCCGCCGTTGAGCTCGACATAGGCGATGCCGGTGAGCCCCTGAGTCTTGAGCACTGCTTCGGCGTCCTGCTTGATCGGTGTACCGCGCTCGATCAGGAACAGCAGGCGCACCTGGCGCGGGTTCTGCGGGTCGATGCCGATCTTGCTCACCTTGCCGACATCGACACCGAGGTATTTGACCGGCGCATCGATGTTCAGCCCCGCCACCGATTCCTGGATGATGGTCTGGTAGGGCTCGTAGCGCTTTTGCGTGTTCATGCCGACGGCAAGCCAGAGCACACCGACCACGAGCGCGGTGCCAAGCGCCAGCACGAACGCACCGACGAATGCGAAGTTCACTTTGTCGTCCACGATGGCTCCTGCTTGTGTTCTTGTTGCTGCGACTGCGCACGCGTTTTCTGCTTGCGCGGATCGATGAAGTAGCTTTGCACGATCGGGTGCTCGTGGTGCGAGAGTTCTTCCATCGAACCGGTGGCCAGCACCCGGCCTTCGCCAAGCACTGCCACGCGGTCGCTCACTTGCCAGAGCAGGTCCAGGTCGTGCGTGACCATCACGATGGTCAGGCCGTACAGCGCATGGGTGCGCAGAATCAGTTCGTCCACGCCGGCCGAGCTGGCCGGGTCCAGGCCCGACGTGGGTTCGTCGAGAAACAGCAGCTCTGGGTCGAGTGCGATCGCACGCGCCAGCGACGCGCGCTTGAGCATGCCGCCGCTGAGTTCGCCGGGCGCCTTCAGCGCGGCGTCTGGCGGCAGGCCGGTGAGCGCGAGCTTCCAGTCGGCGATGGCGTCGATCAAGGCCGGGTCGAGCTGGCTGTGCTCGCGCAGCGGCAGGCCGACGTTCTCGCGCACATTGAGTGCGCTGAACAGGCCGCCGCGCTGGAACATCACGCCCCAGCGCTGACGCAGCGCATGCGCTTGTTCGTCGCTGAGTGCGTCGATCTCGTCACCGAACAGCCGGATCGTTCCCGAGCTCGGGCGCTGCAGCAGGATCATCTCGCGCAGCAAGACAGACTTGCCCGAACCGCTGCCGCCGGCGATGGCCAGGATCTCGCCGCGCCGCACGTCCAGGTCGAGATCCTTGTGCACCTCATGCGTGCCGAAGCTGGTGCAGACCTTGCGCATCTCGATCACGAGGTCGGAGCCGGCTGTCATGTCAGAGCTCCAGCACGTTGAACACGACCGAGAACAGGGCGTCGGCGACGATCACCAGAAAGATGGCCTGCACGACGCTGAGCGTGGTCTGGCGGCCCACGCTGTCGGCGCTGCCTCGGGTGCGAAAGCCCTGAAAGCAGCCGATCACGACGATGATGATGGCGAACACCAGCGACTTGCCGATGCCGATCAGCAGCGTGGCGCCCTGCATTTCGCGGCCGAAACGGTCGGCGAATTCGTGCATGCCTATGCCGAGCTGCGAGCGCGCCATGACCATGCCGCCGAAGACGCCCGTCATGTCGGCAAACACGGTCAACAAGGGCAGCGCCACGAGCAGGGCAAGTATCTTGGGCAGCACCAGCATCTCGATCGGGTCGATGTCGAGGGTGCGCATGGCATCGACCTCTTCGGTCACGACCATGGTGCCGATCTGCGCCGCAAACGCGGAGCCGGAACGCCCGGCAATGATGATGGCACTCATCAGCGGCGCGAATTCGCGCAGCATCGCGTAGCCCACCAGATCGACGACGAAGATATTCGCGCCATAGTGGCGGAGCTGATCCGCCCCCTGATAGGCGACCACCACACCGAGCAAGAACGAGGTCAAGCCGATGATGGGCAGTGCGTCGAAGCCGTCGATCTGGATATTGCGCAGCACCGTGCGCCAACGCATGCGCCGCGGATGGGTCAGCACTCCGAATGCGGCGACTGCGGTTTCGCCAATGAAGTTCAAGAGCGCCAGCGCTTGCTGTGCCAGCGCCACCGCCTGGTGCCCGACGCGCTCCAACATGGGAGGCGGAGCCGGCGGGGGCAGCGGCAGGTCCGCGTGTTCCGCCACCACGGCCATCAGCTTTTGAAGACGCGGCGGCCAGTTGCGCAGGCTGGCCACGGCGTCATGGGCGCGCAGCCAGCGCTGCAGCACCCAGGCGCCGGCGCTGTCTATCGCTTCGAGCCCGGCCCCTTCCAGAACGGCTTGGCCGTGCTCGCAAGGCTGCGCCTCGAGCTGCTGCGCCAGCTCACCCAGCCCGCGCACGGTCCAGCTGCCGGTGAGCGTCCACTCGCCGGGCGTGGCTTGGCTGATGGCGGCTGGATTCATGGGCACCTGCCTGACGATTCAAGCTGCATGGGACTCGTGATGGTTTTTGTCGCACATGATCGGTGCCTCCACACTGGGCGGCGCAGCACCGTTCGAATGCCCGGCGATGGGGGGCTCGGCCAGTCTGCCCATGTGAAGGCAGGCGGTCTGTCTGCCAGCGCACAAAGGGCCGACCGAGGGCGTTGGCCGCCATGTTCGGCGCCGCACAGACGTGTCCCGACACCGGGCGCTATAAACCGCTGCAAGCATGCGATTTGCGTCGCTGCTGTCAGCGGCGGCGCGCGAGCGACACATCGCCGTGCAGACCCTCACTACCCCGACTGGAGTCCAACATGAACATGACATTGAGCATCGGCCCGCTGGTTTCATTGATAGCCGGCATCCTGATTCTGGTGGTGCCGCGCCTGCTCAACTACATCGTGGCGATCTATCTGATCATCATCGGTCTGCTCGGGCTGTTCGGCTCGGGCAATTTCCATTTCAATTGAAGACACCCCCATCGGCGCACGCGCTCAGCCCGACATGGCAGTGAACCTGTCGCCAGCGCCGCCGTCACGCACCCGACCCAGGCTGCGCCGATGGCTCATGTGGGTGGCTGTGGCGCTGCTGGTGCCGCCCTTGCTGGCGATTGGCTTGATCGCAGTGTTGGGCTGGAACTGGGCGCGAGCGCCCTTGCAGAACTACGTGCTGGAAAAAACCGGCCGCGAGCTGCACATTGGCGGCGACCTGACGATCAGCCCAGGCTGGCCGGCGCCGCGCGTGCACGCGGGCGCCGTCACCTTCGCCAATCCGCTCTGGGCGCGACAAAAGCAGATGGTCGATGTGGACGATGTGGAGTTCACCGTCGACCTCACCGCGTTGATCCGCAGGAAGCTCGTCTTTCCGCAAGTGCGTCTGAACCACCCGACGGTCTTTCTGGAACGCAGCGCCGACGGGCGCAAGACCTGGTTGCTGGACTTGCAGCAGGTGGACGAAAACGCCCGCATTTCGATCGGCCGCCTGACGCTCGATCGTGGCTGGTTCGGCTATGAAGACCCGAAACAAGAGACCAGCCTCCTGCTCAATCTGTCAACCCAGACCGCGCCTGCTGGTGCGATGGCTGGCGACGGCGTGAACTTCAGTGCCACGGGCAAATTCAAGGGTCTGACGCTGACGGCACAAGGCAGCGGCGGCTCGGTGCTGTCGCTGCGCGACGACCTCCTGGCCTACCCGTTCAAGCTGGCGGCCACCCTTGGCCAAACCCGCATCAAGGCCGAAGGCACGGTGACAAGCCTGTTCAAGGGCACGGCCGCCGACATCCAGCTGGACTTGCGCGGCGACAGCCTGGCGCAGCTCTATCCGCTGATCGGCATCGCGTTTCCGCAGACGCGCCCCTACACCACCACGGGCCACGTCATCCACAGCGGCAAGCTGTGGCGCTACGAAAAACTCACCGGCCATGTCGGCAACAGCGACATTGCCGGCACGATGCAGATCGAGCTGGGCGGGGTGCGCCCGGTCATGCACGGCGCCCTGGTGTCCAAACAACTCGACTTCGACGACCTGCGGCCGATCATCGGTGCCAAGGCGGCGCAGCCTGCCAAGGCGAGCGCCTCATCTGCCGTGGCCACAGCGCCGCATGTGCTGCCCGAGATCCCTTTCAAGACCGAGCGCTGGAACAGCGTCGATGCCGATGTCAGTCTGCGCGCCAACACGATTTTGCGTGCCAAGGAATTGCCGCTGGAGAACCTGGTCATGCATCTGAAGCTGCAAGACTCGCAGCTCACGCTCGACCCGCTGGACTTCGGCCTGGCGGGTGGGCATCTCAAGGCCAAGGTCTCGCTGGACGGGCGAACGCACCCGATCCAGGCCCGCGCAAAAATTGTTGCGCGCCGCATCCTGCTGGCCAAGCTGTTTCCGACGCTCGATCAGACCAAGGCCAGCGTGGGCCAGATCAATGGCGAAATCGACCTGGCCGGACAAGGCGACACGGTCGCCCGCATGCTCGCCACCTCGGACGGCCGGGTCAGCCTGATGGTGGAGAAGGGCGAGGTCAGCAAGCTGTTGGTGGAGCAGAGCGGCCTGCACATACTTGAAATCCTGCAGCTCAAAATCACAGGCGACAAGACCGTCAAGCTGCGCTGCGCGGTGGCCGATTTCGGCGTCAAGCGCGGTGTCATGTCGGCCGACGCACTGGTGCTTGACACGCAGATCAGCACGCTGGTCGGAACCGGCAGCATCGACCTCGGGCAGGAACGCCTCGACTTGACGCTGGTGCCCAAGACCAAGGCCACCAGTCCGGTCGCCTTGCGCAGCCCGATCTATGTCCGGGGCACATTTTCAAAGCCCGTGGTGATGCTGGACCCGGGCCGCATCGCGGCGCGCGGTGCCGGCGCATTGGCGCTCGCCCTGATCAATCCGCTGCTCGCCTTGATTCCCCTGGTAGAGATGGGGCCGGGGCAAGACAGCGACTGTGGCCGGCTGATTCTTCAGGCAAAGGATGACCAGCCCAAGGCACGGGCATCGCAGTGACGACGGGGCTACAACACGGCGCGATACTTTCATGTCCGCCGCAGTTCAATTTACGTCCGCATCGCTAATAAACTATCTTCCTGGTTTGACCACAACACTTGCAGCACAGGAGCTATCTCATGACCATCATTGTTGCCTACGCCCCCCGCCCCGAAGGCGATGCCGCCCTGGACAAGGGCATCGAAATTGCGCAGCGCCGTAACGAACGTCTGGTGGTGGTCAACGCCAGCCCCGGTGGACGAGTCGAAGATCCATCGACCGCCGACGCCCAACAAGTCGAGCAGGTGGAAAAGTTGTTGGCTGCCACCGGCCTGGACGCTGAGTTCAAGCAGTTCATTCGAGGCAAGAATGCGGTCGAAGAAATCGACGCCTTGGTCGAAGCCACCCAGGCTTCGCTGGTCGTCATCGGCATCAGAAAGCGCTCGCCCGTAGGCAAGCTCGTGATGGGCAGCGTTGCCCAGGACATTCTGCTGACCGTTTCTTGCCCCGTCTTGGCGGTGAAGGCCAACTGATCAGCTGAGCGCGCGTCCGATCAGAATCTTCTGCACGTCCGACGTGCCTTCGTAGATCTGGCACACGCGCACGTCGCGGTAGATGCGCTCCACCGGGAAGTCGCTCACATAGCCGTAGCCGCCAAAGATCTGGATGGCGGCGCTGCACACCTTCTCGGCAATTTCGCTGGCAAAGAGCTTGGCCATCGCGGCTTCTTTCAAGCAGGGCTGGCCGGCGTCCTTGAGAACGGCGGCATGCCAGTTCAACTGACGCGCGGCCTCGATCTGGGTGGCCATGTCGGCCAGGCGAAACTGCACAGCCTGGTGCTCGAAGATCGGCTTGCCGAAGGCGACGCGCTCTTTCGAGTAGCGCAACGCGGCTTCGAAGGCCGCGCGCGCCATGCCTAGAGACTGCGAGGCGATGCCGATGCGCCCGCCCTCCAGCCCCGAGAGCGCAATCTTCAGCCCCTGGCCTTCGGCGCCGATGAGATTGGCGCGCGGCACGCGGCAATTCTCGAACACGATTTGCGCGGTGTCGCTCGCATGCTGGCCCATCTTGTCCTCGATGCGCGCGACCGTATAGCCCGGTGTGGCGGTCGGCACCAGAAAGGCGCTGATGCCCTTTTTGCCAGCGGCCTTGTCGGTGACTGCCATCACGATGGCCACGTCGCCTGATCTGCCGCTGGTGATGAACTGCTTGACGCCATTGAGCACATAGTGATCGCCGCTCAGCACGGCCGTGGTCTTCAAGCCGGCCGCTTCGGAGCCGACATGCGGTTCGGTCAGGCAGAAGGCGCCGAGCATGTCGCCACGCGCCAGCGGCCTGAGGAAGCGCTGCTTTTGCTCCTCGTTGCCCCAGGCCATCAGAATCGAGCAGCAGGGACAGTTGTTGACGCTGACCACCGTCGATGTCGCGCCATCGCCCGCGGCGATTTCTTCGAGGATGACGGCCAGCGCCAGATAGTCGAGCCCCGCGCCGTCGTAGTCGGTCGGCACCGCCACGCCGTAGCAACCCAAGGAGGCCAGGCCCTTCAGTTCGGCCGCAGGAAAGTGGTGCGTCTTGTCCCACTCGGCAGCCTTGGGCGCGATCTGCTCCTGCACATAGGAACGGATGGCGTCTTGGATAGCGCGGTAGTCGTCAGAGAGAAACATGGGGGAAGGTCTCTTTCAAGAAGGCCAGCGGTACGGTGTCTTGGCGCTCCGTTCCGCCACAGACAAGGGATTCAATTGCCAGCTGCCATCGGGCTCGATTGCCAGACGCTCAGCCAGCGGCGTGCCGCGCACGCGCTCGCCCAACCAGGCCACGCGGCGCTCAAGGGGGACCCCGTCGGCGCGCGCCTGCAGCCACAGTTGCGTGGCCTGAGCCGCCAAGTAGGCATTCGCATCCCGGGCGAAATAGCTTGAGTAGGTTGGACGGGCAATATCAGCCAGGATATGCGCGATGGTGCCCCGCCAGTGCCAGGAGGTCCCGAACAGCCCCTTGGCGGGCGCTGCCTCCAGCGCCTGCAGATGAGCCAAACCCGCCAGCGGGTCGCCGTCCTTGATGCCGTCCAGTCTCCGCAGCCAGTCGGCGGCGAGCAGTTGCTCGGTGTAAACAGGCAACAGTGCCAGCGACGAGACTTGGCACACCCAGCGGTCCAGCGCATCCATGGCCGGCGCCGTTTCGCAGCCAGAGCTGATGGCGAGTTCCTGGATCATGCCGCGCTGGAGGTTGGCTTCGGCGGCGATCCAACGGCGCTGCGCCGCAGCCAGGTCTGCCGCACTCAAGCTCGACAGCGTGCGCAGCTCGGCAGCCAAGGCCGGATGTCGAGCCGCGACCACGGTGATCACCTTCAGCTGGCGCTCGAACAAGGCGATGGAAATGAAGTGTCCGATGAGCAGGCGCGAGCCGTCCTGCAATGCCGTGCGCAAGCGCTCGGCCTGGCGGAGTTTGCTCAGCGTCGTGACTGCATCGCCCGCCTCGCTGGCTTCGAGGGCCTGGCTGAGCAGCCAAGCGCTGCACTGGCTTGCAAGCTGGTATCCACCCAACGCTGCGCCGTACTTCCACACTTCAGGAACGGGGTCCTGGAAGCTCACGCGACTCTTCCCGGTCTCGCGCTCGCACACTGCGCCGATGGCGCCACTCTTGCGCCGCTGTTCTGCCCACCCGGCCATCTTGCCGCGCCAGACCGACCCGCAGTCCGCCGCATCGCAGTCACCCAGGGACAGCAAACCCGCCCCGGTCGGCGCGGCGAGGAGTGCCGCATACAGATTGTCGGCGCTCGCCAGCGTATTGGCGGGAGCGGCCAAAGCGGCGGGCCAGGGCTGGGGCGCCGCATCCACCCAGCGGTTGTTGGAGGCGATCCAAGCCGCGAACAGGATCAGAAATACACCGAGCAGGCCCAGCAATGTCCAGCCCGTGCGCTTGAGAAAAACGATGGCGGCATGCTTCATCTCATTCTCTCCCCTGACTTCATCGATTGAAGTTCTGCTGGGAGCATAAGGGAATTCAATCCGTCAGCCGCGACTGATCGCGATGGCGGTTCCCGGCAACCCGCTTTGCACGCTGCTGTTCAGCGAGCAGCATGCGGTTTGAGCCGCGAAAGCTCTTCCTGGTAAGCGGTGCACATCAGCGCACGCGGCCCGGCTGCGGTGCGCGCTAATTTGTAGCCGGAGGCAAAGCGCTGCATCACTTCGCCGTCGGGCCGGTGCATGGTCCACCCGACATGAGCGAACGCATGGTTCGCGCCGAGCTCGACATGGTCGACCAGATCGAAGCGCCAGCGGTGCGCGCCCGCGCTGCGGTACAGGTCGCACAGCGCCCGCATATTGGCCCGCATGGGCGCATCCTCGCCCCACCAGACGACGCGTGCCACGCCTTCGCGCGAGTCGGTAATGGCGCTCGGCGTGTGCCACAGATCGGCCACCGCGTCGCCATCGCCGGCATTGAAGGCATCGCAATAGCGCTCGAAGAAGTCTCGGGTTTCCTGCAAGCTCATGGCAGTCTCACCAGGCCAACGGCTGGCCGTCATGGTTGAAGAAGGCGCCGTTGCGGTCCTGGCTGAAGTCTGTAAGCGCCTCGCGCCCGCCCGCCGCGCGGTACTGGCCCAACCCCAGTCCGCGCGACGCGCCGATGACGAGCGCTGCCGGCATCAGATCAGTTCGACACCCACCGCGGTCGCCTCTCCGCCGCCAATGCACAAGGTCGCCACGCCGCGCTTCAGGCCGCGATGGCGCAGCGCCCCGAGCAGCGTGACGACAATGCGCGCGCCCGATGCGCCGATCGGGTGGCCAAGCGCCACTGCGCCGCCGTTCACGTTGACGATTTCTGCCGACAGTTTGAACTCGGCCATGGCCGCCATCGTGACGGCGGCAAAGGCCTCGTTGACTTCCCACAGATCGACGCTCTTGGCGTCCCAGCCGTTCTTGGCCAAGAGCTTCTGGATCGCGCCGACCGGGGCGGTGGTGAACCATTCGGGCGCATGCGCATGCACGGACGTGCCGACAATGCGCGCCACGGGTTTGAGCCCCATCTTGGCGGCGGTGCTCGCGCGCATCAGCACCATCGCGGCGGCACCATCCGAGATCGACGACGAGGTGGCGGCGGTAATCGTGCCGTCCTTCTTGAACGCGGGCTTCAGGCCGGCAATCTTGTCGAGCTTGGCCTTGAACGGTTGCTCGTCGCGGTTGATGATGGTCTCGCCGCCTCGGCCAGCGATCGGCACAAAGGCCAGTTCCCAGGCGAAGCTGCCGTCCTCGTTGGCGCGCTTGGCGCGCTCGGTCGACTTGATGGCAAAGGCGTCCTGCGCCTCGCGCGTGAAGGCGTACTTGGCCACGCATTGTTCAGCGAACACGCCCATCGCCTTGCCGCGCTCGTAGGCGTCTTCCAGGCCATCGATGGCCATATGGTCGTACATCTGTGTCGCGCCGTACTTGATGCCCTTGCGCGCAAACATCAGATGCGGCGCATTCGTCATCGACTCCATGCCGCCGGCAATCAAGATGTCGGCGCTCTCGGCCTTGAGCATGTCGTGCGCGAACATCATGGCGCGCATCCCCGATCCGCACATCTTGGACAAGGTCACCGCGCCGACCGATTGCGGCAGACCGGCCTTGAGCACGGCCTGGCGTGCCGGCGCCTGGCCCTGGCCGGCCATCAGGCAGTTGCCCATCAAGGCTTCATTGATGGAGTCGCCGGGAATGCCGGCACGCTCGACCGCGGCCGCGATGGCCACGGCGCCGAGCTCCCAGGCAGACAGGCTGGAGAAGTCGCCCAGCAATCCGCCAATGGGCGTGCGTGCGGCGGAAACGATGACGATAGGGTCAGACATGGTGAAGCTCCTTTGAAAAGTGGTCATTGAACAGGCTGCATGTGGTGTTTGGTCCCGGCCACTGGCGCCAGGACGTCGCCGCTTGCGTTGAAACGTTTGTCGGCGTCGTAGGGAAAGACATCGTGCACATAGCCGCTGCGAATGCGCTGCTGGTGGCCTTGCCAATAGGCCGCATCGAGCAGATCTGCATGGTGCTCCATGAAGATCGCGCGCACAAGGGGATTGCCCAGCAAGAAGGGCCCGAAAGTCTCGGGAAAGACGTCGCGCGGGCCGACCGCGAACCAGACCTCGCCCGACATTTCTTCCTCCTCGTTGCGGGCTTTTGGCAAGGTGCGGAAGTTGCAGTCGGTCAGGTACTCGATCTCGTCGTAGTCGTAGAACACCACCTTGCCGTGGCGCGTCACGCCGAAGTTCTTCCACAACATGTCGCCGGGGAAGATATTGGCCGCCACCAGGTCCTTGATCGCGTTGCCGTACTCGATCACCGCATGCCCGATCTGCTCGGGGTTCGCGTCATGCAGATAGATGTTGAGCGGCACCATGCGGCGCTCGATATAGACATGCTTGAGCACGATGTCGTCACTGCCGTCTTCGAGCAGGCTGGGGCAGAAGTGCCTGATCTCTGCTATCAACTCGGGCTCGAATCGATGGCGCGGAAAGGCCACACTGGAGAACTCTAGCGTGTCGGCCATGCGGCCCACGCGGTCGTGTTGTTTGACGAGCAGGTATTTGCTCTGGATGATTTCGCGCGTGGTGTCCTTCTGCACCGGGTAGAAGTCCTTGATGAGCTTGAAGACAAAGGGGAAGGAAGGCAGGTCGAATACCAGCATCACCATGCCCTTGATGCCGGGCGCGATGCGGAAACGGTCGCTCGAATGCCGCAGGTGGTAGAGAAAATCGCGGTAGAAAAGGTTCTTGCCGTGCTTTTGCAGGCCGATCGCGTTGTACAGCTCGGCACGCGGCTTTCTGGGCATCATCGAGCGCAGGAAATGCACATAGGCCGACGGGATCTCCATGTCGACCATGAAGTAGGCGCGCGCAAAGCTGAACAGCATCTGCAAATCGTCTTCACCGAACAGGGCCGCGTCGATGAACAAGGGGCCGGGGCCGCTCTGCCCCGACTCGCGGTGCAGGATGGGCAGCGCAAACGGCAGTTCGCGAAACCCGTTGATGATCTTGCCCACGACATAGGCGCCCTTGTTGCGGAAGAATAGCGAGCTCAGCACCTGGATCTGGAAGTTGGGGCGCTCCCGAAAATTCTCGCCCAGTTCGCGGTTCACGGCCAGCAACACCAGGTTGACGTCGCGCTCCAGATCTTCAAATTCTCCGGCGAGTTGAAAATTGGTGATGCTGCGCCGCAAGGCCTCGAACAACTTGCCGCCCGTCGGGTAGTAGCAGCGGTAGGTCGGCTTGGCGGCGGGTTCGTCGTTCTCGATGTACTCGGTCGAGACGGCGGGTCGCACGAAGATGAAATCGTTGCGGAAATAGCTGCGGTGCAGGATGCGCGTGCACACCGAGTTGAAGAAGGTCTCGGCCAGCTCGGGCTGGTGGTGGTTGGTCAGCAGGCCGATGTAGTGCAGCTTGACCTGCTGCCAGACGTGCATCGGCAAGTCGGAGGTGTGGAAGCGTTCTTCGAGCAGGTCGATCGCTTCGTTCACGCGCTTGTCGTAGAACTCGATGCGCTCGCGCTGAGCGCGCTGCTGGGCGGACCAATCGGCGCGCTCGAAACGCGCTTTGGCTTCGGCGCTGGTGGCGCGAAACAGCCGGTAATGGCGATTGAAGCCGCCCAGCATGGCGTTTGCGATCTCGAAGGCGCGCGAGTCGGTCAGCTGGTGCGGGAACATGGTCTTCTTGTCCAACTCATGTCTCCGACTCTATGCGCACGTGCGCGTAACGCTGTTTGACCGCGCTCAAGGCCTTCTGAAACGCCGCAGCAAGTTCGTCGGGGCCGGACACGGTGATGTTCAGGTCTTCCAGCAAGCCGTTGTGCAGGCCATAGACCCAACCGTGCACGATCACTTGCTGAGCGCGTGCCCAGGCATCCTGCACCACTGTGGTCTGGCAGGCGTTGCGTGCCTGCTCGAGCACATTGAGCTCGCACAGCGCGTTGACACGCTGCTCGGGCAGCAGACTCTCCAACCAGTCCTGATGATGGTTGCGCACGTCCTGCACATGGCGCAGCCAGTTGTCGACCAGACCCACGCGCCGGTCCAGCAGCGCGGCTTGCACACCGCCGCAGCCCGAGTGACCGACCACGATGATGTGCTTGACCTTGAGCTCATCGACCGCGAACTGCATCACCGACAGGCAGTTGAGGTCGGAGTGCACCACCACATTGGCCACATTGCGATGCACGAACAGCTCGCCCGGCAGGAGATTGACCAGCTCGTTGGCCGGCACGCGGCTGTCGGCGCAGCCTATCCACAGGTATTGCGGCGTCTGCTGCTCGAGCAGGCGCGTGAAGAAACCGGGCTCGCGCCGCTCGGTGTCGGCGGCCCATTGCTGATTGCTGTCGAGCAGCTCCTGGAGATTGTTGTTCACGCCGGCACCGTGTCGCGGTAGCAGGCGTAGACCACGCGGTCGATCACCTGGCCCGCCCTGCTCGCCGGGTTGCTCGCGTGCCAAGACAGGGCCGGCGCATCCGTCTCGCCCCATGCGCGAAGTGCCCACCCCGCCAGGTCAATGTCCAGCGTCGGCAGCATCACATGGTCTCCGCAAACAGTTGGCTACGACTCACATCCACCACGCGGATATGAGTCTTCGCCGCAACTGCGCCGCTTCGCGGCTTGTTGTCGCGGCCTATCACATTGTTTCCGCGAAGAGCTCGCGGCCGATCAACATGCGCCGGATTTCGCTGGTGCCGGCGCCGATCTCGTAGAGCTTGGCATCACGCCACAGGCGGCCCAGCGGGTAGTCGTTGATGTAGCCGTTGCCGCCGAAGATCTGCACGCCTTCGCCGGCCATCCAGGTGGCCTTTTCGGCGCACCACAAAATCACCGACGCGCAGTCCTTGCGTATCTGGCGCACATGCCCGGCCCCGAGCAAATCGAGGTTCTTGGCCACCGTGTAGGCGAACGAGCGCCCGGCCTGCAGCACCGTGTACATGTCGGCCAGCTTGCCCTGGATGAGCTGGAACTCGCCGATGCTCTGACCGAACTGCTTGCGGTCGTGCACATAGGGCACGACGTTGTCCATCACCGCTTGCATGATTCCGAGCGGCCCGCCGGTGAGCACGGCGCGCTCATAGTCGAGCCCGCTCATCAAGACCTTGGCGCCGCCGCCAAGCGCACCCAGCACGTTCTCCGCCGGCACCTCGGTGTTCACGAACACCAGCTCGCCGGTATGGCTGCCGCGCATGCCTAGCTTGTCGAGCTTTTGCGCGACGCTGAAACCCCGCATGCCTTTCTCGACCAGGAAAGCCGTCACGCCGCGGGCTCCCAGCTCGGGTTCGGTTTTGGCGTAGACCACCAGCGTGTCGGCGTCCGGCCCGTTGGTGATCCACATCTTGTTGCCGTTGAGCAGGTAGTAGCCGCCCTTGTCTTCGGCCTTGAGCTTCATGCTGATCACATCACTGCCCGCGCCGGGCTCACTCATCGCCAAGGCGCCGACATGCTCGCCGCTGATCAGCTTGGGCAGGTACTTACTCTTTTGCGCTTCGTTGCCGTTGCGATGGATCTGGTTCACGCACAGATTGCTGTGCGCGCCGTAGCTCAGGCCCACGCTGGCCGACGCGCGGCTGATTTCCTCCATCGCGATCATGTGCGCCAGATAGCCCATGTCGGCGCCGCCGTAGGCTTCGCCGACGGTCACGCCGAGCACGCCGAGCTCGCCCAGCTTGCGCCACAAGTCCATCGGAAATTGGTCGGTGGCATCGATCTGGGCGGCACGCGGTGCGATTTCTCTTTGCGCGAATTCGTACACCGCGTCGCGCAGAGCGTCGATGTCTTCACCGAGTTGAAAATCAAGGCCGGGCAAATTCATGGGGTTCTCCTGGATGGGGTGCTGTGGTGTTTTTATTGGCGCAGGCCGTCGCGGCCGCGCACCGTCATGATGGTGGCCGTCATGGTGGCCAGCTGGATTTGCGGGCCGCCGAGCTCGGCGCTTTGCGTCGCACGACCGTCGACCACGCTGATGGTGCGCCCCGCCTTGGTGACCTGGCCCTCGAAGCTGAAGAAAGGGCCGCGCGCCGGGGTGAGCAGATTGATCTTGAATTCGATCGTCAACACCGCCGCGTCCTCCGGCATCAAGGCGTAGGCGGCGTAGCCACACGCCGAGTCCAGCGCTGTGGCGAGAATGCCCGCATGCAAGAAGCCGTGCTGTTGGGTCAGCTCGGGGCGGTGGCGCATGCTGATGACGACCCGGCCCGCCTCGACGAGTTCGAGCTGCGCGCCCAGCAGCGTCATGACCGCCTGGCGCGCAAACGAAGCGCGCACCCGCTCGGCAAACAGCGCGTCAGCGGCTTGCAGCATGGCGGCTCCCTGCCTTCGAACCCGTCTGGCGCTCGGTCTGCCGGGTTTGCCTGAGCAAGCGCTTGCAGCGCTCCTCGTTCTGGTCGATCTCGGCCAGCGTGATCTCGATGTCTTCGAGCTGACGCGCCAGCTGCTCGCGGTGGTTCTGCAGGATTTCGAGAAAGGCCGTGAGCTGCGGGGTCGAGTCGTCCGACGAGTCGTACATGTCGACCAGCTGTTTCACCTCGAGCAGGCTCAGTCCCAGTCGCTTGCCCCTGAGCGTGAGCTTCAAGCGCGTGCAGTCGCGGTGCGTGTAGACGCGGTTGCGGCCGACGCGCGTGGGCTCCAGCAGGCCCATGTCCTCATAGAAACGGATCGCGCGCGGCGTCACGTCAAACTCGGTGGCCAGCTCGGTGATCGTGAAATTGCGACTCGCGCTTTCCTTGGTGGAACGGACTGGCTTGCTCATGACTACACTGGCAATCTATTGACGTTGACGTAAACGTAAGTTTACAGACCTTGTGTGCCGGGCTTTCAAGTTCATGCGCAAGCTGCCCGGCTCCGACTGATTGAAGCTCCCACCACCGACGACAAAGCAGATGGCCAACCCCAAAGAATCCGAATTGCACTACACGCTCGGCGATGCCCGGCCCGCCCTCGGCCAAGTGCTCGAAGTGGCGCCCGGCGTGCGCTGGCTGCGCATGGGTCTGCCGTTCGCGCTGGACCACATCAATCTCTGGCTGCTGCGCGACGAACTCGATGGCAGGCAGGGTTGGGCAATAGTCGACTGTGGCGTCACCAACGCGGCCACCCAAGCGGCCTGGGAGCAGGTGTTTGCGAGCGGCCTGGACGGCTTGCCGGTGCTGCGCGTCATCGTCACCCACTTTCACCCCGACCATATGGGCCTGGCGCATTGGTTGACGGCACGCTGGAGCACGCCTGAGTGTGAGTGCCGGCTCTGGATCAGCGCCACCGACTACAACGTGGCACGCCTGGCCAGTTCCAGCACGATAGGCATGGGAGGCGAGAGCGCGGCACGCTTCTTTGCCAGCCACGGCCTCACAGATCCGGAGGCACTGGACAAGATCCGCGCCCGCAGCAGCTATTACCCGGGTATGGTGCCGGCCGTGCCGGCGCGCTTCAGGCGCCTGATGAACGGGCAGACCCTGCGCATTGGCGAGCACGACTGGCGCTGCATCGTCGGCTACGGCCACGCGCCCGAGCACATCGCCTTGTACAACCCGGTCCGAGGGCTGCTGATCTCGGGCGACATGGTGTTGCCGCGCATCTCGACCAATGTCAGCGTGATGGACATCGAACCCGAGGCCGATCCTTTGTCGCTCTACCTTGCCTCCATCGCGACCTTGCTGGAACTGCCCGCCGACACGCTGGTGCTGCCCTCGCATGGCTTGCCGTTCACCGGCCTGCACCAGCGCATACGCCAGTTGCAGGAGCATCACGACGAGCGCCTGGCCGATGTGCTGGAGGCCTGCACGAGCGCACCGCGCTGCGCGGCCGAGCTGCTGGACTTGCTGTTCAAGCGCCAACTCGACCTGCACCAGACCACCTTTGCGATGGGCGAATCAGTGGCTCATTTGCACCTGCTGTGGTTGCAGGGCCAGATTCAGCGCCGGATCGATGCCGACGGCGTGATCCGCTTCAGCAGACCCTGATCCGCAAGGTCAAAAAAAATAGCGCTTGAGGTTGCCGGGGAAACCCGGTCCTCAAGCGCCTTGTCGATGCTGATCTGGTACTGAGAACGCCTTCTGAAAGCGCTCCCTCCCTCCCCGGTCCGTACCTTCTCAGTCGCCCTCCACCTGATGCCCCGCGGCCCGCATCTCACGGCTTTGAAACCGTTTCAAGCTTGCGCTTGATGGGCCTGGCTGCGGTTGATGACAGCAATGTGGTCAGTGTGGAGGTCATGCAGTGTTTGGGCAATATCCCCCAAAAGGGGGTGTCAATCGGCCAGCGACTCGGCGTGATGGCAGGCCACCTGATGCCCGCCCAATGGACGCAGCTCGGGCACTTCGGTGCGGCAGCGTTCGCTCGCATACGGGCAGCGCTTGTGGAAGGTGCAGCCGCCAGGCGGGTCGAGCGGCGACGGCGGCTCACCGCTGATGCGTATCTTGGCGGCGCGCCGCGCCGGGTCGATGCTGGGCGTTGCCGACAGCAAGGCCTTGGTATAGGGATGCAAGGCCTGGGTGAACAGCGTCGCCTTCGGTGCGAACTCGACCACGCGGCCCAGGTACATCACCATCACGCGGTCGGCAATATGCTCGACCACGCTGAGGTTGTGCGAGATGAACACATAGGCGATCTTCGTGCGCTGCTGCAGATCCATGAACAGATTCAGTATCTGCGCCTGTATCGACACATCGAGCGCCGAGGTCGGCTCGTCTGCGACGAGCAGTTTGGGGCCCAGCATCATCGCGCGCGCAATCGCGATGCGCTGGCGTTGGCCGCCCGAAAACATGTGCGGATAGCGCTGCGCGTGATCGGGGCGCAGGCCCACCTGGGCCAGCATGGCCGCCACGCGCTCGTGACGCTCGGTGCGGCCGAGCTGGGTGTTGAGCCGCAGCGGCTCTTCGAGCATCTGCTCGATGCGTTTGCGCGGATTGAGCGAGGCGTAAGGGTTCTGGAACACCATTTGCACGCTCTGGCGCAGCGTGCGCAAGTCATTGCGGCTGGCGTCTGCGACGTCCTTGCCGTCGATGCGCAGCGCGCCGCCGCTGGGCTTTTCGATCAGCGTGAGCGCGCGCGCCAGCGTCGATTTGCCGCAGCCCGATTCGCCCACCACGGCCAGACTTTCGCCGGCACGCAGCGTGAAGCTCACGCCGTTCAGCGCCTTGACGATGGCGGGCGGCTTGAACATGCCGCGGCGCACCGCATAGTGGCGCGACAGGTTTTGCGCCTCCAACAGATCCGGTAGCGGCTCAGACATGGACTTGCGGCGCAGCGCCGACTTGCACATTGATGGGTTTGAGGCAGCGCACGCTGGCGCCGTCCGCCGTGCGGGTCAGGTTCGGGTGGGTGCTGCGGCAAGCCTCGACGGCATAAGGGCAGCGCGGTGACAGCAGACATCCTTTCGGCCGATCCTGCTGGCCCGGCACGACGCCGGCCAGCGTGGGCAGGCGCGCGGCGCCGCGTGAATGCTCGGGGATCGACGCCAGCAGTGCCTCGGTATAGGGATGGTGCGCTCGCTCGAACAGGGCCGGCACCGCTTGAATCTCGACCACCTCGCCGGCGTACATCACGGCGATGCGCTTGGCATGCTCGGACAGCAGGGCCAGGTCGTGCGTGATCAGGATCAGCGCCATGTCCTGCTGGCGCTGCAACTGCATCAGCAGATCCAGCACCTGCGCTTGTATCGTCACGTCCAGGGCCGTGGTGGGTTCGTCGGCAATCAAGAGCTTGGGCGCGCAGGCCAAGGCCATGGCGATCATGACGCGCTGGCTCATGCCGCCCGAGAGCTGGTGCGGATAGGCATCGAGCCTTGACGCCGGATCGGGAATCTCGACGAGCTGCAGCAATTCGAGCGCGCGCTCGCGCATCTTGGCGCGGCTGTTCTTCTGGTGCACCTGCAAGGTCTCGATGATCTGAAAACCCACCGTGTAGCTGGGGTTCAGGCTCGCCATCGGGTCCTGAAAAATCATCGCCATGTCGCGGCCGACGATTCTGCGGCGCTCGCGCGGCGGCAGTGTCAACAAGTCGTGCCCGTCAAAGCACAGCACGTCGGCAGTCACCCGGCCCGGCGCATCGATGAGGCCCATCAGCGCGAGCATGCTGACGCTCTTGCCCGAACCCGATTCGCCCACCACGCCCAGCAGCTCGCCCCGGTCCAGCGAGATATCGACGCCTTGCACGGCGGCAAAGGGGCGCGCGGCGCTGCCGAACTCGACCGTCAGATTTCTGATCTCCAGAAGGCTCATGACAACTTCTTCAGTCGGGGGTCGAGCGCATCGCGCAGGCCGTCGCCCAGCAAATTGATCGCGAGCACCGTGCCCAGGATGGCCAGGCCCGGCAGCGTGACGACCCAGTTGGCGCGCTCGATATAGTCGCGCGCCGACGACAGCATGGTGCCCCACTCGGGGCTGGGCGGCTGCGCGCCCAGGCCCAGAAAGCCCAGGGCCGCGGCAGTGAGAATCGCATCAGAGAAACCAAGCGTGGCCGTCACGATGACAGGCGCCATGCAGTTGGGCAGCACGGTGTCGAACATCAGCCGCAGCGTGCCCGCGCCCGCCAGTCTGGATGCGATCACATAGTCCTTGGCCAGTTCCGCCATGGCCGATGCGCGCACCAGGCGCACGTAGCCGGGAACGCTCACCAGCGCGATCGCCAGCATGGTGTTGACAAGACCTGGCCCCAGCACCGCGACGACGGCAATCGCCAGCAGCAGGCTGGGCAGCGCCAGCAACACGTCCATCAGGCGCAGGATCAAGGTGCCCAGCCTCGGGAAGAAGGCCGCCACCAGCCCCAGGCCAATGCCGGGCAGCATCGACAAGACGACCGCCACCAGCCCGATGCTCAGCGACAGGCGCGCACCAAACAGCAGGCGCGACAGCATGTCGCGACCGATGTCGTCGGTGCCCAGCAGGAACCGCGTCGTGCCCCCGCTCCACAGCGGCGGCGCGAGCAGGGCGTCGCGGTATTGCTCGATCGGACTGTAGGGCGCGAGCTGGTCGGCCAGCAGCGCGCACAGCACCACGAAGACAAAGAAGATCAGCCCGGCGAGCGCCCCTTTGTTGGACGCGAAGCTGCGCCAGAAGTCGCCCCATTCCGAGCTTGATGGTGCCGCAACTTCGTCTGACAAAACATCCACATGGCTAACGGGCATGGCGAATCCTCGGATTGATCCAGCCGTAGGTCAGATCGACGAGCAGGTTGACCACAATCACCAGCGTCGCCGAGATCAGGATGCCGCCTTGCACGACGGGGTAGTCACGCCGGCCGATGGCGTCGATCAGCCATTTGCCGACACCGGGCCAGGAGAAGATGGTTTCGGTCAGCACCGCGCCACCCAGCAGCGTGCCCACCAGCAGGCCGATCACCGTGATGACGGGCACCAAGGCGTTGCGCAGTGCATGCACGAACACCACGCGCGCCGGAGACAAGCCCTTGGCGCGCGCGGTGCGCACATAGTCTTCGCGCAGCACCTCGAGCATGCTCGACCGCGTCATGCGCGCAATCACCGCCAGCGGCACCGTGCCCAGCACGATGGACGGCAGCACCAGATGCGAGAGCGCCGAGCGAAAGGCGCCCGCCTCGCCGGAGCGCCAGGCGTCAATCAGCATGAAGCCGGTGCGCGGCGCGATGTCGAACTCGAGTGCGATGCGGCCCGACACCGGCAGGGCAAATGCCGGCGCGATGTCGCGCATGGCCACCGAGAAGAACATGATGAGCAGCAGGCCCCACCAGAAGATCGGCATCGAAAATCCGGTGAGCGAAATACCCATCACGCCGTGGTCGAGCAAGGTTCCGCGCTTGATGGCCGCCAGCACGCCGGCAAGCAGGCCCAGCACGCAGGCAAACGTCAGCGCGCACAGGGCAAGCTCAACGGTGGCGGGAAACAGCTTGAGGAACTCGCTCCACACTGCCTCGTGCGTGACGAACGACTCGCCCAGGTCGAGGTGCAAGGCCTTCCACAAGTACACCCCGTACTGCTCATAGAGCGGCCGATCCAAGCCCAGGCGGTGCATGGTCTCGGCATAGAAGGTGGGGTCCAGGCGGCGCTCGCCGGCCATCACCTGCACCGGGTCGCCGGGGATCAGGTGGATCAACGAGAACGCCAGCAGCGTGATGCCGATGAAGGTCGGAACGACCAGCGCCAGGCGCTTCAGGAAGAAACTGAACATGGGCTACTTGACGCTGACGCCTCGGAAATCCAGGTCGGCAAACGGACTCGACACGAAGCCGTGCACCGACTCGTTCACCGCAGTGAAGTATTGTGGATAGACGGTCGGAATCAGCGGCACTTCGTTTTGAATCATGCGCTGGGCCTGGCCGTAGAGCTTGCTGCGCAGCTTGCGGTCATTGGAGACACGCGCCTTGTCGAGCAAGGCGTCGAAGGCCTTGTTGCACCAGCGGCTCTTGTTGCCGCCGGCGTCTATCGCAGCGCAAGTCAGATTGGGGGTGAAGAAATTGTCGGGGTCGGCGTCACCAACCCAGTTCAGAAAGGTGATGTCATGCTCACCCGCTCCGCTGCGCCTGAGCATCTCGCCCCACTCCATCATTTGCACGCGGATCTTCACGCCGATGCGGCCCCAGTCGGCCTGCATCAGCTCGGCCGCACGCCGGCCGTCGATGCTGCCGCCAATGCGGGTGAAGATGACCAGCTCCCGGCCGTCGTAGCCAGCGGCCTTGACGAGCGCGCGCGCCGCCTCAACATCGAAGCGGTTCACCAGCGTGGCGTCATGGCTCCACAGCGTGGGCGGCAGGAAGCTCGCTGCCGCCGCAGCCCGCCCGCCATACACCGAGCGGATGAAACTGCTCCTGTCAAACGCCAGCATCAAGGCCTGGCGAAAACGCTTGTCGGACACGAACTGGTGCTGCGTGTTCAGCGCGATATAGCCGGTCATCAAGGTGCTGGCGGCCTGCACGGCCACGGGTGTGCCCTGCAGCACGCCCAGGGTCTCGCCGCGCATATTCGAGCCTATCAGGCACTCGCCCGCCTTGAGCCGCTGCACGCGCACATTCGCGTCGGGCGTGATCGCCACAATCAGTGTATCGATGGCCGGCTTGCCGCCCCAGTAGGCAGGGTGCGCGGCCAGGCGCAGCACGGCGTCCTTTTGGTAGCTGCGAAACTGAAAAGGCCCGGTGCCCACCGGCTGCGTATTGATCAGCTCAGGCTTGCCGGCCTTGAGCAGCTGGGCGCCATATTCGGCCGAAAAGACCGAACTGGTGAACGCATTGGCCAGCAGATTGAGCATCGGAGCGCTGGGCTGCACAAGATGCAGGCGCACGCTCAGCGGGTCCAGCTTCTCGACTGACTTGACGGCAGCGGCCATGCCCGTGCCATGCCACATCAGGTAGCCGCTCTTGGCAATTGCCTGCCACGGGCCGTTGGTGTCGGCCATGCGAGCGAAGGAAAACAGCACGTCGTCGGCGTTCATGTCGCGTGTCGGCGTGAACCAGGGCGTGGTGTGAAACTTGACGCCCGGCCGCAACTGCAGCGTGATCTGCAGGCCGTCGGCGCTGACTTCCCAGGCACTGGCAAGACCTGGCACCAGCTCGGTCGTGCCGCGCTTGTACATCAGCAGCTGGTCGTACAAGGTGTTGCCCGCCGCGTCTACCGTCACGGCGGATTCGGATTGCGCGATGTCGAAGCCGTCCGGCGCCGCTTCGGTGCAGACCGTCAGGGTGCCGGCCGCCGACGCGGCTTGCACACCTATCAGCAGCAAGCAAACGGTCAGGCGAGAGGCCAGGCGCGCCAGCGGCGCCGCACAAATCACTTCAGGCTCACCCCATAGAACTGGTGCGAGCCGAACGGGCTCATCTTGTAGCCTTCGACGTTTTGCAGCATCGGCTGATAGACGACCGAATGCGCCAGCGGCACCCACGGCGCTTCGCGCTTGAACACGACTTGCGCCTGCTCGTAGAGCTTGGTGCGCTCGGCCAGCTTGGTGCTCTGCTTGGCCTTGGTGATGAGCGCGTCAAACTCCTTATCGCACCACTCAGCGTAGTTGGATCCGCCCACGCCGGCGCAACTCAGCAAATTGCCCAGGAAATTGTCGGGGTCGCCGTTGTCGCCGGTCCAGCCGAACATGCCGATGTCGCTCTCGCCGGCCTTGGCGCGCTTCAGGTATTCGGCCCATTCGTATATCTGGATCTTGGCCTTGATGCCGATCTTGGCCAGGTCGGCCTGCACCATCTCGGCCACCTGCTGGCCGTTCGGGTTGTAGGGCCGCTGCACCGGCAAGGCCCACAGCGTGGTCTCAAAGCCGTTCGGGAAGCCGGCCTTGGCCAGCAGCGCCTTGGCGGCCGCGGGATCGTAGGCATAGTCCTTGATCGCCTTGTTGTACGACCACATGGTCGGCGGGATCGGGTTCACCGCCACATCGCCGGCACCCTGATAGACCGCCGCGATGATGGCAGCCTTGTTGACGGCCATGCTGATGGCACGGCGCACCTGGACATTGTCAAATGGCTTGTGGGTGACGTTGAAGCTCAGGAAACCGATGTTCAGGCCGTTTTGTTGCAGCAGCTTGATCTTGGGGTCCTTCTTGAGCACGTCGACTTCGGCCGGCTTCGGATATGACGAGATCTGGCATTCGCCGGCCTTGAGTTTTTGCAAGCGCACGGCCGAATCCTTGGTGATGGCGAACACCAGGTTGTCGATGCTGGCCTTGCCGCGCCAATAGCCCTCGAACGCGGCGTAGCGGATCTGCGCGTCCTTCTCGTAGCGCTTGAACACGAAGGCGCCGGTGCCGACGGGCTTGTTGTTCAGCTCGGCAGCCATGCCGGCCTTCAACAACTGGTCGGCGTACTCGGCCGAATGGATGGAGGCGAAGTCCATCGCCAGGTCGGCCAGAAACGCCGCGTCCACATTCTTCAGCGTGATGCGCACGGTCATCGGGTCGGTCTTTTCGAGCTTGACGATGTTCGATGCCAGGCCCATGTCGGACGCGTATTCGAACGAAGCCGGTGCGGCTTTCTGGAAGGCGTTGTCCTTGTTGATCATGCGGTCGATGCTGAAGATCACGTCATCGGCATTGAGTTCGCGGCTCGGCTTGAAGTATTCGGTGGTGTGGAACTTCACCCCCTTGCGCAGCTTGAAGGTGTAGACCCGGGCGTCGGGGCTGACGGTCCAACTCTCGGCCAGCGCCGGCACGACGGTGGTGCCGCCACGCTCGAATTCGACCAGCCGGTTGAACAGGGCTTGCGAGCTGGCATCAAAGGTGGTGCCGGCGGTATAGCGTGCCGGATCGAACCCTTCAGGGCTGGCCTCCGAACAGTAGATCAGCGTGCTCGCGGCATGCACGCCGAACGCTGTCATGGCGAGGGCCGCCAAGGCGAGGATTTGAAGAGGACGCGCTGCTCTCATGCGATGACTCCGATGGTGAATTGAAGCGAACGCGGCAGTTTACGGCGATTTGCGTGGCACCTCAAAAAGAGCGATCCGGGTCGGGCAGATGCGCAGGAATCGCCCTGCAAGCAAAACGGCCCGCCAGCGTGTTTGAGCGCTGGCGGGCCTGGGGTTGGAGACGGTGCCGGCACGGGCGACTCACTGCCGGGCTGTTTGGTGCGGATGCACAAAAACTCGCCTCACCACCGTCGACCTGATCGTAGTGGCAGTCATGGGCGACTTGCACCCCCTGACTGAGGGGAGAGGGGCCCGACAGTGCAATACGTCACGCATGCACGCTGCGCGCTAGCCCAGCGCGTCGTTCACCTGCTCGTGAAATTCGGCCAGACTCACGGCCGCGCTGATCTCGCGCGGCAGCGCGTCGCGCACCGAAAACACCCCCAGGATTTTCGCGTCCTTGCCCACAATGGGCAGATGCCTGAAGCCACGCTCGATCATGATGAGCACCGCGTCCGATACCAGTATTTCCGGCTTCACGCAATGGGGGCTGCGCGTCATCACATCGGACACGAGGGTGGTTTCCGGGTTGAGCGCCTTGGCCAGGACCCGCGTCATCAAGTCGCGCTCGGTCACGATGCCCAGCAAGGCGCCCGCCGTGTCGACGATCAGCACACTGCCGCAATTGGCGCGCGTCATGATGCAAGCGGCCTCCCAGACATTGGCCTGCGGGCCCACGCTGATGACATGCTTTTGCGACATCGATTGAAAAACAGTGCGTTCAGACATGATGCAACCCCTTCACTGATAACGTGGCCTTCGCCCGCGCAACTGCAGGCTAGCGCAATGACGCATTGATGTTTTCGAGCTCCGCAACACCCGGGCAAAGCAGTGCCGCGCCCAGGCTGTTCAACGGTGTTTCAGTCGTGTTCAGCGAAGTGTGCAGGTCGGTGGCCAGCGGGTCCACATAGAGCAAACCCGTGACGATTTCGCCGCGCGCCTGGTGCGACTGCATATAGCTCATGGCGGCATAGCGGTCGGTCGGGTCGTATTCCGGGTGCAGCTTGCGCAAACGCAGCATCGAACCGTCGTGCTGCTGCACCTCCACCAGTTCGCCGGCACCGTATTCGGTGGTGATCTCATTGCGCGTCGTGATGAAGTCGATGCGGCTCACCGCTTCGTTGTGGTGACGCACATAGTCGTAGCTCTTGGTGCTGCCGCCGTGGTTGTTGAAGGTCACGCAGGGGCTGATGACGTCGATGAAGGCCGCACCGCCATGCGCCATCGCGCCCTTGATGAGCGGCACCAGCTGCGCCTTGTCGCCCGAGAAGCTGCGCGCCACATAAGTGGCGCCGAGTTGCAGCGCCACCGCCACCAGGTCGACCGGGCTGTCGCTGTTGATGATGCCTTTCTTGCTCTTCGAGCCGCGGTCCGCCGTGGCCGAAAACTGGCCCTTGGTGAGCCCGTAGACGCCGTTGTTCTCGACGATATAAGCCATGCGCACGCCGCGGCGCATCGCGTTGGCAAACTGACCCAGGCCAATCGACGCCGAGTCGCCGTCGCCCGAGACCCCCAGGTAGAGCAGACCGCGATTGGCCAGGTTGGCGCCGGTCAATGCCGACGGCATGCGGCCATGCACGGTGTTGAAACCGTGCGACGCGCCCAGGAAGTAGTCGGGCGTCTTGGAGCTGCAACCGATGCCCGAGAGCTTGGCGACGCGATGCGGCTCGATGTCGAGCTCCCAGCAGGCCTGGATGATGGCGGCCGAAATCGAATCGTGGCCGCAACCGGCGCACAGCGTCGAGATGCGGCCTTCGTAGTCGCGCCGCGTGTAGCCCACCTTGTTGGTGGTCAGCGTCGGATGGTGAAGCCGCGGTTTGGCGATGTAGGTCATGCTGCTTCCTTGGTCAGGGGAGACGCGACGGGCTTTGCCACTGCCGCGGCCGGTTGCACGCTTTGCCGGATGGCCTGGGCAATGAAACGCGCCGTGATGGGTGTGCCGTCGTAGTGCAGCACGCGGATCAGCTTGGCCGGATCGATGTCCAGCTCGTTGACCAGCATCGAGCGCATTTGCGCGTCGCGGTTTTGCTCGACCACGAACACCTTGTCATGGTGGGCGATGAAGCGGCGCACCGATTCAGGGAAGGGAAACGCCTGCAGGCGCAGCGCATCGACATGCACGCCTTCTGCGTCGAGCACGTCGAGCGCCTCGCGCATGGCCGGGCTGGTCGAGCCGTAATAGATCACGCCCAGCGGGGTCTTTTGCACAGCCTGGCGCACCACCGGCTGCGGCACCAGGCTGGCTGCGGTCTTGAACTTGAGCAGCAAGCGCTCCATGTTGTAGACGTAGTCGGGGCCACGCTCGGAATAGCGCGCGTAGGGGTCACGCGTCGTGCCGCGGGTGAAGTAGGCGCCCTTGGTCGGGTGTGTGCCTGCCAGCGTGCGCCAGGGAATGCCGTCGCCGTCCACGTCTTTGTAGCGGCCGAAGTCCTTGCCGGCTTCGAGTTCCTCGGCCGTCATGACCTTGCCGCGGTCGTAGTCGCGCGCGTCATCCCAGACAAAGGGCTTGCACAGACGCTGGTTCATGCCGATGTCCAGATCGGTCATCACGAAGATCGGTGTCTGCAAGCGATCCGCCAGATCGAGCGCCGCTGCGGAATGCTCGAAACATTCGTGCGGATCCTGCGGGAACAGCAACACATGCTTGGTGTCGCCATGCGAGGCATAGGCGCAAGACAGCAGGTCGGCCTGCTGCGTGCGCGTGGGCATGCCGGTGCTCGGCCCCCCGCGCTGCACATTGATGATGGTGACCGGAATCTCGGCGAAATAGGCCAGGCCGATGAACTCGGTCATCAACGAGACGCCGGGCCCGGAAGTGGCCGTGAAGGCGCGCGCGCCGTTCCAGCCCGCGCCCACCACCATGCCGATCGAAGCGAGCTCGTCTTCGGCCTGCACGATGGCGTAGTTGTGGCGCCCGGTGCTCGGGTCGATGCGATATTTCTCGCAGTACTTCTGGAAGGCTTCGGGGACCGAGGTGGACGGCGTGATCGGATACCAGGCAGCGACCGTGGCGCCGCCGTAGACCAGGCCCAGCGCTGCCGCCGAGTTGCCGTCGGTGAAGATCTGGTCGCCGACCTTGTCGGAGCGGCGCACGCGAATACCAAGCGGCGCCTTGAGATGCTCTTTGACGAAGTCGCGCCCCAGGTGCAGGGCCTGAATGTTGGATTCGAGCAGCCGCTCCTTGCCCTTGTATTGTTCGGCGAAGAGCTCTTCGAACACGTCGGCTTCGACGTCAAGCAGCACCGACAGCGCGCCCACGTAAATGATGTTCTTGAACAGTTGGCGTTGGCGCGGGTCGTGATACGACGCGTTGCTGATCTCGGTCAGCGGCATGCCGATGACGTGCACGTCCTTGCGAAACTTCGACTCGGGGATGGGCCGCGTGCTGTCGTAGAACAGATAGCCGCCGGGCTCGATCTCGGCCACGTCGGCGTCCCAGGTCTGCGGATTCATGGCCACCAGCATGTCGACGCCGCCGCGCCGCCCGTGATAGCCCTTTTCGCACACGCGCGCTTCGTACCAGGTGGGCATGCCCTGAATATTGCTGGGAAAGATATTGCGCGGGCTCACCGGCACGCCCATGCGCATCACGGCCTTGGCGAACAGCTCGTTGGCAGATGCCGAACCCGAGCCATTCACATTGGCAAACTTGATGACGAAATCGTTGATGGCTTCAATGCGCTTCATGCGGCTTCCTTCTCTAACACCCGGCTGTCGCGACAGCCGGCTCCAGCCTGGGTCGTGTTCAGCAAAAACTTCTGCATGTCCCAGGCTCCGGTCGGACATCGCTCGGCGCACAAGCCGCAGTGCAGACAAACGTCTTCGTCCTTGACCATCACATGGCCGGTCTTCAGCGCGCTCGACACATACAGATCCTGCGCCGTGTTCATGGCCGGCGCCTTCAGGCGCTGGCGCAGATCGGCCTCATCGCCATTCGAGGTGAAGGTGATGCAGTCCATCGGGCAGATGTCGACGCAGGCGTCGCATTCGATGCAGGTGTCGCGGTTGAACACGGTCTGCACGTCACAGTTCAGGCAGCGGCTGGCTTCCTTGAAGGCGGTACCCGCATCAAAACCGAGCTCCACCTCGACCCGAATGCTGGCCAGCGCCACGGCGGCCTTGGCCCATGGCACTTTGAAACGCGTGTCATCCGACACATCGTTGTGATAACTCCATTCGTGAATGCCCATCTTCTGCGACATCAGCCGGGTCAGCGGCGCGGGGCGCTGGCGCACGTCTTGGCCGTGCAGGAAACGGTCGATCGATACCGCCGCCTCGTGCCCGTGAGCCACCGCCGTGATGATGTTCTTCGGACCGAAGGCCGCGTCGCCGCCGAAAAACACTTGGGGAACGGTGGACTGGAAGCTGTCCTTGTCGAGCACCGGCAGACCCCAGCGGTCGAATTCGATGCCGCAGTCGCGCTCTATCCACGGGAAAGCGTTTTCCTGCCCCACCGCGAGCAGCACCGTGTCGCACGCGAAGAACACGTCGGGCTCGCCGGTGGGCACCAGCGTGCGCCGGCCCTTGTCGTCATAGACGGCACGCACCACTTCGAAGTGCATGCCCAGCAACTTGCCGTCCTTGTGCTCGAAACTCTTGGGCACATGGAAGTTGATGATGGGAATGCCTTCGTGCTGCGCGTCCTCCTTCTCCCAGGGCGAGGCCTTCATCTCCTCGAAGCCGCTGCGCACGATCACCTTCACGTCCGCGCCGCCCAGGCGCCGCGCCGAGCGGCAGCAGTCCATCGCCGTGTTGCCGCCGCCCAGCACGATGACGCGCGGCGCCACGCTGGTGATGTGCTGGAACGAGACCGACGCGAGCCAGTCGATGCCGATGTGGATATGCGCGGCAGCCTCCTTGCGTCCGGGCAGATCGAGTTCGCGGCCGCGTGGCGCGCCGCAACCCACGAACACCGCGTCATAGCCTTGTTCGAGCAGACTGCGCATCGACTCGATGCGCTGGCCGCTCTGGAACTTCACACCCAGATCGAGCACGTAGCCGGTCTCTTCGTCGATCACCGATTCGGGCAGTCGAAAGCGCGGGATCTGCGTGCGAATGAAGCCCCCCGCCTTGGCCTCGCCGTCGAACACCGTCACCTCGTAACCCAAGGGTGCCAGGTCGCGCGCCACCGTCAGCGAAGCGGGCCCCGCGCCAACGCAGACCACCTTCTTGCCGTTGCTGGGTGCGATTTTTGGCATGCGCGACGTGACGTCGTCCTTGTGGTCGGCAGCGACGCGTTTCAGGCGGCAGATGGCGACCGGCTCGGGCAGCGTCGGCGCAGCGTCGGGCGCGTTGTTTTCCTCGACGCGGCCGCGCCGGCACGCCGGCTCGCAAGGCCGGTCGCAGGTGCGCCCCAGAATCCCGGGAAACACGTTGGACACCCAGTTGATCATGTAGGCGTCGGTGTAACGGCCTTGGCCGATCAGGCGGATGTATTCGGGAACCGGCGTGTGGGCCGGACAGGCCCATTGGCAATCAACCACTTTGTGAAAGTAGGCCGGGTCGGCAGGCTGGGTGGGACGCATTCAAACTCCTGTGCGGTACTGCAGACGTGTCATTTCGTGACCCGCCGTGAATCGATCATGGCAACCTTGCTGGCGCAAATGGTACCCCCACTGCAGCGGCGGGACTTTGACCGAACCGGGGTAAGTAGCGCTGTTGGCAAGCACTGACCCCAACTTAAATAGGGGGCAAGCCCGGGTGTCACTGTTGATCGGCGACCCGGCACACAAGTCTCACCTGGACGGCGCGCGCCCGGGCCAGCGGGGCGGCCCGTCTCCGCCTTGCGCGCCTGCCGAATTTCGCGGCAGCCACATCAACACGCCAAACGCCGCCAGCCCCAGCCCCGCCGACAACCACAGCGCCCGAGCCCCCCAATGATCGAGGCACAGGCCGAACAGCCAGGGCGCCAAGGCCTGCGCCATACGCGCTGGCAACATGATCAAGCCCTGGCGCGCGCCATACGATTGCGGGCCGAAAAACACCAGCGGCAAAGTGCCCTTGGAGATGGTGAGCACGCCGTTGCCGCCGCCGTGCAGCAGCGCAAAAGCGGCGGCAGCCGGCGCGCCTGCCAGGGCCAGCACGCCCGCGCCCAAGGGATGCATCAGGGTCGCCAGGCGCGCCGAAATCAGCGGATGCGCACGCCTGAGAAAACCGAATTCCAGCAAGCGCGCCGCGACTTGCGCCGGGCCGATCAGCGCGCCGGCCGCCACGGCCAGCGCCAGCGTCGCACCGCAGGCTTGCAGCAAGGCCGGGAAGTGCGACGCCATCGCGGTGCTGACGAAGCCGGCGGTGGCAAACACAAAGGCCAGCTTCGCCGTGGTGCTGCGCGCGCCCGCCACCGGACTGCTGTCAATGCCAGGTCCCACGACGCTGGCCTGGCTGGACGCTTGCGGCGCAGGTGCCAACAAGGCGCGGGGCAGCCAGGCATTCAAAGGCAGGCCCAGCAGCACATGCACAGCAGCCCAGGCGAAGCACGCGCCGCGCCAACCGAACTGGGCGTCCAACAATGATGACAAGGGCCAACCCACCGTGCTTGCAAAACCCGCGATCAAGGTGATGCCGGTGATGGCGTTGCGGGCGTCACGGCCATACAGTCGCACGAGTGCCGCAAACGCGCCGTCGTACAGGCCGGCGCCCATGCCCACGCCAAGCACCAGCCAGGCCGCGACCAATCCGGTCATGCCATTTGCCCATCCCAGCATGCACAGGCCGGTGGCAAATATCAGGCTGGTGCTCATCAATACCGGACGACCGCCCCAGCGGTCGATGGCACGCCCCGCATAAGGCCCGATCAACGCCGAAACCAGCAGCGCCAGCGAAAAGACCGCGAACACCGAAGCCGTCGGCACCCCCATCTCGCGCGCCATCGCAGCAGCCAGGATGGCCGGCAGGTAGAAGCTCGAAGCCCACGCCAAGGTCTGCGCCGCGCCCAGCGTCGCGACAGTGGAAATACGGCTCATATCTGATGCAGTTTCTGACAAGGCGATGCGGCAACACCTTGGCGATCATACGGGTCGCGGCTTCAAGGCTTCAGGGCTTGGCCTCGCTCTGCGCAGGCGCGTAGCCGAGCGCGTGCAAGGCTGCCGCGACGTCGTCCGGTGAACTGACAAGAACGCCGCGCAGCCCGGCATCTTCGGCGGCACGGACGTTCTCGGCCAGGTCGTCGAAGAAGACGAACGACGACGCCTCAATGCCCGTGAGAGCGCAGATCTTGTCGAAGGCTGCGCGCTCGGGTTTGCGCAGTCCCATTTGATGCGACGCGAAGATGCGATCGAATGCGCCGACAACACCCGGAAACAACCTGCTCCAGGCCGACATGTGCGACGCGTTGGTATTTGTGAAGGCATAACAGGGGACGGCGCCACGCAGGCTTTCGACCAGTTCCCTGGTTCGCACGAACTCACCCACGTAGATGGCATTCCAACCGGCTTCGATCTGATCGAGGTTCGCATCCAATCGCAGCGTCCTCGCCAAGTGCGCGAAATACTCGGTTGCCGCGATCTCACCACGTTCGTGACGCTCGTACTGATGGTCGAGCTTGAAGCTGCTGCGCAACTCCTCTGGCGATAGCGCCGAGTAGGGCGCCCAGGCGGCAAGCGCGCGACCGAAGTCGATGTCAACGAGCACGCCGCCGAGGTCGAACAACAGTGCTGCTGGCGTGTGGGTGGGCATGGGTGATGGGCTTGAGAGGCTTAACGAAGCAACTGGCGCTGCGTCGCGCTCTTCGGCGCAGAGGGCAGGTTCCAGTGGGACTTCAATTTTGAGCAGGATCGTAACCTGCTCTCATGTTCATCCACCTCGATAGAACGCGCTTTCACGCTTGGTTGCCCTGCGAGCCGAGATGATGCGAATGACGGCACCGTGCTCCCACAGCCCCAGCGCTCACCCCGCCATGTCCGTAAATGACGATGGTTCTCATACCGCCTTGACTGGCGCCAACTCGGCGCAACGCCATTCGACGAAATAGTTTCGCAGGCAGCGTGAACTACAGCAAGCCCAAGCGTTGCGCCACCGGCTTGCTCGACAAATACGGACAAACAAGGTACAGTAACGCGTACATATCCGGAGCCCCAAATGGATGCAATAAGCTATACGGCCGTCCGCGCCAACCTCGCCAGCACCATGGACCGGGTTTGTAACGATCACGAAGCCTTGATCATTACCCGCAACGGCGAACAAGCCGTGGTGATGCTCTCGCTTGAAGACTTCAAGGCGCTTGAGGAAACGGCCTATCTGTTGCGCACACCCGCCAATGCCAAGCGCCTTCTTTCGGCGGCTGCGCAACTGAACACCGGGAAAGGTGTTGAGCGGAAGCTGGCCAAGTGAAGCTGATCTTCGCGGACGAAGCATGGGAAGACTACCTGTATTGGCAAAAGCAGGACAAGCGCATGGTGGAGCGAATCAACCGGCTGATTCTGGAAACCCAGCGCGATCCGTTCACTGGAGTAGGCAAACCAGAAGCCTTGAAACACGCGCTCTCAGGATACTGGTCACGCCGCATAACGGACGAGCACCGCATGGTGTACCGCGTTGAAGCTAAAGCACTGCTGATTGCTCAATTGCGTTTCCATTACTGAGGCGCCCGATGCGCTGCCTTGGATCTTCTGCGCTGCGCCAAAGCTCCCAACTGCGACGATACGGCCCCCGTATTTGATTCACGTCGTGACACGTCTATGCAAGGAAACCTTGGCGATCGTACGGGCCGCTGCATTGAAACTTCAGGGCTCAATCCGCCACGCCGCGTGAGAACTCTTGGACGAGATAGCAGCTACAAGCCCTTGTCGATCAGGATGGCGCGAAAGTCGTTCACATTGGTCAGCGTGGGTCCGGTGATGACCGAGTCACCCAGGCTTGCAAAGAAGCTGTGGCCGTCGTTGTCGGCGAGACGGTCCATCGGACGCAGCCCCAGCTTCCAGGCGCGTGCCAGCGAGTCGGGCGCCAGGCAGGCGCCGGCGATTTCTTCCTGGCCGTCGACGCCATCGGTGTCGCCCATCAGCGCGTGGATGCGCGGGTGACCATCGAGCGCCAAGCCCAGCGACAGCAGGCACTCGACATTGCGGCCGCCACGTCCCTGGCCGCGCACGGTGACGGTGGTCTCGCCACCCGACAGCAGCACGCAAGGCGCGCTGAACGGCTGTGCGCGCTCGGCCACCTGCAAGGCGATGGCAGCCAGCACCTTGCCCACGTCGCGCGCCTCGCCCTGCAAGGCGTCGCCCAGAATGTGGGCGGCGTAGCCGGCTTCGCGCGCCACCCGGGCCGCGGCTTCGAGCGCCATTTGCGGCGTCGCGATGATGCGGGTCTGGGCGCGCAGCAGCCGCACGTCGCCGGCTTTGATCGATTCGCCGCGTCCGCTCGTCAACACCTCGCGCGCCGCAGCGGGCAACTCGATCGCGTAGCGGCGCACGATGTCGAGCGCGTCAGCGCAAGTCGTCGGGTCGGCCACGGTGGGGCCGGAGGCGATGTCCATGGGATTGTCGCCAGGCACGTCAGAGATCAGCAAGTTCAGCATGCGCGCCGGATGGCAGGCCGCGGCGAGCCGTCCGCCCTTGATGGCCGAGAGATGGCGGCGCACGCAGTTCATCTCGCCGATGCTGGCGCCCGATTTCAACAGCTCACGATTGATCGCCTGTTTGTGCTCAAGCGTCAGCCCGGGCAAAGGCAGCGGCAGAAGCGACGAGCCGCCGCCCGAGATCAGGCACAGCACCAGATCGTCGGCGCTCAGGCCTTGCACGCGCTCGAGCATGCGCTCGGCGGCGTGCAGTCCGGCCGCATCGGGCACCGGATGCGCGGCCTCCTTGATTTCGATGCGCTCACAAGGCACGCCGTAGCCGTAGCGCGTGACCACCAGCCCGCTGAGCGGGCCCGACCAGTTCGTCTCGACGGCGTTGGCCATCGCTGCCGATGCCTTGCCGGCGCCGATCACGATGAGCCGTCCCTGGCCCAGGTCCTTGGGCGCGGGCAGGTGCGGGGGCACGCACTTGGCGGGCTGCGCCGAAGCGATGGCCGCATCGAACATGCGGCGCAACACGGCCGCCTGCGCGGACCGCCGGGGAGACGACGAGGTGGCGTGCTTCATGACAGAGGGCCCGCGACGGGCGCGCCCATCATGGCCGGTCCGATGCGACCAATATCGAGTGCTTTGCTGCTCATGCGGTGTTCCTTATCGAGCCAGACGCTGACGCCAACCCAGGCCCGCCTCGGTGCCAGCGGCGGGCTTGTATTCGCAGCCTATCCAGCCGGCGTAGCCGATGCGGTCCAGGTGCGCGAACAAGAAGGCATAGTTGATCTCGCCCGTGCCGGGTTCGTGACGGCCGGGGTTGTCGGCCAACTGCATGTGACCGATTTGCGCCAGATGTTTTTCGATGGTTGCGGCGAGTTCGCCCTCGGTGCGCTGCGCGTGGTAGATGTCGTACTGCACGAAGGCGTTGTCGGCGCCGACTTCGGCCAGGATCGACAGCGCCTGGTCGGTGCGCGTGAGATAGAAGCCGGGCATGTCGAAAGCGTTGATCGGCTCGATCAGCAAGCTCAGTCCGGCGCGTTTGAGCTCGCCCGCGGCGTAGCGCAAGTTGGCGACGATGGTCTGGCGCAGCACCTCGGCACTCACACCGTGCGGCGCCTTGCCGGCCAGACAGTTGAGCCGCGGCACGCCCAGCACTTTGGCGTACTCGACCGCCTTGGCCACGCCGGCGCGGAACTCCGCCACCCGGTCCGGATGACAGGCAATGCCGCGCTCGCCAGCGTCCCAGTCACCGGGCGGCAGGTTGTGCAGTACGAGCTTCAGGCCGTACGCGTCCAGGCGCTGCTTGATCTCCTGCGCGCTCCAGGCATACGGAAAGAGAAACTCGACCGCTTCGAAGCCGGCCTTGGCGGCGCGCTCGAACCGGTCAAGAAACGGCACCTCGTTGAACAGCATCGTGAGGTTGGCGGCGAAGCGGGGCATGCGGGTCTCCTGTTGCGCTGAAAATTGTGTCTGCATTGCCCACCGATGCGCATGGTGGTCGCGCCATGCAGTGAACCACAGTGCCCTCAGTCGGTCTGGGCAATCGCAGCCACAATACACCGTCAGGCGCGGCTGCTGTGCTGCGCCAAACTACCAAAGGAATTCTGACCATGAAACTGCTGCGACATGGCGCCAAGGGCGCCGAGCGTCCCGCCTTGCTGGACGCGCAAGGCCGGGTACGCGATCTGAGCGGCGTGCTGTCCGACATCGATGCCGACATGCTCTCGCCGCAGTCCCTTCAGCAACTGCGCGCGCTCGACCCCGAGACCTTGCCGCTGGTCGAGCAACCGGGGCGCTTGGCGCCACCCTGGGCCGGCATGGGCAAGTTCGTCTGCGTGGGTCTGAACTACGCCGACCATGCGGCAGAAGCCGGCATGCCGATTCCCAAAGAGCCGGTGCTGTTCATGAAACCCAACAGCGCCTTGATCGGCTGCAACGACGCCGTGGTGTTGCCGCAAGGCGCGCTGAAGGGCGACTGGGAAGTCGAGCTCGGTGTGGTGATAGGCACCAAGGCGCGCTATGTGGGCGTCGAGCATGCGCTTGACCATGTCGCCGGCTATTGCGTGGCAAACGATGTGTCAGAGCGCGAATACCAGTTGGAGCGCAGCGGCACCTGGGACAAGGGCAAGGGATGCGATACCTTCGGGCCGGTCGGTCCCTGGCTGGTCACGGCCGACGAGGTGCCCGATCCGCAGGCGCTCGACCTCTGGCTGGACCTGAACGGCCAGCGCATGCAGACCGGCAACACGCGCACCATGGTGTTTGGCGTGGCCGAGTTGGTGAGCTACATCAGCCGCTTCATGACGCTATATCCGGGCGACCTCATCATCACCGGCACGCCGCCCGGTGTCGGCCTGGGCCACAAGCCGCCGCTCTTTCTGAAACCGGGCGATGAAATGCGTTTGGGCATCACCGGCCTGGGTGAGCAGCGCCAGCGCGTGCATGCCTGGAATGCCGAGTTGATTGACGCCTGAACTGGCACCGGGGCGCGGCTGCACTATCAGCTTGAGCCTGCGGCCACCCGCGCGGTGAGCCAGCGCCCCGTGCGCAGCAGGCGCGCATCATCCTCGCGGCGCCCCACCAGCTGCACACCCAAGGGCAGGCCGTTCGCGCCATGCAGCAGCGGCAGGCTCAGCGCCGGCAAGCCGGTCAGGGTCCACAGCGTGCACATCAAGGGGTCGCCCGTCGTCTCCAGTCCAGCCGGCGCCGTGCCCAGCGTGGCCGGCGTCAGGATGGCGTCGAAACGGTCGAACATTTTGTCGAGCGCCTCCTGCATGCCGGCAATGCTTTCGACGGCCTTGCGATAGTCGACTGCCGTGACTTGGCGACCGCGTTCGATCTGGCCGCGCAGCGAGGGCGAGAGCTGCTCTTTGCCGCGTGCGTATTCGTCGGCAAACGAGCCCGCCAGATCGGCCTCCATGATGAGCCGGTGCGTCTGCACGGCCGCCTCGATGTCGAGCGGCAACTCGATAGCCTCGACATGCGCGCCCAGCGCCTCGGCGCAGGCCTCGAAGGCCGCACGCGCGTCCGCGTCAAGACGATGCCAGAAGGCAGTGCGGATGAAGGCCAGCCTGGGCGGCAACGGGGGGTCGCTCGTCGCCACGCTGTGCAGCGGCAGCGCAGGCAGCGGGGTTCGCGCCTCCGCAGCGGCGTCGTCGCCACACAGGGCTTGCGCGAGCATGGCGACGTCTGCCACGCTGCGGCCGAACACGCCGATCTGGTCCAGCGGCGCAGACTGCATCAGCACCCCGCGGCGCGGGATCAGGCCGAAGCTGGGTTTGAAGCCGACCACGCCGCAAAACGAGGCCGGACGAATCACCGAGCCGTTGGTCTGCGTGCCAACGCCAGCGGCACCATGAAGGCCGCGACTGCCGCAGCCGAACCGCTCGACGAGCCGCCCGGCGTGTGCCCGCTGTGGTGCGGGTTGCGCGTCTTGCCCGGCGCGTAAGTGGCCAGCTCGGTGGTGACGGTCTTGCCCATCATCAGCGCGCCGGCGCGACGCATGCGCTCGACGAGCGCCGCGTCGGCGCGTGGCATGCGGCCGCTGTGCAGCGGCGTGCCCAACTCGGTCAGCACGAAGCGCGTGTCGATGATGTCCTTGACACCAACCGGCACGCCTGACAACGGCCCCACGGCTTGCCCGCTGCGGTGAGCGTGGTCCGCAGCGTCGGCCTGCTCAAGCAGCGCTTGCGCGTCGAACCGGGTCCAGGCCCGCACCTCGGGCTCGACGGCCGCGACGCGTTCGATCAGCGCCTGTGCATAGGCGCGCGCCGACATCTCGCCAGCGGCCAAGCGGCGCGCTGCCTCGACGGCAGACAACTCATGCAATGGAGGTTTCATTTCATCGACCGTGGTGAAGTTCAGACAGCCAGGTCACGCCGCCCGGCACACAGAGACGACCATCATTGCACAGCCTCGCGTGCCTGAAGCAGAGCTGGCAGTGAGCTGCCGCACGCAGCACCGAACCCAGCGTCTGTCGCCGCCGCATCGCCGGTCCTTGCCAGGCCGAACAGCTGGCGCCCGCCACGGGCTTGCATCAGCACGGCGAGCGGCATGTCAAGTGTGGGATGTCTGCGAAATATGGTGATAACCCTCTATCGGATATGCAGAAACGACCAAAGATGGCTCGTTGTTTCACTCACCCCAACCAGGAGATCAACATGACCGTTAGCAAAACTCCCCGTCGCCGCAACCTGCTCAAGGGCGTTGCCCTCGCCGCCGGCGCGATGTCTGCACCGATGATCGCCAAGGGGCAAACCGGGCCGATTTCGCTGCGCTGGCAGAGCACTTGGCCGTCCAAGGACATCTTCCACGAGTACGCGCTGGACTTCGCCAAGAAGGTGAACGACATGACCGGCGGCGATCTCAAGATCGAGGTGCTGCCCGCCGGTGCGGTGGTGCCGGCGTTTGGCTTGCTCGAGGCCGTATCCAAGGGCACGCTGGACGGCGGCCACGGCGTGTTGGGCTACCACTACGGCAAGCAAAATGCGCTGGCGCTGTGGAACTCCGGCCCGGCCTTCGGCATGGACGCCAACATGCTGCTGGCATGGCACAAATACGGTGGCGGCCAGGAACTGCTGTCCAAGCTGTACGCGTCCATCGGGATGAACAACGTCCAGTCCTTCCTCTACGGTCCGATGGCCACGCAGCCGCTGGGCTGGTTCAAGAAGCCGATCACCAAGTCGTCCGATTTCAAGGGCCTGAAGTTCCGCACCAACGGCCTCGCGATCGACTTGTTCACGGCCATGGGCGCTGCCGTCAACGCACTTCCCGGCGGCGAAATCGTGCCGGCCATGGACCGTGGTCTGCTCGATGGCGCCGAATTCAACAATGCCAGCTCGGACCGCCTGCTCGGCTTCGCCGACGTGTCCAAGGTCTGCATGCTGCAGAGTTACCACCAGAGCGCCGAGACCTTCGAGATCATGTTCAACAAGCCCAAGTACGACGCGCTGCCGCCGAAGATGAAAGCAATCATCGCCGGCGCGGTGGAAGCGGCTTCCGCCGACATGTCATGGAAGGCGATCGACCGCTATTCCAAGGACTACATCGAGCTGCAGACCAAGGACAAGGTCAAGTTCTACAAGACCCCCGATTCGATTTTGCAGGACCAGCTCAAGCTGTGGTCAGCCATCCTGGAGAAGAAGTCGGCTGAGAACCCTTTGTTCAAAGAAATCGTCGAATCGCAAAGGGCGTTTGCCGAGCGCGCCGTGAAGTGGGATCAGGACACCTACGTCAGCCGTCGCATGGCCGTGAGCCATTTCTTTGGCGCCAAGAAGGCTTGACAGGACATTGAAGCAGCCATCAGCCATCCGGCTCCAGTCCGGATGGCTGATCTTTTAGCCGGGCTCACACTATGCAGAAATTGCTTCTGACGATCGACCGAATCAGCACCTTTGTCGGGCAGACGTTTTCGTGGTTGATCGTCGCGCTCACGCTATTGATCTCCTGGGAAGTGTTCTCGCGCTATGCGCTGGACGCCCCCCATTCCTGGGCCTTCGACGTCATGATCATCATGTACGGCACGCTGTTCATGATGGCGGGCGCCTACACGCTGGCCAAGGCAGGCCATGTGCGCGGCGACGTGCTCTACGGCTTCTTCAAGCCGCGCACACAGGCGACGATCGACCTGATCCTGTTCATCCTGTTCTTCATCCCGGGCGTCTTCGCGCTGACCTATGCCGGCTACTACTTCGCGGCCGAATCCTGGGCCATGAACGAACACTCCAGCATCACGGCCCAGGGTCCGCCGATCTATCCGTTCAAGGCAATCCTGCCGCTGGCCGGCGCGTTCCTGCTGTTGCAGGGCATCGTCGAGATCATCCGCTGCGTGATCTGCATCCAGCAGGGGCAGTGGCCGTCGCGGCAGGAAGACGTCGAAGAAGTCGATGTCGACAAGCTCAAGGAGATGGTCCACGTGAAGGACGAAGACATCGCCAAGCTCGACCAGTTCGTCGTGCCGCAGGGGAGCGCCAAATGAAGATCCGCAAGGAACTCTGGTTCGGCTTCTCGCTGATGGCGGTCATCCTCGTCGTGGTGCTGATCTACACGCCCTGGGCCAATTTCGCCGACGGCCACCTGAGCCGTGACGATCTGGGCTACCTCGGCCTGCTGATGCTGGCGCTGATCGTGGTGGCGATCATGCTCGGCTTCCCCACCGCTTTCACGCTGATGGGTATGGGCATGTCCTTCGGCTGGCTCGCCTACCGAAGCGTGAACCCGGAGCTCGCCACGCGGCAGATCCTTGACTTGATGGTGCAGCGCGCGTACTCGGTGATGTCCAACGACGTGCTGATCGCGATTCCGCTGTTCGTCTTCATGGGCTACCTGGTCGAACGCGCCAACTTGATCGAAAAACTCTTCAAGAGCCTGCATCTATCGCTGGCGCGCGTGCCCGGGGCGCTGGCGGTGGCAACCATCGTCACCTGCGCGATCTTCGCCACCGCCACCGGCATCGTCGGCGCCGTGGTCACGCTGATGGGGCTGCTGGCGCTGCCGGCGATGCTGCGCGCCGGCTACAACATCAAGCTCGCCGCCGGCGCCATCACCGCTGGCGGCTGCCTGGGCATCCTGATTCCGCCGTCGGTGCTGCTGATCGTCTACGGCGCCACCGCCGGCGTGTCGGTCGTCAAGCTCTATGCGGGCGCCTTCTTCCCCGGGATCATGCTCGCCGGGCTGTACGTTGCCTACGTCATCATCGTCGCCAAGTGGAAGCCGCATCTCGCGCCGCCCTTGGCGGCAATCGACCGGGTGGTTCCGCTGCCGCCGCTGTCCCAGGCCTTGAGCTCGAACAGCAGCAATGCGCTGACGGGGCTGTTCGGGGCCTTGCGCCATCCTTCCATGCCCAGGCGCCAGGTCGCGACGCAACTGTTCGTGTCCTTGCTGCCTGCGATATCGATCGTCGCCCTGCTTGTTGTCATGTTCGTCGCAACAACGGCGCCGCAGGCTGCGGTCGACACGACCGGCCTGGTTCAGGCCGGGGGCTCGATCTCCGCGGCCGAAGACACACAGACCGATGTCGGCAGCGGGCTGCAGGAACCACCCAAGGAAGAAGGCGGGCTGAGCGAGCCGCCCACCAGCGACGCCAAGGACGCCCCCGCGCCGATGCCCGCGGCAACAGTGGAACCCGAGGTCGTGAAGGCTCCGGCCGCCCAGGCCGAGGCGCCCGCGCCGCGCGTGCCGGCGCCCACCTGGTACTGGATCGTTTTCGGCCTGGGCATGGCCGGCCTGGTGCTGGTGAACTGGATGATGAGCTGGCAGCGCCTCGAGATCTTCAAGATGCTCCTGGCGTCGTTCTTCCCGCTGGCGGTGATGATCGTCGCCGTGCTCGGCTCGATCGTCTTCGGGCTGGCGACGCCGACCGAAGCGGCTGCCGTGGGCGCCTTCGGCGGTCTGCTGCTGGCCGGCATCTATCGCTACGTCGCTGCCAGGCAGGCCAAGGGCGGCAATGCGGTCGCGAAGACCCTCGTCGACCTGGGAGGCATCATCAAGGAGTCATCTTTCCTGACGGCCAAGACCAGCGCCATGGTCTGCTGGCTGTTCGTCGGCTCGTCGATCTTTTCGGCCTCGTTTGCGCTGCTGGGCGGGCAGCAGATCATCGAGGCCTGGGTGCTCTCGCTCGGCCTGACGACGACGCAATTCATGCTGCTGAGCCAGTTCATCATCTTCATCCTGGGCTGGCCGCTGGAGTGGACCGAGATCATCGTGATCTTCATGCCAATCTTCATCCCGCTGCTGCCCAAGTTCGGCGTCGATCCGCTGTTCTTCGGACTGCTGGTGGCGCTGAACCTGCAGACCGCTTTCCTGTCGCCACCGGTGGCGATGGCGGCGTTCTATCTGAAAGGTGTGTCGCCGAAACATGTGACGCTGAACCAGATCTTCGCCGGCATGATGCCGTTCATGGGTATCCAGGTGCTGGCCTGCCTTGCTCTGTATCTTTCCGGCGATTGGTCTTTGGCTGCCGAACTTGCTGTACAAGTAACTGCAAAGCCTTGGGTGAGCTATGTCTGCCCGCTTCAAGGCGGTGGCGAACCCGATTCCTGGCTGGCTCGATGTCGCATCTTCGCCGACACGACATCGGGCGTGTCGCGGCCGGCGGCGGTCGCCCCGGCCGGGCCAAGGGCAAGACAAAGCGATCGGCAGCCGTCGCCGCCCAGTGCTAAGCTGACTGACCCGAATTCGACTCTTGAGGAGACACTCATGCCCGGCTTGCTGACTGATATCGACCCCGATGGCCTGCTCGAATACTCGGTCGTTTTCACCGACCGTTCACTCAATCACATGTCGCGCAAGTTCCAGCAGGTGATGCGCGATATGTCCAGCATCCTCAAGGAGGTCTACAACGCCCGCTCGGCCATCGTCGTGCCCGGCAGCGGCACTTTTGGCATGGAAGCGGTGGCACGCCAGTTCGCCAGCGGACGCAAGACGCTGGTGATCCGCAACGGCTGGTTCAGCTATCGCTGGACGCAGATTTTCGAGATGGGCAACATCCCGTCCGAGCAGACCGTGTTGAAGGCCAAGCCGATTGCTGCAAGCCGCCAGGCGCCGTTCGCGCCGCCGGCCATCGACGACGTCGTCGCGGCGATCCGCGCGCAGCGGCCCGATCTGGTCTTCGCTCCGCACGTCGAGACCTCGTCGGGCATCATGCTGAGCGACGCCTATATGCGTGCTGTGGTCGATGCGGTGCACGAAGTCGGCGGCCTGTTCGTGCTCGACTGCATCGCCTCTGGCGCGGTCTGGGTCGACATGAAGGCCGTCGGCGTCGATGTGCTGGTGAGCGCCCCGCAAAAAGGCTGGAGCGGCTCGCCGTGCTGCGCTTTTGTGATGCTCAGCGACAAGGCGCGCCAGGCCATCGATGCCACGACCAGCAGCAGTTTCGCGGCAGATCTGAAGAAGTGGCTGCAGATCATGGAAGCGTATGAAGGCGGCGGTCACGCCTATCACGCCACCATGCCGACCGACGCGCTGACGCGCAACCGCGACGTCATGCTCGAGACACGCGCCTATGGTTTCGAAAAGTTGCGCGCCGAGCAGATCGAACTCGGCCGGCGTGTGCGCGCCTTGCTCACCGGCAAGGGGCTGCGCAGCGTCGCCGCAGAAGGTTTCCAGGCGCCCGGCGTGGTCGTCAGCTACACCGACGACGCGGGCCTGCAAAGCGGCAAGGCCTTCCTGGGCGAGGGCCTGCAGACCGCTGCCGGCGTGCCGCTGCAGTGCGACGAAGGGCCCGACTTCAAGAGTTTCCGCATCGGCCTGTTCGGCCTGGACAAGCTGCACCACATCGACCGGACGGTGGCCAATCTGGACAAGGCGCTGGGCCACATTCTTGAAGCCGCACCGGCGGCGCGCGCGGCGGCCTGAACCGACTTCACCTCAGCAGATGAAGGGCGCCCTCGTGGCGCCCTTTCCTCAACGCCCGCTCAGCCCGCGCGGGCATGCATCCACAGCAGGTTCTGCAGTCGTTCCTCCCAGACCGGGAACGACGAGTAGCGCCCCGGGTTGACTGCCGGATCGGCGCCGGTGCCGCCGATGGCATAGACGACGGCATTGCCGCTGGCCGGATCGACCAGCAGCCCCGCCACCAGGCCGTAGGCAAATCCCAGATGACCCCAGGCCTGCTGGCCACCGGGCTCGATCAGACGGTCGCCCTGCGGCGCGCCGGGCGGCTCGCGTCGGTCGATGAAGTGCTGCACGCCCAGACCCCAGGCCTGGAACAGGCCGCCCAGCGAGTCGCCGTTGCGCTGCGCCGGATCGAAGCGCCATTGCTCGCTGAACAGCATGCGCACGCTGGCCGGCTTCAGGAAGGTTTCGCCACGGTGCCGTCCCTCGGCCAGCAGCATGGCGGCCACCCGCGCCAGATCCTGCACGCGCGTGTGCAGCCGACCCTGCGGGCCGAACAGCGATCCATTGCTGCCCAGCACATAGTCCTCGATCCCGGCAGGCGGCGCGGGGCGCCGGCCGCGCAGCGCGTCGGTCTGGGCGATCCAGGGGCCGGCGCTGTTCCAGTGACGCTCGTCGCTGCTCTTGCGATACAGGGTGGCGACCTGCGAGATTTCGGCGGCGCTGAAGCTGCTGGGCTCGAAGCCGCCGGCCATTGCCAGCGGCCGCAGCACCAGGCGCTGCATGAGCCGGTCGAAGCGCTCGCCGCTGGCGCGCTCCATCACGCTGGCGACCACGCCGTAGGCGAGATTGCAATACGCGAAGAACGCTCCAGGCGCCTGCGCGCCCCAGCAGGCGCCATCGCCATAGTGGGCGCCGCCCGGCAACAGGCGCGAGGCCACGGTCTGTCCGGCGTTCAGATAGGCGCCACCAGCGTCGCTGAGTCCGGCGCGGTGGCTCAGCAGCAGCCGCAGCGTGATCGGCGCGCTCGGGTGGCGCGGATGGCGCAGCTCGAAACCGAGCGTCGCGCTGATGTCGGCATCCAGATCGAGCCCGCCCGACTCCACCATCCGCATCACCCCCAGCGCCACCACCAGCTTGCTGATCGAGGCGATGCGAAACAGCGTGTCCGCTGTCACTGGCAGGTCGAGCGCTGCGTCATGGGCATCGATGTAGCGGCGCCCAAAGTATCCTTGATGAACCAACCGGCCCTGCCTCAACACCGCCACCACCAGGCTCGCCAGCGGCTGCTTGGGATCATCGAGCAGAGCGCGCAGGGCGGCGTCCAGCGCGATGGTCCTGGCGTCGATTGCGCCAGCGAGCGCGCCGGCCGGCGCGGCCAAGCTCATCAGCAGCGGCGCGGCCAGCAGTTGGCGGCGCAAGCGGTCGGGTTTGTCGGCATGGCCAGGTGTCGGCTCGGTCATGGCGTCGATTGTGTGGCAATCCGGACGCCGGCTGAATTCCAAAGCGACGCTACGTCATGACTTGCGTTCATGCCGCGCCGTAGCCCTCGCGCAGCTCGCGCTTGAGCACCTTGCCGATGGCGCTGCGCGGCAGCTCATCGACGAGGCGCAGATCGGCCAGGCGCTGCGTCTTGCCGACCTGGGCGTTCAGCCACTGCCGGATCTCCTCGGCGGCAGCGTCGTGGCCCGCGCGGCGCACGACAAACGCCACCGGCGTCTCGCCCCATTGCGTTGACGCCACGCCGACCACGGCGCTCTCGGCCACCGCCGGGTGTCGCTCCAACACCGCTTCGAGGTCGCTTGGGAAGATGTTGAAGCCGCCCGAGATGATCATGTCCTTCTTGCGGTCGAACAGGGTCAAAAAGCCGTCGGCGTCGAAGCGCCCGATGTCGCCGGTGCGGATGAAGCGCTGCCCGTCGGGCGCGAACCACTCGGCCTCGCGCGTCTGCTCGGGCCGGCCGTGGTAGCCCGTCATCATGCCGGCCGATCGCCCCACCACCTCGCCCGCGTCGCCGGCAGCCACCTCGCGTCCCGCGTCGTCGATGAGGCGAATGTCGTGGCCTTCGGCCGGACGTCCCACCGTGTGCAGCTTGTCGGGGTGCAGGTGCGCCTCCAGGATGCAGGTGCCGCCGCCTTCGGTCATGCCGTAGAACTCGACCAGCCCGCCGGGCCAGCGCGCCAGCGCATCGCTCTTCAGCGCCGCAGCGAATGGCGCGCTGGTGCTGAACTTGAAGCGGAACGATGCGAGATCGTGTGCGCCGAAACCCGGCAGCGCCAGGATGCGCTGGTACTGCACCGGCACGAGCATCGTGTGCGTGACGCGATGCTGCTGCGCCAGCTCCAGATAGCGCGCCGCGTCGAACTTGGCCATCAGCACCACCGTGCCGCCAAAGGCGATGGTCGGCAGAAACACGACCAGCGTGGTGTTCGAATACAAGGGCGTGGCCAGCAGCGTCACCGCGTCGGGGCCATAGTCATATTTGGCGCCGCGCATCACATGCGCCCAGCGCATGCCGTGCGGCTGCACGATGCCCTTGGGCGTGCCGGTGGTGCCCGACGAATAGATGATGTTGAAAGGCGCTTCGGGCCCGACGGCCACGTCGGCCGGTACCGCGCCGGGTTGCGCCAGCCACGCCTCCAGGGCCTGGCCGGGCGCGCTGGCGTCGAGCGCGATGCAGCGCGGCGCGCAGCGTCAGGCACGAGCGCGGCGGCGCTGGTGTCGACGAACAGCAGCGTCGCCTGCGCGTCGCTCAGCATCGATGCGAACGTGTCGGGCGTGACCGAAGGCGCCAGCGGCGCCACCGCCACGCCGGCGCGCAGCGCGCCCAGGAACAGCGCCGCCTGCATCGGCGTGGTCGCGCCACACAGCGCAATCGACGCGCCTGGCTGGACGCCGTCGCGCTGCAGCGCGGCAGCGACGCGGTCCATCAGCGCGTCGAGCGCGCCATACGTGAGCACCGTCTCGCCCTGCACCAGCGCGGGCTGCTCGGGGCGCGCCGTGGCGTGTTCGCGCACCAGCTCCGCAATATTGCGAAACGCGCTGTTCATGGCAGGCGGTTCGTCGTCAACTCAGCGCTTGATTCGAAACGTCTGCGCAATCATGGCCTTGATCTCCGGGCTGTCCCATTCCTTGGCGCCGTAGACCTTGCTCAGCACCTTGCCCTGCGCGTCCACCAGCAGCGTCAATGGCAGGACGTTCGCGCCCAGCATGTTTTCGAGCACGAGTTTGCTGTCGATGTAGCTGCTGAAGGTGATGTTGTATTGCTGCAAGAAGGCCTTCGCCTTGTCAACATAGTCGTCGGTCGATATGCCGATGACGTTGAAGTGCTCGCCGCCGTCGCCCAGCGAGAGGCGTTCGAGCGAGCGTATTTCCTGCCGGCACGGCCCGCACCAGCTGGCCCAGACATTGATGACGAGCGGCTTGCCGCGGTAGTCCGAGAGTTTTCGGCTCGGGCCGAACAGACCCTGCATTTGTGCCTCGCGCAGCAGGCCGCCGACTTCCACCTCGCCAGGGGTCTTGGCAAATACGGGGCTCCAATGCGCACCGATCAACAACAGCAAGCACAGAACGAGCTTTTTCATGCGCCAAATCTTAGCAGCCGCCGCTGCGACGGGCGTCGCGGCCGTCGATCAGACGCAGCGCCCGCCGTCCACCTCAAGGCACACGCCGCTGATGAAGGCCGCTTCGTCGCTGGCCAGATAAAGCACCGCATTGGCCACGTCCAGCGCGGTCGAAAAACGCCCCAATGGAATCGTCGAACGGAACCGGGCCAGGCGTTCCTCGGTGAGTTCGCCGCCCGCGAACAAGGGGCCAAGGCCGGTGGTGGGGTTCATCACCGGGTTGATGCAGTTGACGCGGATATTGTCGGGGCCCAGTTCGGCCGCCAGCGACTTGCTGGTGGTGATGACCGCGCCCTTCGAGCCGTTGTACCAGGTCAGGCCCGGGCGCGGACGCACGCCGGCGGTGGACGCGATGTTGATGAGGCTGCCGCCGCCGTTGGCGCGCAGCTGCGGCACGGCGTGGATGGTCGAGAGGTAGATGCTCTTCACATTGACCGCGTAGCACTTGTCGAACTCGTCTTCGCTCACGTCGAGTGCGGGCTGGTTGCGGTGCGTCCAGCCGGCGTTGTTGACCATCGCGTCGAGCTTGCCGTGGCGCTGCACGGCGGCCTCCACCAGGGCCTTCATGTCGGCCGACTGCGTGACATCGGCGCCGAAGTAAGTTGCCCGCCCGCCCACCGCACGAATGTCGGCGGCGACCGACTCGCCACGCTTGGCGTCGATGTCGTTGACGATGACTTGCGCGCCTTCCTCGGCCAGGCGCCGGGCGATGCCTTCGCCGATGCCGCCGCCGGCGCCGGTGACGATGATGGATTTGTTATGGAGTCGCATGATGTCGTCCTCTGGGTGTGATCAGCCGTGCCGAATCGCCACGGTCTTGAGGGTGGTGAAGCCGTACAGCGCCTCGAAACCTTTTTCGCGGCCATGGCCGCTGGACTTGACGCCGCCGAAGGGCAGTTCGACCCCGCCACCGGCGCCGTAGTTGTTGATGAAGACCTGGCCGGCGCGCACGCGCCTGGCGATGCGGAACTGGCGCGCACCGTCGCTCGTCCAGACGCCGGCCACCAGACCGAACTGGGTGGCGTTGGCAAGTGCCACCGCTTCGTCCTCGTCGCTGAAACTCATGGCTGCCAGCACCGGGCCGAACACCTCGTGCTGCGCCAGGCGGTGCAGCACCGGCACGTCGCGCAGCAGCACGGGCGCCTGGTAGTAGCCGCCGGCGGGCGCCGCGTCATCGATGCGCCCTTGCGCCACGGTGCGGATGCCGGCCTCGCGGGCTTCGTCGAGGAATCCGCGCACGCGCTCCAACTGGCTGGCGCGGATCAGCGGGCCCACATCCAGATCCATCGCAGCGGGGCCGACCCGCAAGGCCTCGAAGGCTTGGCCCAGGCGCTGCAACAAGGGTTCGTAAAGAGCGGCTTGCACCAGCAGCCGCGAACCGGCCGAACAGGTCTGGCCGGCGTTCTGAACGATGGCGTTGACGATCACCGGAATCGCTGCGTCGAGGTCGGCGTCGGCAAACACGATTTGCGGGCTCTTGCCACCGAGCTCGAGCGTCACCGGGCAGTGGCGCGCCGCGGCGGCTTGCTGGATCAGCGTGCCCACCGCGGGGCTGCCGGTGAAGCTGATGTGGTCGATGCCTTGATGGCGCGCCAGCGCGTCGCCAACTTCCACGCCGTAGCCGGTCACGATATTGATGGCGCCAGCGGGAAAGCCGACCTGCGCCGCCATTTGAGCCACGCGCAGCAGCGACAGGCAGGCATCCTCGGCGGGCTTCACGACACAGGTGTTGCCCGCGGCCAGCGCGCCGCCGACACTGCGCCCGAAGATCTGCATCGGGTAGTTCCACGGAATGATGTGGCCGGTCACGCCATGCGGTTCGTGCCAGGTCAGCACGCTGAAGCCGTCCTGATAAGGAATGGTCTGGCCGTGCAGCTTGTCGCAGGCGCCGGCATAGAACTCGAAATAGCGTGCCAGCGCCACCACATCGGCACGCGCCTGCTTTGTCGGCTTGCCGCAGTCGCGTTGTTCGAGCAAGGCCAGCTCGTCGGCGTGTTCGCCCACGGCCTGCGACAACTTCATCAGCAGGCGGCCACGCTCGACCGCGCTGGTGCGTGACCAGCTGCTCTCGAAGCAGTCGCGCGCGGCTTGGGCTGCCGCAGCGATGTCTTCGGCGGTGCCACGCGCCAGTGTGTCGAACACCTTGCCGTCGGACGGGTCGATCACCTCGATCACCGCGCCCGAACTGGACGCCACCGCGGTGTTGCCGATGAAGTGTTGCTGCATGGTGCGCCTCGTGGGGTTGGAGGGGACTCAGCGATACATGAAGTCACGCAGCGTCAGCGATACCGCCGGGACGTAGGTGATGACCATCAGGCAGGCCAGCACCACCAGCACGAACGGAATCAGCTGCCGGATGATCTGGTCCAGCGAGATGCGCGCCACCGTGCAGGCGGCAAACAGATTGACGCCGAAGGGCGGCGTGATCATGCCCAGCGCCAGATTCACCACCATGATGAGGCCGAAGTGCACCGGGTCGATGCCGAAATGGACGGCCACCGGCGCCAGAATCGGCGCCAGCACAATGATGGCCGCCGAGGTCTCGATGAACATGCCGATCAGGAACAGCGCCGCGTTCACGCCGAGCAAAAACCAGCCCGGCGACTTCAGCACATCGACCAGCCACGCGCCGATCGCGTCGGGCACGCCGGCACGTGTCAGCAAGAAGGCAAACAAGCCGGCGTTGGCGATGACGAACATGATGACGGCGCTCGACATGACCGACTTGCGCAGAATCGGGTAGAGGTCCTTGATGCCGATCTCGCGGTAAATCAGCATGCCGACGATCAGCGCATAGACCACCGCCACGGCCGAGGCTTCGGTCGGCGTGAAGATGCCGCCGTAAATGCCGCCCAGGATGATGCCCGGCATCATCAGCGCCCAGCCGGCTTGCCAGGTGGCCTGGCCGAAGCCGAGCCGGCCGTCGCCGTCATGCTTGCCCCAGCCCTTGTATTTGCTGTAGGCCCAGACGAACAGCATCAGCGCGCCGCCGATCAGCAGGCCCGGGCCGAAGCCGGCGATGAACAGTTCACCAATCGAAACCTCGGCACTCACGCCGTACAGAATCATCGGAATCGACGGCGGGATGATGACGCCAAGCTCGGCGCTGGCCGCCTGCAGCGCGGCGGCGTAGGTGACCGGATAGCCGTGCCGTATCAACGCCGGAATCAGAATCGTGCCGATCGCGAAGGTGGTGGCCACGCTCGAACCCGACACCGCGGCGAAGATCATGCAGGTCAGCACGCAGGTCATCGGCAGGCCGCCCTGAATGCCGCCGACAATGCTCTTGGCAAATTCGACCAGACGGCGCGAAATGCCGCCGGTCTCCATCAGGTTGCCCGCAAGGATGAAGAACGGAATCGCCGCGAGCGGAAACTTGTTGATCGCGTTGAAGATCTCCTTCACGGAAATCAGCATGTGCGCGTTGTTCATCTGCATGCCCAGCACCGAGGCCAGGCCGATCGAGACGGCGACTGAGATGGTGAGCGCGAAACACACCATCATGGTGACGATCATGACGATGCTCATACGGCCGTCTCCAGTTCACGGTGCTGCGGGTTGACGATGCTGCCGATGATGGCGATGACGCTGAACACGCCGCCCACCGGCATGGCCAAGTAGGCCCAGAACATCGACACATGCTCAAGCCCGATCATCGACTGCACGCTGCCGTGCTTGGCGTAGTCCCAGCCCCACCAGATGATGACGGCAATCAAGACCAGCGCGGCAATGCCGGCGAGGTAGTCGAGCACGCGCTTGCCACGCGGCGAACTCCAGCGGTAGACGACGTCGACACTGACCATCGCGCCTTGCCGAAACGCCGCAGGAATGCCCAGGAACACCATCCAGATCAGACTGAAGCGGATCAGCACCTCGGTCCATTCGGCGGGTCGCTCAAGCACGAAGCGGGTGATGATCTGGAAGAAACCCAGGCTCGCCGCCACCACCATCATGGCGCAGGCGCCCCACAGCGCGAACGTGGTGGTCGCATGCTCAAGTTTCAGGAACGTTTGCTTTAGGGTCATGGCAAGCTACTCGTCACTGGAAATCGGCAGGAAGACCCGGCCATGCCGGGCCTTCCCGGGCTCAAGTCAACGCCATCACTTGTAGTTGCGGATGCGGTCGATATTGGCCTTGCCGAACTCCTTGTCGAACTCGGCATAGACGGGCGCCAGGACCGCGACAAACTTGGCCTTGTCGACATGTTCATTCACGATCATGCCCTTGCTGCGCAATTCGGCCACGCCCTTGGCGTCGTCTTCGTCGACACGCGCGCGATTGGCCTTGACGGCTTCCTTGGCGGCATCGATGAAGTTTTTCTTGTCGTCGGCGCTGAGCTTGTCGAAGGCAGCCTTGTTCATCAGGAAGATGGCCGGCGAATAGACATGGCCAGTGAGCGTCAGATACTTCTGCACCTGGTCGAACTTGGACGCCATGATGACCGACAGCGGATTCTCCTGACCGTCAACCGTGCCTTGTTGCAGCGCGGTGAACACTTCGGGGAAAGCCATCGGCGTGGTGATGATGCCCAGGCCCTTGTAGGCGGCCACGTGCACCGGGTTTTCCATGGTGCGCATCTTCAGGCCCTTGAGGTCGTCGGGCGTGTTCACTGCACGCTTGCTGTTGGTCATGTGGCGCACGCCGTTCTCGCCCCAGGCCAAGGCCTTGAATCCCTTGGAGTCGAACTTGGCCAGCATTTCCTGGCCGATCGGGCCGTCGAGCACGGCGCGCGCGTGGGCCTTGTCGCGGAACAGGAAGGGAATGTCGAGGATGCGCGCTTCGGGAACGAAATTGGGCACCGGACCGGTCGAGCTGAAGGTCAGTTCCTGGGTGCCGAGCTGCACCGCTTCGATCGATTCGCGCTCGCCGCCGAGTGAGCCCGAGTAGAAATTCTGGATCTTGTAGCGGCCATGCGTGCGCTTTTCAACTTCCTTGGCAAATACGTCGATGGCGACGCCCTGGTGCGAGTTCTGCGCGATCGAAATATTGTCGCGCATGACGGTCTGGGCTTGCGTCGGGAGGGCAATGCCGAGGGCGAGTCCGCAGGCCAGGCCCAGGGCGGTCAGACGACGGGTGATTTTCATGCTGTGTCTCCTTGTGGTGAGGTCAGGTCAGGCGAGGTTCAAGGGCAGCGCCACACTGTGTGGATGCTCTTGCATGTATTGCAGCACGATGCTGCGGAAATCGGGATCCGGGCTGAGCCCCAGCCTGGCCGCGCGCTGCGACTCGAACCGCGCCGGCCAGCCGCCGACGATGCGCGCCACGCCTGCGTCGGGCTCGAAGCGCACGTGGGCCAGCATGGCCGGGCCCGCCACTTCGGCGAGCGCGTCCAGCATGTCCTGGACACGCACCGTGAGCGCCGGCAAATTCAAGGCGGTGCGCCCGCCGAAGGCCTCGCGATCGGCCTCAAAGACGGCAATCAGGCCCTCGATGGTGCGCGCCGGCGACGCCAGCGCCACCTCGGTCTGCGCCGACACCGGACAGCGCGCATCGATGCCGGCCAGCGGCTCGCGAATGATGCCCGACAGGAAGCTCGACGCTGCTGCATTCGGTTTGCCGGGCCGCACCGACACCGTCATCAGCCTGGCGCTGCGCCCGTCGATATAGCCCCTGCGTGTGTACTCGGCAACGAGCTGCTCGCAGATGAATTTTTGAATCCCGTAGGACGACTGCGGCGTGGGCAGCGTGTCGTCGCGCACCACCGGCGGCAGCGGCAGCGCGGGGTCGGCGCCGAACACCGCCACCGAGCTGGCGAACACCAGCCGGGGTGCGCTGCGGCCAGCCTCGGTGGCACGGCGCAAGGCATCGAGCAGGGCGCGCATGCTGTCCAGATTCGAGCGCATGCCCAGCTCGAAATCGGCTTCGCACTCCGACGACACCGCCGACGCAAGATGGAACACGCCGTCAAAGCCCGCGTCGGTCAGTGCCGTGCATTGGTCGAGCAAGGCACCGGTGTGTACCTGCACGCGCGCCTCGGCGGCGAGGTCGGGCGCTGGCGCCACCTGGTCGGCCAGCACGATGCGCTCGATATCCTGCCCGGCAAGCGTGCCGCGCGCGAGCAGCGTGCGCGCCAGCCGCGTGCCGAGAAAACCGGCGCCTCCGGTGATGAGCAACTTCATGGTGGAACTCCTGGTACGGCGGTGGAGGATTGTGTACGGTTTGTCAAAGCGCCTACCAGCGCGCGCCGAACTGGCTGCGCAACTCGTCGAGCTGAGATGGTGACAAAGGCCGCGGGCGCGTCATCAGCCACAGCCGCGCAGTTTCTTCGAGTTCCTCCAGGGTGGCCATCGCCGCCGCGGGCGACTCGTGCCACACATTGGGCCCGAGCCGCTCCAGCATCACGGCGCGGATCGGAGCGCCGCGCGCCTGCGCTTGCGCAATCGCCTCGGCAACCCGCTCGGCGGCGGCCGGATCGCCGGGCCGGTGGTAGGGGATCAGCGGCACATGGCCGACCTTCATCACGAAATACGGCGTGATCGGCGGCACGATGTCGGCCTGGCTGGCCACACCGGCAAGCGTGAGCGCCACCAGATGCGTGCTGTGCGTATGGATCACGCAGTGCGCCTGCATGTCGGCAGCATAGATGCGGCGGTGCAAGGCGAGCGTCTTGCTGGCGCGCTCGCCGCTCAGCTGAACGCCGTCCGCACCGACATGGGCGAGGCGCGCGGGTTCGAGAAACCCGAGGCAGGCATCGGTGGGCGTGATCAGAAAGCCGCCGTCCTGCGCCAGCCGCACGCTGATATTGCCGGCCGTGGCGTGCACATAGCCGCGCTCGAACAACGAGCGGCCGACGCGGCAAATTTCGCTACGCGAGGACTCGATATCCATCACACCACCTGCTCCAGTGCCTTGCTGAAAAAATCGGCCGCGCCGAAGTTGCCTGACTTGAGCGCGAGCAGCAAGTCGCGGCCTTCGACCTGGGTCCACGGCACGCCGGGAACGATAGGCCCGCCGATGCGCAAGCGCCGCACACCCAGGCGCTGCACCACGGCGCCCGAGGTCTCGCCACCGGCCACGACGAGGCGGCGCACACCGGCTTGCACCAGTTGCGCCGCGACCTGCGCCAGACATTGTTCGACCAGCGCACCGGCGCGCTCGACGCCCAGCTCGGCCTGCACCGCTTTCACTTCCTCGGGTGCCGCGGTGGCGTAGACAAGCACCGCCGTCTCCGCCGGCTGCTGCTGCGCAAACGCCAGCGCCTGCTCGACGACGGAAGCGCCCGCGGCCAGTGCGCGCGCATCGACCTTGAAGCCGGGCTTGCCCGCACCTAGCCAGTGCTGAACCTGGGCATTCGTCGCGGTCGAGCACGAGCCCGAAATCACCGCGGCACGCCCGCCCACCGCCGGCAGCAGGGCCGCCTGCGTGTCGGGCCGCAGCCAGCCGCGCGCCGCATACACATCGGGCAGGCCCAAGGCCACGCCCGAGCCTGCCGTGATCAAGGGCAGATCGGCGCAAGCTTGCGCGAGCGTGCGCAAGTCATCGTTATTGATCGCGTCGGCCACGGCGAGCCGCACGCCTTGGCTGCGCAGCGCGGCGAAGCGCGCGCGCACGGCCGCGCTGCCTTCGGCGACCTGGTCATAAGGCAGCAAGCCGACCCGGCCCCGCGACTGCGTTTGCAACACGCGCACGAGGTTGGCGTCTGTCATCGGCGTGAGCGGGTGCTCGCGCATGCCCGAGTCCGACAGGAGTTCGTCGCCGACGAACAGATGGCCGCGAAACACGGTGCGGCCGTTCTCGGGGAAGGCCGGGCAGGCAATCGCGAAATCGATGCCCAGCGCGTCCATCAAGGCCTCGGCCACCGGCCCGATATTGCCGGCCGGTGTCGAATCAAAAGTCGAGCAGTACTTGAAATAGAACTGGCGCGCCCCGGCCGCCTGAAGCCAGCGCAAAGCGGCCAGCGATTCGCGCACCGCCTGCGCGGCCGGCGTGGTGCGCGACTTCAGCGCGACGACGACCGCGTCGGCATCGGGCGCAGGATCATTGTCCGGCGCCGGGCCGCCCCAAGCCGGATGCTCCCCCTCGGGGGGGCGCCCCAGCGCAACGAGCTGGGGCTTGGGGGCCATATCGGGGATGCCTATCACCTGCACCGTACGCATGCCGGCGCGCACCAGCATGCTGGCCACATCGGTGGCGCCGGTGAAGTCGTCGGCAATCACGCCCAGAATCATGGCGCCACCTTGGCCCCGGGCAGATCGATGCCGGCCAGTTCTGCATAGAACTTGATCACGGCCGAGTCGTCCTCGGCGCCATGGCCGGCGGCCGCCGTGGCCAAGTAGAGCTGGTGGGCCTGCGCGGCCAGCGGCAGCGGGAACTGCAGCTTGCGTGCGGCGTCGAGCACGATGCCCAGGTCCTTGACGAAGATGTTCACGCTGGACAGAGGCGTGTAGTCGCCCTCCAGAATATGCGGCACGCGGTTCTGGAACATCCAGCTCATGCCGGCAGAATTGCAGATCACTTCGTAGAGCTGGCGCGGGTCGGCCCCGGCACGCATACCCAGCGCCATCGCTTCGCAGGCGGCGGCAATGTGCACGCCGGCCAGATGCTGGTTCACCATCTTCACGGTTGAGCCGATGCCGGCATGGTCGCCAAGCCGATACACCTTGCCGGCGATGGCGTCTAGCAACGCGCCCGCCGCGGCGAAGGCTTCCGGGCGGCCTGAGGCCATCACCGTCATCTGACCGTCGGCGGCCTTTTTGGCGCCACCCGACACCGGGCCGTCGATCAGCCACAGACCGCGCTCGGCGAGGCGCGCCTCCCACAAGGGCGGCAGGGTCGGGTCCACCGTGGCCGAGGCGACGATCACCGTGCCTGACTTCATTGCGGCGCACAAGCCGCCCCGGCCATCTGCGCCGAACAGCACGTCCTCGGTCTGCGCCGCGTTCACCACCAGCAGCACCACCCCATCGCAATGCGAGGCCAGCTCGGCGAGCGACTCGGTGACGTGGCCACCGTCGGCAGCGAATTTCTCGCGCGCCTCGGCACGTGTGTCCATGCCCCAGGTGGGTACGCCGCGGCGCAGCGCCGACACCGCAGCGCCATAACCCATGGACCCCAGGCCCACCACACCCAAGGTCTTGGCGTCGACTGCTTGCTTCATCGCTGTGCTCTCCCGCGCGCAGGTGCGGTTTCGTTCACGACGCCGGCCGCCGCCAATCTGCGCGACGCGAGCTCCATATGGCGGGTTGCCGCCTGGCGCGCCGCGACCGCATCGCGCGCGGCAATTGCGTCAAAGATGGCCTGGTGTTCCTGGCGCACGGCGTCGCCGAAGTCGGGGTGGCGGGCCTCGTTGGCACGCGTCACGCGCATGGCCTCGCGCAAATATTGTTCGAGAAAACCGAGCAAACGGCTGAATTGCGGATTGCCCGACGCCTCGGCGATGCTGCGATGGAACAGCAGGTCCGCGTCAACGCCGTCACCTCCCGCCGCCACGGCGACGCCGATGCCACGCAGGGCGCGGCGCATGCTGGCGATCTGGGTGCGGTTGGCGCGCTCGGCCGCCAAGGCGGCGATCTCACCCTCGAGCGCGCGACGCACCTCGACGATCTGCACCACGGCGGTCAATGAGCCGAGCACTTGCGGATCGAAGGCCAGCGCCTGGTTCGGCGCCGGCAGCGCCACATACACGCCCGAACCCTGGCGCGACACCAGCACACCTTTCGATCGCAACTGGTGCACCGCCTCGCGCACCACGGTGCGCGACACGCCGTGCGCCTGGGCCAACTGCTGCTCGGTCGGCAAGCGGTCGCCCGGCGTCAGCTCGCCGCCCTCGACGCGCGCCATCAGGCGCGCCGCCAACTGGTCCGACAGGCGCTCGCTCGTCAAGCGCACTTCGCGTGTTGCGCAACTCAGGCTTGGCATCGTCATTTCGGCAGATCGTGCAATGTCATGCGGTCATCATATGAATTTTCTGGCGCGTCGAAAGTAGGCATTTCCCCGTACTCGGCGGGCGCTGCCGTCGGCCGCGAAAGGCGGCCGGGCCGCCGCGCGTTCTGACAAGGCGCTTGCTCGCCTGGCAGGCACGGCGCTGTGAAGTCATCGTCTGATACGATGAATCGTCACTCATGAAGCGCAGGAGCACACAAGCATGGATCCGCACATCGCACAAAAGTCACCGATAGCCCTTGATGTCGTGGCGGGCAAGTCCTACTACTGGTGCGCCTGCGGGCTGAGCAAGACGCAACCCCTGTGCGACGGTTCGCACAAGGGCGGCAGCTTCGAGCCGATCAAGTACGACGCTACCGACAGCAAGACCGTCTACTTCTGCGCTTGCAAGCACAGTGCGAACAAGCCGCTGTGCGACGGCTCGCACAAGGCGCTCTGAGCGTCCGACAGCATCGGTCGGTGGCGCTGGGCGGATGGGCGGTCGCGGGGCCTTCCAATAGGTGAACGACCCAGCGCACGCTACATGTTGGCGAGCGGAATTCCAGCAGCCCGCTCATCCGCGTCGAGCGCCGAGATCAGTGTGGCGAGGTCACGGTCCAGGCGCGTGAGCGTCTTCGCGTCGAGGCTTGCCAACGCCCCCGGCAGCACCCCGGCGAAGGGGCCCGGCGCCTTGCGCAACACGCGTGTGCCCGCGGGCATGATGCGCAGCTGAACCGCGCGTTTGTCCGGGCCCTTTTTCTCGGTCGCAATCAGCTGCGCGACGCTCAGCGCCTTGACCAGGTTGCTGGCAGTCGCCTGGTGGATGTCCATTGCCCTGGCCAGCCCGTTCACGCCGATACCCGGATTGGTCCGGATCACGCTCAAAGCCCAGACTTGGGCACCGCCCACCCCGGCCTTCTTCTCGACTTGTTGAAAGTGCGTCTTGACGGCATTGAAGACGAGCCGAAAACGCCTCAATACTCGGGAAGCCGGTTCGCTGAGATCGTCGGAGCCCGTGCATGCGGCAGTTTTGGCTTCGAGTGGTTTGCTGTTGTTGGGCATGTGACGATCATAATTCGATGATCCGGTGGGACATCAAGAAAATGCACGACCCGCCAGGGACCTCGATAACCAAGGAAGTGTCATGCGCACACGCACACTGCTGGTCCTTCTCGTCATCACCTTGATGGCCGCGTTCGCGGCGCTCAACTGGCCTGCGTTCACCGCGCCGACCTCGCTCAGCCTGGGTTTCACCCGCTTCGACGCGCCATTGGGTTTGGCCATGCTCGGCGCCCTGGCCTTGGTGATATTGGCCTTCGCCATCTACATGGCGGTCTGGCAAGGCTCGATCCTGCGCGAGACGCGCCGGCATACGAAAGAGCTGCACGCGCAGCGCACGCTCGCGGACCAGGCCGAGGCGTCGCGTTTCACCGAGTTGCGCAACCTCGTGCACACCGAAATCGAGCAGCTCGCCGATCGCGTCGCGACGTCGCAGGCCAGCTTGCGCACCGAGATTCGCGAGAGCACGAACTCGCTGGCGGCGATGCTGGCTGAACTCGACGACCGACTGAAGCGATCCGGCCCGGCGAGCTCAAGTGAGCGCGGCACGGCTGGACGCGAGCTCGACCGACGAGCGCAAACCTGGATGCAGGCTTCTTGACTGAAAATGCAGCCCTATGCTGCGAATCACCGAACTGCGCCTGCCTCTGCAATCTGCCGAAGACGCTCTGCGAGCGGCCATCCTGACGCGTCTGGACCTGGGCGAGACCGAGCTGAAAGCCTTCACGATCTTCAAGCGCAGTTACGACGCGCGCAAGAAGACCGCCATCGTGTTGATCTACACCGTCGATTGCGAACTTGAGCCGCAACGCGAGGCCGAACTGCTTGCGCGCTGTGCCGGCGACCCGCATATCCGCGCCACGCCCGATACCCGCTATCACTTCGCAGGCCATGCGCCCGCGGACTTCTATGCGGGCCAAGCGAGGCCGCGTCCGCTCGTCGTCGGCTTCGGGCCCTGCGGCATTTTTGCGGCGCTGATACTGGCGCAGATGGGCTTGCGCCCGATCGTGCTCGAGCGCGGGCCCGAGGTGCGCGAGCGCACCAAGGACACCTGGGGCTTGTGGCGCCAGGGCCAGCTCAATCCCGAATCGAATGTGCAGTTCGGCGAGGGAGGTGCCGGCACGTTTTCGGACGGCAAGCTGTGGAGCCAGATCAGCGACCCGCGCCATCTGACGCGCAAGGTGCTGAGCGAATTCGTCAAGGCTGGCGCGCCCGAGGAAATTCTGTTCGTCGCCAAGCCGCACATAGGAACGTTCCGCCTGGTCGGCATGGTCGAGAAGATGCGCGCCGATATCTGTGCGCTGGGCGGCGAGGTGCGCTTCGGGCAGCGCGTCAGCGACATCCTCGTCGAACAAAACCACATCCGCGGCGTGACGCTCGCCTCGGGCCAGCAGATCCGCGCCGACCATGTGGTGCTGGCGCTGGGTCACAGCGCGCGCGACACCTTCACCATGCTGCACGAGCGCGGTGTGTTCATGGAGCCCAAGCCCTTCTCGGTGGGCTTTCGCATCGAGCATCCACAAAGCCTGATCGACCAGGCGCGCTTCGGCCCCAACGCCGGCAACGCCATCCTCGGCGCGGCCGACTACAAGCTCGTGCACCACGCCAGCAACGGGCGTAGCGTCTACAGCTTTTGCATGTGCCCGGGCGGCACGGTGGTGGCGGCCACATCCGAGCTTGATCGCGTCGTCACCAACGGCATGAGCCAGTATTCGCGCAACGAGCGCAATGCCAATGCCGGCATCGTGGTCGGCATCGCGCCGCAGGATTACCGGCAGGACGGCTTGAGCGAGGGGCCGGTGAGCCCGCTCGACGGCATGGCCTTCCAGCGCCATTGGGAATCGCGCGCGTTCGAGCTGGGCGGCGGCGCCTATGTGGCACCGGGCCAGTTGGTCGGCGACTTCATCAAGAGCCAGCGCTCGACGGCCGTCGGCGCGGTCGAGCCTTCGTACAAGCCGGGCGTGCTGATGACCGATCTCGGCGCGCCGAAACGACCCAGCCTGCCCGGCTATGTGATCGCCGCAGTACGCGAAGCCTTGCCCGCCTTCGAGCGCCAGATACGCGGCTTTGCAATGAGCGACGCCGTGCTCACCGGCGTCGAGACGCGCACCTCGTCGCCGTTGCGCATCACGCGCGGGCGCGACCATCAAAGCCTCAACGTCAAGGGCCTCTATCCGGCGGGCGAGGGCGCAGGCTATGCGGGCGGCATCATGTCGGCCGGCGTCGACGGCATCGAGGTGGCCGAGGCGCTGGGGCGCGCCATGCTGGCCGAGGCAGCCCGCTAACGCGATCCTGATGTCCAGGTTGGCACTGTCGGGCGTGAAGTCGAACGGTTCTTGACCAGCCAAAGTCGGTGCAGCTCACGCCGCCAGCGGATGGGGGGCCGTCAATCGCATGTCGATATGCACGGCATCAAACGGACACACGACCCCGCCACTCTCGGTACGCTCGACAAGGCCCAACTCGGCCAACACCGCCACATCATCATGCACCCGCCGGACATCGCGTGTCACCCGGCGTGCCAGCTCCCGCACCGACATGGCTCCCTGACCCTGCAGCGCATGCACCAGAGCCCAACGACGCTCTGTGAGCTTGCCGAAGAAACTTCCCGCACTCTCGAAATTCAGCACTTCGCCCTGGTAGCTGCGGGCAGAGGCTCGCTTGCCTGTTGTGCGCAGCGCAGCCCGCCAGTCGGCGTTCATCGTGATCATCAGCGTTCGCTTGGTCATCTCTGGTTCCTCGCCGCATCTACGGCAGCAATGAAATCCTCGATCACGCCGCCCTCCGGCGTCACGTCCTTGAAGCGAGTGATCAACTTGGCCTTCATCGTTGACAAGCATGCCAACGCTTGAGGGCGTTTTCAAACGAGTCATCACTGCTTGGCGATTGACTGCGGCGCGCTCGATTGCCTCGGGCCAGCGTGGGAAGGTTGGCGTCCCGTCAGCGGCCGCGCTTTTCAGGCCTCAAGCTTCAAGCAGAATCGACGCATGTCCAAAGCAACAGAGATTGAAGCACCGGCATGGCGTCCCTCGGTCGACCGCATCGCATCAGCGCGCTTGACCGGGTTCATGTATTGGCTGGAGCGTGAGCGGGGTTTGACATTCGCCGACTACGAGAGCCTCTGGCAATGGTCGGTCGATGAGGTCAATGCGTTCTGGTGCGCCATCTGGGACTGGGCCGGGATTGCGTCTGCCACACCGCGCGGCCAGGCGCTGGTCAGTGCCACGATGCCCGGCGCGCAATGGTTTCCCGGTGTGCAGATGAACTACGTGAGCCAGGTGTTTCGGCATGCCAGCGATTTGCGCCCCGCCATCATCCAGCGCAATGAAGCGGGCGAACAAGTCGAGATGTCTTGGGCGGAGCTGCAGCGCCAGACGGCGGCGCTGGCGCGCACGCTGCGTTGCTTGGGCGTGCAGCGCGGCGACCGTGTCGCGGCCTTCATGCCCAATATCGCGCAGACGCCGGTGGCGTTTCTGGCGGCGGCAAGCATCGGTGCGATCTGGTCGGCCTGCTCGCCCGACATGGGACGGCTCGCGGTGCTCGATCGCTTCAAGCAGATCGAGCCCAAGGTGCTGATCGCGGTCGATGGCTACCGCTACGGCGGCAAGCCGCATGACCGGCGCGACTTGGTGCGTGAGTTGATGCGCGAACTGCCGTCGGTCCAGCAGCTGGTGCTGCTGCCCCATCTCGACCTGGGCGTCGACATCAGTGAGTTCGACCACGCCATGTCATGGATGGACGCGACCGCAGGTGACTGGCCTATGCACGTCGAGCCGCTGCCGTTTGACCAACCGCTCTGGATCGTCTATTCGTCGGGCACCACCGGCCTGCCCAAACCCATCGTGCATTCGCACGGCGGCATCGTGGTCGAACACGTGAAGATTGTTGCGCTGCATCTCGACCTCGGGCCCGAGGACCGCTTCCACTGGTATTCGAGCACCGGCTGGATCATGTGGAATCTGCAGGTCGGCGGCCTGTTGGTGGGCAGCACGATCTGCATTTTTGACGGCAACCCGGGCCACCCCGACATCGGCGCGTTGTGGCGTTTTGTCGGCCAGAACCGGATCACCTTCTTCGGCGCGGGTGCGGCCTACTTCATGTCGTGCCAGAAGGCGGGCGTCGAGCCGCGAAGCGAAGCGGATCTGTCGGCGCTGCGCAGCATCGGATCGACCGGCTCGCCGTTGCCGCCCGAAAGCTACCGCTGGATGCTTGACCATGTCGGCAAGGACGTCTGGATCGACGCGATCTCTGGCGGCACCGACTTCGCCGGTTGTTTTGTCGGCGGCGTGCCAACGCTGCCGGTGTGGCTGGGCGAAATGCAGTGCCGCTGCCTGGGCGCTAGAGTCGAGTCGTTCGACGCGGCCGGCCACGGCTTGATCGACGAGGTGGGTGAGCTGGTGTGCACGGCGCCGATGCCATCGATGCCGCTGCAGTTCTGGAACGATGCCGGCAACCAGCGCTATCTGGAGAGTTATTTCGACACCTATCCCGGCATCTGGCGGCATGGCGACTGGGTGCGCATCACGCCGCGCGGCGGCGCCATCATCTACGGCCGCAGCGACGCGACGATCAACAGGCATGGCATCCGCATGGGCACCAGTGAGCTCTACCGCGCCGTGGAGGACCTGCCCGAAGTGCTCGACAGCCTGGTCGTGGACCTCGAGTTTCTGGGTCGCGAATCGTATATGCCGCTGTTCGTCGTGCTCAGGCCCGGCCATCAGCTCGGGGCCGAGCTGACGGCCCGCATCAAGGACCGCATCCGCCTCGCGTTGACAGCACGCCATGTGCCCAACGACATCTTTCAGGTGGCGTCGATTCCGCGCACGATGTCGGGCAAGAAGATGGAATTGCCGATCAAGAATCTGATGCTGGGCCAGCCGATCGAGAAGGTAGCGAACCCCGACAGCATGGCCAATCCGGAGAGCCTCGCGTGGTTTGTGGAGTTTGCGCGGGGGCGGAAGGTGGCGGAGGGTGGTGGCGGTTGACCAGCTTAGGCCCCACGTCTCTATGGGTGGCTGCGCCGTTATCCTTAGAAAGTCCAGTTTTCCTTTTCCATGAAGTCTTCGAGGTCAAGGCAAGGCACGTTGAAATACTTGCAGATGTTAGGAATCTTCACGGCGTTTGGCTTGAACTTTTCCTTGGTCACGACTGTGCCGTTTACAGCAAAAGCTCGAGCGACGATGAAGGCGTCCGCGTTGCGTCCACCCCGTATGAGCTTCTGCCTCTCGATGTTGGCTTGGAAGTGCGGAACTGAGTAGATCTTGGCGACGAATGAACCCTCTCTGGCATCCGGTGTGGCAAAGAGCTTGGCGTTGGCCTTGGCCCAATCAGTGTCCGCACCCGCGGCACCATCGTGAAGCTCGTTATAAGCCTCGCGCGTCGAGGTGATCTTGCCAGCTGCAACTAGCGCATCGAAGTTCTTCCACAACGAGACGAAACGAGAGCGGTAGTAGTGCTTGTGCAGGTGCGAAATGACGTTGGTGTCCAAGACGTACATCAGATTCCGCCTCCCGCGAACTTCTCAGCGAACGTTTGCAGGTTCTTCGGCTTGAGGTTCAGGTATTCGGCCAGTTGCAGATCGTCGAAACGCTGTTGGTAGTAACGGGTGAAAGCGAGATCAATGTAGCGCGGCCCGAGGTAGGCATACCGGTTGTTGTAGAAATTGCCGCTCGACTCTTTGGCGGGCTTGACCTGGCTTTCCCATGACTTGGCGGCGGCGCTGTACTCGGCCACATCGATCAGATTGCGATCAAGCAGCTTGCGGTAGATCACCTCGCGGCTGACGCTGAAATACGCGGCCAACTGAGCAGCAGTGTCGCGATCGGCTTTTCTGCCCTGCATGAGATTTTCGAAGACATCATCCGGTACAAGCACCCGAGCTGCCAAGCCATTGCAAATGGCTTCAATCTTCTGGTCATTCGGCGGCAAGTGCTTGATGAATTCGTCATCGAGAACATCAATGCCGCTTGTTTGGAACAGCAAATGTCCCAGCTCATGGAAGAGCGTGAAGATCTGGCGCGACCTCGGACAACTGTTGTTGACGTAAATGATTGGAAATTCATCCTCATACAGGCAGAAGCCGAAATAGGCCTTGGCGTGGAAGGCATCTTTGAAGACGTATATACCCACCTGGGCGAATGCGTCGCGCCAAGCTTCCATCGCCTTGTCGGTGCTCTTCCAGCTAGCCTGCTGCTCAATGGTGACGCCGAGATACTTGCGGATCGCAGACGCGAGGGCATCGAGTGAGGTGTTTGGCGAAACCTTGATGTCGCGCGTTATGAGTCGAGGGGCTGGGTTCTTTCCATCGTTCAACTCAATAAGGTTGAGCTGCATGGCCTGCCCACGCCGCAAAAACAGGCGAACAGTGCGCGGGATGGCGGCGAAGTCGGCAGCCGTGAGGGTGCGGAAAGACTTCTCGACGCTCGGTACATCGGGCGGCTTCGGAAAGAAGAAGACGGCGACTGGCGTCTTGAATTTATCCGCCATCTGCTCAAGCTGAGGATACGAGGGCGCACCCTTGCCTGCTTCCCAGGCAGCGATATTTTTGAAGGCCTTGCTGGCGTCTTCCATTGAGAAGCCGGCACGCTCCCGCGCCCACTGGATGACAGCGGGCGTAACGGGGAGGGCTTCTTTCATTTCGGCCATGTGCGGATCAATCTGGCTAGATGATAAGGCAGCACGAATCATGATCGTATCGGGTTCTGCCGCAGGTGCATGTCCCAACCGCCGTTGCGTTCGATGTCCGCAGCCGGATTCAAATCGAATGTTGTGGCTGTGCAAATACAGGCCTGCTCCCGGCCGACAAGGCGAGTTAAGGCAAGGACTAAGCGGCCGATCCCCGCACCTGACAGTGCAAGGACTATCCTCTCACCACGCCCGAGCCGGCAACCAAGTTTCAGGCGACGACTTCTAGCCCGCGTTTCTGCACCAGGCGCAGCAGCTTGAGGGCCGTGCCCGTGGGCTTCTTCTGGCCGATATCCCACTTCTGCACGGTCGAAAGGCTGGTGTTCAGAAGGCGGGCGAACACCGCCTGAGTCACGCGCGAGGTTTCGCGGATGTGCTTGATTTGAGCCGGTTCAAGCGGCTCCAGCGGCGGCAGGCACAGACGGTCGAATTCGCGCAGCGTGAGCTGATGCATCGCGCCCGCCTTTTGCACTCCCTTCCCCGTGTCGTGGGCGGCCTGAAGAATCGCTGATTTGGTCTTGCGCATCGCAATCTACCTCCGTCAATTCACCGTCACGCTGTGCCTTGCCGAGCGCCTGCGTCGCATGCTACGCGCTGCGCGCGACATCAATCGGCTGAACCAGCAAGGCGGGTGTCAGGCTCGTGAGCAATGCGCCGCTCGGCTGCGGCCGGCCAGCGAGGGCGGTGTGAACACCTCGTCGTTCGACAGATTGGCGATGCACGTCAGCACGTCTGGGTTGCGCCCGCGCAGGGTAAAGGCGACTTGCTCGCTCATGTGGGCTTGCCCTCTTCCTGCTGCGGCCAGTCGAGTATGTGGCGGCGTTCGAGTTCGGCCTGGAGTTCTTCTTCGCTGGGGAGAACGATGCGATATTTGGAAGCGAAGAGTTGCTGGCTCTCGCGCAGGACGGAATAGCGGACCAGGGTTTCGTCCTTGTCGGCACAGAGGATGATGCCGAGCGTTGGGTTATCGTCCTCGCCGCGCTTGAGGTCGTCGAACATCCTCACATACATGTCCATTTGCCCGACGTCGGCATGGCCGAGCTTGTTCGTCTTCAGGTCAATGAGGACGAAGCATTTGAGCAAGTAGTTGTAGAAAACCAGGTCGATGTAGAAGTGTGCAGTCTCGGTGCTGATGCGAAACTGGCGGCCCACGAAGGAGAAGCCTTTGCCGAGTTCCATGAGAAAGTCACGCAGACGGGTGATAAGGGCATCTTCGAGCTGGCGTTCGCCAGGCGTGGGACGCTCCGGCAGGTCGAGGAATTCCAGGATATAGGGGTCCTTCAGGAGATGACGCGGGTCTGGTTTCTTGGTGGCCGATGTGGCGGGCGCAGGAGCCTTGAGAAGACGCTCGTAACTGCGGGTTTCGATGGCCCGCTCCAGTACACGGGAAGTCCATTGCTGGCGGGCGGTTTCCTCGATGTAGTAGTCCCTGGCCTGGTGATTTTCGACCCGCATGACCAGCCGCCAGTGAGTCCAGCTCAATTCGCTACGCAATGCGTAGCGTTTTCCGGCATCCGGGAAGGTGAGATAGAACTGCCTGAAATTCTTGAGGTTGGCAACGGACATGCCCCGGCCGAATTCTTCGCCAAGCGCGCGCGCGAGATGGCCGATGAGTTGGCTGCCGTATTCGGCGCGGGCGGCTCCGCCCTGCTCCTCTTCGACAATGCGACGACCGATGCGCCAGTAGGCATCCACCATGGCGGCGTTGGCGGCGGCGTAGGCGTTGCCTTGGGCATCCCGCAGGATGGCGCGGACATCGTCGAGCAGGCGGGATGGCTTGGACGAAGTCTCACCGCCGCTGGAGACGCCCGTGATGGGTTGAGCTTGAACCGGAATTTGCGGATTCTTGCCTTTCATGCGTCTGTCTCTTCCGGTTCGATGCTGCCCTGCGCGGCGGCCAGATCGCTCACCGTCATCGGCGGGTAGGTCTTGGCCGGCGTGAAGATTTCGTGCTTGCCAAGGTGGGCAAACAAGGAGCCCGCTGCGCTGAAGGCCGACGAACCGGTGAGCACGTCGAAGCGGAAGTCGCGCCGCTGGAACTTGCCTTTGCCAAGGTAGCCCCACTCGGCAAAGGCGATCGGCCGGCCCTCCTGCGTGCGCATTGTCAAGGCGTCACCGTGGACGAGGTTTTGCGAAAGTACGTAGTAGGCGGCCCGATACAGGTCATCCGACTCGTCGATCTTCAAGTAGTCGGCGAAGATCTCCAGCATATTCGCGCGGCACTCGGCGATGTTGTCCGCCAAGAGCTCGATCCCGTAAGCGCACATCAGCGCGAGAAGGGCATAGCTCTGCTTTTCGAAGTCGGACTTGCCGAACTTGAGTTCGACGGCGGCGAGCTTGCGTTGCAGTATCCGGACGAGAAAGTTCCCGCTCCCGCACGCCGGCTCCAAGAATCGGGAGTCAATGCGCTCGGTCTCGCCCTTGACGAGATCGAGCATCGCCTCAACCATCCACGCCGGAGTGAATACCTCCCCGTGGTCGGCGACGCGTTGTTTGGACTTGACGAGGCTCATGGATTGGTGACTGGCTGGCGAGGGCGGATGGAGGGCGTTGATTTGGCAACAACATCGAGGCTGTGACAGGAATCACGACCAGTCCGCCAGATGCGTTGATGTCCGAAACGCAGAGGGATGATAGACCGCTATTGGCCGACAAGGAGAGTGTAGGCAAGTCTCAAGCGATTGCCCCCTGCACCTGGCAGTGCAAGGACTTTGATCGCACCACGCCTGACCCAACGACGAAGTTTCAAGCGACAACTTCCAGGCCGCGCTTCTGCACCAGGTGCAGCAGCTTGAGGGCCGTGCCCGTGGGTTTCTTCTGGCCGATTTCCCACTTCTGCACCGTCGAAAGGCTGGTGTTCAGAAGACGGTCGAATTCGCGCAGCGTGACCTGGTCCATCACGCCCGCTTTGTGCAGCCCCTTCGCCGTGTCGTGGACGGCCTCAAGAATCGCTGATTTGGTCTTGCGCATCGCAATCTACCTCCGTCAACTCACCGTCACGCTGAGCCTTGCCGAGCGCCTGCTGTCGCGTGCAACGCGCTGCGCTCGCCGAACCCTCAATTTTCACCGGCCCGAAGCCGCGCACGCCGTTGGGCCGGCGCACGACCTACTTCGCCGCACGCGCCGCATCCAGTGCCGCATAGACAGCCGCCTTCCACTCGAACCAATACGGGTTCCAGAAGCCCATGTAGCGCTGCGTCATCAGCACCAATGCATGGCCGGTGGCGGGTGAAATCGCCCAGTGCGTGCCGGCCAGCCCGCCCCATTGCAGTTCACCCACCGGCGTGTTGGGTTGCAGCTTGGATGTGCGCCGCGTCAGCGCACCGGCAAGACCGAACCCCAGCGAAGGCAGCGCGCCGGTCTGCGGGAACTGCACGCAAAGCTCTTGCGGCAGCTGGTCGCGAAACATCTCGGCGAGCATGGCGTCGCCAAGCGGGCCGTCTTGGCCGGGAAGCAGCCGGCGCAGCAGCGCCAGCATGTCGGCCTGAGTGGTGATCAGGCCGCTGGCGCCGGCCTGGCGCGGCACGGGCGTCAGAAAGGCGCCGGGCCAGGGCAGTTCGTCCAGGCGCTTGAGTCCCGGCTCGTTCGGGTCGGTGAAATTGCCGCCGTACAAGGCCGCCATGCGCGGCACCTGATCGGGGCGCAGCACATAGCCGGTGTCGACCATGCCCAGCGGGCCGAACAAGCGCTGCTGCAGCGCCTCAGAGTAGGACTGGCCGGTGACGATCTCCACCAGCCGCGCCAGCACATCGGGCGCCATCGAGTACTCCCAGCCTTGTCCGGGCTGGAACAGCAGCGGCAGCGCGGGCAGCTGCTCGGCGATCATTGCCGTGCTGCGGTCGGGCCGGCGCACGCCGCTGGCGATATAGGCGTCAAAAATCATCGTGCCGGGGTCGAACACGCCATGGCTCAGGCCGGCCGTGTGGCTGAGCAGATGGCGCACGCTGATGTCGCGCACCAGCGGCTCGGTATCGTCCAGCGTGGTCGCGCCCGCACGCAGCACGCGCGTTGCGCCGAAGCCAGGGATCCATTGCTTGACGGGATCGTCAAGATTGAGACGGCCTTCTTCCACCAGCATCAGCGTCATCACCGCGGTGATGAGCTTGGTGTTCGAGAACGCGCGGTGGATGTGGTCGGGGCGCATCGCCTGCGCCAGTTCAATGTCGGCGTGCCCGATGCAGAATTCGTCGACCACCTGGCCGCCGTCGAGAACCAGCGCCGAGACGCCTGCAAGCCGCTGCTGCTCGACATGGCCGCGCAACACCGCATGCGTGCGTGAAAAGTCCGCTTGACCCATGGTAGATGCTCGATGATCTGTGGGCAGCCAGTCTAAGCGGGATCGATAGCGCGCAATTCGCCATCCCACCGTTGGAAACCGTCGTGGATCGCGTCGAACTTTCGCTCTCGGTCTTGATCTGCCGCGCCGACCCTCAGGCCGGCCGGCGACTTGAAACACGCCACTACCAGATACGAATCCGCTCCGCGGCAGGCTTGTACATCGCGTCGCCGGGCTTGGTCCCGAAGGCCTCGTGAAAGCCGTCGTGGTTGACGGCGCTCCCGTTGGCCCTGAACTGCGGCGGCGCGTGGGGGTCGACGGTCAGCAATTGCATGGCGCGCTCGTCGCGCACCTTTGCTCGCCAGGCCTGTGACCAGCCCAGGAAGAAACGCTGCTCGCCGGTGTAGCCGTCGAGCACCGGCGCCGGCTTGCCGCCGAGCGAACGCTCATACGCCTTGTAGGCGATCTGCAGGCCCGACAGGTCGGCGATGTTCTCACCCAGGGTCAGCTTGCCGTTGAGCGTCTTGCCCGGGATCGGTTCGTACTTTTCGTACTGTGCGACCAGTTTCGCGCCGATGGCCTCGAAAGCCTTGCGGTCGGCATCGGTCCACCAATTGCGCAGCTTCCCGTCGCCGTCGAACTTGCTGCCTTGATCGTCGAAACCATGGCTGATCTCATGGCCGATGATCGCGCCGATGGCGCCGTAGTTGACCGCGTCATCGGCTGTCACGTCGAAGAATGGCGGCTGCAGGATGGCCGCCGGAAAGACGATCTCGTTGAGCGAGGGGTTGTAGTAGGCATTCACGGTCTGCGGCGTCATGCCCCACTCGGCACGATCGACGGGCTTGCCGGCACGCGCCGCGATGCGCTGCCACTCGAAGCGCCCCGACCGGGCACGGTTGCCGAAGGCGTCGCCCGCGCGCGCCTCGAGCGCGCTGTAGTCACGCCATTTGTCCGGGTAGCCGATCTTGAGCGTGTACTTCGACAACTTCACCTTGGCCGCCGCCTTGGTGGCCGGCGTCATCCAGGTCAGCCCGTCAATCGAACTGCCATAAGCTGCCATCAGATTGGCGACGAGTTCGGTCATGCGCGCCTTGTCCCCGGCAGGAAAGTATCTGGCGACATAAACCTGGCCCAAGGCCTCGCCGAGCGCACCATTGACTTCGTCGATGCCCTTCTTCCAGCGCGGCTTGTCCTCGCTGGTGCCGGTCAGCGCCTTGCCCTTGAAAGCAAAACGCGCATCGCGAAAGGCCTTGGGCAGGACCTCGGCGTTCTCGTCGAGCACGCGCAGCGTCAGGTACTGGCGCCACTGCGCCAGGTCGACCTCGGCGAGCAGCTTGGCGATGGCTGTTGCCGCGCTCGGCTGCGACACCGAGATTCTGTCGATGCCGGTCAGGCCACCGGCAGTCATGAACGCGGCCCAGTCGAAGCCTGGTGCCAGCTTGGCCATTTCACCCGGCTTCATCGGGTGGTAGATCTTCACAGGGTCGCGGTTTTCCACCTTGTCCCAATGTGCTTGGGCAATGCGCGTCTCCAGCGCCAGCACCTGGTGCGCGACCTCCTTGGGCGCCTTCTGGCCAGCCAGGCTCGCGAGTTGGGTCAGGTAGTCCGTGTAGGCGGCGCGCGCCTTGACCAGCCGATCGTCATCCTTGAGGTAGTAATCGCGGTCGGGCATGCCCAAGCCACCCTGCCAGGTCAGAGCGAGATTCGTGCTCGGGTCCTTGAAGTCGGGCATCACCCACAGCCCGATCGGCGTATCGATCTGGCCCTGGGCCTGGCCGAGCCAGCGCGCCAAGTCGGCGCGCGATTGAATCGCAGCGATGCTGTCGAGCATGGCCTGGGCGGGTTTCAGGCCGGCGCGATCAATGCCGGCCGTGTCAACGTAGGCGCCATAGAACGCGGCGATCTTGTGCTCGACGCTCCCGGGCTTTTGCGGCTGGGTGCCGAGCTCGTCGACGATGACGCGCACGCGCTGATCCGAAAGATCGCGCAGCTCGATGAAGCTGCCGTACTCGGGCTTGTCGGCCGGAATCTGCGTCTTGCTGATCCAGCTGCCATTGGCCGCGCGGAACAAGTCGTCCTGGACGCGAACGGCGGCATCAAAACCGGACAGGTCGAGCCCCGAGCTTGGCGTCGCACCGAACGCCACTGCGGCACTCATCAGCAGCGCCATCACAGCTGCGCGCCTCAGTTCGATCTTCAAATCCGTCATTGCTCAATCCTCGAAATCAATGAACACGTGAGTCTAAGGGTTGTGTCGGGAGCAAGGAAGCCCGTCCTGCTGACCAACGATGGGACGTGATCGAAAGGGCTGCCAATTCCGCCTTGGGCACTTTGCGGTCAACCAACCCGCGGCTTTGGTTGTCGGCGCCTGGCCGACAAGGAGAGTTCAGGCGGGGACCCAGCGATTGACCCCTGCACCCGGAAGTGCAAAGACGTCGAGCGCACCGCACCGGACCGTTGCGTTCAGCGCAGCAATCGGACGGATCAGCAAGGCGGACGTCAGGTTCGCGAGCCATGCGCCGCACGCGTCAGCCCGAAGGTCTGCGACTCATCGGCGATACTTTGCGGGGCGGCTGCATGCGCCGGCTCGACGCGTCGCGCTTTGGGTCTGCCGAGCAGTGGGCGCACACCCCGCGCTGCAACTTGGACGCCGCGTTCAATTCAATTCAAGACAAGACAAGACGACGAAACAAAAGGCCATAGCGACATGAAGACACGCTTCTCGCGCGCGGAAGTTTCCGTTGAATCCACCTGGAACCTCGACGATCTGTTCACCAATGAAGCGAGTTGGGAGGCCGAATACCAGGCCGTGGACGAAGCCCGCCAGGCGCTCGGTGCGTACCAGGGGCAACTGAGCGGCAGCGCGCAAAAGTTGCTGGCGTGCCTGACTGCCGTCGAGTCTGTGCAGGCGCGCTTGATGCGCGTGGGCAGCTTTGCGCACTTGCGCAATGCGCAGGACGGCAGCGACCCGCAATACCAGGCGGCGATGGCGCGTGTGTCGGCGCTGCAGGCGCGTGTCGGCGCCAGCACATCCTTCGTCGACGCCGAAATCCTGGCGTTTCCAGACGATCTGCTGGAGCAGTTCATGGCCGCCGAACCGGGACTGGCCGACTTCAAGCGCATGCTCGACGACTTGCTGGAGTTGCGCCCGCACCGCCTTGGCGCCGATACCGAGCGGGCGCTGGCCGCGCTGGGCGAAGTGTTGAACGCGCCCTACATGATCTACAACCGGTCCAAGTCGGGCGACATGCAGTTTGCGCCGTTCACCGACGCGGCCGGCACGGTCTACGCGAATTCGGTGAACGGCTTCGAATCCAACTTCGAGACCCACAGCGACACCAGCGTGCGCCGCAACGCGTGGGCCTCGTTCAGCGCCGGGCTGAAGGTCTACAACCAGACCTACTCGGCCACCTTCGCGACCGAGGTCAACAAGAACGTCGCGATGGCGCGGCTGCGCAACTACCGCAGCACCGAAGAGTTTCTGCTGCAGCCGCACAAGATTCCACACACCGTCTACAGCAACATCCTGGACATCATCCAGACTGAGCTGGCACCGCACATGCAGCGCTACGCCCGACTGCGCCGCAAGGTGCTGGGCCTGGACAAGCTGCTGTACTGCGACATCAAGGCGCCGCTGGACGCGGAATTCAATCCGCACATTTCCTACGAAGACGGTTGCCAACTGATCCTCGATTCGCTGGCGGTGATGGGGCCGGCGTATTGCGGCTTTGCGCGCCAGGCCATGGAGCAGCGCTGGGTCGACCGGGCCGACAACATCGGCAAATCCTCGGGCGCCTTCTGTGCGTCGCCCTACGGCGTGCATCCCTACATCCTGATCACCTGGTCGGACACGATGCGCAATGTCTTCACGCTCGCGCACGAGCTGGGCCATGGCGGACATTTCGGCCTGGCGATGCAACACCAGCGCTTCGTCAACACGCGCCCGGCCATGCCCTTCGTCGAAGCGCCGTCGATCATGAACGAGATGCTGCTGGCCCAGCACATCCTTGGCCAGAGCCAGGAGCCGCGCATGCGACGCTCGGTCATCATGCAGGTGCTGGGCACCTACCACCACAACTTCGTCACCCACCTGCTCGAAGCCGAGCTGCAACGCCAGGTGTATGCACTGGCCGAAGGCGGCGGCTCGATCACCGCGTCCGTGCTGAACGAACGCAAAGGCCAGATCCTGGCGAAGTTCTGGGGCGACACGGTGGAGATCGACGATGGCGCGCGCATGACCTGGATGCGCCAGCCCCACTACTACATGGGCCTGTACCCCTACACCTACTCGGTCGGCCTGGTGGCTTCGACCGCGATATCGCTGTTGGTGCAAAAAGAGGGCCAAGCTGCCGTGCAGCGCTGGCTGGAAGTGCTCAAGGCCGGCGGCACGCACAAACCACTGGAACTGATGCAACTGGCCGGCATCGACATGCACTCGCCCCAACCGATCCACGACGCGGTGGCCTATGTGGGGCGTCTGATCGACGAGCTCGAGGCGTCGTTTGGCTGAGGGCGTCGTCGCAGGGCAGCCAGCCATGAACGACTGCGCGATGGCCGCAAGGCGAGTTCAGGCCAGCCCCAACTTTTCCGCGTTCGCCAGCTTCACGTGCCCGAAGCCGCGCAGGCCTTCGGGCCGGCTCGCGACTTCAACGGCATGCACCAGCGACTCGGCGCTGAGATTCGCGAGCAGCGCGTGCATGGCTTGCTCGTAATCCGCAATGAACTTCCGCTCCATCCGACGCTCGAGCGTGTAGCCAAAGATGTCGAACGCCGTGCCGCGCAGCCGCTTCAGGTGCGCGAGCAGCTTGAAGGCAGGCATCATCCAGGCGCCGAACTCGATCTTGCGGGCGCGGCCGTCGGGGGAGGATGGCTGCTTTCCGGCGAGGATATTGCCGCGCTGCTGGCGTCGTGATGGATGCTATGCTTTGCCTCATGAATGCCCGAGTCGACCATGTACTTGAAGACGTTCTTCGGCTCTCCGCCGAGGAACGCTCTGCGGTCGCAGTCGCACTCATAGACAGCCTTGAGACTGGCGAAGAGGGATCAGTTGCCGAGGCTTGGCGTACAGAGTTGTTGCGTCGACGAGCCGAACTTCGCGCCGGCGTGGTGCTGGCCGCTCCTTGGTCCGAGGTTCGTGCGCGTATGAGCGCGCCGGGCCGCCCCTAGCGCGAATGCTCCCGCTCGGCAGGACCGCGCGCAGCGCGTAGGAAGCGCCAGCCAGTGAGCGCGATGTGACCCGGTTCATCGTCGAAGTACTCCACGAGGCCGAACTGGAGTTTCGCGAGGCCTTTCTTTGGTACTTCGAGCGCAGTCCGATTGCCGCGGACGCTTTCCGCTCTCAGGTGCTTCAGGCGATTGATGGGTTGGCCGACCGGGCTGACATGTGGCCTGCGAACGATGAAGGGTTCCACTTTCACGTCCTCGACAGATTTCCGTACACGGTCTGGTATGACGTGAACGGGCAATTGGCCTCCGTCATCGCCATCGCACATCAACACAGGCGCCCGAACTACTGGAAGACGCGCGGCTGACCGAGCGCCGAGATCACTACCTGCGCACGCTGCTCGACCCAAGCGCAGCGATCGCGCCCAACGTTGCCGAATACGCCGCCGTTGGCGAGACCGTCGACAGCCACCGGCGTTTTGGCACGCACGCAATCTTGAGAAGATCGCAGTCATGGGCCGCCGGCGACGGAGGCGCCCAATGCCACAAAGGGTAGAACCACGCAGGGCCGAAGAGCGAAGGCAGCGCACAATGCGCCCGAAACGGGAGGCACAACAAGAATGCCGTATCACTCGATGAAGTTCATCGAGGCTGTGCGCGCAGGGCTTGTTGCACGGTCTCGCCATGCGGCGCTTCACACGCCGTTCTGCTGTCAACAGTTCAACTGAGATAGGACCGCAAGCATCATGCTCAACTTCAAGACCGCTTCTTGGATCGCTGCTGCCGGAGCACTGATCGGCGCGATTTGGTCGTGGCAATCTACGCCACAGACCCGTTCGATGTCTATCGTGCAACCTGAAAAATCCGTCCAGATTGCATCGCTGCTCATTCCAGCGTCGACACAGCAGACGACTGTCAGGAATCGAACAAAGGTCCTTGCCCCGGCGCCCACGGCCACCGCTATTTCAAATACACCGCAAACGGCTATTGGTTCCGAAGGATACGGCCCGCATATTGAGCGGGCGAGTGTGAGTGGCGATGCGAAGTTGGCGTGGCAGGCAGTGACTTGGCTTCAACGCTGCCTTGTCAACGAAACTCAAACGCAGCCGTTTCAAACGGCGCGTGACAATGGGGTACAGCCCGAGACAATGACTCTATTGATTCAGGATGAGCAAGCGGTAGGCCGACGCTGCCAGACCGTCACGGCTCAGCATTGGGCACTCCTGTCTGATCTTGCCCTTGAGGCGATGCGCGGTCAGATGGCGGGGGCGGCTGTTGCGTTTGCTGGATCAAGAGGGTTTGAACAGCCTTCCTCGGCGATGCAGGTCGAAGTCCTTGAGGCAATCCGGCGCGATGCGGCCGCAGGAGATACTTCAACGCTACTTGGCGCCATTCCTTATGGAGGCAAGTGGGGGCTAAGCGCCTCGGAGCGATTGACGTATTTGGCGACATATATTGGCTTGTCCGATCCGCCAGAAGCCATCTTGCCTGCTGTGAGGATGCTACTTGAACGAAGTGATCTCAAGGATGCTGTGATCAGTGGCGAGCAAATGGCCATAGTAAGGGCAGCATCCCAGAGAATGATCACCCTAATAAAGACGAAGAAGGCTCCGGGATGATTCAATGCCGCCTCGCTCGGCCAGACACGCGGTCGTTCAACCGCTGCGGTGCAAGAGCTGGTCGTAGTTCTTTCATCAACCTGGGCGCCAGTGGTGGTTTTGGCTTCCCTTGCTCTTCCCTGCGGGCTTGCTCGCTGCAATTCACTGGGGATTTGCGGTGGCGGGGTTTGCCGTCGCAGTCATCCCGACACTCGCCAGACTCAGTCGCACGCGGCCGCTGGTCGCCGGGCCCGAGCATGGCTAGCGTCTTGACGTCGGTGCAGTAGTTGGGGCCATGCATCTTCGCTCCAACGATCCCGGAGTTCCGATTGGAAGTTCGCCGGCGTGGTGGTGGCGGGCAGGTCAAGCGAGGCCGAACTTCTTGATGTTCGCCAGCTTCACATGCCCGAAACCGCGCAGGCCTTCGGGCTGGCGCGCCACGTCGACGGCATGCGCTAACGATTCAGCGCTGAGATTCGAGAGCAGCGCGTGCATGGCTTGCTCGTAATCCGCAATGAACTTCCGCTCCATCCGACGCTCGCGCGTGTAGCCAAAGATATCGAACGCCGTGCCGCGCAGCCGCCTCAGGCGCGCGAGCAGCTTGAAGGCAGGCATCATCCAGGCGCCGAACTCGATCTTGCGGGCGCGGCCGTCGGGGCCAGGTCTTGACAGCAGCGGCGGCGCCAGATGAAAGCTCAAATATTCCCAGCTTTCGAACTGGGCTTTCAATGAGGCTTCGAACTCGCCGTTGCTGAAGAGGCGCGCCACCTCGTACTCGTCCTTGATGGCAAGCAGCTTGGCGTAATAGCGCGCCACGGCCCTTGTCAATGCCAGCGGCTTGCCGGCCTCTCCAAGAGCCAGCTCGGCGGCGCGCACGCGTTCGACCAGCGCCTGGTAGCGCTGCGCATAGGCGCTGTCCTGATAGGCGGTGAGCTGCTGCACGCGCCGCGCGATCAAGCCTTGCTCGCCGTCGAGCTGGTCGAGGTCAACGTTGGCAGCGGCGCCGCTCTTGCCTGCCAGGCGTAGCAGGGCAGCAGGGTCGGCCCCGGCCAGACGGCCCAGTGCGAAGGCAATTTTGTTGGCGTCCACCGCCACGCCGTTGAGCTCGATGGCGCGCAGCAAGGCGGCTTCGCCCAGCGGTATCAGCCCGCGCTGGAAGCAGGCACCGAGCATGATGATGTTGGACGGCATGCTGTCGCCCATCAGCGCTTGCGCGATGGCTTGCGCGTCCAGCGTGCTCACCTGTGCGTCGCCGGCGGCAAAGCGCATTTTTTCGAGCAGCTCGGGCGCGTGCAGTTGCGCGTCGGGGTTGCCCATCAGTTGCGCGGTGGCGATCTCGAAGGTGTTGGCCAGGATCACGGTGCGGCCATGTTTGACGGTGCCCAGGGCGTCACTCGATGCGCCCACCACCATGTCGCAGGCCAGCAGCACATCGGCCTGCTGCGTGTCGATGCGCACCTGGTTGAGCAGGTCTTGTGTCGGGGCGATGCGCACGAAGCTGAGCACCGCGCCGCCTTTTTGCGCAAAGCCCATGAAGTCGAGCACCGAGGCCTGCTTGGCCTCCAGGTGGGCTGCCATCGCGACCAGCGCGCCGACCGTGACGACGCCGGTGCCGCCGACGCCGGTCACGAGCAGATCGAAGGGGCCGGTCCACGACCAGGGGGTGGGCTGGCCGATGGCAGCGAGCTCGCGTGCGAGGTCTTGCGCGCTGAAGTCGGCGCCGACATGTTTCTTGAGCACCGCGCCGTGCACCGAGACGAAGCTCGGGCAAAAGCCGTTCACGCAGGAGAAATCCTTGTTGCACGAGCTCTGCTCGATCTGGCGCTTGCGACCCAGGTCAGTCTCGACCGGGATCACGCTCAGGCAGTTGCTGGCCACTGCGCAGTCGCCGCAGCCCTCGCACACCGCCTGGTTGATGAAGATGCGCTTCGGGGCCTCGGTTTCATTGAGCCCCCTGACGCCTGCGGCGCCGCTCCCCCCGAGGGGGAGAACGCTTGAGCTTGGGGCGGCCCGGCGCTCAAGCTCGCCCTTCTTGCGACGGCGGCGCTTCTCGGCGGCGCAGACCTGGTCGTAGATCAGCACGGTGACGCCTTCGATGGCGCGCAGGCGGCGCTGCACCGCATTGAGCTCGGCGCGGTCGTGGAAGGTCGTGCCCGGCGGGAACAGCGCATCCAATCCCTTGTACTTGCCGATCTGGTCCGACACGATCACGACTTGCTTGACGCCTTCGGCTTCGACCTGGCGCGCGATCTGCGGCACGCTGATGCTGCCGTCCACCGGCTGGCCGCCGGTCATCGCGACCGCGTCGTTGTAGAGAATCTTGTAGGTGATGTTGGTGTTGGCGGCGACCGCCTGGCGTATCGCCAGATAACCCGAGTGGTAGTAGGTGCCGTCGCCGAGGTTCTGGAAGACATGCTTCTCGCGCGTGAAGCGCGACTGCGCGGCCCAGTCGACACCCTCGGCGCCCATCTGGATCAGGCCGCTGGTGCCGCGCTCCATCCAACTCGCCATGAAGTGGCAGCCGATGCCGGCCAGCGCGCGCGAGCCTTCGGGCAGCTTGGTCGAGGTGTTGTGCGGGCAGCCCGAGCAGAAGTAGGGTTGACGCTTGACCGCGTCGGCGGCGTTCGACAGCAGCTTCGGCGTGACGAAATCGACCACCAGCGCGCGCCGATCCAGCGCCGGATTCAGGCGCGCCAGCCAGTCGGCCACCACGCCCATGATGCGCGAGGGGCGCAGCTCGCCCAGGCTGCTTAACACCGGGCGATTCTCCGCGTCGGTCTTGCCTATCACCTCGGGGCGCTGCGCGTCGGGCAGGTGGTAGAGCAGCTCCTTGATCTGGCGCTCGACGATGGGCGCTTTCTCTTCGATCACCAGAATGTCGCTCAGGCCCTGCGTGAACTCGAGCAGGCGCGTCGGCTCGATCGGAAACACCAGGCCGACTTTGTAGACGCGCACGCCGGCGGCGGCCAGCGCATTCGGGTCGAGGTCGAGCCGGCGCAGCACTTCCATGAAATCGAAATGCGCCTTGCCCACTGTCACGATACCCAACGTGGCCGCGGGGCTGGCGACGATGTGCTTGTCGATCGAGTTGACGCGGGCAAAGGCGCGCACCGCGTCGAGCTTGTGGACGAGCCGCGATTCGAGCTCCAGCGAAGGCAGATCGACGGCGCGTATGTGCAGGTTCGCGGGCGGCTGGTGGTCGATCGGCTGTTCGAAATCGAGCGTGACCTGGTCCAGAACGACCGTCATGCCCGACTCGACCACTTCCGAGATTGCCTTGAAGCCGACCCACGCGCCCGAGAAGCGGCTCAGCGCCCAGCCGTAGAGGCCGAACTCGAGATACTCGGCCACGTTCGCCGGGTGCACGATGGGCATGCTCCAGGCTTGCAGCGCCATCTCGGACTGGTGCGGCATGCTGCTCGAGGTGCAGCCGTGGTCGTCGCCGCACACGACCAGCACGCCGCCGAGCTTCGATGATCCATAGGCATTGCCATGCTTGAGCGCGTCGCCCGAACGGTCAACACCTGGCCCCTTGCCGTACCACAGGGCGAACACGCCATCGACCGTGCGCTGCGCGTCGAGCGCCACGCGCTGCACGCCCAGGCACGCGGTGGCGGCCAGGTCTTCGTTGATGGCGGGCAGAAAGTTGATCTGCGCAGCGTCCAGGGCATGCTTGGCCTTCCACATCTGCTGGTCGACAAAACCCAGCGGGCTGCCACGGTAACCCGACACAAAACCGGCGGTGTTGAGTCCATGTTGCTGGTCCAGGGCCTTTTGCATCAGCACCAGGCGCACCAGCGCCTGCGTACCGGTCAGGAACACCGCGCCGCTGGCCGCGCCCAGGTTGTCTGCCAGTTGGTAGTCGCGCAAGGCCTTGCTGGATACGATCGGTGTCATGGGCGGACGCTTGTGAGAGCAGGAAGAGGGGATTCTCATTCAGTCCATCGGGGCCGCGTTTCGTCGATCGGCCCGGTTAGCGAAGAACGGGGTGGATGTTTACTCCAAATGGGTGAATAAGGAAAACGATTCTTCGCTCAAGCCACCCAGCTGATCTTGCAGGGCTTGTGGGTCGAGGCCTTGCGCGAGCACGCGCTTTGATCGCAAAGCCGCGTGCGCCATGTGCACAATGGCGGTCGTGCGCACCAGGCGCCACCGCTGATCAACACCAGGAGTCCGCATGTCATCCGGAAAAGTACTCGTCGCCCAGGGCGGCGGCCCCACCGCCGTGATCAACCAGTCGCTCGTCGGGGTTGTGCTCGAAGCACGCCGCCACCATGGCATCCAGCGTGTCTACGGCGCAAGGCATGGCGTGCGCGGCATCGTCAACGAGGACTTCTGCGATCTGACCCAGGAAACCAACCACAACCTGGAGCTGGTGGCGGCCACGCCGTCGTCGGCGCTGGGCTCCACGCGTGACAAGCCCGACGTCAAGTATTGCCAGGAGATCTTCAAGGTGCTGCAGGCGCACGAGATCGGGCATTTCTTCTATATCGGCGGCAATGATTCGTCGGACACGGTGCGCATCGTCAGCCAGGAGGCCAGCAAGGCCGGCTATCCGCTGCGCGCCATCCACATCCCCAAGACCATCGACAACGATCTGGTCGGCAACGACCACACGCCCGGTTTCCCGTCGGCGGCGCGCTTTGTGGCGCAGGCCTTCACCGGCGTGAACCTCGACAACGCGGCGCTGCCCGGCGTCTATGTCGGCGTGGTGATGGGCCGCCATGCGGGCTTCCTGACCGCCGCCGCCGCCCTGGGCAAGAAGTTTCCCGACGACGGGCCGCACCTGATCTATGTGCCCGAGCGCGTGTTCGCCATCGAGAAATTCCTGGCCGACGTGAAGGCGGTGCACGAGCGCTACGGGCGCTGCGTGATCGCCGTCTCCGAGGGCATCCACGACGCGGCCGGTGTGCCGATCTTGAGCAAACTCGCCAAGACGCTGGAGCATGACGCGCACGGCAATGTCCAGCTCTCGGGCAGCGGCGCGCTGGCCGATCTGCTGTGCGAGGAAATCAAGGCCAAGCTCGGCATCAAGCGCGTGCGCGGCGACACCTTCGGCTACCTGCAGCGCTCGTTCATCGGCTGCGTGTCCGACGTCGATCAGCGCGAGGGGCGCGAGGTCGGCGAAAAGGCGGTGCAGTACGCACTGTGGGGCAGCCGCGACGGCTCGGTGGCGATCAAGCGCACGGGCCATTACGCGGTCGATTACGAGCTGCTGGCGCTCGACGCGGTGGCGGGCAAGACGCGCGTCATGGAAGATGAATTCATCGCCGCCTCCGGCACCGATGTGACCGACGCGTTTCGGCTCTATTTGCGCCCGCTGCTGGGGTCCGGCATGCCTGACGCCTTTCGCCTGCGTTCGCATGCGGTGGCCAAGGTGCTCGGGGCGTAATATCGGGGCGCTCGTTCAAGGGATGGGTCGCCAGGCGCCTTGTTCGATGTATCACTGAAGCAGCGCTTTCCTGACCAGGAGGCCGCCATGAAGTCGTCCGCCGCCTTGGCTTTTTTCCTGCTGCTGGCAGCCTGTTCGAGCGTGCCCGTGCAGCCACCAGCGCCCGAATCGCTGTTTGCCGACCAGCGCTTCGTGCGCCCCGCACACGAGGTTCAGGCCCACGACGTGTTCGCGCTCAGCGCGGCCATGAAGCGCTACGCCAGCAGCGGCGCATTGGCCACCCAGGTGCGCGCCAAAGGCATCCGGCGCGGACTCATCGAGGCGCTCTACGACCAGGGCCTGCTCAGGCTGGAATACGACTCGAGCATGACGCGCAATGCTGCCGAGGCGTTTGATGCGCGGGCCGGAAACTGTCTGTCCCTGGTCATCATGACGGCGGCCTTTGCCCGCGAGCTGGGCCTGGAGGTGCAGTTTCAAAGCGTGCTCGATCAAGAAAGCTGGGGGCGCAGCGGTGACCTGGTGCTGGCGCTGGGCCACGTCAACCTGACGCTGGGCAAGCAAAGCGGCGGGGCCAACGCTTTGCGCTCGACGTACGAAGCCTTGATCGTCGACTTTGTGCCCGGCGCCGACATCCGCAAGCAACGCTCGGTGCCGATTTCCGAGGCCACCATCGTGGCCATGTACCTGAGCAATCGCGCCGCCGAAGCGCTGGCCAAGGGCGAGGTCGACGCGGCCTACTGGTGGGCGCGCGCAGCGGTCCTGAAAGACCCCAAATTCCTGAGCGCCTACAACACGCTGGGGGTGATCTATCGCCGCCATGGCGATCTGAATCTGGCCGAGCGGGTCTTCAACGAGGTGCTGCAGCGCGAGCCTGCCAACACCCAGATCATGTCCAATCTCGCGCTCCTGCTGACGGATCTGGGGCGCCATGCCGAGGCCGACGCGCTCAAGCTCAAGCTGGCGCAGCTTCAGCCGCATCCACCGTTCAGCTATTTCAACCAGGGAATGGCGGCCATGGCGCGGGGCGACTATCAAGCAGCCAAGGTCTGGTTCCGCAAGGAAGTGGACCGCGCTGCGTATTACCACGAGTTCCATTACTGGTTGGCGCGCGCGCATTACGCGCTGGGTGAGATCGATGCGGCACGCGAGCAGATGGCGCTCGCCGTGGAAAACACCACCACGCGCAAGGATCAAGCCTTGTACGCCGCCAAGCTCGATTGGCTGAACCACTACCACCCCCAGTAGGCGCCGCCAAAGCGGCGCGCTAAGCTGTGCCGCCATGAGCTCCCCAATTTCGACACTGGTCCCCTGGAAAGTCATCACCGGCGGCATCTGCGGCCTGGTGCTCACGCTGGGGCTGGCGCGCTTTGCCTACACGCCGCTGCTGCCGCTGATGCAGACGCAAGCGGGGCTCTCCGACCTGGCAGGAGGATGGCTGGCCGCCATCAACTACCTGGGCTATATGAGCGGCGCCTTGCTCGCCGCATGGATAGACGACGGGCGCTGGCGCCAGCGCTTGTACAGCGCAGGCCTGCTGCTGGCCATCGTCAGCACGCTCACGATGGGGCTCACAGACAACCCGGTCGTCTGGGCCTTGTCGCGCTATCTGGGCGGGCTGTGCGGAGCGGCCGGCCTGCTGCTCGGGTCGGGTCTGGTGCTGAACTGGCTGATGCGCGCCGGGCGCCGACCCGAGTTGGGGCTGCACTTCATCGGCATCGGTCTGGGAATCGCGGTCTCGGCGCTGGGTGCCATGGCGCTGTCGGCGCTGCGCTTGAACTGGGCCGGGCACTGGCTGGGTCTGGCCGCGCTGGGCCTGGTGTTCTTGCTGCCCGCCTGGGCCTGGCGACCGCCGGTGCCGTCACCCGCCAAGGCCGGGCACCTGAGCGGCGCCGCGCCATCGATGCGCTGGATGGGCCTGATGATGGCGGCGTATTTTTGCGCCGGCTGGGGGTTTGTGATCGGCGCCACCTTCACCGTGGTCATCGTCGAGCGCCAGCCGAGCCTGGCCGGCAGCGGGCCACTGGCCTGGTTGTTGGTGGGGCTGGCGGCGATGCCGGCGGTCTTCTTGTGGGACCGCATCGCGCGGCGCAGCGGTGAACTGCCGGCGCTGCTGATCGCCTTTGCCTTGCAAATCGTGTCGGCGCTATTGCCTGTCTGGTCGGGTTCCCTGGCGGCGGCGCTGGTGGGTGCGCTGCTGTATGGCGCGACCGCCATCGGCATCGTCAGCCTGACGCTGGCGCTGGTCGGGCGCAGCTCACCCGGCAACCCCGGCAAGGCAATGGCGCGTCTGACCTTGAGCTATGGCGTGGCACAGATCAGCGCACCGGCCCTGACCGGCAGCATGGTGCAAACCAGCGGCAGCTACCGCAGCGCCTTGTGGCTGACGGCGGCGGTACTGCTGGTGGGCATGGCGCTGCTGGCGGCGCTGCTGCGCGAACAGCGCAGCAACGCCGGCCCCCGGCATCAAAGCTGATGCAGTGCCGACTCGACCTGATTGCGGAACTTGCGCAGTGCCGCCAACTCGGCAGCGGGTGCTTGCAAGGCCGGCCACAGCAATTGCACGACCGCCTCGGCGCTGGCCTCAATGTCGATCGCGCGCTGCGTGCTCACCGCCTCCCAGAGAATGTGCTCCATGGGGCCGAACACCAGCGAGCGCAGCAGGCGCAGCGGCAGGTCCTTGCGGATCTCGCCGCTGGCCTGGCCGCGCGCCAGCAAGTCCATCAGCGGCGCGGTATAGCGGCGCTGCAGTTGTTTGAAGTCGTCGCCCAGGTCCTGGCTCTTGGAGCGGCCCTCGGACAGCACCAGCGCGCACAGCCCCGTGCCCTGGATCAGGAACAGCCTCAGATGCGTGTGCACCATGAAACGCAGTTGCTGCTGGATGCTGGCGTCGCGCGGCAAGCCGCTCTCGATGGCGGCGATGATCTCGTCGTACCAGTCGCCGATCACGCGCATGCACAGCTCGCGCTTGCCACGGAAATAGGTGAACACCGTGGCTTCCGAGACGCCCAGACGTTGCGCGATCTCGGTGGTGGTGGCGGCCTGAAATCCACGCTCGGCGAACACCTCGCGCGCCACGCGCAGAATGTCGCGCACGCGCTGTTCGGACTTGGCGCTGGCCGGTGCGCGACGATTGGACAGCTTGATGGCGGGCATGGTTGGGCGAGGGTTCTGGTTGCGCCATGCTAGCCCTGATCCGGCGTCTGTTCAAGCATTTGTTGAGTAATACTCAAATACGGATTGTGTTGAATACGTTGCTGTACTATCCTGCTTAGAAGTGGCTTGAAAGTCGTTTTATATTGGAACGTCGTTGAGTGATACTCACATGTTCAACAACAAGCGCCACCGTTCATGCGCCGCATGCGGCGCCAGCTTCAGAAAGACCTTATGCCCGCCCTGAATTCCAAGCTCAGCCCGCGCTCTGTCGACTTCAAGGCGAACGCCCTGGCGATGCGCGAACTGGTGGCTGACTTGCAGGCCCAGCTCAACAAAATAGCGCTCGGTGGCGGCGCGGCGGCGCGCGCCAAGCATGTGGCGCGCGGCAAATTGCTGCCGCGTGATCGGGTCGAGATGCTGCTCGACCCGGGCACGCCGTTTCTGGAGCTCGCGCCGCTGGCCGCGCTGAATGTCTACAACAACGACGCGCCCGGCGCAGGCATCGTGGCCGGCATCGGCCGCGTCTCTGGCGTCGAGTGCATGGTGGTCTGCAATGACGCCACCGTGAAGGGCGGCAGCTACTTTCCACTCACCGTGAAAAAGCATTTGCGCGCGCAAGAGATCGCGCTGCAAAACCGCCTGCCCTGCATCTATCTGGTCGACTCGGGCGGCGCAAACTTGCCCACTCAGGACGAGGTCTTTCCAGACCGCGACCATTTTGGGCGGATCTTTTTCAATCAAGCCAATTTGAGCGCCCAGGGCATTGCGCAGATCGCCGTCGTGATGGGCTCTTGCACCGCGGGCGGCGCCTATGTGCCGGCGATGAGCGACGAGACCATCATCGTCAAGAACCAGGGCACGATCTTTCTGGGCGGCCCGCCGCTCGTGAAAGCCGCCACCGGCGAGGTGGTCACCGCCGAAGACCTGGGCGGCGGCGACGTGCACACGCGCCTGTCGGGCGTGGCCGACCATCTGGCCAACAACGATTTGCATGCGCTGGCCATCGCGCGCCAGGCGGTGGCGCAATTGAATTGGCGCAAGGACAACCCGCTGCTGTGCCAGACGCCGCGCGCGCCGCTGTTCGATGCGGCCGAGCTCAATGGTGTGATTCCGACCGACACCCGCAAACCCTATGACGTGCGCGAGGTGATCGCGCGCATTGTCGACGGCTCCGAATTCGACGAGTTCAAGTCGCGCTACGGCACGACGCTGGTCTGCGGCTTCGCGCATGTCGAAGGAATGCCGGTGGGCATCGTCGCCAACAACGGCATCCTGTTTGCCGAGAGCGCGAACAAGGGCGCGCATTTCGTCGAGCTGTGCTGCCAGCGCAAGATTCCGCTCGTCTTCCTGCAGAACATCACCGGCTTCATGGTGGGACGCAAATACGAGAACGACGGCATCGCCCGCGCCGGCGCCAAGATGGTGACTGCCGTGTCTTGCGCCCAAGTGCCCAAATTCACCATCATCATCGGCGGCAGTTTCGGCGCCGGCAATTACGGCATGTGCGGCCGCGCCTTCTCGCCGCGCTTTCTGTGGATGTGGCCCAACGCGCGCATCTCGGTGATGGGCGGCGAGCAGGCGGCGTCGGTCTTGGCGACCGTCAGGCGCGACGGCATCGAGGCCAAGGGTGGCAGTTGGAGCGCGGCGGAAGAAGAAGCTTTCAAGGCGCCGATACGCCAGCAGTACGAGGATCAGGGCCACCCCTACTACGCATCGGCGCGCCTCTGGGACGACGGCGTGATAGCCCCCGCCGACACGCGCCGCGTGCTGGCGCTGGGCCTGAGCGCAGCGCTGAACGCGCCTATCGCCGACACCAAGTTCGGCGTGTTCCGGATGTAAGGCATACAATGTGTATGAAGATCAACGTTTAAGCACATCATGCGCACCAACATCGATATCGACGACGCCTTGATGGAAAAGGCCTTGCAGGCCGGCCCGTTCAAGACCAAGAAGGACGCGGTTGAGGCCGGCCTGAAGCTGCTCGCCCGCCAAGCCGCCTACCGCGAGATCCTCAAGTGGCGCGGCAAGCTGCAATGGGAGGGTGATGAGGGCATAGACTGGACCACCGCCCCCGAGGCCAAGGCCCTCGTCACCAGCGAACCCAAACCGGGCAAGCGCCGTGCTGGTCGTTGACTCCGGCGTCTGGATAGACTTCTTCACCGGTGCCGAGCATCCGGCCGTCGAGCAATTGCACGAGCTGCTGGACCATGGCGAGGTGCGCCTGGTCGTGCCCGACCTGGTGCTGTTCGAGGTGCTGCGCGGCTTCCGCCACGAGCGTGATCTGCGCCAGGCCAGCCTGCTGATGCAGGGCCTGAGCGTCGAGACGGCTGGCGGCGAGGAGCTCGCCCTGGCCGCCGTTCAACACTACCGCAGCCTGCGTGGGCAGGGCTACACGGTACGCAGCGGCATCGACGTGCTGGTTGCAGCCTTCTGCATCGAGAACGACTACGCCTTGCTGCACAGAGACCGCGACTTCGACGCGCTGGACTTGCTGCGCGGTCTGAAGGTCTGGAAGCATTGAACCTGAACCCGGCAGTTGCCCGCTGTGCCCATTCCCCGCCAAAGCCAATCATGACCCTAGCCATCTGCCCGCTGCACGTCCATCCCGGAAACCAGGCTCGGCGTGTTGCGCATGTGAGGCCGCAATGAATGAAGCCACATTGAAAATCAGCCGCGACGGCCATGTCGCGCGCGTCACCTTGAACCGCGCGCAAGTGCGCAACGCCTTCAACGACGCGGTGATTGCCGAACTCACCGCCGCTTTCAGCGAGCTGAGTCAAGACCCGACCCTGCGCGCGATTGTGCTGGCCGCCGTTGGCAAGGCTTTTTGCGCCGGCGCCGATCTGAACTGGATGAAAGCCATGGCCGGCTACAGCTGGGAAGAGAACCATGCCGACGCGGCCAAGCTCGCCGAGATGCTGTGGACGATTTACCGGTGCCCGGTGCCGGTGATCGCGCGCGTGCAGGGCGATGTCTATGCCGGCGGCGTCGGGTTGGTGGCGGTGTGCGACATCGTGGTGGCGAGCGACACGGCGGGTTTCTGTTTGTCCGAGGCCAAGCTCGGATTGCTGCCGGCCACCATCAGCCCCTATGTCGTGCGCGCCATGGGTGAGCAAGCGGCGCGCCGCTATTTCGTCACGGCCGAGCGCTTCAGCGCCGCCGAGGCGCATCGGCTGGGTCTGGTGCATGAACTGACCACTCCTGAGACGCTGGACGAGAAAGTTGACGAGTTGCTCGCCGCACTGGTCGCCAACAGCCCGACCGCCGTGCGCGCCTGCAAACGCCTGGTGCAAGACGTCGCGCATGCGCCCATCACTGCCGACTTGCGCGATGACACCGCGCGGCGCATCGCCGATATACGCGCCAGCAGCGAAGGCCGCGAAGGCGTGCAGAGCTTTCTGAACAAGCGCAAGCCGGGCTGGCTGACATGAATAGGGGCAAGCATGTTCACTAAGATCCTCATCGCCAATCGAGGCGAGATAGCGTGTAGGGTGGCGGCAACCGCGCGCCGTCTTGGTGTCAAGACGGTGGCCGTGTATTCCGAGATCGACGCCGGCGCGCGCCATGTGCGGGCCTGCGACGAGGCGGTGCTGATCGGAGGCGCGGCGCCGCGCGACAGCTATCTGCAGTGGCAGCGCATCATCGATGCGGCCAAGGCGACTGGCGCCGAGGCGATCCATCCCGGTTACGGCTTTCTGAGCGAGAACGCTGAATTCGCGCTGGCCTGTCTTGATGCGGGCCTGGTCTTCATCGGACCGCCGCCGTCCAGCATCAAGGCGATGGGGCTGAAAGCCGAATCGAAACGCCTGATGGAGCAGGCCGGCGTGCCGCTGGTGCCGGGCTACCACGGCGAGAGTCAAGACCTGACCCTGTTGAAGCAGGAGGCCTCCGCCATAGGCTACCCGGTGCTGATCAAGGCCAGCGCCGGCGGCGGCGGAAAAGGCATGCGCATCGTGCAGCAGGCGCAAGAATTCGACGCCGCGCTCAAGTCATGCCAACGCGAGGCCGTCAACAGCTTCGGCAGCGACGCGGTGCTGATCGAGCGCTATGTGCAGCGGCCGCGCCATATCGAGATCCAGGTGTTCGGCGACACGCTGGGCAATTACGTCTATCTGTTCGAGCGCGATTGCTCGGTGCAGCGCCGCCACCAGAAGGTGCTGGAGGAGGCGCCCGCCCCCGGCTTGACGCCCGAGCTGCGCGAGCAGATGGGCGCGGCGGCGGTGGCGGCGGCCAGGGCGGTCGGCTATGTCGGCGCGGGCACGGTCGAGTTCATCGTCGAGCAGCTTGGCGATGGCGAGATGCGCTTCTTCTTCATGGAGATGAACACCCGGCTGCAGGTCGAGCATCCGGTCACCGAGGCCATCACCGGTTTCGATCTGGTCGAGTGGCAATTGCTTGTCGCCAGCGGCGAGGCGCTGCCGGCCAAGCAAGCCGATCTGGCGATCCACGGTCACGCGATCGAGGCGCGCATCTGCGCCGAAAACCCCGAGGCCAACTTCCTGCCCGCTACCGGCGTGATGACGGTGGCGCGCTGGCCCGAGCATGTGGCGTTTCGCCGCAATGCCGACGCCGAGAGCTTTCACCAGCCCGCGCCGGTGCGCATCGACCGCGGCTTTGACGAAGGCGACGCGATCAGCCCGTATTACGACTCGATGGTGGCCAAGCTCATCGTCTGGGGCGAAGACCGCGCGCAGGCGCTGGCCAGGTTGGATGCCGCGCTGCGCGACACGCATATCGTCGGCTTGCAGACCAATGTCGCGTTCCTGCGTCGCTGCGCTGCGACCGCATCGTTCGCCGGCGCCAATCTCGACACCGCGCTGATCGAACGCGAGCATGCCGCCTTGTTCGATCAGCCCGGCCTGCTGCTGCAGATCAGCGCTGCGGCGGTGGTGGCGCGCACGCTGGCCAGAGAAGCGGCGCTGCAGACCAGCGACCCCTGGAGCTGCCACGACGGCTGGCGCATGTTCGGCGCCTCCGAGCGTCGCTTCGATCTGGAGGAAGGCGGCAGGCATCACGAGGTGCTGCTGTCGCGCCATCATCAGGGGGGCATGCAGATCACGGTGGCCGGACAGGCCTTGCCATTCGCTGTGAATTCATCCGATCTTGAGACTCATGAACTGCTGCTGGGCAGCGGCCCAGAGCAACGCCGCATCACCGTCAAGGCCTATGCGCAAGGCGAGCGGGTGGCGGTGTTTGCCCATCAAGGATCGGCCATCGTCACCGAAGTCGATCTGATCGCCCACGCGGGCGACGGCGCTGTCGAGGGCGGCCGGTTGACCGCGCCGATGCCTGGCAAGCTGGTGGCGTTTCTGGCGCAGGTCGGCGACGCGGTCAAGCTGGGCCAGCCGCTGGCCGTGATGGAGGCGATGAAAATGGAGCACACCATCAGCGCGCCGCACGACGGCGTGGTGGCCGAGCTGCTGTTCGCGGTGGGCGACCAGATCGGCGACGGCGCCGAGTTGTTGCGCATGCAGCCACTGAAGGGGGAATCGCCATGACGCTGCCTACAAGGGTCACGTTGGTCGATGTCGGGCCGCGCGACGGCTTGCAAAACGAAAAGGACATGGTGGCCACCGCCGACAAGGCGCGGCTCGTCGCGATGCTGCAGCTGGCAGGCTTAAAGGAGATCGAGGTCACCAGCTTCGTGTCGCCCAAGTGGGTGCCGCAAATGGCCGACAACGCCGCTGTGATGGCGGCCATCAAGCGCCAGCCCGGCGTGCGCTACTCGGTGCTGACGCCGAACCTGAAGGGTGTCGAAGCAGCGTTGCTCAGCCACCCCGACGAGATCGTCGTGTTCGCCGCCGCCACCGAGGCCTTCAGCCAGCGCAATATCAATTGCGGCATTGCCCAGAGCATCGAGCGCTTTGCACCGGTGGTCGCAGCCGCGCATGCCGCAGGCGTAAAGGTGCGCGGTGCGCTGTCGTGCGCGCTGGGCTGCCCCTACCAGGGCGAGGTCAGCGCCGACGAGGTCGAACTGGTCGTCAAGTTGTTGAAGTCCATCGGCGTCGATCACATGGGCGTTGCCGACACGATTGGCGTGGGCACGCCGCGCAAGGCGCAGGCGGCGTTGGAGCGCGCGCTCAAGCACTACCCGTTGGCCGAGGTGAGCGGGCACTTTCACGACACCTACGGCCAGGCGCTGGCCAATATCTATGCCTGCCTGGAGCTTGGCGTGCATACCTTCGACACCAGCGTCGCGGGTCTCGGCGGCTGCCCTTATGCGAAGGGCGCGACCGGCAATGTCGCGACCGAGGACGTGGTGTTCATGCTGGACGGCCTTGGCATAGAGACCGGCATCGACATCGACAGATTGGTCGACGCCGGCGCCTTCATCTCGGGCGTGTTGGGCCGCGCGCCCGTGTCGCGCGTCGGCCGGGCGCTGCTGGCCAAGCGGGCGAGCTGAGAGCGTTGGCGCAGCGACAATAGGCGCATGAGCGAAGCCACCGATTCATCCGCGCGTCCCGAAGGCTTTCGCCGCGTGGCGCAAGCGCTGGCCGAAAGCCGGCATGTGCATGCCCCGCTGTGGCTGGAGGTGGCGGCGCGCACCGCGCAGGAAGCCGCCGATGCCTTGGGCGTGAGCCTGGGGCAGATCGCCAAGAGCGTGGTGTTCCGTCGCAAGAGCGATGGCCGTGCGGTGCTGGTGATCACCTCGGGCGACCGCCGCGTCGACGAGAAGAAGCTCGTGCCGCACACCGGCACGCTGGGCCGGGCCGACGCCGACTTCGTCAAGGCCAGCACCGGCTTCTCGATTGGCGGTGTGTCGCCGGTCGGCCATGCGGCCATCGACGGCCAGGCGCCGCTGCTGTTCATCGACGCCGAGCTGTTTCGCTTCGACCTTATCTGGGCCGCTGCCGGTCACCCGAACGGCGTGTTCAGGCTGACTCCGGCCGAGCTGGTGGCGCTGACTGGCGCGCCGGTGCTCGATGTCGTGCAGGGCGCTTGACATGACGACTGCGTCCGCGGTTGTGACCTCGCCCTGCATCAATATCTGCCGCATGCACGCGGCGACCGGCTGGTGCGAAGGCTGCGCGCGCAGCATCGTCGAGATTGCCGCCTGGTCCACGCTCGACGATGCGGACAAGCGCAGTGTGCTGGACTTGCTGCCGGCGCGGCGCGCGGTGCTCGTAGCGCATGGCGTCAAGAGCGCAGCGCCGCCAGTCTGAAACTCTATCGACGGAGATGCAATGAAGCAAATCACCTTCTACTTCGACGTCATTTCACCGTATTCGGCACTCGCGTTCGAGCGTTTGCCCGAGGCCTTGACGGGGCTGAATGTGGTAGTGAACTACCAGCCGATCCTGTTGGCCGCCCTGCTCCAGCACTGGGGGCAGAAAGGTCCGGCCGAAATGGAGACCAAGCGGCAGTGGACCTACCGCCAGGTCGCCTGGATCGCACACCGGCAAGGCGTCGAGTTGCAACTGCCCGCGCAGCACCCGTTCAACCCGCTGGCGCTGCAGCGCTTGGCCTGGGCCTGCGTGGGGCCGCAGGCCGGGCCGAACCGTTATGTGGTCGAGAAGCTCTTTCACCATGTCTGGCACGGCGGGCTCGATGCCAACGAACCCGAGCGCCTGGCGCTGCTGCAGCAAGACCTGGCCCCCAGCCTCGATCCGCGCTCGGACGCAGTCAAGCTGGCGTTGCGCCAGGCCACCGACGCGGCCATCGAACGCGGCGTGTTCGGCGTGCCCACTTTTGGAATCGACGGACGCTTGTTCTGGGGGCTCGATTCGCTGGAGATGCTGGCGGCCTATCTGCAAGGCGACCGCTGGTTCCAGGGCCCGGACTGGGACGCGGCGGGCCAGGCGCGCCCGGGTATCGTCCGAGCAAAGTCATAGAGCGGCGCGCCGCGGCGCCTGTCTGATCCAAGGGACCAGGCCCTGGGGCTTTCCCTAGCCGCCGTCTCGACTCCTGCTATGAGAAATGCCGCGTACGGGTTGCCACCGATCTGGTCAGTTTCGCGACAGCGTCGCGTCAGACTGCGTTCAGCGTCGGCTTCCATAGTGCGCTCCACGGATCGCCGGGCGGTGGTCCTTCAATCATCAGGAGACACCCGCATGGCAACTGCAAGCGCGGCATCAACAAACGTCGGCATGACGCCTACGGAGAAGAAGGTCATCTTCGCTTCGTCGCTCGGCACGGTGTTCGAGTGGTACGACTTTTATCTGTACGGCTCGCTGGCACCGTTCATTGCCAAGCACTTCTTCTCGGCGCTCGATCCCCAAGCCGCCTTCATCGCCTCCTTGCTGGCGTTTGCGGCAGGCTTCTTCGTGCGCCCGTTCGGCGCGCTGGTGTTCGGCCGGCTTGGCGACATGATCGGGCGCAAGTACACCTTTCTGGTGACGATCGTCATCATGGGCCTGTCCACCTCGATCGTGGGCTTGCTGCCGAGCTATGCCACGATCGGCATTGCCGCACCGGTGATATTGATCGGCCTGCGCATGCTGCAAGGATTGGCCTTGGGCGGCGAGTACGGTGGTGCCGCCACTTACGTGGCCGAACACGCGCCGCAGAACAAGCGCGGCGCTTACACGTCCTGGATCCAGACCACGGCGACGCTGGGTTTGTTCCTGTCGCTGCTGGTGATTCTTGGCACGCGCACGGCGATGGGCGAAGCGACCTTTGCCGATTGGGGCTGGCGCATTCCGTTCATCATCTCGATCTTCTTGCTGGCGGTCAGCGTGTGGATTCGACTGAGCATGAACGAGTCTCCGGCGTTCCAGAAGATGAAGTCGGAAGGGCGCACCTCCAAGGCGCCGCTGACCGAGTCCTTCGGTCGCTGGTCGAATCTGAAGTACGTTGCGCTGGCGCTGTTCGGCTTGGTCGCGGGCCAGGGCGTGGTGTGGTACTCGGGTCAGTTCTATGCGCTGTTCTTCCTGACCAGCACGCTGAAGGTTGACGGAACCACCGCGCAACTGATGATCGCCGCGTCGCTGCTGATCGGAACACCGTTCTTCGTGGTGTTCGGCACGCTGTCGGACAAGATCGGTCGCAAGCCCATCATCATGACCGGATTGCTGCTGGCCTGCCTGACCTACTTCCCGCTGTTCAAGGCGCTGACGAATGCGGCCAACCCCGACCTGGCCAAGGCTCAGGCCTCGTCGCAAATCGTCGTCACAGTGGATCAGTCCACTTGCTCGTTCCAGGGCAGTCCGATTGCCCGCGAGGTGGACTTCAACAGTTCTTGCGACATTGCCAAGCGTGCACTGGCACTGTCTTCGGCAAGCTACGAAACCGTGGCAGGTCCGGCCGGCACGGTGGCCTCCGTCAAGATCGGCGACAAGGTCGTGAACTCGCTCAACGCCACCTTGGCGGCAGGTGGCCACAAGTTCGACGAAGCCAGCGCCAAGGGCATTGCCGCGTTCAAGAAGGAGTTGTCAGACGCCATGAAGGCGGCCGGCTATCCCGCCAAAGCCGACCCGGAGAAGGTGAACAAGCCGATGGTGATCGCGCTCCTGACGATTCTGGTGATCTACGTCACCATGGTCTACGGCCCGATCGCGGCGATGCTGGTCGAATTGTTCCCGACCCGCATCCGCTACACCTCGATGAGCTTGCCGTATCACATCGGCAACGGCTGGTTCGGTGGCATGCTGCCTTCAATCACCTTCGCCATGGTGGCGCAGAACGGCAACATCTACTACGGCCTGTGGTACCCGATCGGCGTGGCCGCGATGAGCTTTGTGATCGGCATGATCTTCGTGCGTGAAACCAAGGATGTCGACATCTACGCCAACGACTGACCGATGACCACGCCTGGGTGCGCGCCAGCAGGCGCGCTGACTCGGGCACCGTTGCGCAGATGGCCGCCCTTTCGGGCGGCCTTTTTTTGAGCCTCGAAACGGCGATGCCAAGCGCCGCCAGAGTCAATCGGGCGAAAAATCATCCCGGATTGCGATTTGTCATCGCTGATACTGTGGGCATCGGGCTTCGTCGTGAATTGCGGTGTCAATGGCGTTATGGTGACAGCGCGATTCCCAATTCCTATCGAGGAGAGAAAACATGGCTGACACGACGCAAGCCCAGAAGGAACGCTTGATGCACGACCTGCAGATGGTGGTCTCCGAAGCCGAAGAATTGTTGCGCGCCACCGCCGGCGACGCCACAGAGGGCGTGGCCGAGGTACGCGCCAAGATGCAGGCCAAGCTCACCCAGGCCAAAGCCGGCTTGATTCGCGCGCAAGAAGTCGTGGTGGAGCGTGCCAAGGAGGTCGGTCACGCGGCCGACGACTATGTGCACGAGAAGCCGTGGCGCGCCATCGCGGCGGCCACCGGTGTGGGTGTGATTGTCGGGCTCTTGATCGCTCGTCGTTGATGCGACGGCGTGGCGGTGGCGGGCCGATCGACCATGACTGAACCTGACCCGCCCGCACCCGGCCTGCTCACTGCGTTGCGACGCCTGAGCGCCACTTTGCTGGAGACAGTGCAGGTGCGCCTGGCGCTGCTGGGCAACGAGCTTGAGTTCGAAAAAATGCGTGTGTCGCGCAGCGTGATGGCGGGCGCGCTGGCGCTCTTGTTCGTCAGCGCCGGCCTGGTGACGTTCAGCCTCTTCATCGTGCTGGCGCTGGGCGAAGCCTACCGGGTGTGGGCGCTCGGCGCGCTCACCCTGATCTATCTGTGTGCCGCACTGCTGCTGTGGCGGCGCGCCTGTGCCGCGATGAAGCAGGCTGGCGGCCCGTTCGCCGCCAGCCTGGCCGAACTGACACGCGACCGCGACGCCTTGCGCCATCCGGACCGAGGTGCCGACCGGTCCGACCGGAAGGGTTGACCGACATGCGCGGCGACCCCGGACGACTGCTGCAACTGCGCCAGATGGAATTGCGCTTGCGCAGCGCCGAGTTGCGCGTCGAGTTGGCGAACGACACGCTGGCCCTGCGCCGTCCGATCGCGCTGACCGACAGGTTCTACCAAGGCTATCTGTGGCTGCGCGAGCGCCCGCATTGGCTGCTGGGCGGGGCGGGCGCAACGGCGGCCATGCTGGCGCTTCTCAGGCCACGTCGACTGCTGCGCTGGACCGCAAGCGGCCTGTGGGCTTGGCGGCTGGCGTCCCGGCTTGTAGGGCCGCGCAGAAAGGTCTGAACACAGCGCCCGGAGGTGACGCCGCTAGGGCTTTCCACGACAGCGCCATCACCTGCACGCCCTATACTTCAGTTTGGCGTCGCGGGGCTCTCGAACAAGTCTTCAGCAAAGGCCTCGCTGCGGTAAAAACCGGGCCGGCGCGTTGGCGTACTTGCGGTTTGAGCGCGCGACGTGGTTTCAACGCTGGTGTCACGCCAAGTGCCACGCACCGCGGGCGTCTTGGAATCGGGGATCAGCCAGTGTTTCAATGTGGTGGCCAGTACTTTATGTCTTGTCATTGAGGGCTCCTGATGGCGGGGGTGACGACAGCTTTGCATGGAGCCCACTGTGCCTGCGCCATATAACAGCCTGATGTCAAAACCGCGGCGACCCTGCGGTATTTGTTTCTAAATATTTCTCCACCAAATTGACCAACATCACTTGCGTGGAGCCCGAGTCTGGCCCAAAGTGGCGTGCAGCTTTCGCCGCCCTTTCGCGCCGCTTCAATCGATGAATGAAAGAATGCCCCATGAGTGAATCCATCGCCAAACCCGGTCAGGTCGTAGACGCCTCCAGCCTGCCTGCGCAGGCCATCAGCGGCGAGGTGCTGCTGGAGAAATACGCCAAGGGCGATGAACAGCATGTGGACGCCGTGCGCATGCGCGTGGCGCGCGCGCTGGCCGCGGTCGAAGCCCCCGACAAGCGCGCCCATTGGGAGGCGCGTTTCCTGCAAGCCCAGCAGCGCGGCTTCATTCCGGCCGGGCGCATCAATTCGGCGGCGGGCACTGACCTGTCGGCTACGCTGATCAACTGCTTTGTGCAGCCGGTGGGCGACTCGATTGCCCAGATGGAAGACGGTCACCCCGGCATTTACACAGCGCTCACCGAAGCGGCCGAGACGATGCGTCGCGGCGGCGGCGTGGGCTATGACTTTTCTCGCATTCGACCGCGCGGCGCCTGGGTAGGCAGCACGCAAAGCAGCGCGTCGGGTCCGGTCAGCTATATGCGCGTGTTCGACCGCTCCTGCGAAACCGTCGAGTCGGCCGGCGCGCGGCGCGGCGCCCAGATGGGCGTGCTGCGCTGCGATCACCCCGACATCGAGGAATTCATCCATGCCAAGGACAAGGGTGACCTGAAGAACTTCAATATCTCGATCGGCGTGACCGACGACTTCATGCAGGCCGTCCAGGCGAATGCGCAGGTCGAGTTGCTGCACCGGGCCGAGCCTGGCGTGAAGACCAAGGCCGAGGGGGCTTACCAGCGCGGCGACGGCATGTGGGTGTACCGCAAGCTGGCGGCGCGCGAGCTGTGGGATCAGGTCATGCGCTCGACCTACGACCACGCCGAGCCCGGTGTGCTGTTCCTGGACCGCATCAACAACGACAACAATCTCAGCTACTGCGAGACCATCACCGCGACCAATCCGTGCGCCGAGCAGCCGCTGCCGCCTTATGGCTGCTGCTGCCTGGGCAGCGTCGATCTGACGCATTTCGTGCAGCAACCTTTCGAGGCCGATGCGCGCTTTGACGAGGCGGGCTTCGCCGACGTCTGCGCCACCGCCACGCGCATGCTCGACAATGTGCTGGACGTCACCGTCTGGCCCTTGCTGCAGCAGCAAAGCGAGGCCGCCAACAAGCGCCGCGTGGGTCTGGGATTTACCGGCCTGGGTGATGCACTGGTGATGCTGAATCTGCGCTACGACACCGAGCCCGCGCGTGCCATGGCGCGCCACATCAGCGAGGTGATGCGCGACGCTTCCTATGGCGCGTCGGTCGAGCTGGCCAAGGAGCGCGGCGCCTTTCCGCTCTTCAATGCCGACATGTACCTGAGCCGCGGCACGTTTGCGTCGCGTCTGCCGGCGCCCCTGAAGGAGCGCATCCGTGCCACGGGTCTGCGCAACTCGCATCTGCTGTCGATCGCGCCCACCGGCACGATCAGCCTGGCGTTTGCCGACAATGCGTCGAACGGCATCGAGCCGGCTTTCAGCTGGTCTTACACGCGCAAGAAGCGCATGCCCGATGGCAGCTACAAAGAGTATGCGGTGGAAGACCATGCCTGGCGTCTGTACCGTCACTTGAAAGGCAAGAACGCGCCGCTGACCGACGCTTTTGTCACCGCGCTCGAGCTCAGTGCCGAGGCCCACGAGGCGATGGTGGCTGCGGTCGCGCCCTGCATCGACACGGCCATCTCCAAGACCGTCAACGTGCCCGCCGACTACCCGTACGAAGAGTTCCAGGATCTGTACCGGCTGGCTTGGCGGTCGGGACTCAAGGGCCTGGCCACCTATCGGCCCAACAGCGTGCTGGGTTCGGTGTTGAGTGTCGATGCTGCGCCCAAGGTCTTGCCTGAACCGCTTACCGCCGATGGCGGCAACCAGCGCATGCGCCTGGACCGCCTGCCCGCGCCGGTGCTGGCCTCCCTGCGCTGGCCCAGCCGGCCCGAACTGCCCAATGGCAACCCGGCCTGGAGCTACATGATTCGACATCCGCACGGCGACTTCGCCTTGTTCGTCGGCGAGTTGCAGGCCGAGGGTCCGGATGCGGGTTTGTTCGGCAAGAACCTGCCTTTCGAAGTGTGGGTGAACGGCGCCGAACAGCCGCGTGGTCTGGCGGCCGTGGCGAAGACCTTGTCGATGGATTTGCGCACCAATGACGCCGCCTGGCTGCGTCTCAAGCTCGATGCGCTGGCCACCGTGGCCGAAGAACGCGCCTTCGAGATGCCGATGCCTCCGCATGGCGAGCCGCGCCTGTTCCCGGGTGTCGTGGCGGCCACCGCGGCAGTCATACGCTGGCGCTGCGAGCAGCTCGGCGCGCTTGTCGAGGGCGGACCGACGCCAGTGCTGGACGCCATGTTCAGCCGCGAAGAGCCGCGCACCGGCACGATGGGCACGCTGGCCTGGGCGGTCGACGTCGACAACCCCGCCACCAACGAGCAATTCACTTTGACGCTGAAGGAAGTCAGCCTGCCCACGCCTGACGGCGGCGTCGCCACGCGTCCCTGCGCGATGGGTTTTTCGGGCAACTACCCGAAGGCCCTGGACGGCATGGCGCGGCTCCTGTCGCTGGACATGCGCGTGCTGGACCCGGCCTGGATCGGCATGAAGCTGCGCAAGCTGCTGAATGTGGGCGAACCCTTGGGCCACTTCATGGCACCCGTGCCGGGCGAGCGGCGCCAGCAGGTCTGGCCGTCGACGGTGGCCTATGTGGCGCGCCTCGTCATCCACCGCTATGCGATGCTGGGCGTGCTCGACGAGCAAGGCCTGCCGCTGGTCGAAATGGGCTTGCTGCAGTCGCCCACGCCCAGCAGAGTCACCCCCGGAACCGGGCTGCAGACGCAGGCCGGCAGGCGCTGCCCCGAATGCGGCAATGCCACCATGATTCACAAGGACGGCTGCGACTTCTGCACCGCCTGCGGCTATGTGGGGCAGTGCGGCTGATGCACGGCGCAAGAAAGTGCAGGCTCTTAAGTGGGAAGCCAGTCGGATTGCCCATGAGTTCACCAAACCGCTCGACGAAATTTCTCATGTCGAGCGTTTCATCACCGAAGAGATCGTCAATCTTTTCGGAGGTCCACTAGCCGTGACCAGTGCTCGACTGAGCGGCATCTAAAGCAAGGAAGAGCTAAAGAAAAAGCTCTGAAGCGCGCTAACGCTTCAGAGCTTGTCCGGAATGGCATGGAAGTGGTTGCACCCCTCTGCCACCGCAATTCTCATGGGGATGAGAGAACCGAAGGCTACCACGGCTTCGGCGTTGCGGATCACTATTGCAGCCGCCACTCGTATGAAGGAGATGACTATGTTGTCATTTTTCCAACGTCCGCGTGTCGTTCGTGTGTGCAGCTACATGCGCTTCCGTTTCGGGAAGCTGGAGCATGTAATCACTCACCTGCGCTCGCTGCCGAGCGCCTGACGCGCTAGGCAAGGCTCGCCGTGCTTACGCGGCGGGCCTCTCACCCGATCCGTAACTTTTTTATGAGGGTCATCATGACCAAAAGCAAGCTCACTCCGGGAACGCCAGCACCTCGCTCTGGCCAATACCTCAACACAACCACCCGCACGGAGGTCACAGGCACTAGGGGCAACCCGCTGCCGCCAACTCCGAAATCAGGTCAGCGATATACGTTGGTCGATCCAACCAAGCACAAGCGATAAGCGAGTTCGAATGGCATCGCCAGATGCTTTGAGCGCCAGCGGCGGCAACGCGGCTGGCGCTTCTTAGCGGTCAGAGCTTCAATAGAAGTGGAACAACGTCTGGTGTACTTTGAGACTGCGGATTCGCGCCGCAATTTTCAGGCAGCAGGGATGACCGGAAGTGACTGACAGGTCGAGTTCAATGGTCGAAGGCGAAAGACTGGAGCAGCTGCAAAGCGGCACCCGAGTCGGTGGTCACCTCCAGGGGCCGGGCAACAACTTTCGGCATGCTCGTCAGAGAAGTGGCGCCGCAAATCTGAATAGCGCGATAAGTGGAAACTCCGAACTCAAAGCTGGGCCAATGACGGGCTGGCGAGAAGGAGTTTTCGACGGTCAAGAAATCAGCGCGCCGCGCACCCGATGCAGGCATAGTTCGGTGTTCAATCGCAGGCCCAACCAGCCGCGCCGGCAAGTCGGTGATGAGGGCGCCATCCCGGCGGTATCGGGATGGCGCCTTGACTCCACGCAATTCGGCCGACGATCTTGCTTGCAGCGGGACGAGATCGGTGCCAGCATGGGCCGCCACCTCAGCAAGGAGATCGCATGTACAAGCACATCCTGTTGCCCACCGACGGTTCCACCAGCGCAGACAAGGCGGTGGCGGCAGCGGTTGATCTGGCGCAGCGCTACGGCGCGCGCCTGAGCTTCGTCAGCGTGATCGATCCGGTGCCCTTCGTCACTTTTCCCGAGGGCGGCGGCGAGGCCCTGGCCTACTACCTCGAAGCGGCCGAAGCCTCGGCCAAGCAAGGCCTGGAACTGGCGGGCCAGCGCGCCAGCGAGGCGGGGGTTGCGTTCGAGAGCCAGGTGCTGCGCGAACATGGCCCAGCGCCGTCCATCATCGACTATGCCAACCAGCAGGGCTGCGACCTGATCGTGATGGGTTCGCACGGCCGTCGCGGCCTGGACGCCTTGCTGCTGGGCAGTGTCGCGCACAAGGTGTTGACGCTCGCCAAAGTGCCGGTGCTGATCGTCAAATGAGCAGCTGATCGGAGGCCATCGATGCAAGCAGTTCGAACCGCACCGCTGCTGGCGCTGCTTGTGGCGTTCGCCGCGCAGGCGCAAGAAGGCACTTTTCAAACCCGATCGCTGACGCCTGAGACGGCTTTGACGGCGGCCCGCGCGGCGCTCGAGTCCTGTCGCAAACAAGGATTCCAGGTGACCGTCGTGGTTGCCGACCGCGCCGGATTGACCCAGGTGCTGCTGCGCGACCGTTACGCCGGCCCGCACACCATAGAAGTTGCCGCCAACAAGGCCTGGACCGCCGCGAGCTTTCGCATCCCGACCAGCGCTCTCGCCGTCGAGACCCAGCCGGGCCAGCCTATGAGTGGCCTGCGCAATCTGCCGCGATTTCTTGCCGCCGGCGGTGGGCAGCCCATCGAAGCCGGCGGCAATGTGCTCGGCGCGATCGCGGTGTCCGGCGCACCAGGAGGCGACGCCGACGACAGCTGCGCCAAAGCCGGGATCAAGTCGATTTCGGATCTCATCGAGTTCTAGTACCGCGCCCCGAGATGTCGAAACATGAAACCTCGGCGCCGCCGTACCAGTACTAGACGCAGCCGGTCGGCTTGGGCATGCCACCGTACTTGGTGATCGGCTTCATCGGACCCGTCATCCAGAGGCTGAACAGCTCTTTCTGGTCCTCGTTGATGTATTTGGCGAACTTGCGAATCGGCGGCACGGAGGCGAACTCTTCGTAGTATTCGCGTGCCTTCAGGATCTGTTCCCACTTCCTGTCGGCCAACTCGTAGCCATCGGCTTGCGCCATCGAACGACCGATCTCGGGCGTCCATTCGTTCATGTCGAGCAGATATCCATCGCCGTCACGAGCAGGAATTTGCATGGTCACTACCTTGTGTATTGCCTGAAAGAATTTTCCGTGGCAAGACTACCCCAGCGAGCTTGGCCCAGACGCAAGAAGGGGCAAGCGCAAGCGTCGAGCCCCCTTGCAGCCAGCCCCTGCGCTGTGGTCACGCCGGCATGATCGGCGCGCCTTCGATCAAGGCCTTCAGGCAATCGATGCACAGGCAACGCGCGTACTGTTGCGCGATCGCCTTGCGCAAGGGCACGCCGAGCGCCAGCTCGAAACAGTCGCAATGCGCATCGGCGGCGCCGCAGTGGAAGGCCTTGCCGCAGCGCGGACAGGTGTCGCGCTCGTTGGCCGCACTCACACGAACAGCGCTTTGTGCTGATCGCGCAGCAGCTTCTTCTGCACCTTGCCCATCGCATTGCGCGGCAACTCGGTTGCAACGAAAACCTGTTTGGGCACTTTGAAGTTGGCGATTTGCGACTTCAGACCGGCAATGATTTCGGCGCCGGCGAGCAGCGCTCCCGGCTTGGCCACGACCACGGCGACCACCGCCTCGCCGAAGTCCCGGTGCGGCACGCCGACCACCGCCGACTCGGCAACGCCGGCCATCTCGTTGATATAGCCCTCGATCTCGGCCGGGTAGACGTTGTAGCCACCCGAGATGATCAAGTCCTTGCTGCGTCCCACGATCGTGAAGTAGCCGCGTGCATCACTGTTGCCCACGTCGCCGGTCTTGAACCAGCCGTCGGCAGTGAACTCCTCCTTGGTCTTCTCTAGCATGCGCCAGTAGCCCGAAAACACATTCGGCCCGGTCACCTCGATATTGCCGATCTCACCGACGCTGCAAGGCTTGCCCTTGTCGTCCATCACGCGCACGCCGACGCCGGGCAGCGCAAAACCCACCGTGCCGCCTCTGCGCTCGCCGTCAGCGCTGCGGCAGGGATTGGAGGTCAGCATCACCGTTTCGCTCATGCCGTAGCGCTCGACAATGGTGTGGCCGCTGCGTGCCTTGAACTCGTTGAAGGTCTCGATCAGCATCGGCGCCGAACCGCTGATGAAGACCCGCATTTGGCGGCAGGCCTCAGACCCGAATGTCGGTTCGGCAAGCAGGCGCACGTAGAGCGTGGGCACGCCCATGAAGACGGTGGCGTCGGGCAAGCGGGCCACGACGGCGCGCGGCTCGAACTTGGCGAACCAGATCATCTTGCTGCCATTGAGCAGCGCGCCGTGCGAAGCCACAAACAGTCCGTGCACATGGAAGATCGGCAGCGCATGGATCAGCACATCGCCCGGCTGCCAGTCCCAATAGGTCTTGAGCGTCAGCGCATTGCTGAGCAGATTGCCGTGGCTCAGCATCGCGCCCTTGCTGCGCCCGGTGGTGCCGCTTGTGTACAGGATCGCGGCCAGGTCGTCAGCGCGCTTCACGGCCGGCTGATGCTGGTCGGATTGATAGGCAGCGCGTTCGAGCAGGCTGCCGCTGCGGTCGTCGTTGAGCGTGAACACATGCGCCGTGCCGGCCTTGAAGGCGATCCGGCTGACCCAGCCGAAGTTCCTGGCCATGCAGACAAGGACGGCGGGCTCGGCATTGCCGATGAAGTACTCGAGCTCGGTCGCCTGGTAGGCGGTGTTCAGCGGCAGATAGACGTAGCCGGCGCGCAGCACGGCCAGGTAAAGCATCAGCGCTTCGACCGATTTTTCGGTCTGCACCGCGACCCGGCTGCCGGCGGGCAGATCGAGCGAGACCAGCAGATTGGCCAGCATCGCGGTGGCGCGTTCCAGGTCGCGCCAGCTGTAGTTCAGCCCTGGCGTGTCGGCCACTTCGATGGCAGTCTGGTCGAGGTCGTTCGGAAATTGGGCACGCAGCGCGGCAAACAGATTGACGTTGGACATGGTGTTTCTTTGGATTGTTTGGAGGTCGGTGACACCGCCCGGATTTATAACAGCGTTGCGACCGCCCGGGCGTGGACCACTTCTCCGAGCGTGTACTGCTCGTGCCGGTTTTCCACTTCGTCGAGCTCGTACAGATAGTTCACCATCACACCGGCCGACTGCCGCAAGCCCTTACGCGAGGGATTGCCGCCAAGGTTGATGCGCTCGAGCCGCGCGCCATTGTCCAGATGAAAGCGCGCCACCGGGTCGCCACCGCTGCCATAGGTCTGGTAGACCAGATAGGCGGCGCTCAAGCGCAGCAAGGCCTCTTGCTGAAGCGCGTCCAGTCCCTTGTCGGGGTCTTGTTGCATCAAGCCCGCCAGGTCCTGGCCGCAGCTCTTCAGCAGATGGGCATGCGCGGCCTGCAGACGCGGCACATGGGCCTTCTTGATGTGGGGCAGCGCCTCGAAATCGAGCGGCTTGAGCAACCAGTCGATCAAGCCGGTGATCGGCGAGAGCGTGCAATAACGCCTCAAGCGCGGCAGCTCGGCTTGCAAGGCGGTGGCCACCTGCTTGATCAGGAAGTTGCCCAGCGACACGCCGCGCAAGCCCGGTTGACAGTTGCTGATCGAGTAGAACACCGCCACCTTGAAGCCGTCGGGCGCCTGCGGCTCCCTCTGCTTGTCGATGAGCGGGGCAATCTTGGCCGGCATGTCGGGCAGCAAGGCCACTTCGACAAAGATCAGCGGCTCGCCCGGCAGTTGCGGATGGAAGAAGGCGTAGCAGCGACGGTCTGGCTGCAGGCGCCGGCGCAGATCGTCCCAGCCGTCGATGGCGTGCACCGCCTCGTGCCGGATGAGCTGCTCGAGCAATTGCGCGGGCGACTGCCAATCGACCTTCTCCAGGCGCAGAAACCCCGGGTTGAACCAGGACGACAGCAGATGGATCAGGTCGGCGTCCAGCGCCAGCAGCACCGGGTTGGCGGGCAGCAGCTCCAGCAGTTCGCGGCGCATCGAAATCAGGCAGGCGGTGCCACCGGGCGCGCGGTTGATGCGGCGCAGCAGCTCCTGGCGCGGCGGTTCGGTCACTTGGCTGAGCTGCACCAGATGTTGGGCCGTGGGCGCCTTGGCATAGGCGTTTGCCGCGGCCAGTACCGCCTGCGGGTCCGGGCTGAAGTCGCGCGCCAGGGTCTCGAACAAGTCGGCGCGCTGTTTCTCGGGCAGGCCGGCATAGGCCTGTACGAAATCGCAGGCGATGGCCACGCTATTGGCCGCGCCGCGCTCCGACAGCAGACGCTTGCACAGCCGTATGGCGGCGCGCAGGGCCTTGTTGTCGCTGTTGCGCTGGGCGGCGGCGCGCAATCCTTCAAGCATGGCTTGCTCCTTGTCTCGACATGGGGATGTGGCTGAGGTGACTCTACGAAGCTTATGGTAGCCGCAGCAGTTAAAGTCGCGAGCATCCCATTGCAAAAAACCTGAGGCCCCATGGCGCCCAACTCCAGCCTGCCCCGAGATGCAGACAACCTGCTGATGCTGGCAGCACAGTCGATGTTCGACGTGTTTGCGCGTAGCGCGCAGGGCATGATGGTGGTCGATCGGGAGCACCGCATCGTCTGGATCAGCGAGGGCTACAAGCGCTTCCTGCCAGCCCTCGGCTTCGAGAGCGAGGACAGCTTTGTCGGCCGGCGGGTCGAAGACGTGGTGCCCAACACGCTGATGGCCCAGGTGATCGAGACCGGACGGCCGATCCTGGTCGATCTGCTCAGCAACCAGGCCGGCACCTTCCTGGTCAGCCGACTGCCGCTGCGCGACGCCGCCGGTGTGGTGATTGGCGCCATCGGACTGGTGCTGATGGATCATCCCGAGAGCACCATGCAGCCCCTGATGGCCAAGTTTGCGCGTCTGACGAAGGAGCTTGAAGATGCGCACCGCCAACTCGCCGCGCAACGCCGCGCCAAGCACACGATTGCCAGCTTCATCGGCACCAGCCCCGCCGCGCTGGAAGCCAAGCGCCAGGCCCGTCGTGTCGCGCAGGGCAACAGCACGGTCTTGCTGCTGGGCGAGACCGGCACCGGCAAGGAGCTGCTCGCGCATGCCATCCACGCCGCGTCGGCTCGGGCGTCCATGCCCTTTGTCGGCATCAATATCGCCGCAGTTCCCGAGACCTTGCTGGAGGCCGAGTTCTTTGGCGTGGCGCCGGGCGCCTACACCGGGGCCGATCGCAAGGGTCGCGAGGGCAAGTTCAAGCTGGCCGACGGCGGCACGCTGTTTCTGGACGAGATCGGCGACATGCCGCTGGCGCTGCAATCCAAATTGCTGCGCGTCCTGCAGGAGCAGGAACTGGAACCGCTCGGCAGCAACCAGATGATCCAGGTCGACGTGCGCGTGATTGCCGCCACCAGCCGCGATCTGGCCGCGATGGTGGCCCATGGCCAGTTCCGCGCCGATCTGTACTACCGGCTCAATGTCGTGCCGATCCGCCTGCCCACCTTGCGCGAACGCACCGCCGACTTCGAGGCGCTGGCCGAGGCCTTGCTCGACGATATCGCGAGGCGCAGCTCGATGGCGCACCGCGAGCTCTCGCCCGAAGCGCTCGAGCTGTTGGTCGTGCAGCACTGGCCCGGCAATATTCGCGAGCTGCGCAATGTGCTCGAGCAGGCCAGCATGATGAGCGACGAACTGCGACTGATGCCCCGGCATTTCGCCGGGATGGTGTCGGTGCCGCTGGGCGCCGATGCGGGCGCCGCCGCGCGTCTCGCGTCGGATCAGACCTTGCACCGCGCTGCGCCGAGACCGCTGCCCGAGCAGATCGAGACGCTTGAGCGCGAAGCGATTGCCGCGGCGCTGGCCCATACCCAGGGCAACAAGGTGGCCGCTGCCAAGCTGCTGCAAATCTCGCGTGCCAAGCTGTACGACACGTTGGCACGGGGTGATTGAATCCTGCCTGAATTTCAGGCACTGACTTCTATTCAGGCACGTTGTCGGTTTTGAGTTGTGTTCAGATGCTTGCAATCCAGGCGTCTTGCCCGGATGTGCGCGCATGCCGAGGTCAAAAAGGCTTGAACCAGCCACGGCGAAACGCATTTTCTAGGTGTTTGCACTGGCTTGGTGCCAGGCGGCACAAAGCTTGCGATACAACGCTCATCACCCGTCCACCCTTGCTCGAATGGGCAGATCCGTTCTCAACAGGAGACTGAAACATGAAACGACGACTGTTTGGCATTTCCACCTTGTCCTGTGCCGTGTTGGCCTTGGCTGCGAGCGGACCGGTGCTGGCGCAGGCCAAGGAAATCCGCATCGCGCTGGTCTACAGCAAGACAGGTCCGCTGGAAGCCTATGGCAAGCAGACCCAGACCGGCTTGATGATGGGCCTGGACTACGCCACCGGCGGCACGATGATGGTCGCCGGCAAGAAACTGGTGGTGATCGAGAAGGACGACCAGGGCAAGCCCGACCTGGGCAAGAGCCTGCTGGCCACCGCCTACAGCGACGACAAGGCCGACATCGCCGTCGGCCCGGTGTCGTCTGGCGTGGCGCTGGCCATGCTGCCGGTGGCCGAGGAATACAAGAAGATCCTGCTGGTCGAGCCGGCCGTGGCCGACTCGATCACCGGCGACAAATGGAACCGCTACATCTTCCGCACCAGCCGCAACTCGTCGCAGGACGCGATCTCGAACGCGGTGGCGGTGGACAAGGCCGGCGTGTCGATCGCGACCCTGGCGCAGGACTATGCTTTCGGACGCGACTTTGTGAAGGCCTTCAAGGACGCGGTCAAGACCGCCAAGATCGTCCATGAAGAGTACCTGCCCACCAACACGACCGACTTCACTGCCGGCGCCCAGCATCTGATCGACGCGCTCAAGGACCGGCCGGGCCGCAAGATCATCTTCATCAACTGGGCCGGCGCGGGCAATCCGTTCAAGATCGCCGACCTCGACCTGAAGCGCTACGGCATCGAGATCGCCACCGGCGGCAACATCCTGCCGGCGATGGCAGCCTACAAGCAGTTTCCGGGCATGGAAGGCGCCACCTACTACTACTTCGGCATACCGAAGAATCCGGTCAACGAATGGCTGGTGGCAAACCATTACAAGCAGTTCAAGTCGCCGCCCGACTTCTTCACCGCAGGGGGCATGAGTGCCGCGATTGCGGTGGTCGAGGCGCTGAAGAAGACCGCCGGCGACACGAACACCGAAAAGCTGATCAAGACCATGGAAGGTATGAGCTTCGAGACGCCCAAGGGGCGGATGACCTTCCGCAAGGAAGACCACCAGTCCATGCAGTCGATGTTCCACTTCAAAATCAAGGTGGATCCGGCATTTGCCTGGGGCGTGCCGGAGTTGGTCCACGAGATCAAGCCCGAAGAGATGCACGTGCCGATTCTCAACAAGCGCTGACCGGGTTTGGCCGCCACAAAGAAGCTGCCGTGCTCGAGACCAAGCATCTGACGATCCGGTTCGGCGGGCATGTGGCGGTCGATCATGTGTCCTGCGCCTTTGCGCCGGGCAGCCTGACCGCCATCGTGGGGCCCAACGGCGCGGGCAAGACGACCTACTTCAACTTGATCTCCGGGCAGTTGCCGGCAAGCGAGGGTCAGGTCTTGCTGAACGGGCAAGAACTGACCCGCATGCCGGCCTCTAGGCGCACCCATCTCGGCATCGGGCGCGCCTTTCAGCTGACCCAGCTGTTCCCGAGACTGAGCGTGCTGGAGAACGTGCGCCTGGCGGTGCAATCGCGCCGCAAACAGGGGCTCAACTGGTGGTCGGTCTGGCTCGACCACAAGGACGTTCTCGACCAGGCGCTGGCCTTGCTCGATCAGGTCCGGTTGGGCGACCAGGCCGACGCGCAAGCCAGCAGCCTGGCGCACGGCGATCAGCGCAAGCTCGAGGTGGCGATACTGATGGCGCTCGATCCGCTGGTCTATATGTTCGACGAGCCGACCGCCGGCATGAGCGTCGATGAGGTGCCGGTCGTGCTCGATCTGATTCGCGCGCTCAAAGGCCGTAAGGACCGCACGATCTTGCTGGTCGAGCACAAGATGGACGTGGTGCGCGAGCTGGCCGACCGCATCATCGTCCTGCACAACGGCAAGCTGATGGCCGACGGCCTGCCCGAAGACGTGATCGCCTCATCCGTGGTGCAAAACGCCTACCTCGGCGTCGTCTCCGACGAGGAGGCTGCGGCGTGAGCGCGCCGGGCCGCCCCAAGCGCGAAAGCTCCCGCTCGGCGGGACCGCGCGCAGCGCGTAGGGTGCACCAGTGAGCGCGGCGCTGCTGACGCTGGAAGGCGTGCACACGCATATCGGCGCGTATCACATCCTGCACGGCGTCGATCTGGTGGTGCCGGCGGGCGAGCTGACCATGCTGCTGGGACGCAATGGCGCGGGCAAGTCGACCACGCTGCGTACCATCATGGGCTTGTGGCCCGCCTCGAGCGGGCGCATCGCCTTTGACGGCCAGCCCATCGGCGGCGCCGGTGTGAAGGCATCCACTCCCGACATCGCGTGCCGCGGCATCGCCTATGTGCCGGAAAGCATGGGCATCTTCTCCGACCTGACGGTGCGCGAGAACTTGCTGCTGGCGGCGCGCGGTGCGCGCAGCATCGAGCAGATCGACACGCAGCGACTCGACTGGCTGTTCACGCTGTTTCCGGCGCTGAAGAAATTCTGGCTCCATCCGGCCGGCAAGCTCAGCGGCGGGCAGAAGCAGATGCTGGCCATCGCCCGCGCGATGGTCGAGCCGCGCCGCCTGCTTCTGATCGACGAACCCAGCAAAGGCCTGGCACCCGCCATCGTGCGCAACATGATCGGCGCGCTGCTTGATCTCAAGCGCACGCAGACCACGGTGTTGCTGGTCGAACAGAACTTCATGGTGGCGCGAGAACTCGGCGACCAGGTCGCGGTGATGGACAACGGTCGAATCGTGCACAGCGGCCGCATGGACGAGCTGGCACGCGACGAGGACTTGCAGCAAAGGCTGCTGGGTTTGTCATTGACCGCGCACGAAGAAGACCCTGCGCGCCCGACCTCAAGACCGACGCAGCCGAAAACACCGTTCGAGACTGCCTGAAATGACCATGCAACAAACCGCTGTCGCGAGCGCCGCGATCTCGATGCCGAAAGCCACGTTCGACTGGCTGCCGCTGGCCCTCGTGCCATTGCTCGCCTTGCTGATGTCGCCGCTCGTCGGCTCCGCTTCAAGCTGGATCACGCTCACCGCGGCCGGACTCGCGATGGGCCTGATCATCTTTGTGATCGCCTCGGGGCTGACGCTGGTGTTCGGGCTGATGGACGTGCTGAACTTCGGTCACGGCGTGTTCATCGCCCTGGGCGCATTCGTGGCGACCACGGTGCTGGGCGGCATGACGGGCTGGACCACAGCGCCGTCGGCGCTGCTGAATCTGGCGGCGGTGTTCGTCGCCATGCTGGTGGCCATGAGCGTGGCCGCGGCCGTCGGGCTGGCGTTCGAGCGCGTGCTGATACGCCCGGTCTATGGCCAGCACCTGAAGCAGATCCTGATCACCATGGGCGGCATGATCATCGGCGAGGAGTTGATCAAGGTCGTGTGGGGCCCGCAGCAGATTCCGCTGCCGCTGCCCGAAGCCTTGCGCGGCGCCTATCTGTGGGGCGATGCCGCGGTCGAGAAGTACCGCGTGCTGGCTGTTGCGATCGGACTGGCGGTGCTGGCCGCCATGCTCTTTGTGCTGAATCGCACCAAGATCGGCCTGCTCGTGCGCGCCGGCGTGCAAGATCGCGAGATGGTCGAGAGCCTGGGCTACCGGATTCGCCGGCTCTTCGTCGGCGTGTTCGTCACCGGCTCGGCCTTGGCGGGTCTGGGCGGCGTGATGTGGGGTCTGTACCAGCAGAACGTGACGCCGCAAATGGGCGCCCAGGTGAATGTGCTGATCTTCATCGTCATCATCATCGGCGGGCTCGGCTCGACCCTGGGTTGCTTTGTCGGCGCCTTGCTGGTCGGGCTGCTGGCCAACTACACCGGTTTTTTGGTTCCGAAGCTGGCGATGTTTTCGAATATCGCGCTGATGGTCGCGATCCTGCTGTGGCGGCCGCAGGGCTTGTACCCGGTCACGAGTAGATAAAACTTGTGGGACAGACCATTGAGCGCAGCGAAAAGCTCTGTCCCCAACTGAAACCTTGTGGGAAAGACCTTTGAGCGCAGCGAAAATCTCTGTCCCCAACTGACTAAAACGATGCTGAACCGACTCCTCTCTCACGACCTGCCGCGCAACCGCTGGCTGGCTTTGCTGCTGCTGGCCATGGTGCTGGGCCTGGCGCTGGCACCGTTCATTTTTCCCGGCACAAAGGCGCTCGATGTGGCGGCCAAGATCATCGTCTTCACCTTGCTGGTGGCGAGTTACGACCTGCTGCTGGGCTATACCGGCATCGTCAGCTTCGCGCACACGATGTTCTTCGGCATCGGCGCCTACGGCGTGGCGATTGCCTGCGGCCGGCTCGGGCCGAGTTGGGCCGCGGTGGCGCTCGGACTGGCGGGCGCATCGGCCCTGTCCGTGCTGCTGTCGACGCTGATCGGCCTGTTCAGCCTGCGCGTGAAGGCGATCTTTTTCGCGATGATCACCTTGGCCGTCGCCTCGGCCTTCCTGACCCTGGCCTCGCAACTGTCGGCCTGGACCGGCGGCGAGGACGGCCTGAGCTTCAAGGTTCCCGAGGCCTTGCAACCCGGCACCCAGTACCTTGACGCGCCGCTGCTGGGGGTCACGATCGACGGCCGCCTGCTGAGCTATTACGTCTTGTTCGGCGTGGCTTGTGCGCTGGTGCTGGCGCTGCTGCGCATTGTCAATTCGCCGTTCGGCAGGGTGCTGCAGGCGATCCGCGAAAACGACTTTCGCGCCGAAGCGATCGGCTACCGCTTGATCGTCTATCGCACGCTGTCCAACGTCCTGTCCGCGCTGTTCGCCTGCGCGGCGGGCGCCTTGCTGGCCCTCTGGCTGCGCTACAACGGGCCCGACACCTCGCTGTCGTTCGAGATCATGCTCGACATCTTGCTGATCGTCGTGATCGGCGGCATGGGCACGATTTACGGCGCGCTGGTGGGCAGCGTGCTGTTCATGCTGGCACAGAGCTATCTGCAGAATTTGATGCAACTCGGCGCGGGCGTCTTCGAAGGCGTGCCGCTGCTGTCGCAGCTCTTGTCGCCCGACCGCTGGCTGCTCTGGCTGGGCGTGTTGTTCGTGCTGTCGGTCTACCACTTCCCCTCGGGCGTGGTGGGCCGGTTGCGAGGCAAGTGAAAAGGGTCAGGTCTTGCCCTTGAAAGAATGCCATGAAATTCAGCTCTCATTACCTGACTTGCGAAGGCCGCGAGATCCACTACACGCAGTGGGGCGCCGAACACACCGAAACCGTGATCGCCTGGCATGGCCTGGCGCGTACCTGCCGCGACATGGACGACATTGCCGCCCAGCTGGCGAGCCGCTACCGCGTGATCTGCCCCGACACCCCGGGCCGCGGCCTGTCGCAGTGGAGCCCCGATCCCGCTCGCGAATACTGCCTGGCCTTCTATGTGCGGCAAGCCGCAGCGCTGGTCGACCAGCTCGGGCTGCAGAGTTTTCACTGGCTGGGCACCTCGATGGGCGGCGCCATCGGCACCCTGGCTGCCGCCACCACGCTGCGCGGACGCATCAAGCGCCTGGTGCTCAACGACAACGGCCCCCAGCTTGCCCAGGCCGCTATTGCCCGCATCCGCAGCTATGCGGGCAGCCCGCCGTCGTTTGCCACCGTCAGCGAACTCGAAGCGTATTTCCGAACCGTCTACAAACCTTATGGATTTCTCACCGACGCGCAGTGGCGGCGCCTCACCGAGACCTCGGTGAGGCGCCTGCCCGACGGCCGCGTGACGCCGCATTACGACCCCGCCATGGTGCAGCAGTTCATCCAGCATCCGAACGACTATGACTTGTGGGACGCCTGGGACCAGCTCGACATTCCGGTGCTGTGCCTGCGCGGCGAAGACTCCGACCTGCTGCTGGCCGAAACCGCCGAGCAGATGCGTGCGCGCGGTCCGAGGGCCGTCGTGGTCACCGTCGAAGGCTGCGGCCATGCGCCAGCCCTGAATGTGCCAGCGCAGTTCGAGCTGGTCGAGCGCTTTCTGGCGGGGGCCTGAAGCAGGCATCAGAAGACAGCCTTCGGCGCTCTTCCGCGAGTCTTTTCACCTTTCACATTTGATGCGTGATGTATGATGCAGTTCTTCACACACCCTGAAGTCTACGATGCGTACCACCCTCGCAATTGACGACGATGTCCTCGCAGCGGCAAAGCACCTCGCAGAGCGCGAGCAAAGAACCGTCGGCGAAGTGATCTCTTCACTAGCTAGGCAGGCGCTCGGCCGCAGCGGCCGTGGGTCGCGAACCGAACGCAACGGCATCCCACTTCTGCCTAGCAAGAAGAGCGCTTCGCCGGTCACACTAGAACTGGTCAATCGGCTCCGCGACGAACAGCCGTGATCCGATACCTGCTTGACGTCAACGTCCTCATCGCGCTGGTAGATCCAGCGCATGTTCAGCACGAAGGTGTTCATGAGTGGTTCGGCCGAATCGGACGCAAGGCGTTTGCCACATGCCCAATCACAGAAAATGGACTCCTGCGAATCGTTGGGCACCCAAAATACCCGAACTCCCCCGGACCACCGAGTACTGTCACCGGCGCCCTACTGGCAATACGCGCACTTCCAGGGCATGACTTTTGGTCCGACAGCATCAGTCTGACTGACAGCGCGTTCGTTGATCCTTCGCTTCTGTCAAGTCACTCCAGAGTCACGGACAGCTACCTGCTTGCACTGGCTCGCGCGAACAAAGGTCAGCTAGCCACGCTGGATCACAAGCTTGCAACAGAGGTCGTTCCAGAAGGCAAGGCGTCACTCGCGCTCATCTGATGCTAACCCCCACAGGGACTGCCCGCCGCGTCCTCGCGCCTTCCCAGCCCACCCCATGACGGCCCACTCGGGCGTGTCCAACTGCGGTTTCTAGGTTGAATTTCCTCGTCAAGACTGGGTTGATTGCCGTTGCGAAGGTCGACAGGGCGAAGCGCTGAACAGAGAACAGACTGCCACCCTACAGACGGCCTTGTTGCAGTGGCCGGCTGTATTGCCAAGTGGGCCGCCCCCATGTCAGACCTTGGCCCCCTGACAAGCACTGATGGTCATCTACCTGACCCGCGCAGTTCAGTGCCGGTGGAGCGGTTCAGGGCATGGGCCTGACGCAGGCCTTTCGCGGAACTGCGGCCCGGCTTCGATGCAGAACTGGCGCGCGATGCAAGCGCTTCGATCCGCCCCTAGAATGATTCCCCCGCCCCTCAAGCCACAGCTCTCACGCCGCCATGTCCGAAGGCCTCATCCGCATCCGCGGCGCTCGTCAGCACAATCTGAAGAATCTGGACCTCGACATCCGCACCGGCGAGATGACGGTGGTCACCGGGCCTTCGGGGTCGGGCAAGTCGAGCCTGGTGTTCGACACGCTGTATGCCGAGGGCCAGCGCCGCTACGTCGAGACCTTCAGCGCCTATGCGCGCCAGTTTCTGGATCGCATGGACCGCCCGGCGGTGGACCGGGTCGATGGCGTGCCGCCGGCGATTGCGATCGACCAGACCAATCCGGTGCGCACCTCGCGTTCGACCGTCGGCACGATGACAGAGCTGAACGACCACCTGAAGCTCTTGTACGCGCGCGCCGCGCAGCTGTTCGACCGCAAGACCGCGCAACCGGTGCGGCACGACACCGCGCAAAGCATTTATGCCGATCTGGTGGAGCGCGGCGCAAACAGTGGTGATCCAAGACTCATCCTGACCTTTCCGGTCGAATTGCCCGCCAACACCAGCGCCGAGCAGCTTGAGCAATGGCTGTCGGCAAGCGGCTTCACGCGCGTGCAGGCCGAGCGCGAGATCGACACTGACCAAGGCAAACATAAGTTGCTGGATGTCGTGGCCGACCGCTTTCGCATCGCCAACGTCGACAAGCAGCGCGCGATGGAGGCAATCGAGCTCGCGCTCAAGCGCGGCGGCGGACGCCTCAATGTCTATGTGCCGGGGGCCGATGAAAGCGTGCCACCTGAGCTGTGGCGCTACTCGACCGGACTGCATTGCCCCGACAGCGAGCTGCGCTATCTGGAGCCGCAGCCGGGGCTGTTCTCGTTCAACTCGGCGATGGGCGCTTGCGAGACCTGCCGCGGCTTCGGCCGCGTCGTCGGCGTCGATCTGGGGCTGGTGATTCCCGACGCGAAGAAGACGCTGCGCGGCGGCGCCATCAAGACCATACAGACGCCAGCCTGGAAAGAGATCCAGGAAGACTTGCTGAAGCACGCCGGCGACGCCGGAATCCCGCGCGACACGCCGTGGAGTCAATTGCCGCAGGCGCAGCGCGACTGGGTGCTGAACGGCTCGCCGCATTGGGCCGGCAAGTGGAACAAGCAGTGGTATGGCGTGCACCGCTTCTTCGAATATCTGGAGAGCAAGTCGTACAAGATGCACATCCGCGTGCTCTTGTCCAAGTACCGAAGCTACACGCCTTGCACGGTGTGCGGCGGCGCGCGCCTCAAGTTGGAGCCACTGCTGTGGCGCGTCGGCGGCAAAGAACAGGCCGACATGGTGCTGCCCGCCGCGCAACGCTTCATGCCGATGGGTGCGGACTGGTCGCGCGAACAGCTCGAAGCCCTGCCGGGGCTGAATCTGCACGACTTGATGCGGCTGCCGATCGCGCGCCTGCGCTTGTTCTTCGACGCTGATGATGACCCCCAAGACGCCGCTGGCGTCGCCCCCCCAGGGGGGAGTCGCCCGCTTGGGGCGGCCCGGCGCGGGCTACAACTGCCCAGCACCCTGCTCGACGATGCGCTGAAATTGCTGCTCGACGAAATCCGCACCCGGCTCAAATACCTGTGCGAGGTCGGCATCGGCTACTTGACGCTGGATCGCCAGAGCCGCACCTTGAGCGGCGGCGAGGTGCAGCGTATCAACCTGACGACGGCGCTCGGCACCTCGCTCGTCAACACCTTGTTCGTGCTCGACGAGCCCAGCATCGGCCTGCACCCGCGCGACATGAACCGCATCGTGCAGGCCATGCACCGGCTGCGCGACGCCGGCAACACGCTGGTGGTGGTCGAGCACGACCCGGCGGTGATGCTGGCCGCGGATCGGCTCATCGACATGGGCCCAGGTCCGGGCGAGCGCGGCGGCGCCATCGTGTTCGACGGCACGCCTGAGGCGATCCGCCACGCCGATACGCTGACCGGCAACTACCTGGGCGCGCGCAAGCATGTGGGCCTGGGGCTGCGCCGCATGATAGAGCCGAGCACGCCGCGGCTGATTCTGGAAGGCGTGCGCGAACACAACGTGAAGAACCTGACGGTCGAGTTTCCGCTGCAGCGACTGGTGGTGGTGACCGGCGTGTCGGGATCGGGCAAGTCGACGCTGATGCAGGACGTACTCTATCCGGCGTTGGCGCGCCATTTCGGCAAGCCGACCGAGACGCCGGGCCTGCACGAGCGGCTGCTCGGCGCCGATTGGTTGAGCGACGCGGTGTTCGTCGACCAGTCGCCAATCGGCAAGACGGCGCGCTCCAATCCGGCCAGCTATGTCGGCGCCTTCGACGAAATCCGCAAGCTGTTCGCCGACCTGCCCTTGGCAGATCAACGCGGCTACAAGGCCGGCAGCTTCAGCTTCAACGCGGGGGCAGGGCGCTGCCCGACCTGCGGCGGCTCGGGCTTCGAGCATGTCGAGATGCAGTTTCTGAGCGACGTCTATCTGCGCTGCCCCGACTGCGACGGCAAGCGCTTCCGCGCCGAGATTCTCGAAGTGAAGTTGTCGCGTGGCGAGCAGGACTTGAGCGTCGCCGAGGTGCTGGATTTGACGGTGAGCGAGGCGACGCAGTTCTTCAAACATGACCGCGAGGTGCTGGTCAAATTGCAGCCGCTCAATGATGTCGGGCTTGAATACGTGAAGCTCGGCCAGCCGGTGCCCACGCTCAGCGGCGGCGAGGCGCAGCGCCTCAAGCTCGCCGGCTTTCTGGCCGAAGCGGCGAGCGGCGCGCGCCAGCCCATCGCCCGCAAAGGCACTTTGTTCCTGTTTGATGAGCCAACCACCGGCCTGCACTTCGACGACATCGCCAAGCTCATGCGCGCGCTGCGCAAGCTGCTCGCTGCCGGGCACTCGATGATCATCATCGAGCACAACCTCGACGTGGTGCGATCCGCCGACTGGATTGTCGATCTCGGCCCCGAGGGCGGCGACGCCGGCGGCGAAATCGTCTGCGTCGGCACGCCAGAAGACATCAAGGCGCACCCGACCTCGCACACGGGCCTGGCGCTGCGCGAGTATGCCGAGGCGCTGCATGCGCACAAGGTTGAAGAAGGTGTGCCGCTGCAATCCTTGCTGCGTCGGGTGCGTCAGCCGATCGACGAAAACATCCGCATCGTGAACGCGCGCGAACACAATCTGAAGTCGCTCGACGTGAGCATTCCGCGCGGTCGCTTCAACGTCATCACCGGCGTCAGCGGTTCGGGCAAATCGACGCTGGCCTTCGACATCCTGTTCAACGAAGGGCAGCGGCGTTATCTGGAATCGCTGAACGCCTATGCGCGCTCCATCGTCCAACCGGCGGGCCGGCCCGAGGTCGACGCGGTGTACGGCATTCCGCCGACCGTCGCGATCGAGCAGCGGCTGAGCCGCGGCGGGCGCAAGAGCACGGTCGCCACCGCCACCGAGGTCTGGCACTTTCTGCGCCTGCTGTATGTGAAGCTCGGCATCCAGCATTGCATCAAGGACGGCACGCCGGTGCGGCCGCAAAGCGTCGAGTCGATTGCCGCGCAATTGCTGCGCGACCACAAAGGCCAGCATGTCGGGCTGCTCGCGCCGCTGGTGGTGAACCGCAAGGGTCTCTACACCGACCTGGCGCGCTGGGCCAAGGCGCGCGGCCACAGCCACTTGCGCGTGGACGGCGAATTCGTTCCCGTCAACCCCTGGCCGCGACTCGACCGATTCAAGGAGCACACGCTTGAGCTACCGGTGGGCGACCTGACCGTCAGCGCCGACCATGAGACCGAGCTGCGCGAACTGCTCGCCAAGACGCTGGAGCTGGGCAAGGGCGTGATGCATCTGCTCAGCCCCCTGACCGGGCTGGGCGCGGCGCTGGCGAGCTTCGAGCCCACCACCGGCATCGGCGATGTGAAGGTGTTCTCGACCAAGCGCGCCTGCCCGACCTGCGGCACCAGCTACGCCGAGCTCGACCCGCGCATGTTCTCGTACAACAGCAAGCATGGCTGGTGCACCACCTGCGTGGGGACAGGTCTTGCCCTGACGCGCGAACAGCGCAAGGCGCTCGACGACACGCTCAAGGACGACGACAACCGCGGCCGCGAGCAGAGCTTTCCGTCCGAAGAGCCCGAGGTCGAAGGCCTGGTCGATCTGCCCTGTCCGGACTGCCATGGCGCGCGCCTGAACCCGAGTGCGCTGGGCGTGAGCTTCGAGAACAAGAACATCAGCGAAGTCGCGAGCTGGTCGGTGCTGGACGCGCGCGCCTGGGTGAACGGCTTGCAACTGCTGGGCCGCGACGCCGAGATCGCGCGCGACGTGGTCAGCGAGATCAAGAGCCGGCTCAGCTTTCTCGAGGAAGTGGGCCTGGGCTACCTGACGTTGGACCGCGCCGCGCCGACGCTGAGCGGCGGCGAGGCCCAGCGCATCCGCCTGGCCGCGCAACTGGGCAGCAATCTGCAGGGCGTCTGCTATGTGCTCGACGAGCCGACCATCGGCCTTCACCCGCGCGACAACCAGATCCTGCTGGGCGCGCTGCAGACCTTGAGCGACAAGGGCAACACGCTGGTGGTGGTCGAGCACGACGAAGACACGATACGCCGCGCCGACCACATCATCGACATCGGCCCCGGCGCGGGCAAGCGCGGCGGCCGCCTGGTGGCCGAGGGCACGGTGGCCGACCTGGCGAATGCGCCCGACTCGGTCACCGGCCGCTTGCTGGCGCACCCGATGCGCCACCCGCAGCAGCCGCGCCGCGCCGTGAGCGAGAACGACCCGCATCTGCTCGTTGTCGACGCCACGCTGCACAACTTGCAAAAGCTCACCGTGCCGGTGCCTTTGCAACGGCTGGTCGGCGTGAGCGGCGTCAGCGGTTCGGGCAAGTCGACGCTGGCGCGCGACGTGCTGCTGAGCAATCTGCTGCAGGTGGTGGGACAGCGCCATCCGAAGCCGGTGTGGCGCGGTTGCGCCGAAGTGCTCGGTTGGGAGGCGGTCGACCGCGTGCTCGAAGTCGACCAGACGCCGATCGGCAAGACGCCACGCTCCTGCCCGGCCACCTACATCGGCTTCTGGGACCCGATACGCAAGCTGTTTGCCGAGACGCTGGAGGCCAAGGCGCGCGGCTACGCGCCGTCGCGCTTCTCGTTCAACACCGGCCAGGGCCGCTGCCCGGGTTGCGAAGGTCAGGGCCTGAAGACCATCGCGATGAGCTTTCTGCCCGACGTGAAAATCCTCTGCGACCAATGCCATGGCCAGCGCTTCAACCCCGAGACGCTGGCGGTGAGTTGGCGCGGACGCAGCATCGGCGACGTGCTGCGCATGGAGGTCGACGAGGCGGTCGAATTCTTCGCGCCCATGCCTGCCATCGCGCACCCGCTGCAATTGCTGAAGGACGTCGGCCTCGGTTATCTGACGCTGGGCCAGCCGTCGCCGACCTTGTCGGGCGGCGAGGCGCAACGCATCAAGCTGGTGAGCGAACTCGTCAAGGTGCGCGACGACGTGACGCGGCGCGGGCAAAAGCCGCCGCACACGCTGTATGTGCTCGACGAGCCGACCGTGGGCCTGCACATGGCCGACGTGAGCAAGCTCATCCAGGTGCTGCACCGCCTGGTGAGCGGCGGCCACTCGGTGATCGTGATCGAGCACGATCTGGATGTGATGGCCGAATGCGACTGGGTCGTCGACTTGGGGCCCGAGGGCGGCCACGGCGGCGGGCGCATCGTCGCCGCAGGCACGCCCGAACAAGTGATGATGAGCGGCAACCACACCGGCGTGGCGCTGGCGCCGGTGCTGGCGCGCGGGTGAACGCTGCGCGGCGGGCGCCAGGGTTCAGGCGGCAAGAGAATCGAGCGGACTTGCCGCGCCGCCCGCCGCCACCTTGAGCTCCTGCGTGTCAATCATGCGGGTGCTGGCATCGCGTGGCAGGGCAACTCCAGCACTGTGCGTATGTCGTCACTTTACCCACCTGTTGCTGGCTCCATTACGATCACAAAATGAATCCTATATATCCTATATGCCGGTCTGTGACGAAATTCACAGAAGGCAATAAAACAGTCGATCGTATATGCGCAAGTCCCTGGTAATGAAATCCTGTTAAGCATATATTTTCCACGTCTCTAGCAAAGAATTTGGGGTGTCTTAATCAACAGGAGTTCCACATGTCTTCACGCAATTTCGGAAAGATCGCATTGGTCAGCACAATCGCGGGCCTCTTTTTGGTCGGTTGTGGGGGTGGAAGTGGAGGTGGCAGCGTCCCACCGCCCGCGGCTTCGACGATTCTTTCCGGCACTGTTGCCGGGGGCGCAGCAGTGGTCGGCAACGTGATCGTCACTGACAGCAAGGGCGCTATCAAAACGGTAGAGATAGGAACTAACGGTCAGTATTCAATTGATGTGGTCGGCATGACCGGACCCTTCGTGCTCAAGGCTTCAGGTACGGTGGGCAACACCACGGTCACCTACTTTTCGGCAGCCACGACGGCAGATCTTGGCGGAACCGTCAACGTCACGCCTTTCACAGACCTGATCGTGTCAAACATTGCGGCGCAACTGGCTGTGAACTATTTCAGCGATCCCGCCAATGTCGCCAAGATTGGAACCCTGATTACGCCAACCAGTTTGGCCGCAGCTGAAACGGCAATGCAGGCCAAATTGCAGCCTGTTCTTACAGCCATGAACCTTGGCACCAGCGTCGATCTGCTGCATCAGGCATTTACTGCTGATCACTCAGGTCTGGATGCAGTGCTTGATTTGGTCAAAGTGACGACGAATACGTCAACCAATATGGCGACGCTGACCAACGCTCTGACTCAGGTCGTTATCGGCACCAACAATTCTGCCGCAGCCACGCTCGATGCCGCGCCGGTAGATAGCACCAAAATCACAGGCATCGACACCACCACTGCGACCGACTTGCAGACGGTCGTCACCAAGCTCAATGCCTTTGCTGCCTTGTTTACGAGTGGCCTGCCGAGTATGGCGACACTGCAAAGCAGTGGCGTCTTTGATACGTCCAGCAATTTCATGATGGGGGGAAAGGCGTTTACCCAGTTTGCCACTGAACTGTCGACTGAGCAAAAAGCCATAGGCATGAAGTTCAGCAACGTGGCCATTGCACTTGACCCGTCGGGAACCTCGGGCACGTTGACAGCCACCATTTCCTCGAATGACAGTGGTTTTGGCGACGTCATTCAACTGAAGATGATCAAGGATGCAACTAAGGGCTGGTTGATCGAAGGAGATGGCCGCATTGCTGATTTCACAATCGCCGCCCGGGCGCAACTTGACCAATGGTCGCGTTTGTCTTCTGCTGGCATACCGGCGGGGTCCGGTACATCGATGTCGAACGGCATCTGGATCAATATTGACCCATTCGCCTACAACAGCAATCACGCGAGTGCAATGGCAGTGTCTGCGGTGATTACCGGCCCAGGGTTGCCTGTTGGCGGCATCAACATGGTGCAAGACTCCCAGAACACCTGGTTCGACGTGGCTGCATACGGCAACAACAACCTGATACCGGAATGCGGTACACCAGTGAACACTCCAACTGGACCAGCGACCGCCACAGGTCAGTGTGTGAACGTGGCACAAGCACTCGACAACAGTATCTATACGGTAGTTTTGAAGGACAGCGGTGGGAACTCTCTCAACGGCGCGGGGTACCCGCTAACGCTGCCCAAACAGCCTTACAGCTACAGCGCGTTGGGCGCAGCCATGTTTCCGACCTTTACCGCCATTACCATTGGAGGTCAACCGATTACCCCGAGCACGGTGATCGCCAACTCGAATGTCGCCATCAGCTGGACCATGCCATCAGGGGTTACAGCCAGGCATCTAAATGTCTGGGCAAATATCTCGACGGGTCAGTCATACTTCAATGTGCAGCAAAATCTTCTGAGTACCGCTACTCAAACCTTGGTCGCAATGGGAGCGCCGATGATGTCAAGCGGAACAGTTACCAATGCTGGAGTTTGGCTTGAGGGTGTCGATGCCTACGGGCGTAGATTTTCCACGTCCAAGTCGGTGCAGGCTCAGTAATACTAGGCGTGTAGCCTAGGTATTTGCCTAGCCCGTATTTGCCATTCTCATGGCAAATACGGGCATTTTCTTGTCGGTGGATTTGATATTTGCAAGCGGAGGCCACAAACAGGCAGTCACTCTGGACGATGCATATCCGCCGCCATGCAGCATCTGTGCGCTTGTCTGGACGCCGGTTCAGCGGCAGATAATCGCGTCCCGTCAGGCAGCGCCAATCCAGTCTGTGGCGGGCCAATGGTGAGTCTCGCTGCGGTTTGAAGGGGTTGAGCACGATCTGGATGTGATGGCGGAATGCGACTGGGTCGTCGACCTAGGGCCCGAGGGCGGCCATGGCGGCGGGCGCATCGTCGCCGCAGGCACGCCCGAACAAGTGATGATGAGCGGCAGCCATACCGGCGTGGCGCTGGGGCCGGTGCTGGCGCGCGGGTGAGCGCGGCGCGACAAGAGCGGGCCACCTTTTCAAGTCCACACAACCAAGCTCGGAGGCTATCGTGGCAAATTCCAAACAAGTCGGCAGTCTCGTGGGCCCCGTTCTTGTCGCAATGCTCGTCTCAGAGTTCCCGCTTGTTCAGCCCCCCCGAGTTCGACACCAAACGCTGTAAGTGGTTGATTTGTATAGAGGTGGCCTTGTCGGCTGCCACTACAGCAAGGACATCTGGGGGTTATGGATTGGTTTCTTGATGCTCAGAGCGGCCAGCACGGTGGTCTGCTGGGCGTTGATGGTGGAGATGCCCGAGAGGGGCGGCGCCTGGTTGATGCGCACGCTGTGCCGCTGAATTCGCCGCAACTGCGCCAACGCCCTCTCGGGGCTCAGCTCGCTCTTGGCCAGCTTCAAACGGTGGCGCATCACGCGGTAGACGATCAGCGCCATGAAGCAAAGCATCGCGTGCGCGCGGATGCGTTCGGGCAGGCGGTGGTAGACGGGGGCGATGTCGATCTCGGACTTCAGCACCCTGAAGCCGCGCTCGATGTCGGCCAGCGCCTTGTAGCGCTGCACCACCTCTTGCGGCGTCAAGTCGGGCACGTTGGTCACGAGCAGCAGCTTGCCGTCCATCAGCTCGGCCTGCGCCTTGGCCGCCTCATCCACGGTATAGGTGAACAGCTCGCTCTTGAGGTCCACCTTCACAATCTTGGCCAGGTGGGCCTCGCAGACCTCGTGATACAGACGCGCCTTGGCGCCGCTGTCAGAGAGCTTGCGGCCACGTGCGGTGACGCCGGCGTCCTGACCGTCAAGCTTGCCCGCCCACGCCTGCGCCTTGTTCTTCAGCGCCGCGATGCGCTCACTGCGCAACTGCGTCTGCTCACGAGCTCGCTCAGGGTGATGTGCCACGACCAGGCGCAGTTCGCGCCAGCGTGTCTCGTCGATGATCTCTTGCGTGGCCGCTCCAGCCTTGGCGTGAATGGCCTGCAACACGTCGGTGAACTCGCCGTAGCGCCGGCCTGGCACTGCCAGAATGAATTCCAGCGCTTGCCCACTGGGCAGCTTGATCTTGCCCAACTCGTCCATATTGTCCAGCGACAGGAGCCCGCGGTCGGCCACTACCACCAGCCGCTTGATGTGCGCGAAGCGCGCCAGCACCTTCCTGAGCGTGGGCAGCAAGGTCGGCGACTCGGCCTGGTTGCCATCGAACACCTCGTGGTAGATCGGCAGACCCTCTGCCGTCTGCACCACGCCGAGCATGAACTGGCGTGCAATCACGCCCTCCTTGGCCATGCCGTAGCGGCGCACATCGCCACCCTGCTCACTCAGGCCCGCCGCGCGAATGGTCGTCAGGTCGTAGAACACCAACGAGAGGTCTTGATCGACCAAGGGACGCAACAGATCCGCGACCACCGCATCGACGCCGGCCTGATGGTCCATGAGTGCATCCATGGCGCGAAGCAATTGCTGGTGCGTCAGGGCGGCCGAATCCACCTCGGGAATGCTCACCGTCTCCAGCCAGCGCAGCACGCCGAGCTTGGAGTCCGCGTCACACAGGCGGTTGAAGACCATCACCCGCAGCGCATGCTCCACAGGCGTGGTGTACCGTGCCTTGCGGAACACACCGGCCAGTCTGTCAAAGCCCAATTCGCGCCAGAGTTGATCGAGCGCCCAGACGTCACCCAAGGCAAGAGCGGATTCGAACTCGACCTGAGGAGGCGTGGCAGTGGCGGCCGGCAGGCCCTTGGCACGCAGCAAGCCGCCGAGCAAAGCATCAACGCCACCGCCGGATTCATCAAGTCGGCCAATCGTGGCGACGGTGCGCTGCCGGGGTTTGCCTTCCTCGTTGCGATAAGACTCAACGAGCTGAAGATAGCTGTGGCCGCCTGAACGAGTGAGCTTGATGAACATGCGGCAAGTGTAGCAACATGTTCAACACTTGCCAACACGCAATACAACAGACATTGCCACTACACCAAAATTCAGGCACCAGATGCAAGTTGTTGATTTGATTGGGACCAAGCGTTCCAAATCAACGAAAAATGGGGTTTGGTGTCGAACTCGGGAGCCCCACCTTTACGACGCCCAGATTCCACCGGTCATCTATCTCTCTGGCGTCCTCATGTTTGTCGCCGGCTTGGTTGTGGTGAGAGTGCACAACACATGGGCACGCAACTGGACCGTTCTGATCACCCTGTCGGGTTGGTTTTTCCTCCTCCTGGGTCTTGTTCGCATGTTCGCGGCAAGCCAGTATCGGCAGGCAACGCAGGACGCAAGCTCGGTGATGTTCATGGTTCTCGAAGGCTGCCTCTTGGTCGTTGCCCTGACCATCACATTCAAATCGTACAGCCGGAGCACACCTTGAACCATCCGCTACGGGCACGAGAGCGGCCTCGACAAGCACTCCCGAAGTGATTGATACGTAGTGAAGGCTTCCCTTGCTTGGCGACAGCTGTCGAGCGGACGGCAAACTTCAAACGCACAACGCGCCGTCGGTTTGACGCGAGGAGTGCAACAAGAGAGGCCCGGGCTGCGCTTGACAGATCGACAGCCGGGCCCGTTGGCAGACAGCGCTACTTGGAGAGATCGATGGCGTACACGCCCTGGCCCTTGCCGCTGCCGTCATCAATGCTCACCACGCTGACGTTGGTAAAGCCATCAGCCTGCGCCACCGTCAGCTTGCCACTGGCCGAGGTAAACGTCACTGGACCGGCAGTCGTCACCTTGGTGAAGCGCCAGCTACGTGCCGAGCCGTCGGCGGCCAGTGTCAGGTTCTTGCGCGCCTTGATGTAATTGATCAGCACATCGCGATTGGCATCGGGCGATGCGTAGATGGTGTTGACCGCGGTCAGCCCAAACTGGGTACCACTGGAGGCGCGGTAGTTGTTGGTCGCGATGATGAACTCGGCCGTGGTGCTGATGGGTACGCCCTTGTAGTTGAGGTTCTTGATACGGCTGCCCTTGGGCTGGGTCACGTCAATCTCATAGGTCAAGTCGAGTGACGTGAACATGTCAAAGTTGTAACCGGGGAAGCTTGATATCAGCGCCTGCGCCGTGGTCAAGGCGGGGTCTATCTGGTTGAAGCGTTCGGCCGCCTTCTCCAGCCAGGTCTTGATACCTGCGCCATTGACTTTCACCGCATACACCGTGTTGGGGTACAGGTACAGGTCGGCGGCATTGTTGATGGCAATGGGGCCTTGCTTTACGTCGGTGAAATCGGTGCCGCCGGCAAACCCGCTCTTGAACGGCGCACTGACCGACAGCACTGGCAAGTCTTTGTACTGCGGCATGTTGGCGGCCACGTACTTGGCCACGTAGTCGGCCTGGGCGGCGTTCACCACTTGGATGGCAGTGACATCGCCAATGTCAGCAAAGTAGGATGACAGGGGAAAATCAGACTGGCCGATAGGCGTCTTCACGTAGGCAATGGCGGCCTCATGTTCGGTCTTCACGGTAGCGGCAATGGCGGGGTCCACTGCCACATAGGTTTTGGCCACCGCATCCAGCAAAGTCTTGCGAATACTGACGGCTGTTTTGCTTGTGTCGATGGTCCACTTGCCATTCTTCACCACCAAGCTGTAGTTGATGACCCCAATGGCCTTGCCCCAAAAGCTGGGCATCACAGCGGGCACACCGTTGAAGGTTCCCTTGACCTTGTCCACGCCGGGGGCGCCGCAGGCGGTGCTTGTGCAGGCGGCGTTCGGGAACTCGCTGTGCGAATGGCCCATCAGAATGCCGTCAATGCCAGCCACTTTGGCCAAGTGGTAGTTGGCGTTTTCCATGGTGGGGGTGTAGGTGCCGGTGTCCCAGCCGCCGTGCGATGCGGCGATGACGATGTCAGCACCTTCGGCACGGGCCATGGGCACGTACTTGGTGGCAGCTTCCACCACGCCCTGCACGTCAACCTTGCCGTCGAGCCAACGCTTGTCCCATAGCAGGAGGGGCGGAGGCGCAAAGCCAATCACAGCCACCTTGACGGTGCTTTCAATGGTGTTGCCGTCTTTGTCTTTGGCGACCACCTTCTTCTTGATGATGGTGTACGGCTTGTACAGCGGTGCACCGTCTTTCTTGCTGCTGACGTTGGCCAGCACCTGAGGGAATGACGGGCCTACACAAGTGGGTTGGCTGGCCACTGCCGCCATGCCGTCCACATTGAACTTGGTGGCCGTCACCTGCGACAAGTAGGGCAGGCCGTAGTTGAATTCATGATTACCCAGCGAACCAGCGTCAAATCCGATCGCATCCATGGCCTTGTAGGTGGCCAACTCTTGGTTGCAAGCCAACGGGGTCACCAAGGCTTGGTAGTCAGCAAGGGCAGTGCCCTGGATGGTGTCGCCGTTGTCGATCAGCAAGTTATTGGGAAAGTCGGCACGGGCCTGCTTGATCAGCGTGGCTGTGCGCTCCAATCCCACACTCTTATCTTCTGCGAGTTTGAAGTAGTCGTAGCTGACCACATTGGCATGGAGATCGGTGGTCTCCAAAATGGTGAGCTGGGCAGTGGCCGAGTCAGGCAGGGTGCCAAGGTTATCCGCGCCGCCACATGCGGCAAGACTGGCAGCTAAGGCTGCAACAAGTGCAACGGCCAAACCTGGCCGCGACAATGATCTAGATTGAGCGAACGGAACCACAACAACTCCTGATAGTGAACGGCCAGTGCAATGTATCGGGACAATGTGACGAACAGGTGAACCTCTGCGTCGCTGCGCTGTCTTGCAGCGTTGCGTGCACGGTCCAGCCCCTGTGACACACTACAGTCCAGTAGCAAAATAGAAGTGCGGTGGGCAATGACCGAGAGGATCTTATGGTTGCGAACACGACAAGCGGTTCAATGAAGGTCACATGCCTGAGCCGCATGTCTCATCACTCCGACGGACCCGCGCGACAAGCCGCGCCGGCCGGTGCGTTGCAAGGTCACGGCCGAGCACTCGGGCGGTCGTGCGAACTTGTGGGTAGCGTCCAGACTTTGCTGGAAGGCCGATCATGACCATTGCCTGGCGCCCCTTGATGGCGGTGGGCGACGCGACCGTCGACGCTGACCACCAGACGCTCATTGAGCTCATCAATGCAGTGGAGTTGATATTGCTCGCCGGTGGCGGTCGAGCCAAGCTGGCCACATCGCTGGACCAGTTGAGCACGTATGCGAAAGAACACTTCGAACGCGAGGAGGGCCTGATGCGGCACACTGGCTTTGGCGGCCTGGAGCATCATCACCAAGCTCATCGGGGACTGCGCTCGCAGCTGGTGACACTTCGGACCAGCATCGAGGCTGCGGCGGATGATGCCCTTCCGCCCGAGGAGGTTGAGCGCCTGGCTGCGCTCTTGCGCCATTGGCTGCTGGATCATGTCTTCAAGGAAGACATGTTGCTCAAGCCGTTTCTCAAAAGCCTCTCGTAGCCCACCCCGATCTTGAGCAGGCAACGCCAAGTTCGCTTGGTGGCCGACGGACCTCAAGCGTGCGACGCGTTGATCGGGCGTCTTGGCTGCTCGGCTTTGGCCACAGGTTCAAAGCTTGAAGTCGTAATCAATCGTCAGCGGCGCATGGTCGCTGAAGCGCCGGTCGAGATAGATGGACTCGCGCCTGGCCAGCGCCGCGAGGCCGGACGTCGCCAAGTGGTAGTCAATTGCACAAAAAACCGAAAGCGATGCCGGGATTTGACAGGTGCCGGTCAAGCGCCATCGGGGTCGTATCTCTTGCCCCGTGCATCAAGGTGGCTGAGTGCCAGCGCTGCGCAGCGAAAGTCGGCAGTCTGATTGAGACCGTCACTGATCGCGCCGAGTCAGTCGACGGCCCACGACCCAAAGTCGTCGCCCACCACGTTGTTTTTGGCACCCGAAAGATCCCGTTCGATCGGCAGCAGCACATGCGAACGCCTCAAAGCGGCCATTTTCCTTATGGCGACAACCGAAAGACACACGACCAACACATTACCCGGCAAAATCGATCAAGTGCTCTTGTGACGTTCGGGCCTTTGCCTATACAAACTAGGGAAGTGAATACCCCGTGTCGATGCGCTTTACACATGAATTGCGAGACCGCTCAACAAATCTTGTAAGTTGTTGAAGTTGCTGAGAAATTCTTTTTGGCATAGAAAGTGCGTGTAGATGCGCGTAACCAAGTCTATGAGGGGATCAGATAATGAAACTCACTTTATCCGCCATTTTGCGGTCTTTTGCCGAAGCGGCCCTGTTGCTTGGCTTGCTGGCGGGAGCCACGTCTGGTTCAGCCACCGTGCTGACTGCGACAGACTCATCCTGGAAAATAACGCCGTCCGCGCCAGCTGCTGGCTGGAACAGCAACACAGTCTTCAATGATTCCGGGTGGCAATCCGCCACCGTGCTCGCTATTCCACCTTATTTAAGCGGAAATTACATCTGGAGTTCTGGCGGGCAGTTTTCCACAACCGAGACGCAGGTTTGGGCCAGGTCTGTTTTTAATCTCAGCACGCTTCCGTCGTCCGCCGTTCTCGACAGCGCCTTCGATGACGATGGCGATATCTTCATAAATGGGACTCAGGTGGTCAGCGATCACAATGGCGTGGCCAACGCCAATGCCTCCGTCTCCATCGCCTCGTACCTGACCCTTGGTGACAATTTGATCGCGTTTACCGCCACGGACAACTATCGGACATACGGCTACAACCACGCTGCTGCCGCAGTAATTAACGCCACTTTCGCGCAGGTACCCGAACCTGCCACCCTCGCCCTGCTGGGGTTGGGACTCGCCGGCCTGGGGCTGATGCGTCGCCGCGCAGCGTGATATTGCCGCTACGACGCCCTGAACGTCGTCAATGTTTTGACTGGCATGCCAAACAGGTCTGCGAACTCCCCCGGGGGGGGTAAACCCAGACCTTGTTTTCCTTGCAAAACGCTTGGTCAACCAAGGCTTGGTTGATTTCGTACGGCTGCGATAGCCGATTCCGCGGTAGCGCGCTGGCGACCCGACGACGGCGACGAGTGTCGGCACCCAGTCTTGCAGCGACATTCACCTTGCCGGTGCGAATGTCGGAATTGGCCGCGCGCTGACCCACGGCGCCACAGGCCCAAGGTCGGTTGCACACCACATTGCAGACCCCGAGCCGACCGCCTCTGAGCACTCGACGCGAAAGCTCAGCCGCGCCGGCCTTGGATTGATCGCTTCAAAGCTTGAAGTCGTAATCAATCGTCAGCGGCGCATGGTCGCTGAAGCGCCGGTCGAGATAGATGGACTCGCGCCTGGCCAGCGCCGCGAGGCCGGGCGTCGCCAAGTGATAGTCCAGACGCCAGCCCACATTGTTTGTGCGCGCTTGGCCGCGATTGCTCCACCAGGTGTATTGCTCGGCCCTGTCGTTGAGGGTGCGGAACACGTCGACCAGGCCGCCTTCGCCCAGCAGTCGGGTCATCCAGTCGCGCTCCTCGGGCAGGAAGCCGCTGTTCTTCAGATTGCCCTTCCAGTTCTTCAGATCTATCTCCTTGTGCGCGATGTTCACGTCGCCCACCAGAATGAATTCGCGCTCGGCCTTCAATTCCATCAGGTGGTCGTAGATCGCCTCCAGAAAGCGAAACTTTGCCTGCTGGCGTTCCTCGCCGCTGGAGCCGCTCGGGAAGTAGCAGCTGATCAAGCTGAGCTTGCGGCCCGGCTTGTCGTAGCGGGTCTCTATCCAGCGTCCCTCCAAGTCGAATTCGGCCACGCCGATGCCGCTGCGCACATCGCTGGGCGCGTGGCGCACATACAGACCGACGCCTGAATAGCCCTTCTTCTGCGCGAAGTGAAAGTGGCCTTGGTGATGGTGCGTGGCCTCGAACTTTCCGCTCACGTCGGAGGCCTGAGCCTTGACTTCTTGCACGCCCACTGCATCGGCGTCCTGCTGGACGAGCCAGTCAAAGAAGCCTTTCGTCGAGGCGGATCGGATGCCGTTGAGGTTGGCGGTAATGAGGCGCACGTTGGAAATCCCAAGTTTCAAATTTCCAGTATCGCAGCTGTCGAGTCATCGCCTGTGGCGCGTCATTTTGACAACACAAGCGGACTCTCAGGGATTTACCAGGGTTCGCGGTTCCCGCGAATTGATACAGTCGCTCCGGCGATGAGCCAAACGTTTTCGCGCAAACGTTTGGCTTGAGTGCAGTGCCTAATAAGGCACTCGGGCTGCCGCGCACGACGCACGAAGCGCGTCACAAGTACATGCCGCTGCCCTGCCCACCTGTCTATCTGACGCGGAAATCAACCAACCCTGGGGAAAAAATGCATATGACTCGAAATTCCATCCGACCAAGCTTGCTGGCGCTCGCTGTAATTGCCGCTTTTCCCATGCAGGCGGTTCAGGCACAGGCCGCCGACCCGTCCGCCGCAGAAGCAAAAAGAGATCCGACCAAGCTCGAAGCCGTCATCGTGACGGCGAGCCGGCGCACCGAGAACCTGAAGGACGTGCCGATGTCGATTTCGACCATCAAGGCCGACGACCTGGATACCTACAACGCCAGCGGTCAGGATGTCCGCGCCTTGTCGGCGCGTGTGCCCAGCCTGAACATCGAATCCGACTTCGGTCGCTCGTTCCCGCGCTTCTATATCCGCGGCCTGGGCAATACCGATTTCGACCTGAACGCCTCGCAGCCGGTCGGCTTGGTCTATGACGACGTGGTGCAGGAAAGCCCGATGCTCAAGGGCTTTCCGGTGTTTGACGTGGCGCAGGTGGAAGTGCTGCGTGGCCCGCAGGGAACGCTGTTCGGCCGCAATTCGCCGGCGGGCGTCTTGAAGTTCGATTCGGCCAAGCCGGTCAAGCACCTCGAGGGTTATGCCTCGCTCGGCTTTGGCCGCTACCGCGCCGTCAACCTCGAAGCCATGATCAACGTGCCGCTGAACGACGACTGGCAGGTGCGCATGGCTGGCATATCGCAAACCGCCAACGACCGCGTGCACAACCCGCTGCCCACCGGTACGCAAAATCTGGAAGGCTATGCGGACCGCGCGGCGCGCGTTCAGGCCGCCTACAAGAACGGCAGCTTCAACGCACTGTTCAACTTGCATGGACGTGACTACAAGGGCAACGCCACGACTTTCCGCGCCAACATCATGAAGCGCGGCACCAACGATCTGGTCGATGGCTTCAACTATTCCAGCTATCCGTCCGATGGACTGAATTCGCAGACCCTCACCTCCACCGGCGCGAGCGCGCGCCTGCGCTGGGATCTGGTCGGCGTGACGATCAACTCGATCACCGCCTACGACCGCGCCACGTTCTACAGCCGCGGCGACGTCGATGGCGGTTTTGGCGGCGTATTCAACGGTCACCCTGTCGTGGGCCCCAACTATCCGGGGCAGCAGGCCTTGATTCCGTTCGCCGCGGAAACCGCCGACGGCCTGCCCTACCTGAGGCAGATGACGCAGGAACTGCGCGTCTCGTCCAATACCAAGGACGCCCTGCAATGGATTGGCGGCCTGTACTTCTTCAACGAGAAGATCCAGGTCGACAGCTTCAACTTCGACTCGTTCGCCCCTGGCAATCCGCAGAACGGTTACGCCGTCCAGCATCAGGAAGCGAAATCGTGGGCCGCCTTCGGCACGCTCAACTACGCCGTATCGGACCGGCTGAAACTGCGCGGCGGCCTGCGCTATACGGATGACAAGAAGGACTTCGACGCCTCGCGCACGACCACTCCAGGCGGCGGCGCCAACGTCGGCCCGCTGACGGCAAACCCGAAGTCGACCAACTGGAGCTGGGATGTCGGCGCCAACTACCTGCTCGACAAATCGACCACCCTGTTTGCGCGCGTCGCCACCGGCTACCGCGCACCGAGCATTCAGGGCCGCGTGCTGTTCGGCGATACGATTTCGGTGGCAAATTCAGAAAAGGCTTTGTCGTTTGAAGCCGGTTTCAAGGCCGATGTGCTGGACGACACCGCACGCCTGAGCGGCTCGGTATTCAGTTATCAAGTCAAGGATCTGCAACTGACTGCGGGCAGCGGCAGCGTCAACCAGAACCGGCTGGTGAACGCCAAGAAAGCCGTGGGCAGCGGCTTTGAGCTAGACGCGCAGGCCATCCTCAGCCGCGCGTGGAAGACCTCGCTGGGCCTGAGCTACAACGACACGCAGATCAAGGACCCCGACTTGTTTGTCGCGCCTTGCGGCAACGCCACGTTCCAGTTCTTGCTGGCCAACACTGGCTGCACCGTCACCAGCAAGCCGGGCCCGGTGGCAGGCACGGTCCTGATCGGTGGCAATCCCTTGCCGCGCGCACCCAAGTGGGTGGCCAACTGGACGCTCAAGTACAGCACCGAGGTGGCTGGCGGAGATCTGTATGTGGTCACCGATTGGGCTTACAAGGACTCGTACAACATGTTTCTGTACGAAGCCAAGGAGTACCGCGCCAAGGCCTCGCTGGAAGGCGGGCTGCGTGTCGGGTACAGCTTCAACGCCGGCAGGTATGAGGTCGCGGCCTATGTTCGCAACCTGACCAACCGCCAGCAACTGATCGCCGCCATCGACTTCAACAATCTGACCGGCATCGTGAACGAGCCGCGCAACTTTGGCGTTCAGTTCAAGGCGAACTTCTGACGCTTGAGGTCTGGTGCCGGCCCGTCGCCGCAGTTTGACTGCGCGGCGGGCCTTTACGCTTGGGGATCAGCAGTCGTAAAGACGCTTGCAGGCGGTCAGGCCTTCGTCAGGCGTCGCTCAAGCCGCAGGGCTTGAGCCCGTCGACTCAGCCTGCCCGCTTGCAGGCGGTCAGGCCTTCGTCAGGCGTCGCTCAAGCCGCAGGGCTTGAGCTCGGTCCTGACTCAGTGCGAGGTGCCTTCGGAGCGGGAGATCTTGTTCCAGACGTTGTACTTGCCCACCGGCTTGCTCATCGGCAGGCGCTTGACTTCCTTGAAAGTGGCCGCGTCATAGACGATCAGCGCGCCGTTCATTTCCCACAGGCTCGCCAGCGCGTAGCGGCCGTCCTTGGTGAACTCGATGTGGGCCAGCGTCTTGCCGGGCTCCTTGACTTGTGCCACGACTTTGAGCGTGCGCTTGTCGAAGATGGTGAGCGTGTCGTGGGCGGTCGGGCTCATCATCGAATCGGTCCAGGCATAGGGCGTGGCCTCGTGGCTGCGCACGAAAAAACCCGGCCCCGGTGTGGCGATGCTGGCCAGGTGCTTCCAGGTGCCCATGTCGATGACGTCGAGCATGGCGCCCTTCAGGTTCGGGCTGACCAGCACGCGTCGCCCCTGGTAGCTGAAGGTGATGCCCGATCCCAGATGCGGCATGCCCGCAATCGGCAGCTCGGCAATTTTGCGCCGCACGTCCAGATTCACCACCTGGGCGCTGGGCTGGCCGTCGGCGTGCGGCCGTGTGGCGCCGAGCACATTGCGGTAGCTCTGGTCGAAGAAGAAGTCGTCGAGCGGCTCGTCGAGCAGGGTGCGGCGCACGCCGAAGTAGCCGGGCTTGGCAATGCCCTCGCCCATTTTGTAGTCGTGCACATAGCCGTCGAAAATCGGTTCGGCCTTGGGATCGTAGGAGATCTCCCACAGCTCGGCGATGTCCTTCATCGCCACGACGAAACTGTGGCGCGGCGCGGCGTCGTAGACGGCCGAGACGCGCGAGCTCTGCTTGCCGTCGAGCGTCGCAGCCGGATAGATTCTCTGCAGCTTCAGGTCGGCGTCGAACAGCACCACCGTGTGCGGCAGATAGTTGGCCGCCATCACCCAGCGCCCGTCGTCGCTGACCGCCACATTGCGCATATTCAACCCGGCGCGCACCTCGGCCACGATGGTCAGGTTCCACAGGTCGTACTTGGTGATCCAGCCGTCGCGCGAGCCAAAGAACACATAGCGTCCGTCGGGCGTGAACTTCGGTCCGCCGTGCAACGCGTAGCGGCTCTCGAAACGGTGGAAGACCTCGAAGCGGTCGCCGTCGACCAGCGAGACATGGTGGTCGCCGCCTTCGACGACGACGAACAAATTCATCGGATCGGCCCGCCACTGCGGCTTGGCCGGCAGTGTCTTGGCGTCAGCACGCTCGGTGTGCGAAGCGCGAATGTCGGCCTCGCTCCAGTGCGGCGCCGGGTTGACCGGCGTGTAGATGTACTGCACCAGGGCGGCGATCTCTTCGGCCTTGAGCTTGGCAGCAAAGCCTGCCATCTGCGTGGCCGGTCGGCCATTCGTGATGACTTTTTGCGCCTCGGGACGACGCAAGCGCTCCAGGCTTTCAGGCAACAGCGCCGGGCCCATCAGGCCGAAGCGCTGCGGGCCGTGACAGCTGGCGCAATGCTCGGCGAACAGCGCCGGCGCATCGATGGCCTGCGCATGCACGGCACCCACCAGCAGGCCGGCCGCAATCACCCACCAGCGCTTCATGACTCGACCGCAGCGATGGGCACGCGGCGTTTTGTCTTGAACGGCGTGACCGCAAGCCGCGCGGCGCCGTCCGCCAGGCCGATCTCGGCATCGTCCAGGTAGCAGCCCGGGTCTTCGGCCCAGGGATTGCCGCTGACCTGCTCGGCGCGCACGCGCGTATTGCCGCCGCAGATGTCGAGATGCACGCAGCTGGCGCAGCGCCCTTCGACCGGTCGCGGCTGCGCCTTGAGCCCTGCCATCAAAGGCTCGCTGGTGTCGCTCCAGATCAAAGAGAAGGGCCGCTCGCGCACATTGCCCAAGGTGTGGTGCCACCACATCGTGTCGGGATGCACCTGACCCAGGTTGTCGATATTGGCGACATTCACGCCCGACGAGTTGCCACCCCAGGCGACCAGGTGCTCGCGCAAGGCGGCGCCGAAACGCGCGTGCAGGTCGGGGTGGCGGCGCGCCAGCCAGTGCAGCAGCCAGGGGCCGTCGGCATCGTTGTTGCCGGTCACATATTCTTCGTCCAGGCCGTCGCGAGCCGCCTGCCAGGCGCGGTCGAACAGCAGGTCCAGGGTATCGCGCGTGGCCGCGAACTGCGCGTCCTTGGCGCGATGGATGTTGCCGCGGCCGGCGTAATTCAGGTGCGAGAAATAGAACTTGTCGACCTGTTCGTCGCGCATCAGTTGCAGCAAGGCCGGCAGGTCATGGGCGTTGAGCGCCGTCATCGTGAAGCGCAGCCCCACCTTCACGCCACGCGCATGCAGATGGCGCACCGCGGCCAGACTGCGATCGAAGGCGCCTTCGAGGCGGCGGAATTTGTCGTGCGTTTCGCGCAAACCATCCAGGCTGATGCCGACATAGTCGAAGCCGGTGGCGGCAACCCGGTCGGCCATCGACTCATCGATCAAAGTGCCGTTGGTCGACAGACCCACATAGAAGCGCATGGCCTTGGCGCGGTCGGCGATCTCGAACAGGTCGGGCCGCATCAAGGGCTCTCCGCCGGACAAAATCAACACCGGCACCTTGTAGGCCTTCAGGTCGTCCATCACGCCGAACACTTCGGCCGTGTTCAGCTCGCCCTCGTAGTCGTGGTCGGCCGACAGCGCGTAGCAGTGCTTGCAGGTGAGATTGCAGCGGCGTATCAGGTTCCAGATCACCACCGGACCGGGCGGCTGGTGCGCGCGCGCAACCGCCATCGCACCGCTGGCTTGAGCGTCGGCCAGCAGGCGCATGAATTGTGAGATACGGAACATGTCAGCTTTCTTTCAGGCGCAGACCGGTTTTCTTGAGGATGGCGCTGGAGTAAAGGATATCGTGCGCGCGGCAGGCGTCGCCGAGCAGGGCGCGAATCTGCATTGCCGCGATCTCGACTTCCTCGCGGCTGCGGCCGTGCAGCATCGCGAACAGGTTGTAGCGCCACTGCGGCAGTCTGCGTGGGCGTCGATAACAGTGGCTCACCCCCGGCAGCGCGCCGACCTGCTCGCCCAAGGCATCGACCTGCGTGTCGTCGACATCCCATACCGTCATGCCGTTGGCGCTGAAGCCGAGCCGGTAATGGTTGGGCACGGCGCCGATGCGCCGCACCACGCCCTCGGCCAGCAGGCGTGCAAGACTCTCACGCACCACCGTGCCCGACACCCCGAGCATGGCGCCGACCGCCTCGAAAGGACGCTCGACGAGCGGCAGTCCGCCTTGCGTGGTGGCGATCAAAGCACGCTCGAATTCACTGAGCGAGAAAGTGGTTTCAACCCTGGGCCGGGCCAAGGCGGGGGCGGGTTGCTGCGCGCGCAGCTGCGGCGCAGGCGCCCCGTCCACCGGCAAGCGCAACTCGACAAAGAATTCGCGCTCCTTCGGGAACGCCAGCACCGGCAGGCCGATTTCGACCTCGATCGCGGCAAGCACCGCGTCGACTTCGTCCGCGCGCTCGGTGGCAAGCACAAACCACATGTTCAGCTCGTGTTCGCGCCGGTAGTTGTGGGCCACCTCGGGCCAGGCATTGACGCGACGGGTGACGTCATCGAAGCGTGCTTCGGGCACGGCCACGGCGGCCAGCACGAAGCGTCCGCCCGCACGTTCGATCTGGTAGAGCGGGCCGAAGCGCGACAGCATGCCGCTCGCCACCAGGCCGTGCAGACGCCCGATCAGCATCTCCTCGCTCAGGCCCAATGCGTCTGCCATGTCGGCAAACGGCCGGTCGCTCAGCGGCAAGCCGCCGTGCAGCGCGTCAATCAGCTGCGCGTCGCTCAGTGGTGGCGCCAGGTCGGCGTCAACTCGCAGCATGCGACAACTCCTGAGCGAGCGACTCGCCCTGCCCCGCCGACGCAGACCAGGCGTCGGGCAGTTCGCGAAAGCGCCGCCCGCCGATCTGCTTGAAGCGTTTACGCGAGAACAGCATGGCACGCGGATGGTCTTGCAGCCCGCAGCCCGGGATGGCGCGCTCGAGCACGGCGCGCACGCTGTCGCGGTCGCGGCCATGCACCATGCAATAGAGGTTGTACGGCCAGCCAGGGGCGCGCTCGCGCCGGTAGGCCAGCGTGACGCCGGCTTCGCGTGCCAGCGCCATGCCGCAGGCATCGACGCGTGCGTCGGGCACATCGAATACCGTCATCGCATTCGCGGCAAAACCGAGCTCATGGTGGCGCACGATGGCGCCAAAGCGGCGCAGCGTGCCGTGCTCGAGCCAGCGCTCGAGCGTGCGCATGACGGCGTCGGAGCTGCTGCCCAGTGCTTGCGCCCAGGCATCGAAAGGCCGCGCTATCAGCGGCAAGCCCTCTTCCACCAAGGCCGCCAGCGCCCATTCTTCGTCGGCCACCGGTGCCGGCGCGGCCGAGTGCGCAGCGCCTTGCCCGGCCGTGCTGTGGCGCAGGTCGAAACCGAGGTCGATGCGATAGGCGCGCTCCATGCGCAGCCGCAAGGCGGGCAGCCCGGTCGTCGCTTCGAGCTGCCGCATGGCTGCCTCGACGCACTGGGCATCGCGTCCGGTCATGACAAACCAGAGATTGAAATGATGTTCGCGTTCGTAGTTGTGGTTCACGCCAGGATGCAAGGACACCATGGCGGCCACCGCGTCCAGACGATCGACCGGCACCGCCATGGCCGACAGCAGCGCCGCGCCGCCCGTGCCCGCGCCGAATACGCCGCCGATGCGGCTCAAGGCGCCCTCGGCCAGCAGCTCGCGATAGGCTGCCATCACTTGCTGCGCAGGCATTGCCTGCACTGCAGCGATGTGCTCGAACGGTTCGCGCAGCAGCGGAAAGTCGCGCTGCCAGTTGTTGAGCAGTGCCAGGCGGGCAGCGTGGTGCATGTGCCTAGAACCCGATGCGCGCGGCGCGCGAGGTAAGGAAGATGCCGCTGGGCCCGGCCACCAGCAGCGTCGCCAGGGTCTGGAAGTTGCGCGTGTCGATCGCAACAATGTGGTCGGCGTCGCGTGCGCTGATCCATACCGCTTCGCCACGCGGCGTGAACTCCATGTGCAGCACCGCCTTGCCCGGCGACAGCGTGCGCACAACCTGGTGCGTCAAGGTGTCGATGACTTGCACGCGGTCGTAGTCGGGTACCGCGAAATTGACCCAGACTTGCCGCCCGTCGGGCTGCGCCATCACGAACACCGGCTGGCCGGCGACCTTAATGCGGGCCACTTCAAGCCAGGTCTGCGTGTCCACCACCAGCACTTCATGGTGACCGATGGCCGGCAGATAGACATAGCGCCCTGCCACCGACCAGCCACGCAGATGCGGCATCTTGAACACCGGCAAAGCCACCTCGCCCTTGCCATAACCGTCCAGGATGCGGCGCGCCTTGGGCACTGGCGCCCACAGGTCGACCAGCGCCAGGCCGTCCTCGCCGAACAGTCCGGCGATGTAGTAGCGCCCATCGGGCGTGACCAGCGCGTCGTACGGCTGGCGGCCGATGTCGCTCAGTCGCGTGATCTTGGGCGCGCTCACATCCGACAGATCGGCGATCCAGATCGCGTTGCCATCGAACAGGCTGAATGCAAAACGCTGGCCCGGCAGATCGACCAGACCGACCACGCGCGACAACTTGCCCGGTGCGTACTCGGCGGGAATGTCTGCCACCAGTGCGAGTGTCTTGGCGTCAAACACCTTGACACCACCGGGCTGGTAATTCTGTGCAGCCACCAGCGTGCCGTCCGACGAGATCGCACCGCCGATAGAGTTGCCGGCCTGCATGATGCGTGCCTCGATGCGGCGCGTCAGCAAATTCACCTTGGTGAGACCTCCATCGCGGCCAAAGACATAGGCGACCGCGCCATCGCGCGAAAACACCACCGACGCGTGCGACAAGTCGCCCAGGCCGGTGACTTCGCCCAGCAGCGCGCGCGAACTGGTGTTGATCAGCGCCAGCGTGCCGCTGCCTCGTTCGATCACGACGCCCAGGTCGCCGGTGCCCACCGGCGACACCGTCATGCAGCCGGGCAGCAAGGCCGCGGTCGTCGATGCCGCCAGCAATGTCAGCAGTTCACGGCGCTTCATGGTCTTGCCCTCATCGGTTCTTCGGGAAAGCCCAGGGCGAGTTGCTGTGCAATCCACTGGGCGTCGGCCTGGCTGAGCAATGTGCGCCAGGGCGGCATCGGCGTGCCCGGCCGACCATGGTAAATCGTCGCAGCCAGCGACTCGACGGGTTTGTCTGCCAGCGCCTCGCGCGTCAGCGCGGGTCCGAGTCCCCCCGTCAGCCGCATGCCGTGGCAGGCGCCACAGTCCTGCCGCACCATGCGCGTCAACGTGCGTTGGCGCTCGACGGCGGGCGCACTGTCGGCGGCGTGCGCAACTGCGACGCCAAGCAAGAGCAGCGCCGCGAGCTTGCGCATCATGGTTAGGATTTGAGAATCAGCTCGATCGCGGCTTTCAGATCGGCATCGCTGATCTTGTCGACCGGATTGGGCGCCATCGGAATCGGGCCGAACGTGCCCGAGCCGCCCGAGCGGACCTTGGCCATCAGCTTGGCCATCACGTCCTGGCCCTTGTACTTGGCGGCAATGTCCTTGAACGCCGGGCCGACAATTTTCTTGTCCTTTGAATGGCAGGCCATGCAGCCGGCCTTGGTCATGGCTTCTTCGGTGCTGGCCCAGGCGCCGGCGCTTGCCAGCGCCAGCGACGCGGCGATGATCAGAGAGGTCTTCTTCATGCGGAAATCCTTTGAAAATCCAGTCAGGGGAGCAGGGCGTGCCGAGTGTAGCGGCGAAGCACTTGCGTTCGCCCGACCGACTCGAGTCCGTGGCAGTCACGGCCTCAAGTCGGGCTGAGCTTCAGCAATCTCAGTAAACGTCGTGCTGGGTGTTGTAGACGTTGAACTTGCCGGTGGGCGTGATCAGACGCGGATCCTTGATCACCGCCTTGAGCTTGAGCGTCTTGTCGTCCACCACCACGATCGCGCTTTGCTTGTTCTTGGCCGACCAGACCGAGAACCAGACCTCGTCACCCGCCATATTGAACTCGGGCTGCACCACGCGCTTGGCGCCGTCGTCGGTCAAGCCCGCCCACTCGGCGATCGGCAACACGGTGTAGCCCTTGTCGAGATTGTTGATGTCAAAGACAGCCACCGTCTGCGAGATCTTCGGATCAGGATTCAAGGGCGTGTCGGAGTACAGGTGATGGCTCTTCGGATGGGTCTTGATGAACAAGGCTCCGCCACCCTGGCCGGTGAGTTCGGCCACCTTCTTGAAAGCGTACTGCTTGTGCTTGACCGGATCGGTACCGATCAGCGACAACCCCTCGTCGCCCAGGTCACCCGTGGACCAGACCGGACCGAACTTCGGATGAGTGAAGTTGGCGCCGCGCCCAGGGTGCGGAATCTTGCCCACGTTGACGATAGACACCAACTTGTCTTCCTTGGTGTCGATCACGGCGATCTTGTTGCTCTGGTTGGCTGCCACCATGAAATAGCGCTTGGTCGAATCCATGCCGCCATCGTGCAGGAAGGGTGCCGAGCCGATTTCGGTGACTTTCAGTGCGTCAAGGTTGGAGTAGTCGACCATCAAGGTCTTGCCGGTCTCCTTGACGTTGACAACGAACTCGGGCTTGAAGTGCGACGCGACGATCGATGCGACGCGCGGCTCGGGGTGGTATTCCTGCGTGCCCACGACCATGCCGCGGGTGGACACAATCTTCAGCGGCTCGAGCGTGTCGCCCTTCATGATCACGTACTGCGGCGGCCAGTAGGCGCCGGCGATCGCCAGCTTGTCGGTGAAGTCGCCCTCCTTGCCCTTGTACTTGCTGGTTTCCACCGAGCGAGCCTCCAGGCCGATACGCACTTCGGCCACGTTGTCGGGCTTGGCCATCCACAGGTCGATCATGTTGATCTTGGCGTCACGCCCGATCACGAACAGGTAACGCCCCGACGCCGAAATGCGCGAGATGTGCACCGCATAGCCGGTCTTGACGATGTTGATGATCTGCTTGGTATCGCCGTCGATCAGCGCGACCTCGCCCGCATCGCGCAGCGTGGTCGAGAAGATATTGGCAATGTTGTAGTTGTTCATCTTCTTCGTCGGGCGCTGCGCCGGCGGGATGATGACCTTCCAGGTCGACTTCACTTGCGCCATGCCGAACTCGGGCGGCACTGGCGGGTCTTGCTGGACGTAACGGGCCATGATGTCGACCGTCTTTTCGTCGAGTTCACCCGAGGTCAACCAATTGGGCATGCCCGCTGGCGAGCCGTAGGAGATGAAAATCTTCAGGTAATCGGTGCCCTTGCCGATCGTGATGTCGGGGGTCAGCGGCTTGCCGGTGGCGCCCTTGCGCAACACACCGTGGCAACCGGCGCAACGCTCAAAATAGGTCTTGCGGCCCAGCTCGAACTCGGCCTGCGTCATCTTGGGCGCCTTCGGGTTGGTGCTTTGGTACATGGGCTCGCTGCCCAGCGGCGAAGCGCCCGCCTGGTAATTCATCTCGGCCGGACTCACGTCCTTCTTGTCCTCCGCCATGGCGGCCAGGCCCACGCCCGCCAGCATCAGTACGGCGAGTCGTGTTATCTGCAGGATTCGCATGCTCTCACTCCTTCGGTTGGATAGTTCGACAGTTCAATACTGGCTGCGATGGTCAGCCAGACACGGCATCGCCGTCCTTGAACCAGTTCAAGGACCCATGCACCTTAGGCCTGAACAATGCGCCAATGCCATCAGAAGGACTCGAGCGAATGAGTGTGATCAACGAACCGCTGCGCTTTGATGCGCCAACGCTCATGCCGCGCCCGGCCAAGGTGACGCTGGTGGGCGCCGGGCCGGGCGATCCCGAGCTCTTGACGATCAAGGCCGCCAAGGCGCTGGAAGCGGCGACGCTGGTGCTGATCGACCATTTGGTGGGACCGGAGGTGCTGGAGCTCGTCCCTGCGTCGGCCCGGCGCATCTATGTCGGCAAGGAGTCCGGCCACCACAGCATGCCGCAGCAGGCCATCATCGAGCTGATGATAGATCTCGCCCGCAGCGGCAAGCCGGTGTTGCGGCTCAAAGGAGGTGACCCCTACATCTTTGGCCGCGGCGGTGAAGAGGCCCAGGCGCTGGCCGGCGCCGGCGTGCCGTTCGAAGTGATCCCCGGCATCAGCGCGGCGCAGGGCGCTGCGGCGCTCGCCGGCATACCGCTGACGCACCGCGACCATGCCTGCTCGCTGGTGCTGACGACCGGGCATTTGCGCGGCGAAGGCGCCAAGCGCGGCGTCGATCTCGACTGGGGGCTGTTGGCCCGCCCCAACCAGACGGTGGTGGTCTATATGGGTGTGGCCACGCTGCCGGTGATCTGCCGCGAACTGGTCGCGCATGGCTTGCCCGCCGCCACACCGGCAGCGACCGTGGAGCGCGCCACGCGCGCCGACCAACGCACGGTGGTGGGCACCCTGGCCACGCTGCCCGGGCTGGCTCTCGCGCATGACGTGAAGTCACCGGCGCTGATCATCATCGGCGGCGTGGTGTCGCTGCACGCGACGCTGGGATCATCTGCTGTCGAGCAGCGACTGGCCGCGCCCTGAGGCGATGACTCAGCCTTGAGGCGGCGCAGCCGACGGCAAGAACGCATCCGAAAAGCACATGTCGTCGCCGAGCCCGTGCGCGATGAAGGTCGGCACCGCCGCCTCGACCATCTTGACTGAGCCGCACACATAGACCTCGAACCCGCGCATGTCGGGAAAGTCGGCCAGCATGGCCTCGTGGACCAACCCGCGCCGTCCGGTCCATGCATCAAGCGGTTCGGCATCCGAGAGCACCGGCACGAAATGGAAGTTGGCATGCTCGCGCTGCCACTGTTCGGCAAGTTCGACCATGTACAGATCTTGCGGACGACGCGCGCCCCAGTAGAGCCACATCGGCCGCGTCAAGCCGCGCTGGAACGCGTCTTCGACAATGCTCTTGACCGGCGCAAAGCCGGTCGCACCCGCCACGAACAGGATAGTCCGCTCGCTCTCGCGCAAGGTGAAGTTGCCCAGCGGCCCTTCGAAGTGAAGCGCGTCGCCCACCTTCATGTCGGTGAACACATGGCCGGTGAACCGACCGCCCGGAATGCGCCGCACATGCAGCTCGATGCGATCATTGTGATGCGGCGCATTGGCGAACGAGAATGCGCGTCGCCGGCCGTCGTCGGGAACGATGTTGATGTACTGGCCGGCGACAAAATCAATGCGCTCGGCGCCGGGCAGCACAACGGTGAGCCGGGTCAGATCTTCGGTGAGGCGCTCAATTCTCTCGATGCGCCCGACATGGGCGCGCGGCGTCTCCCGCACCGCGTCCATCTCGCCCGCCACCTCGATTTCGAGGTCCGACAAAGGCGTGGCGCAGCACATCAAGGCCTTGCCTTGGGCGCGCTGACTGTCTGGCAAGGCAGCACGCTGGTAGGCGCCATGGTCGACGCTGCCGTGCGACACCGTGCACAGACACACGCCGCAGCCGCCGTTGCGGCACTCATAGGGCAGGTTCAGGCCTTCGCGCAAGCCGGCCTCGAGCAAGGTCTCGCCGGCGCGGATGGCGACGGGGTCTTGCCGGCCTTGCACCGTCATGCGGAACTCCCCTGCCTTGGCGCGCCTGAATTTCGGCGGAAGCCAGGGCAGCGCCGCGATCAGCAAGGTCGCTGCGCCGAGCAGCGCCCATACGTTTGCCAGCGGCCACACATAGAGCAGCGGAAACACCGTCAGGTAGAACCAGTCGAGTTGCAGCAGCGCCGGCGCGATGTCGAGCTGCGCCGCGCCGCCCTGGCTCAGCGCGGGCTTGATCAGCGACAGTGCCAGCAGCGTCAACGCCACGCTGATCAGAATCGGTCGCGGCGGGAGCGTCTTGGCTTTGGGAACGCGCTGCACATGGATCCACATCAGCAGCAGCACGAGCAGCGGAATGCCGATATGCATGAACGACAGCAGCGAGAAGAAGCGGTCGTTGACGCTGGTCGTGTAGATGAAGTTGCGCACCAAGCTGCCACCAAAACCGGGCAGCCAGTCGAGCCACTCGAAGCTGGCCACAATGACGAACTGCGCCAGCTGATCCCAGGGCAGCATATAGCCGTTGATGCCCGATATATAGACGCCCCAGATCAGCGCCACGCCGCTGACCCACGAGAACCAGCGAAAGCCGCGCATGCGGTTGAAGGCAAAGTGGCGCAGCATGTGCAGCAGCATCGTCAGCACCATCGCGTCCGAGGCATAGCGATGCAGGCTGCGCAAAATGCCGCCCGCGAACCACTGGCCGTGCGTCAAGGCCTCGACCGAGCCGTACGCGCCGGCCACACCGGTCTCGAAAAACGCATACAGGTACAGCCCGCTGCCGGCCACCAGCCAGAACAGCGCAAAGCTGATCTCGCCCAGGTGGTACAGGGGATTGAGCCGGTCGCCAAAGGCGCGGTTGAAGAGCGCCTCGACACGCATGAAACACCACTGCAACAGCGACTGAAGGCGCGTCATCATGGCAAGTTCCGGGTCGCAGCCGGGCGCCGCATCGCGCGAATCATGACGACCACAAACAGCAGCCCGCCAACAATGGCCACCAGGCCGCCCAGGCCCATCAACCCCATGCCGGCGATCTCACCGAAGCCGCGCAGCACCTGCTCGGCGCCGGCCACCTTGCGCTGCACGCCATAGCCCCCCGACCAGACCAGGCCGGTGATATGCATCAGCTGGCCCACGCCGTAGACGCCGGGCTGCAAGGCCGCGAGGCGGCCGCTCGGCGCGGCGTAACCCAATTGCGGCAGCAAGTGATAAGCCAGGCCCATCAGCGCCAGCGTGACCCCGACGATGCAGCCGTGGTAATGCGCCGGAATGCGCACGTCGGCACCATTGATGAAGACGCCGATCAGCCCGCCCGACGCGAACAGCACGATGGACCAGATGAGTGCTGCGCGCAAGGCGCGGGTCGTCGTCTCGCTGCGCGGCATGGACGGCAGTGCCAGCACCACCGCCAAGGCAATCGGCACGATCGCCACGCCGCCGCCCAGGCGCATCGCCCAGGTCAGCAGATTGCGGTGCTCGACCGACGCGATCGGGTAGGCGAGATAGGCGTAAGGCGTGACGAATACGCCCACCAGCGCCAGCACGAACATCAGCAAGGCGATGCGGGGGCTCAGCAGCAGCTTGGCGCCACACGCGCTGGCCAGCCACAGCCAGGCCACCAGCATCAGCAAGGTCCAGGTGAACTGGAGCGCATGCCCGCCGCCCCAGAACAGGACTTCGTAGTACATCTTGCCGACCAGCATCGGCGGCGTTGTCGCGAACGACCAGGCAAAGGCCAGCAAAGCCACCGCTGCCGAGACGGCGGCGGCATTCAGCCCGAAGTGCAGCACACCATCGCCGCCGAAGCCCAGGCCGAGCTTGGGCGCAGTGAACAAGCTGCGCAGCACGAGCACACCGGCGCCGAGCGCAAAAATCAGCAGGCCGGCCATGAACAGCGGGCGCTCAAGCACCGGGATGTAATTGGCCATGATGGGGTCGCCGTGCCCGATGAACGCCGCCAGCGCCATCAGGCTGGCACCCGTCCCGCTCAAGCCCAGAGCCGCCCAGCCCCAGGCCAGGCCGCGCGTCGATCCGTTCAGACTCCAGAGCAGCCCCGCCAGCGCCACAAACCACACCAGCACCGACAGATCGACATGCACGACCAGCGCGACGCGAAAGAAATCCGCGCCGGGCAGGATCTGGTTGATGAGCGGCGTGCGCGACGCCACCAGCAGCACCGAGAACAAGCCCGCGCCGATCAGCGCAATCAGTCCGAGCCACAACCAGGCGCGCGCCAGTTGACGCTGCGTGTCGCGCGGTACCGCCAGCGTGTACGGGTGGCCGTCGGCCAGTGAAGGGTCGAATGGAGTGGATGTCATCGCAGTGTGATCCCGCCCTTGGCCGGATCGAAGTCGATCACCAGAATTTGCGCCGGTTTCAATGTCACGCTGGCTTCGCGCACAAAGTCGAAGCCTGGCGTGCGCACATCGTTCTTCAGCCGGATCGCCAGCTGATGGGTGCCGGCGCTGACCTGCAGGCGCTGGTAGAAGGCCGATGCACCGTCGCGCGACAGGCCCGAAGGCATCGCTACATGGTGCAGCACGCGCTTGCCATCGAGGTCGAGCTCCACCGTGATCGGCGAGCGCTCGCGCGGACACACCACCGGCGCGCGCATATTGGGCGGCAGCTTGGCCAGCTCTTGCGGCGTCGCCTTGTGGCACGCCGACACCGGCAAGCCCTGGTGGTTGAAGCTGAACTTGATCAAGGCCTGGTCGGGCGCCAGGTGGCGGTACGGCGGCCAGTTGGAGAACGCGCCAATGAACAGCGCGAACAATCCGTACAGCAGCGCCTGCGCGATCCAGGCCTTCGGGGTGAATGGGGTCTTGTCAGTCATGGGATGGGGTAAGGCATTGTGCCCGCAAGGCAAGCCGCTGGCGCAAGCGCAGCAAGGCCGCTTGCAAGGTGGACTCTGCGCCCGCATCGGCCCAGGCCAGTTCGAGTTGATCAAGTGGCACCGAGTCGCGCAGGTGGGGCTCACGCAGCCCTTTCAGCCGCTCGGCGGTCCAGCGTTGGCCGAGCCGGAATTCGCAGCCGCCTTGCGAGCAGCCGCTGACCAGCACGCCGTCGGCACCGTCGCGCAACGCGTACTCGATGAACGAGGGCGGCAGCTGGCCGGCGCACATCAGGCTGAAGACAACAACATCGGGGGCTTCGAGCGCGCTGACCTTGGCACCGCAATCGCAGCCAAACACGACGATCTTGTGCGGCGCATCGGCCAGTCCTTGCGAGAGGCGCCGGCGCAGTGCGCCGATGGGGGCGGACGGCATGTCGATGCCGGTGACAAGTTCCGCCGCGCCGCGAAACGGTGTGGACGAGGGGCAGGCGCCAACGCAGATGCCGCAGCTCGCGCACAGGTCGGCGTCGACCTGTGCCATCTGGCGGATGCTGCGCACGGGATGCGCCACCATCGTCACCGCGGCATACGGGCAGTCGTCGAAGCAGCGACGGCAGCCGTTGCAATTGGCCGCGTCGACCACGGCAATCGGCGCCACCGCAGCTTGCGGCAGATAGGGCAGCGCGAACAGCAGCAAGAGCGCCGCCGACAGCAGCGTCCAGACGAAACCGGGCGAGGTCGCGTAGACGAGCGGATGCACAAACAGGAGCAGCCAATCAAAGCTCAGCGCGCCGGGCACGCTCGCCAGATCGGCTGGTGCCTGACTCATCACCGGCGCGACCAGCGCCAATCCGAGCAGGGTCAAACCGGTACCGATGGCCAGCGGGCGCGGCGGAAACACCGCCGCGCGGCTGATGCGCTGAATATGGAACCACAGCGCGAACACCGACAGCAGCGGCACGCCCAGGTGCACGAACACCAGCAGCGAGAAGAGGCGGTCGCTCAGCGACGCCGCGTTGAGAAAGTTGCGCGTCAACGGCGCGGCAAAGAGCGGCAGCCGGTCCAGCCACTCGGCCGTGGCGAGCGCCGAGAACTGGCCGAGCTGGTCCCAGTTCAACCAGAAGCCGCCAATCGCGCTGATGAAAACCAGCAGCAGCAAGGGCACGCCGGTGAGCCACGAGAAGCGGCGAAAACCGCGGTAGCGGCCGAACAGCGCCTCGCGCAGCAGATGGCCGAGCATCAGCACGACAAAGGCATCGGCCGCATAGCGGTGCAGGCTGCGCAGCACGCCGCCCAAATACCACTGTTGACGTGAGAGCTGGTCAATTGATCGATACGCGTCGGCCACCGAGGTATCGAGCGCCGCATACAGGTAGATGCCGCTCAAACCCAGCAACCAGAACATCATGAAGGCCAGCGTGCCCAGGTGCCGCAGGGGATTGAGGCCGGAGCCGAACGCGCCATCGAAACCGTGCTCGCAGCGCCGGTAGCCGGCCAGCGCCAGCAGGCGGATCGATCGCAGCGGGTGCATCAGGACTCAGCTCGGCCGCGCTGCGCGCCGCAGGCGCCGCTGGTTGCGCCATTCGAGCAGAAAGAACCAGACCATGGCCAGCGCGAAGGTCACGCCGCCAGCGATCTCGATGACCAATCCGTAATTCGTTCGGTAGGTGCCGGTCACCGGGTCGTACACGGTGCACAGAATGCGCACGCGGTCAATCAGCTCGGACAGCGGCAGGCCGGCCGGCATCGGCTGGTCGCGCAGCAGCAGCCGCATCGGCTCGCCGAGCTTGTCGCGCGACAGGTTTTCGCCATACACCTGGGCATAGACGCGACCGCGCGGGTCGAGCACCGACACCGCCAGCAAGTGATCGAAACCGGCCGGCGTGGCCACATAGCTGAAGCCGAAGTCGCGCGTCAAGGCGTCGACCGAGGCCTGCGGCGGGCTCAGAAACTGCCAGTTCGGCGCCTTGATGCGCATTTGCGCCGCAAACGAGCGCATCGCCGCCGGCGAATCGGACGGCTGGTTGAAACCGATGCTGACGACGCTGAACTTGTCGGCACCGAACACCTGGCTCAATTGGTCGACGGCCTCGGCCAGCGACTTGGTGGTGGTCGGACAGACCTGGAAGCAACCCGTGTAGATGAAGCTCACCAACAGCGGCTTGCCGCGATAGTCGGCGAGCCGCACCAAGCGACCTTGCGTGTCGAGCAGTTGATGCGCGCCCACGTCGCGGCCGATGGCGGCCTGGCTGTCGCGCAGGGCGCTCGCCGCGTCAAGCGCGGGCGTGGCGCTACCGGCCGGTTGCGCAGCGAGCGGCGCGACCAGCACGGCCCACAGCAGTGCCAGCGCAGCGCGGGAGTTCATCGCAACAGACCGTCGAGCGTCGCTGCCGCAAGCACCATGCTCAGCTGCACCAGCGACGCGAAGAACGCGCCCATCGCCGTCTTGCGATTGGTGTCGCGCAACAGCTGCCAGGTCTTGTGCACGAAGTGCGCGCCGCCCGTGGCAGCGCCCATCAAGTAGATCGGGCCGGCGCCAAAAAACGCTGGCAACAACGACGCGCCAACCAGTGCCAGGGTGCTGTAAAAAACAATCTGCGCCGCACGCTGCGGCCCCACCACGACGGGCAGCATGGGCACACCTGCGGCCGCATAGTCGGCCTGATTGGCGATGGCCAGGCTCCAGAAATGCGGTGGCGTCCAGAGGAACAGCACGCATGCCAGCAGCAGCGGCAGCGCGCTGATCTGGGGGTTGACCGCGGCCGCGCCGGCCAGCACGGCAAAACTACCGGCCAGGCCGCCGATCACGATATTCAGCGAGCTGCGCCGCTTCAGCCACAAGGTGTAGACCACGCCATAGAAGAACGCACCCAGAAACGTGTACAGCGCGGCCATACCGTTCAACACCAGCCAGGCGGCGGCCACCGCACCTGCCAGTAGCAGGGCGATCAGCACCAGCCAGGCCGGCGAATGCGGCAACGCGCCGGTCACGAAAGCCCGACCGCGCGTGCGCGCCATCAGGCGATCGGTGTCGGCCTCGGCGTACTGGTTGAACGCGCCGGCCGCGGCCGACGACACCAGTACCGACAGGGCCAGCACCACCACTTGCCAGACAGCGGGCGCAGGGCCCGGCGTGACCGCCAGCCCGACCAGCGCGGTGATCATGATCATCACGCCGATGCGCAGTTTGAACAGGCCGAGCACCTCGCGGACGAGGCCGACGGCAGATCGTTGCGCGGGATGTGCCGCGGTCGTGCTCATGACATCAGCTCAGTCCCCAGACCTGGGACAGGTACTTCCAGTTGATGAAGTAGTACAGCACGAAGGACACCAGGAACACCATCGCCAGCGCGAAGGTACCCGGCGCGGCAAACCCGGCCGAACCGTAGGTCTGTGCCGCGATGGTCGGCGCCGTGGGTGGAATCGGTGTGAACTTCGGGCTCACCGTGCCGCTGTCGAGCTTCTTGCCCCACAACAGCGAACCGACGGTCACAAAGATGTAGATCCCCCCGCCGACAATGGCGGCAATGCCGAAGATGCCGACCAGACCCATCATCAGGTAGGCGGCGCCCGGCCATTCATAGGCCATCGGCGAGCCGTTGAAGGCCAGGTCCCAGTGGCGGCGCGGAACACCCAGCGTGCCCGCACCCATCATGACCAGCACGAAGCCGTACATCGACAGGCCGAACAGATAGGGCTGCCACTGTGCCAGCTTGGGCGCGATCATCTCGCGCTTGAACAGCACCGGGATCAGAAAGTAGGTCAGCGCCATGAAGGTCAGGGTGGTCCCGATCACCACCGTGGCGTGGAAATGGCCCGGCACGTAGATGGTGTTGTGGATGATCATGTTGAGCTGTTCTGTGCCCATCATGACGCCCGAGATGCCGCCCAGGAAACCGAAGCCGATGATCGAGATGAACACGCCCGAGAACACCGGGTTGCCCCAGGGCGCCTTGCGCAGCCATTCGAACAGGCCCTTGTTGTAGCCCTTGGCGCGCTGCGCGACTTCGATCGCGCCGGGGATGGTGAGTCCGTGGATCATCGAGGCCAGCACCGCGAAATACATGAAGTAGCTGGTGTTGACGACCTTCCACGCGGTCGACATGCCGGGGTCGGCGAGCAGGTGGTGTGCGCTGGCGAGTTGCAGGAACAGGATGTAGAGCAGGAAGGCGCCGCGGCTGACGCGCTCGCTCATCGGCTTGGCGCCGAACGCGATGGCCGCCACCGCGTACCAGATCGAGATGTGCGCGGCCACGTTGATCTGCTGCGACGAGTGGCCGAAGGCCCACCAGATGGTGCGGTACATGAGCGGATCAACCGCCTTGATGACGCCCACCGACAGCAAGAAGGTGGGGATCAGGATGATGGCGCCCGACGCGATCGTGAACACGGCGATGATCGCCGCGGTGATGGCACCGAACGTGACCAGCGGCACCGAGCCCTGGTAGGTCTTTTCGCGCTTGGCCACGACCAGCGTGCCGAAGAAGACAAAGCACGCGATAAGCGCGCCGACGGCGAACAGAATCAGTCCGAGGTAGAAATGCGGCGCGGCCATCATCGGCACGTACGACGTCATCATGACACTGGAGCCGCCCTGGAACACGGCGACATTGTTCATGATCCCGCCGATCAGCATCAAGGCGAAGGCCAGCCACGCCATCTTGGGCGTCGCGAGCCGACAGCGCAACAGCGTTGACGACGCGAAATACAGGACGGCGATCTCGAAGAAGATGACCCAGAAAATCAGCATGTCGATGCCGTGCGCGGTGAGCACCTGGTAGAAGGTGTCGGCCGCGAGCCAATGCACGGCGGGCCAGCGAGTCAACGCCACGCCGATGGCCAGGATGCCACCGATGAGCAGGAACACGACCGCGACGAACGCGTTGGCCTTCATCAATTTTTCGGCATTGGCCTCGAATTGCAGTCCCGAGCGCGGGCAGGTTCGATAAGTTGTTGTTACGGACATGGTGCCCTCCGCCTTACTTGACATAGATGCGGCCCACCATCGTGTGATGGCCGATGCCGCAGTATTCGTTGCAGACTACCGAGAAGGTACCGGCCTGGTTGGGCGTGACGGTGACCACATGCTCGTAGCCCGGCACGATCTGGATATTGATATTGGCCGGCTGCAGCGAGAAGCCGTGGTTGTAGTCCATCGACGTCAGGTGCAAGCGATAGGTCTTGTCCTTCTCGAACTCGACGATGGGCCAGAATTTCCAGAGGCTTGCGACGATGTAGACATCACTGCCGGGCGGCGGCGCAACAACCGGAATCTTGTCGGCGGTCTCGGTGCGCACCGTGTACTTGTCGACCACCGCCTGGGCCTTGGCGGTGAACATCGCCGAGGTGGTCTTGTAGGTCTCGGTGGAGAGATTCTGTTTGCCGTAGACATGCCAGCCGACCATCATGGCGAACATGATCAGACACCAGATCAGGGCAATCACGATCCAGGTGCCTTCGACACGGTCCAGCGGGTGTTTCCACCAAAGTCGTTCTGCGGGGGGCAGGATAGCGCTCATATTGCTCGTCCTCGTGATGGTTGTTTACTTGGCCAAAGGCACGGTGAGGATGTCGATGACGCCCCACAACGTGTAAACAACCATCGGCACCATCACGCCCAGAAAGAGCAGCAGAAACGGGTTGTCGAGCAATTGCTGCATCATCGGAATCTTCTCGTCGGGGTTATTCGTGTCGCTCATGGTGTCTCCTCTGGATACTCGATAGAACCGGCGCAATTCTGGAACCGGCCGACGCCGATTGACTTGAACCAAGATAAGAATGCGCGATGTTGACATCAATGTTCCACGCTGTGCTCGCTCATATCTACGGGTTAGACCTATCAGGGAATTCCGCATGAACATGACCCAGCGTCGACAAACCTGGCTGCGACGTGCGGCCCTGTTGTGTGCGGCACTGGTGCTGGCCATCACCAGTCTGAGCGCCTTCATTCGGCTCTCGCAAGCGGGCTTGGGTTGCAGCGAATGGCCGCAGTGTTATGGCAGCCGCTTGCGTGACGCACAGCATGGCCGCGTGGCCAGCGTCACGGACAGCGCTGCGGTCGTCGCCGCGCGGCTCACGCATCGCGTGGTGGCGGTGACCGCCTTGCTGCTCGTGATTGCGATGGTGGTGCTGTGCTTCGGCAATCGGCCCTTCCTGCTGCGTGAGGGCATGCTGGCGTTGGCCTTGCTCGCCTTGGCGCTGGGATTGGCGGTACTCGGCCGCTGGACCGCAGGGACGCGCGTGCCGGCGGTGGCGATCGGCAACTTGCTGGGCGGTCTGCTGATGCTGGCGCTGAGCTGGCGGTTGGCAGCCCGCGCGGCGCCGCGGCTCGACTCGCGATTGCGCTTCTGGGCAAGGATGGGGGCGGCAGTGTTGCTCATCCAGGTGACTGCGGGGGCACTGCTCAGCGCATCGTATGCGGGTCTGAGCTGTGCCGGAGCGCTGGATTGCCTGCGCACGGCGCAAGCCGCGCAGTGGCCTTGGCACGCCTTGAACCCGTGGCGCGAACCGGTGTTCGACGCCATGCAAAGCGCGCCGAACCCCGCGGGCGCACTCGTCCAACTGGTGCACCGCGGCGGCGCGCTGCTGACCTTGCTGGTGTTGGCCCCGCTGGGCGTGGCGGTGCTGCGTGGCGCGCACCAACGCGAGGGCGCGGCACTGCTGGCGCTGCTGGTCATCCAGATCGGCGTGGGCGTGCTCATGCCGATCGCGTCCCTGCCGCTGGGCTTGGCGCTGGCTCACAACATCGTTGCCGCATTGTTGCTGGCGACACTGGTCCGCCTAGAATGCGCTTCCATGAGTCAGGAGAAGCCCTAGTGGAAATGCGCCAATTCGACGTGCCGCGCTACCTGTCGGTGCTGCCGCTGTTCAACGACATGAGCCCGACCGAGTTGGAAGGCCTGGCCAGCGGCTGCACGCTGCGCCGGTTGGCGCGCGGCGACGCGGTATTTCGCGTGGGCGAACCCTGCGAAGCATTCCACGTCACCGTGATGGGCCAGGTCAAGCTGTTCGCGATTTCGCCCGCGGGTCAGGAAAAAGTCATCGAGCTGGTCGGCCCCGGCCAGAGCTTTGCCGAGGCGCTGATGTTCACCGACAAGCCCTACATCATCAATGCGCAGGCGCTCACCGACACGTTGCTGCTGACTGTGCAAAAGAGCGCCGTGCTGGCCGAAATCGACCGGGACAGGCGCTTCGCGCTGCGCATGCTGGCGGGCATTTCGCGCCGTCTGCACGCGCTGGTGGGCGACGTCGAAGCCTATGCGCTGCACAGCGGTTTGCAGCGCGTGATCGGCTACCTGCTGCGCGACCAGGCGCCCGAAGATGAAAGCTCGAATGGCGAGGTCACCGTGTCGCTGCCGGTGAGCAAGGCCACCATCGCGTCGCGCTTGTCGCTGACGCCCGAATACTTTTCGCGCGTGCTGCACGAGCTGGAAGCCAAAGGCTTTATCGAGGTCGACAAGCGCGACATACGGATTCGCGACCCGCAGGCGCTGGCACGCTACCAGGCGTCCTGAACCGGCCGTGCCGGCTCTTTCTGGGTGGGTCTGCGGGCCTTGCCGGTGAGGGCAAGGCGTGGCGCTGTCAGGGGCTATTCGGTGACGATGTGCCACACCGTCCTGAAATTGTCGCCGCTGCGGTCGCCGGCTTTCTGGTCGGCCTGATAGAGGTACAGCGGCTTGCCTTTGTAGGCCCACTGCTTGGCGCCATCGTCGCGCGTGATGATCGAATAGGCGCCTGTCGGTGCATCGCCGTCAGCCGCCATCAAGGGTGGCCAGAGCGTGGCGCAAGGTCCGTTGCACATGCTTTTGCCGCTGTTCGCCGCGTCCTTGTCGAAGCTGTAGAGCGTCATGCCGTTGGGCGCGACCAGCACGCCTTGGGCCACTGTGGGCGCTGCTGCGCTGGCGACGCCGACCGCAAGCATCAGGGCGGCGGTGATGGCGCCGAGGGAGAATATTTTGGACATGGACGACTCCGCAAAGGTTGATCAGGTGGACAGGCAGGCTTGAACAGTCTTGTCAGCGCTGCGGCAAGACGGCGCTGACAAGGACGTAGACGCCCGCGCGTCCGACCTTATTCCTGCGCCAGTCAAAAATAGTCGATGGGTCGGGTCGAGCGGCATCGTCCCGACTGCCGCTCGATATACTGCCCGCATGAATGCTTCCCCTGGTATCGACGCGCCTCGGGTGCTGCAAGTGGCGCGTGAGGCCCTGGCCATCGAGGCAGGCGCCCTCAACAGCATGATGTTGAACCTGGGCGACGAGATTGCACAAGCGGTGGCGACCGTGCTGTCATGTCGCGGTCGCGTGGTGGTGATGGGTATGGGCAAGAGCGGTCATGTGGGGCGCAAGATCGCCGCCACGCTGGCCTCCACCGGTACGCCGGCCATGTTCGTGCACCCCGGCGAAGCCAGCCACGGCGACCTCGGCATGGTCACGCCGCAAGACCTTGTACTGGCCTTGTCCAATTCGGGCGAGAGCGACGAGCTCAACGCCATTCTGCCGGTGCTCAAACGGCTTGGCGTCAAGCTCATCGCGATGACCGGCGGCGCCGAATCCGCGCTGGCCCGCCATGCCGACGTGGTGTTGAACAGCCATGTCGACAAGGAAGCCTGCCCGCTGAATCTGGCACCCACGGCCAGCACGACGGCGCAGATGGCCCTTGGCGATGCGCTGGCCGTCGCCTTGCTCGACGCGCGCGGCTTTCGTGCCGAAGACTTTGCACGCTCGCATCCCGGCGGCTCGCTGGGCCGCAAGCTGCTCACCCATGTGCATGATCTGATGCGCAGCGGCGAGGCGCTGCCGCGCGTTGCGCCAGACGCTTCATTCACCGACATGATGCGCGAGATGTCGGCCAAGAGCCTCGGCCTGGCCGTGGTGGTGGGTGCGCAAGACCAGGTGCTGGGCGTGTTCACCGACGGCGACCTGCGCCGCCTGATCGAGGCGGGCCGCGACTTGCGTGGCTTGCGCGCGCACGAAGTGATGAACCCGCGCCCGCGCACCGTACTGCCGCAGGCGCTCGCGGTCGATGCCGCCGATCTGATGGAAGAGGCACGCATCACCGTGGTGTTGGTGGTGAACGCGGCCCATCAGTTGCTGGGCGCGCTGAGCATCAATGACTTGATGCGCGCCAAGGTCATTTGATGCTGCCGCGTCTGCAGTTTCCGCCCGAGCTCCTGCTCAAGGCCCAGGGTGACGGCCTTGGCCTCAAGGCTGCCATCTTCGACGTGGACGGCGTGCTCACCGACGGCCGCATCTACGTCGGCGAGCAAGGCGAAATCTTCAAGGCCTTTTCGACGCTGGACGGCCATGGCCTGAAGCTGCTGGTGCAGGCCGGCATCACTCCCATCATCATCACCGGACGCGACTCGCCCGCGGTGCGTCGCCGCATCGCTGATCTGGGCCTGCCCCATGCCTTGTATGGCATCAAGGACAAGCTCGCGGCGGCCGAGCCGCTGCTGGCGCAGTTGGGTCTGCGCTGGTCGGAGGTCGCGGCCCTGGGCGACGACTGGCCGGATCTGCCGCTGATGGTGCGCGCCGCGTTCGCGTGCGCGCCGCCACAGGCCCATGCCGAGGTGCGTGCCGTGGCGCAACACCTGACCCTCGCCGCGGCAGGACATGGCGCGGCGCGCGAGTTCTGCGACATCTTGTTGATGGCTTGCGGACGTTATGCCGCCTTGCTGGCCGCTCAGCTCGATACGCTGGACCAGGATCCGCGCTGATGGCAGGCCAGCCGTTTGCACGTCAACGCGCACCCGGCTGGCTGTACGGCGTGCAAGAGCTCCTGTCGGCCTATTTGCCGATGCTTCTGATGAGCGTGCTGGCGCTGGGCACCTGGTGGCTGGTCAAAAACACGCCGGTGCCGCTGAGCCCCACCCAGGACGCGCCCAAGCGCCACGAACCCGACTACCAGATGCAGGGATTTGATGTGCAGCGTTTTGACGCCAAGGGCGCGCTGCGCGTGCGTGTTTCGGGACGGGAAATGCGCCACTACCCCGACACCAATACGCTGGAGATTGACGACGTGCGGGTGCACGCGACCGGCGCCGACGGTGCCGTCCTGATCGCCAAGGCCGCACGCGGTGTGAGCAACGCCGACGGTAGCGAAGTGCAATTGCTGGGCGCGGCACGCGTGCAGCGCTTTGTGCGCGACGCGAGCGGCCTGCTGGCTAGCGCGCCGCAGGTCGACATCCAGGGCGAGTTTGTGCAGGTCTTTGTCGCGCTCGAGCGGCTGCGTTCCGACCGGCCCGTGCGCGTCAGCTACCCGGGCGGCGAATTGCATGCCCAGTCGCTGGATTACGACAATCTCAAGGGTCTGCTCGAAGTCACCGGACGCAGCCGGCTGCAACTGTCGCCGCCGCGTTCAGGCAGACGATCTGCGCCATGAGCCCGCCGGGCCGCCCCAAGGGCGAATTCCGAGGGGCGCCGCCCGAAGGCAGTCCAGTGAACGCTCTGGCGCCGCTCGTTTACATCACCGGCGCGTCCAGCGGCATAGGCCAGGCCTTGGCTCAAGCCTACTACCGCGCCGGTTGGCGCCTGGCATTGGTCGCGCGGCGCAGCGCTGAGCTGCTTGAGTGGGCCCGGGTCGCGGGCTTCGAGCCGTCACGCTGCCAAGTGTATGGCGCCGATGTGCGCAACATCTCCGCCATCACGCAGGCAGGCCGGGACTGCCTTGCCAGCCAGGGACTGCCTGACGTCGTGGTCGCCAACGCCGGCATCAGCCTCGCCATGGACAGCGCCGACATCGATGATCTGGACGTGATGCGAGCCACCTTGGAGACCAATGTCCTGGGCATGGCGGCGACCTTTCAGCCCTTCGTGGCACCGCTGCGCAAGCGCGGGGCTGGCACCCTCGTCGGCATTGCCAGCGTGGCCGCCATACGCGGCCTGCCCGGCCACGCCGCCTACTGCGCCAGCAAGGCGGCCGTGGTCAGTTATTGCGAAAGCCTGCGAGGCGAATGCCGGGCCTCGGGCGTCAAGGTGGTGACCTTGCTGCCGGGCTTTGTCGCCACGCCGTTGACCAGCAAGAACCGCTACCCGATGCCGTTCCTGATGTCGGCCGACGTGTTTGCCGAACATGCTTTGCAGGCCATCAGTGCGGGCGTCAGTTACCGAGTGATTCCTTGGCAGATGAGCATCGTGGCCAAGCTGATGAGCCTGCTGCCCAATGCCGTGTTTGACCGTCTGCTGGTCGGACGACCGCGCAAACACAAGCAAGTTTGACGCGTGGGGCCAGGTCTTGTCCTTCTCGCTGAGCTGACCTCAACAGACCAGAAACCTTGCGGGATGGGTCTTCCCGTCGCTGCGGAAATTGAAAAGGGCGCCAGTGGCGCCCTTGCTTGCAATCGATGTGTGGTTGAACGCGCAGCGATTGGCTTTCAGTAACCGCCGCGGCTACCGCCGCCGCCGCCAAAGCCGCCACCACCGCTGCGGCCACCACCACCACCGCCGCTGCCGCCGCCGAAGCCGCCGCCACCGCTGCGACCACCACCGCCGCCGCCGCCACCGCCGCCGAAGCCGCCACCACCGCTGCGACCACCACCGCCACCGCCGCCGCCGAAGCCGCCACCGCCGCTGCGGCCACCACCGCCGCCACCGAAGCCGCCCGGACGCTCTTCACGTGGGCGGGCCTCGTTCACGACAATAGCGCGACCTTCCAGCGCTTGGCCGTTCATGCCGTTGACAGCGGCTTGCGCCTCAGCGTCAGAACTCATTTCGACAAAGCCGAAACCTTTTGAGCGACCGGTGTCGCGATCCATCATGACCTTTGCGGAGGTCACAGTGCCGAATTGGCTGAAAGACTCTTGCAGAGACTCATCACGCACGCTGTAAGCGAGGTTGCCGACGTAAAGCTTGTTTCCCATGGGGAAGCCCTTTCAATTCCAGATAACCATGTGGAGCTTCAACCCATCGTGAACCATTCAGGCGACGGCGCGGCGTCCATACACAGACCTTTGATTATCAGTACGCTGTCTGGCCTGTGCAAAGCGATGTGGTCCCAAGTGTTGTTTTTCAGTCGCGCGGTCGAATCAGTCGTCGCACGAAAATTGCACGGCAGCGTCGAAAGCAGCCTCCCGCATGAGTGGTGGTAGACAAGGCCGTCACAATGCGGCATGGACTTATACAAGCCCCTGGTTGCGTTGTTGGCCATCGTCAATCCGGTGGGTGTGGTGCCGTTCTTCATCCACTTCACGCAGAACTTCAGCCGCCAGCAGCGCCAGCGCACGATACGTGTGAGTGCCTTCACGGCTTTTTGCGTGATTGCCCTGAGCGCCTTGATGGGCTTGAGGTTGATCGAGTTCTTCGGCATCTCGCTGGCGTCGTTCCAGGTAGGCGGCGGCACGCTGCTCCTGATCAGCTCGTTGCAAATGCTGAACGCCCATCCGGCGGACAGCAGCAAGGAGGACGTTGACGAAGGCGCAAGCAAGGCTGACGCGGGGGCCAGCATCGCCGTGGTCCCGCTGACCATTCCGCTACTCACCGGTCCGGCCACCATCTCGACCATGGTGATCTACGCCCAAAAAACGCGCCACTGGTGGGAGATCGCGGTGCTGGTGGGCTATGGCGTGGTGGTGGCGCTGGTCACTTATGCGGTCTTCAGCGCATCGGGCCGCATCGCCCGCGTGCTGGGCCAGACCGGCATCAACATCATGACGCGGCTGATGGGCTTGATTCTGGCTGCGTTAGCTGTAGAACTGCTGGCCGATGGCCTGATCAAGCTGTTTCCGGTGCTGGCCACCCATATCAATTGACCGAGGCGCTTGTGAGTACTCCCGAGTTCGACTACATCATCGTGGGCGCCGGCACGGCCGGCTGTCTGCTTGCCAACCGGCTCAGCGCTGACGCCGGCAAGCGCGTTTTGCTGATCGAGGCCGGTGGCAAGGACGACTACCACTGGATCCATATCCCGGTCGGCTATCTGCACTGCATAGGCAATCCGCGCACCGATTGGCTCTACAACACCGAGCCCGATGCCGGACTGAACGGACGCAGCCTGCGCTATCCGCGTGGCAAGGTGCTCGGCGGCAGCTCCAGCATCAACGGCATGATTTACATGCGGGGCCAAGCGCGCGATTACGACGACTGGGCGCAAGCGACGGGCGACGCCAGTTGGCAATGGCAGCACTGCCTGCCGGCCTTCAAGCAGCATGAAAACCATTGGCGACTCGACGCCCCCCAAGGCCAGCAGGCGTTTGCCGCCAGCCATGGGCATGGTGGCGAATGGCGCGTGGAAAAGCAGCGTCTGCGCTGGGACATTCTCGACGCCTTCGCGCGCGCCGCCCAAGAAGCCGGCATACCGGCCACCGACGACTTCAACAGCGGCAACAATGAAGGCGTCGGCTATTTCGAAGTGAATCAGAAAAGCGGCTGGCGCTGGAACACCACCAAGGCGTTCTTGCGCCCCACCAGCATGGCCCGGTTCAATTTCGAGTTGTGGTCGGGTACGCAAGTGACCCTCCTGATGCTGGAGCGCGACGCGAGCGGCGCGCTGCGCTGCAGCGGCGTGCAAGCGCACACGCCGGAAGGTGCCGAGGAAGCCAGGCTCAAACCGGGCGGTGAAATGCTGCTCGCGGCGGGGTCGATAGGCTCGCCGCAAATCCTGCAGCTCTCCGGGATCGGGCCTGCCGCGCACCTGCAAAGCTTGGGGATTGAGGTCAAGCACGACTTGCCCGGTGTCGGCGCCAATCTGCAAGACCATTTGCAGATACGCGCAGTCTTCAAGGTGCAGGGTGCCAAGACCCTGAACACCTTGGCCGCCCACTGGTGGGGCAAGGCCGCGATCGGTCTGGAATACCTGCTCAAGCGCAGCGGCCCGATGAGCATGGCGCCTTCGCAACTCGGCGCCTTCACGCGCAGCAGCCCGGACAAGACCTGGCCCGACCTCGAATATCACGTCCAGCCGCTCTCGCTCGACGCGTTCGGCGAGCCGCTGCACGGCTTCAATGCGTTCACCGCCAGCGTCTGCAATCTCAACCCGACCAGCCGCGGCAGCGTGATGCTGCGATCACCCAGATTTGACGACGCGCCGGCCATCGCACCCAACTACCTGAGCACGCCCGAGGACCGGAAAATCGCCGCCGAAAGCCTGCGCCTGACACGGCGCATCGTCGCGCAGCCCGCACTCAAGCGCTATCAGCCCGAAGAATTCAAGCCCGGCCTGCAGTACCAGAGCGACGAAGAGCTGGCGCGCCTGGCCGGCGATATCGCCACCACCATCTTCCACCCGGTGGGCACCTGCAAGATGGGACGCGCCGATGAACTGATGGCCGTCGTCGACAGCCATTTGCGCGTGCGCGGTGTGTCAGGCTTGCGCGTGGTCGACGCCAGCGTCATGCCCGCCATCACCAGCGGCAACACCAACTCGCCGACGCTAATGATTGCCGAACGCGCTGCGGCGTGGATACGGGCGGGCGAGTAGGGCTGTTTGCTCAGCGCGCGAAGCGCGCTTCCAGATAAGCCAGCAGCGTGCGTATCGTCTGCGCCTCGCCGCCGATCGGCCGGCCGGGACGCGCCACATCGTTCCACGCAAACAGGTCGATGTGCAGCCAGTCCTGCTGCTCGGGCACGAAGTATTCGAGGAAGAGCGCTGCGTTGATCGCGCCGGCCAGCGCATTGCGGCCGGTGTTGACGATGTCGCCGATGCTCGATGCGATGCCTTCCTGATACGGCGCCCACAGCGGCATATGCCAGAGCGGGTCATCGAGCTTCAAGCCCAGATCCACCAGTGCGCGCGCCGTATCGACGTGCCTGGCGAACAGCGCCGGCAACTGCGCGCCCAAGGCCACGCGGGCGGCACCGGTCAAGGTGGCCAGGTCGATGATGAGTTCGGGCTTTCCTTCAGCAGCGTAGGCCAAGGCATCGCTGAGTACCACGCGCCCTTCGGCATCGGTGTTGCCGATCTCGATGTGCAGGCCCTTGCGGGTCTTGATCACATCGCCGGGACGGTAGGCATTGCCGGCCACGGCGTTCTCGACGGCCGGGATCAGGAGCTGCAAACGCACCGGCAGCTTGAACGCCATGATGAGCGTGGCCAGGCCCAGGGCATTGGCGGCGCCGCCCATGTCCTTCTTCATCTGCCGCATGCCGTCGGCGCTCTTCAGATCCAGCCCGCCCGAGTCGAAACAGACGCCCTTGCCGACCAGGCTGATGAGCGGGTCGCCCGCCTTGCCCCAGTTCAGTTCGATCAGGCGCGGCGCGCGCGTGGCGGCCCGCCCCACGGCGTGGATGGCCGGAAAATTCTGCTGCAACAGGGCGTCGCCGACCACCTGTTTGAACTTGGCACCATGCTGCTTGGCGACCAGCGCGACGGCCTTGGCAAGTTCCAGCGGGCCCATGTGTTCGGCCGGCGTGTTGACCAGGTCGCGCGTAGCGCAGATCGCGGTGGCCAAGGCCACACCGCGCTGCGCCTGCTGGCTCGATGCCAGCTGCAATTGCGCGCTGGCGCGTTGGCGCGGCTTGTACAAATCGAACTGATAGCTGCCCAGCTCCCACGCCATGGCAGCCAGCTCGGGGTCGAGCTGCAAGCCCTCGGACGACAGCTTGTAGCTGCCTTCGGGCAGCGTGGCGGGCAGGCTCGCCAGCGCAAACGGATGCGCGTCGTGGGCAACGCCGGCCAGCACTGCGGCCAGGCGGCCATCGGCGCCGGGCAGCAGGGCATGGGTGTCGGGCGCGCCCTTGAAACCCAGCGCAGCCAGCCAGTTGCGGGTCGGTTTGGGCAGTCGGGCGGCCAGCGCCGCAAAGCCGGCGCGGTCCACCAAGCTGATGGGAATGGTGGCCGCGGCGGGCTTCTTGAGCAGAACAGTCATGGAGGGTCCTTGAGAGCGATGAGGGATGGGCGCGCGCCCGTCATTTTGCTCCGCGTGCCAGCTTCGCCCTGGCCGCAGCAGCTCAATCGGCTTGGCACAAGCGCTGCCACAAGGTCTGCGTCTGTGCGTCTTGCACCGCCACTGCGGCACTCACGCGCAGCGCTCTGAGCAGGCGCGCCAAGGTTTCGGGCTGGGGCGTCAGCGGGCCGGCAAAACGCAGCGTCGGGCCCTGCCCGATCAACAGCGCCGGGAATGTCTCGACGTCGAAGTCGCCGATCAGCTCGCTCTGATCCTCGATGTCGATCCAAGTGAAGCGCGCGTCGGCGAACTCAAGCGCCAGCGCATCGAACACGGGCCGGTACTCGTCGCAGGTGCGGCACCAGGCGGCGCACAGGCACACCACAAGCCAGGAGTTTTCTGGGCTCAAGGGCAGCTTTCAGTCGGCCTCGCGCAGCAGCCGCATGCCCACCAAGGTGTAGCGCGTGGACATGGTGTTCCAGTTGCGGTACGAGGCGCGCGCATAAAACGCCCAGGTATGCCAAGAGCCGCCACGGCGCACGCGCACCTCACCATCGGGGGGACCTTTCGGATCATCGACCGGCGAGCGGGCGTAATAGTCTTCGCCATACCAGTCGGCGACCCATTCCCAGGCGTTGCCATGCATGTCGTACAGACCCCAGGCATTCGGCGCGAAGCTGCCGACCGGCGCGGTGAAGGCAAAACCGTCGGCGCCCTTCAGCGCAAATGCCTGCCACTTGGGCCAGTTCTTGGCCGAGTCGGCGTCGAACACATTGGCCACACCCAGCAGCGATTTCGGGTCATCGCCGCTGGAGTAGCGCGTGCGGCTGCCAGCGCGGGCCGCATATTCCCACTCGGCCTCGGTGGGCAAGCGGTAGGTCTTGCCCTCGCTCTTGCTGAGCCATTGCGCCATCGCCACGGCGTCGTTCCAGGTCACATTCAGCACCGGATGCGCGTCGCTCTGGGGAAACCCGGGGTTTTGCCAGGAATATCGGGGGTCGCGGCCCTCGAAGGCGTCGCCACGCCGGGTCGCGGCCGGATCGTACTTCGGGTTGTAGCCATAGCCGCCCGTGCCATCGGCAATCGATTCCGGCACATAGCCCGATGCCGCCAGAAAGCGCCGGAACTGACCCACCGTGACCTCGAACTGCCCGAGGTAGAAGGGGCGCGTGATGCGCACCCGGTGCACCGGTGCCTCGTCGGCCAGCAGCTCGAAACGCTTGACATCGTATTGTGGATAGGCCTGTGCCAATTGCGCCGGGCTTGCGTCGCTGCCCATCAAGAACTCGCCGGCCGGTATGCGCACAAACCTCATGCCCAGCGAGTTCTCGAGGGTCACGCCAGTTGCCGTCGCGGCGCAGCCGACGAGCAGCAGCGCCATCAACAGGGTCAGTGAAATACGTGCATACATCAAGAATTCCTCAGTAGACAGCCGGGCGGCTCGCTGCTTGACGCCCGGGCAAGTGCCGGTCCGGTGGCTGGCTCAAAGATTTGTGACTTTGTGTCAACCATTGTCACTTGACTTGCGTTTGGGTCTGAGAAGCCCGCTCGTCAAGTGTCCGGGCTGCATCAAGAAGGCACGTCATGAATCTCGCACCGCAGAGCCACCAAATCCCCGTCAAGCGCACAAACACCGAGTCTCCTCAGGAGAAAGGCCGCAAGTACGAGCCTTTCGATGGCGGCAGGGTCACCGGCGACCAGCGCAGCGTGACACGCGCCCGGCGCATGGATAGCAAGCGCTGACCGACCTGAGGCGTCAAGGCCTCGGTACCGCAAAACAGGCTCACCTCGGTGGGCCTGAGTCATTTCAGGGGCGCTGCTGAAAGCGTCATGCCCGGCGTCCCGCATCGGTTACGCTGTGAGCCCGACAGAAAAGGATGATCTCTCATGCAATATCGACGTCTGGGCCGTAGCGGCCTGCAGTTGAGCGAGTTGTCGCTCGGGTCCTGGGTGACCTATCACAACCAGGTCGACACCAAAGCGGCCACCGAAATGCTGGCCGCGGCGTTTGACGCCGGCATCAACTTCTTTGACAACGCCGAGGTCTATGCCAAGGGTCAGAGCGAAGTCGTGATGGGCGAGGCCTTCAAGGCTCTGAAATGGCCGCGGCTGAATTTCGTGGTGTCGACCAAGTTCTTCTGGGGGCTTGAGCGCGAAGGCATGGCGGTCAACCGCCGCGACACCTTGAACCGCAAGTACCTGATGCAGGCCATCGACGGCTCGCTCAAGCGCATGCAGCTCGACTTCATCGACCTGATTTATTGCCATCGCGCCGACCCGCACACACCGGTCGAAGAAACCGTGCGGGCCATGAGCGACATCATCGACCAGGGCAAGGCCTTGTACTGGGGCACCAGCGAATGGAGCGCCGACGAAATACGCGCCGCCTACGAGGTTGCCGAGCGGCATCATCTGCACAAGCCGGTGATGGAGCAGCCGCAATACCATCTGTTCCACCGCCAGCGCGTCGAGCAGGAATACGCGCGGCTTTACGAGGACATCGGCCTGGGTCTGACCACCTGGAGTCCGCTGGCCTCGGGCCTGTTGACCGGCAAATACCAGGCCGGCATACCCGAGGGCAGCCGCGGCGCACTGGAGAGCATGGCCTTCTTGCGCGACGGCCTGACCGATCCGACGAAGAATGCCGCCGTTGCGAAGCTCGCCGAAATTGCCGCCGAGCTTGGCGGCAATGTGGCGCAGCTGGCGATTGCCTGGGTCAACAAGAACCCGCGCGTCTCGACCGTGATTCTGGGCGCCAGCAAGCTCAGCCAGTTGCAGGACAACCTGGGCGCCTTGGCCATCACACCCAAGCTCACGCCCGAGGTGGTGGCACGCATCGACGCCATCGCCAAGCCGCTCGCCGTTTAAGCCTGCGACTCGCCCGCGTCTTGCTCGAAGCCCTGGGCTTTGAGCAGGGCGCGCAGCTGCCCGGAAATCCTGCCCATCGCAATCGGGCTGTACTTCAGCTCGCTCGTATAGAACTGCGCCAAAGTCTTGATGCCATGCGCTTCGAACTGGGCCGCCATATCGGGACCCATGTCGAGATAGCGCTTCCAGCCGCTGGCTTCGCGCGCCTGGTACAGCGCCGTGATCTCCGCGTCGCTGTGCGCCCGATAGACCTCGTCGTGCACATAGGCGCGCAGCGGCAGGCGCTCGCGCGCCGCCGGAGCCTCGTCCGGATAGCCGACCACCAGGCTGGTGACCGGAAACACGGTCTCGGGCAGCTCCAGAAATTCGGCAATCGCGGGCGCTTCGTTGAGCGTCGTGCCCATATAGCAAATCCCGAGACCGCGCGCTTCGAACGCCAGCGCAACGGTTTGCGACAGGATGATGGCGTCGAACGCTGCGACCAGGAAGCCGTGGAAGTTGTTGAAGTTGTCGCGCGCGCCGTGCATGCGCAGCCAGTGGCGCGTGCGCTGCGTGTCGGCATTGAAGGTGATGACGAGCGGCGCTTGCCGCACCATGTCCTGCCGAAGATGCAGCTCGTACAGGCGCGCGCGGCGCGCGGCATCGCGCGTCAGCACCATGCTGAAGGTGTTCAGATTGCCCGAGCTCGAGGCGCCCGCAATCGCATCAGCGCAGCACCTCTTCGATCAGCGCCGGCTCGATCGGTGTGCTCTGGTACTTGCGTATCGAGCGGTGCGCGCGCAACAGCGCGGAGAGATCGGTAGGGCTCATGGGGTATTTCCAGGGTCAGGTGTTGACGACGATGTCACGCACGCGGCTGCTTGGACAGGCGATTCGACCAGCGGCCGGCCGCCGCAATGACGGCTCGCATGGGCACCAGTCTAGCGGCGGCGCAAGCGGTTCAAGCGTGGCTTGGGTCACCAAGTAAAATCCACGGTTTCCCCTCAACGCAAATCCGGACCTCCCATGGGCAACACCGCTGTCAGTTCCACCTCCCTGATGGCCAACGCGATTCGCGCATTGGCCATGGACGCCGTACAGCAGGCCAACTCGGGACATCCCGGCGCGCCGATGGGCATGGCCGAGATGGCCGTCGCGCTGTGGCGCCGCCACCTCAAGCACAATCCGGCCAATCCGCAATGGGCGAATCGCGACCGCTTTGTGCTGAGCAACGGCCACGGCTCGATGCTGATCTACGCCTTGCTGCACCTGACCGGCTACGCGATGCCGATGAGTGAGCTGCGCAACTTCCGCACCCTGCACAGCAAGACGCCGGGCCACCCCGAGGCGGGGCTCACGCCCGGCGTCGAGACCACCACCGGCCCCTTGGGCCAGGGCCTCAGCAATGCGGTGGGCATGGCGCTGGCCGAGAAGCTGCTCGCCCATGAATTCAATCGCGACGGCCACGCCATCGTCGACCATCACACCTATGTGTTCATGGGTGACGGCTGCCTGATGGAAGGCATCAGCCACGAAGCCTGCGCCCTGGCCGGTGCGTGGAAACTGAGCAAGCTGATCGCGCTGTACGACGACAACGGCATTTCGATCGACGGCCAGGTCGCGCCCTGGTTCATCGACAACACGCCAAAGCGTTTCGAGGCCTATGGCTGGAACGTGATCGCCGATGTCGACGGCCAAGACGTGGCTGCGGTCGATGCGGCCATCGCCAAGGCCAAATCAAGCGCGACCCGGCCCACGCTGATCTGCTGCAAGACCACCATCGGCAAGGGCGCGCCGAACCGCGGCGGCACGGCCAAGGCGCATGGCGAGCCGCTCGGCGCCGACGAGATCAAGCTGACACGCGAGGCGCTGGCTTGGCCGCACGCACCGTTCGTGATTCCCGAAGAGGTCTATACGTCCTGGGATTGCCGCCACACCGGCCTGGCTGCCGAGAGCGCCTGGGTCGATGCGTTCGAAGCCTATGGCAAGGCCTATCCCGACTTGGCGCTCGAACTGAATCGCCGCATGAACGGCACACTGCCCAAGCACTTCGCCCAGGTCGCGGTCGACGCCGTGATTGCCGCGCACACTTCGGCGCAGACTGTCGCCAGCCGCAAGGCCAGCCAGATCGCGCTGGAGGCATTCACCGGCGCGCTGCCCGAACTGCTGGGCGGCAGCGCCGACCTGACCGGCTCGAATCTGACCAACACCAGCCATACGCCGGCGCTGCGCTTCGACGCCGACGGCGCCAGCAACGGTGGCCGCCACATCAACTACGGCGTGCGCGAATTCGGCATGGCCGCCATCATGAACGGCGTCGCCCTGCATGGCGGATTCATTCCCTATGGCGGCACGTTCCTGACCTTCAGCGACTACAGCCGCAATGCCATCCGCATGGCAGCGCTGATGAAGTTGCGCGTCGTGCACGTGTTCACGCACGACTCGATCGGCCTGGGTGAAGACGGCCCGACGCACCAGAGCATCGAGCATGCCGCCAGCCTGCGTCTGATCCCGGGGCTGGACGTCTGGCGCCCGGCCGACACGGCCGAGACAGCCGTGGCCTGGACCATGGCGATCGCCAACGCCGAGCGCCCCAGCGCGCTGCTGCTGAGCCGGCAGAACCTGCCCTATGCACCCAAGGCGGGCTCGGACGCGGCACCCGATTCGTCCGGGCTGGACGCCATCGCCAAGGGCGCTTATGTGCTGGCCGAACCCTCCGAGGTGGGGTTGGGCAAGAAGCCGAAAGCCGTCATCATCGCCACCGGCTCCGAGGTGCAGCTCGCGCTGCATGCGCAGCAGCTGTTGGCCCAAAGCGGCATTGCCGTGCGTGTCGTCTCGATGCCCAGCAACACCGTGTTCGACCGCCAGTCGGTGGACTACAAGAAAAGCGTGCTGCCGACAGGCGTGCCGCGCATCGCCGTCGAAATGGGTGTCACCGACGGTTGGTGGAAATACGGCTGCGCCGCGGTGGTCGGTATCGACCGCTACGGCGAATCGGCGCCGGCGCCGGCGCTCTTCAAACACTTCGGCTTCACGGTTGAAAATGTGGTGGACACTGTCAAGGTGGTGCTTGGCAAAAAGCGTTGATGGGTGTTGACGCGCCCGGTCTTTAGGAAACTTTAAGCTCACAGACTCAGTTCAAGGAGAATTCATGACGATCAGAATCGGTATCAACGGCTTCGGCCGCATCGGGCGCATGGTGTTCCGCGCTGCCATTGCGAATTTCAAGGATGTCGAGATCGTCGGCATCAACGACCTGCTCGACCCCGACTACCTGGCCTATATGCTCAAGTACGACTCGGTGCACGGCCGCTTCGACGGCGAAGTGGCGGTCGACGGTCAGACGCTGATCGTGAACGGCAAGCGCATCCGCCTGACCGCGGTGAAAGACCCGGCCGAGCTGAAGTGGGGCGAGGTGGGTGCCGACATCGTGATCGAATCCACCGGCCTGTTCCTCGACAAGGCGGGCGGCGAGAAGCATCTGGCCGCGGGCGCCAAGAAGGTCATCATGTCCGCGCCCAGCAAGGACGACACGCCGATGTTCGTCTTCGGCGTGAACCACCAGACCTATGCCGGCCAGGCCATCATCTCGAACGCTTCTTGCACGACCAACTGCCTGGCGCCGCTGGCCAAGGTGCTGAACGACAAGTGGGGCATCAAGCGCGGCTTGATGACCACCGTACACGCCGCCACCGCCACGCAAAAGACCGTCGATGGCCCGAGCAACAAGGACTGGCGCGGCGGCCGTGCGATTCTCGAAAACATCATCCCCAGCAGCACCGGTGCGGCCAAGGCGGTGGGCGTGGTGATTCCCGAACTGAACAAGAAGCTGACCGGCATGTCGTTCCGCGTGCCGACCTCCGACGTGTCGGTGGTCGACCTGACCGTGGAGCTCAACAAGGAAGCCAGTTACAAGGAGATCTGCGCCGAAATGAAGGCACAGAGCCAGGGCGCGCTGAAGGGCGTGCTGGGCTACACCGAGGACAAGGTGGTGGCAACCGACTTCCGCGGCGACCCGCGTACCTCGATCTTCGACGCCGACGCCGGCATTGCGCTGGACTCGACCTTCGTCAAGCTGGTGGCCTGGTACGACAACGAATGGGGCTACTCGAACAAGGTGCTGGAGATGGCTCGCGTCATTTCGAAGTGAGCAAGTTTCGCAACGAGACGAGAAGGCCCTGCGGGGCCTTTTTGCGTTTCGGCCGCCTCGGGCCGTGAGTGCCTGGACCGGCCAATTGTTACCCGAGGTAAAGCCGCGCCAGATCGGCACACGCCCGCTTCCAATCCAGGCCCATCTGAGGTCTGATGCGGCAGCTGATCTGCTTGTCTTGCCGCCCTTCCTGCGCCCCTGACCGGACACCATGGCCTGCGTCACCACTGAACTGAAATCGACCGAGAGCATTGCACGATGAAATTCCTTCGTTCCGTATGGCTGATCACGGCGCTCGGCGTCCTGCCGGCCTTGCCCTCGGGTATCGCTGCTGCTGCGACGAACGCGGCGACCACGCCCGTGGCGGCGGCAGCAAGCGCGCGCCTGATCGTGCGGTTCAAGGCCGGCGCGGCCAGCCTGCGCGCCAAGGCCCTGTCGGCCAACGCCAGCGCCAGCGACGCGGCCAGCATCACGCAAAGCCGGGCGCAAAACCTGGGTCGCCGCATGGGCCTTGCGCTGGTGGCCGGACGCGCGCTCGACGAACGCACCCAGGTCGTCACCGCAAGCGGCCAGGACGCCCGCGCGCTGGCGCAAAGCCTGAGCCGCGACGCCGAGGTCGAATGGGTCGCCATCGACCAGCGCCGCCAGCATTACGCCGTGCCGAGCGACCCGCGATTTCTGAGCTCGGCCGACACGGGCGTGTCGGGCGGGCCGAGCGTCGGCCAGTGGTATCTGAAAGCGCCCGACCCGGTCGGCTACTCGCCGGTACGGCCCGGCGGCAACATCGTCTCCAGCATCAACGCCGTCGGCGCCTGGGATCACACGACCGGCAGCGCCAGCATCGTGGTGGCCGTGCTCGACACCGGCGTGCGCTATGACCACCCTGATCTGACTGACAAGCTGCTGCCCGGCTACGACATGATCAGCCAGGCCGTGATTGCCAATGACGGCGATGCGCGCGACCCCGATGCCAGCGACCCGGGCGATTGGGTCAGCGTCCAAGACACGACCGGCGTCAATCAGGCGACCTTCGCGGGCTGCACGATCGGGGACAGCTCCTGGCACGGCACACAGACAGCGGGACTGATCGGCGCGATGAGCAACAATGGCGTTGGCATGGCCGGCGTCTCGTGGGGCTCGAAAATCCTGCCGGTGCGGGTGCTGGGCAAATGCGGCGGCTACGACTCCGACATCGTGGCCGGCATGCGGTGGGCGGCCGGGCTGAGCGTGCCCGGCGAGCCGGTCAACCCGACGCCGGCGCGGGTGTTGAACCTGAGCCTGGGCAGCAACGGCAGTTGCGACACGAATGCCAGCACCAACCCCGGAGGAGCGTCCGCTGCCGGCACCGCCACGCTGTACGTCGAGGCCATCAGGGACGTGAATGCGCAGGGCGCGGTCGTGGTGGTGGCGGCCGGCAATACCACCGGACACGCCGTCAATCTGCCTGCCAACTGCGCCGGCGTGATTGGCGTGGTGGCGTTGCGCCACGTCGGCACCAAGGTCGGATTTTCGGATATCGGGCCCGAGATCACCATCGCAGCACCGGGCGGCAACTGCGTCAACGTCGGGCCACACGATCCTTGCCTGTACCCGATGCTCAGCACCAGCAACAGCGGTCTCACCGGGCCCGCACTGAGCACCTATACCGATGCCTACAACTACGCGGTGGGCACCAGTTTCACGGCGCCTTTGGTCGCCGGCACCGTGGCCTTGATGCTGTCGCAACGACCAAGCTTGCTGCCCGGCGAAATCATCAAGGTGCTCAAGGGCACGGCGCGCGCCTTCCCCAGCCCGAGCACCAACACCGGCACGCCGGTCTGCACCGTCCCTACGGCCAGCTCTGTCGACCAGCTCGAATGCCATTGCACCACCAGCACGTGCGGCGCGGGCATGCTCGACGCTTCGGCCGCCGTCGCCGCCGTGGCGGGTTTGCAGGCCCGCATCACCTCGACCCCGGCGGCGGCGCAAGTCGGCCAAGCGGTGCAACTCAGCGGCGCAGACAGCCAAACCGGCACCGGCCGGGGCATCAGCACCTATGCGTGGACGCTGGTGGACGGTGGCGGCGTCGTGAGCGGGTTCAGCTCGTCCACCAATGCCAGCACCGCCACGCTGCTGGCCAGCACGGCGGCAGGCAGCTTCACGGTGCGCTTGACCGTGACCGACGACCTGGGCTTGAGCGCCAGCAGCGACGCCAGCATCACGGTGGTGCCGGTGTCCGCACCCGCGCCCAGCCCGACACCCAGCGGCAGCGGTGGCGGCGCGGTCAGCCTTGCCTGGCTGCTGGGCTTGGCGCTCGCTGTGGCCGGCCTGGGGCTGGGTCGCCGCCGGTCTGCGCGGCGCTGATCAGCGGCTCGCCGCGCTGGCCGTCGCGCCCGGGGCGGAGGCGGGCGCCGATGCCGACGCCGACGCTTCGGCTGGTGCAGCACAAGCGGCAAAGCCGGTGCCCAGCGCCGCATCCTTGAGCTTGGTGAGCCGATCCTGCAGGCCGGCATCGGCCTGCGCGACACGCAAGCGGTGCGTGCTGCCAGGGGCACTGAGCACAAGCACGCGCAAGCCCTTGATGGAGCGCTGGCTCAATGCGTCCAATGCCTTCTGCGCCGCCTGCGCCGACGCGTGGCGGCTGATCAGCAAGCCGGGCTCCTCATCGGGATAGCCCTTGAGCGGCTCGAACGCGATATGCAAGCGCTTCAAGGTCGCTTCCTTGCGGGCCAGCACCTCACTGTCAGCCATGCGCGCCGTGCTGACCCCCCAGACGCCAGCGACATCGCTGCGCTGGTCGGTGTAGGCGCTGGCCGGCACACCGGCCTGCTCCAATGCGTTCACCGCCGCGCGCAAGCCCTCGTCGCCGGCCAGCGGCGGCGACTCCAGACAGACAGGCGGCGCTGGCCTGGCTGCTGTGGCCGACACGCTGGCGGGCACAATCTTGATCGAGTCCGGCGCCACCTGGCGTTTGAGCCGATCTGGCTCGCGCCCCGTAGGCGCGGGCGCGAGCCCGAGCGGCTCGACCCAGCCCTGGCTCCACGCCAGAAAGCCGAGATTCAACACCAGCAGCAACAAGACAATGGGTCGGAGCATGGCGGTGGGTTTCAGTGCCTCAGGCCGGAATCTGGTCGGCCTGGATCAGGCGCACACTGACCTCGCCGCTGTTCACCGCCTGCAGGCCTTGCGGGGTGGCCAGCAGCAGGTCGCCCTGCGGCGATATGCCTTGCACCACGCCCTGCTGCGATCCGGCGCTGACAGCGCGGCCGCGCAGCACGTCACGGCGTTGATAGCTCGGCAGCCAGGGCGCCAGACCGCTTGACTGGAACTCGTGCAGGGCCAGCACCAAGGGTTTGGCGATCTGCATCAACACCTGGGGACCGCTCGCCTGGGGCAACAGCTCCTGCACGCAGGCAAAGCCGCTGCTCAGCGCGACCTCACCACCCAGCTCGAGCAGCGCGATGTTCAGACCCACGCCCACCACCACCATCCGATGCTCACCCGCAGGCACGGTTTCGATCAGCACACCGCCGAGCTTGCGGCCGTCCAGCCACAGGTCATTGGGCCATTTCAAGCCCAGGCGCGGGGTCGCATCCGGGCGCTCCTCCAAGGGCTCCAGCGCATCGGCCAGCGTCGCCCCCACCGCCAGCGACAGGCCCGACCAGTCGCCGGTCTGCAAAGGCATGGCCAGCGAAAAGGTAAGCGAAGCGCCGCGCGTCGCATGCCAGGCGCGACCGAGTCGGCCACGGCCATGTGTCTGCTGTTCGGCCACCAATAGACAGGGCTGCAGATCATGCTGGCGGCGGCCAAACACCAGCGGTTCGCCCGAGCGACGGGTTTCGGCGCGCACCCGTTCCACCAAGACCGAATTGGTCGACTCGGCGCTCGCCACGACCTCGACGCTGAGGCCCGGCAGCAGCGGTTCGAGCTGCTGCCACAGGGTCTCGCCACCCCAGTTTTGGCGCTGCGCTTGGAGCGAGGTCTCGATCATCGGAGGGCCAGCTGAGTCATCGTTTGCGTGCCAACATAGTGCCACGACAGCTCGGCGCACCGCAACGGCATTCGAACTTTTTCTTGAGCTTGGCAGTCTGGCGCTCTTCGACCACCAGGCCGTAGTTGTAAGACAGCTCCTCGCCCGGAGCAATGGCGCGCAAGGCCTTGATGAAGATGCGGCCATCGGCCTCGTCGGCTTCGCAGTTGGGTGCGCAGGCATGGTTGATCCAGCGCGCTGCGTTGCCGCCGACATTGGCGTCGATCACGCGTTGCTCGTCGACATGGAAGTAGAAGGTGTGGTCGGGTTGCGCCGGGTCGTGCGGGTGGCGTCGCTGCGCCTCAGGCCAATCGATCACCTCGCCCTTGTACTCGATGATGATCTCGTCGGCTTGAATCGCGGTCAAGGCAAAAACGCCCTTGCCATGCACGCCCGAGCGGCGCACCTGGATGCGTCTTCCAAGGCGCGAGACGGCCACCGGAGAATGTAAGTGGGCCAAGGTTTTGCGGGCCGCGGCTTGCGTCATCTGCGTGATTGGGTACATTGAATCATGGGTGCGCGCGTGCGTGTGCGTGCGCGTGAGAGTCCGGATTGTAGGCAGGTATGCAGGACGCCCACGAACCTGCCGCTTTGCGTCAGGCCCGCCGAGGGGGGTCAAGGAAGCCCGGGGCGACCCATGGCTTCCTTGTCGACACCTGTTTCATCACTTAGAAAGAACCATGAGCAAGTCACTCATCATTGCGGAAAAGCCCTCGGTAGCGCAGGACATCGTGCGCGCGCTCACCACCACGTCGGGCAAGTTCGAAAAGCACGACGAGTACTTCGAGAACGAGCGTTACGTCGTCAGCTCGGCGGTCGGTCACCTGGTGGAAATCAAGGCGCCCGAGGAGTTCGACGTGAAGCGCGGCAAGTGGAGCTTTGCCAATCTGCCCATCATCCCGCCGCGCTTCGACCTCAACCCGATCGACAAGAGCAAGGGGCGCCTCAACGCGCTCGTCAAGCTGATCCGCCGCAAGGATGTCGGCAACCTGATCAACGCGTGTGACGCGGGCCGCGAGGGCGAGCTGATCTTTCGCCTGGTCGTGCAGTACGCCGAGCCCGCCAAGGGCCCACTGAACAAGCCCGTGCAGCGCTTGTGGTTGCAGTCGATGACGCCGCAGGCGATACGCGACGGCTTTGCCCATCTGCGCAGCGACGCGCAGATGCTGCCGCTGGCCGATGCGGCGCGTTGCCGCTCCGAGGCCGACTGGCTGGTCGGCATCAATGGCACGCGTGCCATGACCGCCTTCAACTCGCGCGACGGCGGCTTCTTCCTGACCACGGTGGGCCGCGTGCAGACGCCGACGCTGTCGGTGGTGGTCGAGCGCGAAGAAAAAATCCGCAAGCACCAGTCGCGCGACTACTGGGAGGTCAAGGCCCGGTTCGACGCCCAGGCCGGCCAGTACGAAGGCAAGTGGTTCGATCCCAAGTGGAAGAAGAACCCCGACGATCTGGAGGCGCGTGCCGACCGCTTGTGGAACGAGCGCGACGCAAGGGCAATCGCCGACGCGGTGCGCGGCCAGCCGGCCAGCGTGAGCGAGGAAGCCAAGCCCAGCAACCAGAGCAGCCCGGGCCTGTACGACCTGACGACCTTGCAGCGCGAGGCCAATTCGCGCTTCGGCTTCTCGGCCAAGACGACGCTGAGCCTGGCGCAGGCCTTGTACGAGAAACACAAGGTCATCACCTACCCGCGCACCGATTCGCGCGCGTTGCCCGAAGACTATGTGCCGGTGGTGCAGGACACCTTCAAGATGATCGCCTCGGAAGACCTGCCGGGACCGCTCAAGGAGCTGGCGCGCCACGCTGCGTTTGCACTCAAGCAGGCGTATGTGAAACCGAACAAGCGCATTTTCGACAACGCCAAGGTGTCGGACCACTTTGCCATCATCCCGACGCTGCAGGCGCCCAAGTCGCTGAGCGAGATCGAGGCCAAGCTCTACGACATGATCGTCAAGCGCTTCCTGGCGGTGTTCTATCCGCCCGCCGAGTTCATGGTCACGACGCGCATCTCCACCATTGCGGCGGCGGGTCTTGAGCACAAGTTCCAGACCAACGGCAAGGTGATGGTCAAGCCCGGCTGGCTCGCCGTGTACGGCAAGGAAATCCAGGAGGACGACGCCAATCTGGTGGCGGTGCAGCCGGGCGAACTGGTGCGCGCCGAGAATGTCGACGTGAACGCCCTCAAGACCAAGCCGCCAGCGCGCTACACCGAGGCGACGCTGCTCTCGGCCATGGAGGGCGCCGGCAAGCTGATCGAAGAAGACGAGCTGCGCGAAGCGATGGCCGAGAAGGGCCTGGGCACGCCGGCCACGCGTGCGTCCATCATCGAAGGCCTGATTTACGAGAAATACATGTTCCGCGACGGGCGCGAACTGGTGCCCACCGCGAAGGCCTTCCAGCTGATGACCTTGCTGCGTGGCCTCGGTGTGGACGACCTGACGCGACCTGACCTGACCGGCAACTGGGAATACCAGCTCGCTGAGATGGAAAAGGGCAAGCTCAAGCGCGAAGTCTTCATGGCCGAGATTGCCGCGATGGCCGAGCGCGTGGTGCAAAAGGCCAAGGAATACGACCGCGACACGATTCCGGGTGACTACGCAACGCTGAAGAGCCCCTGCCCGAATTGCGGCGGCGTGGTGAAAGAGAACTACCGCCGCTTCACCTGCACGGGCAAGAACGGATCGCTTGAGGGTTGCGGCTTCTCGATCGGCAAGATTCCCGGCGGCCGCAGCTTCGAACTGCATGAAGTCGAACAGTTCCTGACGGCCAAGAGAATCGGCCCGCTGGAAGGCTTCCGCTCGAAGGCCGGCTGGCCCTTCACGGCCGAGCTGGCACTCGTGTTCGATGACGAGATCAAGAACTGGAAGCTCGAATTCGACTTTGGCGAGGACGCGAAGAAGGCCGAGGGCGATGGCCAACCGGTCGACTTCAGCGCGCAGGAGTCATTGGGCGCCTGCCCCAAATGCCAGGGCCATGTCTACGAGCATGGCGCCAACTATGTGTGCGAGCACGGCGTCGGCGCGCATGTGACCTGCGACTTCAAGACCGGCAAGGTGATACTGACCCAGCCCATCGAGCGCGCGCAGGCGCACAAGCTGCTGATCACCGGCAAGACCGATCTGCTCGAGAACTTCGTCTCCAACAAGACACGTCGCAAGTTCAAGGCGTATCTGGCCTACGACAAGAAGGAAGGCAAGGTCATCTTCGAGTTCGAGCCGCGCGCCGCGAAGGTGCCGGCCAAGGCGGCCGCCAAGACCGCGGACAAGGCGCCGGCAGTCAAGACCGCGGCCAAGACTGTCGCCAAGAAGAAGGTCGTCAAGAAAGCTTGATGCGGCCCGGGGCGGGCTGCCCTTGCCCGCTCCACCGCGAATGTGATTGATATGCCCAGAGTCCCCAAGCAACGCGTCGTGGTCGGGTTGAGCGGCGGTGTCGATTCCGCGGTGAGCGCCTGGCTGCTCAAGCGCCAGGGCCACGAGGTCATCGGCATCTTCATGAAGAACTGGGAAGATGACGACGACAGCCAGTACTGCTCGTCCAACGTCGACTTCGTCGACGCCGCGGCGGTGGCCGATGTGCTGGGCATCGCCATCGAGCATGTGAACTTTGCGGCCGACTACAAGGACCGCGTGTTCGCCGAATTCCTGCGCGAGTACCAGGCAGGACGCACGCCCAACCCCGACATCCTGTGCAATGCCGAGATCAAGTTCAAGGCCTTTCTCGACCACGCGATGCGTCTCGGCGCCGACCGGATCGCCACCGGACACTATGCCCGGGTGCGCGAGAGGGCGGGCCGAGCCGCCGCCGGGCCGTCCCAAGGCGGCTCGCGCCCCCTCGGGGGCAGGAGCGTAGCGACGTGGGGGCTCCCCAGTACCAATTGCTCAAGGGCCTCGATCCGCTGAAGGACCAGAGCTACTTTCTGCACCGCCTGAACCAGGCGCAGCTCGCCAACACCTGGTTTCCGGTGGGCGAGCTGCCCAAGACCGAGGTGCGCCGGCTGGCACTCGAGATCGGCCTGCCCAATGCCAGGAAGAAGGACTCGACCGGCATCTGCTTCATCGGCGAGCGGCCGTTCCGCGCGTTCCTGAACCGCTATCTGTCGCACCAGCCCGGCCCCATCAAGGACGACCGCGGCCGAAAGCTCGGCGAGCATGTGGGCTTGAGCTTTTACACGCTGGGCCAGCGCAAGGGCATCGGCATTGGCGGCGTGAAAGAGAAGGGTGCGCCGCGCGGCGGCGGCACGCACGCACCCTGGTTCGTCGCGCGCAAGGACATGGCCGCCAATACCTTGTACATCGTGCAGGGCCATGAGCACCCCTGGCTGCAGTCGCTGCGACTGAGCGCCGACGACCTGAGCTGGGTCTCGGGCCACGCGCCGCCCGCGGGCCCCTGCGCGGCCAAGACGCGCTACCGCCAGAGCGACGCGGCCTGCCGCTTCGAACCCGGCGCGCAGGAGTTTCAGCTCAGCTTCAGCCAGCCCCAATGGGCCGTCACGCCGGGCCAGTCGGCAGTGCTTTATGACGGTGAGGTATGCCTGGGCGGCGGTGTGATCAGCAGCGCGGACTGAAGCTCCGGCCCGGACGGGCTCGATCACCCGGACATGACGCGGCCCTTGGCCCCTACAATCGCCCGCAAGCGCCCCCTGCCCCCGACCATGAAACCCAACTCCGCATCACTTGCCCAGGAATTTGTCGCTTTCGCGGTGGCGTCCGGTGTGCTGCGTTTCGGCCAGTTCAAGACCAAGGCCGGACGGCTGAGCCCGTATTTCTTCAATGCCGGAATGTTCGACGACGGCGCCAAGCTCGGGCGGCTCGCGCAGTTCTATGCGCAGACCCTGCTGGCTTCAGACCTGCGCTTCGACATGATTTTCGGGCCAGCCTACAAGGGCATCACGCTGGCCGCAGCGGTGGCCGTCGAGCTGGCGCGGCTCGGCCGCAACGTGCCCTATGCCTACAACCGCAAGGAAGCCAAGGACCATGGCGAGGGCGGCAATCTCGTGGGTGCGCCAGTCAAGGGTCGGGTCTTGATCATCGACGATGTGATCTCGGCCGGCACTTCGGTGCGCGAGTCGATTGCGATGATAGCCGCGGCGGGCGCCACACCCTGTGGCGTGGCGATTGCACTGGACCGCCAGGAAATGGCCGCCGAGGACGGCGTCGACAAGCCTTGGTCGGCCGTGCAGTACGTCACCAAGGAGCTGGGTTTGCCGGTGGTGCCGATTGCAACGCTGACAGACTTGCTACAGTATCTGCGTTCCAACCGCAACTCCGGCTTGGGCGAATACGTGGGGCGCGTTGACGCCTACCGTCAACGCTACGGCATCTGATGCAGACAACCGCCAGGAACCTTTTCATTCGCACGCAAGCAGGGCCGGGCCTGCTTGCGCTGATGTTTGCGCTCGCCTCGCTGCACGCGCTGGCCACCGACGCGCCGGGGTCGCCCGCCATCTACACCTGCACCACGGCGGACGGCCGCAAGCTCACTTCGGACCGCCTCATTCCGGAATGCGCGAGCCGCGAACACCAGGTGCTCAACCGCGACGGCTCGCTCAGAGCGATTCTGCCGCCGCTGCTGTCACCCGAAGAACGCTCGAATCAGGAGCTGCTCGAACGCAAGCGCAGCGCCGAGCGCGCCGCCCAGCTCGACGCGCAGCGGCGTGACCGCAATTTGATGATGCGTTTCCCGAACGAAGCCGCTCACTACAAAGTGCGCAATGCGGCGCTGGACGATATCAACAAGGCCATGCGCAGTTCGGAAAAACGCCTCAAGGAGCTGGCCTTGGAGCGCCAGCCTTTGACGACCGAGTCTGAGTTCTACGCAGGTAAGCCGTTGCCGCCCAAGCTCAAGCAACACCTCGACGCGAACGACGCCGCCGCCGATGCGCAACGCGCGCTGATCGAAAACCAGAAGGTCGAGATGGTGCGCATCACCGCCTTGTATGACGCCGAGCTGGCCCGCCTGCGGCAGCTGTGGGCTGGTGCCGCACCAGGCAGCCTGGGGCCTGCGGTCGCGCCCGCGCCGGCCCTGGCCAAGCACCATGGCGCCACCAAAGCCTCCCCCGCGAATTGACGGCGTGGGCGCCGCTCAGGCGCCGAGCTTCTTCTTCAGCAACTCGTTCACCGCCGCCGGATTGGCCTTGCCCTTGGTGGCTTTCATGGCCTGACCGACCAGCGCGTTAAAGGCTTTTTCCTTGCCGGCGCGGAATTCGTCGACCGATTTGGTATTGGCGGCGAGCACTTCGTCGAGGATGCTTTCGAGCTCGGTGGTGTCGCTCATTTGCTTGAGGCCCTTGGCCTTGATGATCGCGTCCACATCCTGACTTTCGCCGTTCCAAAGAGTCGCAAATGCGTCACGCATCCCGTTGGCGCTGATCACACCTTCAATCTGGCGACTCATGAGCTGCGCGAGAGTATTGATCGCGACCGGCGCGTGCTCGATGGCCAAGCCATCACGATTGAGGCTTGCGGCAACCAGCTGGTTGACCATGACGCATGCCGCCCTGCCGTAGTAGTTGGCGCTATCAGCGGACGTCGGCTCAGGCCACTTCGCCGGGTTCAGCTTTTGGAGCGCAGCAGCCAGCCCTTCAAAGTAACCAGCTTTTGCCAACGAGGCGGTCAGCAGTGACGCCTCCGCGGCCCCAACACCGAAAGCAGTCTCGAAGCGCTTGGCCATCACCCCGGGAAGCTCGGGCATCTCGCCCCTGACGCGCTCCACCCACTCGGGGGCGATCACCAGCGGCGGCAGATCCGGGTCGGGAAAGTAGCGGTAGTCGGCCGAGTCTTCCTTGCTGCGCATGGCGCGCGTCTGACCGGTGTCGGGGTTGAACAGCACGGTCGCCTGCTGGATCGCGCGGCCGTCTTCGATTTCGTCGATCTGCCAGTTGACCTCGAAATCGACCGCCTGCGTCAGGAAGCGAAAGCTGTTCAAGTTCTTGATTTCGCGCCGCGTGCCGTAGGGCTCACCGGGCTTGCGCACCGAGACGTTGACGTCGCAGCGGAACGACCCTTCCTGCATATTGCCGTCGCACAGGCCCAGCCACATGACCAGCGCGTGCAAGGTCTTGGCGTACTCGGCGGCCTCGGCGCCGGAGCGCATGTCGGGCTCGGAGACGATCTCCAGCAGCGGCGTGCCCGCGCGATTCAGGTCGATCCCGGTCAGTCCGTGATAGTCCTCGTGCAGGCTCTTGCCTGCGTCTTCTTCGAGGTGTGCGCGCGTGAGCTGCACCGATTTCTTCTCGTCACCGAGAAAGAATTCGACCTTGCCCCCTTGCACCACCGGAATCTCGAACTGGCTGATCTGGTAGCCCTTGGGCAGGTCGGGGTAGAAGTAGTTCTTGCGCGCAAAAATCGACAGCGGCGCGATCTTCGCACCCACCGCCAGGCCGAAGCGGATCGCACGCTCGACCGCGCCGCGATTGAGCACCGGCAGCGTGCCCGGCAGCGCCAGATCGACCGCGCAAGCCTGCGTGTTCGGTGCGGCGCCAAAGGCGGTCGACGCGCCACTGAAGATCTTCGACCGGGTGGACAGCTGGACATGGTTTTCCAGGCCGATCACGACCTCGAAGCCGCGGATGAGTTTGCTCGTCGTCATGGTCTCAATATCCTGCCGGGGCACGCTGGTGCCAGTCCGTCGCCTGCTGGAACGCGTGCGCGGCGTGCAGCAACTGGCCTTCGGCGAAGTAGTTGCCTATCAGTTGCAGGCCCACGGGCATGCCCGAAGGCTTGCCCGTTTGAGAATCGGGCATGCCGCCGTCGCCGAATCCGCAAGGCACGCTCATGCCGGGCAGTCCGGCCAGGCTCGCAGGCAGCGTGAAGATGTCGGCCAGGTAGGCCTTCACCGGGTCGTCACTCTGTTCGCCCAGCTTCCAGGCGACGGTGGGCGCCACCGGGCCGGCGATCACGTCGCAATGCGTGAAGCATTGCTGGAAGTCGTCGGCAATCATGCGGCGCAGCTTTTGCGCCTGCAGGTAATAGGCGTCGTAATAGCCGTGACTCAGCACATAGGCGCCGATCATGATGCGCCGCTTCACTTCCGCGCCAAAGCCTTGCGAGCGCGATTTTTTGTACATGTCCATCAAATCGGTGTACTCGGCCGCGCGGTGGCCGTAGCGCACGCCATCGAAACGGCTCAGATTCGAGCTGGCCTCGGCGGGAGCGATGATGTAATAAACGGGAATAGACAGTTCGGTGCGCGGCAGGCTCACGTCGACCAGCGTGGCGCCGAGCTTTTCGAGCTCGCCCAGCGCCGCTCGCACCGCGCCGTTCACGTCGGCCGCAAGCGCGGCGGGGAAGAACTCCTTGGGCAGGCCGATGCGCAGACCGCGCAAGGGCTGAGTTGCCGAGGCGCCTTCGCGGGGCGTCAGCATTTGCGCATGAAAGTCCTGCGCCGGCTGCTGCGCGCTGGTCGAATCGCGCTCGTCGAAGCCGCTCATGCTTGACAGCAGCAGCGCGCAATCCTGGGCCGAGCGCGCCATCGGCCCGGCCTGGTCCAGGCTGGAGGCGAAGGCGATCATGCCGTAACGCGAGCACACGCCATAGGTCGGCTTGATGCCGGTGATGCCGCTGAAACTGGCGGGCTGGCGGATCGAGCCACCGGTGTCGGTGCCAGTGGCGGCAGGCGTCAGGCGCGCCGCCACGGCCGCAGCGGCGCCCCCCGACGAGCCGCCGGGAACGCGCGTCAGATCCCAGGGATTGCGGACCGCGCCATAGGCCGAATTCTCGTTGCTCGAGCCCATCGCAAACTCGTCGCAATTGAGCTTGCCCAGCGTCACCGTGCCGGCCTGGGCAAGACGTGACACGACGGTGGCGTCAAACGGACTGCGATAGTCACGCAGCATCTTCGAGCCGGCCGTGGTGGGCAGGTCTTGGGTGACGAAGATGTCCTTGTGCGCCAAAGGCACGCCCAGCAAAGGTCCGCGCTCACCGGCGGCCAGCCGCGCGTCGGCGGCGCGCGCCTGGCGCAGTGCAAGCGCCGGGTCGCTCGCCAGCAGCGTTCCGAGCCCCTGATGCTTTGAAAATTGTGTAAGCAAATGCTGCGTGATCTCGACGCTGGACAGCGCTTTGGCGGCCAGCGCGCGCGCCAGCTCGGCCACGCCCAGGTGGTGCAGTGGCGTCATTCGATCACCTTGGGAACGAGAAACAGACCGTCTTCCACGGCGGGCGCACTGCGCTGGTTCAGCTCGCGCTGGTCGGTCTCGGTCACCGCGTCTTCGCGCAGACGCAAATGCACGGCCTGCACAGCGGAGAGCGGCGTATAAAGCGGCTCGACGCCGCTCGTGTCGACCGCGCTCATCTGCTCGACGATAGAGAAGAAATCGTTCAACTGCGTGAGCAGCGCCGCGGCTTCTGAGTCCTGAAGTTCCAGGCGCGCCAGATGCGCAATGCGGCTGACGTCTTGCGGAGTCAGGGACATAGGAAAAGTCTGTTCGAAAAGTTCAAGAAACAATGCGCCCCAGCCGGCTGCTATCGACCAAATTCATGGGGTGTTCGGGTATTATCCGCGCTTATCCACATTCACTTTCAGCGCGACAAGCGTTGATTCTCAAGGCAGCGCAGATCAACAAGGCTGAATTAGGTTGACTCAGGACGGTAGCCCGCCTGCATCCGACAGCTCCTTGCTCCCAACCCACTTGCAAAGGCCGTATGGTGATTTCACGGGGTCACTGCGCCGCATATCCGTCGAGCCGTTTGCATCAACCCACCTAGCCATGTTCGCATCTCTTCGCCGCTATTTTTCCACCGATCTGGCCATCGATCTGGGTACCGCCAATACGCTGATTTACGTGCGTGACAAGGGCATCGTGCTGGACGAACCCTCGGTCGTTGCCATCCGCCATGAAGGCGGCCCGAATGGCAAGAAAACGATTCAAGCCGTCGGCCGCGAAGCCAAGGCGATGCTGGGCAAGGTGCCTGGCAACATCGAGGCGATACGCCCCATGAAGGACGGCGTGATTGCCGACTTCACGGTGACCGAGCAAATGCTCAAGCAGTTCATCAAGATGGTGCACGACACCAAGATGTTCAGGCCGAGCCCGAGAATCATCATCTGCGTGCCCTGCGGATCGACCCAGGTAGAGCGGCGCGCGATCCGCGAGTCGGCGCTCGGCGCCGGCGCCTCCGAGGTCTATCTGATCGAGGAACCGATGGCCGCTGCGATTGGCGCCGGCCTGCCGGTATCCGAGGCATCGGGCTCGATGGTGGTCGACATTGGCGGGGGCACCACCGAGGTCGGCGTGATCTCACTGGGCGGCATGGTCTACAAGGGCAGCGTGCGCGTCGGTGGCGACAAGTTCGACGAGGCCATCATCAACTACATACGCCGCAACTACGGCATGCTGATCGGTGAGCCCACGGCCGAATCGATCAAGAAGAAGATTGGCTCGGCCTTCCCTGGCTCGGAGGTCAGGGAAATGGAAGTCAAGGGCCGCAACTTGAGTGAAGGCGTGCCGCGCAGCTTCACGATTTCGAGCAACGAGATTCTGGAAGCGCTGACCGACCCGCTGAACCAGATCGTGTCGGCCGTCAAGAACGCGCTGGAGCAAACCCCGCCCGAACTCGGCGCCGACATCGCCGAGCGCGGCATGATGCTGACCGGCGGGGGCGCCTTGTTGCGCGACCTCGACCGCTTGCTGGCCGAAGAGACCGGCTTGCCGGTGCTGGTGGCCGAAGACCCGCTGACCTGTGTGGTGCGCGGTTGTGGCATGGCGCTGGAACGGATGGAGCGCCTGGGCTCCATCTTCACTTCCGAGTGAGGAGTGCGGGCCTGCCAAGCCAATGCCATGCGTCGTCGGGCACAAGTTGGAAGGCCGAGGGCGTGCCGCGGTGTTGCGTCGCGCTCTTCGCGTCCCGCAGCCAAGCCGCAGATGTCAAGCCAGGCGGGCGCAACCCAGCATCCGCTCGCGACGGCCCATGAACCATCATCAACAGCGATCACTGGTCGCTTGAGCCATGTCGGTCGGATCCTTTGATCGCACCCCTCCGCCGTTTTTCCGCCAGGGTGTGTCGGCGCTGACCAAGCTGTTGGTATTCGCCACGCTGGCATTGTTTCTGATGGTCGCCGATACGCGCTTCAAGCTGGTTGATCCGCTGCGCGCGGCCGTCGCCACGGCCCTGCATCCGGTGCAGCGACTGCTGCTGGCGCCGGTCGAGAGTTGGGAGACGGCCGTCGACTACTGGCACAGCATGCAGGCCGCCGCGCACGCCGACGATCAGTCGCGCCGCTTGCTCGTCGCGCAGTCGATCCAGCTGCTGCGCATGAACCAGCTTCAGGCAGAGAACACACGCTTGCGTGCGCTGCTTGAGCTGCGCCCGGCGCTGCAGGTGCGGTCGGTCGCGGCGGAGATTTTGTACGACACGTCCGACCCGTTCTCGCGCAAAGTGGTGCTCGACCATGGCAGCACCCAAGGCGTGCTGGCGGGCTCGCCCGTCATCAACGAGCTGGGCGTTCTCGGGCAGGTGACGCGCGTCTATCCGCTGTCGTCGGAGGTCACCTTGCTGACCGACAGGGACGCCGCCATACCGGTGCTCAACGCGCGCACCCAGCAGCGCAGCGCCGCGTTCGGCAACGGCGACGGCACGGGCATGGAGCTGCGTTATCTGGCCGGCAATGCCGACGTGCAGACCGGCGATGTGCTGACGACCTCGGGCGTCGATGGCGTCTATCCGGCAGGCTTGCCGGTGGCCAGGGTGGTGGCTGTCGAGCGGCGCGTCGAGACGGGTTTTGCGCATATCAGTCTGGCACCGGCGGCACCGGCCGACAGCGTGCGCCATGTGCTGGTGCTCGATCCGATCGGCCTGCAACTGCCGCCGCACCCCGAGGCCACGCCCGCACGCCGCACGAACCGGGAGGCGGGCAAATGATCATGCCGCGCGGCACAGGCCAGCTGTTGATGCCGGCCAATCCGATCTTCATCGCTTTCAGTCTGATGGTGGCGCTGGGCTTGAATCTGATTCCGATGGGGCGCCAACCGGCGATGCCCGACTTGCTGGCTTTGGTGCTGGTGTTCTGGAATGTCCACCAGTCGCGCCGGGTCGGTGTCGGTCTGGCATTCTGCTTCGGATTGGTGATGGATGTGCACCAAGGTGCGCTGCTGGGCCAACATGCGCTGGCCTACACCTTGCTGAGCTACGGGGCCGTCGCATTGCACCGGCGCCTGTTGTGGTTTGGCCTGCTGCCGCAGACGATCCAAGTGTTCCCCCTGTTTGTCGCGGCGCATCTGGTCGCGTTGCTGGTACGCATGCTGATGGGCGGCATGTGGCCGGGCTGGAGCGCGGTGCTGGCTCCGATTTTCGAGTCGCTCTTGTGGCCGCTGGCGTCTATGCTGCTACTGGCGCCACAGCGCCGCCCTCCCGACCCCGACAAAGATCGGCCATTGTGAAAACGGTGCTGCGCGGGCGCATGCCATGACCGAGTTGAAGAATCTCGACCGGGAGCTGCGCCGCTTTCGTTTTCGCATCTTTGCGGCGGCCGGTTTTGTGCTGTTTGCCTTTGGCCTGCTGACCGCGCGGCTGATCTTCCTGCAGGTGATCAAGCATGAAGAACTCTCCACCCGTGCCGAGGCGAATCGCATCACGGTGGTGCCGATCGTGCCTAACCGGGGGCTCATCGTCGATCGCAACGGTGTGGTGCTGGCCAGCAACTACTCGGCCTTCACACTGGAGATCACGCCCTCCAGGGTCGCCAATCTGGAGCAGACCATCCATGCGCTAAGCCAGGTGATCGAGGTCGGGCCCCGGGACCGGCGTCGTTTCAAGCATTTGATGGAAGAAGGCAAGAGCTTCGATTCGCTGCCGATTCGCACCAAGCTCAGCGACGAGGAGGTGGCGCGCTTCACGGCGCAGCGCTATCGCTTTCCCGGCGTCGAGATCAAGGCGCGCCTGTTTCGCAACTATCCGCTGGGCGAGGTGGGCAGCCATCTGATCGGCTACATCGGCCGCATCAACCCGTCGGAGAAGCAGTTGATGGACGACTGGCCCGACGACGAGCTGGCCAATTACCGCGGCACCGAATACATCGGCAAGCTGGGTCTGGAGCAGAGCTATGAGCGCGAATTGCACGGCCAGACCGGCTTTGAGGAGGTCGAGACCAGCGCCAGCGGGCGCGCCTTGCGGCGCTTGCGCAGCAAGCCGCCCACGCCAGGCAACAAGCTGGTCTTGTCGATCGACATACGCTTGCAGGCCCTGGTGGAAAACCTGTTTCACGAGCGGCGTGGCGCCCTGGTGGCGATCGATCCCCGCAGCGGTGAGGTATTGGCTTTTGTGAGCAAGCCGACGTTCGATCCGAATCTGTTCGTCGACGGCATTGATGCCGAGTCCTGGCGCGAGCTCAACGAGTCGGTCGACAAGCCCTTGCTCAATCGCGCGCTGCGCGGCACCTATCCGCCGGGTTCGACCTACAAACCCTTCATGGCCATCGCCGCGCTCAACACCGGCAAGCGCTCGCCCACCACGCTGATCAATGACCCCGGTTACTTCATGTTCGGCGGCAGGCGCTTTGGCAGCCCCGAGAACGAGAAGGGCGGCATCATGGACATGCGCCGCGCCCTCGTCGAGTCGAGCAATGTGTACTTCTATTCGCTGGCCAACGAAATGGGGGTGGATCTGATTCACGATCAACTCTCGCCGTTTGGTTTCGGACGCAAGACCGGCATCGATGTCGAAGGCGAGGTCACCGGCGATCTGCCGTCAACCGAATGGAAGCGCAAGAAGTACAAAACCGCCGAGCAGCGCAAGTGGTACCCGGGTGAAACCATTTCGCTGGGCATCGGCCAGGGCTACAACAATTTCACGATGCTGCAGATGGCCAGTGCCTTGTCGACCCTGGTCACGGGGGGACAGCGCTTCAAGCCACGCCTGGTGCGCGAAATCGAGGATGTCGTGACACGCAAGCACAAGCTCATGGCCAATGCCGCACTCGATCCGCTGCCGCTCAAGCCCGAGCAGGTCGCCCTCATCACCGACGCGCTCTATGGTGTCACTCAGACCGGCACGTCGCGCGCCGCCTTCGCTGGCGCCAGCTACCAGAGCGGTGGCAAGACCGGTACTGCGCAGGCCGTCAGTCTGGGCCAAAACGAGAAGTACAACGCCGCCAGAACCGAAGAGCACCGGCGCGATCATTCGCTCTACATCGCGTTTGCGCCGCTCGACGCGCCCAGGATTGCGCTGGCCGTGGTGGTGGAAAACGCCGGCTTCGGCTCCTTGTCCGCGGCGCCCATTGCCAGGCGTGTGTTTGATTACTTGTTGCGCGGCAATTACCCCAGCGAGCAGGACATCGTGCTGACGCAAACCGGGCAGACCACGGCACCGGTGGGCACGCCCCGCCCCATTGCCAGCGTGCCACTGCCGGGTGCCGTCGGCGCCAATGGGGCTGCGGCGCCTGCCGCAGCCAGACTCGGCGCAAGCGGGGTGTCCCCATGAGCGCCCGGTTTGGCCAGCCTTCAATCTGGCGTCGCATCAGGCCGCTGATCTCAGGCTTCGATGGTCTGCTGCTGCTGGCCATTGCCTGGTTGGTGATCTTTGGCCTGGTCATCATGTATTCGGCGGGTTACGACCATGGCACGCGCTTCCTCGACCATGCGCGCAATATGTTGTTGGCTGCCGTGATCATGTTCCTGGTCGCACAAGTGCCGCCGCAGCGCTTGATGGCGCTGGCCGTGCCGCTGTATGTGCTGGGGGTGAGCTTGCTGGTGGCGACCTTCTGGTTCGGCGTCACCAAGAAGGGCGCCACGCGCTGGTTGAATCTGGGCGTCGTGATCCAGCCGTCGGAGATTCTGAAGATTGCCATGCCATTGATGCTGGCATGGTGGTTTCAAAAGCGCGAGGGCCAGTTGCGTCTGCTCGACTTCTGCGTGGCCTTGTGCCTGCTCGTCATACCGGTGGGCTTGATTGCCAAGCAGCCCGACCTGGGCACCGCAGTGCTGGTGCTGTCTGCAGGCCTGTATGTGATCTTCTTCGCCGGCCTGTCGTGGAAGCTGATCATCCCGACCCTGCTGTTGGCAGCCGTCGGCATCACCGCGCTGATACTGAGTGAACCGCGCATATGCCAACCTGAGGTGCAGTGGCATGTGCTGAAGGACTATCAGAAGAATCGCGTTTGCACCTTGCTGGATCCGACCAAGGACCCGCTGGGCAAGGGTTTTCACATCATCCAGGGCGAGATCGCGATCGGCTCGGGCGGCATCACCGGCAAGGGTTTCATGAAGGGCACGCAGACGCATTTGGAGTTCATCCCCGAGCGCACCACCGACTTCATTTTTGCCGCGCTCGGCGAAGAATTCGGACTGCTGGGCGCGTTGGCGCTGATAGCGGGGTTCCTGTTCCTCATCATGCGCGGCTTGATGCTCGCGGGTGACGCCCCGTCACTGTTCGCGCGCCTGCTGGCTGGCGCCATCACCCTGAGTTTCTTCACCTACGCCTTCGTCAATATGGGCATGGTCAGCGGCATCTTGCCGGTGGTGGGCGTCCCCTTGCCCTTTGTCAGCTACGGCGGCACGGCCATGGTGACGCTGGGACTGGGCCTGGGCATCCTGATGTCGATTGCCAAGAGCCGGCGCTTGATTCAATCTTAGGCTCTCGCGTGCCAGACCACGAAGTGCTCTGGCACCGACTGATCTGAAGTTTTTCTATTCAGTCGCAGCTTTTGCATAGGCCTTGAAGCGCACCGTGAAGAGTGCGCCCGGACCTTGCCCGTCCGCATCGGTGACCCCGGGCTTGCGCGGGCGGGCGTCCTCGACGGTCAGTTCCGCCTCATGTTGCACGGCGATCTCGAACGCAATCGCCAGGCCCAGGCCCGAGCCATCGACATTCGTGCCCAAGGAGCGGTAGAACGGCTGAAACACCTGCTCTCTCTCGGTCGGGGTAATGCCAGGCCCCGAGTCCTCTACTTGCAGCACGGCGACCTGTCCGAACGGATCTTCCACGCTGCGCACCGTAACCGTGCCGCCCGTCGGCGTATAGAGCAAGGCGTTGTCCACCAGATTGCGTATCAGTTCGCGAATCAGCACCGGTTGACCATGCAAGCGCAGGCTGCTCTGACTCGCGCTCGGCCCCTCGAAGCCCAGGTCGATGCGCTTTTCCAGGGCGCGCGGCACGAAATCGCGCACCGCCTCGATCGCCAGCTCGGACAGATTGACCTCACTCTTGCGCGCCGCATGCTCATTGTCCTCGGCGCGCGCCATCGACAAGAGCTGGTTCACCATATGCGCGGCGCGCTGGCTCGCCAGAGAGATCTGCTGCAGCGAAAGCTTGAGCTCCGACGGGCTGCTGCGACCGAGGTCGATCTCGCGCTGCGCCAACTCGGCCTGCATGCGCAAGCCCGCCAGCGGCGTCTTGAGCTGGTGGGCGGCATCGGCGAGAAAGTGCTTCTGCCCTTTCATCGACTGGTCAAGGCGTGCCAGCAAATCGTTGATGGCGCGCACCAGCGGCGCCACTTCGTCGGGAATACGGCGCTCGTCGATCGGGCTCAAATCGCTGCTGTCGCGTGAACGGATGCGCTGCTGCAACTCATTGAGCGGTGCGATGCCACGCGCCAGCGCCAGCCATACCAGCAGCACCGCCAGGGGCAGGATGACGAACTGCGGCAGGATCACGCCTTTGATGATCTCGTTCGTCAGGCGTGATCGCTTGCCCAGGGTCTCGGCCACCTGCACCAGCATCATGCGGCCTCCCGCCTGGCCCTCGGGCCAGACCCACATAGAGGCCACGCGCACGCTTTCGTTCTTGACTTCGTCATCCCGGAAGTGCAGCTCCCAGGCCACCAGGGGCGGTTCTTCTTCGGGCAAGGACAGGCCGTGGTCGCCGCTCAGGAACTCCCCCGCCGTGCCCAGCACCTGGTAGAAGACCGTGTCTGTCTCGTCCGAGCGCAACAGCGCGGCGGCTTCCGAAGACAGGGCAAAACGCGCCTTGCCGGTGGGCGCGTGCGAAGCCTCTGCCGCCACTTGCAGCCCGAGCGTGCGGGTCATCTCGCCGAGCTCACGGTCATAGGGCTTGTTGGCAATGCCTTGCGCCACCATCCAGGTCAGAAATACGCTCATCGGCCAGATCAACAGCAGCGGCGCGAGCATCCAGTCAAGGATCTCGCCAAACAAGGAGCGTTGATCGAATTCAGCGCGCATGGGGGAGGGTCGGGGGCAGGCCTTGCTAGGAGCCGGGCGGACGCCCGCAATTCTCTGGTCAGTTGGGGCCAGAGCTTTCGGCCACGCTTCGCGTGGGTCTCAAGGTCTGGCCCGCAAGGTCATCTTCTGGTCAGTTGGGGCCAGAGCTTTCGGCCACGCTTCGCGTGGGTCTCAAGGTCTGGCCCGCAAGGTCATTAGTTTGCAATTTTTTCCAGGCAATAACCGAGGCCACGCACGGTGGCAATGCGTATCGGGCCCTGCTCGATCTTTTTGCGCAGACGATGGATATACACCTCGATGGCGTTGTTGCTGACCTCTTCGCCCCACTCGCACAAATGTTCGACCAGTTGGTCTTTGCTGACGAGCCGGCCGGCGCGTTGCAGCAGCACTTCGAGCAAGCTCAGTTCGCGCGCCGACAGCTCGATCATCTGTTCGTTGATGTAGGCCACGCGCCCGGTGGCGTCAAAGCTCAGCGGGCCATGCTTGATGACACTCGATGCCGTGCCCAGGCCGCGCCGCGTCAGGGCGCGCACGCGGGCTTCGAGTTCCTGCAAGGAAAAGGGCTTGGCCATGTAGTCGTCGGCGCCCAGGTCGAGTCCCTTGACGCGTTGCTCGACGCTGTCGACCGCGGTCAGAATCAGCACCGGCACGGCCGACCCGCGCGCGCGCAGTTTGCGCAGCACATCCAGGCCATGCATGCGCGGCAGCCCCAGGTCAAGGATCAGCAGGTCGAACTCATGCGACGCGAGCGCCGCGTCGGCCTCGGAGCCGCTGCTCACCTGATCCACCGCATAACCAGCGTTGCGCAGCGAGCGCAACAGTCCGTCGGCCAGCACTTGGTCGTCTTCGGCAATCAGAATGCGCATGCTGTTTCCATTACTGTCTTCTCGCTCAACGAAGGTGGAATGCCCCTAATTTTAGGGAGCCCCTGCAGAAAATCCGCTGCAAGACACAAAAGTACTGTACGAATATACAGATTGAGTCATAATTCTGCATCGAACCCGAAAGGCACACCATGGACGCAGCAGTGAAATCAGTCAACCCCGAAAAAGCCAAGGCCTTGCAGGCCGCACTCGCCCAGATCGAAAAGCAATTCGGCAAGGGCTCCATCATGCGGCTCGGCGAAGGCGAGGTCATCGAAGATATCCAGGTCGTCTCGACCGGCTCGCTGGGTCTGGACATCGCCTTGGGCGTGGGCGGCTTGCCGCGCGGCCGGGTGGTTGAAATCTACGGCCCCGAGTCTTCGGGCAAAACCACGCTCACCTTGCAAGTGATCGCCGAGATGCAAAAGCAGTCGGGCGTTTGCGCCTTCATTGACGCTGAACACGCGCTGGACGCTCAATACGCGCAAAAGCTCGGCGTCAATCTCCAGGAGCTGCTGATCAGCCAGCCCGATACCGGCGAGCAGGCGCTGGAAATTGTGGACGCCCTGGTGCGCTCCGGATCGGTCGACCTGATCGTGATCGACTCGGTGGCGGCACTCACCCCGAAGGCCGAACTTGAAGGCGAAATGGGCGATTCGTTGCCCGGACTGCAAGCCAGGCTGATGAGCCAGGCGCTGCGCAAGCTCACCGCCACCATCAAGAAGGCCAATTGCATGGTCATCTTCATCAACCAGATCCGCATGAAGATCGGCGTGATGTTCGGCAGCCCCGAGACCACCACCGGCGGCAACGCCCTCAAGTTCTACGCCTCGGTACGGTTGGACATTCGTCGCATTGGCAGCATCAAGCGCGGCGACGAAGTCATCGGCAGCGAAACCAAGGTCAAGGTCGTCAAGAACAAGGTCGCACCACCCTTCAAGACCGCCGAGTTCGACATCCTCTATGGCGAGGGCATCAGCCGCGAGGGCGAGATCATCGACATGGGTGTCGAGGCCAAGATCCTCGAAAAGTCGGGCTCCTGGTACGCCTACAACGGCGAGAAGATCGGCCAAGGCAAGGACAACGCCCGTGAGTTCTTGCGCGAGAACCCCGCGATTGCATTTGAAATCGAGAACAAGGTGCGCGAAGCCTTGGGGGTACCGCTGCAAGCGGCTGATCTTTAGCAGGCCGCTTTTTAGCTGACCGCTTGGCGATGCTGCACTCGTTTGGCGTCAAACGGCGCCTGTCCGGGCTGTTCAACGCCGACCGCGGACCGACCCGTCGGCAAGCGCCGCACCCCGTGGCACAAGCAAGCTTGTCATGGCGCCGGTGAAGACTTTGTCGCTGAAGGCACGCGCCATCGGCTTGCTTGCCAACCGGGAGCACAGCCGCAGCGAGCTGCGCCGCAAATTGCTGCGGCTGGCGCGCGCGCAGTCGCTCAAGGAGCGACAGGCGCTGGGCGACGCGGCGGCCGAGGCGGCGGACACCGTTGCCGCAACCGACTTGACCGCGTCGGTAGACGCCTTGCTCGATTGGCTGCAAGCGCAGGGCTATTTGAGCGAAGCCCGATTCATCGAGTCGCGCGTCAACGCGCGTGCCCCGCGTTATGGCAATTTGCGCATCCAGCAGGAGCTCTCCCAGCATGGTGTGGCGCCCGATGAAGCCAGCCGCTTGGCTCTCAAGCAGACCGAACTGGCACGCGCGCGCCTGGTCTGGCAACGCAAGTTTGGTCAACTCGCTCAGGACGCCGCCGGGCGAGCCCGGCAAATGCGCTTTCTGGCCGGACGCGGTTTTTCGACCGATGTCATTCGCAAGCTGGTGCGGGGAGACGCCGAAGATTGACCTCGGACAGGCTCGGCCCGGGACCGCAAAGCTGTTTGTGCGGCGCACCATGTTACATTGCCGCCTGTTGTCCGCGCCCTCCGCGTCGACGCGCTTTCCTGGTCAGTTTCTGCCCGCCCAGATGTCCCTGCCCCCCGCATTCCCCGAGCGCAAGCTCATGCATCGTCGCAGCATAGACGTGCACGTCTATGCCCGTGACGATGGTCTGTGGGAGCTTGACGCCCAGTTGAAGGACGTGAAGACGCGCGACATCACGCTGGCCGGCGAGTTGCGTCATGCCGGCGATCCGGTGCACGAGATGCTGCTGCGCCTGGTGGTCGACACCCAGTTGACCATACTCGAGGCGGGCGCGGCCACGCACTGGATGCCTTATCCCGGCCACTGCGATGACCACGACAATGCCTATGCACGCCTGGTCGGGCTGAATCTGCTCAAGGGCTTCAGGCGCGATCTCACCATGCGACTGGGCGGCGTACAAGGCTGCACGCACCTGACCGAGCTGTGCCAGGTCTTGCCCACCGCCGTGATCCAGGCCTTTGCCGGCGTGGTGCTCGACACCCATCAGGGCGAGGGCGGCGACAAGCCACCCTTCCAGATTGATCGCTGCCACGCGTTGAGTCGTGACTCCGACGTCGTCAAGCTCCATTACCCCCGTTGGTATCGCACGCCTTCGAGCCCTCAGCCGCTCGCGCCGGAAGCGACCGACGGGCCCTCTTCTCACTGAACTTTCCCAAGCGAGATCCTCTATGAAGATTCATGAATACCAGGGCAAGGAAATCTTGCGCCAGTTTGGTGTACCGGTTCCCAAGGGATACCCGGCCTTCACCGTGCAGGAGGCGCTGGAAGCCGCACAGAAGCTGGGCGGCCCGGTGTGGGTCGTGAAGGCGCAAATCCACGCCGGCGGCCGCGGCAAGGGAGGTGGCGTCAAGCTGGCGCGCTCGATTGATGAGGTGAAGACCTTGTCGGAGCAGATTCTGGGCATGCAGTTGGTCACTCATCAGACCGGCCCGCAGGGTCAGAAAGTGCGCCGTCTCTTGATCGAAGAAGGTGCCGACATCCGCAAAGAGTATTACGTCGCGGCAGTTACCGACAGAGCCACGCAACGCGTGGCGATGATGGCGTCCTCCGAGGGCGGCATGGACATCGAGGAAGTCGCGCACGCCACGCCCGAGAAGATTCTCAAGGTCTTTGTCGATCCGGCGGTCGGCCTGACCGCCGCGCAGGGCGCCGCGTTGGCCAAGGGCATTGGCGTGCCCGAAGCCTCGCAGGCGCAGGCCATCGACGTGCTGCAAAAACTCTATCAGTGCTATATGCAAACCGATTGCTCGTTGGCCGAAATCAACCCGCTGATTCTGGAAGGCAACGGCCATATCAAGGCGCTGGACGCGAAGTTCAACTTCGACCCCAACGCCTTGTTCCGTCACCCTGAAATCGTCGCCTACCGCGATCTCGACGAAGAAGATCCGGCTGAAATCGAAGCCAGCAAGTTCGACCTCGCCTATATCAGCCTGGACGGCAATATCGGCTGCCTGGTGAATGGCGCCGGACTGGCCATGGCCACCATGGACACCATCAAGCTGTTTGGCGGCGAGCCCGCCAACTTCCTTGACGTGGGCGGCGGCGCGACGGCCGAGAAGGTGACTGAAGCCTTCAAGATCATGCTCAAGAATCCCGAGGTCAAGGGCATTCTGGTCAACATCTTTGGCGGCATCATGAAGTGCGACACGATTGCCGAAGGCGTCATAGCGGCGTGCAAGGCCGTGAATCTGTCGGTGCCGCTCGTCGTGCGCATGAAGGGCACCAACGAAGACCAGGGCAAGAAGATGCTGAGCGAGTCGGGCCTGCCCATCATCAGCGCCGACACCATGGCCGAGGCGGCAACCAAGATTGTTGCGGCAGTAGCTTAGAGACCTTGCGGGACAGACCTTGAGACCCGCGCAGCGGCCGAAAGCTCTGTCCCCAACTGACCAGATAGAAAGATATTGCGATGAGCATCTACATCAACAAAGACACCAAGGTCATCACCCAAGGCATCACCGGCAAGACGGGTCAGTTCCACACCCGCATGTGCCGTGATTACGCCAACGGCAAGAACTGTTTCGTGGCCGGCGTGAATCCCAAGAGGGCGGGCGAAAGCTTCGAAGGCATTCCCATCTACGCCAATGTGGGCGAGGCGGCCCAAGCCAGCGGCGCCACGGTGAGCGTGATTTACGTGCCGCCCGCCGGCGCCGCCGCCGCGATCTGGGAAGCCGTCGAGGCCGATCTGGACCTGGCGATCTGCATCACCGAGGGCATCCCGGTGCGCGACATGCTGGAGGTGCGCAACAAGATGCGCGCCAAGGTCGCCGCGGGCGGCAAGAACACCCTGCTGCTGGGCCCCAATTGCCCGGGACTGATCACGCCTGACGAGATCAAGATCGGCATCATGCCCGGACACATTCACCGCAAGGGCCGCGTCGGCGTGGTGTCGCGCTCGGGTACGCTGACCTATGAAGCGGTGGCCCAACTGACCGAGATCGGTCTGGGGCAATCGAGTGCGGTGGGCATTGGTGGCGACCCCATCAACGGCCTCAAGCACATCGACATCATGAAGGCCTTCAACGATGACCCCGAGACCGACGCCGTCATCATGATTGGCGAGATCGGTGGCCCGGACGAAGCCGAGGCCGCGCTCTGGTGCAAGGACCACATGAAGAAACCCATCGTCGGCTTCATCGCCGGCGTGACCGCGCCGGCCGGCAAGCGCATGGGCCACGCCGGCGCCTTGATCAGCGGCGGCGCCGACACGGCCAATGCCAAGCTTGAAGTGATGGAGGCCTGCGGCTTCACGATCACGCGCAACCCCTCCGAGATGGCCAGGCTGCTCAAGGCCCTGCTCTGAGCCGTGCGCGCCCGTGTTTGCCGGCAGTCACCCGGCCCAAGCCGGGAAGCGCGGCGGTAGTATCCGCCACATGGATCAGTTGACGAACCCCGTCTGAGTTTGCCTCATGCGGCCACCGGCATGACCAAGAAAACGGGCTTCTGGCAACGGCTGCTGGGCAAGGCTGCACCAGCGCCGACGCCGACGCCGACGCCCGCCCCTGCCACGGCCGCACCGTCCGCGCCTGCTGCCCCGTCGACACCAGGCCCGACGCGCTATCGGCGCGAGGCTGAGCTGGGACGAGGTTCAATGGGCACGGTCTATCTGGCCACCGACTTGCAGACCTCGCGCAAGGTGGCGCTGAAGCTGCTTAGCTTGCAGCGCGAGTTCTCGCCCGGCGATCTGGCCGAAGTGCGCCAGCGCTTCGTGCGCGAGGCACGCGCCGCCGCCAGCCTGCGGCATCCCGACATTCTGGAACTGCTGGACTCGGGCGAAACCGGTCAGGACGCCTGGATCGTGATGGAACTGGTGCGGGGCCAGGACCTCAGCGCGCACACGCGCGTCGGTCAGCTGCTGCCGGTTGGCCAGGTGCTGCATATCACGTCAAGGTTGGCGCGCGCCTTGGCCTATGCGCACAGCCAAGGCGTCGTGCATCGCGACATCAAGCCCGCCAATGTTTTGATAGCACTGGCCAGCGACACGGTCAAGCTGAGCGATTTCGGCATTGCGCGCATCGCCGATGGCACGCGCACGCGTACCGGACTGGTGCTGGGCACGCCATCGTTCATGTCGCCCGAGCAACTGGTCGGGCTGCGCGTTGACGGGCGCAGCGATTTGTATTCGCTGGGCGTGTTGCTGTTCCAGTTGCTCAGTGGGCAATTGCCGCACCGCGCCGAGTCGATGGCGCGCCTGATGTTCGAGATTGCCAATGAGCCTGCCCCCGATGTGCGCAGCCTGCGCGCGGACCTGCCTGAATCCTTGGGCCTGGTGGTGGCGCTCGCACTGGAGAAGCGGCCTGAACTGCGCTATGTCAACGGCGACCAGTTCGCCGATGACCTTGATGCCGTGGCGGCCCAACTGTCGGCGATGCCGGACCTTGCCGATGCCAACCCGACTGGCATGCACGCCACTGACGAGTCAAAGCGGACGGCGGACAGCTTCGCGCAAACCCAGGCACTGCAATCCGACCAGAGCAGGCACAATCCCTAGCTTCACGACACCCAGCGAACCCTCATATGACCTGCGAGTTTTTCGGCGCCATCGATGTCGGGCGCGCGCGCGACAACAATGAGGACTCGATCGCACTTGAGCCCGACGTGGCGCTGGCCGTGCTGGCCGATGGCATGGGCGGCTACAACGCCGGCGAAGTGGCCAGCGGCATGGTCACCAGCTTCATCAAGAGCGAACTCGGGCGCTGGCTCAAAGAAGCGGCCGACAGCGCGAGCGATCACGACGTGAAGCGCGCCATGGACATCTGCGTTGACAACGCCAACCGAGCCATTTTCAACTCAGCCAACAGCAATCCCAAATACGCCGGCATGGGCACGACCTTGGTGGTGGCGGTGTGGCGCGAGGGGCGGCTGCTGCTGGGCCACGTCGGCGATTCGCGCGCCTACCGCTTTCGCGACGACTCGCTGTCCCAGCTGACCCGCGATCACTCACTGTTGCAGGAACAGCTCGATGCCGGCATCATCACGCCCGAAGAGGCGGCTTATTCCTCCAACAAGAACCTGGTGACACGCGCCGTCGGCGTCGAAGACACCGTGATGCTGGAGACCCATTTGCACGAGGCGCTGCCCGGGGACATCTATCTGATGTGCTCGGACGGTTTATCCGATATGCTGGACGACGCTACGATTGGCCAGATGCTTCGAACCAACGACAATCTGCCAGACACCGCGGCTGCGCTGATCGCTGGCGCCAACGAGATGGGCGGACGGGATAACATCGCCGTGATATTGGCCCGCGTGGAGGGCCGCGCAGGCTCGGGATCGCGCTCCTGGTGGCCGTTCGGCCGACGCTGAGCGGGAACCCCAGAAGGTCAGCAAGTACGCACGATAACCGCAACAGTAGACGACTAATTCGAGGTCAAGCATGGCTAAGCTGGTGGTGTCGCTCGACGCAGTGGTGATCAAGGATGTGCAGATCACCAAGGACAAGACTACGTTGGGGCGTCGACCGTACAACGACATCGTGATCGACAACCTGGCGGTCAGCGGCGAGCACGCGGTGCTGCAGATGGTGGGCTCGGACGTGTTCATCGAAGACCTGAACAGCACCAACGGCACCTACATCAACGGCAAGGCCATCAAGAAGCAGTTGCTGGCTCACAATGACACCGTGGAGATCGGCAAGTACAAGATCAAGTACCTTGTCGAGGAGAACCAGGACTACGAAAAGACCATGATTCTGCAACCCGGTGCACAGCCGCTGGGTGCACCGCTGGGCTTGTTTCCGTCACAAGCCGCCGCTGCCGGAGTGGGCACCAGCAGCAGCACACCAGCGTCGGTGAAGGTCCTCAACGGCGCCGCTGCGGGACGCCAGGTTACGCTCAGCAAAGTGGTCACCACCGTAGGCAAGCCCGGCGTGCAGGTGGCATCCATCACCAAGCGTCCCAGCGGTTATGTGTTCGCCCACGTGGAAGGCGCGGCACGTCCCAGCGTGAACGGGGTTCCCCTCACGGGCGAATCGGTTCCTCTCAAGAACGGTGACATGATCGAGCTGGCCGGCACCCAGATGCAATTCAACCAGCCCTGAACCGCATTCCCGAGCTTGATCGATGCTTCCGGATGTGACGCATTTCACGCCAGCGCGAGATGCACCTCGATGCGTCGAAGTTTCTGCCCGCAAACGCGCATTTCCGCCTTGTGTCGAAAGGTGCGAAGCATCACCATGAGGGCCTGATTGGACAAGCGGCAAGTCGTCCCGAGTGGCGTCTTTGATGCGCTCGTCAGTTCAGACCAAGCCCCGTGTGAAACCTGATCGCGGGAAAGCCTCTCATACCAGCGGCAAGCTGTTGCCGCACACATGGTCGGTTCATGAATATTCGCGTTCTCGGTTGCTCGGGCGCCATCGCCTCAGGTTACAAGACCACGGCCTTCCTGCTCGATGACGACGTGCTCATCGATGCGGGCACCGGCGTGGGCGAGTTGCCACTGGACGAACTCGCCACCATCGACCACATCTTGCTCAGTCACTCGCACCTGGATCACATCCTGTCCATCGCCCTGCTGGCCGATGCGGTGATGCGTCTGCGCGAAGCGCAACGGCGCCCCCCGATCCAGATTCACGCTTTGCAAGCCACCCTCGACGCCTTGCGTCAGCATGTGTTCAACGGCATCATCTGGCCCGATTTCACCCAGCTGCCGAGTGTTCAGGCCCCCGCCCTCCAGTTCGTGCCTTTCGAGGTCGGCGAAGTCGTTTGCTTGCCCGGCGCGCGCGGCGAACGTCGCGTCGAGGTGCTCAGCGCGCACCACACCGTGCCTGCGGTGGGGTTCGCTGTCGAAATGCCGCGACCCCTCGCACCGGGCCCCGGCGGCCCGGCGAGTTACTGGGTTTATACGGGCGACACCGGACCCAACCCCGCGCTGTGGAAACGTCTGCAGCAGATGCGGGTTGCGCACCTCGTGATCGAGACCGCGTTCAGCAACGAGGAGGATCAGCTCGCCCAGATCAGCCGCCATCTGTGCCCCCGCATGCTGGGCCGCGAGCTGGCTCAACTGGCCGAGCGGGTGCGCGTGCACATCACCCACATCAAGCCCGGCGAAGAAGCAGCGGTAATGGCCGAGGTCAGGGCGCTGTGCAGCGGGCACGATATTCAGGCGCTGCAGGCCGGACAGTGTTTCGAGCTGGACCCGCAGCGCGCTCGCGCCGGTCTGGCGGCTTCGCGCCCGTCTGCGCCAGGCACGCCTGCAGCATCGGCCGGCGTCGCCGCTTACAGGTAGAGCAGCCCGCCAAGGGTCAGGTCATGCCTGACACGATCTGGAACTGCCTGTCGTGCGCTGAGCGAGCCATCGTCTGATTCAGAGGCGACATGGACCAAATTGCCGCCGGTACAAATGCACGCCCGATGCGGGCCCTGTCGCCGCGTGGTTTGCGTGAAGACCGCGACAAGTCTTCGGTCTGTGGTCCATCATCGGGGTTGAACCGGGCATGATGAGGTTCCGCTCGACGCCGAGTTGCCAAACCCAGAAGCCCACCCGGGTCCGTTGCGTATGCGCCCATTGCCTCTCATCATCATCTTGCTGGTACTCAACCATGTGGCTTTCAGCGGCAGCCGCATCGCGGTGTCGCTGTTCGCGCTGCGCCATGGCGCATCGGCGTTCACGGTGGGCTCGTTGATGGCGCTCTACGCCTTGCTGCCGGCGCTGCTGTCAGTGACGGTCGGTCGCTGGGTCGACCATAGCGGGCCGAATCGACCGATGCTGCTGGGCTCCATCGGCGTGTGCGTGGGCACCTTGGCGCCCTTTGTGCTGCCCGAACTGGCCGCTCTCTATGTCACTGCGGTGCTGGTGGGCATGTCCTTCATGTTGATCAACGTAGCGGCCTATCACGCGGTGGGCGAGATGAGTCTGCCCGAAGACCGCACCGTGAACTTCAGCTACGTGGCGCTCGGCTTCTCGACCTCGGCGTTTGTGGCGCCCATGCTGACCGGCCTGGGCATCGACAACCTCGGCTTTCGCAACACCTTCCTGGTGTTGGCACTGTTCAGCGTGCTGCCCATTGTTGCGCTGGCGGGCAAGCTGCTGCCGGGCGCCGAGCCGCACAGGGGGCAAGACCTGCCGCCCAGAGGCCCGGTGTTCGACCTGCTGAAGGACCCGGAGCTGCGCCATCTGTTCATCGCCATGGCCATCCTGACCGTGGCATGGGACATCTACAACTTCGCCGTGCCGCTGTACGGCGCGCACATCGGTCTGAGTGCCTCGAAAATCGGCATCGTGATGGGCGCCTTCGCCGCGGCCACCTTCGCCGTGCGGCTGGCCATGCCCTTCATCGTGCAACGCCTGCAACCCTGGCCGATGCTGGCCGCCGCGCTCTTGCTGGCGGGGCTGGCCTATGTCGCGATTCCGTTCACGCACTCGGTCGGCTTGCTGATGGCGATCACCTTTGTGCTCGGCCTGGGGCTGGGCATGCCGCAGCCGATGGTGCTGACGCTGCTGCACCAGTCGGCGCCGGCCGGGCGTGCGGGCGAGGCGCTGGGCCTGCGCACCACGCTGATCAACACCAGCCAGACCGTGATGCCGCTGTTTTTCGGTGCCTTGGGCGCAGCCCTCGGGATTGCGCCGCTGTTCTGGGGCATGGCCGTCGTGCTGCTGGGCGGCAGCGTGTTCGCCCGGCGTGTCATCCGCGCCAGGCAGACGTCGCCAGAACCCTGAGCCGCCTAGCGCTTGCCGCCACGCTGCCCGCTGCGTTGCCACAGCGGTTTCTTGCCCTTGAGGTGGCGCTCGATGCCATCGTTCAGGCGCGCACGCAAATCGACCACCAAGGCGACCTGACCGTAGACGCCCGGAAAGCGCAGATCCAGCCACAGCCACAGCGTGCAGGAGCGCAAGGCCATTTCCATGCGGTCCAGGCGGCTGTGCTCGTCGACCTCCTGCAAGAACCAGGGCGAGCCCGCCACGCCTCGCTTCGCGTGGTCCTGGGTCCAGCCCAGAAACTCCTGCACCTGACCGGCAGTGCGCGTGTCCACCGGTGCCTGAGCGTAGATGAAACGGTCGCGCAGACTCAAACCACCCGCGCTGTGGTCGAGCTGCTCGGCCAGCTCCAGCATCTGCTCGAGCTCGGCCACCTGGAAATGCTGGTTGTCGAGCTTGAGCTGATCCATGAAGACGTCCAGCACCTCGCGCAACCGGGTCTTGTTCAAGCGCGAAGCAATCGTGTTGACATGCCACCAGTTGGGCGCCACTGGCGCCTTGAAGTCACGCGGTGCGCGCGGCGTCTGCGCGAGCAGTTCCTTGAGCATGCGCGCAGCGGTCGGCTCGGCCTCGCGCAGCACGCCGGTAAAACCCTCTTCGTGCATTCCAAAGCGGCCGGCACGACCGGCGATCTGGTGCACCTCGGAAACACTGAGCGTGCGGTCGGCCTCGCCGTCGAACTTGGTCAGCGTGCTGAACAAGACGCGCCGTATCGGCAGGTTCAGGCCCATGCCGATAGCGTCGGTCGCCACCAGAATATGCGCCGCACCTTCGGCAAAACGTTCGGCCTCGCGCCGCCTGACCTCGGGCGGCAGCGCGCCGTAGATCACCGACACCGACTTGCCGTCGGCGGCGATCTGGTCGCGCAGCATCAGCACGTCGCGGCGGCTGAAAGCCACCACCGCGTCGCCCATCTTGAGCAGGGCAATCGGCACCGCGGCGGGCAACAATTGCACATGCTGTTTGCGCGCGAATTCGCGCAGCTCGCACGCCTCTCCGCACAGGCCGAGCAGTTTTTGCAGCGCCGGCACCGCGTAAGCCGAGCAGATGATGATGACCTCCTGCGCCGGCACCGCCACGATGGCCTGGGTCCAGGCCCAGCCACGGAAGGGATCGAAAATCATCTGCGCCTCGTCGATCACGGCCACCTCGATGGAGTCGGCCGTGCCGACCATCTCGATGGTGCTGGAGACCACGCGGGCATTCTCGGCGGGCACGCTTTCCTCGCCGGTGCGCAACGAACAGGCCACGCCCCTGGCCTGCAAGCGGTCGCGCCCCTCGAGCGCGAGCAGCCGCAATGGCGCGAGATAGGCGCCGTTCTCGGCGGTTGCGAGGCGCTCGAAGGCGGCATGTGTCTTGCCACTGTTGGGCGGGCCGATGAACAACGTGATTTTTCGTTGCATGCGCCGCGCGCGCTGGAAGGTGTCGGGATAGCCTTGAAACGCCAGCTCGGTATTCAGCCCCTCCAAGGTGTCGAGCTCGGCGACGCGGCGTTGCCAGCGCTCAAGCACGCGGGTGCAGGCCGCCATCAAGGGGGTCAGGTCTTGCGCGATCGCGCATTCGGCCAACAAACCCGGCAGCAGCGAGTCGATCTGGCGCGCATTGCGACCCAGGGCCTGGGTGATGATGGCGCTCACATGTGCGGCCAAGACAGGGGCGTGCTCACAGGCCGGTATCGGCCCCAGCGCGCTAGCGAGTTGCGCCGCGTCGCCGTCGCGGTAGAAGGCCCATACTGGCGCGGCGTCCTGCGCCAGCACATAGGCCACCGGCACGCGCCAGACCGCGCCGCTGGGCAAGTTCAGACTCAAGATCTGCTGGCCCAGGCGTTGCCAGGCGCTGCCATGGCGCCGCAGCCCCAAGGATTCAAGTGCCGCGCTGCGCTCCAGCAGCAGCGTGCGCACGACGCGGCCGTTGCCCTTGACCTGCTGCATCGCCCGCAAGTGCCGCAGCGCCTCATCCAGCAAGGCCGGCTCGATCCAGCGGCTCGGCCGCGAACCTGCCACGGGCTTTTGCAACAACACCAGACCCAGTTTGTCCAGATGCTCCTCGAAGCCCGGCGTGTGCTCTGGGATGTAGTCGGCGGGCGTGACAACCTGCGGCAGGTTGAACGCGGCTTGGCGCACTTGCGCCAACTGCTCGGCGCTGATATGCGCGGGCACGCGGCCAAGGTGGCGGGAAATCGGAAGCGCAGGCTGACGCTGCGGCTCCGGCGTGGACGCGGGCAAAACGGCGTCAGCGGTTGTTTGAACATTGGGCATGAAGCGTCCGACTGTACAGCGGCAGGCGGGGCGCAGGGATGGGTCCGCACGCTTGGCCCGGATTCAAGCCAGCACGCCCCAGCGGAGTTGATATTTGTTAGCGTCCTGCGTTCGAATGGGTCCAAGCTCGAGTTCTGGCCTCCGGCTCTATCTGTAAGCAACATCTGAATCAGGTAACAGGCTGTGTCGCCCCCCCCGAATGAGGGGGTAGGTCGATACAATGACTCCCGCCCTTTCACACAGTCCTTCAAAGAGCAGCATGAGCATCAGCATTTCGACGGATATGGCAGGGCAGGCACCTGCCTTTCCAGGGGTCATCCACGCGTCAATCGACGCAACGGACTTCGCACCTGCGCGCAACGGACTGGCATTGCGCACCGCGCATTCGCTCAACCAGCAGCGCATGGCGCATCAACTCGTGGGCAGGCGTTATGCCGCCAAAGGCTATCAGTACAGTGCGCCCGCCGAGGCCAATGCCCCCAACCAGATCACGCTGAACGCGGGCGACCTGGACAGCGCCGTGGGCACACTCACGGTCCGCCTCGACTCAAGCCTGGGCCTGTACGCCGACGAGATCTTCGGCGCCGAAATCGATGCGCTGCGCCAGGCGGGTCGCAAGGTGTGCGAATTCACCAAACTGGCGCTGGGCGATGAATTGCCGTCGCAGCGGATCTTGGCCGCCCTGTTTCATATGGCCTTCATCCATGCGCACCATATCCGGCAATTTGACGTGGCCGTCGTGGAGGTCAATCCACGCCATGTTGGCTACTATCGGCGCATGCTGGGCTTCAAGGTGTGCAGCGAGCCGCGCACCAACTTGCGCGTGAACGCTCCTGCCGTGCTGTTGTCCGTGACGTTTGACCACATCCGGGAGCAAATCGCCCTGTATGGTGGCCGCCCCGAGCTGGCCTCGCAAGCACGCAGCCTGTATCCCCACGCTTTCTCGGCCGAAGAAGAGCGGCAATTGCTGCTCACGATACGGGCGCATCAGGCCGCGCACTGAGCGCTGCTGTTTCGATTCAGCCGCCCGCAGGCTCGCACGGCCCGATCACGCCGGCGGCCGACAAGGCTGCGGCTTCCTCGGCGCTATAGCCGAGCTCCGTCAATATCTCGCTGGTGTGCTCGCCCAGCGACGGTGGCGCCTTGCGCAAGGGCAGTCGCTGGCCATCGAGCGTCAGCGGCAGCAGCGCGGTGCGCGTGTTGATGGCGCGGCCGGCACCGCTGGCGTCGGCCGGCACCGTGACCGGCGCCAGGCCGCCGGTCTGCAGCAGATGCGGGTCATCGAACAACTCGTGCGGCGCGGTGATCGGTGCAAACGGCAGGCCGTTGGCTTCGAACCGGGCCACGATGTCGGCCACCGACTGGCCGGCCAGACACGCGCGCAACAGCGGCATCATCCAGTCGCGTGCCTGCACGCGCAGATTGTTGCTTGCCAGACGCGGGTCGGCCTTCAACTCGCTCAGGCCGAAGGCATCGCAGAACACCACCCATTGCGTGTCGGACACCACGGCCAGGAAGATCATCTCGCCGCCCTTGGCCTTGAAGACGTCGTACACGCCCCAGGGCGAGATGCGGCTGGGCATCGGCGCGGCAGGGCGGCCGGTGACTGCAAACTGCATCATGTGCTGCGCCACCAGGAACACGTTGTTCTCGAACAGCGCGCTTTGCACGAGTTGGCCCTTGCCGGTCTTGGCGCGCTGGGCGAGCGCCGCCAGCGCGCCGATCGCACCGAACATGCCGCCCATGATGTCGTTCACGCTCGATCCCGCGCGCAGCGGCTGCCCCTCGGGCCCGGTCATGTAGGCCAGGCCGCCCATCATCTGCACCACCTCGTCGAGCGCGGTGCGGTGCTCGTAAGGCCCGGGCAGAAAACCCTTGTGTGAGACATAGATCAGGCCCGGATTCAGCGCCGACAGCGCATCGAAGCCCAGGCCGAGTCGGTCCATGCTGCCGCTCTTGAAGTTCTCGCCGAACACATCGGCGCGCGCCACCAGCTTGAGCACCAGTTCGAGTCCGCGCGGGTCTTTGGTGTTGACGGCAAGGCTCTTCTTGTTGCGGTTGAACATGCTGAAAAAGCCCGCGCCCACGCCCAGCAGATGGCGCGTGTTGTCGCCGCTCAAAGGCTCGATCTTGATGACTTCGGCGCCCAGATCGGCCAGGATCATGCCGCAAGTGGGGCCCATCACCATATGCGTGAACTCGACCACGCGCAGGCCCACCAGTGGCAGCGTCAAAGGGTCGGTGCTGAATTCGCTCATGCGGCAATTCTTGCTCAAGTTCTGCGTCAAGCCGCGTCCAGCACGCGCAGGATCTCGCGCCCATAGGCTTCGAGCTTCTTGGCGCCGACGCCGCTGATCTCGCCGAGCTCATCCAGCGATGACGGGCATTGCCGCGCCATCTCGACCAGCGTCGCGTCGTGAAAGATCACATAGGCAGGCAGGCTGTGTTCGCGCGCCACTTCGGCGCGCCAGCTCTTGAGGTCCAGATAGCGCTGCTGGGCCAGCGCGTCCAGGTCGAGGGGCACGGCCTTGGCCGCGGCGCGGGTGCCAGGTCTTGCCCCCTTGCCGGTCTTGCTGCCCTTGACTCGCGCAGGCGTGTCGGCGGGCACGCGCAGCAGCAACTGCACTTCGCCCTTGAGAACGGCGCGCGCGCTGTCGCTCAGGACCAGCGTGTTGTACTCGCCCTCGCTCACGACATGGCCCAGGGCGACGAGCTGGCGCAGCACGGATCGCCACTGCTGCTCGCTCATATCGGCGCCGATGCCGAAGGTGCTCAAACTTTCATGACCGTGCTGCGCCACCTTGTCGCTGCGCTTGCCGCGCAGCACGTCGATCAGATGGCCGGCGCCGAAGCGCTGGCCGGCGTTCTGCTGAAAGCGGTAGATGCACGAAAGCGCCTTGCGCGCGGCATCGGTGGCATCCCAGGTGGCAGGCGGATGCAGGCAGTTGTCGCACAGGTTCTGATACGGCTGGCAGGGCAGCGCCGCTTCGTTGAAATAGGCCAGCAGTCGTCTGCGGCGGCAGTCGTGCGCCTCTGACATGGCCAGCAAGGCGTCGAGCTTGCCGCGCTGCACGCGCTTGAATTCGTCGCCGGCCGGGCTCTCGTCGATCATGCGCCGCTGGTTCACCACATCGGCCAGGCCATACGTCATCCAGGCGTCGGCCGGCGCGCCGTCGCGCCCGCCGCGCCCCGTCTCCTGGTAATAGCTTTCGATGTTCTTGGGCAGATCCAGGTGCGCGACAAAGCGCACGTCGGGCTTGTCTATGCCCATGCCGAAGGCAATCGTCGCCACCATCACCAGGCCCTCTTCGCGCAAGAAGCGGTTCTGGTGGCGCTGGCGCATGGCGCCGTCAAGTCCCGCGTGATAGGGCAGGGCGGGAATGCCTTCGCTCTCGAGCCAGGCGGCGGTCTCCTCGACCTTTTTGCGGCTCTGGCAATAGACGATGCCGGCTTCGCCTTCGTGCTCATCGCGAATGAAGCGCAGCAGCTGGGCGCGCGGATTGTCCTTTTCGACAATCGCGTAGCGGATATTGGGCCGGTCGAAACTGCTGATGAAGACCCTGGCCTGTGTCAACGCAAGACGCTCCAGGATGTCGGCGCGCGTGTGCTCGTCGGCGGTCGCGGTCAGCGCAATGCGCGGCACGCCGGCGTAGCGTTCGTGCAGCACGTTGAGCAGCAGATAGTCTTCGCGGAAGTCGTGCCCCCATTGACTCACGCAATGTGCTTCGTCGATGGCAAACAGGCTCAGCAGGCCGCGCTCATGGAGCGAGTCGAGCTGCGCCAGAAAGCGCGGATTCGTGACGCGCTCGGGCGCGGCATAGAGCAGCACCAGGCGGCCGCTCATCATCTCGCGCTCGATGTGCTGCGCCTGTTCGCTGCTGAGCGACGAGTTCAGGAACGCGGCGTGCACGCCGGCCTCTTCGAGCGCGCCGACCTGGTCGTGCATCAGCGCGATCAAGGGGCTCACCACCACCGCCACGCCCAGGCCTTGCCGATGCCGCGCAATCGCCGGGATCTGGTAGCACAGGCTCTTGCCGCCGCCGGTGGGCATCAAGACCAGCGCGTCGCCGCCTTGCACGACATGGTCGGTGATGGCTTGCTGGGCGCCGCGAAAAGCGCCGTAGCCGAACACCTGCTGGAGGATGGCAAGCGGCGCGTGAAGATCGGAAAGCTGGGTCATGCGTCGATTATTGAGAATTCCAAAATTCATGACAAGGTTGTTGGTGGGCAGGAGGATGCGGCACTCTGCTCCGCGAATGTCCTCCGCCCTACGGGCTCCCCCTTTATTTCGCTGCGCAGAGCACCCCATCCTCCTGCTTGGCAAAGCGGTCGCTATGCGCGCCGGAATACCGATACCGCTGCGCCAAGAAGACTGGGTAAGTGACGTAGTGAGGTAAAGGAGGAGCCCGTAGGGCGGGGGACACGAACGCAGTTACTTGCCCAGCCTTCTTGGCATCGTGCGCGCACCTGGAACCAGGTGACTGAAAGGTGGCCTCGGCAGAAGAGTGTCGTGATTTATGAAAAGATCAATAGGCCATGAAGGCCCACCAGCTCGCGGTGGCTACATGCCGCCGTCGTTCAGCGCGCCGCCGCTCAAGTCGACCATCTCCGGCTTCACTTCGCCAAAACGCAGCACGCGGCCGCCCTGCTCGGCGGCGAACTTCTTCGCATCGGCCTCCAGCTTGAAGCTGGCAATCGTCGGCCCCATCGAGCCCTGGCGTTTGCTGCCCAACACGTAGAAGGCGGTCTTCGCATCGATCCAGTGGCCGCGCGGCTGCTCCCAATCGGCCTGGCCCATGTCCTGTACATACACGGCGCGAATGTTCTTGATTTGCTCGGGTCTGAGCAGGGTGTTGAACATCTCGACGGTATCGCAATTGAAGACCGGCTTGGCTTGATTGCTGTAGAAGATCTGCGCCTTGGGGCCGGGATAGTCGGCCAGCAACATGCCGTCGAGCTCGCAGGCGGTGGCTGCGTCGATCTCGACCGGCGCAAGACCTGGCCCCGACTTTTCTCCGCAGGCGGTGAGGCTTGCCAGTGCGGCCAGCAAGAGGTGACGGCGATTGAGCTTCATGTGCGAAACCTCCAGCTTGCCAGCGCCAAGGGGCCGGCGATCCAGGCCAGCATGGCGGCTCCCATCAGCCAAGGGTTGGCCAGCGCCGGCGGGACGATGCTCACCAGTCCATACAGGGTCCGCACCTGGTCGAGCGAAAATACATTCAGGATCCGGAACACATCGGCCGGATTGAGCAAGAGCACATAGGCCAGGGCCTCGCCACCAAACTCGCCGCCACTGGCCACCAAGAGCCCCAACATCAACAGGTCGAACACCAGCACGAAGCCGAACCAGAGTGCAATGGCCAAACCCGAGGCGCGCGTGCGCTCGCGCACCAGCACCGAGATCAGCAGCGCCAGGCTCAGGAATGACAAGCCCAGCATGACCGAGCTGAGCATGAAGCCCAGGTATTGAAACAGCCCGGCCCAGTTGAACTGCTGGTAAAGCAGTACCGCGTCCAGCGCAAATCCGGCCAGGGTCGAGAGCGTGAGTGCGGCGGCAAGGCCCAGATATTTGCCGAGCAACAACTCCAGGCGCGTGATCGGCAGCGCCAGCAGCAGATCGAGCGAGCCGCGTTCGCGCTCACCCACAATGGCGTCGAAACCCAGCAGCAAGGCGATCAGCGGGATCAGATAGATCACCAGACTCACCAGACTGGCAATCGTGAATTCGATCGAACGCGGCCCGAGCTGGCCTTGCTGCGCACCGCCAAAATAGGTGATCACGAGCGAGAACACGGTGAACACCAGGGCCACCGCCAGCACCCAGCGGTTACGCATGCGGTCGCGAAATTCCTTGGCTGCCAGCGTGGCGACCTGTCGCCATTCGATGTCCGGCATGTTCAGCTCCTCAATCCGAAGAACAAGTCCTCGAGCGTGGGCTCGTGGATGTGCAAGTCAAGCAAGCGGCTTCCCAGCGGCGCAATCGCGGCCAGCGCCGCCATCTTGGCCGGGCGCGTGCAGGTGATGACGAGTTCGCCAGCCACCCATCGCAGGCTCAACCCTGGCACCGCGTCCAGGGCAGCCTGCAGCTCAGCCAAGGCGTGGGGCTCAACGCGCACGGCAATCGACAGCGGCATGTCGAGTTGGTCCCGCAAGGCCTGCACGCTGCCCAGGGCCTGGATCTTGCCGTTCTCCATGATGGCCAGGCGATCCACGCGCTCCTGAAGTTCGGCCAGCACGTGGGAGGTGATGACGATGGTGACGCCTTGCGCGCGCAGTTCTTGCAGGATGTCGTAGAAATTGCGGATCGCCGCCGGGTCGAGGCCATTGCTGGGCTCGTCGAGGAACAGCACCTTGGGCGTTCCCAGCAAGGCTTGCGCGAAGCCCAGACGTTGACGCATGCCCTTCGAATATTCGCGCACCGGGCGCGCGCCTGCGCCGCCCAGACCCACCCGCTCCAGCAAGGCTGGGCAGCCAGCCAGGTCGCTGCTCTTGAGCCGGGCGAAGAAGCGCAAGGTCTCGAGTCCGCTGAGGTTGTCGTACAGCACCAGGTTTTCAGGCAGGTAACCGATATGACGTCTTGCGGCACGAAAATCGTCGCCATGCACCGAAGCCCCTGCGACCAGAATCTCGCCCGCGCTGGCAGGAATCAGGCCCAGCATCATCTTGAACAAGGTGGTCTTGCCGGCGCCGTTATGCCCGATCAGACCGAACAGCTCGCCGCGCCGCACGCTCAGATCCACGCCGTCCACGGCACACACCGCGCCGTAGTGCTTGACCACGGCGCGCAGTTCGATAGCGTGGGTCTCAGTGCTCGCGCTAGTGCTTGTCACGCCAGACTCTCCAGTGCTTGTGCGAGGGTTGCATTCGAGGGTAGTTGTCCACCACGCTGGGTACGCGCAAGACCGGGAACTGCTGGCTCACCAGCCGCAGCGCCTGCACCGCCGGGCTGGCCAACAGCAGCTTCGCGCTGGGGTGGCGCCAGATCAGCCGGTCCACCGTGTCGTTGGCCTGGTAGGGCAGATCGCCGACGCCATCGCCGTCGCGGTCCCAGCCCATATAGTTGCTCCAGTGATTGCCATGGCCGGGCTTGCTGCCGCCCCAGATCTCGTCGCGCGCACCGACGTAGCGCACCTGCTCGCGGTTGGCGATGAAGTCGTTGCCCTGCACCACATTGTGCGTGGAACCCGCGGACAGATGTACGCCAATGTCGTTGTCGACCACGAGGTTGCCGCGCAAGGTCGTGTAGCCGACGTCGTAAATGAAGAAGCCGCGCTTGTTTGAGGCAACGACATTGTTCTCGACGACCGAATCTTGCAGGGTGCGCAGCATGATCCCGTGGTCGGTGTTGCCCCAGGCGCGGTTGTTGCGCACCACCTGGTTTCTCACCTCCATCAGGGCCAGGCCGCCGCGGTTGTCATACGTGTCGTTGTCTTCCCACAGGTTGTAGTACGAGTTCATGTAGTGCGTGCCGTAGCGGCTGTGGTGCAGTTTGTTGGCCCTGAACACGGCATGGTGCGAGACGTCAACATAAAGCGCATCGCGCACGAAGCTGATGTTGTTGCCGATGATGCGGGCGCCATTCGTGTTGTAGAGCTGTATGCCATTGCCGCGCTGGGCGGAGTTGTAATCGCGTTTGCCAGTGATGATGTTGGCCTCGACGCGCACGTCGTCAGCCTTCTCGATCCACAGCCCGAACAGGTTGTAGGTGAGGTCGCAGTGCTGCACCACGGCGCGGTGCGCTCCCGGCCGGATATAGATCCCCGCGTTCTGATCCTTCAGGCTGTCACCCGAGTCGCGCACGATCAGGCCTTCGATCACCACGTCGGGCGAGGTGACGCGGATCGTGTCGCCGACTTGCCCGCCGCTCAATGTGGGTCGATTCATGCCGCGCAGCGTGAGCGGCTTGTTCACGACGAAGTTGCCCCGATAGAAGCCGCGCCCGATTTCCAGCACATCGCCCGCCTGCGCTGCGTCGATGGCCTTTTGCAGCGCAGCGCCCGGCTCGACGCGCAGCGTCGCCGCCTGCGCACTGCCCAGCAAGGCGCACACAAGCAGATGACAGGCCAGGCGCCCAGCCCGCCTCATCGGGGCAACACCATTGCCAACCTCATGTCAGCAGCAAGCCCAGCGTCTTGAGCGCCAGGAAGAGCGAGGCTCCGATCAACAGATTCTTGAATCCGACGTAGCTGAGCATGTCCATCACGCTGGCGTAGCGGTAATTGTTTTGCCACCAGGGGCCATCCTTCACGTAGCGGCGCTCCGACAAGCGTATCAGCACCTCGTACACACTCCAGCCAAACCACCAGCCGATGACGGCACTCGACGACAGCTTGCCCGTCGCCGCCAGCACCCATGCCAGACTCACCGCCAAGGCCAAGGAGAACCCGGCAATTTCCAGAGCGCGCATGGTACGCCAACCCCCGATGCTCCAGGGCCAGAGATGATCAATCAGCTCCAGCCACAGCCAGCGCCAGCCCGTCACGCCGGTCTTGTACGGATGCGGCATCGCAGCAGTGGGCATGCGCGGATCGGGTCCGCTATTGGGCTTGCTTTCGATCGGTGCTGGATGGATGGGGATGAAATAGCCGTCCCGGCCAATCGGGGTGATTTCCAGACCCTCACGCTCGCGGCGCTTGCGCTCCTTGGACAGCGGCGGACAGCCCTTGACGTCGGTATACAGCACCATGCAGTCCAGGCAGTGCAGGCATTCACGGTGGTCAATGCGGCCGGCCGGATCTATTGCCTGCGAGCCACAACCTACCGCACAGGCCTTGCAGCTGTTGCAGTCCTGTTTGCGGCGTAAGCCGTACCACCTGAAGGTGCTTGGCATCGCCAACGCCGCACCGAGTGGGCAGATGTACTTGCAATAGGGTCGCTCGATGAAGATCGACAGGCCCAGCAAGACGCTCACGAACAGCGCGTAAGGCCAAGGGCGGTGCGTGATACCCACAAGGAAAGTGGTCTTGAAGGGTTCCACCTCGGACAGCATTTCTGCCAGCCCCATGTCGAACATCGACACCGCCAGCAGGCCGAAGAAGATGGCGTACTTGAGCCACTTCAGCCGGTTATGCCAGGCCATCGGAAGACTTCCCTGGAAGCGCTTCAGTCCTATTCGTCCAGCAATCTTGTAAATGATCTCCGACATCGACCCGAACGGACACATCCATCCGCAGAACAGGCCGCGCCCGAACACGAACACGGTCAGGATGATGAAGAACCAGAAAATGAAGATGAATGGATCCGAGAGGAACAGCGACCAGGTCCACTGGAACAGCAGCGCGTGAAACCAGGTCAGCACCTGGGTGATGGACGGTTGGGCCAGCGCGCCAAAGCCGACAAAGCCGATGCTCAGGACCCAGGCGCTGTACTTGAAGGCGTTGACCGGCCATTTGTTCTTGTGCGTGGAGCGCCGCGTGAGGCGTTCCCTGAAGGCATAGACAAGGCTCACGCCAACCAGCAGAGTCACGAACAGCGCAATGCTGATGGCGCGCGTCTTCCAGATCTGCACCCAGGGCGACGCACGCTCTTGCACCTCGGGGCGCCCTCCCTCCAGCAACTTGGCGTCGAGCCACAGGCGTGCATCGAAGGTGGTGAACTTCTTGACCCCGGTGGCGCGGTCCAGGCGGTTGCCCATGAAAGAAAGCTTCCAGGGGTAGGCCGCCGAGAAGCTCTTGCCGCGGATGATGAAGATGACCGATTCGTTGAACGCCGGCGCACCTGCGGCGTCGATGCCGTAGAGGTTGAGCGCGTCAAGATCACGGAAGGTGAAGGAGTCGGCCCCTTGCTTGACCTGCACGCGGTCGTAGATGCCGCCGCGCACAAAGCCCGATCCCTTGAAGGACTCCAAGCCTGCGGTGCGGATCACGAAGAGTGCATGCTCGCCCTCCTTCAGACGGGCGCGCAGATTGTTCCAACCCAGTTCGCCCAGCACGCTGCGGCCCACATCGGGGTGATTGAGGTCGCCAAACCAGAGTTCGATGAACGGTTGGCCGGTGGACGGCTGGCCCACCTGCTCGGGTTTGACGAGCAGGTGCTGCACCGCGCCGAGCTCGATCAGCTGCGACCAGCTCAGCACCTTGCCGCTGAGCGCGAAGCGCGCCGGCGGGCGCACCGTCGGCGCCAGAATGCCGACCTCGCGCGCCACCGTCCCACCCGATGTCATCAGGACCTGGTTCTGCGCGATCACGGTGACCGTGGCGCCCGCGATCGCGTCCACCCCGAGCACGCCCTCGTCGGGCCGGGACTGGCCGATCTCGATCTTGTCGGCCACCGACTTGCCGATGTACTGATCGTTGAACTTCAGCAGCGCGGATTCCGGGATTCCCAGCAGCAGAATGGGTTCCGAATGCTTGAGCACCTTGATGCCCACGAAGCGCCCCTTGAGGTCCATGCCGATCAGCGTGACCACCGGCTTGCCGGAATACGCCGGCGTGTCGGTGATGTCGGTGGACAGCATCACGTAGCCGAGCAACTTCTTCTTGCCCGCCACGACCTCGCCGTAAGCCTCTACATAAGGCGGCTGGCCGATCCGCTCGGAGAAGCTCTTGGCGCCCGGGAACACATCGACGCAAGGCACCAGCGCACACATGTCCTTGGCGGTCGCCAGCTCATGCGGAAGCTCAGCGTTGTAGACGTTCGCACGCGCAGCGCCAGCGAACATTGCCAGCGCCAGAAGAAACGCGGCCACGAGGGCCGCGCACTGTCTATTTCGAACTCTCATTGACTTCCTACATCGCCAGCTCCCGCACGCGCTCAGCGCGTGCGGGCCAGCTCATTTTCCTCAAGCCTCGACGATCAGGCGCGAACGCATCTCCAGGTGCAGGGCATGACAGAAGTGCGTGCAGTAGCACCAGTACACGCCCACTTTGTCGGCCACGAACGTGACCGACGCGGTTTCCTGCGGGTTGACGATGAAGTTGATGTTGTACTTCGGAATGGCGAAGCCGTGCGTCAAGTCTTCGATCTTGTCCAGGTTGGTCAGGATCAGCGTGACTTCGTCGCCCTTCTTCACCTTGAACTCGCGCAGGCTGAAGGCCGGGGCCTGAGAGGTGAGACGAATCGTTACCTTCTTGCCCTTGCGCACCACGCCCGAATCCTTCGGGTCCTTGGTGGCGAGCGGGAAGTCGTCAAGCTGATAGACCTGCTTGGGACGCACGAGATCGCGCTTGAAGATGATGAAGTCGTGCGGCTCGCCACGCACCGGATGGTCGGCCAGCAACACCATCTTGTCGCCCGAGATGTCGATGATCTGCTCGTTCTCGGGGTGCAGCGGACCGACCGGCAGGAAGCGATCCTTCGAGAACTTGCAGCCCACCGCCAGGTATTTGCCGTCCGCAGCCTTGGTTTCTGACTGCGAGGCGTTCAGGTGACCCGGCTGATATTGCACGTCGATGCGATCGATCACGTACTTGGCAGTCTTGTCGCCGGCGTGGAACTTGATGGCGGCGTCGACGTTCCACTTCACCACCTGGCTATCCAGGAACAGCGTGGTGTAGGCATTGCCACGGCCGTCGAAGGCCGTGTGCAAGGGACCCAGCCCCAACTCGACCTCGGCCACGATGGCCTTGTCAGGCGACTCAAGCTTGCCGTCGAAATAATCGAGCATCTTGGCCAGTTCGATCACCGTGGTGGTGGGCGAGAGCTTGCCAGCGCAAATGAAGTACTTGGCGTCCGGGCTGGCATTCACGCCGTGCGGATTCTTCGGCACCGAGACATAGGCGGTGAGTGCGGTCTTGGCGTCCTTGTTGGACGCGCGCGTGCCGTCCACCACCGGCACTTTGGAGTCGCCATAGGTCTTGAACTTGCCCGCCTTGACGGCCGCCTCGATGCGCGCGACGTTGAAGAACAGGCAGGCGTCGCGCTCGGCGGACATCATGTCCTCGTAGTGCACGCCCATCTCGGTGTTGTACTGGTTGGTGGCGGCCAACTTGCCGTCGTAGGAGGTGGCGGTGAGGTCGCAGTTGCCGTCGATCAGCACCTGCCAGCGCACTTCCATCGATTCGGCATCCACGCAGGTGAACAGCGAGTGGTACTTGGTGCCGTCCTCGGTGCCAACGGTATTGGGCAAGGGGATGGAGAACTCGGCGCCGCAGAACACGCGCGTGGTGTAGTTGATCTTCGGGTCGACCGGGTCGGCCTTGTCCGGGAAGATGCCGTGGAAGCCCTGCACATTGGGCAGCTCGGTGATTTTGTCGCAGATGAAATAGTCGAGCCGGATGCGCGCGAGGCGGCAGTTGATCTTGTCGTTGACCCAAGCGTAGCGGCCGTCGTAGTTGCCGTCCTTGTAGGAGGCATGGACATGGTGGGTGTCCGCTACGGTGTAGCGCAGCGAGCCATCGGGCTTGGTGCCCATGACCTTCTTCGACTCGTTGGTGATACCCCAGCCGACCAGCGCGTCTGGGTTGAAGCAGGGGATGCGCAGCAACTCGCGGCCCGAGGGCATACCCAGCACGCGAACGTCACCGGTATGGCCACCGCTCCAGAGTCCGTAATAGGTGTCGAGCTCGCCCGGCTTGACTTCCGTGGGATTGCCAGCGCCGCCTGCTTTCGCAGCTTGGGCCGGGCCGGAGGCGGCGGTCGCGGCGCTGCCGCCGACCTTGTCAGTGCAGGCCACCACGCCGGTCAATCCGACCAGCGCGGCTGTATTCATGAATCTGCGCCGGCCGATGCCGGTGGAATTCGGGTCTTTTGGCGTTTGCTCTTTGCTCATGGTATCTCCTCGTTTGATGCACCCTCTCGGAATGCTTGCTAGACTGACTTCGAATGCTTTTGCTGATCCACCATGCTAGGTTCGCTGACAGGCAAAGACCTTGACCTGTGACAGTTTCTAGGCGGACCGTCCTCTGTATCGACAGCCAAGAGCGACTCCCGACGCTGCTTGGCCGTTTAGAATTCATCGCCTCACATAAGGAACTACTCATGAACAAGAAGACATGGGCATTGCTGCTGACCAGTGCCGCGCTGTTGATGGCTTGCGGCAAGCAAGAGGCTGCTGCACCTGCACCGGCTCCAGCGGCTGCGCCCGTCGTGGCGGCAGCGCCCGAAAATGCGCTGGGCAAGAGCGTGTTCGGCAAGACCTGCTCCTTGTGCCACGCCACCGGCGTCGGCGGTGCGCCCAGGAAGGGCGACAAGGCCGACTGGGGGCCGCGCATCGCCCAAGGTAATGACACGCTGTACAAGCATGCGCTGGAGGGTTTCACGGGCGCCAAGGGCATGATGCCGCCGCGCGGCACCGGCGCCTCGCTGTCGGACGAAGAAGTGAAGGCGGCCGTGGATTACATGACGTCCGAATCACGCTAGGCCCCCGGTGATGACTCCGCGCATTCCGGTCAATCACGGACGCAGGCGCGTGCTTGCGGGCCTGCCCCTGCTGGCCACCGCGCTCTACTTGAAACCCGCCTTGGCCAACCCGGAGGTGCAGCAGGCTTCGCGCAATTTGATGGGTACGCGCGTGGACATCACCGTGCAGGCCCAGCAGCTTGATGCATCGAAGCTGGCGATGGCAGCCGCTTTCGATGAGATGGAGCGACTCAGCGACATGATGAGCCGCTACCACGCCACCAGCGTGGTCAACGCCCTGCATCTGGCGGCCGGCTTGCGTCCGATCCCGGTGCCCGCGGCGATGATGGGCACGCTCAGGATGGCGGCAGGCATGGCGCAGCGCAGCCGTGGCGCCTTCGATATCACCGTCGGCGCCTATTCAGAGTGGAGCTTCGAGCCGGCCCAGGCCAACATTCCTGACGCGCAAGTTCTGGCACGCGAAATCCCCCTGGTCAACTTCAGGGATCTGCTGTTGGACGAAGCCGCGGGCACCGCGTATTTGCGCCGCCGCGGCATGCGTGTCGATCTGGGCGGCATTGCCAAACTGCCGATTCTTGAGGCCGGCATGCAAGTGCTCAAGCGCCATGGCATCGCCAACGCGATGATCAATGGCGGCGGCGATGTGCGGGTCAGCGGCCAGCTCGATGGACGTGACTGGCGCGTCGGTCTGCGTGATCCGCGCGCACCCGGGCAACTGTTGGGCAAGCTGAGTCTGTCTGAAGGTTTTGTCGCCGCATCGGGTGACTACGAGCGTTACTTCGTGCGCGACGGGCGACGCTACCACCACATTCTGGATCCGAAGACCGGTCAGCCAACGACGGGGCCGCATGGCGTGGTCCTGGTCGGACGCGATCTGTCGGCCATCAACGGCCTGGGTGCGGCCATCATGGTGGCTGGCGCCGACATGGGTCGCAGCCTGCTCGCGCCGCTGGCAGGCGTTGACGCGCTGATCGTGGCGCGCAATCAGGGTGTGTGGCTGTCGCCTGGCATGGCCGCGCGTTTGCAAACCTGATGCAGGCAGCGGGTCGGCGGCATAATCCCCGTCAGCCGGAACCCGGGCACCGCCCGGTTTGTCCGCAAGACCATCAGCTATTTGGAGCGCACCATGGCCTCAGTCAACAAAGTCATTCTCATCGGCAATCTGGGGCGCGACCCGGAAGTGCGCTACATGCCCAGCGGTTCGGCCGTGTGCAATCTGGCGATCGCCACCTCGCGCGGTTCCAAGAACAAGGAATCAGGCGAACGCACTGAAGAGACCGAATGGCACCGCGTCGCCTTGTTCGACCGTCTGGCCGAGATCGCCGGCGAGTACCTGAAGAAAGGCCGGCCGGTCTACATCGAGGGCCGGCTCAAGACCCGCAAGTGGACCGACAAGGAAGGCAAAGACCAGTACACGACTGAGATCATCGCCGAACAGATGCAGATGCTCGGCAGCCGCGATGGCGGCGGCGACGACGCCGGCCAAGGCGGCTACAGCCGCGGCGGCAGCGAGGCGGGCGAGGGCGAAGCACCACGCCGCGCCGCGCCCCAACGCCCAGCCAGCGCACCGGCAGCGCGCCCCGCGCCGAAGTCAGCCACCGGCTTTGACGACATGGACGACGATATTCCGTTCTGAGTTCGAATAAGCCTCTTGTTTGTGAGTGCAGGCCTGTTGCCACCAGTTCAACTGCAAATTCGCCGCGTCTGGCTCATTTCTGGGTGGGAATACGGGCGCCGTTCAGGCGCGACTCGTTCGACAAGGCTTCTGCTAGCGCTTTATTAGCAAATGCACGACACTAGCAAGACTAATACTTCGCAGTGCTGGACATGATGAACACCATTGATCACCACACCCTGCAGCGTCTGGTGAATGCCGGCGCGTCGATCGGCGCCGAGGTCTACGGCCGTGCCGGGGGCTGGGAAATCGTCATCAATTACGGCCGGTCCAAGCAGCCACTGGTGGCCACGCGTGGCAAGCCACGCAAGTTCCGCAACTTCACGACGCTGGCGACATACTTGCGCGCGCTGAGCATCGTCGAGTTCAAGGTCAACTCGGCCGAGTTCGACCCCGAGGCCAAGGACGACAACGACCCGCGCCGCGAGCTGGCCTCCAGCCGCCTGAAGGAGGCCCACGCCGCTGTCGACTACGACAAGTGGTTTCGCACCCAGGTTCAGGCCAGCATTGACGATCCCCGGCCCAGCGTCAGCGCCGAGGACGCCCGCAAGCAGATGGCGGCTCAGCGTGAGGGGCTGCGCCAGCGCATCAAGACGGGCTCGCATTGATGCGGCTCGAATGGCGGCCGATGGCGCTGGAAGACCGCGCGGCCATCATGGCCTACATTGGCCAAGACAACCCCGCCGCCGCGCTCCAGCTCGACGAGGAATTCGAGGTCAAGGCTGAGCAGGCCCGGCGCTCGCCCTCCCTCTACAAGGCCGGGCGGATGCAGGGCACGCGCGAGATTGTCGTGCGCCCGTCGTATGTGATGGTCTACCAAGTCGAGGCGCAAGCGGTCGCCATCGTACGCGTGCTGCACTCGGCCCAGCAAAGGCCGCCAATCTCGAAGCGCTGACTGTGCGCCTGTCTCCCTTCGGTCACGAGCGCATCAACATGCTTCGGCGCCATTCATTCTCGGCGCCAGAAAACGTTGCACGCGGAGAACTGCGGCCACTTGGCAACGGATCAGAAACCTGAAACACCCAACTTCATTGGAGCAAACAGCCATGAGCAATCCGCCCTTTCAGCAGGCGCTGACCGATGCCGAGCTCGATAGGCTGACTGAGTTTCTCGACGCCATCGGCTCATCCGCAATGAACATTGAAATGCTTGACTGCTACTTTGCAGCGCTGATCTGCGGCCCAAGCATGATCTTGCCAAGCGAGTATCTGCCGCAAATCTGGGGGGAAGACTTCAGCTTCGATAGCGATGCTGAGGCCACCGAAATCCTGGCACTCATCATGCGCCAATGGAACACGATTTCATCGGCACTGCTTCACACGCTGGAGGAGCCCGACGTGTACTTGCCGGTATTGCTGGAGGGCAGCAATGGCATTGCTCACGGCAACGATTGGGCATTGGGCTTCATGCGCGGTGTCCACACCCGTCCGACAAGTTGGCGTGATTTGATTGACAGCGACGAGCATGGCGGGCCAATGCTGCCAATCATGCTCTTGGCGCATGAGAATGACCCCGATCCGGCGATGCGCCAACGATGCACTGATCGTGGTTCTGTCGCAATGGAGAAGGTGTTTGGATGAAGGTCGGTGCACCTTGAGCGGCGCCAGTGTTGAGGACTTGAGTTCGACGCGTGGCTCCACAAAATGTCGATGCGGTGGCTCAATTGCTGATCGGCACCAGCACCCTTCATTTGCCAAATTTTGCCAAGCTCTCTATCATTCAAGCATGAGCACGATGAATATTTCCCTCCCCGAAGGACTCAAATCGTTTGTTGACGAGCAGGTCAGCAGCCGCGGTTTTGGGACCAGCAGCGAGTACGTGCGCGAATTGATCCGCAAGGATCAGGATCGGCTGCATCTGCGCGGATTGCTACTCGAGGGCGGGAATTCGGCTCCTACGAAATCAGCGGATGCGACGTACTTCGCCTCACTGCGTGACCGCGTCAAACATCGCGGCCGGCAGTGAAGGTCAAGGCTGTTGTTCCCCGAGAGCTTGCCAGTCGGGACGTTGATGAGGCCATCGACTACTACCTGAGCGAGGGTGCCGCCAAAGCGGCGCTCGACTTCATCGACGATCTTGAGAAGGCTTATGTCCACATCGGTCGTCAGCCCGCTTCGGGTTCACCGCGATATGCACACGAACTCAACCTGCCTGGCTTGAGGTTCTGGCCGCTGACGCGTTTTCCCTACCTGGTTTTCTACTTCGAGCGCGAGGACTGCGTCGACGTCTGGCGTGTGCTGCAAGGGCAGCGTGACATTCCGGCCTGGATGAACGAGCCCTGACTTACCCGACAAAGACGTTCACCCAAAAACCTTCTCTACCGCACCGCTGCGCCAAGTGGCCTCCGACTGATCGTAGATGGCCGAGATCGCCGGCGAGTACCTGAAGAAAGGCCGCCCGGTCTACATCGAGGGCCGACTCAAGACCCGCAAGTGGACCGACAAGGAAGGCAAAGACCAGTACACGACCGAGATCATTGCCGAACAGATGCAGATGCTGGGCAGCCGTGATGGCGGCGGCGACGACGCTGGCCAAGGCGGCGGCTACAGCCGCGCCGGCAGCGATGCGGGCGAGGGCGAAGCACCGCACCACGCAAGACTGAGCTGATTGCCGACCCGGCCGCGCCCTTGCTGCCCGGCCCGGGCGAGATTTGGACGTCATCACACCGACATGTCCACGGGTACTATTGACCCATGGTCTCGCCGCTCGAACTGGCCCTGCTCTACCTGATCGCCGCTGTGCTGGGCGTGGTGGTGTGCCGCTTGCTCAAGCTGCCGGCGATGCTGGGCTATCTGGCGGTGGGCGTGTTGATCGGGCCGCATGCGCTGGCGCTGGCGGGCGATTCGACCAGCATGAGCCGACTGGCCGAGTTCGGCGTGGTGTTCCTGATGTTCGTGATCGGGCTCGAATTCAATCTGCCCAAGCTGCACAGCATGCGCCGCCTCGTGTTCGGCCTGGGGCTGGCGCAGGTGCTGCTGACGATCTGTGGCGCCATGCTGGGCAATGTGCTGTTGATCGCTGCATTTGCCTGGTTCGCGCGCAGCTGGGAGCTGAGCTGGCAGGGCGCGCTGGTGCTGGGCGCGGCGATGGCGATGTCGAGCACGGCCATCGTCGTCAAGCTGATGGCCGAGCGGCTCGAGCTCGAGAGCGAACATGGCCGGCGCGTGATGGGCGTGCTGCTGTTCCAGGATCTGGCGGTGGTGCCGCTGCTGGTGCTGATTCCGGCGCTGGGTTCCGGCCCCGAAGCCTTGGCGACATCACTGGCATGGGCCGGCGTGAAGGCCGTGCTGCTGGTGGGCGTGCTGCTGGTGGGCGGGCAAAAGCTGATGCGCTGGTGGCTGACCTTGGTCGCGCGGCGCAAGACCGAAGAGCTGTTCGTGCTCAACCTGCTGCTGGTCACGCTGGGCCTGGCCTGGTTGACCGAACTGGCCGGCCTGTCACTGGCGCTGGGCGCCTTCATTGCCGGCATGCTGATCGCCGAGACCGAGTACAAGCACCAGGTCGAGACCGACATCCGGCCGTTTCACGACGTGCTGCTGGGGCTGTTCTTCATCAGCATCGGCATGCGTCTGGATGGGCGGCCGCTGCTCGACAACTGGGAGCTCGTGCTGCTGCTGACCTGCCTGCCCGTGCTCGCCAAGGCGCTGCTGGTCGCGGCCCTGGCGCGCTTGTTCGGCGCCCAGCCTGGTGTGGCGATACGCACCGGCCTGTATCTGGCGCAGGCCGGCGAGTTCGGCTTCGTGCTGCTGACCTTGGGTCTGGATCATCAACTGATCTCGCCGCAGTGGGTCAGCCCGGTGCTGGCCAGCATGGTCTTGTCGATGCTGGCCACGCCGTTTGTCGTGATGTACAGCAACCGCATCGTGATGCGCTTGTCGAGCAGCGATTGGTTGATGCAGTCGGTGGCGCTGACCACGATTGCCAAGAAGTCGATCAAGACCGAGGCGCATGTGATCATTTGCGGCTACGGCCGCAGCGGGCAGAACCTGGCACGACTGCTCGACGGCGAATCGATTCCATATATGGCGCTGGACCTGGACCCCGACCGGGTGCGCCAGGCCGCTGCGGCCGGCCAGAGCGTGGTGTTCGGCGACGCCGCGCGCCTGCCCAGCCTGATGGCCGCAGGGCTGGCGCGCGCCAGCGCGGTGGTGGTGAGCTACCCGGACACCGCCTCGGCCTTGAAGATATTGCAGCTGGTGCGCGAGCACGCGCCGCAAGTGCCGGTGGTGGTGCGCACCATCGACGACGCCGACCTGGAGCGGCTGCGCGCCGCGGGCGCCACCGAGGTGGTTCCGGAGGCGATTGAAGGCTCGCTGATGCTGGCCAGTCATGCGCTGGCGCTGGTAGGGGTGCCGATGCGCCGCGTGATACGCCTGACGCGCGACGCGCGTGATGCGCGCTACAGCTTGCTGCGCGGCTATTTTCACGGCGCCGACGACGACACGCCAGAAGAGCGCGGTCAGGCGCGCCTGCTCAGCGTCACCCTGCCGCTGGCCACCCGACACAGCGGCGCGCCCTTGGTCAGCCTGGCGCTGCATGCGCTGGGCGTGGCCGTGGTGTCGGTGCGCCGCGCCAGCGGCGCCGTGCTGCACGCCACCGATGACCTGGTGCTGGGCGGGGGCGACACGCTCGTGCTGTCGGGCCAACCCGAGGCCCTGGCGCTGGCTGAAGACAGCTTGCTCAAGGGATGAAGCGGCAGCGAATCTTTCGCTTCCTGCAACCTCGGCGACAGCACGCCGCGCCCACTTGGTTCACACTTGAGCGCTCATGTCATCTCAACTCGCTCCCCCTGCCGTGCACCGACGCCGCATCTATCTGATGCGTCACGGCGCGGTGAGCTACTTCGACGCCGCGGGCCGCCCGGTGCCGCCCGAGGACGTGCCGCTCAACGCCGAAGGCGAGCATCAGGCGCGCGCAGCCGGAGCGCAGTTTGCCAAGGAGGGCGTGCACTTCGACCGCGTCATCGTCAGCGGCCTGCCGCGCACGGTGCAGACCGCGGCGCTGGTCTTGCAAGGCAGCGGACTGGGCGGCGCGCGCGAAACTGAAATCTGGCCCGAACTGCAAGAGATTCGTGGCGGGCGTCTGGCCGATATTCCGCAGGCGCAGATCGCGCAGGCTTTCAACGCCTTGAGCCACGGCGTGCTGAACGAAGACCAGCGCTTCTTGCATGGCGAATCGATAGGCGAACTGCTCGACCGCGTGCTGCCCGCGATTGGCCGCTTGCGCGCCGACCCGGGCTGGGACAGCGCCCTGCTGGTGTTGCACGGCGTCGTCAACGCGGCCGTGCTGTCGCATGCCTTGAGCGGCGGCCAGCGCCTGATGCTGGGCAGCCTGGTGCAGACGCCGGCCTGCATCAATGTGCTCGACGTCGGTGCAGCGCCGCACGACTGGCTGGTGCGCGTGGTGAATTTCTCGCCCCCGCATCCGCTGCATACCCAGACCCGCCACACCACCATGGAAGCGTTGCTCGCCCAGTATCTGCAATACCGCAGCAAGGCTTGATTGCGCTGCCCCCACCCCATCCATAGCCCCCGACAAGGAGACACCATGAACTTCGACTACACCCCCAAGGTGAAAGATCTTCAACAGCGACTGCTCGCCTTCATGGACGAACACATCTACCCCAACGAGCGCAGCTTTCACGAAGAAGTCGCCGCGAACCGGGCCAAGGGCAACGCCTGGATTCCGACCACGCTGATCGAGAAGCTCAAGCCCAAGGCGCGTGCCGCGGGTTTGTGGAATCTGTTCCTGCCGAGCTCGAAGCGCGCGCCCGAGGGCCTGAGCAATCTCGAGTACGCGCCGCTGTGCGAAATCATGGGCCGCGTGAGCTGGGCCGCGGAGGTGTTCAACTGCTCGGCGCCCGACACCGGCAATATGGAAACCATCGAACGCTACGGCAGCGAAGCACAGAAGACGCAGTGGCTCGAACCCTTGCTGCGCGCCGAATTCCGTTCGGCGTTTCTGATGACCGAGCCCGCGGTTGCGTCGAGCGACGCCACCAACATCCAGTGCAGCATGGAGCGCGACGGTGATGAGCTGGTGATCAACGGCACCAAGTGGTGGTCGTCCGGCGGCGGTGATCCGCGCTGCAAGATCTACATCGTGATGGGCAAGACCAATCCGGAGGCGGGCCGCCATGAGCAGCAGTCGATGGTGCTGGTGCCTGCCGACACGGCCGGCGTCACCATCATCCGCCCGCTCACCGTCTTCGGCTACGACGACGCGCCGCACGGCCACATGGAAATTGCGCTGAAGAACGTGCGCGTGCCGGCCGCGAACATCTTGCTGGGTGCCGGCCGCGGCTTCGAGATCGCGCAAGGCCGGCTTGGCCCGGGTCGCATCCACCACTGCATGCGCTCGATCGGCGCGGCCGAGCGCGCCCTGGAATTGATGTGCGAGCGCAGCCTTCAGCGCATCGCTTTCGGCAAGGCCCTGGCCCAGCAAGGCGTGACGCAAGAGCGCATTGCCGAGGCGCGCTGCAGCATCGAGCAGGCACGCCTGCTCACGCTGAAGGCCGCCTACATGATGGACACGGTGGGCAACAAGGGCGCGAAGGCCGAGATCGCGATGATCAAGATCGTGGCGCCCAATATGGCGCTGAAGGTGATCGACTGGGCCATGCAGATCTACGGCGGCATGGGCATCTGTGACGACACGCCTTTGGCGCTGATGTGGGCGCACCAGCGCACGCTGCGCTTTGCCGACGGCCCGGACGAAGTGCACCGCTATTCGCTGGCCAAGCTGGAGCTGGCGCGCCACATGAAAGTGCCCGGCATCACGCGCTGAACCTGGCGCAGCGTGGACCTTGCCCCCGCGGCCCGCCGCGGATGGAAAGTCACGCCTAGCGGCGGAACTTTCAGGCGGCGATCCGGTCTGTATTGGTTCAAATGTAAAATCGTGCTGCGCCGGGTGACACTGCCTCATCAAACCCGTCGCGCACCACCCCCCAAAACTGAATCATGGAGATTCTTGAATGACTGTCAAAAAGGCCAGCTTGATCATGTCCTGCGTTGCCGCGCTGCTCGCTGGTTGCTCCAGCACGCCCTTGCCGGCGCCCGTCGTGGCAACACCCACCGTCGCACCCGTCGCGCCCGCGCCGGCTCCTGCGCCCACGGCCGCCCCGGCGTCGCAAGTGACCCCCGTCATGCTGCCCGCGTACCTCGATCCCAAGAACCTGATCTCCACCGAGCGCAGCGTGTATTTCGACTACGACGTGTATTCCATCAAGTCCGAGTACACGCCCGTGGTCGAGCGCCATGGCAAATACCTCGCGTCGACCCCCGCGCTGAACGTCAAGATCGAGGGCAACGCCGACGAGCGTGGCAGTGCCGAGTACAACCTGGCGCTTGGGCAAAAGCGTGCCGAAGCGGTGCTTGCCGCGTTGAAGATCTACGGCGCCAAGGCCGGCCAGATGGAAGCTGTCAGCTGGGGCAAGGAAAAGCCCAGGGCCACCGGCCATGACGAAGCCGCCTGGGCGCAGAACCGGCGCGTGGACTTGGTCTATCCGACCAAGTAACAGTGACAGCTCGCGCTTACACAGGGCAGGCCCAAGGTCGATCGGTGCGGCAGAGGCTACGCCGCGGGTGATCGAGTTGCTGAATGGTTGAGCTCGTGGCCATAGAGATCGCTCGACTGCCTTGAAACTCGATCGTCAGATCATTGGCGCTTTCAAGCGCGAGTTCGGCGACCTGGATCTATGGTGGAGCCGCACCGTGGTGATAGCCGCGGCCGCCGCGGCCGGCCTTGTCGCGGTCAGCTTCACTTGGCTGACCGACCAAGCGACCGAGCTCTTCTTCGACTTGCGTACTGCCTGGTGGTGGGCGCCGCTGTTGTGGATGCCGCTGAGCACCGCAGCGATCGTATGGCTTACCCGACGCTATGCGCCGGGAGCGACGGGGTCTGGCATTCCGCAGGTGATGGCATCGCTGGACCCTGCAGTCAAGCCTGCGCATGTGAAGCTGTTTGTCTCGATGCGCTTGGGCTTGGCCAAGATACTGTTGAGCACCTGGGGTCTGTTGGCCGGACTCTCGCTGGGCCGCGAAGGACCGACCGTGCAAATTGCTGCCGGCGTCATGCTGGCAGCGCGGCGCTGGTTGCCCAAGCGCAGCGGTGTGACCGACCATGGCCTGCTCGTGGCCGGCGGAGCGGCAGGCATCGCCGCAGCGTTCAACACGCCGCTGGCCGGTGTGATGTTCGCGATCGAGGAATTGTCGCGCTCGCCAGAGCAGCGCAGCAGCGGTCTGCTGGTGACGGGCATCGTACTGGCCGGCTTGGTGGCCGTGTCATTCACCGGGAACGGCACCTACTTCGGCGTGATACGGGCCGTCCAGGTGGGTCCGGCATTGATACTGCCGGGGCTGCTCGTCGCCGTCTTGAGCGGCCTCGCCGGAGGCCTGTTCGCCAGGCTGTTGATCGCCTCGCTCACCGGGCGCCCACGCGACAGAATCAGCTTGTGGCGGCAGCGCCGGCCCGTGGCTTTCGCCGCCGCCTGCGGTCTCGCCGTGGCCGTCATCGGCATGGTGTCACACGGGGCGACCTTCGGCAGCGGATACGCCTATACGAATGCGATGCTCCAGGGTCAGGAGACCGTGCCCGCCGTCTACCTGGTCCTCAAACTCGTCGCGACGTGGCTGACCTCGTGGTCCGCGGTTCCTGGCGGCCTCTTCGCGCCAGCGCTGGCAATTGGCGCCGCGCTCGGCAACGACGTCGCCGTGCTCACCGGCTACCGGCACGCCCCGACGCTGATTGCCCTGGGTATGGCCGGTTTCCTGGCGGCAACCACGCGGGCGCCGCTGACGTCCTTCATCATCGTGATGGAGATGGTGGACGGCCACGCGATGGTGCTGAGTCTGATGATCAGCGCACTCGTCGCCAGTGGCGTGTCCAAAGTGCTGAGCCGCCCCTTGTACACGGTCCTGGCTGAGGCGCAACTCAAGCGCCTGCCCGAGGGACCACCACCGCCGCCCTGAGGCTCAGCACCCGGGAGACACCTCGACGCACGCCGGCGTCGGTTCGGTGCATGATTGAGCCCATGAGCGCAATCCATACCAATGACGTCCCTGACGCCATCAGCCAGCCGGCGGCGTATATCAAGCACCACATCCGCACCGTGTCCGACTGGCCGACGCCGGGTGTGCAGTTTCGCGACATCACGCCGCTGCTGTCCAATCCCAAGGTGTTCCGTGTCCTGATCGACATGTTCGTGCACCGTTATTTCGACGCCCGACCGTCGGCCATTGCCGGGCTGGACGCGCGCGGCTTCATCATCGGCTCGGTGCTGGCCTATGAGCTCAACCTGGGCTTCATTCCGATCCGCAAGAAGGGCAAGCTGCCGTTCACCACGGTCGAAGAAACCTACGAACTCGAATACGGCAGCGCGACCGTCGAGATCCACACCGACGCCGTGCAACCCGGCGACCGCGTGGTCCTGATCGACGACTTGATCGCCACCGGCGGCACCATGCTGGCCGGCGCCAAGCTGCTGCAGCGCCTGGGCGCCATCGTGGTCGAAGGTGCGGCCATCGTCGACCTGCCCGAGCTGGGCGGCTCCAAGCGCCTGCGCGACAGCGGCCTGGCGCTGTTCACGCTGCTGGAGTTCGAGGGCCACTGAGCCAGCCGCGGCGCTGCGCTTCAGCCGTGCAGCGCTTCGTACTTGGCCATCAGGTCGTCGGGGCTCTCGGCGAAATCAGGGTTGACCTCGATGCAGTCGGCCGGGCAGACGAGCTTGCATTGCGGCTCATCCTCGGCGCCGACGCATTCGGTGCAGCGAAACGGGTCGATCACATACATCGGGTCACCCACCGCGATCGCCTCGTTCGGGCACACCGGCTTGCAGGCGTCGCAAGCGGTGCAGTTGTCGTTGATGAGCAGTGCCATTTGAGAATCTCCTTTTAGTCAGTTGGAGACAGAGCTTCCCGGGTACGGCAAGGTCTGTCCCGCAAGGTCATCAAGCTGAGTCGGGGACAGAGCTTGGTGGGTCGGCAAGCGCTGTCCCGCAAATTCATCAAGCCGCCGCGCGCTCTTGCAGTTGCTGCAGCCGCTCGTGCCGGTACGCGCCCCACAGCGCCGCGCCAATCGCGCCGGCGTAGATCGAGTCCGGGTGGTTGACGGCCTGCACCTTGATCTTCTCGTTCACCATCTCTTCCTGGATCGCGGCCAGCAGGCCGGCGTCCAGCGCTAAGCCGCCGGTGAGCAGGGCCGTGCCCTCCTTGATGCCGGTGACCTTGAGCAGCTTGACGATGCGCGACGCCATCGAGAGGTGGATGCCCTTCAGGATGTCGGGCGTCTTGATGCCGCGCGACACCATATTGATGACGTCGGTCTCGGCCAGCACGGCGCAGATCGAGCTCACCTTCTCGGGCTCGGTGGAGCTGCACGACAGCGCGCCGATCTCCTCGATCGCCACACCCAGATAGCGCGCGATATTCTCCAGAAACTGGCCCGACCCCGAAGCGCACTGGCTCGTCATCTTGTAGGAGAGCACCTTGCCGCGCGCATCGACATAGATGGCGCGGCCGTTCAGCGCGCCGATGTCGACCACCGCGTTGATGCCGGGATGCAGAAACACACCGCCGCGCGCGTGCGTCGTCATCGAGTAGAAGTGGCCGGTCGCGAACTTGACGTTCTCGCCCTCGCCGGTGGTGGCGATGTAGGCTATGTCGGCGCTGGAGAGCCCCGCCTCGGCGAGCACGGCGTCAAGGCCTTCACGCGCCAGCGTCATCGGGTCGCGCCGCCGGATGCGCTCGCAGCGTTTGGCCAGCCAGACTGGCTGACCCTCTATGCCGGTGCGAAACAGCGCACTCTTGACCGCGCCCGAGCCGATGTCGATGCCGATCGTGTGGGTGGTCGTCATGTCATGTTCTCCTGTTGCGGGGCCAGCGCCGGGCCGCTCCCAAGCGGCCCCGCACACCAAGTCCAAGCGCAGCGCAGGACAAGCCTGCGCATTGGGGTGGCATTGGTACACCAATGCCGGGGGTGGTCATCTCGCCTCAATGGATTTGCCTTCTTCGACCACCGCGCGCCACGCGAAGGTGGCGCCGCCGAGCGCCCCGGTGTAGATCGAATCGGGGTTGATGTTGAGCGTGAGCGGGCCGTAGTTCTCACGCACCAGATCGTTCAGCGCCTTCACCGCGGCCTCGTTCTTGGCCACGCCGCCGGTGAAGGTGAACTCGTCGCGTATGCCGCCCGAGCGCGCCAGGATCGACATGGCGCGCAGGATGATGGCGCGATGCAGTCCGGCCATGATGTCCTCGCGCTTGTCGCCCAGGCTCAGCCGGTCGCGCAGTTCGGCGCCGGCAAACACGGTGCAGGTCGAGTTGATGCGTATCGTCTTGGTCGACTGCATCGCCATCGGTCCCAGCTCGTGCAGTCCCATATTCATCTCGTCGGCGATATAGCCGAGATAGCGCCCGCAGCCCGCGGCGCAGCGGTCGTTCATCTGGAAGCTTTCGACGATGCCGGCCTTGTCGACCTGGATCGCCTTGGTGTCCTGCCCGCCGATGTCGAGCACGGTGGCGGTGCCCGGATACATCACATGCGCGCCGAGGCCGTGGCAGAGGATTTCCGAGCGCACATGCTCCTTCGAGAACGGCAGCCGCGCGCGGCCGTAGCCGGTGCCGACCACATAGGTCTCTTCGAGTTCGGTGTCGAGAATGCCGCGGATCGGCGCCTCGATCTGCGTGCGCCGGGCCGCCGTCTCGGGCAGCGCGATGAAGGCACGCTCAAGAGCTGCCAGCAGATGGCGCGTGATCGAATCGCCGTAGACACGGTTCTCGACTTCGATGATGGAGCGGTCGAACAAGTTGAGCAAATGGTCGTAGCGCGTGCCGGCCTCTTTGGAGACGAGCTCGCCGGTGGCCAGGTACTGGGCGCCGGCAATGTCGCGAAAAAAGTCCGACTTGCGCTTCGCGCCGGGCGCAAACAGGCTCGGCGCCTCGAGCGTGAGCCGGCGGAACACCTCGGCCAGGGACGCACCCACCGCCTGCGTGCTGTCGCCGAACCTTGCCGTGGCCAGGCTGCGCTGGCAGGTCTGGTCGAGGTCGGCGAGCTGCTCAAGGTATTGCTCGGCACGGAAGTCGCGTTCGAGCTGGTTGATGAAAGTGTCGAGCGATCCATTCAAGGCCCGGGTCTGCGCCAAGGCCTCGCGGAACAGGTGGAAGCGGCTGTTGACCAGGGCTTCTTGCTTGGCGATGGCCGCCGCGGTGTCGTAGTTCGAACGCGAGTTGGTGATGCCGCGCCCCAGGATGTTCCGGTGCTCGTCCATCACCACCGCCTTGGTGGTGGTCGAGCCGAGATCGATGCCTATGAAACAACGCATGGTTTTTTCCTTCGCCGGTTCAGCCTAAATCCGGCAGTTGGACGCGCCCGAGTGGGCCGTCATGGGGCGGGCTGGCAAGGCGCGACGACGCGGCTGGCTGGTGCCAGCAAGGAGGAGCAACGCCGCCAGCGCGCCCCAGGGCGGCGCAATCGGGTGCGTAGCGTTCTCTCCCCAAGAGGGGAACCACTTCGTGATCAAGAATACCTTTGCCCATGCGCGTTTCCAGTGAAAAGGCAGCGGTCAACTGCCGGATTTAGTCTTAGTGCACACCGACGCTGGCCAGGGCTGCGTTGCGCTTTTGCTGGACCATCTGGAAATAGCTCTCCAGCCGGTTCTTCACATTCGCCGCCGAGAAGTAGCGCGGATCGACCAGATCGGTCTCGATGAAGGCCGCCGGCTTGCCGGTGCGCTTCTCGACTTCGCGCAGTATCAGCAGCTGGCCCGCCGAGAAGCTGTTGCAGCTCTTGATCGAATTGATCAGCAAGCCGTCGGCCTGGTATTCGTCGATGTACTTGCAGATCATGTCGATGCGCGAGGGCAGGTTCAGATTCGTGTAGCAGCCCAGGCAGTAGTCGGCCAGCGACTCGATCGGGTGCTCGGGGTCGTGGCGGAAGCCGAAGTCGTAAAGTCCGCCGACCTTGGCGTAGGTGCTCGACACCACCACTGCGCCCTCGTCGTAGAACATCTTCCAGAAGTCGCGAAAACTCGTCCAGTTGGGCGGGCCTTCGACGATCAGGCGGTATTTCTCTTCGCCCATATCGCCTTCGGGCGTGATCGGGCCCTTGCCGTCGCGGATGCGCTGTTCGATCTCTTCACGCAGCACGCGGTAGAACTGGGTCGCCTCGGGCGTGCCGCGAAAGGCCGTGAAGATCGGGCCGATGTAGTAGACCGCGCCGAAGTAGCCGTCGATCGGCGAAGGACGCCGCTTGGCCGACTGCAGCACCGCCACCAGATCCTCCTCGGCCTTCACCGATTCGCGCATGTACTGGCGCAGCCGGTCGATGTCGAACTTGACGCCCGAGATGCGCTCCAGCGTCGGAATCACGGTCTCCTTGATCTGCTTGACGACGTAGTCGCGCATATTGGGCTGGATGCGCCCCTCGGCCTGGTAGGGCACATGCAACATGACGGTCTCGCAACCGTATTTGTGGCGTATCAACTCGAACCACTTCATGAAGGTGAAGCAGCCGGTGTATGAGAGCAGCAAGATGTCGGGCTTGGGCATCGGGTCGCCCGTGGGGCCGATCTCGCCGCCCAGCATCATGCCGAGGTCAGCCTTGACATAGGTGCAGACATCCTCGCTCTGGCCGTCGCGCTCGGCGTCCATGATCATCTTGCCGGACTTCTTGCGCATGCCGTTTTGCAGCGCATTCGTCTCGGGCAGGCTGCGCGCGAAGTCGAAGCACATCAGCAACTCGTTGAGGTTGCCCGGCACAAAGGTCGCCGATACCTTGCGGTTGTTGGCGCGCGCGGTGGCCAGCTCCATGTAGTTGCGGTTGATGAGCTCCTTCTGGAGGTTCATCGCGTCGTCCTTCTGGACCACAGGCTTGTTCGTCGGCTTGCCGATTGGCGTCGGCATCGCGATTGGGCTGTTCATGTCGCGCTCCACAACTTGATGGAATCGGCAAAGGTGCCGGCCTGCTCTCGAATCGGCGCCATCTGGCCGGTGTTCTCCGCGTACTTGAAAGCGGTATACGGAACCTTGTGCTTGGCCATCACGTCCTGCAACATGGGACGCTCGAGCAGCGCCGGGTCGCAGAACGAAGGCGCCGCGAAAATCACGCCCTCGGCGCCGCGCGTCTTGACCTGATTCAGCAGGAACACGCCTTTTTCCTCGCGCGTGAGGTCGTATTTGGCGGCGGTCGAGGCGGAGCGGTGCAGGAAGGCCTTCGAAAGCTCGTCCAGCGGGTCGCCATCGGCGGGCACCTCGTCGAGCAGCCAGCGCGTCACCAGCATGAAGTCGTCATCGACGATGTAGCAGCCCGACATTTCGATCGACTTGATCAAGGCCAGCGGCGGTTGTTCGCAAAACGCCCCGGTGATGACGACGCGTGCGTTGTCTCGCTTGGGTCTGGCGACGGCGTCGGTGGCCGCCAGATAGTCGCGCACCAGCGCCGTGTGCTCTTCGGGCGGCAGCACCATGCCGGCGCGCAGCAGCAGATAAACCTCGGCCGTCGGCGCCTGCCAGGGCTTGGTGGCGCGGTAGGTATAGAGCTCGCGAATCGCGGCGCGATTGTCGTTGTAGACGCAAATAGACGCGTTCAGTTCGGCATCGGTGATGGGCGCGCCGCGCAAGGCGCCGAGGTCGTCGCGCAGCTGCTGCATCTCCTGGATGTAGAAGGTGCCGCCGATCGAATCGACATAGTTCTGCGGCACGTCGATATAGCGCACGTACTTGTCCTTGAACAGGATCTGCCACATGCCCGAGAGGTTGCGTATCACGTCGCAGATTGAGGGAAAGAGCATGCCGTCCATGCAGTTCAATCGCCCGGTCAGCCCGAGCTCGATGGTGGAGCGCGGAATGCGGCAGATGTAGCTCTGGTAATAGGCATCGCCCTGAATCACTTCGAGCCCATCGCCGCCGCCCAGAATGCCCACCGGCAGCATGCCCGCCGCGTGGATCAACTCGCGCGGCACATAGACCGGCAGATAGCCGATCGCCTTGCGCCCGGGCACGGCGGCCTTCCATTGCTGGACGGCCGTGAAGTCGAGGTCTTCGAAGAGCGCCTGGCAGCGCTCGACGATTTGCTGCACCTCAGAGAGTGTTGACATGGTGGCTGCTTCCATCATTGATGCTTCCAGACCGGTGCGCGTTTGGCCAGGAAGGCCGTGAGGCCCTCGCTGGCGTCGTAGGTTTGCATCAGGCGTTCGAGATAGAGCTGTTCGACCTCCACCAGGCGTTGCCGCACGTCGCGCCGCATCGGGCCGCGTGCAGCGGCCAGCGCCAAGGCCAGCGAAGATGCGCTCTTAGGCGCCAGCTGCGCGTCGAAGTAGGCCAGCGCGGCGGTCTCCGGATCGTCAAAGATCGTGTGCACCAGCCCTATCGTCCTGGCCTCATTGGCACCGATGGCACGCCCAGAAAACAGCAGGTCCTCGGCTGCTGGTTGGTTGACACGGTAGGGCAGCAAGACCGATGCGGCCGGCGCGAACACACCGAGCTTCATCTCGGGCTGGCCGAACTGCGCGTCGGGTGCGGCGAAGATCGGTCCGCCCGCCAGCGCCACCTCCAGCCCGCCGCCCAGGCATTGGCCGCGCACCGCCACCAGAATCGGTGCCGGAAACTCGACCATCGCGATCACCAGCGCGTGCAGCGCGGCGAGCATCTGCGCGCATCGCGCGGGCAGATGCTCCTCGACGCTGGCGCCGAAGCTGAAATGCGGGCCTTCGGCATCGAGCAGCACGCCGCGCAAGGTCTTGTGCGAGGCGTAGGCGATCAAGGCGCCGTGCAGCGCGGCAATCATTTCGGCATCGATCAAGTTGGCCTTGGGACGCGCCAGGCGCAAGCGCAGCAGCGCGCCGTCGTGTTCGACCCAGTCCTTCAGCGGCTTCATGTCAGCCCCCGCGCCGCGTCTTGGGCTGGATCTCGTCGTGCAGCCCGTCGAGCCAGCTCTGCCCGGCGGCGAGCTTCTGGCGCAGCAGCACGAAGTCGGCCTCGCGGTCGTCCTTGCCGCCGTCGTTGAAGGCGGTGAAGCCGGCGCGCGCCTCGGTCATCATGTTCAAGGCCAGCCAGGCGCGCGAGCCTTCCTTGTTGCGGTTCCAGGCGTCGAGCTTGGGTTTGCGCAATTCCTCCAGCGTCTTCAAGGTGCACTCGGGGAAGGTGAGCAGGATCTTGGCGCACAGCTCCTCGACCTTGGCATCCAGCATCGAGAGATCGACCGTGCCGCGTGCCATCAGCGCCTTGCCCTCCTTGGCCGCGTCACCGCTCTTGGCATCGCCATAGACATGACGGCCGAATTCGTCGAGTGTGCGTTGCGTCTCGACCAGCGGATTGGCGACGAACTTGCCATCGACCTTGAGTGCCGGCACGACGTCGGTGAGGATGCCCATCTGATAGGCCTTGTGCGCGCTGAACGGCTCACACAGGACACAGGCGGCCATGGCGCGCTCGGCGCCGACCATCAGCGGCAGAAAGTCGGTCGCGCCGCCGATCGGGGCTGAGCCATGCTTGGGGCCGGCCTGTCCGAAACGTGCCAGGTCTTGCGCGACCGAGAAGTCGCAGGCCATGCCGATCTCCTGGCCGCCGCCGATGCGCATGCCGTTGACGCGGCAGATCACCGGCTTGTCGACCAGCAGCAGGGCCGTCACCATGTCGTTGAACAGGCGCAGGTATTGGCGGTACTCCTGCGGCTGACCCGCGTAGTACTCGGCGTATTCCTTGGTGTTGCCGCCGGTACAAAACGCCTTATCGCCCGCGCCGGTGAAGACGATGCAGTTGACGTCGCGCGCGTTGCTTGCGGCGCGCAGCGCGAGGATCACGCCCTTCACCATGTCGGTCGTGTACGAGTTGTACTGCGACGGGTTGTCCAGCGTGATCCAGGCGTTGTAAAGGCCTTCGGCCAGCGTGCCGTCGGGCCGATGCGCGGGGCGCTTTTCAAAACGCACGCCGGGCTTGGCGTAGTCGTCGACGATGTCGTGGTTCTTGAAGTCGAGCATTTGATTTCCTCGCTAACTTTTGGGTCGTTCGGTCGTTAAGGCAACAGCACCACGCGCCGGGTGATTTCGTGGCGGTGCACGGACTCGAAGACCGCGTTGATGTCGGCCAGCGCTCGCGTTTCGACAAAGGGCGCGATCTGCACCTTGCCGTCGAGCACCAGCTCCAGCGCGGCCGGGTAATGCTCGGGCGGGCAACCCCAGTTGCCGAGCGCGCGTGCATCGAAAGCCATCAGGTTGGACAGGCGCAACTCGACCCGGTCCATCGTGAAACCGACCACCGACAGCGTCGCGCCGTGCACCAGCAGGCCGTAGGCGCAGAGCTGACCCGGCGCCGTGCCAGAGCACTCGAAAATGCTCCACTCGGTGTCGCGCAGGCCTTGCTGCTTGGCGAATGCCTTGACCGCCGCCTTGATGGCCTTGGCGTCGAGCGCGCGGCTGTTCAAGGTGAGTGCCGCGCCATGCTCGGCGATCGCCGCCAGCTTCTTGTCATCGACATCGATGGCCACCACCTTCGCGCCAAAGGCGCGCGCGACCTGCACGCAATAGCCGCCGACGCCGCCCACGCCGACCACCACGGCCAGGCTGCCCGGTGTGACGCCTGCGCGGCGTACCGCCTGATACGGCGTCGTCAACGCATCGGCAACGATGGACACCTGCGCCAGTTCGAGCCCGGCGCGCGCCAGCCGCGCGAGGTCGACCTCGCACAAGCCGCGGCCGGGCACGACGATATGCGAAGCAAAGCCGCCATGGATGTCGTTGCCGGGCATTTTTTGCGCGCGGCAGATCGTGGCCAGACCGCGCCGGCACAGATCGCAGTCGCCGCAGGGCAGCACCGCCGGCACAATCACCGATTTGCCGAGCCAGGCTTCGGCTCCGCTACCAGCCGCGACGACGCGCCCGCTGATCTCGTGGCCCAGCGTCAGCGGCGGCGCTTGATTGGTGCGCACACCGTCATAGAAATAACCGAGGTCGGTGTGGCACACGCCGCAGCCGGCAACCGCCACCACCACTTCGCCGGCCTGCGCAGCGGCCTTGAAGTCGACGCGCACCATCGGTGTGTTGGGAGCCGTCATCTGCCAGCGATACGCTTCGATGCTCATCGGGGTAGGCCTTTCAAGGGTCTGTCACGGGCGCCGTGACGCGCGTCGAGAGTGGTTTTTACACCCTAATGTGGTAAATCGGTACCGCATTGCGTGTTTAAGCGATTGTGGTGAGGTTTGCTTGCGCAATCTTTGATCTGGATCAGATGCCGAACAGGCCACAGCTTGTTCACTGCAAGGCATACGCTGCGCAGGAGTGCCACGTGAATGTCTGTCTGACACCCGAAACACAGGCTCTGATGAGGGCCGGCCCGGACTGCACCAGCCTGTCGATCGCGATTGCCGGCAGCGGCGGCAGCGGCGTGATGACGGCCGGCAATCTGCTGCTCGACGCGGCCGCCAAGGCGGGCCTGTACGGCTTGATGGTGCGCACCAGCGGGCCGCAGATCCGCGGCGGCGAGGCGGCCGCCTTGTTGCGGCTGGGCCGCACGCCGCTGGAGTCGCTCGACGACCGATTCGATCTGCTGCTGGCCATCGACTGGCAGAACGTGAACCGCTTTGCCGACGAGATTCCGCTGCACGCCGCCAGCCTGGTGATAGGCGACGCCGACGGGGGCGAGGTGCCCGGCGTGTTTCTGGCCAGCGGTGCGCGCTCGGTGCCGCTGCCGCTCAAGCAAATGGCCAAGGCGCTGCCGGGCAGCTGGATCAATATGCTGGCGTTCGGCCTGAGCGGCACGCTGGCGGGGCTGCCGACGCCGATTCTGGAGGCCGTCGTGCGCGACAGCTGGAAGCGTGGCCAGGACGCGCTCGAAGCCAATCTGCGGGCCTTGCACGCCGGCATTGCCGCTGGCGCCGACATCGGCGGCATGCCGCGACTGGCGAGCACGCAAGCGACACCGGCGCAGCGGCGCTGGCTGCTCAGCGGCAACGAGGCGACGGGCTACGGCGCCTTGCGCGGCGGCGTGCGTTTTGTTGCGGCCTACCCGATCACGCCGGCCACCGAGCTGCTCGAATGGATGGCGCCGGCACTCAGCAAGGTCGGCGGCTCGCTGTTGCAGGCCGAGGACGAGCTGGCCTCGGTGAACATGATCATCGGCGCGTCGTATGGCGGCGTGCCCTCGCTCACCGCCACCGCCGGTCCGGGCCTGGCCTTGATGACCGAAGGCATCGGCCTGGCGGTGGCGTCCGAGACCCCCATCGTGGTGGTCGACGTGATGCGCGGCGGGCCATCGACCGGCATTCCGGCCAAGAGCGAGCAAAGCGATCTGTCGTTCGCAGTAAACGGCCTGCACGGCGACGCGCCGCGGCTGGTGCTGGCACCGAGCTCGATTGCCGACTGTCTTGCCACCACCCAATGGGCGGTCGAGCTGGCCGAGGCGCTGCAGGCGCCGGCCATCGTCCTGTCGGATCAATTCATGGGCCAGTCGCGCGCCATCATCGATCGTCCCGCGGGCAGGCCCGGCGCGCCGCAGCGGCTCACCACGCCGGCCCACACGGCAGACTACAAACGCTATCGCGACACCGCGTCGGGCGTGTCACCGATGGCCATCCCCGGCACGCCCGGCGTGCAATTCACGGCCGACGGTCTTGAGCACAACGAGGGCGCGATTCCGAGCAGCCAGGCGCACGACCATTTGATGCAGCTCGACAAGCGCGCGCGCAAACTGATGCAACACGACTACGGCCCGCGCTGGGCCGACATCGAGGGCGACGCGGCGTTCGCGGTGATCACCTTCGGCTCAAGCAGCGGCCCGGTGCGCGAGGCCGTGCAGCGCGCCGCGCTGGCGGGCGTGGCGGTGCGGCTGGTCGTGCTGCGCCTGCTGGCTCCGATCAAACAGGAGCTGATAGATGAAGCGCTGAAGGGCGTCGAGCAGGTGATGGTGGTCGAGCAAAACCACGGCGCGCAACTGCTGCGCTATCTGCGCGGCATGGTCGATCTGCCGTCGCGGCCGGTGAGCTTTCACAAGCCTGGCCCGCTGCCGCTGCGCCCGGGCGAGCTCTGTGCGGCCATCACCGCCTGGGCCGGGGCGTCAGCACTGCAAGAGGAGGCTGCATGAACGATTGCGCATCGCCAGCGGTGGCGCTGACCGCCGCGCAATACAAGTCCGGCTACAAGCCGATCTGGTGCCCGGGCTGCGGCGACTTCACCGTGCTGGGCGCCATCACCCGGGGCCTGGCGCTGATTCAGCGTCCGCCCCACGAGGTGGCGGTCGTGTCGGGCATCGGCTGCTCGTCGCGCATCCCGGCCTACACCACCTGCTATGGCTTTCACGGTGTGCATGGACGGTCGCTCGCCGCAGCCACCGGGCTGAAGGTGGCGCGACCCGATCTCACGGTGCTGGTGGCCAGCGGAGACGGCGACGGCTACTCGATCGGCGGCAACCATTTTCTGCACGCCTGCCGGCGCAATGTCGACCTCACCTATATCGTGATGGACAACCATGTGTACGGCATGACCAAGGGCCAGGCCTCGCCGACCACCGAGCCCGACTGGGACAACAAGCTCTCGCCCGGCGGCACCGGCATACGGTCGTTTCATCCGCTCGTGATCGCGCTGGCCTCGGGCGCCAACTTCGTCGCACGCGCTTTTGCCGGCGACCAGAAGGGCACGGCCGAGATCATCGCGCAAGCGATTCGCCATCCGGGCTTCTCGTTCATCGAAATCCTCAGCCCCTGCGTCACCTTCAGACCCGAGCAGCGCGAGTGGAAAAACCTCGTGCATCCGGCGTCGGTGGAAGTCACCAACGACGCGGCGCGCGCGGCGCGGCGCATCATGACCGACGACGGCTTCAATATCGGCGTGCTGTACGCCGGCGACCGCACGCCTTATCCCGGCGGCGCGGTGCAGGCCAAGCGCACGGTGGAAGAACTCGAAGCGGAGTTCGAGCTGTGAACCCGCAAGCGTTGAAGGCGCCGCAGACGCTTGACGAATTCATGGCGCTGGCGCTGGCGATGGAGAACGAAGCGGTCGAGCGCTACACCGATTTCGCCGACGCCATGGAGACGCACAACAACCCCGACGTGGCCGCGATGTTTCGCACCATGGCGGGCTACGAGGCCCGGCATGCGAAGGCGATCATGGCGCAGATGGGCTGGCTCGAAGCCCCTGCCGTCGCGCACGAAGCCGTCTGCTGGCCCGGTTTCGAATCACCCGAGGCGGCCCCCAGCGACGCGGTGCACTATCTGATGCAGCCCTGGCATGCGCTGCAGCTCGCTCTGGCCGCCGAGTTGCGTGCCGAAAAGTTCTTCGGCGCGCTGGCGGACTCGGCCAGCAGCGCGCCGGTGCGTCGGGCCGCGCTTGAATTGAAGGCCGAAGAAGCCGAACATGTCGCCTTGGTCAAGGCCTGGATGGCGAAGGTGCCGCCGCCCGATTGCGACTGGGACGCCGACCCCGATCCGCCCAGGTATACCGACTGATGACGCCGTTGCGCAAGACCTGACCCCGCCAGGGCGGGCATGGCATCGACCAGGAGACTCCGATGTTGGAAATCATCATTCAGGGCCGCGGCGGCCAAGGCGCACAGACGGCGGGCAATCTGCTCGCGCACGCCTATTTCGCCGAAGGGCGCCAGGTGCAGGCCTTCGCCAGCTACGGCGGCGCGCGGCGCGGCACGCCGGTGAGTTCTTTTCTGCGCGTTGACGACAAGCCGGTGCGGCTGCGCTGCGACATCGAGCAGGCCGACGCCATCCTGTGCTTCGACGCCAGCCTGCTCGAAGGCCGGCTGCTCGCTGCGGCGCACAGCAAGACCTTGATCGTCGTGAACTCGGCCCGCACGGTCGAGCCGTTCGCGCTGTCGCTGCCGGGCTACCGCGTGATTCCGGTCGATGGACTGGCGATCTCGCGCCGCTGCGGGCTGGATCGCATCGTCAACTCGGCCCTGCTGGGCGCCCTGGCGCGCGCCGTCGGCGATCCGCCACTGGCCGTGCTGGAGCGCTTGCTGCTGCAGATGACGCCCAAGCTGCAAGCCCAGAATGTGGCCGCCTGCACCGCGGGCTACCAGGCGGTCGATGCGCAGATGCAGAGGGCCGCGGCATGAACGCGCCGCAGCGCAGCGCCGGGCCGAGCGCAGGGCCGCCCCAAGCCGGCCCACAGCCCCTTGGGGGATCGGCCGATGTACCCGTCGGCCGAGGGGCCACTCAACTGCCCCCCACGATCTGGACCACCGGCAGCACCGAGGGCTTCAAGACCGGCACCTGGCGCGCCGCGCTGCCGCATTACATCACCGCGCCATCGCCCTGCCACCAGGCGTGTCCGGTCGGCGGCGACATCGCCGAGTGGATCGCGCTGGCGCGCGCGCGCGATTTCCGCGGCGCCTTTGAGGTGCTGACCCGCCACAACCCGTTCCCGGCGGTGGCCGGGCGTATCTGCCACCATCCTTGCGAAGCCGGCTGCAACCGCGCCGGTTTCGACGCGCCGCTGGCGATCTGCAAGTTGGAGCGACTCGTCGGCGACATGGCGCTCGCAGCCGGCTGGGCTTTTGCTGCGCCCGACGTCGAGCGCGACCAGCATGTGGCCATCGTCGGCGGCGGCCCGTCGGGCCTGTCGGCGGCGTTCCAGTTGCGCCGGCGCGGCTACCGCGTCACCGTGTTTGAAGCGCAGCCCGAGCTCGGCGGCCTGATGCGTTACGGCATTCCGGCCTACCGGCTCGCGCGAGCGGTGCTCGATGGCGAGCTGCATCGGTTGCACGCGCTCGGCATCGAGTTCAAGCGCGGCCACGCGATGGCGCGCCATCAGGATGTCGAGCACTTGCGCGCCACGCACGACGCGGTCTATCTGGCCATCGGCGCGGGCCGGCCCAAGCGCCTGCCGCAGTTGCCCGAGGTGGCAACGTGGTGGATGGACGGCGCCGACTATCTGGCGCGTGCCAACGCCGGCACGCCGCCCGCGTTGGGGCCGCGTCTGGTCGTCGTGGGCGGCGGCAGCGCGGCGCTCGACGCAGCGCGCAGCGCGCGACGCGCCGGCCACGCGGTGACGCTGCTCGCGCTCGAGCGCGCGCCGCAGATGCCGGCGCAGGCCGACGAGCTGGCCGAGGCGCTTGAAGAAGGCATCACGCTGATCGATGGCGCGATGCTTACCCAAGTCACGCCGCAGGGCAACGCCGGCCTTGCGCTGGCGTGCGTGCAAGTGCGCTTCGAGCCCGGCGCGCAGCGCGGCAAGTTCAGCGTCACGCCGGTGGGTGGCAGCGAGTTCATGCTGGCCGCCGACGCCATCATCAGCTCGATCGGCCAGGACCCCGAGCTGGCCGCGTTGTCCAAGGACTTCGCGATCGACGGTGCGCTGCTGCAAGTCGATGCGGCCCAGGCCACCAGCGCCGAGCGAGTCTGGGCTGGCGGTGACATGACCAGCATGGCGCGCTTCGTCACCGAAGCGATCGGCATGGGTCAGCGCGCCGCGCAAGAAATCGATCATGTGCTGCAAGGACTGGGCGCGCGCGCCGATGCGCCATCCGTTTCGGTGGTTGCGCTCGACAATATCGCCACCTACTACCACGCGCCGCAGGCCCGAGCCGCCGAGACGCGCCTGCCCCCTGCCGAGCGGCTGGCCAGCGGCGCCGAAGTGCAGCTCGGTCTGGAGTTGGAGGAGGCTCTGTTTGAGGCCGAGCGCTGTTTTTCGTGCGGCCATTGCAGCCACTGCGACAACTGTTTTCACTACTGCCCCGACCTCGCGATCAAGCGCGTGAACGGCGGCTATGCAGTGCTGACCGACTATTGCAAGGGCTGCGGCATTTGCGTGCGCGAATGCCCGACCGGCTCGATGACGATGCGCGAGGAAGTTCGATGACCCCCCCGAAGCGCCTGCGGCGCTCCCCCCAAGGGGGCGCCGCCAGTGGCCCGGCAAAGCCGGTTCCACGGCGTCCGCTTGGTTGCTTTGGTTTCATGTGTTGCGGGTCGCGCGAAGTCCGGAGGAATAGCTGAGATGAATAAGAACGACCAGACCTCGATGCTGTTGACCGGCAACCACGCCGCCGCCTGGGCTGCCAGGTTGGCGCGTCCCCAGGTGGTGCCGGTGTACCCGATCACGCCACAGACGCCGATTCTGGAGCTGCTCACCGAGTTCCATGCGCGGGGCGAATTCAACGCCGAAATCCTCACGCCCGAGTCCGAGCATTCGGTGCTGTCGGCCTGCATTCCGGCCTCGCTGGCGGGTGCGCGCGTGTTCACGGCGACCGCCTCGCAAGGGCTGCTGTTGATGCACGAGGTGCTGCATTACGCCGCCGGCGCGCGCTCGGCCATCGTGATGGTCAACGTGAACCGCACGGTGGCGTCGCCCTGGGCCTTCTGGCCCGACCAGACCGACAGCCTGGCGCAGCGCGACACCGGCTGGATCCAGTACTACACCGAGACCGCACAGGAGTCGCTCGACACCGTGATCCAGGCGTTTCGCGTGGCCGAGCAGGTGCAGTTGCCGGTGCTGGTGAACCACGACGCGTTTTATGTGTCGCACGCCTGGAACCGGTACAAGTGCCGTCGCAGGAACTGGTCGACGGCTACCTGCCGGCCTACGCGCCGGCGCAGCGTCTGGATACGGCGTCGGCTCATCCTGGGGCAACGTGGTCACGCAAGACATGTTCAAGCGCCACCGCCAGGCGGTTGACGCGGCGATGCAGCAAACGCTGAGCGTGGCACTCGACGCCGACCGCGAATGGGGCGAGCTGACCGGTCGCAGCCATGGCCTGGTCGAGCGCTACCGCTGCGACGGCGCACGTGCCGTGATCGTCACGCTGGGCAGCATGTGCGGCACGGCGCGCGAGGCGGTCGACGCACTGCGCGATGCGGGCGAGACGATCGGGCTGCTGAAGATCCGCATGCTGCGTCCGCTGCCGGTGCAGGCGCTGCGCCTGGCGCTGGTCGGCGTACCCGATGTGCTTGGTGCTCGACCGCAACCATTCGCCGGGCCTGGGCGGCGTCGTGCACCAGGAGCTGCGCGCCGCGCTCTACGGCATGAAGGATGCGCCGCGCATCCACGGTTTTTTGGCGGGCGTGGGCGGCGTCAATGTCTCGCCCGACAAGATCTGCGAGTTGGTGCATGGCGCCCTCGGCGCCGAGCCGCAAGCCGCATCGCTTTGGGCGAGGTAAGCCGCATGGAAACTTTGACTTTGAACGAAGCCCCGATGCTGTGCTCGGGCCACGCGGCCTGCCCCGGCTGTGTCGAGGCCATGTCGGTGCGCCATCTGCTGGCCACCATCGGCCCCGACGCGATGGCGGTGATTCCGCCCTCGTGCATGGCCATCATCTCGGGCCCGCAGCCGTACAGCTCGCTGCACATCCCGGTCTATCAGCCCACGCTCGAAGCCAGTGCCGCAGCGGCCTCGGGTCTGCGCCGCGCGCTCGATGCGCAAGGCAAGCGCGACACACATGTGATCGTGCTCGCTGGCGACGGCGGCACTTACGACATCGGCTTTCAATGTCTGTCGTCGGCGGCCGAGCGCAACGAGAACATCATCTACTTCTGCCTCGACAACGAAGGCTATATGAACACCGGCGCGCAAAAATCCTCGTCGACGCCGCATTACGCCAGGACCAGCTCGACTCCTGACGGGCAAGACTTCACGCAAGAAGAATCTGACCGAAATCATGGCCGCCCACCAAGTGCCCTATGCGGCCACCGCCAGCGTCGGCTTTCTGCCCGACATGGTGCGCAAGATCGAGAAGGCCAAGGCGATGCGCGGTTTTCGCATCATCACGCTGCTGGTGCCTTGCCTCGACGGCTGGGGATTGAGCGAAGACGGCGGATTGAAGGCTGCGCGCTACGCGGTCGAGAGCGGCGCCTTCCCGCTCTACGAAGTCGAAGACGGCCGCCGCTACACGCTCAGCCAGCAGCGCACCGCCCGCCCGCTGAGCGACTACCTGGCGCTGCAGCGCCGCTACAAACACCTGCACGCCAGCGACATCGATGCGCTGCAAGCCGAGGTCAACGAAGGCTGGGCAAGGCTCGCGCGGCACGTCGAGATGAATCCGGCGGCGAGGTGAGGCGCTACCTCAATCGAATCGGGCAATCTCACGCCGAGTTCGACGAACCAAGCCGCCCGCAAGGAGGGCCACACTGATCAGCGCAAAGGACGAAGGCTCAGGCACGCTGCCACCAGCGGGAGTATCGACGGGGGGCGTGCCGGAAGAGAAGGAGAAATTGTAGGTGTCGTAGTAGACCTGAAGGCCGCTCAAAATGCTTTGCTTGCTACCGTTTTCGGTCACCACGCAGCCCGTCGGATTGCCGGCGATGCCAGTGTTGATCTGATCCTTGCAAAGCTTGCCGGACCCTGACCCTTCACCATCGGACCAGAATTCCACGAACACCGAGGTGCCTGAGCCGTAATAGGTTCCACCAGAGTCCGCCAGCAACTGCGTGATGCGGAAATAGTCACTGACATGCTGCGTGTCCCCGGATTCGCCCTGCTCGCCGATCCAGTAGGTGAAGCTTGTGCCGGCGAACCCTAGCCTGTCGTCGAGCGCCGCCGCATGGGGGGCAGAGGTACGTCCAGGCGCAATCATGTAGCAGCTCACTGAGCCATCGGGGTTGGCCGAAGGGCAGTAACCGTCGGCAAGTTGCTGGCCGTCGACGAAAGTCAGGATTTCACCTGCCACGGTATTCTTGAACATGACGTTGAAGGTGCTGGCGTGGCTTGCCATCGGCAACAGCGCCATCAGGCTCACGGACAGTAAGGTTCTGCGGATCGACATGGGGTGCTCCTTGGATGCTGGAGTCCAAGGTATATCCATCGAGCGTCACAAGAACGCAATGAGCGCGTGTCGCCTTCCCCTGCATTCACGGGATGCCGGGCGGGCCAGGCGTGCGAAGAGCGCAAATTCCGGCCGGAACTGCCGGTACAGTTTGTTGCGGGCCGTGGGCCCGACCGGGCGCGACAAGGAGGCGCCAGCGCGATGGCTCTGTTCCATTTGACTCTGCTGGGCGGCTTCGAATTGCGCACGACTGCGGGTGTGGCGGTGCGCCTGCCGACCCGCAAGGCCGAGGCATTGCTGGCCTACATCGCCGCCGAGTCGCCACAGGCCCAGCGCCGCGAGGCCTTGGCCTCCTTGCTGTGGGGGCAAGGCAACGACCAGAGCGCCCTGGCCAGTCTGCGCCAGGCGTTATCGCTGATCGGCAAGGTCAGCCCGCAGCGCGTGCTGTTGATCACCGGGCGCAGCGTCGCGCTCGCGCCCGACGTGATGAAAGTCGACGCCGTCGAGTTCGACGCCGCCGCGTTGCCGTCCGGTGTCATTTCGCAGAGGCTCCTAAAGATTATCGGTTTCGGCAGAATGTTTGTGTTCTCGCAACCGGCATGCCAAGCAACACCGGGATTGAGGACGCGAGTACGGGTGCGGACCCTGACCGGCGCTGGCGGCTGAGCTCCAGGGAAGGCCAGCCCGCGCCAAGGCTCGGGGCAGCGGATCAATGCGAGTCGCGCGGCAGATGTTTCCGACGCCGGGTGAATGCCAACGCGATCAGACCCATGCCGACCAGCGTTGCCCCTTGCGGTTCCGGCACCTGAACGATGCTCTCGCAGCCTTCACAGCCCAGGGGGTACGCGACCCAAGTGAAAGGCATCGGGAGGGCGGGGAATACTAACGGCGCGGTACGCAGGAACAGCGTCGCAGCCCGGGCAGATGCACCGCCACCGCTGGGCGCGAAGTCGTAGTAGTTCAGTTCCTGCCAATCGGCGCTTTCCGTCATGTCGCCGAGCATGGAGCGTACGGTGCCACTGTTGACCAGTGGAATCATGCCCTCGGACCCGAACTGGAGGTGCGCATAAGGATCGGCGGTCTTGATCATCGAGATCTCGCGTGCGCTCAGCACCGAGCTGGCATCAAAGATGTCGCGGTACTTCGAAGACCGGCCGTTGGGGTAGACATTACCTGTCACGCCCAGGTTGAACTGGAACGCGATGTAGTCATAGGGCGTACGCAATTCGTATGCCGACGAAGAACTGATGCTGTTGCAGCTTCCGTCGTTGTTGCCGTAGACGCTGATCCCGGGGCCCATCGTGTCAACGATGCAGAGCGTTGTGAAATGGGTGGAAATCGTCAACTCGTTCAGCGCATCCAACGGGATGATGGACGCTGAAGCGACCGTGCCTATCGCGGCACCTAATACAAGTACTCCACTGGCAAGAAATTTTTTCATGATGAATGCTCCTGGTTGGGGTTGTGATTCAGGATCCATCGTTAGATCCAAGGCCTCCTAGAGGCTGTCGAAGGGAAAATTTAAGGGTTCTGCACCGCAATGGCGCCTGCATGAGCCGATGCTGCCGGCATCGTCAGTGCAATTAGCACCATCAGTCCGACACCCAGCTGCCGGATCGCGGCGTACGGCATGCGGCGTGGCCCAGCGGCCTGCCGGCGATGCTGGGCAGCTGACCTGATAAACGGGGGAATGTGGCATGGTCGTTCTGCCTGTGCGCTGTTGGGATGTACTTGTACCGGCCCGGCGTCACAAGAACGCAATTTGCACGTACCACCAGCCCACACATTTGGGGGGTGCCGGCCGCCCAGGTTTGCGAACAACGCAATCACTGCCGAAGCTGCCCGGTACAGTGTGTTGCGGGCCGTGGGCCCGACCGGGTGCGACAAGGAGGCACCAGCGCGATGGCCCTGTTCCATTTGACTCTGCTGGGCGGCTTCGAGTTGCGCACGGCTGCTGGCGTGGTGGTGCGCCTGCCGACCCGCAAGGCCGAGGCGCTGCTGGCTTACATCGCCGCCGAGTCGCCACAGGCCCAGCGCCGCGAGGCCTTGGCCTCCTTGCTGTGGGGGCAAGGCAACGACCAGAGCGCCCTGGCCAGTCTGCGCCAGGCGTTATCGCTGATCGGCAAGGTCAGCCCGCAGCGCGTGCTGTTGATCACCGGCCGCAGCGTCGCGCTAGCACCCGGCGTGATCGAAGTCGACGCCGTCGAGTTCGACGCCGCCGCGTCATCGTCCGACATCGAGTCGCTGCGGCGCGCCGCCGATCTGTACCGGGGCGAGCTGCTCACCGGGATGGCGGTGAATGAGCCGGCCTTCGAGGACTGGCTGTCGGGCGCGCGCGCGCGATCTCGTGAACGCGCGATTCAACTACTGGGCCGGCTTGCCGCGGCGCAACAGGCCGGTGGCGAGATCGAGTCTGCGCTGCAGACTTGCCTGCGGCTCCTGGACATCGATCCCTTGCTGGAGTCCGGACATCGCCGTCTGATGTCCCTGTATGCGCTGCAGGGTCGGCGCGCGGCGGCGCTGCGCCAATACCAGGTGTGCGTCAACGTGCTGCAACGCGAGTTGGGTGCCGAGCCCGAATTGCCCACGCGGCAGCTCTACAACACGCTGCTGCGCCAACAGCACGGCGACAGCGCCATTGCGGCCGCGGGGCCGGCGAGCGCGGGACCGCTTGCGCACGACGTCGCGCCGCCAGTTGATGCGCCAGTGCACGAGGCCCCGTTGATCGGGCGCGATGCGGAGTTGCGTCAGCTCGTCGCCGCGCTGGGCGGTGCGCGTTTGCGGCTGCCCCAGGTCATCGCGGTCCTTGGCGAAGCGGGCATCGGCAAGACCCGGCTGGTGGAAGAAGTCAGCGCCCGGGCCACCACCGAGGGCTTGCGGGTTCTCATGGCACGCGGCCATGAGAGCCAACAGTTGTTCCCGCTGGCGCCTTGGGTGGACATGTTTCGCTCGGCGGGCGTCGCGGCGGACAAGGCACTGCTAGAGGCCCTCGATCCAGCCTGGCAAGGCGAAATGGCCAACCTGCTGCCCGAGCTGGCAGGCCGGCACCAGAGCGCCGACGACGAGAGCGCAGCGACGGCCCGCCAGGCGCGCCTGTTCGAGTCCGTCGTCCAACTGCTGGCGTTGCTGGCGGCTCGCCCGACGCTGCTGCTGTTCGAAGACCTGCACTGGTGCGACGAGACCAGCCTGCGCCTGCTGGCCATGGTGGCCCGCCGAGGCCAAGCTTGGCCGCTGACGATCGTGGTCACTGCCCGCGATGAGGAAGTGTCGGAATCGGCTGCGTTGCGTCGCGCACTGCGCGAACTGGCCCAAGGGCCGCGCTTCAGGCGCGTCGAGCCGCGCCCGCTGACGCAGCAGGAGACCGCCTCGATGGTGCACGCGCTGTTGAGCAGCGACGCGGACACCCAGTCCAGCGCCCGTCTGGCTGATCGGGTGTGGAAGACCAGCGAGGGCAATCCTTTCGTGGTGGTCGAGGCGATGCGAGCGATCGGCGCCGGCCAGGCCCACGTGGACGACACCACACTGGCCTTGCCTGAACGCGTGCGTGATCTCATCAAGAGCCACCTGGAGTTGTTGAGCCCGCACGCACGCCGACTCGCGACGGTGCTGGCTGTGGCGGGGCGTGAGACCGACTTTGCGCTGTTGCAGCTGGCGACCGGCCGGAGCCAATCCGAAGCTGCCGATGCGCTTGAGGAACTGGTGCGCAGACGCATGCTGCGCCTGGTGGGCGAATCGTTCGACTTCACGCATGCACGCATCCGCCAGGCCGCGAGCGACGAGTTGCTGGAGCCCACCCGGCGCGCGCTGCACCTGGCCCTGGCCCTGGCTTTCGAGCAGCTGCATGCCAATGACTTGTCGATGGTCAACGACCGCCTGGCCTTTCACTACTCGCACACCCGCGAACATGCCAAGGCCGTGTTCTATCTGAGCGGTCTGGCCGCCCGGGCATCGCACGACGGCGCGCACGATCAGGCCCTGATGGCACTGGGCCAGGCGCTTGATCACCTGGCCCGCGGACACGCGCCTGGGCAGGAGAGTGCGCGACGCGAGCTGGTCTTGCGCCAGGCGCGCAGCTTGTTCTTCCTGGGCCGATTCAAGGACGTGCTGGCGCTGCTGCTGCCCGAACAGGCTGGCGTGGACGGCGCCGCCGATCCGCGCCAGGCAGCCCACTATTACCTGCGTCTGGGCAGCACGCGAACCTACCTGGGCGAGCACGCCCAAGCTGCGGATGACGCCCGCCGCGCCTTGCACGAGGCCACCGCTTGCGGTGACCGCGCGACCATGGGCAAGGCGCATTTCCTGCTTGCGCTGGAGCACTTTTGGGCCAGGCCAATGCAGGGTGTGCAGCATGGTCAACAAGCGGTGGCCTTGCTCGAAGACACGACCGAAGGCTGGTGGTTGGGCCAAGCGTACTGGATTCTCGGCCTCAACCTGTCATACCGCGGCCGCTTTGTCGAGGCACTGGCCATGGAAGCGCGCGCTCGGGCTCTGGCCGAAGAAGCGACGGATCGGCGCCTGGCCAGCTACGCCGCCTGGGCCACCGGCTTCATCCACACGCTGGCGGGTGAGCTCGATGCGGCGCTGTCGGCATGCCGCCTGAGCGTCGAGTTGGCGCTCGACCCCTTGAACCGGATGACCGCGCTGGGCATGCTCGGCTTGGCATTGATCACGAGTGGCGATGCGGCCGAGGCGCTGGCGGTGCTCGCCGAGGCCATCCCGCAGGCGGAGCAATTTCGCATTCCACAGATGCATGGCCTGTTCCTGACCTTCCGCGGCGAAGCCCAATTGCAGCTGGGCGATCTGGAGGCAGCCCGGCAACAAGCCGCGCAAGGCGCCGACATCAGCCGCCGCGCGGGTTATGAGTACGCGCTGGGCTGGTCGCAGCGCGTGCTGGGCCGAGTCGCAATGGCCGAGGGCAAACCGGGGCAGGCGCACATCGAGATGACGCAGGCGATCGCCACCTTCGACGCCATGGGCGCGCCCTTCGAGGCCGGCCGCACGCGGCTTGAATTGGCCGCATGCCTCGATGCCTGTAGCAGGGACGATCAGGGATAAGACCTGGCAGCGTACCGCCCGCCCGGTGAGCGATTACCTGGCGCTGCAGCGCCGCTACAAACACCTGCACGCCAGCGACATCGAAGCGCTGCAAGCAGAGGTCGATGAAGGCTGGGCAAGACTCGCGCGCTACGTGGCGATGAATCCGGTGGGTGGGGTGGAGCGGGTTTAGGCAATGACGCCCTGCGACTTCTGCGCATTCGTTCGCCGTCGGTTCGGCGGCAGATAACGCTATTCGTCAGAGCGCGTTCAATGCAACTGCGCGACTCGGGAACGCTTTCAGAAGTTTCTTGTCCATCGTCACGAGTTTGGTGCCGAGCGTTTCAGCCAATGCGATGAACTCGCAGTCATACGCCGAGCAGTCGCTGTCACGCGCCAATTCGAGAACGCTTCTTGAGTCGACCTCGTACTCGCATCCGGCCAGCAATGCCTCAGCTTCGGCTTGCAAAGCGACCGCCTGCTCAAAGCTCAAGCTCTTGCGCCTCAGGTAGCCCGCGAGAATATTGCGAAACTCGCTGCGCCACAAAACGGGAGCTGCCCACTCAGGTTCGATGGCAAGCAGTGCCTCTGCGGCACCCGTGTATTCGCCCGGCAAGTACAAGTAGGCGAGTACGTTCGAGTCGACGACGATCATGCGCGGCCGTCCCGCTTCAGCGCGTCGATATCACGCGCCAAGAACTTCGCGGGCTTCAACGCAGCCCTGAGTTCACGGGCACGCGCCAAGCGTTCTGTAGTAGCAAGCCGTGTTGGCACCAGCACCGCTTCCAGACACACAATGGCTTCGCTGTTCATGCTGCGCCTGTGTCAGTTCAGCAGAAGCTTTCAGCCGCTCGTAAACGGCGTCAGGAATATTCTTCAGGGTCAGGGTTGTGGTCATGAGTCAGCGCATCCAGAGTGGAACCATTATGGTGTCAACACACAAACTCGTCAATCTGCTCGGTGGCGGCCTGCGTGAAGCGGTGGATACGAAAGTCGGCCGCGTCTGATGAAACCTTCCACGGGCTTGCTGCTTTCAGGGGGGAACGGTTGGGACGACCAGCGTGCCGAGTTTCTGAACGCATTGCCGCATCAAAATGCTACTCGCCCTGACCCGTTGCCTCACGTAATTTGCTACCCGTCGGATGGTCCGGCGGGGGCAGAACAACGTGATGAGGCAAATCTGCATGACAACACGCATGGACATGCGTCTCGCACGGACTCTGGGGCGCCGTCGCGCTCGGTCGCGCCAGCCGCAGAAACTTCTGGACGGCACTTCCGTTCGGCCTCGCGCCGGACATCTTTTCGTTCGGGCCGCTGTTCGCGAACGGGCTGCTGCCTGAACAGTCTGGACAGGCAAGTCATTTGTGCTGTGTCGATGTCTGCTTGCCATCCTGAAGCCACGCACATCGAGCGTTGCACCTTGCGCACCGCCACAATTTTCGAGATCGGCTTGGCTCAGCCACCATCGCGCACGATGCGGCACGACTCGATGTCGAACGACACGCTGCCAATCGTCAGTGCCGTCTGGTCCCGGAATCCCGCCACAAACGCCAGAAAGCGCTCTATATCGCTGAAGTTGCTGGCGATGCCGATGGACACGCGGATGGCACCGGCGCTCTTGCCGCCACGCTCCTGCATCGCTTGCGAGAACCGCAGCAGGTTGATCTCGCCGCCGACCTGGGCAATGCCGGCACGCATATCGTCCTCGTTCAGGTCCTCGGCCGCCTCGCCGGCGCCGGGGTTGCAAAAGCAGCCGGTGCGCAGCGAGATGTGCGCCTCGCCGGCCAACTCTTCAATGCGCCGGTAATCGACCAGATGGCCATTCGGGTCGTAGAGGTTGATGGTGACGGTGCCGCCGCGCATGGCCATATTGGCCGGGCCGTAGAGCCGCACCATCGGGCGCGCGTTACTGTGTCTGAACGCCAGCAGTTGCGTGATGAGCCAGTCGGTCAGGCAGTTGACACGGGTCTGAATGGTCTCGATACCCACGCTCTGCAGGTGGCGCAGGCCGATTTCCACCGCCGGGATGCCCAGGTAGTTGAGCGTGCCGTCCTCGAATCCCGCCTCGCCTTTGGACAAGACGTGCATGCGCCCCTGCACGGTGGCAAAGTTGACGGTGCCGCCGCCAAACCAGGGCCGGCGCAATGCCTTGAGCGTTTCGTTGCGCACCAGCAGGCAACCCACACCGGTGGGGTAGCCGAACATCTTGTAGAACGACATCACCACGAAGTCCGGCATCACCGTGCGCAGGTCCAGACGGTTGGTCGGCACAAAGGCGGCTGCGTCGAGCAACACATGCCAGCCCTTTGCCTGTGCCTGCGCGACCAGCCCGAGCGGATGCTTGACACCGGAAAAATTGGACTGCGCCGGAAACGCCATCAGGTTCGCCTGCTCGGGGTCGGCCAGCGCCAGCAGATCGTCCATGGCGCTTTGATCGATGCGCAGCTCCGGGCGTGTCAACGGCGCATAGCTTGCCTCGACCCCTTTGCTTTGTGCGAACTCGCGCATGCCGTTGACCGAGTTGTGGTTGTCCACCGTCAGTAACAGTTTTCCGCCCGGGGCGAATGGGTACGACTCGGCCACCAGCTTGATCGCGCTGGAGGCGTTGAGCGTGAAGATGGCGGTGTATTCGCCGGTGCCGTTGAAATACGCCAGCACCGCAGCGCGCGTCTGCTCGACCCGGCGCGTCATTTCCATGGAGCTCGGGCTTGCCGAATGCGGGTTGCCAAGCACATGGTCGCTGAGCATCTGCGCATGCTCATGCACCTGTGATACGGCATGCAAACCGCCGCCCGTGTAGTCCAGATAGACCTGACCCTGTGCGTCGAGTCGGCCGTATTGCGTGGCACGCAAATCGTCGAGCTCACTGCCTGCTGCGTAGTCCGGATGGCGCTCTAGGAACTGCTGATATGAGGTCATGCGTGCCGATTCTAGGGTAGAGGGTAAGGTCCGAACTTGGCGACTTCCGGCCGGAATCAATCGCCTGACGGCGCCGGCCCATCAAGGGTAAAACCGGGCAACGCAGAAGACCCGCCGTGGCGCAAAATGCGCTCAAAACGGGTGGAACAAATGAAGCCATCGGCACCTGCCCCACCAGAGCGGTCAACAGCGATCACGCGTTACCTCAGTTGGCCAATCCCCAGACGGTCTGGCCGAATTATTGGCGCATTGATCCTTGTCCTTGGGTTAGTACTTTTCGTGGCTACAGTTACTGCACTACTTTTAATGGGTAGGGTAAAGGCTGGCTCGCACGCGGCCCAATTTGGAGCGGCTGCATTCTTTGGCTTCCCGGCCGTGCTATTTCTTGTCGCAGGAACACGCCTTCTATTCCAACGGCCGAATGCATACAGGTCTTTGCTGCGCCCATCGATTTGGTACGCCCTGTGTATAGCCTTTGCACTGCTTACTGTCGTGGGCGGCGCGTTTCTGCTGAAAATTCCGTCAACCAAGCTGCTTGACGCCGCGATTGGAATGACGGGCAGTGCGCTCTTGGCCCTCCTGTGCTACGGAGCCGGACGCCAGGCGGCACGCAATGGCAGCGTCTCCTAGCGACAGAATCCGGAAGCAGCAACTGCAAAGCGCACCTTGCGAGCACCAGAGAATCGACGCTGGCTTATCTTGCTGAGCCTTGCTTTCTCGGCACCGTCCTGAAACTCCAGCTCATCGCGGTCATCAAGAGGAAGCATGGCCATGCGTCTCGCACGGATTGTGGGGGCACCATCGCGATCGGTCGCGAGCCGCAAAAGCATCTGGACGACAGCGCCCGTAACGGCCGGCTAACGCGAGGGCGCTACGCTGTGGTTGCGGTGTCGATCAGATCTGTCGGCCCGGAGCCCACGAACTTCAACACAAGGAATCCTCATGAAGCAACACAAATTCCGCAGGGCCGGACTGCTGCTGGCACTGACCATGGTCATCCTTCCTCGGGCACAAGCCAGTCCCGCACCGGTCGATGTGAGCGCCCTCAACGGCATTGGTACCACCGTGTCGTTGGCAGCCGGCGCCTGGGACGTCAATTACGTCAAGGGCACTTACACTGCGTGGAATCCATGGTCCAGCGATAGCGCCGTCTGCAATGCGGACCACACCTGCAAGAAGGGCATCTCCACCGGCTGGTTGAACGCTCTGCAGGTCAGCGTGAACAGCAGCACCACGAGCTACGGCGATGGTTTACTTTGGGAGACGGCCGACTTTGCTCTGACCGCCGCGCAGGCTTTTGGCCCCATTCACCTCGACTTGACGAGCCCGTCGGACGTGCGATTCTGGATCCCGGACTACCCCTACACCGACAACCGCGACGGCTTGTCGCTGAGCATCAGCGCCGCTGCGCCGCCCGCGACAAGCAGCGTACCCGAGCCCCAGAGCCTGGCACTGGGGCTGACCGCCCTGGCCTGCATGACCCTGGTCAGGAGACAGCGCGGCACCGCTTGACGCGGGCACTGCTGGCTCAGCGCGCCGGCCGGCCCCGTTCGCACAGGCAGACGCATTGTTAACAGGCGCTGGAGTAGGCTTATCGAATGGAAGACAACTTGCCCGCCTTTGTGAAGAAGCCTGCCTGCGCCGAGGTTCGCCTGGTGCTGCTGGGCAAGCCGTCGGCGCTCATCGACGGACGGGCTATCGACCTGCCTTCGCGGGTCACGCTGCTGCTGACGCTGGTGGCACTGGGCGGGCCGCTGGAGCGCGGACGCGCCGCTGCTTGGCTGTATCCCGAGGCCGTTCCCTCGGCCGCGCGCCGCAACCTGCGCCAGACCTTGCACCAGCATCGGACCGTGCTCTCGCGTCTGCTGCTGGTTGACGGCGAGACCGTGCGCCTGCACCCCGAGGCCTGGGTCGATGCCGCATCACTGGCGGCATCGGCTCCGGCCACCGCCGACGACCCGCTGCCCGCCATGGCACCGCTGCTGGGCGATCTGCGTTTCGGCGACTGGCCCGACTTCCAGGGCTGGCTCGACAGCGAACGGGCGCGCCTGCGTCAGCTGCAGATCGAGCGTCTGGCCGTCGTCGCCAGCGCTTACGAACACGCCGGCCAGCTGGCGCGCGCGCTGCAGGCAGGTGAGCGACTGCTCGTCGACGAGCCGACATCCGAGCATGCCCACCGCCGCGTGATGCGACTGCACTATCTGCGCGGCGACCGCTCGGCCGCACTGACCGCCTTCGAACGCTGCGAGCGTGTGCTCAAGGACGAGCTCAGCGCACGCCCTTCCGCCGAAACACTGGAATTGCTGCGCATGATCGAGGCCGCCGAGGTCATTGCCACTGCCGGCACCCTCCTGCGGCGCCCATTGCCGGTGACGCTGCTGCGCCCACCGCGCAGTATCGGACGCGACCGCGAGCGCCAAGTGCTGGCCGGCGCCTGGGCCGGCGGGCAGGCCTTTCTCTTGCAAGGCGAGGCCGGCATCGGCAAAAGCCGGCTGCTGGAGGATCACCTGGCCCAGTATCCCGGCGCGCTGCTGGTGCGCGCGCGCCATGGCGACGCGCGCCGCCCGTATGCCACGCTGGCACGCCTGCTGCAAGAGCTGCCGGGACGCAGCGCGTTGCCTGACGAGCAGCGCGAGCTGATCGCGCTCTTGTGCAGCGGCACGGTCGAGGCCGGGCTGCACGACGAGCGCGCCAGTGCGCAATCCATACGCGAGGCCGCGACGGCAGCGCTCGCCCAGGCGCAATTGCACCCGATCATCGACGACCTGCACCTGGCCGATGCCGCGACCATCGAGCTGCTGACGCTGATGGTCACCGACATGCCGCCGGGTCGCCCGCAATGGGGGTTTGCCGCCCGCCCGCACGAAGTGCCAGCCTTGCTCGAACTGCGGCGCACGCTGCAAGATTGCGGCCGACTGTGCCTGCGCCAGCTGCAGCCGCTTGCTGCACCGCAAGTCGAGGCACTGCTGGCCTCGCTGCAATTGCCGCAGGAGCGTGTCGCGCGGCTGACGCCAACGCTGGTGCGGCGCGGCGGCGGCAACCCGATGTTCACGCTGGAGCTGCTCAAGGGCTGGTTCAGCGATCCAGCTGCGCGCGACCTCGAACGCGTGCCGGTGCCGCAGACGATTGCGCTTCTGCTCGATCAGCAGGTCGCCGCCTGCTCGCCGCGCGCTGCCTCGCTGGCAAGGCTGGCGGCGCTGGCAGCGAGCGACTTCACCATCGAGCTTGCCGAGGCCGTGCTGGGCGAGACCGGACTGGCGCTGGCCGACGCCTGGCGCGAACTGGAAGACCGCCAACTGATGCGCAACGGCTTGTTCGCACACGATCTGATCTTCGAGGCTGCGGCGCGCAGCGTGCCGCCAGCTATCGCGGTATCGACCCATGGCCGCATCGCGGCCTGGCTGGCCGCGCATGCTGGCGCGCCTTCAAGCATCGCGACGCACTGGCTCGCCGCCGGCCAGGACGCGTTGGCCGTCGAACCGCTGTGCCATGCCGCGCGGCAGGCCATAGGCGCCGGACGCATCGGCGAGGCCGGCCAGCGCTACCAGCAGGCGGCCGAGATCCTGCTGCGCCAGGGCGACACGGGCGCCGCGTTTGACCGCTACTTCGACGCCTGCGAGTTGCACGTCAATGCCGGAGCGACGCTTGCCTACGAGACGGCTGCGGCACTGGCAATGCCCTTGGCGCGCAGTCCGCAGCAGATCGTGCGTGCCCAGTTGATGCAGGCCTTCGGCATGTATATGCGCGGTGATCTGGCGGGCTGCCAGGCACTGTTCCCGCCGCTGCTGGACGAGGCCATCGCGGTCGGTGAACGCCGCACCGAGGCCGAATGCCGGGTCGAGATCAGTCGCCTGCTGCGCCATCAGGGGCGCGTGCGCGAAAGTCTGCGCATGCTGGCCCCCGCAGCAGCGCTCTTCCGTGAGCTCGGCCTGCCGGCACGCGAACTCGTCGCGCGCAGCAGCGCGGCCATGGCCGTCGCACTCGCCGGCCTGGATTCGCCCTCGCGCCCGATGCTGCTGACCGGCTTGGACGGACCGCGCGTCGATCAGCTCGTCGGTCCAGATCGGCGCGCGAGGATTCTCAGCAATTGGCTCGTCCCGGCCCGCATGGCTGCCAACGCCGGTGATTTCCAACGCTCGTTGACGCTGATAGATGAGGTGTTCGATGAAATCGCCTCCACGGATCAGGTGCCTTCGGACCTCTTCGGCGACACCTCCGCCGCGCTGAGCATTCTGGGCGACCTCGGACAGTACGGTAGGGCGCTCGAGCTGCTGCGGCGCATCGACGAGCGCGACGAACCCTACCGTCTCGAGTGGCGCCAGGTGGTCGAGGCCGAGCGTGCGGTACTGTGGCAATCGCTCGGGCGGACCGAGCAGGCATTGCAGGCGGCGCGCCAGCTCGACGACGCCGCGGCGAACAACGATCATCTGGGCGTGCACAGGCGAGTAGGCTTGCTCAAGCTGTCCTCCGGCTCAGGTCGCGAGCCGCTGCGCCACCGGCGCAGCGAAGAGAACCTGCTGCGGCGCATCCGAAGCGCGCTCGCCTTGTTGCCGACCGAGCCTCCCGCTGCGGCGCTGGATGAATTGAGGCAGATCGACACCAGCGCCCGAGCCACCGGTTTCGATGCCTGGCGGCCGGCCCTGCAGGCGCTTCAAGCGCTGTGCCTGGCCGAGCTCGGCGACGCCGCCTGTGCGGACTGCGCCGACAACGCCGAGCGGTCGCTGGCCCTGCGCGCCATGCCGGCCAGCGTCGCGCAAGCCTGCAACTGGCTGGCGCTGGCGCGGCAACGCGCGGGCGACACTGCAGGCGCCATTCGCATTGCCTGCCGGGGCCGCGACTGGCTGCTCACCGAAGCATTGCCGCGCGTGCCGCCGCTGTTCCATGACAGCTTCCTGAAGCGCAATCCGGCGCACAGCGCGTTGCTAGCGCTGGCGCAACGGCCGTAACGCGCAGGTAACGCCTCGGCCTTAGTCTGATCACCATTCGATCAGACAAGGAAACCGCATGCGATCTGTCTCTGCAACTTCCACCCACCGGGCGGGCGACCAAGCTCAGTCAGCTCGGCTGAGATGGGTTGCCAATCAAGACGGATGGACACCGGCGTTCTTGCCATGTGGTTCGCGACCATCAAGAGGAAGTCATGAACAAATCCAAGGTCGCCGCTCGGGGATCGGCAACCCCTCGCCTTTAGGCTTGATTTGCAAAAAGTATTTTGCGCAGGCACATGTGTGTGCTCGACTTCATAAGTGTCAATTTTTTGAAAGGCAAGCTATGCAACAGCTCTTGAAACTTTCCGCGGCAATCGTTCTCGGCTGCCTGTTAGCGACGCCAGCATTGGCGAACGTTGTGCCGATAGCAAATATCGGTGGCCCTTACACATTTTCACCCGGCATCCCAGTTCAATTGGATGCATCGGCCAGTTCCGATACCGATGGTGATCACCTTACGTTCAATTGGTCTTTCGGGCAGTTCGACACCGGGGGCCATCAGACTTTCGATTTTGGCTTCCCTCCATTCAGCACAGCCTCGAACCCTATGATTACCATCTACGGGAAGAGTCCCGTTACGATCGGTTTGAGGGTCTCTGACGGCGTTGGTTCAAGTGACGCCTTTACCACCCTAACATTGTTTACAGAGTCCGCACCATCTGCAGTTCCGGAACCAGAAACCTATACCTTGGTGTTCGCGGGTCTTGGTTTGCTGGGGTTTGCGACGCGGCGAAGGAAGCAGAAAGAGGCGGCAGCCGCTGTTCGACGACAGCTTCCTGAAGCGCAACCCGGTGCACAGCGAGTTGCTGGCGCTGGCGCAGCGGCCGTAACGCCCAGATAACGCCTCGGCCTTAGTCTGATCAGCATGCGATCTGGCTTCGAGCCCGGTCACAGATGACGGCGCGGTATCAGCCAGTTGCACAAGACCCGCACACGACGGCTGCGTGTCTTGGCTACGCAGCCAACACTTCACACCTCCAGGAGACGCGTCATGCGTAGAAACACTGCAATCACCGCCTTGGCAATGATGGCCATCGCAGCAAGTGCCGAAGCGACGGTCATCGATTTCGAGGACTTCGGTAACGTTGGCAACTTCGGACCCGTGGTTGCGAGCCAATACCCGGGAGTGGTCTTCAGCAGCGCGGGTACCGATTTGAATCACGTCACCACTTACTCGTTGGGGATCGGATTCGGCTCGAGCCGTAACTTCCTGTGCACCGCCACGATCGGCGCGTACGGCCTGAACTGCGCGGGCGAAACCGTTCTCGACTGGGCCGCCCCGGTCTCGGGTGTGTCGTTCTGGGCCATTGGTGGCAACAACCCGGGCGTGACTGCGAAGGTCGATGTCTACGTCGGTGGCGCCTACCAGGCGACCCGGGACGTGATTTCGGCCGGAGACTTCTGGACGCCGGACCTGGTGGACTTGTCGGCGTTTTCGGGCGTCACGCGCATCCGAATTCACGGCATCACCGACCTTGGCGGGCTGGGTTGGGACAATTTTGCCTACACCCCTACTGTGGCCTCCGGCGCAGGCGGCAACAACGTCCCGGAGCCGCAGACCTGTGCGCTGGTGCTGCTGGGATTGGGGTTGATTGGGTTGGCGACGCGCCGCGGCAAGCAGCGATGACACAGGCGAGCCGGATGGACCATCCGGAAATCCGCTCAGAGCCCGCCTGTGTGTGCATGAGCGCCTGGAACTCGATCGGGTCCCTACCGTTGCATGACAGCTCCTCGCCGGCCAGGGCGCGCGCTGCGCCCGCAAGCACCGGTCAAGCCGAGCGGGCGCTGGCGCAGACGAGGTAACGCCGAGCTAACGCCCCGGCCTTAGTCTGATCACCATGCGATCAGACAAGGAAACCGCATGCGATCTGTCTCTGAGGCTTCCTGACGTGCGCTCCCCTTCCTCTTCGCGCTCCGCCGATGGGTATCAGGTTTCGACATCAAGCCCTTGCTCAAAGGCCACAAGTGAAGGATTTGCATCAGGAAGAAAGGCTTCTCTTGATTAGCTGTCACCGAAGTTCAATGCGCAAACCTGTTCAGTCTTGAGATTGACTACTTTCTTCTGCCGCGAATCGCCTCTTTGACGGCACTTCCTGCTAACGCATCTGACCAAAATTGAGGGGATGAGAATGATCACCAGAATTACTATCGGCATGGTCCTTACTTGTTGCCTGGCTCTATCGCCCACGGCCCATGCTGCGTATGTAAAGAGTTATCGGATCACGTCCGGTGGGCAGGTCACGGATCAGGGTTCGCAACGACTCTACCAAGGCCAGGAACCAAACAGCTCGTGGGGGCTGGATAGCGTCACCAATTCGTTCGAGGCAACAGGCGCATGGGGCACGACGTATTGGCGTCCTCTCACTACGGGCCTATTTACCGTGAGCGACATCCTGGACGTTACCTATGCTGACTCTGGCCTGGCTTATGTAGTCACGACCAAGGGAAATTATCGGATCACGTCCGGTGGGCAGGTCACGGATCAGGGTTCGCAACGACTCTACCAAGGCCAGGAACCAAACAGCTCGTGGGGGCTGGATAGCGCCACCAATTCGTTCGAGGCAACAGGCGCATGGGGCACGACGTATTGGCGTCCTCTCACTACGGGCCTATTTACCGTGAGCGACATCCTGGACGTTACCTATGCTGACTCTGGCCTGGCTTATGTGACAGTGAGTGTCCCCATCTCAGAGCCCGAAACCTACTCGATGTTGCTGACAGGTTTAGGTCTGCTTGGTTTCATGTCACGGCGCAAAAAAGACTTTGCCTAGTGAGCGACGTTTGCGCTTGCTCTTGAAGGGCTGCCTGAGCCTCGACGTTCTGAATCGACGCTCAGGCGACACGAAGTCCTCGGGAGATCAATGTGCCAAACATCGCCGCGCTGACAAGACTGCGCTACTTCAACGGGCAGCTCCTCTCGGCCGAGGATCGGCGCGACGAGCAATCCTATTTGCTTGATCGATGGCGGCGGCACAACCGATTCCTGCACGGCTGGGGCGTGGTCTCGGGCTTGGAGGTGAAGGTCGACAATGGGGCCGACATCGAGGTCGCGCCGGGCATCGCCATCGACTGCGCCGGCAACGAGCTGGTCGTGCCATCCACGCTGCGACTGGCCATCCCTTCGGGCGCCGACAGGTTCTATGTCTCGCTCACGTATGCGGAGCTGCTGTCAGGTGCGGTGCCTGCGCCGGACGACCAGACGGCGTGCTCACGCATTCAGGAAACGGTGGCGCTGGACTTGTCGCTCACCAACGCGGCGGCCCTGCACAGGGGCAAAGGCGCCGGTACACCAGGCTGCGGCGCCGCGCATGCCGTCTGCATTGCAAGCATCACCCGCCGTGGCAAGGGCTGGCAAGTGCGACGTCGAAACTTTGCCGCCTGATGCCGGCTGCGACGATCTGCTCACCTCCTTCCATCACCTGATTCATCAGGACTGGAACGCGAGCGAGCGGCAGGGCGGCGCATTGCAACGACAGGAGTAAGCTGTGCCGCCCGCGGCATTCGAGTCGGTTTGAGCGCGCTCGAACAGGCCGCCCGTTTTCAACCTGCGCTCAAGCCAGGTTTGGAGGCACCTCATGAATACGTCAAGCGTTCGCTGGTTGGTCATCGCAGTGCTGTTGTTGGTCGGTCTCGCCTTGTTCTGGTCGCCCAAGGCACTGTCTCAGATCAACGCCTCACCGGTCTGGGTGCCCGTGGGCGTCGCGTCGAGCGGCAACTTCAGCACGGTCTGGTTTCATCAGCCTTCGACGAGTACGGCCCTTGCCTGTCAAACGGTGGCCGCGCAAGGCGCTGGCATCACCGGCATTCACTGCGTTGCCGCCAAGCTGCCTTGACGGCGCGGCCGAGCCGTCCGCTCAAGCGCATCAGGCGCGCGATGCTCAGCCGGCCGGCTTGCGCCACACGGTGGCCAGCCAAGGCTGCTGCTCGCGCGGCAGGTCCGCCGGGCGGTAGTAATGGCTCAACTCGTCGAAGCCGGCCGCGCACAAGTAGCTGCGCCATGCGGGCAGATCATGGTAGGCGCCGTAGCGCTCACCGCTCCAGCCCTCGCGGCCATCGCCACGCGGGTTGGAACTGAACAAGACGCCGCCGGGCTTCAGGCTGGCGTGCAGCTCGCGCAACACGCGCGGCAGCGCAAGGCTCGGCACGTGGAACAGCGAGGCGTTGGCGAACACACCGTCGAAGCGGCCCTGCGGAAGATCCAGCGCCAAAAAGCTCTGCTCCAGGACTTCGCAGCCGCTGTGCGCACGCGCCATCGCGGCCGGTTGCGCGGCGCCTTCCAGACCGACCGCCAGATGGCCGAGGCGGGCAAAGGTCAACAGATCCCGTCCCGGACCACAACCGAAGTCGAGAATCGCCAACGGCGGCGACGCCACGATGTGCCGCAGCAAGGCGTCGATGTTCTGGCGCACGTCGTGGTCGCGCGTGCCTTCCCAGAAGTCCTGCGCATGCTCGTTGTAATGCGCCAGCGTGCGCACGGCGATTTCGTCGAGGTCTGCGGTGTCGGGTTTCATCGCGGCCGAGTGTAGTCGCGGCGTAGGATGCGCGCATGGACTTCCTCATCAAACTGAGCAGCAGCGCACCCGCCGCCGCGCTGTTACTCGCCGCCATGCTGCTGGCGAGCCTGCTCGGCCTGTTCGTGAGGCCGTCGATCATCGAGCGCAATCTGTTTCGGCCGCATTGGCTGGTGCGGCGGCGCGAGTACGCGACGCTGATCAGCAGCGGATTCATCCATGCCGACATGGCGCATCTGCTGTTCAACGCGTTCACGTTCTGGGCCTTCGCGTTCAGCCTGGAGCAGCGCATCGGCACGACGCGTTTCGTCTGGCTCTATGCCTTGGGCCTGCTCGCCAGCGATGCGGGCACCTGGCTCAAGCACCGCCACAATCCGGCCTACCGGACGCTGGGTGCATCGGGCGCCATCCTCGCCGTGCTGTTCGCGTCGATTCTCTATTTCCCCGGCGCGGCGATCTTCATCCTGCCCATACCGGTGCCGATTCCGGCGCCGCTGTTCGCGCTCAGCTACCTGGCCTATACCTATTACGCGTCGCGCCAGCAGCGCGGCCGCATCAACCATGATGCCCACCTCAGCGGTGCACTGGCCGGTATCGCCTTCGTGGCCTTGACCGATGCGCAGGCCATCAATCAACTGTTGAGCCACCTTCGCGCTTGAACCTGTACCCGGCAATGTCACCTTGCCGCCCGACTCAGGGCTACTTCGTGTAAGCGCGCGATCCAAAAGCTTGCGATACGTCAAGGCCGCCTGGTCGTCGTTTCATACATTGGGCATATTGCGCCAATGTGGCCCGAGGTGATGACGATGTTCGATTTGTTGGTGAGTGATGTGATGGATGTTGACTCGGCCCTGATGCTGGCGCCCGACGTGAGCGTCAGCGCGGCGTCGATATTGATGTCCGGCGCGAATACCGGAGCGGCGATGGTCGTGGACCGGGGGCACCTGGTCGGGATATTCACCGAGCGGGATGCCTTGTTTCGGGTACTGGCGCGTGGCCGGGACCCGCAGAGCACGCATGTGGCCGATGTCATGACGCATGGCCCGCTCACCATTGCCCCGGACCGTACCTATGGTCACGCCTTGGTCATCATGCAAGAACACGGCTTTCGCCACGTGCCCGTCGTGAAGGACGGCAAGCCCATAGGCATTGTCCTGTCGCGCAACGCGATGGACCCGGAACTTGAGGAATTCGCCGCTGAGGCGAATCGACGCGAGGCCTTTCGCGAGGAACGCTGATGCGACCTGCCGGGTCGGCGCAGGTTGTCGATTGCTTGAACGTGCACTGGACCTGAGCGGGCCAGCATGGACCGTGCTTCGATGTCCGGCCCGGATTCAGAAACCTGCCACAAGGCCAGCATGTCCGAACTGATAGAAACCCATCGCGGCACCGTCTACCCATGGCAGTGCGACCACATGAACCACATGAACGTGATGTGGTATGTCGGCAAGTTCGACGAGGCCACCTGGAATTTCTTCAGCCACCTCGGCTTGACGCCATCGTTCCTGCGCTCGCAGCAGCGCGGCATGGCGGCGGTCGAGCAGCGCATCGCCTACCTGCGCGAACTGCATGCCGGCGATTCGGTGCTGGTCCGGTCGGGCGCGCTCGAAGTGAAAGACAAGACCCTGCGTTTCGTACAGGAGATGCGCAATGTCGAGACCGGCGAACTCGCGGCCGTGACGGTGCTGGTCGCCGTGCACCTGGACACGCTGCAACGCAAGTCATGCGCGCTGCCTGAGCGGGTCGCGCAGGCAGCGCGCGCAAGCCTGGTCGACTATCAGCTGCCTTGGTAGCCGGCTGGCGCCTTGCCGCGCTCACACCGCTGCGCGCTGCTTGTCGGCCTGCCAGTGATCGAGCTTGGCGCGTGCGCCGTTCGTGTCGCGGTTCATCGCCTGGTCGTGCTGTGCGGTCTTGCTGCACAGTTCGATCACATAGCCGTCGGGATCGCGGAAATAGATCGAGTGGATGAAATCGTGGTCTGATACGCCGCGTGTCTCGATGCCGGCGGCCCGGCCCTTTTCGAGCATCTGCGCCAACACCGGCGCGTCGACCTCGAGCGCGATGTGGAGGTCGTAGTCATGCTGATGCTTGAACTCGAAGGCCATGTCGGGTGCTTCGAAGAAGGCCAGACAGGAGCCGTCGTCGAGTTGATAGAAGGTGTGCAAGGTGCGCGTCTTGCGACCGCTCTTGGTCTCGTCGATGAGCAACGTGGCGGCCAGCGGCAAGCCGAGAAAGCCCTCGTAGAACTGGCGCGTCTGCTCTGAATCGCGGCAGCGGTACGCGTTGTGGTGAAGCTTCTTGATCATGTCTGCTCCTTTCAGGTGGATTGGCCCGAGCGACCAGAGCGACGGCCAGTATCTCGCAAGCGAGCATGCGCCGGGCCATGAACAGCTTGACAGCGCGGCCGGCGGGGAACGCCGACAGCACGGCTCAGTCGCTGCGCAAGCTGAACCGCTCGAACAGGGCCGACACGCGCGCCAGCAGCTGCGGCGAGATGAAGCCGGCCGCATCGGCCGCATTCAGTTGAGCGTCAGCGCATCCGGTGCGGCGAAAGCGCTGCAACACGTAGTCGCGCACGCCCATCGCGCTCAGACCTTGCGCCAGCGTCAGCACGTCGTCAGGCGTGTGCAGCGCCGGATGAACGGTGGTGCGAAATTCGCAGGCCACGCCGCTGGCCAGCACGGCCCGGGCACTCTCCAGCGCCGGCGGCGCGCTGCCGGCAATGCGCGTGACGCGGTCGTAGTTGTCAGGCGTGGCTTTCACGTCGAAGCCGACCCAGTCGACCAGCGGCAGCACTTCGAGCAAGCGCCGCGTGTACATGCCCGCCGTATGCAGGCCGACCAGAAAGCCCAGCGAACGCACTTCGCGCATGGCGTCATTCAGCGCGGGGTCGATGGTCGGCTCGCCGCCGCTGAAGACCACGGCGTCGATCAAGCCGGTGCGGCGCCCCAACAGGCGCATGACCTGACCCCAGGCGATCGGCGTCGCAGCGCCGCGCGCTTGCAGATGCGGGTTGTGGCAATAGCCGCAATGCCAGGGACAGCCCTGGACGAACACCACAGCGGCGAGTTTGCCGGGGAAGTCGGTGGCAGTGAAAGCGACGAGCCCACCGACCTTGAGTGTCTTGCCCGCCGCTGCCGCGTCTATCAGTGACGCTGCCGCGCGGGCCTCAATCGGCCAGGCTGGCCTGGCAGCTGCGCTCGCTGAAATAGGTGCGCTCATGGAACTCACCCTTCTTGCCGGTGTTGAACGACGCCATCGGGCGGTGGTAACCCATCACGCGGGTCCAGACTTCGCAGCGCTGCCGCTCTTCGTCGCGCAGCGCGACGGTGTCGGTGGCCGTCGCTTGACCTTCGTAAACCTGGTTCATTGGCATAACTCCTTTAAGCTGTTTCCAGCTGCTTGCGCGCGATGCTCAGTCGGTTGAGGACAGAGCTTGCGCACTTCGTGTCGCTGCGGTCTTTCCCGCAATGATCTCGATATCGCACTTGGGACAGAAATCGTGGCGTCCGCCCAGATAGCCATGCTTGGGGCAGATCGAGAAAGTGGGCGTCACCGTGACATAGGGCAGACGGAAGCGCGACAGCGCACGTTTCACGAGCTGGCGGCAGGCCTCGGCGCTCGACAAGGGCTCGGTCATGTACAGGTGCAGCACGGTGCCGCCGGTGTATTTGCGCTGCAAGTCGTCCTGCATCTCCAGCGCTTCGAACGGGTCGTCGGTGTAGCCCACCGGCAGCTGGCTCGAGTTGGTGTAGTAGGGCATGTCCTTGCTTCCCGCCTGCACGATGTCGGGAAACTGCTTGATGTCTTCCTTGGCGAAGCGATAGGTCGTGCCCTCGGCCGGCGTCGCTTCGAGGTTGTACATATGGCCGGTCTGCTCCTGGAACTCGACCATGCGTGCGCGTATGTGGTCGAGCAGTCGCAGCGCGAAGTCGTGGCCCCAGTCGCTGCTGATGTCGTGCGCGTCGTGCGTGAAGTTACGGATCATCTCGTTGATGCCGTTCACGCCCAGCGTCGAGAAGTGATTGCGCAGCGTGCCCAGGTAGCGCTTGGTGTAGGGGAACAGGCCGTTGTCGATGTGGCGCTGGATCACCTTGCGCTTGATCTCGAGGCTGTCGCGCCCGAGCTCGAGCAGGCGGTCGAGCTCGGCAAGCAGTCCAGCCTCGTCGCCGCGGTGCAGATAGCCCAGCCGCGCGCAGTTGATGGTGACCACGCCGAGCGACCCGGTCTGCTCGGCCGAGCCGAACAGGCCGTTGCCGCGCTTGAGCAGTTCGCGCAGGTCGAGCTGCAGCCGGCAGCACATCGAGCGGATCATGTTCGGCTTGAGTTCCGAATTGATGAAGTTCTGAAAATACGGCAGGCCGTACTTGGCGGTCATCTCGAACAGCGCTTCGGCGTTCGGGCTGTACCAGTCGAAGTCGTCGGTCATGTTGTAGGTCGGGATCGGAAAGGTGAAGACCCGACCTTTGGCATCGCCGGCCATCATCACCTCGATGTAGGCGCGGTTGATCATGTCCATTTCAACCTGCAGCTCGCCGTAGCAAAACGGCATTTCCTTGCCGGCGATCAGCGGCACCTGCTCACGCAGGTCCTCGGGGCAGACCCAGTCGAAGGTGAGGTTGGTGAACGGCGTCTGCGTGCCCCAGCGCGAGGGCACGTTCAGGTTGTAGATCAGCTCTTGCATGCACTGGCGCACCTGCGCGTAGCTCAGCGTGTCCTTCCTGATGTAGGGCGCCATATAGGTGTCGAACGAGCTGAAGGCCTGCGCACCGGCCCATTCGTTTTGCAGCGTGCCGAGAAAATTCACGATCTGCCCGACCGCGCTCGACATATGCCGCGGCGGCCCCGATTCGACCTTGCCCGGCACGCCGTTCAGGCCCTCGTTGAGCAGCGTGCGCAGCGACCAGCCGGCGCAGTAGCCGGCCAGCATGTCCAGATCGTGGATGTGAAACGCTGCGCTGCGATGCGCCGCGCCGACTTCGGGCGGATACACATGATTCAGCCAGTAGTTGGCGATGACCTTGCCCGAGACATTGAGTATCAGGCCGCCCAGCGAATAGCCCTGATTAGCGTTGGCGTTGACGCGCCAGTCGAGCTGCTGCAGGTACTCGTTCATGCTGGACTCGACGTCCACCAGGGTCTTGCGGTCCTTGCGCAGTTTGCGGCGCTGTTCGCGGTAGACGATGTAGGCGCGCAGCGTGCGCGGATAGCCGGCGTCGAACAACGCCGCTTCGACCGCGTCCTGGATCTGTTCGATATGCGGGGTGACGTGCCCACGCACCTTGATTTTCGGCAGCACCAAGTACTGCGTCAGGCGCTGCGCCTCGGCGCGGTCGAATTCGCCGGTGGCCTGCGCCGCGCGCTCCAGCGCGCGGACGATCTTGGCCGCATCGAAGGGCTGAACACCCCCTTCGCGCTTGATGATGTGGCTGAAATTGTGGTTGGCAGGAAGATGCATCCCTCGTCCCTTGGAACACTATATGTAGTGAAGGAACTGATGCTAGCCACTATATGTAGGGGTCATACCGGGATTTCCCCTGGCTCTGGCGAACAGTTGATTCAGATCAGAGTCTGCCGGTTTCGCGGCGCTCGGACCAGTCGCGGACAATCCGGTGCAAGGCCTGCAAGCCGTCGGTCAAGGCAGCCGGCCCGGGCTGCAGAATCAGCGAGGACTTGATCTCGTGCAGTTGCCCGTCGCGCACTGCGGGCACGGCGTCCCAGCCGGCCCGCTGTGCCACTGAAGCGGCCTGGAACTTCTTGCCGCACCACGAGCCGATGATGATGTCGGGCGCGCGTGCCACCACTTCCGTGATGTCGTGGATGATGCGATCGCGTCCCAACGACTGCTGCGCCAGCTCGGGAAAGATGTCGTCGCCGCCGGCGATGCCGAGCAGCTCGCTGACCCAGCGAATCGCCGAGATGTGCGGGCCGTCCCATTCTTCGAAATAGACGCGCGGCCGCCGCGGCAGTCGGGCTGCCGAGGTGCGCACCGCATCGATCTGCGCCTGCAGCTGCGCGACATAGGCCTGGGCGCGCTCAATGGCGCCGACCATCGCGCCAAGGCGCAGGATGTAGCCGAGGATTTGCTCCACGCTGCGATGGTTGCTGATCCAGGTCTCGACGCCGTGCTTGATCAGGGCCTGGGCGATGTCGGCCTGCATGTCGGAGAAACCGATCACCAGGTCGGGCTGCAGTTCGAGAATCTTGTCGATCTTGGCGCTGGTGAAGGCGGCGATGCGCGGCTTCTCTTGGCGCGCGCGCGGCGGGCGCACCGTATAGCCCGAGATGCCGACGATGCGGCGCTCCTCACCGAGCGCATACAGCACTTCGGTCGGCTCCTCGGTCAGACAGACGATGCGTTCTGGGAACAAGACCTCTCCCGGGTTGATCAAGCGCGCCGCGGCTTCACGCCGCCAGCAAAGCCTTCACATGCATGTTGATGAAAGCGCGGTCGTCGGGCTGGCTCACCGGGTTGCCGGCACGGTGGCCCCACACCGACGCAATCGGATGCAGCTCGCCGTGGCGCAGGTGCGCCAGCTCGGCGCGATTGTCGTCGACCTGGAAATACAGATCGTGGTCGCCGGGCATCAGAAGCGTGCGCGCGCGAATCGCCGCCAAGGCCTTGGGCAAGTCGCCTTGGTAGATCGAATTGGCGCTGATGTCACCGTGCTGCCAGGTCCAGAACTGCGCGAGCAGATCGGCCGGGTCGCGGCGCGCGTAGTTGGCTTCCCAGCTGCTCACCAGATAGTCCTCCAGCGACGACGCGCCCAGGCCGCGCCAGAGCTCCTCGCGGTAAAAAGTCTGCGACAGCGCCCAGCTCGCGTAAATGCGCGCCATCGCGCGCAAGCCGCGCACCGGCCTCTCGGTGAACACGCCGTCGCGGTAGGCCGGGTCGGCCATCAAGGCGTGTTTGACGCCTTCGATGAAAACCTGGTTGTGCGGCGCGCAGCGCGCTGCTCCGCACACCACGGCGATGCGCTCGACCGCCTCCGGAAACAGCGCGGCCCAGTGGTAGGCCTGCATCGCCCCCATCGACCAGCCGTACACGAGCGCCACCTTGGCTATGCCCCACAGCTCTTGGATCATGCGGCGCTGCACATGCACGGCGTCGAAGTACGTGACGTCGGGATAGCGGCTGCCGACATCGGGCCAGGGCGTGTTGGACGGCGAACTCGACAGGCCGTTGCCGAACAGGTTCGGGATGATGATGAAGTACTTGTCCGGGTCGAGTGCGCCGCCCGCTTCTATCATGTGCTGCGTGTCGGTGTGCTGCGCGCTGTACGAGGTCGGGTAGACGATCACGTTCGACTTGTCGGCGTTGAGCTTGCCGAAGGTCTTGTAGGCGATGAACATATTGCGGAAGGTGCGGCCCGACTGCAGCGTCACATGGCCGGCGTTGAAGACCGCGTGGTCCGATGGCTGGGTCGGCGCATTGGCGCTTGCTTTACTGTTCACAATGGATCTCCGATGATGCGGGTTCACCGCCGTCAAGACATGTGTGCAGCATGGTAAGCGGCAATACAAACCGACAGGGAGATGGTCATGGCTGAGTCTTGCAATGCTTTGTGGGCACCGGATGCATAGCGTGCGCGCTTCATTGACGCGCCTCATCGGTGCGCAGGCAGCGCAAGTCATCAAGCAGCCCGGCGCATTCGCACTGCGCACGCTTAAGAGCTTTCGCGCCAACCAGGGCCTGCTGCTGGCCGGCGCGGTCGCGTATTACGCCTTGCTGTCGATCGTGCCGCTGCTCATCCTGACGGTGATCGCGCTTTCGCATGTCGTCGATCAGGCCGAGCTGCTGCGGACCGTGGGCCGCTACCTCGAATGGCTGGTGCCCGGGCAGTCGGCCAGCATCGTCGCCGAACTTGCGCGCTTCCTGGCGCACCGCGACCTGATCGGCGGGGTCCTGCTGGCCACCATGCTGTTCTTCAGCTCGCTCGCCTTTACCGTGCTCGAGAACGCCATGTCGGTGATTTTTCATCATCGCGTCGCGGTCCGGCGCCGCCACTTCCTGGTCTCAGCCGTGATCCCGTACGTCTACATTCTTTGTCTGGGCCTGGGCCTGTTGCTGGTGACGCTGGTGGCAGGCAGCTTGCAGGCGATGGGCCAAGAGCGGGTCGAGCTGCTCGGACGCAGTTGGTCGCTGGTCGGCCTGTCGGGTGTCTTGCTCTATTTGCTCGGCATCGCCGGCGAGATCTTCGTGCTGACCTCGGTCTATATGGTGATGCCGGTGGGCCGCCTGTCGCTGCTGCGCGCCACATTGGGCGCCGCCACGGCGGTGCTGCTGTGGGAGCTGTCGCGCCACTTGCTCGTCTGGTATTTCGCGACGCTGTCGCAGATCAGCACCGTCTATGGTTCACTGACGACGGCCATCGCCGTCTTGTTAAGCCTGGAGCTGGCAGCAACGCTGTTGCTGCTGGGCGCGCAGGTGATTTCAGAATTCGAACGCATCGACAAGGGCGAGACCAAAGCACGGCCGTTTGCGACCACCCGCAGTTGACGGGTCGACCGCCGCCCGGTGGGGCGAAGCGGTCGCAGCGGGCCGCCGTGCGCTGAGCCGTTACGATGGGCGCTGCCGCAGCGTTGCTGTTGACGCCCGACCCCCGGGCAAGCAACGCGCATTTGATTGGGTCGATGACCGGTTCCATGTACGCGAAATTCTTTGGCCTGAAACAAGCGCCGTTCTCGATCGCCCCTGACCCTCGCTACCTCTTCATGAGCGAGCGGCATCGCGACGCCCTGGCGCACCTGATCTACGGATTGCAGGGCGGCGGCGGCTTCGTGCTGCTTACCGGCGAGATCGGCGCGGGCAAGACGACGGTGTGCCGCTGCTTTCTGGAGCAGATCCCCGCGGGCTGCAATGTCGCCTACATCTTCAATCCCAAGCTCACCGTGGCCGAGCTGCTCAAGACCGTGTGCGAGGAATACGGCGTGCGCCATGAGCATCCGGCGGGCGCGGTCGAGACGGTCAAGCAGTATGTGGATCCGCTCAACGAGTTCCTGCTCAGGACGCATGCGCTGGGTCAGCACAATGTGCTCATCATCGACGAGGCCCAGAACCTCTCGGCCGATGTGCTCGAGCAGCTGCGCTTGCTGACCAATCTTGAAACGAATGAGCGCAAGCTGCTGCAGATCGTGTTGATCGGCCAGCCTGAATTGCGTGTGATGCTGGCTCGGCCCGAGCTTGAGCAGCTTGCCCAGCGCGTGATCGCGCGCTTTCACCTAATGGCCTTGTCCGCGCCGGAGACTTCGCAGTACGTGCGCCATCGCCTGGGCGTGGCCGGCTTCAGCGGGCCTTTGCCGTTTGACAAGGCGGCACTCAGGCGCATCCACAAGCTGTCGCGCGGCGTGCCCCGGCGCATCAATCTCTTGTGCGACCGGGCCTTGCTCGGCGCCTACGCGCAAGGTCGTGCACGCGTCGGCCGCTCCACCATCGACAAGGCGGCCGCCGAGGTGTTCGACAGCAGTGACGCCAATGGCTTGCCGCGCCATCGGCATCGGAGCCTGTTGTGGGCGCTCGGCGGCGCCGCCATCGTTGCCGGCGTTGCGGTGTGGATCGCCGCGCCGCGTTTTTCGGACAGCCCGACCATTCGCTCCGTCGCCGCGGCAGACGGGCGTGCCGGCGGCGCGTCTGCCGTATTGGCCAGCGGCGCCGCAGCGAGCGCGACCGCGGCGATGCCAACAGTGGCACCAACGGCGGCGTCCGCGGTGGTGCCGAACGAGCCGCCGGCCGGGCCGGCCGATGAGCTCCGCCTGGCCTTGCGCAATGAGAGCGATGCGTGGCGCGAGTTGGGCGCGACGTGGAAGCTTGAGGCGGTCGAGGCAGCGTCTTGCACCGCCTGGACGCGCCAGAGCATCGAATGCTTCAAGAGCGATGGCGGCCTGGCCTTGTTGCGCTCGCTGGGGCGCCCGGCCGTGCTGACCCTGCATGATGGCTCGGGCGAACCCTCCTATGTGATGCTGGTGAGTCTGACCGGCCAATCCGCCACGGTGCGTGCGGGCACCAACACGCAGACAGTGAGCCTGCTCGCGCTGGCCAAGCAGTGGCGCGGCGAGTTCGCGACGCTGTGGCGCGCGCCGCCGGGTTACCAGACGGATCGCATGACCGGCCCGGTGCTTGATTGGTTGGACGCACAGCTGGCCAAGGCCTTCGGAGAGTCGCCAGGGCAGGGTTCGCGCAAGAACGATGCCGCCAGGCGCGCCAAGGTGATGGCGTTTCAGCGCGCCCAGGGGCTGAAAAGCGATGGCCTGGCCGGGCCCATCACGCTGATGCAGCTCAATCGCGCGGCGGGTGTCGACGAGCCCCGCCTTCAGGTCCGAAGCACAGTAGAGCGGCCATGTCATACATTCTCGATGCCCTGCGCCGCGCCGACTCCGAACGCGAGCGCGGCACCATCCCAAAGCTGCACACCAACCCGGCGCCCGCCGACTTGATCGATGACGAGCGCGTCGGCCCGCGTTGGCATGCATGGGCGTGGGGGGCGCTGGCGATCGGTCTGCTGCTGCTGGGCGCGCTGGCGTCGCAGTGGCTGTCTCGCGATACCCGCGAGCTGGGCTTGCCATTGGCAGCACCGCCACCGAGCGCGGCGCCGCTGCCCCAGGCCGTGACGCCGCCGCCTGCCGCGCCCGACCCTGCACCTGGCCCGGCGCTGGTGCGCCTGCAGGCGCCACAGGCATTGCCGTTGGAGGTGCCGGCGCCTGCTGCTGCGCCGCGCCAACCGTCAAGCGGCGCGGCCACCACCACGCGAGGCCAGGCCAGTGCTGCCCGCGTGCCTGGCGTGAACGAACTGCCCGATGAAATCCGCCGGCAGCTGCCGGCTTTGGTGACGGGTGGCGCGATGTACTCCGAAACACCCGCCAACCGCATGCTCATCATCAACGGCCAAGTCTTTCACGAGGGCGACAAGGTCGCGCCCAATCTGGTGCTGGAAAAAATCAAACTCAATACCGCAGTGCTGTCATTCAACGGGCATCGCTACAGCATCGGTTACTGAGCGCCGGCGTGCTCAACTCGACGCGCCGGTGGCTCAAGTCGAAATCACGGCGTGGCGCGGACTCGCATGGGCGGCCGACCCGGCGCCGACACACTTTTGAGAAAAATCAAGCGTGCCAACGGAAGCAGCAAAGCCGCCGGCAAACGCCCTTATCATCTGCAATCCCGGCCTGACGGTTCGAATACCGATGACATCTGAGCTAGAAAATCCCCCGCCGCCAGACGATGAGGACGCCCGCACCAAGTGGACCCTGCTGCGCCGCGCATCGCGGCCCGAGGACAGGTTCGTGCTGGCGGACACCAAGGACTTGCTGGAGCACCTGCCCCCCGAGGTTCGTCCGCTGAACCTGGCGCTCGAGTTTCCCCGCATCGTCAACGAAATCCGCCTGCGCTGGACCGATACCATGCGCTGATGGCTTATTTCACCGAGCTCACTACCGACTTGCGCGGCCGCCGCGAGGGTTTTTCAGACGCCGTGATGGCGGAGATTCTTGCCCTCAAGGCGCATGTGGACAAGCGCACCGACACCTCGTGGGATTCGCGCTGGGCCGACTGAAGGCGGTCCTCACATCGAGATCGAACCCTCGCGGAAATCGCTGCGATCGAGCCAGACATTGACGAGCACGGGCTGGCCGGCCTTGGCCAGTTCGCGCGCTAGCGCCAGCACTTTCGGCGCATCCGCGTTGCTCTTCACGAGCAGGCCCTCGGCGCCAAAACCCGCCGCGACCTCGTGATAGGCGGTGCGCGCCAGCACCGTGCCCACATCATCGCCCAGCATCTTGACTTGCTCGCGTGCGATCTGCGTCCAGCCCGCGTCGTTGCCGACCACCGCGATCACCGGTATGCCATGGCGCACAAAGGTGTCGAACTCGACCAGACCATAACCGCAGGCGCCGTCGCCAAACACGATCCAGACCTCGGCCTCGGGCCGGCACAGCGCGGCGCCCAAGGCAAACCCGGCGCCCACGCCGAGCGTGCCGAACACGCCCGGGTCGAGCCACGAGAGCGGGCTGCGCGGGCGCAGCGTGTAGGCAGCGGTGGCGACAAAGTCGCCGCCGTCGGCCACCATCACGGCGGCATCTCCCATGGTCTGTTCGAGCGCGCGCAGCAGCGCCACCGGATTGACGAACTCGCCCTGCGCGCGCGCCGACGCGTCGATCTCGGCCTCGCGCGCCGATTCGCGCTGGTGCAACTGCGCCAGCCAGTCGTCGCGCTGCACGCCAGCGTCGCCCACGCGCGCTGAGAGTCCTTGCAGAAACAAGCCGGCGTCGCCGATGGCGGCAATGTCGGGCTTGCGGTTCAGGCGCGCTTCAGCGCTGCTGCGGTTCGCCGCGATCAGCCTTGCACTGCGGCGCACATGGCGTCCGTAGTCGAGCCGAAAGTCGCACGGCACGCCGGCCAGCACGACGCAATCGGATTCACGCAAGGCCTGGCGCCGCTGATGGCGCAGCTGCAAGGGGTGATCGCGTCCCAGCAGTCCGCGCGCCATGCCCGACAGATAAACCGGCACGCCAAGCTTTGATACCGCTTGAGCGATCTGCGCTGCGCTGCCTGGCTCTGCCAACGCCTGGCTGCCTATCACGAGCAGCGGCCGCTGCGCGCGCTTGAGCGCCCTGGCCGCGGCAGCGATGGAACTGCGCGACGGCGCGGGCACGGCCCCGCGTCGCGGCGGCGCCGCATGCATCTTGGCGCTGCCGGCAAACATCTTCGCGACATGCCGCCTCAAGTAAAAGCGCAGCAGCCTGTCGGCGATCGACTTGCCCTTGCCTGCGGCCTCGGCATACCACTGGCGGATGCTGGCTTCGTCGTAAAGCAGGTCGACCGGGCATTCGACGAACACCGGCCCGGGCACGCCTTCGCGCGCCACTTCGAACGCCTCGGCGATCGCGGCACCGAGCTGCGCGACCCGGCGCACGCGCGTCACGAGCTTGACATGCGGCGCGATCAACGGGCGCTGGGCAATGTCTTGCAGCGCGCCTCGCCCCTGCAGCGCGGTCGGTGCGGCGCCACCGATCAGGATCAGCGGCGATTGCGCGAGCTGCGCGTTCTTCAGCGCGGTGATGGTGTTGGTCAAGCCCGGCCCGGCGGTGACAGCAACTACGCCGGGCACGCCGGTGAGTCGCGCCACTGCGTCGGCGGCAAACACCGCGGTGGCCTCGTCGCGCACGTCGATGATGCGCATGCCGCGCGCCTTGGCGGCGGTGAGTATCGGCGCGATATGCCCGCCGCACAGCGTGAACACGAATTGCACACCCTGCGCTTGCAACGCCGCCGCGACGCGGTCGCCGCCGTGCGCGTATCCCTGCTTCTCGTCCATTCAGCTTTCCTCGGTGTGCGCCTGCATCAGCGCGCGGTAATCGACCTTGCCAACGCGCGTGGTCGGCAGCTCGGTGCGAAATTCGATGTCGCGCGGGCAGGCCCATTTGATCAGCTGCGCGCGGCAATGCTCGATGAGTAGCTGTTCGGTGGCGGGGCTGGCCTGCGCAGCGTCTTTCAGCACCACAAAGGCCTTCACGCGCTCGACCTGCGAGACATCGGGCACGCCGACCACGCAAGCCTCGCGCACCAGCGCATGCTTGATGAGCACGGCCTCGACCTGCGCCGGATAGACGTTGAAGCCCGACGATTTGATCATGCGTTTCAGGCGCACGCTGAAATAGAAGAAACCATCGGCGTCCATCTTGCCCAGATCGCCCGTGTGCAGCCAGGTGCGCCCGTCGCCGTGCACGCGCAAGGTTTTGGCGGTGGCTTCCGGATCGTCGAGATAGCCCAGCATCACGGCCGGTCCGGCAATGCAGATCTCGCCTTCTGCGCCGATCGGCATTTCTTCGCCCGAGTCCTGCCGGCAGATCTTGGCCAGCATGTCGGGGAAGGGGATGCCGATGCTGCCTTCGCGGTATTCGCTCAAGGGCATCGCCATGATGGCAGTCACCGCCTCGGTCAGGCCATAGCCTTCGAGCAGGCGTACGCGGCCGCCGCGATCGGCAACGAGTTTTTCGAAGCGCTCCTTGACCGGCCGCGGCAAGGTGTCGGCACCCGAAAACGTGGCACGCAGGCACGACAGATCGGCCTTGGCGAGCGACGCGTCGCGGCTCAAGGCGTCGAACAGCGTGGGCACACCGACCAGCAGATTCGGGCGCTTCTTGCGCAACACCTTGGCGACGATTTCGGCGCTGAACATCGGCACCAGAATCGATTTGCCACCGGCCATGAAGGCCGCGTTGATGCACACGCCCAGCCCGAAGCCGTGGAAGATCGGCAGGATGGCGAGGATCGAATCGCCGCTTTGCATGCCGGCCCAGCTTGCGGCCTGCATGCCTTCGGCAATCAGGTTGCGGTTCGACAGCACGATGCCCTTGGGCAAACCGGTGGTGCCGCCCGAAAACAAAATCGCTGCCGCGTCCTCGCTGCGCACGGCCACCGCGGGCGGCACAGCCAGCGGCTGGGCCATCAATGCCGACCACCAGTGCACGCGCGCATCGGGTGGCACGGCAGAAATTTTGCGTCCTTTCGTGAGCCAGAAGCCAAAGCGCTTGAGCGGCGACAAGTAGTCCGGGATGCGCGCCAGGATCAGATGCGTCAAAGGCAGGCGCGGCCGTACTGCGGCAAAGCGCTCGTAGAAGGCATCGAGCGTCAATGCGATGCGCGCGCCACTCAGATTGAGGTAATGCTCGATCTCGGGCGCAGTCGACAGCGGATGGATCAGCGCCGGCACCACGCCGATTCGATTGGCCGCATAAAAAGCGATCACTCCCTGCGGCGTGGTCGGCATCGAGATCAGGATGCGCTCGCCGGCCTGCAAGCCCAGCGCCGCCAGTGCGCTGGCGCAGGTGTCGATCGACGCCAGCAGTTGCCGGTAAGTCGCCGTGGTGTCGAGAAAGTCCCAGGCAATCGCGTCGGGCACGCGCTGCGCGGTCGCCGCCAGCGCCTCGTACAGGCTCACATCGGGATAGTCCAGCGTCGCAGGCGTGCTGCCATAAAACCTCAACCAGGGACGCGCTTCGCTCATGTCACCCTCCTCCCGCATGCTGGCGCGCGGCCTGCGGCCGCGGCATGTTCATCAGTCTATGCGCCTATTGGTGGAATGGCGTAGGGGCGTGCCCCGGAGGCGGGTGGCATCGCGTGGCCGGCCCCAGACGTCCGCCACCATCAGCCTCCACTGAGCGCCAACACGACTGCCACGAAATCGTCTGGCCGCAGGCCATGGTGGAGTTCGCGCACGCCAATGCCGTTGACGAAGATGCGCAGGTTCGGCCGCAGCTGGTCTTGCTCGTTGACGACACGAAAGCGCAGCCCGGGGTAGCGGCGGTCGAGGTCAACGAGCAACGCTTCGAGCGTGTCGCCCACCGCCTCCACGTGCGATTCGCCCGTGTACGACTGCAGAGCCCCGGGTATCAGCACTTTCATCGGTGCGTCTGCGCTGCGCGGCTGCGGCTCATGACAACTCAGCCACTTCAACCGCGTAGATGTCCGGCAGGTGCCGGGCGAGGTTCGACCAGTGCGCGCCTTCCTCACTGCCCATCCACAGCTCGCCGCTGCTGGTGCCCAGATACAGTGCCGGGACCGCCTGCGCGTCCACCGTCATGGCTTGGCGTTTCACGGTCCACCACGCCTGGCTCTCGGGCAGGCCCTGGTCCAGGCGCTGCCAGCTCCGCCCGGCATTGCGCGTGACATACGCCGCCGGCCGGCCCTCGGGGCTGGTGCGCGGCCAGACAGTGGTGCCGTCCATCGGGAACACCCAGGCCGTGTCGGCGTAGCGCGGATGCACGACCATCGGGAAGCCGATATCGCCCACGCGCTTGGGCATCTTGCGGCCGATGCGCTGCCATTGGTCATCCGATGGATCGCCCGACCGGTCGAGCCGGTAGATGCCGCAGTGGTTCTGCTGATACAGCCGATCGGGGTTGCCCGGGCACAGCCGCACACAATGCGGGTCGTGGTAGCTGACGGTGCCCGCGTCGAAGCCCTCGACCACCTCCAGACCCTTGATCAACGTGGTCCAACTGCGGCCGGCGTCACGCGACTCGTGGACACCGCCACCCGACATCGCGAAGTACAAGTGCGCCGGGTCACGCGGGTCGATGATGATGGAGTGAAGCTTGGGTCCGTCGGGCGTGCCATCTTGCACCGTCCCCATCCACTCGCGGAACTGCGCGTCGTCGTTAATGGAGGGCAGCGGGGCCCAGCTGACGCCGCCGTCCTCTGAGCGAAACAGTCCCTGCGGCGAGGTGCCGGCGTACCAGCTTTCGCGCTCGCTGGCATGTCCCGGGGTCAGCCAGAACGTGTGGTCGACCGAGCGGCCGAGCAGACCGCCGGCGGCCTTGGCGAAGGCCGGCGGCTGCTTCGCTTCTTTCCACGTGCGGCCAAAGTCGGTGGAGCGAAAGATCGTCGGGCCGAGGTGGCCGGTCTTGGCCGCGGCCAGGAGGGTGCGGCCATCGCGCGGATCCAATTGCACGTGGCTGATGCTATGGCCCAGGAAATGCGGGCCGTCGGTCTTCCATACCTTGCGCTGCGCGTCGCCGTGGAAGAACCAGGCGCCCTTGCGCGTCGCGACCAGAATGACGATACGCGTCGACGCCTTTGGTGCGCCGCGCGCTGCGGTCTTGCTGGCGGACGGGGCGGGCGCTGATGTACGGTTCATGGCAGTTCCTCGGCGAAGGCTGGCGAATGAGCTTACTTCCACGACGCTAGAAAATCAGGATTCACAGCGTCGGCGAAATGGACTTGCGGGTCGCGCCGACCCGCTGCGGCGTTTGGTGGCGGTGTCGAGCATTACTTGAGCTTCTTCATTGCTGGCGCAGCGGTGAGCACCTGCATCTGGCGGATGGCGATTTCATTGAGGCGCTTGAGGCGGTCGCCTTGCGGCAGCGCCATATGGATCAGTTCGGCGTTCATCCCCTCAATGTTGGCCAGCACCAGCAGTTGCTCGACGCTGGCGTAGTCGCGCAAATTGCCTTCCAGCTTGGGGTTGGCATCGCGCCATTGTTTGGCGGTCTGACCGAACAGGGCGACATTGAGCAGGTCGGCTTCACTGGCGTAGGTGATGACGGCTTGCGCCGGGGTAACTGCCGCAGGAATCAGGTGCGCGGCAATGGCGTCGGTGTGGATGCGGTAATTGAGTTTGGACAGCGTGCGGTTCAGGTTCCAGGCCAGCGACAGGCGACGGTTTTCGTCTTCCTTGAGTCGCTGAAATTCCTTGATGAGGTAGAGCTTGAACTCCACAGAAACCCAGGCGGCGAACTCGAAGGCAATGTCCTTGTGGGCGTAGGTGCCGCCGTATCGGCCAGCGCTCGACGTGAGGCCCACTGCTCCGGTCTTTTCGATCCACTGCTTGGGCGTGAGTACGAAGCTGTTCAACCCCGTCTGCATCCTAATCCCGTCGAATTCGACGGGATTAAAACTCGGGTTGTTGAGCCGCTCCCAGATCCCGAGGAACTCCACGGTGTTGCGACTGCGTAGCCAGTTGCGGATCACATCGTCCGGGTGATCGGGGTTTTTGAATTTGGCAATGTCGGTCAAGCAGATGGTGTCTTGCTGGCTCTGCGAAAGCACAGCGACATTGGCTCCCAGAACCTTGATGGTGCTTTTTTGAGCTTTGCTCATAGGTTTGACCTTTTGGGTGATATGACGCCAATTCCCTCGAATTCGAGGGAATTAACTATGGCGCATTCGGCTGAACTAAAACCAGGTAGAGGCACATGCTTGGCTTTGGCTGCGAACTGGTTCGCCGAGACAGCGTGATTGGCGGCTTGCGTCATGCCCTTGGTGCAGGCGAGGTCGCCGAGCGCCCATTCAAGCAACGTCTCCTGCCAAAGACGTTTTACTGCGTCGTATGAATCGCCCAAGAACTCCTTCTTCATGGGGTCCTTTCTGATGACGCCCAAGCTTTGAGTGTTGAGCTGCGGACGCCGGCTTGTTGACTGACCTCCACTTGAGACTGGTTGCTAGCCCTTTTGCCGCGCAATCAGCTGCAGCATGGTGGCCAGTGTGATCGAGCTGAAGGTGGCTTTGGCGATCTGGTCGACTTCGGACAGCACGGCGTCGAGCGCCTGATCGACTGCCGTGGCCGTGCTGTCGTCGCTGTGCTGCCTGGCCGGTGGCGCGAAGTCTTCGAACCGCTGGATCACGTCCATCAAGGTGAGGCGGCGTGCGTTGGCGGCGAAGCGATAGCCGCCACCGGCACCGCGCACCGATTCGACGATGCCGGCATGCGCCAGCTCGGCCAGCACCTTGGCCAGATGGTGCGACGAGACGCCGTATTTCTGGGCGATCTCGGCCGCCGGGATGTGGCGCTGCGGATCGGCCGCAAACTCGATCACGCTGTACAGCGCGAGTTTGGTGTTGACTTGAAGCCTCATGGCGAGGATTCCTTCGCCGGCACCACGACATCCATCTCCAGCGGTATCAGCGGCCCGGCCATCATGCCCTGGCTGCGGAAGAACGACAGGATCAAGGTGTTGTCGCGCGACAGCAGCGTGCGCAGCTTGGCGACACCGGCGCGGAGGAACCTGGCGCTCAGCGCGGCCAGCAAGCGCGTGCCGGTGCCGGCCTGGCGAGCGTCGGGGCTCACGTCGATGGCGAATACCCAGCCGCAGGGCGGCGATCCGAATTCCCAGTCGCGCACCTCGCCGATCACGAAGCCGACCACGCGCTGGTCGGCCAGCGCCACCAGGAAATGGCGCTGCTCGCTGCGACTGGTGATGCCGTAACGGCGGTAGATGCGCAGCCAGTAGCTGCGCTTTTCAAGGCCGGTGACGGTGGCATCGATGGCGATCACCTGGTCCAGATCGGTGCGTTTCACCGGCCGCACGGTCAGCGCTGCGGGCGCCTCGGGCGGGCCGGCAACGCGCCGGCGCGGCGCGGCAGCCGAGGGTTTCACGCTAGAGGACTTGGTCAAAAGTTTGCATTAGATCAAGTTAATACCCGCATTCCGGTACCAGAATAATTTATATGTCGGAAATTGTACTGGTGCGGGAGCGCTTCCGATAGACGCGGCGTGAATTCCTTGTTGCGAGAGGCAGACGATGGAACGAATCATTGACGGGCGCATAGGTGCCGGTCGGCCGTGCAGACAAATTGTGGCTGCCCGGCCTTGTGCGGCAGCCGGCCCTGTTCGGCATCTGACCATGAAAGGATCGCCATGAAACCCACGCTTCAGCCCGGTTTGAGCAGCACCGTCAAGTTCGACGTGAGCCGCGACCGCACCATCGACTTCATGGGCGAGGACGCGCGCGTCTACGCCACGCCGATGCTGGTGCGCGACTTGGAGGTCGCCTGCCGCGAGCTGCTGCTGCCGCATCTCGACGCGGGCGAGGATTCGGTGGGCACGCGCGTTGCCATCGATCACATCGGCGCATCGCTGATGGGCATGGCGGTGAGCCTGACGGTGCGCGTGGCCTCGGTCGAGGGGCGCGCGGTGCTGTTCGATGTCGAGGGCAGCGATTCGGTCGAGCCCATCGTGCGCGGCACGCATGCGCGTTTTGTCGTCGATGTCGCCAAGACCGCACAGCGTCTTGCGGCCAAAGCGGCGAAGGCTGGATTGAAGTGAACGCCGCCGGGGACTGAGATGACAAAAGCAGCGGCCCGCAAGGTCGAGCGCGTCCCGACCTACTGCTACCAATGCGTCGCGGGGCCCGACCTGCTGACCGTCAAGGTCGAGGACGGCGTGGCCACCGAGGTCGAGCCCAACTTCTGCGCGGCCGGCGTGCATCCGGGCGGCGGCAAGGTCTGCGTGAAAGCCTTCGGCCTGGTGCAAAAGACCTACAACCCGAACCGCGTGCTCACGCCGATGAAGCGCAGCAACCCGAACAAGGGACGCGACGAAGACCCGGGCTTTGTGCCGATCTCATGGGACGAAGCGTTTGGCTTGATCAGCGAGCGGCTGAGCCGGATCCGCGCCGAAGGCCTGCTCGACGCGTCGGGCTATCCCCGCGTGGCCGCCAGCTTTGGCGGCGGCGGCACGCCGCAGTCGTATATGGGCACGTTTCCGGCGTTCCTGGCGGCCTGGGGTCCGGTGGACTTCGGCCTGGGCTCGGGGCAGGGCGTCAAGTGCTACCACTCCGAACATTTGTTCGGCGAGTTCTGGCATCGCGCTTTCATCGTCGCCGCCGACACGCCGCTGTGCAATTACCTGATCTCGTGCGGCTCGAACATCGAAGCATCGGGCGGCGTGGTCGGCGTCTGGCGCCATGCCAAGGCGCGCGTGCGCGGCATGAAGCGCGTGCAGGTCGAACCGCACTTGTCGGTCACCGGTGCCTGCTCGGCGCAATGGGTGCCGATCAAGCCCAAGACCGACGCGGCGTTTCTGTACGCGCTGATCCATGTGCTGCTGCATGAGCTGCCGCGCGAGCAGCTCGATCTGCCGTTTCTTGCGCGCCTGACCGCGTCGCCGTATCTGGTGGGCCCTGGCGGCAACTACTTGCGCGACCGCTCGACGCGCAAGCCCTTGGTGTGGGACCAGACCAGCGGCCGCGCCTGCGTGCACGACACGCCCGGCATCAGCGAAGCACTCGAGGGCAGCTTCGAGGTCGATGCCGTCGAGATTGGCCCCGACGACGAGCTGCTGGGCGACGGCCGGCTCGGCGGCGAGACCGCGTTCACCAGGCTGCTCAAGCATATGCGGCCCTACTCGCCCGAATGGGCGGCGCAACTGTGCGACATCCCGGCGGCGACGATTCGCAACATCGCGCAGGAGTATTCGGCGCATGCCTGCGTCGGCCAGACCTTTGAGATCGACGGCCAGACCATGCCCTACCGGCCGGTGGCGGTGACGCTGGGCAAGACCGTCAACAACGGCTGGGGCGGCTATGAATGCTGCTGGGCGCGCACCTTGCTGGCATCGCTGGTCGGCGCGCTCGAAGTGCCGGGCGGCACGCTCGGCACCACGGTGCGGCTGACGCGGCCGATGTCGGAGCGGCTGCAAAGCGTCAAGCCCGGCCCCGACGGCTTCATGCATTACGCGCTGAACCCGACCGACAAGGCGCATTGGTCGCCCGCGCCGAATATCCGCAACGCCTACCGCACGATGGTGCCGCTGGCGGCCGACGGCCCGTGGAGCCAGGCGCTCGGCCCCACGCATTTCTCGTGGATGTTTTTGAACGAAACGCCCAAGGGCTTGCCGCGCGTGACGCTGCCCGACGTCTGGTTTCTCTATCGCACCAATCCGGCGATCTCGTTCTGGGACACCGCCGCCATCGGCAAGACCATGGCGCGCTTTCCGTTTGTGGTCGCGTTCGCCTACACGCTGGACGAGACGAATCACTTCGCCGATCTGCTCTTGCCCGACGCGACCGACTTGGAGAGCCTGCAGCTGATACGCATTGGCGGCACCAAATATGTCGAGCAGTTCTGGGATCACCAGGGCTATGCGCTGCGTCAGCCGGTGGTGGCGGTGGCTGGCGAAGCGCGCGACTTCACCGACATCGCCAGCGAGCTGGCCGCGCGCACCGGCCTGGGCGAAAAGTATGTGGCCGCCATCAACAAAGGCGCCGGCGGCGTGCCGCTGAATGGCGCGCATGGCGACTTCTCGCTGGCCACCGACCAGCCGCACACGCGCGAGCAGATCTGGGACGCGGTGTGCCGCGCCGCCAGCGCCGAGCTCAGCGACGGCACGCAAACGCACGGACTCGACTGGTGGAAAGAACACGGCCTGGCGACCAAGCCGTTCCCGCGCAGCGACTGGTATCTGCTGCCGACGCTGGTCAAGCACGGCCTGCGCTTCGAAATGCCTTATCAGGAGCGGCTGGCGCGCGTTGGCGTCGAGCTGGGACGCCGTCTGCACGAACACGATATGCACTGGTGGGACAAGCAGCTCGCCGAGTACCAGGTGCTGCCGGTCTGCAAGGACTTCGGCGCGCCGTGGCAGGCCGCGATTGCGAAGGCCGGCGGTGTCGCCGAGGACTATCCGTTCTGGCTGCTCACCGCGCGCAGCATGCAGTACGCCTGGGGCGGCAATGTCGGCGTGCAGATGATCAAGGAAGTGGCCGACAACGTGGCCGGCCACCGCGGCGTGATCATGAACCCGCAGGCCGCAGCCCAGCTCGGCATCAATGACGGCGACGCCATCGAGATCAGCACGCCGCTGCGCAGCGTGCACGGCCGCGTCGTGCTGCGCCAGGGCATACGCCCCGACACCTTGCTGCTGATCGGCCAGTTCGACCATTGGGTCACGCCACTGGCCAAGGGTTTCGACATGCCCAGCATGAATGCGCTGGCGACGATGTCGATGGATTTGACCGACGCGACCGGCTCCGGCGCCGACATCGTGCGGGTCAAGATTCAGAAGGCGTCACCAACGGATGGCGAGGCGGGCCGTGCGCCGGGCCGCCCCAAGAAGGCCCGCACCCCCTCGGGGGGTCGGCCACAGTACCCGGCGGACGGGGGGCAGACATGACCAGATGGGCCATGGTCGCCGATCTGCGCCGCTGCGTCGGCTGCCAGACCTGCACGGCCGCCTGCAAGCATGCGAATGCGACGCCGCCGGGCGTGCAATGGCGGCGCGTGCTCGACATGGAGTTCGGCGAATACCCCGATGTGCAGCGTGCCTTCGTGCCGGTCGGTTGCCAGCATTGCGACGAGCCGCCCTGCCTCGACGTGTGCCCGACCACCGCCACGCGCAAGCGCGCCGACGGCATCGTCACGATCGACTACGAGCTGTGCATAGGCTGCGCTTACTGCGCGGTGGCCTGCCCCTACCAGGCGCGCTACAAGACCGAACGCGCCAGCTTCGCCTACGGGCAGGCGACGCAGAGCGAGGCGCTGCGCCATGACGCGGCGCGGCTGGCGGTGGCGACCAAATGCACCTTCTGCGTCGACCGCATCGACGCGGGTCTGGCGAAGGGCCAGACGCCGGGGGTCGACCCCGAGGCCACGCCCGCCTGCGTGAATGCCTGCATCGCCGACGCCTTGGCGTTTGGCGACCTCGACGACCCGCAGAGCAAAGTCTCGCAGCTGCTCGCCGAGAACCAGCATTTCCGCATGCACGAAGAGCTCGGCACCGGGCCGGGCTTTTTCTATCTGTGGGACAAGGAGGGTGCGTCGTGAAGCACGCCTCGACGCGCGGGCCGACGCACTCGGCCAGAGAGACCTACAACTACGGTCCCAATCCCTGGCAGCAGACGAGTTGGGACGGGCGCGCTGCCGGCAACTTCATCGGCGGCGGCGCGGGCGGCGGGCTGATTTTGTTCAGCGCGCTGTCGGGCGTGCAAGGCGTGGCGTTGACGGTGATGCTGCTGGCCGGCCTGGCGCTGGTCGGCGGCGGGCTGTTGAGCGTGTGGTTCGAGATCGGCAGGCCGCTGCGCGCGCTCAACGTGATTTTCAATCCGCGCACGTCGTGGATGTCGCGCGAGTCGCTGGTCGCTTTCGCGCTGTTCCCCGCGGGGCTGGCTGCTGCGTTTGGGCTGCCCGGGGCGATTGCGCTGGCGGCTTTGCTGGCATGCCTGTTCGTCTATTGCCAGGCGCGCCTGGTGCTCGCGGCCAAGGGCATACCGGCCTGGCGCGAACCCATGCTGCTGCCGCTCCTGTTGAGCACCGCAGGCGCCGAGGGCGGCGGCTTGTTCCTGCTCGCGCGGGCCTTGCCGCTGCCGCAGACCCAGCCGGGCCTGCACTGGCTGTGGGCGGTTTTCATGGCGTTCGTGCTGGCGCGCGCGCTGCTGTGGCGCGTCTGGCGAACGCGCCTGGCCGGAGTTGCTGCGCCGCGCGCCTTGGCCGCGATCGACCGCGCCGGCGCGGTGCTCTTGATGCTCGGTAGCCTGCCGCCGCTGGCGCTGGTGGTGCTGGTGGTGAACGGGCCTTCAGGCGTGACCGCCACCGCCTGGCTGCTCGGCGCGGCAGGGCTGGCCGCAGCGCTGGCCGGCGCCTGGTTCAAGTTCACGCTGATCACGCGCGCGGCTTTCAACCAGGGTTTTGCTTTGAAGCACCTGCCGGTGCGTGGCGCAGCTCATGTGCGCAACAGCGCCGCGCAAGGAGATCGTCCGTGACGGCGATCAGCCGCGTGGACGCGGGCGCGATGTTGCATCCCGATCTGGAATGCATGCCGCGTGAGCACCTCGCCGAGCTGCAACTCACGCGGCTGAAGGCGACGCTGAAGAATGCCTACGCGCATGTGCCGCTGCACCGCCAGCGGCTCGATGCGCTGGGCATGCGCCCCGACGACCTGCGCAGCCTCACCGACTTGCAGCAATTGCCGTTCACGCTGAAATCCGATCTACGCGACCACTACCCGTTCGGCCTGTTCGCGCGGCCTGTGCAAGAGCTGACGCGACTGCACGCCTCGTCGGGCACCACCGGCAAGCCCACCGTGGTCGGCTACACGGCGACCGACATCGCCAACTGGGCCGATCTGATGGCGCGCTCGATGGTGGCCGGTGGCGCGCGGCGGGGCGACGTGGTGCACAACGCTTACGGCTACGGCCTGTTCACCGGAGGACTCGGCGCGCATTACGGCGCCGAACGATTGGGCGCGGTGGTGGTGCCGATGTCGGGTGGCTCGACCGAACGGCAGGTCGCGCTGATCATGGACTTCAAGGCACGCGTGCTGTGCGCCACGCCGTCGTATGCGCTGGCCATCGCCGAGTGTGCCGAGCAGCAAGGCGTCGATCTGCGCAGCAGCGCGCTCGAAGTCGGCCTGTTCGGCGCCGAACCCTGGAGCGCAGCGCTGCGCGCCGAGATCGAAGCCCGGCTCGGATTGAAGGCGGTCGACATCTATGGCCTGTCCGAGATCATGGGGCCAGGTGTTGCCTGCGAATGCCCGCGCCGCAACGGCCTGCACGGCTGGGAGGATCATTTCCTGTTCGAGATCATCGACCCCGAGACCGGCCGCGTGCTGCCCGAGGGCGAGGCCGGCGAGCTGGTCATCACGACCTTGACCAAAGAAGCGTTGCCGATGCTGCGCTACCGCACGCGCGACATCACCCGCCTGTGCAGTGCCGCCTGCGATTGCGGCCGCACGCATCAGCGCATCCTGCGGATCACCGGACGCAACGACGACATGCTGATCATCCGCGGCGTGAACGTCTATCCCTCGCAGATCGAGGCGGTGCTGGTGGGCCGGCCCTGTCTGGCGCCGCATTACCAGTTGGTGGTCGAGCGCAACGGCAGCCTGGACCAGGTGCGCATCGAGGTCGAGACCGAGCCCGGCGTCGCGCCAGAGCGCTTCGCGGGCATCGCCGTTGAGGCGGCGCATTACATCAAGTCGATGATCGGCATCACCACCGATGTGCTGGTGCAGCCGCCCGGCACGATTGCGCGCTCGCAAGGCAAGGCGGTGCGCGTGCGCGACCTCAGGCCAAAGGCATCATGAGCGCGCCGGGCCGCCCCAAGGGCGAATGCTCCCGCTCGGCGGGACCGCGCGCAGCGCGTAGGGTGCTCAAATGAGCAAGCACCTGCTGGCATTGCGCGTGAACGGCCAGCCGCGCGAAGATGCGGTCGCCGACGGCATGCTGCTGCTCGACTATCTGCGCGAGGTGACCGGGCTCACCGGCACCAAGCAGGGCTGCGACGGCGGCGAGTGCGGCGCCTGCACCGTGCTCATCGACGGCGCACCGCACCTGGCCTGCCTGACGCTGGCGGCGACCTGCGCGGGCCGGCATATCGAGACCATCGAGGCGCTCGCCGTTGATGGCCGCATGAGCCGCTTGCAGCAGGCTTTTCACGAGCGGCTGGGCACGCAATGCGGCTTTTGCACGCCGGGCATGATTTTGGCCGCCGAGGCGCTGCTGCGCCGCGAGCCCAAGCCCAGCGAGGCGCAGATCCGCGAGGCGCTGTCGGGCAATCTGTGCCGCTGCACCGGCTACGTCAAGATCATCGAATCGGTGCAGGCCGCGGTGCAGCGCCATGGATAAGCGCGTCAACGCCATCGTCGAAGCGCCGCACAGCGTGGGCGAGCGCACGCCGCTGATCGACGGCATCGAAAAGGTCACCGGCCGCGCGCGCTACACCGCCGATCTGCCGCTGCGCCAGCCGCTCGTCGGCCGCATGCTGCGCAGCCCGGTCGCGCATGGCCTGATCCGCGCCATCGACACGACTCGCGCGCGCGCGCTGCCGGGCGTGCGCGCCGTCATCACCGGAGCGGACTTTGCCGCACCGTATGGCGTGATCCCGATCGCGCAAAACGAATGGCCGCTCGCGCGCGACAAGGTGCGCTACCGCGGCGAGCCGGTGGCGGCCGTGGCGGCGGTCGATGCAGCGACAGCACAGGCCGCTTTGGCGCTGATCGTGCTCGACATCGAAGCGTTGCCGGCGTATTTCAGCGCTGACGAGGCGCGTGTTGCTGGCGCCGTTGATCTGCACGCCAAGAAGCCCGGCAATTTGGAGCGCGAAGTCGACCAATTGTTCGGCGACGCCGACGCGGGCTTTGCCGCGGCCGCTCTGGTGCTGGAACAGAACTTCCATTACGCCGAGGTTGCGCATGGGCAGATCGAGTTGAACGCCGCGGTGGCCGAGTTCGAACCCGAGACCGGGCGGCTCACCACGCACTCGGTGACGCAAGTACCCTATTACCTGCACCTGACGCTGGCGCAATGCCTTGCCATGGATGCCTCGGCCATCCGCGTCGTCAAGCCCTTTGTCGGCGGCGGCTTCGGGCACCGCGTCGAACCGCTGAACTTCGAGATCGTGACCGCCGCGCTGGCGCGTGCGGCCGGCGGCACGGTCAAGCTCGAGCTGACGCGCGAGGAAGGTTTCTTGACGCACCGCGGCCGCCCCGAAACCGATGTGAAAATGAAAATCGGCATGAGCCAGTGCGGCGAGATCATGGCGGTCGACTGCGAGGTGACGCAGCGCGGCGGCGCGTATGCCGGCTATGGCCTCGTGACGATTCTCTATGCCGGCGCGCTGCTGCACGCGCTCTACAAGATGGGCGCAGTGCGCTACCACGGCCTGCGTGTCTACAGCAACACACCGCCCTGCGGCGCGATGCGTGGGCACGGCGCGGTCGATGTGCGACATGCGTTCGAGTCGGTGCTCGACGCGATGGCGGAGCAGCTCGGCTTGGATGCGTTCGCGGTGCGCCGCGCCAATCTGCTCGTGCCGCCCGAACGCACGCTCAACGATTTGCAGGTCAACTCGTACGGACTGCCGGCCTGCCTGGATTGGGTCGAAAAGGCGTCGGGTTGGAAAGAGCGCCACGGCAAGATGCCGCGCGGTCGGGGACTCGGCTTGGCGTGCTCGCACTATGTGTCGGGCTCTGCCAAGCCGGTGCACTGGAGCGGCGAGCCGCATGCGGTGATACAGCTCAAGCTCGACTTCGACGGCAGCATCACGATACTCACCGGCGCGTCCGACATCGGCCAGGGGTCGAGCACGCTGCTCGCCCAGGTGGTGGCCGAAGTGCTGTCGCTGCCGATGGGGCGCATTCGCGTCGTCGCCACCGACAGCGCGCTCACGCCCAAGGACAACGGCTCGTACTCGTCGCGCGTCTCGTTCATGGTCGGCAATGCGGCGCTGCGCGCTGCGCAGAATCTGTTGCGTGTGCTGATAGACGCGGCCGCAAAGAAGTTGGACGTGAGCGCCGAGCAGATCGAATGGCTGGGCGAGCGTTGCGTGGTGATGGGCGGCTCGGTGGAGAGCGAACAGGGCCTGGACTTCGACGCCGTGGTGCAGGCGGCGCTGGTCGACACCGGCAGCCTGATGGTCAAGGGCAGTTGGTCGACGCCGGTCGAGACACAGGGCGGCAAGTTCCGCGGCGCCGCGGTCGGCTCGACGGCGGGCTTCTCGTACTCGGCACAGGTGATCGAAGTCAGCGTTGACGAAGACACCGGCGTGGTGACGGTCGAGCAGGTCTGGGTCGCGCACGACTGCGGCCGCGCCATCAACCCACTCGCCGTCGAAGGCCAGATACAAGGCGCGGTGTGGATGGGCCTGGGTCAGGCGCTGAGCGAGGAGACCCAGTACTTCGACGGCCTGCCGCTGCGTGCCAATCTGCTCGACTACCGCATCCCGACCATCGTCGAATCGCCGCCCATTGCCGTGCATCTGGTCGAGAGCATCGATCCGCTCGGGCCCTTCGGCGCCAAGGAAGCCAGCGAAGGCTCGCTGCACGGCGCGCCGCCGGCGCTGACCAACGCCATCTGCGACGCCCTGGGGCTTCGCCTGAACGCGCTGCCGGCGTCGCCCGACCGGGTGCTCGACGCCTTGGTGGCGCTCAAGCGCAAGCAGCGCCAGCAACAGCGCAAGCAAGCCAGAGCGGAAGGCGATTGAAGCGATGGAATCCCTGCTGACCTTCGAACTGCGCCAGCCGGTCACGCTGCAAGACGCGCTGCTTGTCTTGGCCGCCGAGTCCGGCGCGAAGTGGCTCGCCGGCGGCACCGACCTCGTGCCCAATCTGCGCCGCGGCATCGAGCAGCCGTCGCTGCTGGTCAGTCTGGCGCGCGTGGCGGGCATGCAGGACATGGCCTTCGATGCGAGCGGGCTGCGCCTGGGCGCAGGGGTCACGCTGGCGCGGCTGGCATCCGACGCGGCGCTCCATCTCCAATACCCCGCGCTTGCGCAAGCCGCTGCCGCCGTCGCCGGCCCGAGCCACCGCAGCGCCGCGACGCTGGGGGGCAATCTGTGCCAGGACACGCGCTGCGTGTTCTACAACCAGAGCGAATGGTGGCGCGCCGCCAATGGCTTTTGCCTGAAGCGCGGCGGCGACGTCTGCCATGTCGCGCCGCAGGGGGCGCGCTGTCATGCGGCGTTCTCAGGCGACATCGCGCCTGCCCTGCTGGCACTCGGCGCCGAGGTCGAGCTGGTGTCGACGCGCGGCGCGCGCTGCCTGCCGCTGGCCGATCTCTACCGCGACGACGGCGCGGCGCACTTGACGCTTGCGCGCGACGAGATGCTGCTGCGCGTCTGCCTGCCCGCGCCGTCGAGCACACAGCGCTCGGGCTACCGCAAGGCACGCACGCGTGGCGCGATGGACTTTGCGCTCGCCGGCGTGGCCTGCGCGCTAGCGGTGCAGGACGGCGTGCTGACCGAGCTGCGCCTGGCCTTGACCGGCACCAATTCGCTGCCGCTCATTCTGGACGGCACCGAAGCGCTGCTCGGCCAGCCGCTGACCGACGCGGGTCTGGCCCTGCTCGGCCGGCTGGTGCAAAAACAGGTGAGCCCGATGCGCAGCACCGCGACTCAGTCCAACTACCGGCGCCTGGTGGCCAGCGCCCTGGCGCAACGCCTGGTGCGCGAGCTCGTCGAAGGTGCCGCATGCTGAACCGGCATGCCAGTCCGTGCGCCCGCGGCTGCAGGATGAAGTCGTGAGCACCGCACCAGCAGCACGCGTCTGGCGCGAGGACGACGCGCTGCACATCGACGTGCGCGGCCTGGCGCCGCCGCAGCCGCTGGTGGCCATACTGAGGCTGGTGATGTCGATCACGGACGCCACGCCGGTCATCGTCCATCACGACCGTGATCCGCAACTGCTCTACGCCGAGCTCGCCGATATCGATTGGCAGGCGGATCGCATCGCCGGTGACGCCGGCGAGTTCAGGCTGCGGCTGACACGCCGGCCATGAAGCCCATCGGTGCCTTCATCGGCGGCGCCAAGGGCCGGCTCTTGCCGCTGTCGATTCCGCTGCGCTTCTTCGGCGCTGCCGTCGCCTTCCACCTGCTGGCCTGGGCGGCACTCGCTGCCGGCGCCATCCAGGGCGCGGGTTTTTCGCAAGGCTTGGGTTGGCCCTTGGCCGCGTTGCATCTGGTGACGCTGGGCATGCTCGGCATGTGCGCGATCGGCGCGGGCGCGCAGCTCTTGCCGGTGGCAACGCGCCAGAGCGTCATTGGGCCGAGGCTGCTGGGCGCGATCTGGTGGCTGTACACGCCGGGCGTTGCCGTGCTGGCGCTCGGCATGGGCCTGGCGCGACCGCTCTTGCTGGCCGTCGGCGCTGTCGCCGTGGCGCTGTCATTGACGGGCTGGGCGCTGCTGATGGCAGGCCATCTGCGCGGCGCGCGCGGCATGCCCGGCGTGGTCGCGCATGGCTGGGCGTCGATGGCGGCCTTGGCGCTGGTGCTGGCCAGCGCGCTGGCGCTGGTCAGCGTCTGGCTGGGTCTGCCGGGGCCGGGACGCGACACGATGCTAGCGCTGCATCTTGTGATCGCACCCTACGGTTTCATGGGGCTGCTGGCCTTGGGCCTGTCCTACATCCTGGTGCCGATGTTCGCCTTGGCCGATACACCCGATGCGCGCCAGCAACTCACTTCGCTCGCACTCGCGCTGGCCGCGCTGGGATTGGCGGCGGTGGCGGCTTTCGGCATCGCGACGACGCCATTGCGCGTGCTCGCGCTGCTGCTCGGCGCAATCGCGGTCGGGCTGCACTTAAGCCTGATGGCGCGAGCGCTTCGCAGCGGCATGCGCCAGGCGCTCGGGCGATCCTTCACCTTGGTGCGCATCTCGTGGGCCGGTCTGCTGGCAAGCCTTGGCTTGGCGCTGGCCTTCGTGCTGCAAGTGCCGGTGCCGCGCCTGGACCTGTGGTTCGGGCTGTGCCTGATCGGCATGTGGCTGATGAGTTTTCTGCTGGGCATGCTGCAACGCATCCTGCCTTTCCTGACGGCCATGCATGGCGGCGCCGGGCGGCGCGCGCACACGCCATCAAGCTTGAGCTTCGAGCCCGCGCTGCGCGTGCACTTCGCGTGCCATCTGGCGGCCTTGGGCTTGTTGGCGCTGGCCTTTGCCGCCGACAGCCGCTGGCTGATGCTGGCGGCAAGCCTGGTCGGTGCTGTCGGCGCACTCGCGTTCGCGAGCTTCTACGGCGTGCTGCTGCGGCGCATGCGCAAGCCGAGGAGCTAGCGCGGCGCTACCCAAGCTGTTCTGCAGCCGGTTGCGTCTGTCTTAACCGCGATACGTAGCCAGCACCTCTCCGGCGGTGCGTACTGACCGCTGGAGCGGCCAAACAGTGCGTTCCCACGCTGGAGCGTGGGAACGATCCAAGTCTCGCCACAGGCTGCTACCTGCAGACCCTAGCCCAGAAAATGGGCGTGCTTCAGCGAATTACGTCGACTCACAGCCACGCCGCCCAAGGCTGCGCACACTAACAGCAAACCGCTGGGCTCAGGCACTTGACCTGGCACCGGTGGACGCGGTGGCGGCGCTACGACCACGTCGCCGGGGCGCACCGCCATGGCAAGGAATTGTTCACCGCCGAAGCCGGAGACGAACTGATTGCCGGTGTAAGGGCTGAAGGCCCACGCAGCACTGAGGTTGGGCACATATTTCGTTCCCGACCAATAGTCATAAGTCTGCACGTTAACGAACAAGCGCAGATTGGCAATTTCCTGGGCCGTATCGCCGGCCGTAGTCAGAACGGATTGCCAAGCATGCCCGCCCAGGTCTGTGTAGAACAAGTGGCCCATCTCGCCGCCAGTGCAGTTGAAGCCGCCGTAATGATCACCAAATCCATTAGTTACGATATCGCTGCACGTGGTGTCGGGCTGCGCGACGGTGGGCAAGCGCCAATCACTGAAACCGCCAAAGACCAAGCCATTCGCCCAATTGTTGGCGGTCGTCCAGGTCATGAAGCCGTCGGTGTCAAAGCGGCTGGTTTTTGCGTAGTTCCAGTCTGCCAGCCAAGTGATATTCAGCGTCGTGTCGTAGATCATGCCGCCACCGCGGTTGACCAGCGCGGCCTGTGCCGGACCCGACAAGACGAGTGCTGTGGCAGTGGCTGCCAGTGAGGCTTTGAGGAAGTCAAACATACCGTCTACTCCAGTTGGACTCGAAAGATCTGGTGAGGAATTGCTTTGCGAAATATCCTTGCAGCATCCTGCGGCGATGCATCGCTGCATTGCATAGAGGCTGTCTGCGGCGTTGCCAACGTGCTCGGCGTCAAGGCAAGCGCCGCGGCTTCGGCTACCTTCATCGACTGACATTGAACGACTCTCGACTTGATGATGTGAAGCTCATAACCACTACGCCCTTTGGTTGAAGAACTGATCTCCATGCGACTGCTTCCGTTGGTGCATCTCGATCAGCAACTGAGAGAAGTGAGCTCAATGTGCCAGACGCTCCGTTATGAACGCGTTATGAGACGTCCATTTTGCGATTCAAGGCGGCAGGGAATCACACCATCGGGTCGAGCAAATTCACGCGATGACGGCCGGACTTCAAGGTCGGCCGCATTGCTTTGAGGGGAGAGGATTCCGTTGCGCCGAATCCGCAATTTCTGAGCGACGGGCGTATCGGGCCGGTCCACGATGCACATTGATCACTTGCGACGCTCGATCCCGATCCGTTGGAAAGCAGGCCGTCGCGAATACCCGGAGATGGCGCCGACAAGTTGAGTTCAGACAAGCACCAAGCGGACTATCCCCGCACCTGGAAGTGCAAGTCCTTTGAGCTCACCACATTCGTTCTGCACCCCAGAGATTTCGAAACATGAAGGCTTGTTCCGAAACCGCTGCGCCGCAGTATTAGCGCCGCGAGAAGTCGAGCGCGTTGCTCAGGTCGCCGGCCTTCTCGCGCACGCCGGGCAAGGGTTCGAGCGCGAAGCGGCGCGTGATCAGCTTGATGATCGAGGTGGTGTCGTACGGCGTCTTGTCGACGTAGCCGCGGCGGGCGAACGGCGAAATCACCAGCGCGGGAATGCGCGTGCCCGGCCCCCAACGATCGCCCCAGCCAGGCCCCTGCGGCGGCGGCACGTGGTCCCAGTAGCCGCCGTTCTCGTCGTAGGTGACGATGACCATCATCTTCGGCCACAGCGGGCTGTTGCGCAGGCGCGTGAGCAACGCATCGATGTGGGCATCGCCCTGCGCCAGGTCGGTGTAGCTCGGGTGCTGGTTCAGGCGGCCGACCGGCTTGTAGAAGCTCACCTGCGGCAGCTTGCCGGCGTCGATGGCGGCGACGAAATCGTCGTAATCCTTCAGATGCTGCTCGCGGTCGGCGGTGCCCGGCGCAAAGCGCGCGTAGTAGTTGAACGGCTGGTGGTGCGGCTGGAACGCCAGCTCGCCGCGCGCGGTGTTGTAGATCACGCTGCGCTTCTCGGACGGCGGGCGCCGGCCGTCGGCCACCGCGGCGTTCCAGCCGCCGGCGTACCAGACCCAGCTCACCCCCTTGGCGCTGAGCGTGTCGCCGACGGTCTTGGCGGTTTGCGGCGGCACCGGCGCCTTGGCGGCATCGGCCAGCGCCAGATTGCCGCCCTCGGCCGGCGCGATGCCGCTCGGCTGGTACGGCGCCTGCATCGTGTTCACGGTGAAGCCGTCGGGCGTGACGCTGCCGTCGAACACCTGCACCGGGCCATTCATCACCGACGCCGGCGACGTGGGCTTCTTCTTCAAGCGGCCGTCGGCGTCGAGTTGCGGTCGCATCTGCGCCGGCGCATCGGCAAACGTCGGCGTGCAGGCGCAGATCAGCCACTGGTGGTTCAGGTACGAGCCACCGAACGCGCCCATGAAGAAATGGTCGGCCAGCGTGTACTGCTGGGCCCACTTCCACAGTTTCATCTGCGAGCCGTCCCAGTAACCCATGACCCACGCGCCGACGGTGCTCATCGCGACGAAGCGGTTGTTCTGCCCGCCGTTGATCTGCTCGCGGTTTTGGTAGTAGTTGTGGATCGGGCTGGGCAGCACGTCGTTGGCAGACTTGCTTACCGGCGCCGCATCGATGCGGAACGGCGCGTTCGCCAGCCCCTGCGGATACTTGGCGCTGACCTTGCCGTGCTCGTAGACCGGCGGCAGCGTCGGCAGCGGCTTGCCGTCGTGGTCGAGCTGGGTCTTTTGCTCAGCGCTGGCCTGATTGATGCCGTCGGCGCCGGGGAACAGGCCGTACAGATGGTCGAAGCTGCGGTTCTCTGCGTAGATGACGACGATGTGCTCGATCTGGTCGAGCCCGGCCGTCGGTTGCAGTGGCGCACATGCGGCAAGCAATGCAGCACTGATCGCCAGGGCGAGGTGCCGGGTGCAATGGGGCAGGGTCATGATTTTTCTCCTCCAGGCGTAGGGCGCAGCGTAGCAATCCGGCGCAGTATAGGCCGCTCAAAGGCGCTTTCTTCCCTACTTCCCGGCGGCAGAATCGGCAGGGTCAATCCGCCTGCCGCACTCGGCCGCAGGCGGGTGACCGGGCCTGCGGCGCCAGGTGCGTGAGGGTCGCCTCGAACCGGTCAGCGGGGAGTTCCTTTGACCGACAACGAGACTTCGGCCAAGCACCGCGCGGACCAAGCCTGCGCCTGGAAGTGCAAGGCCCTTGCGCGCACCACACTGCCGTCCACAGGATGGCGCAGTGTTATTATGGTATTCGAATACTATTATCGAGGTCGCCATGAGTTTTTCGCGCCAAGTCAGTCGCATGCTCGACGAAGAACACCGCAGCAACCTCGACTTGCTGGGCCGGGTCGAACACGCTCTTGGCGGCGCCTCGCGGCACGACGCCGCGCTGGCGGGTCTGCTGGTCCAATTCGAGCGCACGCTCGAGCAGGACGTCGAGCGCCATTTCGTGTTTGAAGAGACCGAGCTGTTCCCGCTCATGGCTGAGGCCGGTGACGGCGAAATGGCCGCGCTGCTGATCGAAGAGCATCAGGCGATACGCGAGGTCGCGCTTGAGTTGCTGCCGCTGGTGCGCCGCGCCGCCAGCCTCGACGCGGCCGACTGGAGCGTGCTCAAGCACAATGCGCTGGAGATCGTCGAGCGCCAGGTCGCGCATATCCAGAAAGAGACGATGGCGCTGCTGCCGCTGCTGGATGACTTGCTCGACGAGGACACCGACCGCGACCTCGCCTTCGCCTACGCCGATCGTTGACATCCCACCCCGGGGGAGACATGACCATGAGCGCACCACCCGACGACGAGGCCGTGCGCGAGGCGCTGCGCGGGGTCGACGACCCCGAGGCCGGCATGAATATCGTCGAGCTCGGCCTGATCTACGGCATCACGCTCACGCCCGGCGCGGTCAGCGTCGAGATGACGATGACGACCGCCGCCTGCCCGATGACCGACATGATCGTCGATCAGGCGCGCGAGGCCGTCGAGGCCATCATGCCGCCCGGCACGCATGTCGACATCCAGCTCGTGTGGGACCCGCCCTGGACGCCCGACAAGATGAGCGGCGTGGCGCGCGAGTTCTTCGGCTGGAAGATGTAGGTGAATCTGCCGCCGATAGGCCGCGTGCCGCTGCTGCTGCTGGGTTTTGTCGGCCTGGTGATTGGCGTCGGCGCCGGCCTCGCGCGGCTGGGCTGGCCCATGCCCGAGCTCGCCGCAGCGGCGGCAGGCCTGCACGGCGCGCTGATGATTTGCGGCTTTTTCGGCGCGGTGATTTCGCTCGAACGCGCGGTGGCGATCGGCCGCTTGTGGGCCTATGCGGCGCCGCTGCTGGCAGGTCTGGGCACGCTCGCCGCCGTGTCGGGCGCGCCCGCGCTGGCGGCAGGGTGCTACCTGGGCAGCAGCGCGCTGCTGCTGATCGGCTCGCTCGACATCGTGCGGCGCCAGCCGGCGCTGTTCACCGTCACGATCGCGCTCGGCGCGGCTTGCTGGGGCGTGGGCAACGCGCGTTGGGCGGCTGGCTTTGGCGCGTCCAGCGTCGTGCCCTGGTGGCTGGCGTTCCTGATTCTGACCATCGCCGGCGAGCGGCTCGAGTTGTCGCGCTTCATGCCGCCCTCGGCGGTGGCGCAGCGCGTGTTCGGCGCGCTGCTGGTCGTGGCCGCAATCGGCCTGGCCGGCGCGGGTCAGGTTTGGGGCGCCAGCGTCTTCGCCAGCGCGCTGCTGGGCCTGGCGGCCTGGTTGTTCAAGCAGGACATCGCGCGGCGCACCGTGCATCAGCGCGGACTCACGCGCTTCATCGCCGTGTGTCTGCTGTCGGGTTATTTCTGGCTGGGCCTGGGTGGTGCGGTGATCGTTGGCGCAGGCGGCTTGGTGAGCGGCACGCCGTCGTATGACGCGGCGCTGCACGCGCTGGCCGTGGGCTTTGTTTTCTCGATGGTGTTCGGCCATGCGCCCATCATTGTTCCGGCCGTGCTGCGCGTGGCCGTGCCCTATCACCCGAGCTTCTACGCGCCGCTGGCGCTGTTGCACGGCGCGTTGGCGCTGCGTGTCGCGGGTGACGCCGCGGGTCAGCTCGGCTGGACGCGCTGGGGGGCTTTGCTGACCGCGCTGGCGCTGGCCGCTTTCATCGTCAACACGGCGAGCGCCGTGTGGCGCGGACGCCGCGCGGCTGACCGACAATAGCGGTCAACCGACCCTCGCCATGGCCAAACCGATTCCCCGCCTCAGCCCCGACCAGATCGCCCGCGTGATCGCCACCGCCTGGGACGACCAGCCGCCCTTCAACGCGGTGCTGATGCAGCACGGCGTATCGCAAGGCGAGCTGGTGCAATTGCTCAAGCGCGAGCTCACGCCGAACGCCTTCAAGCTGTGGCGCGAGCGCACCGGCGGCGGCAAGCCACCGGGGCCGATGAAGCGCAGGCGCTGAGGCCCGGGCAGCGGCAACCAGGCTGCTCGCCACAAATACATATTGCCAAGGATTCACGATGAACAAACTCGACAGCAGCGCCAAGGGCGTGTACCTGATCACCGTCACGCCGTTCACCGACAGCGGCGCGCTCGATCTGGCCAGCACCGACCGCATGGTGGACTTCTATCTCGATAGCGGCGTTACCGGTCTGACCGTGCTGGGCATCATGGGCGAGGCCACCAAGCTCAGCGCCGAAGAATCGCTGCTGTTTGTGAAGCAGGTGCTCACCCGCGTGGCCGGGCGCGTGCCCGTGGTGGTGGGTGCGTCGGCACCCGGCTTTGCGCCGATGCGCGAACTCACGCAAAGCGTGATGGCGGCGGGTGCTGCGGGCGTGATGGTGGCGCCGGCGCCCAGCTTGCGCACCGACGATCAGATCCTGGCCTACTTCGCGATGGTCGAAGAAACGCTGGGGCCTGACGTGCCGTGGGTGCTGCAAGACCATCCGGTCTCGACCGGCGTGCAGATGTCGACGAATGTGGTGCTGCGCATCCTCGGCAACGCCAAGACCTGCGTGATGCTCAAGCATGAGGACTGCCCGGGGCTGGCCAAGCTGTCGGCGATCCGCGCGGCGCAAGCCCGCGGCGAGCTCCGGCGCGTGTCGATCCTCACCGGCAACGGCGGCGGCCTGTTCCTGCCCGAAGAACTGACGCGTGGCGCCGATGGCGCGATGACCGGCTTTGCCTACCCCGAGATGATGGTCGATGTGTGCCGAGCGCATGCGGCGGGCGATGTCGAACGCGCGCATGATTTGTTCGACGCTTACCTGCCGCTGGCGCGCTACGAGCAACAAACCGGAGTTGGCCTGGCGGTGCGCAAACACATCCTGTGGCAACGCGGTGTGATCGCGTCAAGCGCCATCCGCAAGCCCGGCCCCGTGCTGCAGGCTGCCGACAAGGCCGACATCGACTTGCTCACCGCCCGGCAGACGCGGCGTCTGGCCGAGCTGGGTTGATGCCGGGCGGTCAAGACCTGGCACCGGTCTACGGCGCTGTCAAGGCCTGGCTGTTCCTGGGAGAGACGCCTGCTGCCAGGACAGTTATGCACCAGCCGGAACTTTGGCGGTCAGCTCGATGCCCAACGCTTTCATGACCGCCAGCGTCGTCTTCAGGGTAGGGTTGCCGTTCTCGCTGAAAGATCGGTAGAGCTGCTCTCTGGAAAGCCCGGTTTGCCCTGCAATCTGGGCCATTCCCTTGGCACGTGCGACGACCCCCAGCGCGTGCGCGATGTAGCCGGCGTCATTCGTCTGGAACGCTTCCGCCATGAAGATTGCGATTGCTTCGTCAGAAGTCAAGTCTTCGGCGGGATCATAGGTAGTCAGTTTTTCAGCCATTTCATTCGCTCCATGCTTCGGCCAGGCGCTTTGCAGTCTTGATGTCCTTCGCTTGCGTGCTTTTGTCCCCTCCGCACAGCAAGACGATGATCGTGCTCCCTCTCGTCTGGAAGTAGATGCGGTATCCAGGGCCATGGTGAATCCGCAATTCGCTGACTCCCTGTCCCACTGGTTCGGCATCGCCCGCAAGACCAAAGGCCAGACGGTCCAGTCGGGACGCGATCAAGATACGCGCCCGTTCGTCCTTGAGCCGCGTTCGCCACTTCCTGAATGTCTCAGTTTGTTTTAACTCGGTCATTGAGAATTGCACTGTAGTTTATAGACTACTGCCTGTCAATCATCCTGAATCCTGCAGTTGGACGCGCCCGAGTGGGCTGGCAAGGGTGAGCGGCGCAGGTGTACCCGAGCGTGTACACGCGGTCTGCTTACGCCAGCAGGCTGGTGTATTGCTCGTAAAGACTGAACAGATACGCGACCCGCTCCGCATCGGTCTTCAATCCCTTCTTGCCATAGGCGGCATCCACGGCCTTGTCCAGCGCCTTGTGCGCCGCGTTGAGGTTGGCGGGCATGCTGGCGGGGTTGTAGAGGTCGGCAAGGCTGGCCGGGGTCTCGCCCGTTTGATGCACGGCTCTGGCGTCGAGCACGCCCTGCGCGGCCACACTCACGGCTTCGTGCTGCGGGTCGCTGATGTCCTGCGGCCAGGGGTAGTTGTTGTAGACAATGCCGGCCGAATAGCGAAAGTCGCTTTTCAGCCGCCCGCAGGTATAGCGCACCCATGCGTTGTGCATGGTCGAGTTGAGGATGCCAAATTCGTAGGTGGTGGCATTGGGAACGGCAAACACCAAGTTGCTAGCTACGATAGCGGCTGGCAAGAAACCTACTGGTATGAAGCGGCGGGTTTCGGATGAAACGCTGGGCACCAACAAATAGTCGTGAACCGATTGCCTGTCTTCGGTAAATAACATTGGCTTGTCGGCCCATGCCTTGGTTGGAGCCTTCGTGCTCGCTAGCCGCATTTTTTGAACCTGTTCAACGCGCTTCATTACGTGCGGCATTTTCTGCAGGGTCTGCGGTGGGCAGTCTTTCAGCCAAAGGCACCATCGTTGGACGTTGTTGATGAACTCCTCCGCCCCCATGAATCGCCGAATCCACGGCGCGGCCTGCGGCTCAATGGCGAGTAATTCGGCTTTTTCCGATTGACTCAGAATTAAGTGTCCACCATCAGCCGGTTTGCTGCCATAAACCATCTCGCTTGCTATGCAGATTGGCTTACGCCTATTCGGCAATAAGACGGTAGGTGCATCAACAAGATAAGGATTGATGTTCTTCGCGGCGACCTCATGGGCAGCACCCTTGATGTCGTCGTATTCAAACAGGCGCGGTGCGCGCGCGTCTTCCATGCCGAAACCGATGATGACGCAATGCACCGCCGCCTTCCCCGGCGCGTCATTCGTCCACTGGAAAGTGCGATGGGCAAAGCGGATGCGAATGCCCTGCGCCAACATCCATGACCACAGCACACCGACCTGCTCGCCCTGGGTGATGCTGTTGGTGGCAACGAAACCGCAGCGTATGGCGCGCCGCTGCTTGACCTCGGCGGCGTCGGCATCGGCAAACAGGTCACCCATGCCCTGCCCGAACTTCACGTCCTTGAAATTCTTGCGGCCTTTGTTGGACCTGGCGGCGATGCTGCCAAAACCGTCCGGGGTCGTGCTGATGTATTGCCCGGCCTTCACGAACCAGCCCGCCACAAAGTCCAGCACACCAGCACCGGCGATGCCATGCGTGACCGATGCCAGCGATGCCTTCTGCTCTGTCGATTGGTTGGATTTACCAATGAACGGGGGATTGCCCATGATGTAGTTGAGCTGACGCGGCGGCACGAATTCGGCCCAATCAATTTCCAAGGCATTGCCCTTGCGGATGTTCGCGCTTTTGACCAGCGGGATGCGGGTGATGACTTCGCCAAACTCCACCCCGGCCATCACGTTCATCTGATGATCAGTCAGCCACATCGCAACTTGCGCAATCTGCGCCGGGAACTCTTCGATTTCGATGCCGTAGAACTGGTCCACATCGACCTGCAAGAAGCCGAACACATTGCCGATGCGCTGGCCAAATTTACTGGCAGCGCGCAGCACCTCCAATTCGAGCTTGCGCAGCTCTCGGTAGGCGATGACCAGGAAATTGCCGCAGCCGCAAGCGGGGTCGAGGAAGGTGAGCATTTGCAGCTTCTTGTGGAACTCGAACAGCTTGTCCTTGTTGCCCTTGATTTTCTCGAACTCCGCATGCAGCTCGTCAAGGCACAGCGGCCCGAGCAGCTTCAGGATGTTGGCTTCGCTGGTGTAATGCGCACCCAGCTCGCGGCGCCGGTCGGCGGCCTCCAACTCGATCACGGTCTGGAACATGGCGCCAAAAATGGCCGGGGAGATGGCGCCCCAATTCATCGAGCACAGCGCGAGAAGCTGCTTGCGCATCGCCGTGTCAAATTGCGGTGGCGCAAAGTGGGCCTCGAACAGCTTGCCGTTCACATACGGGAACTGCGAAAAATGCTCGGCCAACTTGCCTTGGCGATTTTCCGGTTTCTCATTGAGGGTGCTGAACATTTCTTCCAGCGCCGCGCCAACGTCCGAGCCATCCGCGCGGGTATGAAAGTCGATCAGGTCGTGGAAACTGTCCTTGGGCTGGAAGATGCCGGTGTCGTCGGCGAACAGGCAAAACAGCAAGCGCACCAAGAAAACTTCCAGCTTCTCGCCGGTGTAGTTGTCGCGCTTCAACGCGTCATGGAGCTGACCGACTGCGACCACGGCCTCTTGGTTGATCGGGTCAGACTCGCGGATGCGCTGCGTCCGGTAGCCCGCAATGAAGGCGAAGCGGTGAATGTTGTTGGGCAGCTCGGTGAGCTTGAACTTGTGAACTGGCGCGGCGCCCTCGTCAGGCTCCAAGTCGTGCAGCTCGAAGCGTTCGAAGTCGCAGACCAGCACATAGCGGGGCAGCTCTTCGGGCTTGAGGCCGGGAAAATAATCGATGGCCTGCCTGTAGGCCTTGCCCAAGTCCCGCCCCAGCGACTTGTGCTCGATCAGCAGCGTGCCCTTCCATAGCAAGTCGATCTTGCCCTGCGCCGTGCCCAGCTTGTGGACGCGCTTTTCGAAGCTGGACACCTTGCGCCGCGAAACGCCGAATACATCGAAGAAGGCATCCCAAAAGGGCTTGGCATCGGCATCTTCGCTTTCGGTGCCCTTCCACTCGCCCGCGAAGACGGTGGCGCGTGCACGAATTTCATTCCAGCTCAATGGCATCTATCACTCTCCCGTAATGCTTATAGGCGATGGTATGCGACGGACTCACTCCAGCACGCGGCGCAGTAGGTCGCACACGGTTTCGTGGGGACGGGACTTGCCATCATCGACGCCCGAGCAGGTGGACAGCTCCCAGGGTTTCCAAGTGGGTAATGCCCCACCGCGTGGTGTAAGTCCACACCCAGGCACGGCTGAGCTACGCGGGCTGCTCGGCTCGAATCGACCGCATCATCATTGCCGCGGCGCAGTTTGCCAAGAGCGCCGACGTATCGAGTTCGTTGCCCGCCTTATCCCGTGCTCCAGGTGCGTGGTCGACGCATACCCGCCACCCGGCATGCCTGGGCGACGTAGCCGTAAGGGAAAAGCTCGAAGAGCCGTTTGCGGCCCTGCCCCGGATAGCGCTGGTCGAGGTGCTTCATGGCATGGCGCGCATCCGCGCAGATCCGATGCTCAAGGTAGTAGTCGCGCATGAAGCGGATCACGAACCAGTGGTCGTCCTCAAGCTCGATGTTCTGGCCGTGGGCGATCTCGCTGGCCAGGCCTTCGTCCCAATCGTCGGGATCGATAAGATAGCCTTCGCTGTCAAATTCAGCATGTTCCGGACTGGGAGCGGCCATGACTCGATACCTTTCATCGATGCTGGTTCGGGGACGACAGGCCCGGCAAAGTCACCCCAAGGGGCGGCGTCGCACTGGCCCTGCTATGTGCGTGCTGCATTGCCCGCCGCCGCCTTCTCGCGCTCGACCCGTTCGGTGACGTCGCGCGCCACGGCCACCGAACCGAGCGCCTGTCCCGCAGCGTCGACAACCAGCGCAAAACTCATCTCGACGTAGAGCTTCTGCCCCGACTTGTGCAGCCCCCGGGTTAACGTTGGCCGCCCCCCGAGCCGCGTCTTGCCATTCACCATGGCGGCTTCGAAGCCGCGCCAGTGCGCATTGCGCAAGTGTTCCGGAATCATCAGGTCGAGGTTCTGTCCGATGGCCTCGGCAGCGGTGAAGCCGAACATCGCCACGGCCGCAGCGTTCCAGCGTTCGATGACGCCTTGCCGGTTGGCATAAATGACCGCCTCGGCGGCCTGCTCAAGAATCAAGTCGCCGATCGAATCTGAAGTTGGCATGGGGTGGCCTCGTGCGGTTGGTTCGCGGGTTGCGCATCACAAGCCGGCGTCGAGAAGAACTGCTCCTGCGGACACCCGGGCTATGCGCCTTGCTTGTTATAGCAGAGCGATGAAGCGGGAGGGGTAGCAGCTGCTGCGCAGGTCCAACCCCTGGTCCAGTCAGAGGGGGTAGCAGCTGCTGCGCAGGTCCAAGCCCTGGTCCAGTCAGAGGGGTAGCAGCTGCTGCGCAGGTCCAAGCCCTGGTCCAGTCAGAGGGGTAGCAGCTGCTGCGCAGGTCCAAGCCCTGGTCCAGTCAGAGGGGTCGGAGCTGCTGCGCAGGTCCAACCCCTGGTCCAGTCAGAGGGGTCGGAGCTGCTACGCAGGTCCAACCCCTGGTTATTATTTGCCTATACAAAATCTAATGAATAGGCTGTAAGCCCTATTTTTGCTTGCGCCGTACAGTTATGTAAGCAAACTTGGACTCAAACTTGGACACGGTCCGCTTGTCCCACCGCGCATGCGCCATACGTCATCTGAGGCTCCGGCGAAAGGGCGTTTCTTGGACCACGCTTGTATGGGGACTTACAGCCACCATGGGACTGGCGCCGAAGACCACAGTAACGCTTAGCGCATCGGCGTTCATCGCCTGAGTCTTGATCATGATGCCCGGCACACTCAGCATTTGTAAAACTCTTCACTTCACCATATACTTCACACTCTAAGGAAACGTTAATAGGGCCCGTCACGCATGAATCAGCCGCAGGCTTTCATCAATCCGTTGAGTGATCCGCCACCAAGAGAAGTGCCCCTGCCGAACGCACCGTTGGTACGTGTCATCGCGCAGGTTAAGTTCTCTGAGGTGCTTGGCGTCGAGAACCCTGAGGTTGTGGCTCGCTTCCAAGATGCGATCAGCGACACCTATGGAGTTCTGACCCGTGAGATTGGTATCGGTTTCGTCGGACCATTCCCTGGGGCCCAGCCACAGCATCCAATGACACACTGGCGATTCGCTGATAGCGGCGGGGATTGGCAGTGGCGGGTATCGCTCACGTCGCAGTTTGTGACCCTGGAAGTTGTCCGGTACACCAGCCGCCAGGAGTTCTTCGATCGCCTTAGAACAGTGCTTGAGGCCGTAAAACTCCACATTAAGCCGGCCATGGCTATTCGGCTTGGTGTTCGATACGTAAACCGCATCAAGGGCAGGGAATTGGAAGATGTTTCACGACTGGTTCGGCCAGAGGTTGCTGGTGTGGTTGGTACCAACATGGCGTCCTCGGTACATCTATCGCTCACTGAGACCGTGTTCGACATCGGGAGCCAGCGCATGACTGCTCGTTGGGGCATGCTGCCCGCCGACGCAACCCCGGATCCCATGGCCATCGAGCCAATCCACGAACGCTGCTTCTTGCTCGACCTGGATGTTTTCGATGAAACACCTACCGCCTTTGACTCACGCGCGATTGCCCAGCGGGGTGTTCAGTTTGCGGAGCGCAGCTACACATTCTTTCGGTGGGCTGTAACCCCTGAATTTCTTGGCCGATTTGGAGCTGCCCTATGACCATCGGCGGCGTATACACGAATTTGGCAATGACCTCGACGGGAGCTTCTGTGCCCGGTGATGTTGCACGCCGCCGAGTCGCGGGTTTGGTGTTCGTTTCCCTAATTGGCGCAGTTGTCGCGCCTGGTACGACAGCCGGAATATTGCTCGATCCGTCGCTTCTGCGACCAGCAACCTCGAAGACGGACGCTGGGCAACCCGCGGCAGAGAGCGCCACGCACGTTCCCGCCATTGCGGAATTGCGGCGCATGACGGGACTGACGTGGGACCAGTTCGCCACTCTGTTCGGCGTGTCCCGGCGGGCGGTTCATTTCTGGGTTAGCGGCAAATCGATGACCGCAATGAATGACGAGCATTTACAGCGCTGTCTTGGATGTCTACGCAGCGTCAATCGCGGTAGCGCACTTGCCAACAAAGAAGCCCTATTTTCTCCAATCGGGGCTGGGATCATCCCGTTTGATCTTCTCGTACAACACCAATACGAGGAATTCGTTGCTACCCTGGGCCACGCGGTACATGGCATGAGTACCTCAATGCAATACACACGAGTGTCCTCTGATCGATTGCCAAGACCGCCACAGGTGATGGCAAATGCTCTGGAAGATACCGTGCACCGGGAGGCAGGATCCCCGCGACCTGCTCGTGTCGTGAGAGTGGCGCGTGGCCGGTGAAGAAGCCAATAAGGAAGATGTGCAGCGCGTCGACAAGGCGATGGGCGCATGCCGACAAGGCGACTGCTTCCTTGGCGACCACGGGTTCGTAACACTCTGCCGTGTTACCACTCAGGTAGGTGAAGAAGAGGAATGGCAAGACACTCCGGTGGATGGCCTCGTACTGGTCAGTCAGTCCTGTGACATTGTTAGGTCCTGCGCACAACGTCCAGTAGTCGAAGTTTGCCCACTCGTCGAGGTCGATCCGGAGGCTCTTGAACAGATAGCAAACGGGCAGCGCCCGCGACACGCCGCAGTGCCGGCGCTTCGTGATCAGCGTCTGGTCGCTGATCTGGATCGCACGATGACGGTGGAGAAGGCGGTCGTCGCAAAGTGGGAACGAACGCAGGGGCTACGCACAGACACTGAGGCGCGAGATTTCGCACGATCACTTGCGCGCAAGCGGCAGCGATTCGCGTTCCCGAATGACTTCAACCACTATGTGCAACCATTACGGCGAAGACTGATCGAAAAGCATGGCAAAGAATCACCTGAAGGTGACGCGCTGCGAGCGCTGCAGGAAATCCGAGTGAGTGCAGATCCTTCATGGGAAGCACCTCTGGTTCAGCTCATGTTCTTCTTTGTGCGCAAACAGAACTCACCGATGACCTTTGGCGGGCAGCTTTGGTCAGAGTGGTGCGACAAATGGATGACGCGGCTGGCAGACTTCGGCCCCTACAAGAACCCTGAGGGATTGGTCATTGACTACCAGACCATGACCGCCGCCGAGTACCTGCAAAGTGATGCCTTGGATTTGGACCAGCTATCTGCCGGGGAATGAGCTCTCAAGGGAGTGTGCTGGCCGACGCAATACCAAGACGCGAAGTACCCGTAGCCGCTCACCGACGCGCTGTTCAAACGTAGCCACTCCTTCCTGGGCCGGCGTAGTGGTCATAAACATGAGCGTACACGCGCGCCATCTTCTCCAGGCGTATGTCCTTCGTGTAGGCCGCCGGTAGCAGAGTTGGACGCAGTGCCATTTTCATCGTCTGCATCACCCCCGCCTTGGCCTGCTGCTTCTCCCGCCAGTCCAACACCAGCTTCTCGCGCTTCAGCGTCGCCAGCAACTCGCGACACACCTTCTTGACCTCGGCCTCCTCGGCCTTGGTCAACACTGGCTCCGGCTTCGTGAGGATGTCAAAAATCGCCAGCTCTTCCTCGGTCAGCCCTTCCGCGATAGCGCGCTGCTCCTCGACCGTCAGCGTTCCGACAAACTCCTTCAGCCCGGCGAAGAACGCCTCGATATTTTGGCTGCCGGCGTTGTACTCGTCGATCAGCTTCTGGAACTTCTCTGCCAGATCCATGCGCGATGGGTTCACCGCCACCATCTGCGTCAGCTTGCCCGCAATCAGCCGCTTCAACTTCTCGGCCTCGGTGCGCTTGTGGCCTTCGGCGAACTTGGCCTGTAGTGCCGCGAAGTCGATCTCCGACAGGTTGATCAGCGCCTCAGGCTTGCTCGCCGGACCAATGCGATAGCCCTCGGTCGCGATCGAGTCGTTCAGCAGGTCTTCCACATCGCTCATCACCGCCGAGATGTCAGGCGGGTCACCCAAGGCCTGGATCTTCGCGGCCAGGTACGACACCAGCACCGCCAGCGGCGCCAGCTCGTTGGCCAGCGGGTCCGGCAGGACGGCTTTGAACAAGCGCGCGACCCGGCTTGCCAGTTGCAGGTAATGCTTCTTGTCGGCGTCGGTGGTCAAGAAGGCTTCCACCGCGTCGTCGATCATCCCGATCCGCGCGAAGCCCTGCGCCTTGGCGATGTCCTCCAGCCGCACACCGCGCACGTCTGCAAACCCCACCGCCTCGTTCAGCGCCGATTGCAGCGCGGCCACCAGTTCCGCCTTGTCCAGGATCGGGCTGCCTCCTTCGCCGCCCGTCGTCGGCTGCGCATAGATCGCCAGCGCGCTCTGGAGCGCCCGGAAGATCCCCACGTAATCGACGATCAGCCCAGACTCCTTGCCCGGTGCCACACGGTTGGCGCGGGCGATCGTCTGCATCAGCGTGTGCGCCCGCATCGGCTTGTCGAGATACATCGTCGAGCAGGTCGGCACGTCGAAGCCGGTGATCCACATCGCGCAGACGAACACCAGCCGCAGCTCGTTCGCCGGGTCCTTGAACTTCTCGTCCAGCGCATCCTTCAGCATTCGTTGCCGGTGCGGCACGATGTTCAGGCCCTTCTTGGCAAGGTCCTCCACTTCGTTCTGGCCCTGGCTCACCACCACGGCCATATCGGTGGTCTCCATCAAGTTGATGCGCGCGATCAGCGCCTCTCTGGCGTCACCCTGGGCCGGCTCCAACGCCGCCTTCAGCCGCGCGATCTCAGCCTTCCAGTGCGCCTGCACCTTGTCGTACATGCGCACCGCGGTGGCCTTGTCGATGCATACCATCATCGCCTTGCCGCGGTAGCCGCGGCCGGTGAAGTGCGCCACGATGTCCTTCGCAATGGCCTCCAGCCGGTCTTCGCGCGTGATGATGTGGTACTCGCGGCCGAACTCGCGCTCCAGCTTCTTCTCCTGCGCCTCGTCCAGCTCAGCCGCTTCCAGCAGTTCCTCCAGGTCGCGGTTCAGTTCCTGATTGGTGAGTTGCACCTCGGGGATGCGGTTCTCGTAGTACAGCGGCACCGTCGCACCGTCTTCGATCGAGCGGGCGAAGTCGTACACACTCACGTAGTCGCCGAACACTTCGCGCGTGCGCTCTTCCTCGCCCTTGATCAGCGGCGTGCCAGTGAAGCCGATGAAGCCGGCGTTGGGCAGCGCGTTGCGCATGTTCAGCGCGAAGATGTCGTACTGGCTGCGGTGCGCCTCGTCGGTGATGACGATCACGTCCGATCGGTCCGACAGCTCTGGGTATCGCTGGCCCGGCTCGGTCCTGAATTTCTGGATCAGGGTGAAGATGTAGCGCTCGTTGCCGCGCAGCAATTCCTTCAGATGTTCGCCGCTGGTCGCACGCACGTCCTCGCGTGCGGTGGCGCCGGTGGCCTTGAAGGTCTTGCTGATCTGGTCGTCGAGCTCCTCGCGGTCGGTCACGATCACGAAGGTGCAACTGCCCAGCACGCGGCGCAGCACCTTCTGCGTGAAGAACACCATCGACAGGCTCTTGCCCGATCCCTGCGTGTGCCAGAACACGCCCAGGCGTTTTCTCGAAGATTCGCGCTCGGCCTTTTCCGTTTCACGCAATTCCACCAGCCGCGCGATCGACTTGTTCACGCCCAAGAACTGGTGGTTCTTGGCCGTCTTCTTGATCAGGCCGCCCTTGCCCTCCTCGAACACGGTGAAGTTCTCGATGTAGTCCAGCAGCCTTGATGGCTCCAGCAGACCGCGCAGCGCGCGCTCCAGGCTCACCTTTCCGGCCTCGTCTTCGTCGGCCACGCGCTTCCAGTCGAAGAAGTGCTCCCAGCCGCTGGTGAGCGTGCCCACCTTGGTGTCCGAGCCGTTAGAGAGCAGGATGAAGGCGTTGGGGTGAAAGAGCTGCGGCACGCTCTGGCCGCGGTAGTCGCGCAGGTTGTCGTCGAACGCGCTCCTCAAAGGCACGGCTGGTTTCTTCAGCTCGATGAACACCAGCGGCAGGCCGTTGACAAAACCCAGCAGATCGCAGCGGCGCCGGTACATGTCACCGGCCACCCACATCTGCGAGGCCAGGAAGAACTCATTGTTGGCCGGCGTGGCCCAGTCGATCACGCGCAGCGTCTCGGTGCTGTGCCCACCGTGCTCGTCAGGCACCTTCACCTTCACCCCGTCCTTGATCAGCCGGTAGAAGTCTCGGTTCGCATTGACCGCGATCTGCTTCGAGCGGTCCTGCGCGAGTTGCTCGACGGCCTGCGCATAGGCATCGGCCGGCAGGCCGGGGTTCAGTGTCTCCAGCGCCGCGCGCAAGCGGCGGGTCAGGATGACCTGCGATTCGCTCTCGCGGCCCTCGCTGCCAGACAAGCCAAAGGCTTCAGCGTAGAGGTTCTTGTGCGACCAACCCAGCAGGGTCAGCAAAGTGATCGCCGGCTGCTCGATCAGGCCCAATTCGCCATAGCTCGCCCGCACTTCTTGAACTGACAATTTGCTCATCGCTCAGTTCTTTTGAAATCAAGGACTTGGATCAATTCGAGCCTCCCTCAAGTGACGTCGCTTTGACGTGCCAGGATTATTCGGCAGCTTTTCGTCAGTTCATGCATCGCGTCCAGTGGGCTGGATCTTGTGGCCTTGCTCGCGCTTAAGTGGGCTAATGTGGCCCAAGTTGTATCTGGCTATCCTATTTGAAATCATTGCAGATCAATCACTTAGCGAGGTTCTCCGGACGCGAATTGGATAAGTCCTTGGCTAAGCCTCACCTTCGCTCACCAACTTATCCAATCCAGCCGGCAGCAGCCGCCACACGGCGCCCGGGCCGCGCCTGGCGTCGGCCGTGATCAGCGCCTTGCGCGACATCTCGGCCAGCAGGTTCTTCACCTTGTTGCGCTTCTGCTCGGCGCTCAGCACCTCGGGCAGTTTGCCCAAGAGCAGGCGCTGAAGTTCCGCCCGTTTGCAGTCACCCATGCGCAGGCGCTTGAGCACCAACATCAGGTAGAAGTCCTTCTCGAAACCCTTGTCCAGCAGGTACTGCGCCTGCTGGCCCAGCGCATCGGCCACCTGCGCCGAGATATGGTGGTTGGGCGCGCGCCCCTCGATCAGCTTGCGCGCGCGCAGCGCCTTGGCCTCGTCGGCGCTGATGGGCTGACGCTTCTGCACCTTGTCCAGCAGGAACACCTCCATCAATGACAGATCCGGCTGCGCCATCAGCACCTGTGTGTAACGCTCGTCCAGGATGCGCCCGGTGATGCGCACCTCCACCCGCTGCTGCGCCGGCTCGATCAAGTAGTCGGGCAAGGGAAAGAAGCGCTTGCGCTGCTCGATGTACATACGCCGGATGCCGCTGCCGATGGTGTCGATCAACTTCAGCGCCACCATCGCCTGCGCCAGGCAAGGGTTGCGGTACTGCTCGGGAGAACGGTCGCTGGTCAGCAATTGCTCCACCGTGCCGGGTAGAAAACTGCCCTCGTTGCTGAGCACCAGTTGCTCGGGCAGTTCCACCACGTTGACGCGCGCGCTCAGGCCGTAGTCCTGGTGGGCAATGGCGTTGTGCAGTGCCTCGCGGATGACCCAGGAGTCGTACTGCGGCACCTCGGTAGGGAACAGCGTGCCCGGCCGCAGGTAGCGCACCGTGAGGTTGCGCACGCGGGCGAACAGCGCATCGGGCACGCGCAGCAGCGGCAGGCTGAAGTGGTGATAGTCCAGCGCCGTGCCTTCGGCATCCTTCAGCACCCACGACACCTGCGGCGGCAGCGGCAGGTATTGCGCCGCCTCGTCGCGGCCGAACAGCAGCAGCGCGGCGCGCGTGAGCTGCCCGCCGCGGCTGAGCTTGAGCTTGGACATGAAGGTGGCATCGTCCCAGCCGGCCACCTCGGTCGCAAGATGCGGGTTCTTCTCGGCAAAGCGCTGCCGACCTTCGATCAGCGCGTCTGGGTCCAGATCAGCCACCGTGGCGGTGCCGACGAGTTCGGCCGACCAGTCACCGCGCATATTGAGCCGCGCCCACAGCCGGGCTTCCTTGTCGTGGTGGCTGGCTAGCTTGACCTTGGCGCTGTGGATCCGGATGTACTCCACCTCGTGGAAGCTCACCGGCTGCCCCACGGCCGCCGGCACGCGCAGCAGCACCACGGGCTGGCCACGGTAGTCGATCGCCTCGAAGCGGAAGTCGAGCTTGGGGCGCAGGTGCAGGTGCAGCCACAGGTCGAGCAACTGCCCGCCGACCTTGACCACTGCCGGCTTGAACGCTGTGCCCACCACCCGGCGCGTGCCGTCCTCGATGCCCCACACCAAGTAGCCGAAGGGCTCACCGTCCAGCGCAGCGGCATTGGCCAGCGCAGAGAGGTACTCGCCGATAGCTTGCGGGTCTTGATTGTTGTGCTTGAACTCGACCCATTCATGCTCGTCGCTGGCGGCGAGCAGCCGGTCCAGCAGCAGGGTGAGTTCGCCGGGGTTCATGCGGCGAGAGCCTCGGGTTCGGGCACGGCCGACACGTCCAGTTCGCCCGAGATCAGCTTGGGGAGAAGGAGGTCTCGGGTAGCACGCAGGTTACGACGAACGAAGTGGAGTCTGTTCGCCAGATCAAACATCGGTGACACAAGTGCATCGAACCGAACAAGTACATCCCTTTCCGGGGCAATCACCTTGAGTCCCGCCAATCCATCGATTGTGAGTTGCGGCTGAGCAGATCCGCTGACAACGGTCTTGACGTTCGCTTGCCCGGCAAATATTTCGGCGAATCCGAAACTGAGCCCTGTGAAGTGCGCTTTTGGGTAAACAAGAAAGGAGTTGTTGGTGACGAAAGCCTTCTCGACAGTTCTCCAGACAGTGCCACTGCCGTTACCCCGAGAGGTAATAAGGCATGTAGGGCCATCGGCAACGAAACCGTTATAGCGGCCAATCACCCCGCCTGCGCCGTATACCGGATATTGACCATCGGCCAACAAGTCCTTGGTCCCAAGACCCTTGCCGTAGCGAACGTCAAAGACGTCTGTAAAGCGCGTGACTCGCCACCCCTCCGGCACCAACCCCAACTCGGATTCGACCATCCGCACGGCCTCAAAGCCGGGGAATCGGAAGCGGACGAACCACTCCTCGTAGATGCGCCGAGCCATCTCCTCCAGGATCGCGACGCGCCGCTTGTTGTTCTCGATCAGGTCGTCGTAAGCGGCGAGAACTGATGCGATATGCCGTTGGGCCGCCAAGCACGGGACGCGAAGCGTGACTTCCGAGAAGGCCGACTTGTTGATGATTGGCGTCGCAGCTCCGCCGACCATCGCCAATATTCGGGGGGTTGCATCGCGAAGCGCGTAGAACACGAACGAGGCATCGTGTTGGGCTTGATCAACAACCACAGCGTTGATCTGCTGATTCGTAACGCTAGGTCGGTCAACCATGCAGACCTTGCCAACTGAGGCGATGCAGACGTAGGCAATGGTCTCTGCCGGAAGAACCAGCCGCTCCATTGATGCCCGACCGGCTTCCGAAATGAACCTCGCCGTAGCTACACGCCGTTCCTGGCCGTCGATGTCGGTCGGCGTGATGAACGGGTAGGCATCGCCGAAAAGTTCGGGCTGACTGCTTGATGGCGTGCGTCCAGTGACTACCCTACCCACGTCACCGATCTTTACTTCCCGCCAGCGGGTCACCTTAGGGCCTCCAGCACTGCGACCAGGTTCTGCTGGATCACTTGTTGCTGTTGCTCTGCTTCGGCATTCAGTGCTGCCAGCTCCTCGCCCAGCTCCTCAAGCCGTTCGGCAAAGTCAAACTCATCTGCTGCGCGTGCGCCGACGCCAACGTAGCGCCCAGGATTCAAGCTCCACCCCTGCGCTTCGATCTCAGGCAATGTGGCCACCTTGCAGAGTCCCGCGAAGTCGGCATAGCCGCCGCCCGGAAAGCGCTCGGCCAACATCGCCTTGCTGCCGGCATCCAACTCTGGTGCCTCGCCTCGGTAGAGCCGCACGATGTTGGCCAGAAACTCCAATTGCTCAGGCGCGAACTCCCGGATCGCCCGGCTCACCTGCTTGAAGATCGGCCGCGCGTCCACGAACAGGACTTTGTCCTTGCGCGGCCCGCGCGCCTTGGCCCGGTCGAAGAACCACAGCGTACAGGGCAGCGTGACGGTGTAGAAGAAGTTGGAGCCGATGCTGACGATCACGTCCACTGCGCCGCTCTGGATCAGCTTCTTGCGGATCTCCAGCTCGCTACCGCGCGCGTCGCCGGCCGAGTTGGCCATCACGAAGCCGGCGCGCCCGTTCTCGTTCAGGCTGGCAGCGAAGAGCTGGATCCACAGGTAGTTGGCGTTGTCCGTGTTCGGCAGACCCAGCGCGAACCGGGGGTCGTCCTTCAGCCGGTCCTTGTCCACGCCGGAGACGTTGAACGGCGGATTGGCCATCACGAAATCGAACCGGCCCGGGGCTTTATGCGGATCTTCGTAGTAGGTGTTGGCCTCGCGCACGTCGCCCGACAGTCCGTGCACCGCCAGGTTCATCTTGGCCAGCTTGACGGTGTCGCTGGCTTTCTCGGTGCCGAACACGGTGAGCTCTCGTGTGGCGTTCATCCGGTGGCGCTGCACGAAGGCGGCTGACTGCACGAACATGCCGCCCGAGCCGCAGGCGGGGTCGAAGATGCGGCCGTGGAAGGGCTGCAGGATCTCGACGATCAGCCGCACGATGCTGGTGGGCGTGTAGAACACGCCGCCCCGCTGGCCCTCCTTCATCGCGAAGTTGCCGAGGAAGTATTCGTACACCTTGCCAAAGGCGTCGCCCTCCAGGTCCAGCGGGGCCAGCAGGCGCAACAGCTCCACCAGCGTGGCGTTGGGCAGCAGGTTGTAGCCGCGCGGCAGCACGCCTTTCAGCTCGGGGTTGTGCTCTTCCACCAACGACATCGCGGTGGCGATGGCACGGCCCAGGTTCGATCCTTCAGTCAGCGTGAGCAGGTGCGAGAACCGGGCCTCGTCGGGCAGGTAGAGCACGCCCTCGGCCTGATAGTCCATCGGCTCTCGCTCGTCGGCCGGGATGCCCTTGGCTTGCAGCTGGACGGCCGTGTCGGAGAAACGCTTGTCCGCGTAGCGCAGAAAGATCAGCCCCAGCACCGGCGTGGAGAATTCTGACGGCTTGAGCCCGGTGTTGGCCCAGAGCTGGTCGGCGGTCGCCCAAAGGCGGTTTTCTACTTCTACGAGATCAGATGCCATTTCGTCCCTGAAGAATTCTTGTCGCGGTCTGCCGCTCTGACCGCCGCCCAGTTGTTGAATCCGGCGTTGCCTACCCAGAGGGCGTGCTTATCGCGGGGATATTAACCGGCGAATGCGTGTTGCCGAGAATTGGTTGAGGGCATCTTTGGATTCAACCTACGCTTTTTGCGAAACAGACTTATGACGTGCGATTCAGTGTTCACTATCTAGCTTGTCGAGTGGTGCTGCCGATGCCAATTTAGTCACCCGGGGTCAAAGCCGTATCGGCAGTAACACGGTGGCCGACTGCACTGCGCCGGCCTCGATGATCTTGAGGTCGCGGGCTTTGGTTTCAGTAGAAACCACGCCTGTAACCAAAGAGGCTGCAACCAGCGATTCAGCCTTGGCGCGGATCTTGGCGGCCAAGTCGCGCGGCACTCCGGCTTTGTTGACTCGAACCCCCACGGAGTTACCCGCCAGTACCTGAAACTAGTGCGGATTCTGCCTCGCGCGCGCATGATGCGCATGATGAAAAGCTGATGCGTTTTGCTGCGCTGCGAGGGTTTTCATGCCCCCGATTCGGGGTGGAGGACGCGCAGTCCTTGTGGAGTCGCATCCTATTCACGGACCACCAATGGTAGGTTCGGGGAGAGGTCGAACATACGACCCAACAACAAGAAAGCAGGGACGGTATGGGACGGATTCTCAAGACATTGGCTGCACTCGCGGTGCTGGTGGCGATGGGTGCAGCGCAGGCTGGGCCGATTAGCGGTCAGGGGACATGGGAGACCACCCTGCTTGGCCGCGACATAAATGGCAACGCCGTGGACGGTTCGAGCGCGAGTGCGGTGTTCCTATACGACAGGACGCTGAACATCACTTGGCTGCGCGATGCAAACGTCATGAACGGACAGGCCAATTGGGAGTCTGCAAATCACTGGGCGACAACTCTTGACGTGTACGGGCTTACAGGCTGGCGACTTCCAGCAATGATCGACACCGGCGCGCCCGGCTGCGACTGGAGCCTATCTGGTGGTACAGACTGCGCATTCAACGTGCAAACAAAGAGTGGCAATCTGACTCAGTACGAGGTGGGTCAGACCGTATACAGCGAAATGGCACACCTTTGGTACGAAACGCTGGGTAATAAGGCCTATTACGCTCCTGTTACCGGGGTCGGCCCACAGTCCGGTTACGGCCTAACCAACACGGGGGACTTTCAGAACCTTCAGATATTCGCTTACTGGTCAGGGACGTCACTCCTGTCCTCGGGCTATAACTTTGCCTGGTTCTTCGAACCGGCAAGCGGTTACCAGAACTTCTATGTCGAGGGCAGTTCCTTGTACGCCATGGCTGTTCGCGACGGCGATGTGCTGCGAGTCCCCGAACCCGCCACCCTCGCGCTCGTAGGCGCTGCGCTGCTAGGCGCTGCGGCTACTCGCAAACGCAGGCCGAGCGGACGTAACGCATGAAGCCCCGTTTCACGAAGCCAGCAAGGGGCTTGCGTCCGTTTGCTTTGCTTCTCTTCGCAGTCTCCTTATTCGCGGCCAGCGCCAGCGCGCACGCAGCATATGTGTTCACCGACCTGGACACACTCGCTGGGTCATACAGTTTTGGACAGGGCATCAACAGCGCTGGGAAAGTTGCTGGGTGGAGCCCGAGCATTGCCGACCAGAGCGCCTACTCCACCGCAACGGCATGGAATGGCAACACCCGGATCAGTCTCGACACGCTGGGTGGAACGTTCAGTCAAGCATTTGGCGTGAACGATGGCGGGCAGGTTGTTGGAATGAGCCATACCGCCGGAAACGCGGCCGTGAGGGCTACCTTGTGGAGTGGCACCACAGCGACAGATCTCGGCACGCTAGGCGGGACTTTCAGTTATGCATTCGCCATCAACGACTCCGGATCGGCGGTGGGGATTTCCTATTTGAGCGGAAACCTGGCCCAGCATGCCGTGCTTTGGAGCGGCACTACGGCGATCGACCTCGGCACCCTAGGCGGGTCCTACAGCAAGGCACTTGGAATCAACAACGCTGGGCAGATCGCTGGGTATGCCTTCACAAGGCAAGATGCCGCGTATCACGCAACGCTATGGGACGGCACAACAATGATCGACCTCGGCACCCTAGGCGGGTCCTATAGCGAGGCATATGGAATCAACGACCTCGGTCAAGTCGTCGGGGACAGCACGCTCGCGGGCGACGCGGTCTGGCGCGCTACCGTATGGAATGGAACCGCGGTGACCTACCTCGGCACGTTGTATGGAACCAGCAATGCCATCGCAATCAACAATAGTGGACAAATAGTCGGGTACAGCGATGTGACAGGAGGCGGCGACCTGCACGCAGTGCTATGGAGCGGCGGAGGCATCATGGACTTGAACAGCTTTCTCGATCCAGACACCGTTGCTGCTGGTTGGACCCTGTATGACGCGCGCGGAATTAACGACAGCGGGTGGATCACCGGTCAGGCCAGGAACAGCTTGACTGGCGAACAGCACGCCTACCTTCTGTCGGTCGCTGTAGTCCCCGAGCCCTCGACCTACGTTCTGGCGTTCGCCGCCTTGGGCGTGCTGGGCTTGCTGAGCCGTCGTCGCAAGGTCATCGAAGGCAGATGCTGGTAGGCCTGCGATCGCAAGATTCACAGAATGTTGCCGCCGATGCCGATTTGCCCACCTGCTGATTTCGACTGACCAGGGCGCGCATGCGGGTGATGTCGGCCCGGGGCTCGCCGCGGACGTGGGCAATGCGCTCGGCATTGGCCTCAATGATCTCGCGCTCGGTTACCAGACGCTCTTTGTTAGCCTCGGTGTTAACTGCCGCCTTGTTAACCAGCGCATCAGCCTTGGCGCGGTTCTTGGCGGCCAAGTCGCGCGGCACTCCGGCTTTGTTGACTCGAACCCCCACGGAGTTACCCGCTAGTACCTGAAACTGGTGCGAACTCTGCCTTGCGGCGCGCACGACGAACAGTTGATGCGGCTTGCTGCGTTTTGCTGCGCCGCGAGGGTTTACCTGCCCCCGATTCAGGGTGGAGGGTGCGCGTTCCTTGCGGCGTCCGAGCCTATTCACCGATTACCAATGGTAGGTTCAGCGAGCGGTCAACCTCCGACCCAACACAAACAAGAAACGCGGGCAAAGTGGGAACTCGACTCAAGATGGTCGCGGCGCTGGGCGCCGCCGTAACCATGTGCTTTGCACCTGGTGTCAGCGCGGCGCCTCTGACAGCCGATCCAGATGTGTTTGCTAGTGATTTGGCCCACTCGCCAGTCATAAACAACGCCTTCCAAGGGGTGACGCTATCGGCGACTGCCAACAGCGGTGACGTGCTTGCGCTCGGTGCGGCAAATCCCGGCGATGTCGCGGGGTGGTTCCCGGCGGTATTCGGTCACTACGGAGTCGCCTTCCCTCCTGACGGTAGCACTTGCGGTGGTTGTTGGTCCTTTGGCCTCGTAGTATTTCGTGCGGACTTTGAAGGAGCCGTCGACTCCGTTCACGTTGACTTCATCGACCGTTTCGTTGGTAGCGCTATCGTCCAAGCGTTCGACGATAACAATCAATTGCTATCGACGGAGACCCTTGGCTTACACGGCTTCGATGAACTTGATGCGACTCGCGTCACAGTCACTGTCGCAAGTCCAAACGCGAACATCGCCTACATACTCGCTGCGGCCGACACCGGAACGTACGGAATAATTGATCGCCTAAGCTGGAATGCCATTCCCGAACCCGCAACCCTCGCGCTCGTCAGCGCTGCCCTGCTGGGCGTCGCGGCTACTCGCAGACGCAAGCTGACGAAATGAAGAATCTGAGTGCCGTGGGCATTGCTGTGGCGTGTCAACTGCTGGTCAGCGTTGCAATCGCCGACCTTGTACCTGGGCAGGGCACATGGGAGACCACGCTGCAGGCACGCGACCTGGATGGCAACGCCGCCAATGGTCCGGAAGCCTTTTACGACACCGACCTGAAGATCACTTGGCTGCGAGCCGCCGCCACGAGAACAATCATATGGAAGCCGCCATGGTTGCCAACTACAGCACCTCGTAGCATGGAATGGTCGGACGCCAAGATATGGGCCGAGCAGGAGCATTTCGGCCTTACCGGTTGGCGCTTGCCCGCCACGGTGGATAAGGATACTTTAGGGTGCAACTATTCAAACCTAGTACAACATCCTGTAAGTAGCTTTCATTATATGGGGAATTGAGGTAAGCTTTGGCGCATGAGTCGAGGACGACAAGCGCAGGCGATCAGACTGTCGCGAGAAGATCGCAACTCGCTTGAGTTGTTGACGCGCCGAGGCACTGCCGAGCACCGTCAAGTGGTTCGAGCGCAGATTGCCTTGCTGGCCCACGCCGGCCAGACGACGACGGCGATCGCACAGGCGGTTGGCGTGTCGGTGCAGACCGTGTCGCACTGGCGCACTCGGTTGGCCCGACAAGGGCTGAAGGGACTT
>CAVUEF010000013.1:0-377039 GCA_963740455.1 uncultured beta proteobacterium
GGTGACGCAGTTCTCGCTGGTCGCCTTGCTCGTGCTGAGCGTGCCGTTGATGTTGGGCATGCAAGTCACCCGACTGATTCTGTTTCCACTGGGTTTCCTGTTCTTTGCCGTGCCCTTCGGCGAATTCATGATGCCGCAGTTGATGGACTGGACGGCTGACTTCACCGTGTTGGCGCTGCGCCTGACGGGCATCCCCGTGTTTCGCGAAGGCAATCAGTTCGTGATTCCTTCGGGCAGCTGGTCGGTGGTCGAGGCGTGCAGCGGCATTCGCTATCTGATCGCTTCGTTGATGGTGGGCACGCTGTTCGGCTATCTCAACTACCGGTCGATGCGCAAGCGCTGGTTCTTTGCCGTTGTCTCCATCGTTGTGCCGCTGGTGGCCAATTGGCTGCGCGCCTATTTCATTGTCTTGCTCGGGCATTACTCGGGCAACAAACTTGCCGTGGGCGTTGATCACCTCATTTACGGTTGGCTGTTTTTCGGTGTGGTCATGGTGTTGATGTTCTTGGTCGGTGCGCGCTGGAGTGATGCGTCGCCGCAAGCTTTTGCGCAGGCTCAGACAGCGCCGATGCCATCCCGATCCACCTCGGCGCGCGCGTCTTGGCGGGCCGCCTTGATGGGCGTTGTGGTGTTGTTGCTGCCTCAATTCACCTTGTGGTCGCTGGCCCAGGCTGACCAACCGGGCGAGCCCGAGCTGAAGCCCTTGACCATGCTTGCGGCGGGCTGGCAGCCAAGCCCTCAACCCTGGGTCGACTGGGCGCCGGAGTTTCAGAACCCTTCGGTCACCTTGAATCAGACCTTCGTCAAGAATGGCGATGCGGTAGGCCTGTTCGTCGGCTATTACCGACATCAGAGCATCGAGCGCAAGCTGGTGAGTTCGAGCAATGAGCTGGTCAGTACCAGCAACAAGTATTGGGCGCAGGTATCCAGGGGCTCGTTGCAGTTGAGCCTGGCTGATCAGGCCGTTTTGCGCTTGAACACCGCCGAACTGCGCGGTTCGGGCTCGCTAGACGCTCTCGGCCAGCACCGCCTGGTGGTTTGGCATCTGTATTGGGTGAACGGGACGTGGACAAGCAGCGATATGCTGGCCAAGGCCTATGGCGCCTTGTATCGACTGATGGGCCGCGGCGACGATGGCGCGGTGCTGACTTTTTACGCGGAGAAGGGCGCCGCCGAGAATGGCCAAGCCGCGCTGGCGTCATTTGTACGCGAGAATCTTTCGCTGATTGAGGCGCAGCTCAGCCGTGTGCGCGGCAAGTCGTGACCATGCGGGGCCTGCGTCGAAAGCTATATGAACAGAAGGGAACGTGAAATGAACACAGTGGCAGTTGTCGGCCTGGGGTATGTGGGCCTGCCCTTGGTGGTGGAGTTTGGCAAGCAGATGCGCACCATCGGCTTTGATATCTCGGTGCCCAAGGTCGAATCGTGCAAGGCGGGAGTCGACCCGTCGCGCGAACTCAGCGACGAGCAGGTGAGGGCGGCCACCCAGGCGGTGTATACCTTCGATCCGAGCCTGCTGGCCGAGGCCGACATCATCATCATCGCCGTGCCCACGCCGGTTGACGATGCGCATATCCCGGACTTTCGTCCGCTGATCGGATCGAGCGCCAGCGTGGGACGCCACATGAAGAAGGGCGCCATCGTCGTGTACGAGTCCACCGTGTATCCGGGTGCCACCGAAGAGGTCTGCATCCCGGTGCTTGAGCGCGAGTCGGGTCTCAAATGGAAGCAGGATTTCTTTGTCGGCTACTCGCCCGAGCGTATCAATCCGGGTGACAAAGAGCACACGCTGACCAAGATCTTGAAGATCGTGTCCGGCGATACACCGGCAACCTTGGACAAGGTCGCCGCGCTCTATGAAAAAATCATTGTCCCGGGGGTGCACAGGGCGTCGAGTATCAAGACCGCCGAAGCGGCCAAGGTGATCGAGAACACGCAGCGCGACCTCAATATCGCGCTGATGAACGAGCTGTCCATCATCTTTGACAAGCTCGGCATCGACACGACCGAGGTGTTGGAGGCGGCCGGCACCAAGTGGAACTTCCTGAAGTTCAAGCCCGGTCTGGTGGGCGGCCATTGCATAGGCGTCGATCCTTATTACCTGACCCACAAAGCCGACATGATCGGCTACCACCCCCAGGTGATTCTGGCGGGTCGGCGCATCAACGACGGCATGGGCAAGTTCATTGCCGAGCAGACCATCAAGCACATGATCGCCAGTGGCTCATACATCAAGGGTGCGCGCGTCAACGTGCTGGGCCTGACGTTCAAAGAGAACTGCGGCGACCTGCGCAACTCCAAAGTCATCGACATCATCAAGGAACTGCAAAGCTACGGCGTCGAGGTCTGCGTCACCGACCCGCAGGCCGAAGCCGACGAAGCGCTGCACGAATACGGCGTGAGTCTCTTGCACTGGGACGATCTGCCGCGCGCCGACGCCATCGTCGCTGCCGTGGCGCACCGGGAGTTTGCTGCGCTTGGCGTGGATGATTTCGCCAAGAAGCTGGTCAAGGGAGGCGCTTTCATCGACGTCAAGGCAGCGTTCGATGCGGCGGCGATTCAGGCCGCCGGTTTCAAGCTGTGGCGGCTCTGATCGGCAGGTCCGATTGATGCAGTTCGACGCTCGACCCTTGGTATTGCACGTGATGTATCGCTTCGATACCGGCGGGCTGGAGAATGGCGTCGTCAATCTGATCAATCACATGCCGCGGGAGGCGTATCGACATGCTGTCATGGCGTTGACCGAAGTCACCGACTTTCGCAAGCGCATCCAGCGTGACGATGTCGAGTTCATCGCGCTGAACAAGCCACCGGGGCATGGCATCTGGCTCTATCCGCAGCTCTACAGATTGTTCAGACGCTTGCGCCCTGCAATCGTGCACAGTCGAAATCTGGCCGCGCTTGAGGTGCAAGTGCCGGCCTGGGCCGCGGGCGTGCCGGTGCGCATCCATGGTGAGCATGGGCGCGATTTGAATGATCTTGACGGGAGCAGCGTCAGGTACCAGCGCGTGCGTCGCGTGTACAAACCGTTTGTTCGACACTACGTTGCATTGTCGCGAGACTTGGCGGAATACTTGAACCTAAAGGTGCTAATTCCAGTCGATCGGATCAGTCAAATTTACAACGGAGTTGATACCGTCAGGTTCGCTCCGGTGAGTGGGTCTGCCAAGTCAATCCCGGGCTATCCGTTCAATCCGGTTCAGCATTGGGTGGTAGGCACGGTGGGCCGCATGGACGCTATTAAAGATCAGACCATGTTGGCACGCGCCTTTGTGCTCGCGGTGGCAAGTGCCCCCGATCTCAAGTCTCGCTTGCGTCTTGTAATCGTGGGAGACGGTAGATTGCGTGTTGAGGTCCAAGCCATTCTCGAAGCGGCGGGCATATCAGATCTGGCCTGGCTGCCAGGCGAACGCAGTGACGTTCCTGAAATTCTGCGAGCCATGAATTGCTTTGTCCTGCCGTCCTTGTCCGAAGGCATATCCAACGCCATTCTCGAGGCCATGGCGAGCGGCCTGCCTGTGATCGCTACCCGCGTCGGCGGTAATGCCGACTTGGTCGCTGATGGCGAAACTGGAGTCATCGTGCCGGCAGCCGATCCGCTAGCCTTGGCTCAATGTATCGTGCAACTCGCCTCATCCCCTGAGCTGGCACGTTCGATGGGTGAGGCAGGTCGCCAACGTGTGAAGCGGCACTTCAGTATGGAGGCCATGGTGGCAGGCTATCAATCGATATACGACGAGCAATTGCGGCTCAGCCGTCATTCCCAAGAAGGGCACTGAAACCATGTGCGGCATCACCGGTATCTTCGATACGCGCGACCAGCGCGAGATGAGCGCATCCGTGCTGCAGCGCATGAACGACTCGCAGTTCCATCGCGGCCCTGACGAGGGCTCGCTGCACCTTGAGCCCGGCCTGGGTTTTGGCCACCGCCGACTGTCCATCATTGACATCGCCACTGGTCAACAACCGCTGTTCAACGAAGACGGCTCCGTCGTCGTCGTGTTCAACGGCGAGATATACAACTACCAGTCGCTGATTCCCGAACTGCAAGCGCTTGGCCATGTGTTCCACACCAAGAGCGACACTGAAGTCATCGTGCACGCCTGGGAAGCCTGGGGCGAAGATTGTGTGAAGCGCTTTCGCGGCATGTTCGCGTTTGCCTTGTGGGACCGCAACCAGCAGACCTTCTTCATGGCTCGCGACCGGATGGGCGTCAAGCCCATGTACTACGCGCTGCTAGACGACGGTCAACTGCTATTCGGTTCCGAGCTCAAGTCCCTGCTGGCCCATGGCGGCATGAAGCGCGAGATCGACCCGCAGGCGGTCGAAGAATATTTCGCGCTGGGCTATGTTGCCGAGCCGCGCAGCATCTTCAGGCATGCACTCAAGCTGGCTCCGGGCCACAGCCTGTGCATACGACGCGGCCAGCCGATTCCAGCGCCCAAGGAGTTCTGGGACGTTCGCTTCAGCCTGGACAGCAAGATCAGCGTGCCCGAGGCCTGCGAGGAGTTACAGGCGCGACTGAGCGAATCGGTGCGCTTGCGCATGATTGCCGAGGTGCCACTGGGCGCCTTCTTGTCAGGAGGTGTCGATTCCAGCGCCGTGGTTGCGACCATGGCCGGGCTGTCGGACGAGCCGGTCAACACCTGCTCGATCGGCTTTGACGACCCGGCCTATAACGAGAGCGAGTTCGCCCAGACGGTGGCGGAGCGTTACAAGACGAACCATCGGCTGGAAGTCGTGCAAAGCGACGACTTCGATCTGATCGACACGCTTGCCCGGCTCTACGACGAGCCCTATGCCGACAGCTCGGCCATTCCGACCTACCGGGTCTGTCAGTTGGCGCGCAAGCATGTGACGGTGGCTTTGTCGGGCGACGGCGGCGACGAGACCTTTGGTGGCTATCGCCGCTACCGACTGCACCTGATGGAAGAGCGCATGCGCAGCGCGATGCCCGATGCACTGCGCAAGCCGCTCTTTGGCCTGCTGGGCCGGGCCTATCCGAAGGCCGATTGGGCGCCTCGCATGTTTCGCGCCAAGACCACATTCGAGGGCATGGCGCGCGATTCGGTGGAAGCCTATTTCCACTCCGTCTCCATCATGCGCGGGCCGATGCGCGAGCAGCTTTTCAGCCCACGCTTCAAGGCCGAATGCAGCGACTATTCGGCGCTGTCGGTGTTTGCGCAACATGCCTCGCGCGCCGGCACCGACGACCCGTTGGCCCTGATCCAGTACTTGGACATCAAGACCTATCTGGTCGGCGACATCAACACCAAGGTGGACCGCGCCTCGATGGCGCATTCGCTCGAGGTGCGCGAGCCGCTGATGGATCACGAACTGGTTGATTGGCTGGCCACACTGCCGTCAAGCCTGAAGGTGCGCGGTAACGAGGGCAAATATTTGCTGAAGAAAGCGATGGAGCCGCTGCTGCCCGACGCCATCCTGTACCGGCCCAAGAAAGGCTTTGCGGTGCCGCTGGACCGCTGGTTCCGCGGCCCGCTGAAGCAGCGCGTGCGTGAGGCGGTGCTGGGTCCACGCCTGGCCGAGACCGGCTGGTTCAACCGTGCCTACCTCGAACACCTGGTCGATGCGCATCAAAGCGGCGCGCGCGACTACAGCGCACCCTTGTGGACGTTGTTGATGTTCGAAGCTTTCTTGCGCAATGTCTTTGATGCAGGCCATGTCGAAGCGCCAGCCATGGGCCAGACCGGCGACTTGGAGATGAGCTCATGAGCGCGCACGGCTGCTGCGAAGGGCGAATCCCGCAGCACGCAGGGCGGAGGGTAGTCCAGTGACCCTGCGCGTCCTGCATGTCTTCGATCACTCGATCCCGCTGCACAGCGGCTATTCGTTTCGCAGCTTGTCTATTCTGCGCGAGCAACGCAAGCTCGGCTGGGAAACGCTCCAGCTCACCAGCCCCAAGCAGACAGACTGCAACGTGCCTGAAGAAGATGTCGATGGATGGCATTTCTATCGCACACCCTGTCCACCAGGTACCGGTTTGATTGCCCAGATGAGATTGACCGCCAAGCGCTTGAGTCAGGTAGTTGAACTCACCGCACCGGACTTGATTCACGCTCACTCACCCGTGCTCAACGCGCTGCCGAGTCTGTGGGTGGGCCGCCGCAAACGACTCCCCGTCGTCTATGAAATGCGTGCCTCCTGGGAGGACGCTGCGGTCGATCATGGCACGACGACCGAGGGCAGCCTACGCTACCGTGCGTCGCGTGCGCTGGAGTCTTTTGCGCTGGCTCGCGCCGATCAGATCACCACCATCTGCGAAGGCCTGCGCGGCGATATCGCCATGCGCGGTATCCCACAGAGTCGCATCACGGTGATACCGAATGCAGTGGATGCTTCTGTGTTCAAGTTCGGCGTCGAGCCCGACGCGCGCTTGCGCAGCGAGCTTGGGCTTGACGGAGCAACTGTATTGGGGTTTGCAGGCTCGTTCTATGGCTATGAAGGCCTGGATCTGCTTTTGGAAGCCGCGCGCCGCATGGTGCCCAGGCATCCAAACCTTCGCGTGCTACTGGTGGGTGGGGGGCCGCAAGAAGCCGCCTTGCGGGCCAGGGCAGCAGCCGACGGCATGCAGGATCGCGTGATCTTTACTGGCCGCGTGCCGCATGACCAAGTGCAGCGCTACTACGAGCTGATTGACGTGCTGGCGTATCCGCGGCTTCCCATACGATTGACCGAACTCGTGACACCACTCAAACCGCTCGAGGCGATGGCACAAGGCCGCATGTTTGTGGCGTCCGATGTCGGAGGGCATCGCGAACTGGTGCGTCATGGCGAGACGGGTTTCTTGTTCAAGGCCGGTGATGCGGCGGCGCTGGAGGCGTCGCTAGAGAACGTATTGAAGCAGCGTGAGCACTGGCCACAAATTCGTCAACAGGCACGACGATTTGTGGAAGTCGAGCGCACCTGGTCGGCGAGCGTGGCACGCTATCGCGAGGTGTACGAGCGGGCGCTTTCCCGCTACCACCACGCTCAACCCGTTCGTATCTAGGCGTCGCCCAAAATGTGTGGCATTCACGGTGTTTACAGGCTGGATGGGAAGGCAGTTGAGCCTGCACTACTGTCCGCCATGGGGAACGTCACGCGCCACCGCGGTCCCGACGACGAGGGCATGCACATCGATGACGCCTGCGGCATTGCGATGCGGCGTCTGTCCATCATCGACCTCGCGGGAGGCCATCAGCCTTTGTCCAATCAAGACGGCAGTCTCTGGCTGGTCTGCAATGGCGAGATCTACAACTATCGAGAATTGCGCACCGAACTGCAGGCCAAGGGCTACCAGTTCAAGACCGGCTCCGATAGCGAGGTGCTGCTGCATCTCTACGACGCCGAAGGCGACGAGTTCGTGCACCGTCTCAACGGGATGTTCGACTTTGCCTTGTGGGATGCGCGCCGTCGCCGGCTACTCATCGGCCGCGACCGAATCGGCGTGAAGCCACTGTATGTATTGCAGACGAGCCAACGCTTGGCATTTGCCACCGAGGCCAAGGCATTGCTCACGCTTCCCGGTGTCAAGCCCGAGTTGAACCGGGACGTCGTTGCCAGCTACCTTCACCTGGGATATGTGGCCGCGCCAGGCTGCATTTTCAAAGGCATGCGCAAACTGCCGCCCGCCACGCTCTTGGCTGTGGAAGACGGCAAGGTACGCGAGTGGCGCTATTGGCGACTGCCCGCGCGGATCGAACTCGGCCTGAGCGAACAGCAGTGGACGCATCGGGTGCGAGAACGGTTGGAAGAATCGGTGCGCATGCAGATGGTCAGCGACGTGCCCATCGGTGCGTTTCTTTCCGGCGGCGTGGATTCGAGTGCGGTCGTCGGCTACATGGCCAAGCACTCGAAGCGGCCGATTCGAACCTATTCAATTGGTTTTGAGGGCGGCGAGGCGGAAGCCCTGTACAACGAGCTGCCCTACGCCCGTCAGGTGGCCAAGCTGTTCGGCACGCAACATCGCGAAATCTTGGTCAAACCCGATGTGGTGGGCTTGTTGCCAGAGTTGCTCTGGCACATGGACGAGCCACTGGCCGACACTGCGTTCATCACCACCTACCTGGTTTCGCAGTTTGCACGCCAAGACGTGAAGGTGATTCTCTCTGGCGTCGGTGGCGACGAACTTTTTGGTGGCTACCGGCGATATCTGGGCGGGCACTATGCCGAGCGCTTCAACGCGCTGCCGGCATGGCTGCGCCGCTCGGTAGCGTTTGCCGCACGGCGCTTGCCCGCAGATCGCCACTCCGGAGTGCTCAATACATTGCGCCTTGCCAAGAGCTTTGTGGCGTCGGCTGAAATGAATCCGGACGAACGTTATCGAAGCTATTTGCAGGTGCTCGGGCGTGACGTGGTCGCGCGACTGATGCTGGTGCCTTCTAGGGCGGATCGCGATCCCCTGGACCTTGCGTTTGAGCGCGCCGGCAACGAAGATGCACTGAACCGCATGTTTGCCGTGGATTCGCAAACACAATTGCCCGACGACCTGCTCATGCTGACCGACAAGATGAGCATGGCCGTGTCGCTGGAATGCAGGGTTCCCTTGCTGGACCATGAGCTGGTTGAGTTGGCTGCGTCCATGCCCGCTAGCGTCAAAGTGCGTGGTGGGCGCCTCAAGCATGTGATGAAACTGGCGCTTGCCGACATGCTGCCTGACGACATTTTGAATCGCAAGAAACGCGGCTTTGGCACCCCCATGGGCGCCTGGCTCAAACGCGAGTTGGCACCGCTGCTGCGCCGGTTGCTGGCACCCGATGTCGTGCGAGAGCGCGCTCTGTTCCAACCAGATGTGGTGACTGGCCTGATTGCTGATCACCAGTCCAACCGCATCGATGGCACCGACGCCTTGCTGGCGCTGATGAATCTGGAAATCTGGAGCCGCGTCTATTTGGACGCGCGCGACCCCGGCGATGTTGCGCTCGAATTGAAGTCTTACGTCGCATGAACATCCTGTACTTGTGTCATCGGTTTCCTTTTCCGCCCAAGCGCGGGGGCAAGATCCGGCCCTTCAACATGATTCGGCACCTGACCAAAAGCGGGCACCAGGTGACCGTATGCTCGCTGGCACGATCAGCCGATGAAGCCACCGATGGCAGCGGTATTGCGCCACACTGTGCTGCGTTCGAGATCGGGCACGTTGGCGAGTGGGTCCAGATGGCGCGCATGGTCGTGCGCCTGCCGCTGACTACACCGTCGTCGATGGGCTACTTCTATTCGCCCGAACTGGCCCGGCACGTCCAGCGTTTGCTGGACACCAAGACCTGGGACTTGATATTCGTGCATTGCTCGTCGGTCGCGCAGTATGTAGAGCACGTACAAGACGTTCCCAAGATCCTCGATTTCGGCGACATGGATTCGCAGAAATGGCTCGAATACGCCAACTACAAGCCGTTTCCGTTGTCGCTTGGCTATCGCCTTGAGGGCGCCAAAATGCTGGCAGCCGAAAAACGCCTGGCGCGGCGGTTCGACCTTTGCACCGCCACGACTCGTGCCGAGTGGGAAACGCTCAACGACTACGACACCGGGGCCGACACCGACTGGTTCCCCAACGGAGTGGACGCCGATTTCTTCTGCCCGGTCGGCGAACCGTATGAGGCCGAAACCATCAGTTTCATCGGGCGCATGGACTACTACCCGAACCAGGAGTGCATGGCGCGGTTTTGCGCCCAGGTGTGGCCGCTGCTCAGGAGCAGCCATCCGACCATGAAGCTGTTGATCGTTGGCGCCGACCCTTCACCGGCGATGCGCAAACTGGGCGAACTGCCGGGGGTGACCGTCACCGGGTCGGTGGCGGATGTGCGACCGTATATCCGGAGCTCGGCCTTGATGGTGGCGCCGCTCAATATTGCGCGTGGTACGCAAAACAAGATTCTGGAAGCGATGGCGATGGGCGTGCCGGTGGTCACGAGTACCGTCGCAGCCGGCGGCGTGGACGCCGAATCAGAGGAGCATTTTCTGGTTGCCGATACGCGGGAGGCGTGCGCCGAGGCGATCCTGCGGATTGTCGATAATCCCACCGAGAGGGAACGCCTCGCCATAGCCGGTCGGGAACGCATGCGGAGCCACCACGACTGGCCGCGATCCATGGCTCGGCTCGACGCAATCATTGCGCGCGGCGTCACCAATTTTTCGAAACGCACGGGGAAGCTTGCATGAAGATAAGTATTTTTGGCCTGGGCTATGTGGGCGCGGTATCGCTGGCTTGCCTCTCGCGTGACGGTCATGACGTCGTGGGCGTGGACATCGAGGTCGCCAAACTAGACCTGATAAAGAGCGGCAAGACGCCGGTGGTCGAGGAGGGCATGGTCGATCTGATGGCCCAGGCGGCTGCCAGCGGTCGCGTCAGCGTCACAACTGATGCCAAACAGGCGGTGCTGGCCACTGAGATCTCGCTGGTTTGCGTGGGCACGCCCTCGGCCGCGAATGGCAGCCAGGACCAGGGCGCAGTGCTGCGTCTGGCCGAACAGATCGGTCTGGCCTTGGCTCAGAAGAACGAGCCCCATGTCGTGGTGTTCCGCTCTACCCTCGTGCCGGGCACGGTTGAGGATGTGCTGCGTCCCATCATCGAACGCGCTTCGGGCAAGAAGGATGGCGTGGATTTTTTCTTGTGCTTCCAACCCGAGTTCCTGCGCGAAGGCAGCTCGATCCGCGACTACGACAAGCCGCCGTTCACCATTGTCGGCGCCAACCACGCCTACCCGGCCGAGCGCCTGCAGGCGCTGTTCGGCCATCTGCCCAGCAAGTTCTTGAAGACCTCGGTGCGCGCGGCCGAAATGATGAAGTACTGCTGCAACAACTTCCATGCGCTGAAGATCACTTTCGCCAACGAGACAGCGCGCCTGTGCGGGGCGCTGGGCGTCGACGCCTTTGAGGTGATGGATCTGGTCTGCCAAGACACGCAGTTGAACATCTCCAAAGCCTATCTGAAACCCGGCTTCGCCTTTGGCGGCTCTTGCCTGCCCAAGGACTTGCGGGCCACCACCTATTTGGCCAAGACGCATGATCTTGAATTGCCTATGCTGTCCGGCATCTTGCCGTCCAACCGGCAACACCTGGACATGGCACTGGACAAACTCCTGGCCCTGGGCAAACGCAAGATCGGCTTCATTGGCCTGTCGTTCAAGACCGGAACCGACGATCTGCGCGAGAGCCCGCTGGTAACCCTGGCCGAGCAACTGATTGGCAAGGGCATGCAGCTTTCCATCTACGACCCCGAGGTGCATCTGGCGAGTCTGTTGGGCGCCAACCGCAGCTTTGTGCAGAAGCATTTGCCCCATATCGGTGAAATGCTCAAGGCCGAATTGGCCGATGTGGTGGCCGAGTCCGAGGTGCTGGTGATGGGTCTTGCCGGTGCCGACATCGCCCAGGCCGTAGCCGAGCTGGCCCGACCCGACCAATATGTGCTGGACTTGGTGATGCTGCCCAACAAGGCGCAGTTCAAGGCGTCGGTACAGGGGCTCTGTTGGTGAATGTAGACCAACCGTTGCAGCAAGACGCATTCTGGCATTGGGCCCAGCGCCTGGGCTTGACCGCGCTGCTGCTGGCCCTGCTTGCCCTGGCGCCGCACCTGTTTGACAGCACGGAGCGGGTGCGCTTGCGCAATGCCTTGGTGCTCCAGGAAGATGCACGGCCCGAGCTTGACTGGACGGTTGATCAGGCGCCGCCTAGCTTCAAGCGTGAGTCACTTCCTGCTGCGTCGCTGTTCCAGGCGCGCGCCGATGCCTTGGGCCTCAAGATGATTGCAGATCCCTGGGAGAGGGCGTTGGCCATCGCGTCGCACCTGTTGCGCGCCAGTCCGGTGCTCAGCGGTGAGGCCATCCAATCTGATCTGCAGGGCACCTATCTCCGCATCACCGAGCGCGGCGAAGGCTATTGCGGCGACTTTGTGCGCAGCTTCATGGCACTGGCCCACGCCGCCGGCCTGCAGACACGCGCCTGGGGCTTTGCCTTCGACGGCTTTGGCGGCCACGGTCATATATGGGTGGAGATATGGAACGCGCGGCTGAGTCGGTGGCAACTGCTTGACGTTTTCAATAATGCCTATTTCACGCTTAACGACCAGCCGCTATCGGCGATCGAGATGCATCAGGCCTTGCTGAGTCGCGACCCGGCGCTGCGCATGCATCGTATTGATTCACAAGCCCGGCCCGGCTATGCCATCGAGGCCAAGGCCTGGGACTACTATCATCGCGGCGAGTCGCAGTGGTACCAGTTACTGGGCGACAACCTGGAGAGTTATGACAGCAACCGCTGGGTGCGTGTCAGCGCCTATCTATCGCGTTCGCTGGAGCAACTGGCGGCCATTGCCGCTGGGGTTTATCCAGGCATGGCGGTTTGGCAGACTGAGCAGAATCGCGAGGCCTTTTTGGCACTGCGTAGTCTGCGCCAACGCCTGTCATGGTTGGCTGGCGTCGCGTTGGCAGGCCTGTCGCTGCTGAGCTTGGCGACTTTGATGCGCAGGCGTCTGCAGGGCCCGCTGACAGAATGGAGACGCGCTCATGGCCATGTGTTGCTGGTCGGGCCGCTCCCACCGCCGGTCGGAGGCATGGCCAATCAATGCGAACAGCTACTGCGCCTACTGCGTGCCGAGGGGTTGAATGTGCATCTGTTGCGCACCAACCCGCCTTACTGGCCGGCGTGGATTGGTCGCATACCAGTGCTTCGCGCGCTGCCGCGCCTGCTGGCCTATGTGCTCGTGGCGCGGCGGGAGATTCGCGGTGCGCGAATTGTGCACATCATGGCCAACTCTGGTTGGGCTTGGCATCTATTGGTGCTACCGGTGGCGCGCCTTGCACTGGCTCGGCAGGTGCCGCTGATCATCAACTATCGCGGCGGCTTGGCCGACGAGTTTCTCAGCGAAGGTCCGCGTCATGTGAGGCGCCTGCTGGCGCGCGCCGATCTGCGAGTCGTACCCTCAAGCTTTTTGCAGCGCGTCTTCGCCAAGCAAGAGCTGGACGCCGTCATCATTCCCAACATTATTGATCTGTCGCGCTTCAAGCAGTGCCCACTGCGCGACTTTGGTGCGGCGCCGGTGTTGTTGGTGGCGCGCAATTTGGAACTCATCTATGACAACGCCACAGCCATTCGCGCCTTCGCCCACCTGCGCGCCCATTTCCCAGAGGCACAGCTGATCGTGGCAGGCGAGGGGCCCGAACTGGCGCGCTTGAAGGCACTTTGTACCGAGCTGGGAGTGACGGAAGTGGTGGAATTTGTTGGTCGCGTCTCCAATACCGACATGCCGGCGTTGTATCAGCGCAGCCACTGTTTCCTCAACGCCAGCACGGTCGACAACATGCCCATTTCCATCCTTGAAGCCTTTGCCAGCGGGGTACCAGTGGTCAGCACCGATGCAGGCGGCATTCCGGACCTGGTTGAAAACGGCCGCAGCGGTCTGCTGGTACCCATAGGCGACGCATTATCCATGGCGACCGCGGCGCGGCGCCTGCTTGCCGATGCGGCGCTGGCCGAACGCCTGCGCGCTGCCGGCCTGCAGGAGGCGGGCCGCTATAGCTGGTCCTGCGTCAAGCACCTGTGGCTGGCTGCCTATGAAGGAAGTTGTCAAGTTGATGTCATCGCTACATCGGCCGTCGTAACAACACCTTCTCGAACGGCATCTTGAGCCTCTACACTCGTTTCTATGCCAGCGTGGTCTTCCCCTTGCACGAGACGCTCAAGGGACATGACAGTGTGGCCTGGAGGCAGCGTCTGGATCGCGGCCTGTGGCTGACCGCCGAGGCCTTGGAGTCGCTGCAGTTAGACCGAGTGCGACTTTCTGCTTGATATGGAGAACCATTTGCCTTACTTCCGCGGGCTGTTTGTGGCCCAGGGTTTCAAGCCGGCCGAGCGCCATTGGCGCTGGGGCTGGCGTTTGAGTCTGGTTGTGGCCTTGTTGAGCCTGGCATCGTTGCTGCCCCATTTCACCAGCGCGACCGAGCTGGTGCGCATGCGCAATGCCTTGCTCCTGCTGGACGAGGCGGACGCTGCTCAACCTTGGACGCCTGAAACGGCCCCGGCGGGATTCAAGCTGGAACTGGCAAGACCTGACCCTGTGTTTGTTGAAGCCGCAAGGCGGCTCAAGCTTGACGCCTTGCCCGATGATTGGGAGCGCGCCCTTGCGATCAGCCAGCATCTGCTGGCCAGCAGCCCGACACTCAACGGTGGCGCCATACAGTCGGATCTGGACAGTACGTACCGTCGCATCGTGCAGCGTGGCGACGGTTACTGCGGTGACTTCGTGCGCACCTTCACGGGGCTGGCGCTGGCCGCCGGCCTGCAGACACGCTCGTGGGCATTCTCTTTCGACGGATTCGGCGGCCACGGACACGTCTGGGTGGAGTTGTGGAATCGGCAGAGGCAAGCCTGGCAACTGCTGGATGTGTTCGATAACTACTATTTCGTGCTCGACGGCGAAGAGCGCCCGCTCTCAGCAATGGAATTTCGCAAGGCATTGTCCGAGCGGCAGCCTGGCCTGGCCCTGCGTGCGCTGGTGCCAGAAGCCCGACCCGGCTATGAGAACGAGGCCAAGGCCTGGGACTACTTCCGTCGCGGCCTGCCGGAGTGGTATCTGTTGTGGGGCGTGAACGTATTCTCGGTCGATGCAGACCCTTGGGTGCGGCACCTGGGCGGACTGTCGCGCTCGCTCGAGCAACTGGCAGCGATTGCCCGCGGTATATATCCCCGACTGGTCGTGCTGGCCGATGAAGACAATCTAAGGCAGCGCAAGTCGCTTCGGTGGCTGCAGACACAGTTGCGGCTTGTCGGCGTTACGTTTTCGCTGGCGTTGTTCAGCGCCGCCATATGCCTGGTCCAACTGTGGCGCCTCAAGCGCGCCGGGGCGGCCTTGCATGGCTGAGCGTGCGATGGAGCACACATTGGCCGGCGCTGTGGCCCTGGTGGGCCCATTGCCGCCGCCTTCAGGAGGCATGGGCAACCAGTGTGAACAACTTCTTCGCGAATTGCATGCCGCGGGTGCTGATATGCGGCTCCTTCAGACCAACGCCGCATATCAGCCTGCCTGGGTGGGTCGAATTCCACGTTTGCGCGCGTTCGTGCGCCTGCTCCCCTACCTCTGGCGTGCTTGGACCTTGCTGGGGCAGGCGCGTGTCGTCCACTTGATGGCCAATTCAGGCTGGGCGTGGTACCTGATCTCATTGCCGGTGCTCTTGCTCGCACGTTGGCGTGGTGTGCCTGTGATCGTGAACTACCATGGAGGCCTTGCCGACGAGTTTCTAAGGAGGAGTCCCTCCCATGTACGGCGCATGTTGGGTGCGGCCGCGCTGCGTGTGACGCCGTCGGTATTTCTGCAGCGTGTCTTTGCCAAGTACGGCCTTGATGCCGAGGTACTGCCCAATGGCGTCGATCTGAGGCGTTTTACGCCTTCGCCGACAGGGATCCGCGACTTCGGCGAAGCGCCAATGCTTCTGGTTGCGCGCAATCTCGAGCCCGTGTACGACAATGCCGCGGCCATCCAGGCCCTGGCGCTGGTGCGCCAACGTTTCCCGAAGGCACTGCTGACCCTGGCTGGCGCGGGCGTGGACAAGAACCGGCTGCAAGCGCTAGCGGTCGAGCTAAAGCTGCAGGATGCGGTCGTATTCACAGGCGGCGTAGACAATGCACAGATGGCGCAGCTCTACGCTCAGGCCGATTGCATGCTCAATCCGAGCACGGTGGACAACGCACCGATCTCCATCCTGGAGGCGTTTGCCTGCGGACTGCCCGTGGTCAGCACCAATGTCGGTGGTGTTCCAGACATGCTGCAGCATGGGATCAATGGCCTCTTGGTACCAGTTGGTGACCCGCAGGCCATGGCGAACGCCGCAGTCCGGCTGCTTTGCGATACCGGCCTGGCGGCACGGCTGCGCGAGGCCGGTCTGTGCTCGGCACAGGCCAGCGGCTGGCCGACGGTCAGCCGCCAATGGTTGAATACCTATCAGCGCGTCATCACGGCGCAAGAGAACCTGACGTGACAAGACTTTATACGGCGCTGTGTTCGCATGTGTTGTTTCCCCTGCATGAGGCGCTCAAAGGCCATGACTCGGTGCGCCTGCGCCGGCGCCTGGAGCGCAGCCAGTGGCTCAGTGGCGACGCCATCGCTGAAGAGCAGGGCCAGCGGCTGCGCGAGTTCCTGCAGCGCATTGGCCGCGAGGTGCCGTACTATCGCGAGCTGTTTGCGAGCCTGGGCTTCGATCCGGCGACGGTGCGCAGTGCCGCCGATCTGCAACGCCTGCCGTGCCTGGACAAGCCCGCCATACGTGCGCACCAGCAGGAGTTGAAAGCCGAGCACCACGGGCCGCTGACCCGCTACAACACCGGCGGTTCCTCGGGCGAACCGTTGATCTTCTTCATGGGCAAAGGCCGCAAGTCGCATGATGTGGCAGCCAAATGGCGGGCAACGCGCTGGTGGGGCGTGGACATCGGGGATACCGAGTTGGTCGTGTGGGGCAGCCCGATCGAACTGGGCGCCCAGGACCTGATACGCAAGACCCGCGATATCTTGATGCGCAGTCATCTGCTGCCAGCCTTCGAGATGTCGCAGGGCAATCTGGACGGTTTCACCGCGCGCATCAAGGCGCTGCGTCCGGCCATGCTGTTCGGCTATCCATCGAGCTTGTCGGCCATCGCCGCTCATGCGATCAAGCGCGGCCAGGCCCTGCATGACATCGGCATCAAGGTGGCATTCGTGACCTCGGAACGGCTCTACGACGAGCAACGCCGCGTCATCTCCGAGACTTTCGGCTGCCCTGTAGCCAATGGATATGGCGCGCGCGACGCTGGCTTCATCGCACATGAATGTCCGGCGGGCAGTCTGCACATCAGCGCCGAGGATATCGTTGTCGAAACCCTGGATCCGCAGGGCCAGTCGGTGGCGCCCGGCGCAATCGGAGAGATCGTAGTCACTCATATGGGTACGGCTGACTTCCCCTTCGTGCGCTACCGCACCGGCGATATGGGCGTGCTGGGACAAAAGCCCTGCGCTTGCGGCCGTGGCCTGCCGGTGCTGGAGCAGGTGCATGGGCGCAGTACCGACTTTGTCGTGGCACGCGACGGCACGGTGATGCATGGCTTGGCGCTGATCTACACCTTGCGCGATCTTCCCGGGGTAGACAAGTTCCGCATCGAGCAACTGAGCCTGAACCATACCCAAGTGCTCGTGGTTGCCGGCGCCGGCTTCGAGGCTGCCTCTATACAGCGCATCGTGCAGGACTTCAAACACCGGCTGGGCGAGGGCGTGAACGTGGAAGTCAAGAGGGTGGACGATATTCCCGCGGAAGCCTCTGGCAAGTTCCGCTACGTGATCAGCCATGTGAAGGCCTTTGTCACGGCAGATACCGTTGGCGGGGCATGAGCGGGAACCTGGTCTGCGATGATGCTCGCCTGGGTACCCGCGGTCCGACTCCGCGCCGTCTCAACCCGGAATCTTTGATGAGGAACTCAAGTTGCTACTGAAACTGGCTTACAGCTTTTTGTCGCCGGCCGGAAGCCGTGGCCGACTAAGCATACTGATGTTCCACCGCGTGCTGCCAAAGCGCGACCCTATCTTCCCCGGTGAAGTGGATGCGCAGCGCTTCGCGCAGATCTGCAGTTGGCTGCGTGGTTGGGCCCATGTGCTGCCGCTGGACGAGGCCAGCGCACGCATGCAGCGCGGTGACTTGCCGGCTAGGGCCTGCGTGCTGACCTTCGACGATGGCTATGCGGACAATGTCTCGGTGGCCCTGCCCATTCTGCAGGCCCATGGCCTGCAGGCCACATTCTTCATCACCACCGGCTTCCTCGGCGATGGCCGCATGTGGAACGACCGCATCATCGAGGCCCTGCGCCACGCGCCGTCAGGCAGTCTGGACCTGTGCGCCATCTCGGGCGTGGCGGGTCTACGTTTCGAGCTTGGCGACGCGGCGAGTCGTCGTCAAGCCATTGATGCCTTGCTCACCGCGATCAAGTACCAGGCCATGGATGAGCGTCTGAACAGCGTGGCGCAGATCGAGGCAGCCTGCGGCGGTGTCGATCAGCGTGCGCTGATGATGGACGACGAAGGCGTGCGTCAGTTGCGCGCGGCCGGCATGCAGATCGGCGCACACACGGTCTCCCATCCCATCCTCAGCTCGCTCGACGCCGCCGGCATGCGGCAAGAGATTGGCGACAGCAAGCGTTACCTCGAGGACTTGCTGCGTGAGCCGATCTCGCTGTTCGCCTACCCCAATGGCAAACCGGGCCAAGACTACAACACTCAGAGCGTCGAGCAAGTCAAGGCACTGGGTTTCAACGTCGCGGTGAGCACTGCCTGGGGTGCAGCGCGTCAGGGTGACTCCGTATTCGAGCTACCTCGCTTCACACCCTGGGACCAGAGCCGTCTGCGCTATCGTGCACGCCTGGTCGGCAATCTGCTGCGACACTGAACCCATGGGTGAACAACAAGGCCGCCTTCGGCGCTTGGCTCATGGCTTGAGCTTGCTGCTGAGTGCCGGGCTGCTGTCTGCCGCTGCTGGCCCTTCAATGGCCGATGCCCTGCTCATGGGCGACGGCGAGGCCGGCCCCAGTTGCCGCTATCTCAGCGGCATGGGAGAGGTTCGTTGGCTGGTACCTGGCGGTGATTGGCTGGACGCCGATGGCAAGATCCAGGGCGACAAACCTTTCTCGACGATGCATATACAGCGCGGCCAGGGTCGACCCTTCGTCGAGATGGACCTTGATGCGCTTGTGCGGCGCTGGCAGCAACAGCCTGAACTGCCGCGCGTGCTGCTGCTGCGCAGCCTGGGCAGCGCAGGCAAGGGGGATATCGTGGATTTCCACAGCCGCGAATCTGCCGACCCTTTGGCACGTCCCGCGCTCAAGCTGGAACTGGTCGATGGCAGCCGACTGCGCCTGGCTCCGGCAGCTGACACCTATGCCGATTGCAGCAGTCTGAGCAGTCTGGGCCAACGCCCCGAGCTCAAGGTCGGTGGGGGGCGCAATCTCCTGATGCGCTTCGAGATCCCGCCTCAGCTCAAGATCAAACATGCCTGGCTGATACTTACATCGGACCGGCAGTATGGCGCTTCCAGTGTCGAGGTGGGCAGTTTCGCGCTCTATCCCTCCTACAGTCGGCCGGCACAAATGCAGCGGGGCCTGGCAGCATCGTTTGCACAGGACCGCGGCATTGCCGCCCATCCCGATGTGCTGTTCAGCGCTGACTTCGAGTCCAGCGGCTGGTTATTAGGTTTTGGCGAATTGAACTTGCGTGGCGACGCGGCGCCTATTGACGGCCGCGCAGAAGGCGACTTTGAGCCCTTGCAGGGTCGAGCTCTGAAGGTGCGAATTGCCAAGGGCAAGCAAGTGGGTATGGATCTGCATTACAAGTTCGCCGCCCATGGCCAGGCGGAGCCCGAGGAGGTGTTTTTCCGCTACTACCTGCGCCTGGGGCGCGACTGGCAACCCATTTTGGACGGTGGCAAGCTGCCGGGGATCGCTGGCACCTACGGCCGCGCCGGCTGGGGCCGACGCCGCTCAGACGGCAGCAACGGATGGTCGCTGCGCGGCGGCTTTGCCCGACGGCCAGACGCAGATGCCTCGGTGGCGGGCATGGACAGCCTGCATTCTTACGTCTATCACGCCGACATGAAGGACGAGACGGGCGAGCTTTGGGACTGGTCGCTGGGGCCCACCGGTCTGGTGCGCAATGAGCGCTGGTATTGCATCGAGCAGTATGTGCAACTGAACCAGCCCGGTCGCAGCGACGGCGTGGCGCGCGCCTGGATCGATGGTCAACTCGTGATGGAGCGCCGCGGAATCCGGCTTCGCAATGGCAAAGACCTGGCTATCGAGGAGGTCTGGTTTGATGTCTACCACGGCGGTGTCTCGCCGGCTGCGCATGATATGAGCCTATATATCGACAATGTCGTGATCGCCAAGCGCTACATAGGGCCGATGGCAGGGCGCTGAAGTCGGGGCCAGGTTCAACGTTTGTGCAATGTGACGAGAATCCAGCCGCGCAAGATGGCTAGCTGTTGAACGCGATGGATCAACCTCTCGAAGCACGTGCCGATGAAGAACAGCACGCCATTGAACAGAAGGTAGTTGGGGTACTGACTGATGTACTCGAAGGAAGACACATCAAAGCCGCTGTTTGCTGCAAGCCTGTTCACCGCCTGCCGGGTATTGGTCTTGTAGGCGGTCGGGAACGTGTCAATTTCGTCGCGACCTTCTGTCTTCTTGACGATGCGGCCATGCCAGCGATTCGGTATGCATTTTGCGATCAAGGTGCCGTAGTCCCACATATTTGCAGTGAGAAAAAGCACCTTTCCGCCCGGTTTGAGGATTCGCGCCATTTCTCTGTAAACGAGGTCCGGCTCGGTCAAGTGCTCGAACACGCTGCGCGAAATGATCAGATCCACGCTCCCCGACGGGAGTGGGATATTGGCCAAATCTGCGTTATGGGTTTCTATGTCATCGGGCACGTCCTTGAATTCCACCAAGTCCACGCCAACCAGTCGTTCAGCCTGGCCACGGAACTTGGCAAGCACCGGAGCCGTCCGGCCGCAGCCCGCGTCGAGCAGCACCGTGCTCGTGTTTACGAGCGCATGCGCCTTCTCCTCGAAGATCCGGTACGGGTGGGGGCGGTTGGCGTAGTATTTTTGGAGCAACTTGTGGGCGAGTGCAGACATTGATCATCCCATTTATGCTGACGAGCGAGCGAGTCTCTCTTTTGTGGGCAGACACTTGACCACAATGCCGGAACCGATGACCGTGATGGCGCAAATGTAATACGGCAGGTCGAAATGAAGCAAGGAGAGGAAGGCACCGCCAACCGCAAATCCGATCAAGCTGACTTGCGTCATGCGCATCAGCAGTGGCAGCCATGATGACAGGGTGTCTATCTTGGCCGCGAGTTGCCCAGTACGGCCGGCTGTGCGCCAACTGGCCACACCGAGCATCAGGTAGAGGATGAGTCCCGGGAATCCATGCTCGCCGAGCGCCTGGAAGTAGATGCTGTGCGCCACATATACGCCGCCAGCTGTGTAGTCTCCTACCCCACCCGGTGGGGCATATTTGGCGAACAAGAATGGGTTGTCGGTACGGAAGCCGGCGCCGACCAATGGCCGGTCAATGGCCACGTTGATAAGTGTCTGCCAGGTGTAGAGGCGGGACATGGCCGAACCATCGGCCTGGTACTGCTGGATGGTGTCCATCCGACCGACCCATGAATCTGGCATAGAGACAATGGCAATGCCCAATACGGCGGTGACACCGAGAGTCGTGACGATTGGTCGCTTGCCCTTGAGAACCAGGAACATTGCAATCGCCAGCAACGTCAGCAAGGCGCCGCGCGACTGTGTGCCGAGAATGGCCAGCACGATCAGCACGCCGGCAGCCAACAACCCGTACTTGGCCAATCTATTGCGGGCGGTCTGGTGCAAAAAGTACAGGAAGGGCAAGATGATGGCCAAGGCAACGCCAAGCTCGTTATTGCCTTGGATCACACCGCCTGGGGGCCCCCACACACGGCCACTACCCCCCGTGGTAATCGTGAAGATGCCGCCCTTGATGCCATAGAAGCCAATTGAACCCACCAAAGTCCAAATCAGGATGTTCAGCTTGCGATAGTCGTCGATCAACGCCATCGTCAGGAAAATCATCAGGTGAATCTTGACGACCGTGATGGCCTGCGCCAGCACCAACTCCTGAGAGTTCAGCGCAAACAGGCTGGTTATCATCATCCAGGCGATAAAACTCAGATAAGTGATGTTGACAGAATTCAGCTGTGGTTTGATCTTTGCGCCGCTGAACAGTATGCCCAGCAAGGTGCAAATTGCGGTGAGCTCTGCAAATGGCAGTGTGCGGGCGAAACCGTAAGCCAGACGATAGGGAATCATCATTGCCAACCACGCCCAAATGACGATGCCGACCCACGGCCGTCGGATCGCCAACGGCAGCAGCGCGAGCATACAAAGCGTGATCAGAATGTCTCTCATGTCGGCGCGGAACCTTGGTTGACGTCAGTGTGATTTTGAAGGCATGGATTCAACCTAGAAACCGCAGTTGGACACGCCCGAGTGGGCCGTCATGGGGTGGGCTGGGAAGGCGCGAGGACACGGCAGGCTCATGCCTGCAAGGACGAGCAACGCACCCAGCGCGCCGCAGGGCGGCTCAATCGGGTGTGTAGCGCTCTCACCCAACTGGTGAACAGCTTCGTGGTCAATAACATCAGCATCCATGGGACTCTTCAGCGGGAAACAAGCGGTCAACTGCGGTTTCTAGGTTCAAGGGTGTTCAATCGTGAATTGGGGGTGATGGTGGTTGAGCCATTGCTCGAGCATCATGAGAATCCAGACCATCTCGCCAAAGTATCCTGGATGTGCCGGCAGTTGATCGCGCAGCAAGGTATGCACATAGTCTTGCCGCACCACACCGCGCTCCGCCAGACTCATCAACGAGTCGTAGGCCAACTTCTGCAGAGCAGGATTGCGCGTAGTCCACACGCCGAACGGGAGCCCGAAGCCCTGCTTGCGTTTGGCAATGATTTCGCGAGGCAGAAACTCTTTCAAAGACTGCTTGAAGAACCAGCGCAACTTTTGGCCCCGCAACTTGTAGTCGCTGGGCAAACGTAGCGAAAAGTCGAGCAAGGCATGGTCCAACATCGGAAAACCCACAGCAATGCCGGCCAACGAGGTGGCGGCGCGCACCTTGGGCAGGTCACTTTCTCCCAGCGTGTAGCGCCAGTCATATGCAAGCTCGCGGTTCAGTTCGCTGCAGGGGGCTTCGGTGCTTTGCCAAACTTCGCGCTGATGGGCGAGTGGCAGGCTTGTGTCAATTTGTCTCAACAGAGCGGGGCTTAGCACCTGATCGCCTCCGACACGCATGATCAGGTTGTAGTTCTGCAACCGATCAGGCATGGTCTGCTTTGCCTGCTTCACGTAACTGCCGGCCTTGCGAATCAGCGCAATCCGCGCGAGCGAGGCATTTCCGACGATGGGTTCAATCAGACCCTCACGCAACCGCGCCGGAACCCTGTAGTAAAAGCTAAACAAGCGCTGGGTAGCGTAGCGGGAATTGCCACCGAACAACTCGTCGCCACCATCGCCGGCCAACAGACGGCTCACGCCATCTTCGCGGGCCATCTTTGCACAGTAGTAGGCGGGTAGCACGGAGGAGTTGCCGAAGGGCTGATCGAGATGCGCGGCCATGATCGGAATGCTGCGTACCAGGTCGTCCGGCGTAACGTAGTACTCGTGATGCTGAGTGCCGAAATGGCGCGCAGCCAGACGTGCATATTCCATTTCGTCATAGCCGTCTGCATCGAAGCCAATCGAGTAGCTGGCTACTCCTTGATCGGTCGCTCGGGTCAGCATGCCCGCCACCGTCGAACTGTCGGTTCCGCCGCTGAGAAAGCATGCCGCCTTGCTGCCATCGAACTGGCAGGCCACAGATTGCTCCAGCAATCCCAGGAACTCGCTCTTCGCGTCATCGAAGGAGATGCTTGGTGGCTCGGAGAAGTTCGGCCTCCAGTAGGCCTGCACTTCAAGCTTGCCCTGGCTCAGCCATGCATAGTGGCCGGGAGGCAGTCGGTAGATGCCTTTGTAGATCGTCCTTGGCGACGGGATGCAATGAAAGTAGAGGTAGTCGTAAATGGCCTGCGGATCGATCTCGGTGCTTGCGTCGGCCAGATCCTTCGCGCTCTCGGCGGCGAGTAAGCTGCCGTCGATGATTCGATAGCAAAGTGTATGAGTGGCGAAGCGGTCCAGTGCCATGAAGCTGTCGCCATCGGCCGTCGTTAGCGCCACGGCGAACTCACCTTGGGCCATGGCCGCAGCCGCTAGCGGGCCCTGCTTCAGAGCCTCGTGCCACGCTGCCTGTACGCCGTCACTTTGGTTCAGAGTCTGAATCTGTGCTTTCTTGAATCGCGGCTGGCCTAGAAAGATAGAGGGGGGCAAGGTGACTGTTGTTTCCATTGGTGACGAAAGAGTTGGTGAAAGCAGCGGCTCAGGCACCGACTTGTGCGACTATATCCGTACGGCCTCCGTCCGAGTCATCGCGGTAGGGACATTTGTCCGAAATATTCAGCACGACCTGAGGCATCGTTGAGAGACATTGCGAACTGGAGTAACGGTCATGAGTGAGGTGTTCAAAGACCGACGGAAGAGAGTAGGCATTGCTCCCGGCGTCGAACGACGAGGTTTCATCCTCAGTTCAGTGGCGGCCTTGGGAGTCTTGGGTCTCGAGGCCTGCGGTGGCGCGTCGTCGGCACCGAGTACTTCCATCGCAGCAGCTGTAACACCGGCATCGCCGGCGGCACCAGCAACAGCACCAGCACCAGCACCAGCACCAACACCAACACCAACACCAACACCAACACCAACACCAACACCAACACCAGGAGGGCTGGCTCAATTCCTTACATTCGACGGTGGCAGTGGCCCCAACAATGCGTATTGGAGCGACAAACTGCGACTGCCCTGGAGCCATCCCTCCGTGGGTGACTGGCTGGATGCGCAGGAGGTCTCGCAGGGGAGCCAGTCCTATGCTTCTCTGACGATCGGGTTGGGTAGCAATACGCTGGACGTCACGGCACTCGTAAAGCGCTGGTCCGAGAATCAGCTCAATCGCGGCTTTTATCTGCGGTCACAGCAAGCTTGGCCTTTTCGTTTTGCGGGACGTAACCATGCAACCCCCTCGTTCCGACCTCTCCTGGAGATCGTGACAGGCAGTGGAAGCATCCAGGTACCTTGCATTTGCAATGCCACTTGGGCACCCAGTTCAGCCTACGGGAAGGACAGCCGCGACGTCTTTGATGTGGCCGGCACCTCGACCTTTGCCGCAGTCCAGTTTGATCTTTCCCAGTTCAAGGGCCAGGTCATCAAAGCAAGCCTGACGCTGAATTGCCTCGAACTCAAATACGCCGGCCTGCTGGAAGTGTTTGAACTCAACCCACCCAGTTTCCGACTGGGTGCCGGCAATTCGGCCCCCTTGCCGGGGATGGCAATGCGTTTTCCGGGCGACAAAAACATTGGGTCTCAAACGAGCGTCCTTTTCGCAAGCGACTTTTCCGAACTGACACAAAACCGCTGGGCAGGTACTGGGGCTCCGGGTTCCACCCAAGTAGCAGATCCCGGTAGCGGCAGCACCTACCTGCGTGGTGTCATCGCGAAGGGGCAGCTCTTAGGTGCCGATTTGGAGCACAACGTCGTTGCTGGCCGCGCGGATGGCGTGGCTGGGACCGTGGAAACTTCGCTGTTCGCACGTTACATGGTGTACCTGGAGAAAGACTGGGGATCTGGCGTCGACGCCAACAAGATGCCTGGCTGGGATGGACGTCTAGGTTGGTGGAATGAAGTGGGTTATTGGCAGTCGACCACTGGCAATGGCGGCTCGCGGGGGAGCGGCAAGAAGGTGCTCAACCCACCGACCGGTCGCGTGACCTACGAGGGTTCATCCATGCGTGGCTTGGGCGGGACCGCGACGAACGATGGCAATCCCTATGACGAGTTGTTCTATCTGGCTAACTACATGTACCACCTGGACCAGCCGACCAACTTTGGCGAGGATATGTATTGGCCGGGGGTGGTGCTGAGCAAGGAGCGTTGGTTCTCCATCGAGCAGCAGATCGTGATGAACAGCATCTCAGGGCCCTATGACGAGTTTGGCAACGGCGTTGCCAATCGGGATGGGCAATATCGCGTTTGGGTGGATGGCGTGTTGGCCTGGGAGCGTACGGATCTGCGCTGGCGCAGGCACCCGGACATGGGTATCCAGGGTTTCTGGCTGAATTGGTACCATGGTGGCGTCCAGCCAGCGCCCGCCGATATGCACTTCCGCATGGACTCCGTGGTGATCGCCCGGGAATACATCGGGCCCCGAGCACCAACTATCTGAATGGCCCGACCAGGTCGATCACGCGAGCCGCATGACCTGTAGCGCATCGGTCGTGCCCGTGACACGCAATGCGATCCGAGTGCCGCCCAACACGGCTACTCGGAACCGTCCCCAAGTGCCGTGCCCGGCACCAAACAGGGCGCCATTGCTTGCCAACTTGGCAACGGTCCAGTGCTGACTCGCCAGGCCGTCAATCCGATACAGGGCGCCCCCTAAGGGATTCGCCTGTATCCAGAGGCAGGCCTTGGCATGGTCGTAATGCATGCCGGCATTCGACAACACACCATCGTCGGCCAGGGTCCCGGCATTGAAGTCCAGGTGCGAACCATCGTCAGAGCGCAACGTGATCGTGTCATGAAATGCGGTCCAATCCTGCGCATTGGCGTCGATGGCCGCGCCGTATCGTAGCCGCATGGCGCCACCGGTGCCGAAGAAGGAGACCTGCTCACGTCGCTCGCGCAGCCAGCCCCAGGCCCGGTTGGCATAGGGGAACTGAATACCGGATCGAGCCGCCGCAAGACTCATGCGGCCCAGGCTCTGCGGGCTCCAGTCAGTGGCCTCGCTGACCGACAGGTCGAACTTGAAGTGGTAAAAGCTGGCACGCGGCCCGTAAATCGCTGAGCCGTCGAGGACTGCTGTGTTGTATGACCAATCTTCTACCGAGTGGATCGGGTTGAACCAATGCGTTGTGGAATACTGTCCCGAGTCGAGATTCACGACGGCGCGCGCACTGCCGGGATAGAAAAGACCGCCGTCATGAGGCCCTGCCCCTGGAGTGCCTGGTGGCAGCCACACCAGCCCATCGTAGGTGTGCTGGGATGCCGGCACGCCATTGGTGAGCGGCACATTGGTGGCGTTGCCCCGTGATACCGCAGTGATGCGCTGTTGCGTGAGGTCCCAGCTTTGCACCGTATTCAAGGGTGCACGGTCCACGACACGCCGAAAGCTCATGGACGCGGCACTCAAGGCATAGATTCCCGTCTCGCACTCGTGCGCGTCGCCATGCCCTCCACCGGTGATGTACATGACCTGGCTCAGATAGTCCCAGGCTGCACCGCCCCAGGCCGCGACGATGTTGGGGCTGCCGTCCCCCGTCGTTTGTCCAGCCCTGGGGTAACGCGGCTGGGCAATGACAGAGTCCAGCACGGCATCGGGAACGGTCAGCCAGGTCAGTAGCGGGAGTTGGGGGAAGTCGCTGATCAGGACCAGGCCATTTGCATCGCGATTTGGCGTCCATGCCCCGCCACTGAGTTGGATCGGAGGCGGAGGGGCAGGCGGAGGCGGAGGGGCAGGCGCCGCCGAGGCGGAAGATGATCCTCCGCCGCAGCCACCCAGGCCTGCGGCCGCAGTCAGGCTCAGGAGCGAGTTCAGAAATTCTCGCCGTATTAACTTGGGCATGCGCGATGGCTCTTAGCGGGTGAACAAGGATTATCGGCTTGCGGATGTGATGCTTCGTTGAACTCAGCGTTCCAATCGCAAGCAAATGCGTCTAGCGTGACGCCGACCTATCTGGAGGACTGGCGAGCGTGGACGCTGTTGCTTGTAGCACCTGTGCTATGCGCTTGCTCCACAAGCGTGCAGCGGCGTCCAGGCCTGCGCTTGAAAAGTGACAGGGGCCGCTCCGGTAGGGTCCGGTGAGCAAATCCGTGTCCGGGCCACGCAGCACGTCTGCGTGCAGCGCTTGAAGTTGCAGGAGCGCCGCCCGTATCAGCGCTTGCTGGCGCCGCGCCAAGTCCGGATCATGGCTGCTGCAATAGGTCGAGTTCGCGACCATCACGGGTGTGTTGACGCCCGCACTGCGCAAGTTCCCGAGCAGCATGTCGAAGGCCGTCACATAGTCCCCGGTCGACGTGCCTGCCTGGGCATCTGCTTCGCCTTGTTGCCACAGCACCAGATCTGGCTGCCAACGGGCCTGCCGCAGTTCCGACAAGTGCCGGTCAAGAGCTTTGGTCAGCGGGCTGCTGGCGCGGGACCAGTCGTCTATGCGGGTGGCGTCAACCGCCAGTAGGGACAGTACGATCGGCCGAGTTGGGCCCGCAGCCTTCAGTTCGCGCGGCAGGCGCGACCAGATGCTGGCGCCGAGCCCGGTACCCCCTGGCAGCGGATCCGTGCTCTGCACACAGTCCCGGCCCGATTGCACTGGCAGCACGGGCTCTGCGTCATCCCGGATCAGCTCGCCGTGGTTGGCGGCGTTGGACTGACCCAGCACCAGCAGGCGCAGGGGGCGTTCGGTCGCTAGAGGGCAGGGGGTTGCGCCGTGGCTTGGTCGCGCGATCTTCTGCAGCGCTGCGGCCAGCGACTCGTCGCGCCAGTACTGCAACCACCAAGGCCTGAGCAGGATCAGCAGCGTTGCCGCCAGCAGGCTAGCTCCCAAAACGACGCCGCCCAACCGTCGGCGAGCTGGCGACGCTTCGCTGCCTTGTCCCCGGCTCATACTTGGTTCGAGTTTGAATGCCTGCGGCGCTTGTAGGCGCCACGTATGGAGCGCAAAGCGGGCTGCTCGATGGTGCGCGTGACCACTGTCGCCAGCGCAAGGCTGAAGGCAAGCGTCAACGCGATGCAGAGATCTAGCGGCACGTGATGACCCAGCAGTCGGGTCATCAAGACCCAACCAATGTTCTCGTGCAAGAGGTAAAGCGGGTAGGTAATACTGCCCAGCCAGACCAGTGCCTTCAAACGCAAGATCGGGAGCTTGTCTCGTGCGGCCAGGTAGATCGTGCCGCTCATGCTGGCAGCCAGCAGCGCCATATACCAGGGCTCGGTGATTAGCAGGGTGGCGATGGCGGCAACCATGGTGGCATGTATGCGGGACCTCGACGGCGGACCGCCGTCTGCCGTGTTCTGCCGCGTGAGCTGGTAGATGCAGATGCCCAGCGCAAACCAGGGCGCGGCAATCAGGAACAGTGTGCGGTAGACCAGCCAAGGCAGGTCGATGCCAAACAGCCGGGCCATGGCGAAGTAGCAGAGCCTTATCCCCAGCAGCAGCCAGATGGCCCTGTGGACCGAACTGAGCTTGCCGAAGCGGTACAACATGTACATGGCGATGTAAAAGAGCAGTTCCACTTCCAGTGTCCAGTACACACCATCCACGTGCGGTACGTGAGCAAAACCGTGCAGCATGACGGTGTTGGCCAAGGCCTGCGGCAGCGTCACCTCTTTGCCAGGCAAGCCGAACAGACTCACCACCGTGAACGTAAGCGCAATCGCCAACCAATACGAGGGGAACAGGCGGCTGAAGCGGGACACGACAAAATCCATCGGACGTCGAGTGCGGTCCAACGTCATAAAGATGACGAAGCCGCTGATGATGAAAAAGAGATTTACTCCTAGATAGCCCCAGGGCACTGAGACACTGGGCTGTGCCGCGCTCGGGAACAGGTTCTGATACTGCGTCGTGTAATGAAACAGCACGACGGCCAGTGCAGCCAATCCGCGCAGAGCGTCGATCTCGCCCAGGCGCTGGTTGGCGGCAGTGCCTTGGCTCATGCCGTACTCCCGCTCGGTCTGATCCGCCGCCACATGGCGGTGCCAAGCGCGCTGATCTCGTGCCACAAGGGATGCCGGAGCAGTTTGAGCGAAAGGAGCCAGGCCGGGACGGTGAGCCCCGAGCATGCGATCAGCATGATGACAAAGTTGTGTTCCCCCACCTGATTGAACTGCACAAGCGAAAAGGCCGGCAGCACGGTGAACAAAGCCAAGATGGCACTTCCCTTGCAGGCTGCGAGCAGGTGCTGCAGATGGAAGCCCAGCACACGCCTGAGCATCAGGTGGGCCACCACGCCGGTCGCCACTGCCGCTGCCAACAGTCCCCAGCAGGCCCCAGGCAAGCCGAAGGGGATCACCAGCGCGAGCGCCAGCAGCCTGAAGCACTGGGTCGCGAACTGCAGACGCGTGGCCAGTTCAATGCGACCTTGTGCAATCAACATTTCCCCACTCAAGTAATAGGGCAGTTCGCATACCGCCACGAGGCTCAGGATTTGCGCGAGCGGCACGCTATCCAACCATTGCTCGCCGTAGAGGACACGTATGGCCGAGTAGGCCAATAGGCCAATGAACAGGAAGAAGGGCCAGCCTATGCCCGTGAGGAGCGCCAGCGCCTTGATATAGCCAGGCTTGGCGTCCTCGCCAGCGCGCGCGTTCATCGCGAAGTATGGCAGGCAGATCGGCATGACGGCGCGCAGGACCGTGCGGTTGAATATCTCCATCAAACCGTTGGCTCGGCTGTAGAAGGCCACCGCGGCCATGTCCAGAGCACGCCCGATCACAGCCTCGGGGGCGCTGCGGCCCATCTGCGAAAACAGGTAGATGCCGGTGGCCTGGCGACCGAAGCGAATCACCTCGCCGATGCCTTGCAGCGAGGGCCAGCGCGGCAGAGTGGACGGCCGCATGTAGATGGACAGCGAGACGGTCCAGACGATGGCCGCCAGCGACGACCACGCCATGCTCATATAGCTCAATCCGCCCCAGGCACATGCCATCACTACGACGAAGCCCACTACGTTGGAGCTGATGTTAATGATGAAGATGGGCCGGTAGTTCATCTCGCGGCGAAAGCAGGCCATGGTGACCGCACCGAAGGGCACCAGCAGGAAGTTGATGGACAAGACGCGCAATACGTCGGTCACGCCCGATTGGCGATAGAACTCGCCCACCCAGCCGCTCCCGCCAAACAGCATCGCTGCCATCAACCACGACACCCCGATATTGGCCGCCAGCGCGGCTCGAATCTTCTCGGCGTGCAGTTCCTTTTCCTGGATCAGGTACTCGGCTACGCCGAAGTCTCGAAATGAGGACGCCAAGCCCGACAACACGGCGGCGACAGAAAAAATGCCGATCTCGGTGGGCACGAGCAGGCGTGAAATCACCAAGGTGCTGAGCAACTGCAGCACGACGCCCAGATAGTTGTCGGCGAGCGAGTAAGCGAGTGAGCGGCGAACAGTTGTCATTGGGGGTGATTCAGTGGCGTGTCCTCAAAGCCCCAACTGGGGTCTGCTGAATCCCGATTGACCTACGATGAGCTTGCCGGCGAAATCGGTTCCGGCGTCATCTGCCTGCTGATTCCGGTGCCTGCTTCGACGCTCATCTTGAACTCCGTGCGTCGGGCCCTTCAATCGCCGGCGCTCGCTGCAGAACTGGCGACTGATGCGGGCTCGGGGGCAGGCTTTGAATCCGTGGCCGCCTCTCGTACCGGAATACTTGCAGGGTCTCCGCCGATGGAGCGGTAGAGTTTTTGAAGCACGTTCGCCTGCGGCATTCGGCTCAGGCCTTCGCGCAACAGCACCGCTGCCTTATCCTTCATGCCGAGTTTGATCAATACCTCTGCCCACTGAGCATAGGCTGGCCAGTAATCCGGCTTGAGTTCACGCGCCTTTGCATAGGCATCCGAGGCTTGGCTTGTGTGCCCCAACAGCATTGAAATTTCACCTATGCGCAGATACAACTCGGGCAGCATGATGAAATCGGGCGGGCTGTTCTTGAGGACATACCCAATGTCGCCTATGGCTGATTCGAGCAACCCCCGGCGTTGCGCCGCACCGACCCCAGGGAACCGGGCACGATGCACGTTGATCAGTGCCCAGCAGTAGTGATGCATGGCCCAGAAGCTGTTGCCCATTTGGGCCACCCAGCCCGGCGCGCGCGGCGAGGTGTTGTAGTGGGAATCTCCGTATTTGAAGCCCATGGTATCGGCACAGTAAGTCGGCAAGAGCGCCATTTCTCCATCCGTGACGTTGCTGGGTTTGCCTGCCCATGCAGAGGGCGTGGTCGCGACAAGCAAACAGGCCAGCAACCAAGTCGGTATTCGATGAATCATGAATGTGTGCCTTTTGTGCCTGATACCAAATCTTCATTCGCCACGCTATGGCCGCATGTTATCAGCGTGGATTTCACCATCGTCTTGTGCATTGAACTCTAAATTTAGCGCAACCGATTCAGACGCTGCGAGCGCCGTTCCGGGAGCGCTGCCGGTCGATGACAGGCTTGACAGTCTGCCGCGCGGGGTCGAGCCGGCCAAGCAGCCTTGCGCGTACGTGATCGTCCGCTCAAGTGACCCGTGGAAGCTTTGTCCGTCAAGTCAATCATGAGATTTGCGCATGGCCTTGTGCCGCAAATGCATGTTTCTCCAGATCACCTTGAGGGCGCGTTTGCCCATCTCTCGAACCAATTCTGCCAACCCGCGAACGCTGCGTGGGTTGTAGGCCACCAATCCCCATCGCTCGCGTCGACTGTGCATCCAGGTCTTCTTGTAGGGGTCATCTCCGATCAGATAGTCGATTTCGCCTACATGGTCGTGCTCCATGGCATGCTGCATCAGCACTGCGGTCAACAAAGTGCCCGGCGCATAGGCCTTGTAGGCTTCCATGTATGCCAACTTGAAGATGCTCGCCTTGCCATTGGCAACAATCCATATCTGGGCGGCGACAGGCTGTTGGGCGAGCCATGCGACGCCCAGGCGTAGCCAGCCCCGTTCGGCATAGCTGCGCACCAGGCCCGGCGTGAATGCGGAAAAGGGTTCGGGGACTTTCCAACTGGAGGCATAAACGCTCTCATAGGCAGACAGCGCGCGCTCCAGCTCGGTTCCGCCTTGCACGATTTCCAGCGTGCCGCCATCGGCTGCGAATTTTTTTCCGGCCCGCTTGAGTGTGCTGCGCAGGGCACCATCGCGCGCAGCCAGGTATTCTGTCCATGTACTTGCTACGTTCAAGTACCAGTTGCCAAAACAGAAAAACTGAAATGGAACCATGCCAGCCGAGCGCAGCGCGTTCAGTAGTCGGCGATAAGCGATTGATTCAGGGTCCATGGGGGCAAAACGGAATGACGACAATGGCGCGTGCGCGTCGCGAATTGCGTGAATCAGCGGCACCAGATCGATGTCCTTTACCTTGGGCGCCAGAGCGGGTACGAACAAGGCGCTGTAGTAATTTGCCAGCGATTTCGCTTGATTGCCACCCCAATGGCGTTCGATCAGTATTGGCAAGGCCACGATTGGTTGCCCGGCGCGCCGCAAGACATAGAACCGCACGCCCGTATCCTGTGGGTACACCGTGTCCACCAGGTTGCCATACCAGAGAGGCCCACAGTCGAAGCTGATGATCTCTGCCGCGCCAAACAGGGTTTGAACATCCTGCGGAAATTCGCTCGGGTGCTTGTACACCTCGATCTGGTCCGGGGCATCGTTCACTCCCGACGCAATGACGGTTGGCACCATCGGTCTCACCGCCTGTCGTCCCGCACGCAGCAATCCGAGCAGGGTGGAAAGGGCATCGGAGCGGTAAAAGCTCACGTGTCGTATCCATCGCCTGCCAGTGGCCCACGCGAGTTGATCGGTATTGGCGTCGGTGTAAAACTCGATGCTTCCACTAGAGTGGCGCGAGAACAGGTCTTTTGTCACACGGTGCAGCAACAAACGCCCGGGGGAGTATTGGGACAGCGCCTCGTCGTAGGTGGTCTTGAGCATGGTGATGCACCCTTGGCTTGAAATCGTCAAGCGCGACGCTGCGAGTTGGTCGCCAAGCCACAACTCATAGACCGCCGTCCCCTCAGACTGGGCAAAGCCTTGCATCAGATCCAGATAGAAACGACCTTGCGCATGTTCCATGTCCAGTGCCGTACCCTTGCTGCCTTTCCAGCCGCTCGATTCAAGTTGCGCATAGCGGGTCACTGCTGCAGCCAGTTCTTCCGCAGCGGCAATGCGCACCATCTTCAGACTGATCGCATTTGCCGCGAGGCGGCGTTCATAACGGCCGATGTTTTGAGTCAGCTTCTTTGGCCGTTTGGCCCAATAGGCTTCAAAACCTCCCGACAAGCTGATGTTCATCGTCAGCGCGTGGTCTCGGCTTTCGCGCTGGCGGTTGTCCCGTTCCGACAAGTCTCCAAAGTCCGGGTCATTGGACAGGAAGTCAATTTGACCGCAAATACCCGGCATGGCGTGTATCAGCGAGTTGACCAGGTTTGGGTGGTCTATCAACACGGGCCCGATCTGTGCTTGGGCGGGAAGAAAGGTGGACCAGATTCCGAGGCCCGAGTGGCTCAGGATGCACATGGCCTGGGGCATGCTGCCAGTCTGGAAGACGCACAGGCGCTCGGAGCCGTCACCAAAGTGTCGCAGCAGCGCGTCGACAAAACGGCTGTCGAGCATCGGGTTGCCACTGAACAATCGTTGCCTCAACGCATCCCACGCTCGCGCGTGCTCGCCCAATGTGCGATCCAGTCGATGGACAATCCAGCGGTTCATTCGTTAGTCCGTTCGACGTTGCCAGACATCTCGCGAGCGACGGTACTGGTCAGCCAGTGCACCTGCATGTCCGTCAGTTCCTGGTGGCAGGGCAGGTGCAGCAAGTGCGTGCGGTATTCCATTGCTACTGCGCAAGAGGAAACTGCCATGTCGTCACCGCACCGGACGTGCGCGGCGCCCGGCAGCTTTAGTGCATGAAAGTGGATTTCTGGCTGCTGCAGCTGATCCACGAATTGGGTTGCTCGAATCAGTCATGAGCGGTAGGAACGCCGGTCGCTGGTGCTGTACGCCTCTTCAATTTCTGAACCAGTTGCTTGATCAAAGGATGACGGAACGTCGTCAGGTGATAGAGCGTGCGCTGCTTGTCAGTCCATCTTGTGTGCCACTCCATCACGCGGCCGTAGTATTCGAGACGCTGAAATTGTTGCTCCGCGAACAGCGCCTGGATTAATTCTTCGTTCAGCATGAACGCTGGCGAAAAGGTCTTGATCGATTCGTCATACGTGGTTTTCAGGATGACCATCGTGCCGTCTCGCCGCAGGCAAAGATTGCTAGCCACGGTTTTGCCATCAAACAGATATTCGTAGACGACGGCTTCGCCCTTCTCGGCGGCGGCGGTGAAGAGTGCCGTGTAGAAACGCCCCTGATCGTTGTCCGCTCGTATGGCAGTACCTTCTTCAGCTTTCCAACTGCGACTTTCAAGCTCGCCGTAACGACTGATAGCGTCGCCCAGTTCGTTCGGATCGTTCACTACACGCATCGCGATTGACACGCCGTCCGCCTGCAGTTTGTTGCGCTGCTTGCGCATGTTCTGCCGCAGATTTTTGCCGCGAGCCGCCCAGTAGTCTTCAAAGCTGCCGGCAATTTCTACCCAGGCGGTGTCGATGTAGGCATCATGGCGGTTGACGCTGCTGTCCGTGCCCATTGGTGCAAACAGTGGGTCCACCTGCGTGATCGAAAGACTCAAGCAGAGCCCCAGTTGACTAGAGTGCAAAGCGCTCTGCGCAATCTCGTCGAGTTGCAGTTGTGCGTCTGCCACCCAAGCTCCCAATGGCATCTGTGACGGTTGAAATGTCTGCCAACGCAACGGCCCCGCCTTGCTGACGACCAACATCACTGTGGTGTGACTACCCGCTTGACCTAGCAGCAGGCGTTCATTGCCTTCGCCGAATATCTTCAAAGCGAGAGCCACGGCATTACTTGACAGGAAGGGCAGGTTACCTCTCCGGGCATTGAGATGATCCCAATCGGCCTTGAGCTTGATGTCTTGTACCAGCGCCAGGGCCGGTAGATTTTTCCAGGACAAGGAATGCATGGAGAGGTCTCAGCGAGCAAAGGCGGCTTGCGCCGGCCCGGAACTTTTCAGTAGGGTCAACAACGTATGGGCGATGTACTTGATCGCCTGCTCTGACAAATCCTGATGACATAGCAACTGGATGACGTGGCGGCTCCAGTCAAGTCCGACGTCATGGGGCAAGCGAGGGGTGCCGGGCCAGATACGGTCCCATCGAAACACGGGCAACCCGATGGTTCGAAGCTCGTGATAGATGCGGTCAGCGTCGTCAACCCAGATCGGAAAAACGTACGGCGCTACTGCCTGACTCGGTAACTGGACAAGAATATTGGAACCTGGCTGACCTGCAAGTAGCTGGGCAAAGAGTTCAAAGTTGCGATGACGCAGGCTGATGATTCGCCCGCAAGACGATGCGCGCCGAACAAGCTTCGATGCGGTCAGAGGCTGGCACGCGATGCGGGCCATGTCGCAGCTTTCCATCATGGCTGCCGTGGATTCGCCGGCCGTATGAGTTTGAACTTGCCCACGCGAGCGTAGACGCCGCTTCAAGTTGAACAGGGCTGCAAGAGGCCGGTTCAAGCCGGGTAGTTGCCGGTATCGCACCGCAGTCTCAACCACATCGATCCAAGCCTTGACTTCGCTCCTCAACCCTTGGCGATCCAAATCCATTGGGGTGAGCCTATGCAAGGCCGAGCCGAGCAGTCCAGCCTCCGGCACTGGAAAAAACTTGGACAGGCTGGCGGTGCAATAGTCACCCCATGCGCCTATGGGTCGCTCCCCGGCTTGGCCAAAGTAGCAATGTGCGCAATCTTCAATCAGCGCAATGCCTCGGGCGTCACACCATTCGCGCACCTCTCGCAGAGACTGAGCCAGCCCGAAATAGTGCGAGACAATCATCGCCCGAGCATTCTGTGCGGCCGCCGGCGAGATATTTTGCAAATCGGGTAGCCCGTCTTCGCGAATGCCGAAATGGACGGGCCGATGATCTGCCCTCAACACCGGCGCAACCATCGTGGGACAGTGATAGGTAGGCACGAGCAGGCTGCTGTTGGGAGGCAAACTCAGCTGCAACAATGCCTGATAGATGGCGGCACGCCCACTCGTGGTGAAGGCAGTGTGCGGCAAATCTTCGACGCTGGGGATACCAAGCACATCAACGCGTTGGAAGCTCGACCAGCCGAACACCGGACTTTTGGGTAAGGTCTGTGCAGGCAGCATCGTATGCGCAAGCGGACTCGAAATGCGCGTCACGGCTTGATTGAGGCCATTGCTGACGCTGAAGGTTCAGGTGTTGAGGCGGTTGCGCTGATGTCGACGGGGTCCTGCCAATTGACCGATGCCTCCAGCTTCGCACTAAGGTCAGGCCCGACTTGTGCAAAGGCAGATAGTGACGCGGCAGTCCAGAGAAGGAGAAAACCTTTCACTATCATCAATGCCTTTTGCCTCGACGTGTAGATAGCAGTGATCATTTCGTACGTGTCCTTCTGTCTATGCTGGCTGGATAACGGACGCTTGGAGCCAATCCACAGTATGACGCTCGACAACATGACGCCCCGACGTTCCGGAGCAAGTGTGATCCAGCCCAATCATTTCGCGGACGGCCAATTTTGGATGAGTCAATGCTGAAGACCATGCGTCATTGCTCTTGACGTACTCCATGAATTCCTTTGCCGTGTAGTCGTCTCCGCTAAGAAGCAAAAGGATGTTGCCATCGAATGTTGTCCAAGCCTCGGCCATATTTTGCTGGAATGATTGGCTCCGGTCGCTATCTTTCGAGCGCCCCGCCTTGCCAAAGGCCAAAGCCATATTCCGCCACAGACCGGCGAGCGCTGCGCCCGCGACCTTACCGCTGAAAAACTTCAACCAAAATTCTTTCTCCCTGAGTCGTTGCCGGTAGTAATGCTTGATCTGGGTCGTCGCCAAACTCGAGTCTGATCGCACCCAAGGGTTGAGCAGGCAAAGGCCTTTGACGCGCGTGTCTTGCTTCGCATGGCAGTAGAGCAGGGCGGCAGAGGCTCCATCGCAAAGGCCCCATAGCGCGACTCCCGTCACGCCAGTGGCGGCTTGCAGGGCAGTGATGGCGGTCGCGATGTCTTCGCTGGTGTTCTCAAAGGTTCGAAGTTCACCCGAGCTGTCGCCCATGCCTCGGTAGTCAAAACGCATTACCGGGAAACCATTCGCAGCCAGCGCGCGGGCCAGCAGCACGAATTGTCGATGACTGCCCACTCGGTACTGCGGGCCGCCGACGATGATGACGACGCCGGTGTCGGCTTGTGCTTTTTCCTCAAGCGGCGTCGAAACGATACCCAGCAGACTTTCGCCGCCGCATTCAAAGCTGAGCGTGCGCTCGACGCAGTTCATACGCGGGTTCCCTGCGAGACTGACTCGGGATCATGGGCCAGCAAGGCGGCGGTGCTTGCAGCAATCAGATGGGGCGCATCTTCTATTTCGGCGGTTTGCCAAAAGGCTGGCCCTTGCACGATATGTTTGCGCGTTCGATACGACGTCGCCGTCCACTGCGCTTGTGTTTGCGTGGCCACCGGGCTGAAGGCGGCGTCCTCGCGGGTGGTCAGCTCGAACCATTCGAGTCTGCATGACCGCAAAACTTCGGGGGGCTTCAGTTGCGATTGCTCGAAGCCATGGGCAAGGGCGGGCGACAGCATATAGCCGGCAACTTCAAGCGCTTGGCCTTGTGCGAGTTGCTGACGCATCGCCTCCATCAGGCCCTTGCTGTTGCCACTCAACATGTCGCCAGCAAGCTTGAGACGCAAGAATTGTTGCAGCACAAGTTTGCCGCTGGTAGCCGGCTGCCAGAACAAAAAGTTGCAAGCTTCTCTTACATGCGTTGCCGCCTCTGCGGCCAACAGGCAACCTGCCCGCAAACCCCAGAGCCAAAGCGGCGCTTGCGCATGAGCAGCGTCACGCTCGCGCAGCCAGGCAACGGCTTGCAGCACATCGTCGATCCAGTTCTGCCAGGAGGCGTCTCCAAAGTCGCCCGAGCTGTCGCCACAACCTTGCAAGTCGATCTGCAACACGCTGAAACCCGCAGCTGCCAAGGCGCGCGATTGCATGGCCGCCATGCGGCGCGACTTGTTCATCTCTTCGGCAAACGGATGAACATAGACCACGCGGCCACGCAGTTCACCTTGCGCCGGATGAAAGATGCAGAAACGCTGGCCTGTGCTGCCTGAACCGGCCGGCAAGAAGAAGGCTTGGGCGGCTGAACTCACGTGAGCGGTGATGGATCAGGCGGCCAGCTTGGCGGCCACAAAATCAGTGAGCGAGCCGACCGTTGCAAAGGTCTCGCCATCGATTTCGTCGTCGTCGACCATCACGCCCAGTTGTTCTTCGATGCCTGTGATGAGTGACACCACAGCCATTGAATCGAGCTCGGGAATCGCGCCGAGCAAATGGGTCTCACGCGTGAAGCCTGCACTTCGGCCGTTCAGGCTGAGCACTTCGTCCAGTATGCGGAGCACCTCTTTTTTGACATCCATTGCGTCGTATCCCTCGGTTGTGTTCTGCGCGAGCTGGGATTGTAGGGGGGCAGACACCAGGCGGAGGCCCCCTTCATTGAGGGAGAAGCCGATTTCGTCACGATGCGATGCCTGTCAATCGGGCGCAGGCATGCGATACTTTTTGCAACTCGGCGCCCAAGATTCAAATCGGGATGCCAAATCAGCTCAAGGTGATCGGATCCAAGCGCATGCCCGAATCGACATTACTTCATGAATTGATCTCGACTGCGGCACACAAGACACCGCAAGCTTTGGCGTTGACGCATGGCAGCGCATCGATTGCCTATGGTGGCTTGAACGACGCTGTGAGCCAGTTCGCGGCGGGTCTGATGAACTTGGGGCTACAGCGTGGTGAGCGCGTCGCAATCTATCTGGAAAAACGCAATGAGTGCGTGATCGCGAGCTTTGGTGCGCCTGCGGCGGGCGCCGTGTTCGTGCCGCTCAATCCGCTGCTCAAGCCCGAGCAGGTGGCCTTCATCATGCAGGACTGCGATGTGCGGGTGCTGGTCACATCGCCCGAGCGCCTGAGCTTGCTTGCGCCCGTGCTGGGCCATTGCAAAAGTCTGCGCCAAGTCGTGCTGACAGGTGAGATGCAAGCCCAATCGATGTCAACGCCTGGCTTGGTGGTGCTTGCCTGGCTGGACTTGCTGGCCAGCCCGCCCAAGCCTGGTCATCGTGTGATCGACACCGACATGGCGGCGATTCTCTACACGTCGGGGAGCACCGGCAAACCAAAAGGGGTGGTGCTGTCACACCGCAATATGGTGGCCGGTGCCAAGAGCGTGGCCGGCTATCTGGAGAACACCGCGCAAGACACTTTGCTCGCGGCCTTGCCCTTGTCGTTCGATGCGGGATTCAGCCAGCTCACGACGGCGTTCCACACCGGTGCACGGGTGGTGCTGCTGAACTATCTGATGCCGCGCGACGTGCTCAAGGCGATGGAGCGCGAACAGGTCACTGGCCTGACCGCCGTACCGCCGCTCTATATCCAGCTGGCGCAGTTGGAGTGGCCGGCGGCCGTTGCCGAGCACTTGCGCTACTTCGCCAACACCGGTGGGCGCATGCCGCGCGAGACGCTTGATTTGCTGCGCCAGCGCGCGCCCAAGAGCAAGCCCTTTCTGATGTACGGGCTGACCGAGGCGTTTCGCTCGACCTATCTGCCGCCGTCCGAGGTGGACCGCCGGCCCGACTCGATCGGCAAGGCGATCCCGAATGCCGAGATCTTGGTGCTGCGCGAGGACGGCACGCCTTGCGATGCCGAAGAGCCTGGCGAACTGGTGCACCGCGGCGCATTGGTCGGCATGGGCTACTGGAACGATGCCGAAAAAACCGCCGAACGCTACAAGCTGCTGGCACCCGACGCACCGGGTCGCGCAGCCGGTTTGCAATTGCCCGAATATGCCGTGTTCTCGGGCGACACGGTGCGCCGCGATGCGGAAGGATTCTTGTATTTCATCGGCCGGCGCGACGAGATGATCAAGACCTCGGGCTACCGCGTCAGCCCGACCGAGGTCGAAGAGATCTTGTACGCGACCAGACTAGTCGGCGAGTGTGTGGCCTTTGGCGTGGAGCACGCCACGCTGGGGCAGGCCATCCAGGTGATCGCGACCGCGCCCGCCGCGGCAGATGAGTTGGATATCAACGCCTTGATGGCAGAGTGCAAACAGCGCATGCCCGCCTATATGGTGCCCGCAGGCATCGAGCAGCAAGCTGGGCCGCTGCCGCGCAACCCAAATGGCAAGATAGACCGCAAGCTCTTGTCCACCGCGTGGCTTGAGCAGCGTGCGGCATGATGGCGCTGGTGCACTCAGCCGCGCAATCTCATCAAAGCAAGGTTTCATGCCATGTCAGAGACTGAAAGCCTGGCCCCTAGACGCGCCCCGGTGCATGCGCCGATGACCCAGTTCGCGCAAGAGGGCGGTGAACTGATGATCGGCGGCATGCCACTCTCGCTGCTGGCCGAGCGCGTCGGTCAGACGCCGTTCTATGCCTATGACCGAAGTCTGCTGCGCCAGCGCGTGGCCGAGTTGCGCCAAGCGCTGCCGGCCGGTATCAAGCTGCACTATGCGATGAAGGCCAACCCGATGCCGGCCGTGGTGGGATTTATGGCGGGCCTGGTGGACGGCATCGACGTGGCGTCTGGCGGCGAGCTCAAGGTGGCGCTCGATGCTGGCGCCGATGCGCGCGAAGTCAGCTTTGCCGGGCCGGGCAAGCGGGTGGCCGAGTTGCGCCAGGCGATGGCCGCAGGCGTGCTGATCAATGTGGAGTCGTTTCGCGAGGTGGCCTTGCTGCAAGCCATCTCTGCCGAGCTGGGCTTGCCGGCGCGTGTGGCCGTACGCGTGAACCCCGATTTCGAGCTGAAGGGGTCGGGCATGAAGATGGGCGGCGGCCCCAAGCAGTTTGGCGTGGACGCCGAGAGCGTGCCCGAGCTGCTGGCGCAAATCGACCGCAGCGGTCTGTCGTTCGAGGGTTTTCACCTCTTTGCCGGTTCGCAGAACCTGCGGGCTGAGTCGATTTGCGAGGCTCAGCTCAAGTCCTACGAGCTGGCTTTGCGTTTGGCCGAACATGCGCCGACGCCGGTCAAGTTTCTGAACCTCGGGGGTGGCTTCGGCATTCCGTACTTCCCCGGCGAAACCCGGCTCGATTTGCGGCCGATCGGCGACAACCTCGCACAGCTGCAGGCAAGAGCCAAGCGCGAGATGCCGCAAGCCGAGTTGGTGATCGAGCTCGGACGCTATCTGGTGGGCGAAGCCGGCGTGTATGTGACGCGCATTCTCGACCGCAAGGTATCCAGGGGTCAGGTCTTTCTGGTGACCGATGGCGGGCTGAATCACCATCTGTCGGCCTCGGGCAATTTCGGCCAGGTGATACGCAAGAACTACCCGGTAACGGTGATCACGCAATCCGGCCACAAGAGTGACTCAGTGCAGCGTGAAATCGCTTCGGTCGTGGGGCCGCTGTGCACGCCGCTCGACCTGCTGGCCGACCGCATGGACTTGGCCGTGGCCGAGGAGGGCGACTTCGTCGTGATCTTCCAGTCAGGCGCCTATGGCGCCAGCGCCAGCCCGCAGCGCTTCTTGGGGCATGCGGATTGCGTGGAAGTGCTGGTTTGAGAATCGCGTCTGGGCTCAATCCCCAGCGTCCGGCGCACGGTCCAGCTGATGCAGAACGAAGACCAGCACCACCGCTGAAACAAACATCAGCAGCGGGTCAAACAACCAAAACAGCAGCGGGACCGTGTAGTAGTAGGCACGCATGCCGATGCTGTAGTAGCGGGCCGCACGGTTCAGGTAGCTGGCAACGTATTTGGGCGTGATGACGGGATGTTTGAGCTCGGCTGGAAGATTGAGCAGGTAGCCGACGTGGTTGAACTTGCGTATCGCCAGCGTGAAGCTGAAGAACGCCACGAACAGATCGACCACTAGCACCAGCAGCTTCAACAGCCACAAACCCGGTTCGACCGTGCCGAGCACGTTCAGCGAGTGCAGCACATTGGCCATGTCATCGCCACGCGAGGACAAGCTGAGCGTGCCCATGATCAGCAGCACCGCAGTCGAAGCCAGAAAGGTTGCCGCCATGGTCGAATTGCGCAGCGTCTGCACGGCCAGGATGTCGCGCTTGTCGCGCATCACGCTCTCGACCCAATGCCGGCGCGCATCGGCCTGGATCGCCTGAACCGTGTAATGCGGGTCGTGGTGCGCCACGCGCCAATACAAGTAGAAGTGATAGGCGGCGATCACCGCGAAACTCAGCCCGAAGCCGATGAGCTCGCTGCTGTGGCGCAAAAGAAAGTTGAGCATGGGTTGAAGCGTTGGTGAGCTGGATCAGACGCGGTAATAGGCCCGATACCACTCCACGAAGCGCGCGATGCCTGTCTGTATCGTTGTGTCCGGCACGAAGCCTACCCAATCGTTCAGCGCATCGGTGTTGGCATAGGTTTCGGGTACGTCGCCGTCTTGCAGTGGCAGCAAGCGCTTCTCGGCCTTCTTGCCCAGCGTGTCTTCGATGCAGCCGATGAAGTCGAGCAGATTCACCGGGCTGTTGTTGCCGATGTTGAAGACTCGATACGGCACGTTGCTGGTGGCGGGGTCGGGCTGCGCGGCCTGGTAAGCGGGGTTGGGCGTGGCCGTTTTGTCGAGCACGCGTATCACGCCTTCGACGATGTCGTCCACATAAGTGAAATCGCGCCGCATCTTGCCGTGGTTGAAGACGTCGATCGGACGCCCTTCCAGAATCGCCTTGGTGAACAGGAACAGTGCCATGTCGGGCCGGCCCCAAGGGCCGAAGACGGTGAAGAAGCGCAAGCCGGTGGTGGGCAGGCCGAACAAGTGGCTGTAGGTGTGCGCCATCAACTCGTTGGCTTTCTTGGTGGCGGCGTACAGGCTGACAGGATGGTCGACCGCGTCGTGCTCCGAGAATGGCATCGCCGTGTTGCCGCCATAGACGCTGGAGCTCGATGCAAACACCAGGTGCTGCACCTTGGCGTGGCGGCAGCCTTCGAGGATGTTGGTGAAGCCCACCACATTGCTGTCGATATACGACAGCGGGTTTTGCAGCGAGTAGCGCACCCCGGCTTGCGCCGCCAGATGGATCACGCGCTCGAATTTTTCGGCGTCGAACAGCGCCGCCATGCCTTGGCGGTCTTCCACGTCGAGCTTGACGAAGCGAAAGCCGGGCAGGGCTTCCAGGCGCGCCAGACGTGCGAGCTTGAGGTTCACGTCGTAATAGTCGTTCAGGTTGTCCAGCCCAACGACCTGGTCGCCGCGTGCCAGCAAGCGCAGCGCGGTCGTCATGCCAATGAACCCGGCGGCACCGGTGAGCAATATTTTCATGTTCTGGCTACTGATCAATGCAGAGAATGCGTCGTGCGGGAAGCGTGAATGATAACCAGCGATCGGACTTTGGCACACGAAACGAGCCTCGGAAGACATGTTTCAGGGGGCTTCCGACATACGGGGGACATAGTCTTTGCGCAGCATGCAGCATGCAGCATGCCTCTGGCGCCTCGAGTGTTATCGCGCCATTTGCGCGACCAGCGGCTTGATCGATACGGCCCATGATTGCGCAGCCGCCCGCAAACCGATTGCGTTCAAATGGCATCCGTCGACACGGTAGATTGCTCCATCGAGAATGTCTGTATCGGGGCCCAACAGAATGCGAGCGCTGCTCCTGGTCGCCTGATCAATGGCTGATCGGATCGCAGGGTCAGGCGGCGAGCGGCAGATGGTTGAGCGCGCCAACATCAGCGGCGCATCTGTACCTGCGCGGTTCAGTATTGCCGTGAGTCGCTGCAGTCCGATCAGATATTGGCTGGTGCGGCTGTGCACGCGCGCATCAGCTTCGCCCTGCTGCCACAGTACAAGGTTGGGAGGCATGCCGTTGTGTCGCATGGCCTCGATCTGAGTGACCAGTCGGCCGGCCATGACGCTGTCGGGGCGGGTCCAATCATCGATAGTCGTTGCGTCCACGGCCAGCACCGACAGCAAAACGGTGCGACCGTTCATTGCCGGCTCTAGCAGTGTCGGTAAATGGCGCCAGATGCTGCCGCCCTCGCCGGTGGCGCCGGGTAGGGGATCGTTGACCATTGCGCAACGGTCGCCGACCTGCATAAGCACCGGAGCCTCGGATGACACCGAAACGCTGCCGTGATTGCCTGCGTTGGATTGACCAAGCACCAGTAGTACAAATGGCTGAAGCTGCGCAATCGTGGCGCATTGCACCTCATCGTTCGACCGGATGGCCATGATCGACGCAACCCTGGCGTCAAGGTCGCTGCGATGCTTGTGCTGACGGTAGCCGTAAAGCAAAGCCAGCACAGCCAGTCCGGCCAGAGCACATATTGATCGCCGCAATGTCACGGCGCGTCAGGCGACCAATGCCTGTTTGCGATCCCGATAACGGGCCCGTATCCAGAGCAGGGCGGGTTGCTCGATCCAGCGCGTGAGCGCGGTCGCCATCGCAAGCGCGACGACGAGCGCTAGCACGACCGAAATCCAAAACGGCCATCCGCTTGCCAGCACTTGCAACTGAATGCTCCAGCCAATGTTCTCATGCACTAGATACAGCGGATACGAAATGGAACCAAGCCAAAGAAAGACGCGGGTATCGAACAGCCGCAGACGCCCGGACGCCGCAGCGTAGGCCAGTGACGCGAATGTGATTGCGAGTGCGCCGATTACCCACGACTCGGCAACCACGAGCGTCAGCACAGCCGCCGCCGCGGTCAATATCGCCGGCATGTTGGCTACATGCGGCTGCCGCCGAGTGAATTGGAAAACACATATGCCCAGCGCAAACCAGGGGATGTACTGAAGGATCAGCAGCCTGTAGGCAATCCATGGTAGATCGATGCCGAATGCCTGTGCCATCAACACATATAGCAATCGCAGTGAGAGAAAGAACAGCAACGCCCAATGGATATGCTGCAACCAACGCAGGCGGAACATGGTGAACATGCCGAGGTAAAACAGCATCTCCACCTCCAGCGTCCAGTACGCCCCATCCACGTGTGGCACGCCAAAAATGCCATGCACCATGAAGAAGTTGGCAAGCGTCGGACTCAGACCGATCAGTTTCCCCGGCAGACCCAACCAATGCGTGATCACAGAAGTCAAAATAATCGCGGCCCAATAGCTCGGAAAGAGCCTGCTGAAGCGCGACACCACAAAATCCATCGCCTGTTCGGTGCGTTGCAGCGTCATGAAGATGACGAAGCCGCTGATGATGAAAAACAGGTTGACGCCGAGGTAGCCGTACGTCGCCTTGATTATGGGCACGTATCCCGGAAAATAGAGGTCAACGAATCGCGCAGTAAAGTGAAATAGCACGACGGCCAACGCCGCGACGCCTCGCAGCGCGTCTACCTGCGAGAGTCGCTGGTTACCCGTAGCCTGATGATGTCCCATGAGAAGTTGATTCGGCGTTTGATTTGACGGATTTTTATGCCGAGCATACAACCCGGCTGCGTGTGTCGGTGCAAGCATCCGGCCGGCGCAGTCTATGTCGGTCTACTGTAGATGCCCGCCGTCCATCGGCTCACGCCCGCCGCAGCTCTTCGCGGATCGTTTTGCGAACCACGGCCTCGAGCCTCGGGCGCCTCGGTGATGTCAAGCCTGTCGGTCATGGTGTGTATGAGATGCGCGAGTTCTTCGGTCCGGGATGGCGGATGTACTACGCGCGTCGGGGCGACATCCTGATCTTGATGCTCGGCGGCGGAACGAAAGCCACCCAGGAACGTGACATTGCGAAGGCCATCGCATTGGCCAAGATGATCGAGGAGCAGTGATATGGCCAAGAAGCTCAAGCTGTCCGAACTCACCGAGTTCGACCCGTCGAAGTACCTGGACGACGACGAGGCCGTCGCCGACTACATCCGCCTGGCCATCGAAGACGGGGACCCTGGACTGCTAGCGGCAGCGCTGGGGGACGTCGCTCGCGCCCGGGGCATGACGCAGGTGGCGCAGGCTGCCGGCCTGACGCGCGAAGCGCTGTACAAGGCGCTTCGGCCCGAGGCGCATCCCCGGTTCGACACCATCCAGAAGGTCTGCAAGGCCCTTGGCGTCAGGCTGACGGCGACCGCCGCCTGACTGCCCTAGCGCATTCACTTTGCGAAGCGAGTGTTGCCCGGTTCGATTTGGAGCTTGCGCATCTGCGCAGCCGAGGGCATCTCGTTATCGAGGGTCTGAGACTCTCGCCTGGTGTTCACTCTCCGCCTTTGAGCTTCTTGACCCTTTTGCCGGCCAACGGCTTGAAGTTCGCTGAAGAAATCACCGGCTTGCCGCTCTGCTTTTCAATGTCTTTGCGCGTGCGCCCGGCGACTGCGCCGCCGTCTTTGGCATCCTTCTTGAGCGGCACCATGCCTTTTGAGTCGCGGTCGCGGTGCAGCTTGGTGGTGGTCGCCTCGGCCAGCATGGTCAGGATCAACTCAATGTCAGTCATGTGGTCGCGCAGGTTCTCACGCGCCAGCGCCTTCACCTGCTTGTACTCGTCCACCTTCAGCGCAAAGGTTCCGTGCATGATTTCGTTGGTCAGGATGGCGAATTCACGGCTGTTGCTTGCCCCGCGTTGCTTCCACTCGTCGGTCAGGTCCTGGCGCACAGCAATACCGCGCAGGCGCTTGTCGATCCATTCCTTGGGGTAACCTTTCTTCTCATAGAGTTCCTGCATCCGGCCCATGGCCAGCTCGGGGTTTTCAATCTCGTCGAGGCGTTCTTTGCCCACCTTGGCCAGCCAGCGTTTGAAGGGCTCGGCCTTGGGGCTGGGGATGGACTGGATCAAGCGAAAGATGCCTTGGGTGTTCCAGCACTGGAGTTTTTGCCGCCCGCCCGCCGTCTCAAACACCAGCGCAAGGGGGGGGGCAATTTGTCCCCCCCTTGGCTGTCCAGGCTCAAATCGGGATCGCGCCTGCGCATCTTCTTCCAATAGTCCGACGGATCGGCGGCATCCGTCAGCGCGGCGACGATGTCGGTGATGACGAACCACCATTCGTCGTTGTGCAAGGTGCGGCGGATTTCGCGGCTTTGAAAAAGCGCCACGCGGGACTCTGGATTGCGGTCGGGTTCAGTCATCACACACTCCGTTTGTTCATGCCTTCCGTTGCAAAACTCGAATAGGCATTTGGCGGAGAGGGCGTCTTACGGATCATTGAGCATACATGTGGTTCTTCGCAAGTCGCGAGGCTATCGAAATGCGCGCCATGTCTTTGACGCGTAGAGTCTCGGCAGCCATGGTTTTATCTCGTTTCGATCGAATCGTGGTCAGGGGACGCCGGTGTTCGCGCACCGCGCGAGCCCGCCTTAGCGCTGCGCCACAGCGGCCCCAGGGTGCGGACATCCGGCCGGCCCGGTCTACCTCGGTCTACGGGGCAGACGACTGCCGTCCATCCGCTCACGCGCGCCGCAGCTCTTCGCGGATCGTTTTGCGAACCACGGTTTCGATGGTGTCGGCCTGGATCGCCCGCTTCAGCGCCTCGTTGATGAGCGTCTGATAGCCCCGGTCGCCGGCCTTGGCCTTGAAGTGCTCGACCACGGCGCCGTCCAGGAAGATGAAATGCGCATGTGCATATGCCGATCACACCGCCTTGATTGGCGTCACCGCTGCGGCCTTGCGGTCGCGTAGCCGCTCCAGAAGGTCGGCACGGTCCTGACTGACGGCGTTTACGACTGCGTGGACATGCTCATGGGCCAATGCGCCAGATTCATACGGGCACGGCAGCGGCCGGCAGGCGCTTGATCGTTGCGAAGCGCTCGGGCTGCTGGCGGGCCTGCCACAGATCGACGGCCTCCTGCATGCGCAGCCAGCTCTCGGCGCTGGTGCCGAGCAGCTTTTCAAGGCGCATGGCCATGTCGGGCGACAGCGCGCGGTGCTCGTGCAGGAGCTGCGATACCGTCAACCGGCTTACACCGAGCAACTCGGCCAGGCGGACCTGCGACATGCTCAGCGCCGGCAGCACGTCCTCGAGCAGGATCGCACCCGGGTGTGTCGGCCGGCGGTTCGGATTTCGTAAAGACTTCATCATCGACACCTCAGTGGTCGTCCTCAAGACTCGCATCGACAGCATCTTTGCCGTCGAAGCGGAACGTCAGGTCGCGTAGCCGCTCCATCGGGTCGGTGCGGGCCTCGCCAAGAGAGGTTTCCTGCTGTGTTCTTGATCGAGCCGGTAAGAACCCACGTACGACACCCGGTGGGTGCTTGACCCCGGATAAGCAGGCGCTAAGATTGCAGTGCACAACGGGGTCTGACCAAAGAGTCAATGTAATTTGTGGAGCAACAGGAGAAGGTCATGTATCGAGTCGGATTTCCGGGATGGAAGTTGGCCGCTCGGTTCAACGTGCCGCTGATGCTGCGTGTGAACGTGGCACACGATGCTGAGTCTGGCGTATATATCGCAACCAGCCCAGACTTGGCCGGGCTGGTTGTTGAAGGCGCCAGTAAGGAAGCGTTGTTTGACGGCGTTTACGACTGCGTGGACATGCTCATGGAGGTAGAGCTAACGACACCTCTGCGTCAGCGGCCAGCCGCCGCCTGGACAGGGGAATTACTGGTTGCATGAACGGTTTCTACGAACAAATGAGAAGCCGTGCTCAAGCAGCACGGCTTCTCATTTGTGCGACAGAAAGGGTCTCACCATACGTGGTCGAGTGGTAAGCGAGCCGTGACCGTATCGACGAGCTGTGCGTCTCGATTCACGGCCAACGCCATCATGAAGCAAGCTGGGATCTGCCACCACTTCTGACTTGTTGAACCTTGCAGCGGGAGGCAGAAAAAATATAAGAGGTCATGGTCTTATCCTATCGTCGTTACCGGCTTCATCATCGGCGTCCTGACGCACGGCAGGCAGTTGTTCGAGCAATGTCGGGAGCCATTCTTGTGCTGTTTCCCAAACGACGTCGAGGTTGATGTCGAAATAGCCATGGGCCATGCGATTGCGCATGTTGCGCATGCTGCGCCACGGCACTTCGGTGTGTGCTTGAGTGAACTCGGCGTAACTATCCATCACCTTCGTGGAAGCTTCGCCGATGATGATGAGGCTCATGATGACGGCCTGCTGGGTGCGCTTGTCGGCCAGGAAGTCGTCCTTGACCAACCCTTCCACGAAGCTGCGCGCATCGGCTGCGGCCTGCTGTATGTGATCGAGGTAATCGGGCAGTCGGTTCTCGCTCATACCGGTTGCGCCTCCGCCAGTACCTTGGCCCGGAACTTCGGCGGCAGGTCGCCGGGTGTCAGCAAATCGACGTCAACGCCGAGCAGCGATTTCAATTCGTCTTCTAAATCACCCAAGTCCAATAACGTTGCCCCGGGTAATGCATCGACCAATAGATCAAGGTCGCTGCCATCCCGGTCAGTGCCATGCAGCACCGAGCCGAAGACGCGCGGGTTCGCCGTGCGAAAACGGTTCACCGCTTCGCGCACTGCACTTCGGTTCATGTCGAGCACAACGGACGGTCGCATGAGCATCCTTTCTTATCGAAACGCATTGCAATGGTAAGAGATCGAGACCAACCAACCATGATGACCCGTCCTCGCCCCGAGCATGAAAGCCCGGCAGGCGCCAGATTCATCCGGCCACAGCAGAAGCCGGCAGGCGTTTGATCGTTGCGAAGCGCTTGGGCTGCTGGCGGGCCTGCCACAGATCGACGGCCTCCTGCACGCGCAGCCAGCTCGCGGCGCTGGTGCCTAACGGCTTCTCAAGGCGCATGATCATGTCGTCGTCATGACTCGCATGAACAGCATCCTTGCCGTCGATGCGGAACGTCAGACGCCAATTGCCTGGCACGCTCGTCGCTAACTCACCGCCCCGGGATCCTATCAATGGGTAGAGGCGGTAGCCCAGCCGCTTTACGAGAGACGGGCTTCTTGATGCCTTGCAGAGTACGTTCGTGGACGTCTTGGAACGATGTCTTGGCGGAGAGGGCGGGATTCGAACCCGCGGTGGGGATAAACCCACACACGCTTTCCAGGCGTGCGACTTAAGCCGCTCATCCACCTCTCCGGAGCGGCGCATTCTATCCCAGGCGCGGCTGCGCTTCGTTCATGGATGCGTCGGCTTGCTCTTCATCAGCGCCATGGCCGTGCCGATCAGCGCTGAGACTTCACTCATATTGCCCGGCACGATCATGGTGTTGTTCTTCTGGGCGAGCTGCGCATAGGCCTCGACGGCTCTCTCGGCCACTTTCAACTGCACGGCTTCCTGGCCGCCGGGTTGTTGAATGGCGGCGGCGATCTTGCGGATGGCGTCGGCGGTGGCATCGGCCACGGCAACGATGGCGGCCGCTTCGCCCATCGCCTTGTTGATCTCGGCTTGCTTGGCGCCTTCGGAGCGGGCGATGAAGGCTTCGCGCTCGCCGGTGGCGATGTTGATCTGCTCCTGGCGGCGGCCTTCGGACGCGGCGATCAGCGCGCGCTTTTCGCGTTCGGCGGTGATCTGCGCCTGCATCGAGCGCAGGATCTCGGCCGGCGGCGTCAGGTCCTTGATCTCGTAGCGCAGCACCTTGACGCCCCAGTTCAGCGCGGCTTCGTCAAGCGCCTGCACGACCGAGGTGTTGATGAGAGCGCGCTCCTCGAATGTGCGGTCGAGCTCCATGCGCCCGATGACCGAGCGCAGCGTGGTCTGGGCCAGTTGTGTGATGGCGATGATGTAGTTGCTCGACCCGTAGCTGGCGCGCATCGGGTCGGTGACTTGAAAGTACAGGATGCCATCCACCGTCAACTGCGTATTGTCCTTGGTGATGCAGATCTGGCTGGGCACGTCCAGCGGAATTTCCTTCAAGGTGTGCTGGTAGGCGAGGCGGTCGACAAAGGGCACCAGGAAGTTCAATCCGGGTGTGAGCGTGCTGTGGTATTTGCCCAGTCGCTCGACGACCCAGGCATGCTGTTGCGGAACGACCTTGAGCGTGCGGGCGACGAAGATGACAGCGATGACGAACAGCACCAGTGCGACGATTTCCATTGATGTCTTCCTTGTTCCGGGTTTGATTGAGGTGGTTTCAGCCTGGCTGGCCGAGCAGCAGCACGCTGCCTTGCAATTCGCGAATCACGTAGGTTCCGGGTGCTGGCGTGCCGTCACCCAGGTAGCGCACCGTCCAATTGGCACCGCGGTATTGAACGCTCGCGCTGCCGTCGGGATGCCAATGCGCGACATGCACCTTCTCGCCGATGTCGAGGTTGACGTCCGGGTTGGCTTGCGCTTGCAGTGCCTTGGGCTGGCGCCCTCGGATCACATGCCAGACGACCACCGCGCCGCCGCCAACGAGGGCCGCGGTGAGCATCTGCGCGCTGGCGCTTAAGGCCAGATGCGAGGCAATCGCCGCGCCGGCCGTGCCCAGGGCCAGCATCAGCAAATAGAAGGTGCCGGTGCCCATTTCGACCGCAATGAGGGCGCCGGTGGCAATCCACCACCATGTCGTGTTCGATGTCAGGTCCATAGCGTCTCCGGCCAAGTTTGCGACACTGAGTCGCTCGCCAAGATGTCACGCCGAGTGTAGCGACACGACACCACCAAGCGCATTATTGCGGCGGTGCTTGATCTGTTGCCCGGTGTTTGGCGTACTGTAGGCGCTTATTGGTTCTACACTTCGCCCCTTTTCAATGCTTGACCCTAACTGAGGCACCCGATGCTGCGCTTTCGCTTTCCCATCGTCATCATCGATGAGGACTATCGTTCCGAAAACACTTCGGGTCTGGGTATACGCGCGCTGGCCGATGCGATCCAGAAGGAGGGCTTCGAGGTGCTGGGCGCCACCGGCTACGGTGATCTGAGCCAGTTCGCCCAGCAGCAGAGCCGCGCCAGCGCCTTCATCCTGTCGATCGACGACGAGGAGTTCACGACGGGCTCCGACTTGGAAGAGCCGGTGGTGCTGGGCCTGCGCAAGTTCATCGAAGAGATCCGGATCAAGAACGCCGACATTCCGATCTACATCTACGGTGAGACGCGCACCTCGCAGCATTTGCCTAACGACATTTTGCGCGAACTGCACGGCTTCATCCACATGTTCGAGGACACGCCCGAGTTCGTGGCGCGCCACATCATCCGCGAGGCCAAGAGCTATCTGGACGGCCTGGCGCCGCCTTTTTTCAAGGCGCTGATGGACTATGCGCAGGACGGCTCGTATTCATGGCATTGCCCGGGGCACTCGGGCGGGGTGGCGTTTCTGAAGAGCCCGGTGGGCCAGATGTTCCACCAGTTCTTCGGTGAAAACATGCTGCGCGCCGACGTCTGCAACGCGGTAGAAGAACTGGGGCAACTACTGGACCACACCGGCCCGGTGGCCGCATCGGAGAAGAACGCCGCGCGCATCTTCAACGCCGACTATTGCTTCTTTGTGACCAACGGCACGTCGACCTCGAACAAGATGGTGTGGCACCACACGGTGGCGCCCGACGACGTGGTGGTGGTCGACCGCAATTGCCACAAGAGCATCCTGCACGCCATCATCATGACCGGCGCGGTGCCGGTGTTCATGACGCCCACGCGCAACCATTACGGCATCATCGGCCCGATTCCAGAGAGCGAGTTTTCACGCGAGGCGATTCGCAAGAAGATTGCCAACAACCCCTTGCTCAAGGGTGTGGACGCCAAGAAGGTCAAGCCGCGCATCATGACGCTGACGCAGAGCACCTATGACGGTGTGCTTTACAACACCGAAACGATCAAGGCCAAGCTCGACGGCTGGATCGACAACCTGCACTTCGACGAGGCTTGGTTGCCGCACGCGGCCTTTCATCGCTTTTACAGCAGCTTTCACTCGATGGGCAAGAGCCGCCCGCGGCCCAAGACGGCGATGGTCTATGCCACGCAGTCGACCCACAAGCTGCTGGCCGGCCTGTCGCAAGCCTCGCAGGTGCTGGTGCAGGACTCTCAGAACGTCAAGCTCGACACGCATCTGTTCAACGAGGCCTACTTGATGCACACCTCGACCAGCCCGCAATACGCGATCATCGCGAGTTGCGACGTGGCCGCCGCGATGATGGAGCCGCCCGGTGGCACTGCCCTGGTGGCCGAAAGCATTGCCGAGGCGCTGGACTTTCGCCGCGCCATGCGCAAGGTGGACAAGGACTACGGCAAGGACTGGTGGTTCAAGGTCTGGGGTCCGGACAAGCTCGACCCCGAGGGTGTGGCCAAACAGGCCGACTGGATGCTCAAGGCGAACGAGAAGTGGCATGGATTTGGCGACATCGCCCCGGGCTTCAATATGCTGGACCCGATCAAGTCGACCATCATCACGCCCGGCATGGACATGAACGGCAAGTTCGCCAAGACCGGCATTCCGGCGTCCATCGTCACCAAGTTCCTCGCCGAACATGGTGTGGTGGTCGAGAAGACGGGGCTGTACTCGTTTTTCATCATGTTCACGATCGGCATCACCAAGGGGCGCTGGAACACCTTGCTGACGGCGCTGCAACAGTTCAAGGACGACCACGAGAAGAACGCGCCGCTGTGGCGCATCCTGCCCGAGTTTTGTGCCGCGCATCCGCGCTACGAGCGCATGGGCCTGGCCGACCTGTGCCAGACCATCCACACCATGTATGCCAAGGGCGACATTGCGCGGCTGACGACCGAGATGTATTTGTCGGACCTGCAGCCGGCCATGAAACCGAGCGACGCCTATGCGCATATCGCACGACGTTCGACCGAGCGCGTCGAGATCGACAAACTCGAAGGCCGCATCACAACGTCATTGCTGACGCCTTATCCGCCGGGCATTCCGCTGTTGATTCCGGGCGAGCGCTTCAACAAGAAGATCGTCGATTACCTGCGCTTCACGCGTGAGTTCAACGCCAGTTTTCCGGGTTTTCACACCGACGTGCACGGCCTGGTGGAAGAGTCCGTGCCGGGCTTGCCATCGCGCTATTACGTGGACTGCGTGCGCAACGAGTGACGCGCTTGAGGTGATCTATCGATCTGCCTTGCACAGGGCCGGCCGCCGAACAATGCTCCGTTCGGCTGGACCGCGAGTTTGCCAGGCACGACGGGCTCCAGCCCGCAGCCTCACTGGCTTTGTCCGTTGCCCGTCATATGACTGAAGCCACCATCGACATAGGTGATTTCGGCACTGATGCCTGACGCCAGGTCGGACAGCAAGAACGCCGCCACATTGCCGACTTCTTCGATGGTGATGTTGCGGCGAATTGGCGTCACGGCAGCAAACATGCTGAGCAATTTGCCGAAGTCGCTGATGCCCGACGCCGCCAGCGTCTTGATCGGGCCGGCTGACAGGCCATTCACCCGGATGCCCTTGGCGCCCAGACTCTGTGCCAGATAACGCACGCTCGATTCCAGCGAGGCCTTGGCCAGGCCCATGGTGTTGTAGTTGGGCACGTAGCGTGCCGCGCCCAGGTACGACAGCGTCAGCAGCGACGCGCCAGGACGCAGGCGCGTGTGACAGGCTTTGGCCATGGCCGGGAAGCTGTACGCCGAAATATCGTGTGCGATGCGGAAGTTGTCGCGCGTCAGGCCGTCCAGAAAGTCGCCGCCAATCGCATCGCGCGGGGCATAACCGATGGAATGCACAAAGCCGTCGAACTCGGGCCAGCTCTGGCACAAATCATTGAACAAAGCTTCAATTTGCGCGTCCTCGCCGACATCGCAATCAAACACCAGCTTCGAGCCAAATTCGGCGGCAAATTCGGTAATGCGCTCCTTGAAGCGTTCGCCCTGGTAGCTGAACGCCAACTCGGCGCCTTCGCGGTGGCAGGCCTTGGCGATACCGTAAGCGATGGAGCGGTTGTTCAACAAACCGGTGATCAAGAGCCGCTTGCCCGCGAGGAATCCCATGTCTTCTCCTAGAAGCAAAAATACTTAAGCGCTGGATTCTCGCATGCCCCTGTCCATATTGATGGCTCGATCTTGCGGGCATGGTAATTGCGAGGTACAATTCCGCTTTCGCTGAGAAGCTGAAATGGGCGGATTCATCCAGCCCATTTTTTTTGGTTGCTGGCTATTTGCAAGCTGGTTTTCAGGATTCTCGGCGGTCTTGGTTTTTTCAAAGTTTGAACGCAGTGGAGACACTCGGCGCATGAATTGGCAAGCCGCAGTTGAGTCAACCGTAACCGGTTTGGGTTACGACATGGTGGATTGCGAACGCACGCCAGGGGGCTTGCTGCGTGTCTATATCGACCTTGTACCTGATCTTTCGAGTGCGGGTGCCGAGGAAAGATTCATCACGGTGGAAGACTGCGAACGGGTGACGCGCCAGCTCCAATATGTGCTCGAAGTGGAAGCTTGTGCTTATGAGCGGCTGGAAGTGTCTTCGCCGGGGTTGGATCGGCCGCTGAAAAGGGCGTCCGATTACCAGCGCTTCGAAGGTGCCGAGATTGATCTGAGCTTGAAATTGGCGTTTCAAGGGCGCAAGAAATATCGGGGCATGCTGTCGGCGCAGGCTGGCGGCTGGCGCATTGTGTTCAACGACGGCAAGGTCGATCAAGCATTGGATTTTTCCCTGGATGAAGTGCGAGAGGCGCGGCTTGTGCCCGTGATCGACTTCAAAGGGCGCCGGGTGAAACCGGCGACCACACCCGCTAGCGTGAACATGGTGGGTGAGGTGAACGACGCCGAGGTGGCGGATAAAAGAGTTGACGGAGGTCATGTTCAATGAATCGCGAACTGTTGATGCTGGTGGATGTCATCTCGCGCGAGAAGAATGTCGAGCGCGACGTGGTGTTCGGTGCCGTGGAAGCGGCGCTGGCCTCTGCGACCAAGAAGCTGCATGGTGGTGAAGTCGACATCCGGGTCGCGGTTGATCGCGACTCAGGCGAATATGAAACCTTTCGCCGCTGGCATGTCGTGCCCAACGAGGCTGGACTGCAAAATGCAGATGCCGAAATCCTGCTGTTCGAGGCCCAGGAGCAGATTGCTGACATCGAGGTGGAAGACCACATCGAAGAGTCGGTCGAGTCGGTGCCGATCGGCCGCATCGGTGCGCAAGCTGCCAAGCAGGTGATTCTGCAGAAGATTCGCGATGCCGAACGCGAGCAGCTGCTGAATGATTTCTTGTCGCGTGGCGAGCGCATCTTTGTGGGCACGGTGAAGCGCTTGGACAAGGGCGACATCATCGTGGAGTCGGGTCGCATCGAAGGCCGTCTGAAGCGCAGCGAGATGATCCCCAAAGAGAATCTGCGCACCGGAGATCGGGTGCGGGCCTTCATGGCCGGTATCGACGCAACGCAACGCGGCCCGCAAATCATGCTGTCACGCAATGCTCCTGGTTTCATGATCGAGCTGTTCTATCAGGAAGTACCCGAGATCGAGCAAGGACTGCTTGAGATCAAGAGCTGTGCCCGCGACGCGGGCTCGCGCGCCAAAATTGCTGTGCAGTCACATGACAAGCGTGTCGATCCGATCGGCACCTGCGTTGGCGTGCGCGGTTCACGCGTGAACGGCGTCACCAATGAGTTGGCCGGCGAGCGCGTCGACATTGTGCTGTGGTCCGAAGACCCGGCCCAGTTTGTCATCGGTGCGCTGGCGCCTGCCAACGTGCAGTCGATCGTGGTCGATGAAGAACGTCATGCCATGGACGTGGTGGTTGACGAGGAAAACCTCGCCATCGCGATTGGCCGTGGAGGACAGAATGTGCGGCTGGCGTCTGAATTGACCGGTTGGCGCATCAATATCATGACGGCAGACGAGTCGGTCGCCAAGCAGACCCAGGAAAGCGATGTCACGCGCAAGCTCTTCGTTGAGAAACTCGACGTCGATGTCGAGGTGGCCGAGATTCTGATTGCCGAAGGCTTTACCAGCCTGGAAGAAGTCGCTTATGTCCCGATGCAGGAAATGCTCGAGATCGAGGCCTTCGACGAGGACACCGTCAACGAACTGCGCACCCGTGCCAAGGATGCGCTGCTGACGATGGAAATCGCCAAGGAAGAGGCTGTCGAGGCAGTGTCCCAGGATCTGCGCGATCTTGAGGGCGTGACCGCCGAGTTGATCTCCAAATTGGCCGAAGGTGGCATCCACACCCGCGACGATCTGGCCGATTTGGCTGTTGACGAGTTGGTCGAACTGGCAGGCATGGACGAGGCGCAAGCCAGCGCCATCATCATGAAGGCGCGTGAACACTGGTTCACTGCCTGACTCCCGCCCCGCAGCCAATCCATCGCACAGCACCGAACGCACCAAGCAAGGACCTCAAATAATGGCAGTGACCACCGTCGCCCAGCTCGCCGCAGAGCTCAACCGCGCTGCGAGCACGCTGCTGGAGCAACTGGACTCCGCAGGCGTCAAAAAGGCGTCTGGTTCGGACACGCTGTCCGAATCGGACAAGGAGCGCCTGCTCGACTTTCTGCGCACCTCGCATGGCACGACCGGTGGCGGTGAGCGCAAGAAGATCACGCTGACCCGCAAGTCGACCAGCGAAATCAAGCAGGCTGATGCGAGCGGCAAGGCACGCACTATCCAGGTGGAAGTGCGCAAGAAGCGTACCTTTGTCAAGCGCGATGAAGTGGGTGGCGTGGCCGAAGAAGTGCAAGAGGTGCCCGAGGTCGACGAGACCGATCTGCAACGCCGCGAGGATGAGGCCAACGCCCAGGCCGCGCAGTTGCGTGCACAAGAAGTCGAACTCGCCCGCGTCCAGCAAGAGCGTCAGGAGCTTGAAGCTCGCGAACGTGAAGCCGCGCAGGCCCAACGCATAGCGGACGAGCAAAGTGCTGCCGCGGCCGCTGCTGCTGCTGCCGCGGCAGCAGCCCAGGCGGCGGCCGAGCTCGCCAAGCCGGCCAAGCCAGCGCGCAAGTCGGCCAAGGCCGCCGCTGAAGTTGCAACGCCCGCGCCGCTTGAAGAGGTGGCGCCGGTGGCGACTGCCGCTCCCGCTCCTGCTCCTGCGGAAGCGATCAAACCCACCGTGCGCGTGGTCAAGGCGGTCGAAGTCGAAGCTGAAGAAAAGCAACGCCAGACCGATCTGGCGCGCCGTCGCAAGACCGCCGAAGACGAGGCTGCGGCGATTCGCGCCATGATGGCTGCGCCCAAGAAGGTGATGCTGGCCAAGAAGCCCGAAGAACCCAAACCCGCGGTGGAGGGCATCAAGGGCACGATTCACAAACCCAAGCCGGGTGCGCCAGGCGCGCCTGGCACAACGGCAGCCGTTGCCAAGCCAGGCGACAAGAAGGCGGTCAAGTCGGAGAAGCTCTCGAGCAGCTGGGCCGACGAAGCGGCCAAGAAGCGTGCTGCCATCAAGACGCGTGGCGGTCCGGTCACCTCCGGACGCCCAGGTTGGCGCGCGCCCAAGGGCCGTGGCGGCCGTGGCAGCGACCGTGACAGCGGTACCACGTCCTATGTGGCACCGAATGAGCCGGTCGTGCAGGAAGTGCATGTGCCCGAAACCATTTCGGTCGCCGATCTCGCGCACAAGATGTCGGTGAAGGCTTCCGAGGTCATCAAGCACCTGATGAAGCTCGGTCAGATGGTCACCATCAACCAGCAGCTTGACCAGGAAACCGCGATGATTCTCGTGGAAGAAATGGGCCATACGGCGCTGGCTGCCAAGCTCGACGATCCGGAAGCCTTTCTGGACGAGGGCGAAGTCGAGCAGGTCTTCGAAGCCACGGCGCGCGCGCCTGTGGTCACGGTCATGGGTCACGTCGATCACGGCAAGACCTCGCTGCTGGACTACATCCGCACCGCTCGTGTGGCCGCGGGTGAGGCCGGCGGCATCACGCAGCACATCGGTGCCTACCACGTGGATACGCCGCGCGGCATGATCACGTTTCTCGATACCCCGGGTCACGCGGCGTTCACCGCCATGCGAGCACGCGGCGCGAAGGCAACCGACATCGTGATCCTGGTGGTGGCGGCCGACGACGGCGTGATGCCACAGACCAAGGAAGCCATCCACCACGCCAGGGCGGCGGGTGTGCCCATCGTGGTGGCCATGAACAAGATGGACAAGCCGGGCGTGAACGTCGAGCGTGTCAAGGGTGAACTGGTCGCCGAGCAAGTTGTGCCGGAAGAATTTGGCGGCGATGTGCCGTTTGTTCCTGTGTCCGCAAAGACGGGCGTGGGCGTCGATCAATTGCTTGAGCAAGTGCTGCTGCAGGCCGAAGTGCTGGAGCTGACGGCGCCCAAGGAGTCGATGGCCAAGGGTCTGGTGATCGAAGCCAGGCTCGACAAGGGCCGCGGCCCGGTCGCCACCGTGCTGGTCCAGTCGGGCACTTTGAAGCGCGGCGATGTGGTGCTGGCGGGTTCAAGCTATGGGCGCGTGCGCGCCATGCTCGATGAGAACGGCAAGGCCACGCAAGCGGCCGGCCCGTCGATTCCGGTCGAGATTCAAGGTCTGACCGAAGTGCCGCAAGCAGGCGATGAATTCATGGTGCTGGGCGACGAGCGGCGTGCGCGTGAAATCGCCACCTTCCGCCAGGGCAAGTACCGCGACGTCAAGCTGGCCAAGCAACAGGCCGCCAAGCTGGAAAACATGTTCGAGAACATGGGCCAGGGCGACGTGCAGATGCTGCCTTTGATTCTGAAGGCCGATGTGCAGGGCTCGCAGGAAGCCTTGGCGCAGTCGCTCGTCAAGCTCTCGACCGACGAGGTCAAGGTGCAGATCGTGCACGCGGCGGTGGGCGGCATCAGCGAGTCGGACGTCAATCTGGCGATCGCCTCCAAGGCGGTCATCATCGGCTTCAACACGCGGGCCGATGCCGGCGCGCGCAAGCTCGCCGAGCACAACGGCGTCGACATCCGCTACTACAACATCATCTACGACGCCGTAGACGAAATGAAGGCGGCGATGACCGGCATGCTGGCGCCCGAGCAGCGCGAAGAGGCGCTGGGCACGGCCGAGATTCGAACCGTGTTCGTGGCGTCCAAGATCGGCACGGTGGCCGGCTCGATGGTCACCTCCGGCCTGGTGCGCCGTGGCGCGCACTTCCGACTGCTGCGCGACAACATCGTCATCTACACCGGCGAAGTCGATTCGGTGCGCCGACTCAAGGACGACGTCAAGGAAGTCAAGGAAGGCTTCGAGTGCGGTATCAAGCTCAAGAATTACAACGACATTGCCGAAGGCGACCAGTTGGAATTCTTCGAAGTGAAGGAAGTTGCTCGAACGCTGTAAGGCGGATTTGCCCTCACCCTGCAAACCCCGCCTTCTGAGAAGTAGGCGGGTTTTTCATTTTGATGCGGGCCCGCCCAAGACACGCGACCAAGGAATTCAAATGCGTCACAAGCGAACCATACCCCACCGGGGCTTTCGTATTGCCGACCAGATCCAGCGCGATCTGGCCGAGCTGATCCGCGAGCTGAAGGATCCGCGTATCGGCATGGTGACCGTGCACGCGGTGGAGGTGACGCCCGACTACGCGCATGCCAAGGTGTTCTTCTCGGTCTTGGTGGGTGACCCGCAGCAGAACCAGGACGCGTTGAACGAGGCCGCCGGTTACCTGCGCAATGGCTTGTTCAAGCGCCTGCAGATCCACACCGTGCCGACGCTGCATTTTCATTTCGATCGCACCACCGAGCGCGCCGCCGAGTTGAGCGCGCTGATTCAACAAGCCAACGCCACGCACGCCAAGGACTGACTTTTTACTACGCCATGCACGCCGCCGTCTCAGAACGTCCAGAACGTCGCCCCAGGCAGGTACGCCGCGCATTGCACGGCGTGCTGCTGCTTGACAAGCCGCTCGGCATGTCGAGCAACGACGCCTTGCAAAAGGCGAAGTGGCTGCTGCGTGCTGTGAAGGCCGGCCACACCGGCACGCTCGACCCCTTGGCCACCGGCTTGCTGCCGCTGTGTTTTGGCGCAGCGACCAAGTTCTCGCAGGTCAGCCTGGATGCCGACAAGGCTTATGTCGCGACGCTGAAACTGGGCGTCACCACCCGCACCGCTGACGGCGAAGGCGATGTGCTGCAGACCCGTCCGGTCGATCTCACGCTGGAGCAAGTGCAGGCCGCCTGCGCCGCCTTCACGGGCGAAATCAGCCAGATGCCGCCGATGTATTCGGCGCTCAAGCATGAGGGCAAGGCCTTGTACGAGTACGCTCGGCTAGGCTTGGAGATCGAGCGCACGGCGCGGCGCGTCACGATTCATCGCATTCGAGCTGCTCGACTGGCAGCAAGACGTGCTGTCGATCAGCGTGAGCTGCAGCAAGGGCACTTACATCCGCACGCTGGCCGAAGATATCGGTGAGTGGCTGGGTTGCGGCGCGCACCTGAGTGCGCTGCGGCGCACCCGCAGCGGACCGCTCAACCTGGCCGCCGCCGTGACGCTGGACGCCTTGACCGAGCTGAGCGAAACACAACGCGAGGCGCGGCTGTTGCCGGTCGATACCTTGCTCGACGACTGGCCTCGCATCAATCTGGATGAGGACGAAGCCGGGCGATTCCTGACAGGATTGCGTCGGCGTATCGATGCCGCCGATGCGCCACAAGTACGTGTCTATGGTCCCGAAGCGCGTGCCCTGTTGGGCAGCGCGCATATCACTGCTGGCGAGTTGATCGCCGATCGATTACTGAGTCCCCTGGAAGTTGCCAGCCTCCTGCACCCTGAAAGCCCCTTATGAGTAGCAAGCAAATTCGCAACATCGCGATCATCGCGCACGTTGACCACGGCAAGACCACGCTGGTGGATCAGTTGCTGCGCCAGAGCGGAACCTTCCGTACCAACGAGAAGGTGGCCGAGCGCGTGATGGACAGCAACGATCTCGAAAAGGAGCGCGGCATCACGATCCTGTCCAAGAACTGCGCGGTCGAATGGTTGGGCACGCACATCAACATCGTCGACACCCCCGGACACGCTGATTTCGGTGGCGAAGTGGAGCGCGTGCTGTCGATGGTCGACAGCGTGCTGCTGCTGGTCGACGCCGTTGAAGGCCCGATGCCGCAAACGCGCTTTGTCACCAAGAAGGCGCTCGCGCTGGGCTTGAAGCCCATCGTCGTGGTCAACAAGGTGGACCGGCCTGGCGCGCGCGCCGACTACGTGATCAACGCCACGTTCGAATTGTTTGACAAGCTCGGTGCCACCGAAGAGCAGCTCGACTTTCCTATCGTCTTTGCCTCGGGCTTGAACGGCTGGGCTACGCTGACGCAAGGCGAGGTCGGCACCGATCTGGCGCCGCTGTTCAATGCCATTCTCGAGCATGTGCCTGCACACGCCGGCGTCGAGACCGATCCGCTGCAACTGCAAATCTGCTCGCTCGACTATTCGACCTATGTGGGCCGCATCGGCATCGGCCGCATCAACCAGGGCACTTTGAAGCCGATGCAGGAAGTGGCCGTCTACAGCGGTCCGGACAGCACGCCCATCAAGGCGCGCGTCAACCAGGTGCTCAAGTTCGACGGCCTGACCCGCGTGCAGGCTGAAGAAGCCGGCCCCGGCGACATCGTGCTCATCAACGGCATCGAAGGCATTGGCATCGGTGTCACGCTGACCAGCGTCGACAACCCGGTTCCACTGCCCATGCTGCTGGTCGACGAGCCGACGCTGACCATGAATTTCTGCGTCAACAATTCGCCCTTGGCCGGCCGTGAAGGCAAGTACGTGACGGGCCGCCAGATCTGGGACCGCCTGCAGCGCGAGCTGCAATCGAACGTGGCGCTGCGCGTCAAGGAAACCGATGAAGACGGCATCTTCGAAGTCTCGGGCCGCGGTGAACTGCACCTTACCATCCTGCTCGAGACGATTCGTCGCGAAGGCTTCGAGCTGGCCGTGTCGAAACCGCGCGTGGTGTTCCACGAAGTGAACGGCGAGAAGCAGGAACCCATGGAGATGGTCACCGCCGACGTCGAGGAGCAGAACCAAGGCGCTGTGATGCAGGCCCTGGGCGAGCGCAAGGCCGATCTGGTGAACATGGAATCCGACGGCATGGGCCGCGTGCGGCTGGAGTACCGCATTCCGGCGCGTGGCCTGATCGGCTTCCAGAACGAGTTCATGAACCTGACGCGAGGCACCGGTCTCATCAGCAATATCTTCGACGGCTACGAGGCTTACAAGGGCGAGATCCCGAGCCGCAAGAATGGCGTGCTGATCAGCCAGGACGATGGCGAGGCGGTCACGTATTCGCTGGGCAAGCTGGACGACCGCGGACGCATGTTCGTGAAGGCGGGCGACCCCTTGTATGAAGGCATGATCATCGGCATCCACAGCCGCGACAACGATCTGGTGGTGAACGCGGTGCGTGGCAAGCAGCTGACCAACTTCCGCGTCTCGGGCAAGGAAGACGCGATCAAGATCACGCCGCCCATCAACATGTCGCTGGAGTACGCGGTCGAGTTCATTGCCGACGACGAATTGGTCGAAATCACGCCCAAGTCGATTCGCGTGCGCAAACGCCATCTGAAGGAACACGACCGCAAGCGTGCTTCGCGCGAGGCTTGATGCTGGTTTGCATCGAAGCCAGATGAAACACCGCAACGCCGTGCTCGCCATGCTGGTGGTTACCCTGCTGTGGAGCACGGCGGGGGTGGTGACGCGGCTGCTGGACAGCGCACGCAGCTTTGAGGTGACGTTCTGGCGCAGCGCCTTCAATGCGCTGGCCTTGATCGCCGTCCTCTTGATGATGCGCGGTCCCGCCCTGTGGGGGCAGTTGCTGCGCGCGCCGCGCCCGGTGTGGTTGTCGGCAGTCTTCTGGTCGATCATGTTCTCCGCCTTCATGGTGGCGATCACGCTGACCCGGGTTGCCAATGTGCTGGTGACAATGGCTTCGGCGCCGCTCATCACCGCTCTCTTTTCGCGCTTCTTTCTGAAGCATCGATTGCCGACGCGCACCTGGGTGGCCATCGGGGTCGCCACGGCGGGCATTGCCTGGATGTTCGGTCATGAAGTGGGCGGCGGCGACGCGCGCTCGCTGCTGGGCATCCTTGTGGCAATGGGCGTGCCCTTGGCCGCTGCGGCGAACTGGACGCTGCTGCAGCATATCTCGCACGGCAAGGGTGACCCCGAGTCGAGCACTGAAGCCCCGGTGGATATGCCGCCGGCGCTGCTGCTGGGCGCACTGATATCGGCGCTCAGCATGCTGCCGCTGGCCTGGCCGTTTCAGGCCTCGGTGCATGACTTGTCGCTGCTGGCCTTTCTGGGCGTATTTCAGCTGGCACTGCCTTGTCTGATCGTGGTGCACCTGACCCGCACCTTGGCGGCACCTGAGATTGCCTTGATCGCTCAGCTCGAAGTCTTGTTTGGCGTTGCCTGGGCCTGGGCCTGGGCGGGTGAGCAGGTGACGCCCGCCGCGCTGGCGGGCGGGCTGATGGTGCTCGGAGCGCTGGCCACCAATGAAGTGCTGGCGATGCGCCAGCGCGCGAGCTGAAGCGCCGCGCGAAATCTGTTGGAGACGCTGTTCATGGCCATGACGAACCCTCTCGACTCGACCCTGCTGCCCGACCTGGTATCTGCTGGACAGGTGCTGGCGCATGTGAACGGCTGTCTGGGCGTGATCACACTGAACCGCGCGCAGGCGCGCAATGCCTTGTCGCTGGCGATGATCCGCGACATCACCCGGCTGCTGCACCATTGGACCCGCACGCCCCAGGTGCAGGCGGTGCTGATCATGGGCGCGGGTCGCGAAGGGAAGGCCCCTGCGTTTTGTGCCGGCGGCGACATACGCTTTTTTCATCAGGCCGCGCTGAGCGGCGACCCGACGCTCGACGACTTTTTCACCGAAGAGTACGAGCTCAACCACCTGATTCACAGCTATACCAAGCCGTACATCGCGCTGATGGACGGTGTGGTGATGGGCGGAGGCATGGGCATCAGCAAGGGCGCCAAGCTGCGTGTGCTGAGCGAGCGCAGCCGCCTGGCCATGCCCGAGACGCAGATCGGCCTGTTTCCCGACGTCGGCGGCGGCTGGTTCCTGAGCCAATGCCCGGGCCGGGTCGGCGAATGGCTGGCCCTGACGGGCGCCTCGATAGGCGCCGGTGACGCGATTGCCTTCGATCTGGGCGATGTGTTCGTGCCCAGCTGCGCCTGGCCCGACATGCTGCAGGCCTTGCTGCACGACCCTCAGACGAGCGCCGAGCGCGTCGTCGCCACCGTGATGTCGCATGCCGATCTGGCACCCGCGGCCGATCACTCTTTGGCGCTGCGCGCCAGCATCGACCAGCACTTTGCGGGCGCCACGCTGGGCGACATCTGCGCGTCGCTGGCGGCGGCGCCAGACGACTGGTCCGCGAGTACGCTGGCCACCTTGCGCAAGCATTCTCCGCTGATGCTGGCGGTGACACTGGAGCAAGTGCGGCGCGCCCGCGGCATGAACCTCGCCGAAGACCTGCGCATGGAGCGTGATCTGGTGCACCACTGCTTTCATCTGCGCACGGGTGCCGCAAGCGAGACCGTGGAGGGCATCCGTGCGCTCGTGATCGACAAGGATCGTCAGCCGCGCTGGAATCCGCCCCGCATCGAAGACGTCAGCCCCGCCATGGTGGCCGCGTTTTTCGAGAGCCCATGGACGCCGCAGAATCATCCCTTGCGCGACCTCAAGTAGTGCGCAAGAGGCAGCTCTCGGACGGCAGCGCAGGCGCGGCACAATGCACAGGCGCCCGAGCGCAAGGGCATCGTCCTGTCTTGCCTCTGACACCTCGACCCGACATCGAACCCTTTATCTCAGCTCAGCGAGAAAGACGACTCACATGCCCACCGTCCAGCCCACCGACATCGACATCGCGCAAGCGGCCGTCCTGAAGCGACTGATTCCACTGGCGATGCAGCGTCTGGGGTTGCCCGACGACGCACTCTCGCCCTATGGCCACTACAAGGCCAAGCTCAGTCTGGAGCACATCGCCAGCCTGAAGGATCGGCCCGACGGCCATCTGGTGCTGGTGACCGCGATCACGCCCACGCCGCCGGGCGAAGGCAAGACGACCACGACGGTGGGTCTGGGTGACGCGCTCAATCTGATCGGTGAAAAGGCCTTGATCTGTCTGCGAGAACCGTCTCTGGGCCCCTGTTTTGGCATGAAGGGCGGGGCTGCCGGTGGCGGCCATGCGCAGGTCGTGCCGATGGAGGACATCAACCTGCATTTCACCGGCGACTTCCATGCGATTGCGCTGGCCAACAATTTGCTGGCGGCGCTGATAGACAACCACATTCACCACGGCAATGCGCTGAATCTTGACTCACGACGCATCACCTGGAAACGCGTTGTCGACATGAACGACCGGGCCTTGCGCGACATCGTGGTCAGCTTGGGAGGCCCGGGCAACGGCTATCCGCGCGAGGATGGATTCGACATCGTGGTGGCGTCCGAGGTGATGGCCATTCTGTGCCTGTCCACAACGCTTGCCGACCTGAAACGGCGCCTGGGCAATATCGTGGTCGGCTACACCACCGACAAGCAGCCCGTCACTGCCCGGCAACTGCAGGCCCATGGCGCGATGGCGGCCTTGTTGAAGGACGCGCTCGCGCCCAATCTGGTGCAGACGCTGGAGGGCAACCTCGCCTTCATCCACGGCGGCCCGTTTGCCAACATCGCGCATGGCTGCAACTCGGTGGTGTCGACCAAAGCCGCGCTCAAGCTGGCCGACTATGTGGTGACCGAGGCTGGCTTCGGGGCTGATCTGGGTGCCGAAAAATTCATCAACATCAAGTGTCGCAAGGCTGGCCTCAAACCCTCGGCCGCGGTGCTGGTGGCCACCGTGCGCGCGCTCAAATACCATGGCGGAGCCGAGCCCAAACTGCCCGCCACCAACACCATCGAAGCGCTGGAGAAGGGCCTGAGCAATCTGGACCGTCACGTCGAAAACGTACGCGACCATTACGGCCTGCCCTGCATTGTGTCGATCAACCGGTTCGACAGCGACAGCGTCGAGGAGATCGCGCTGATCGAGCGGCACTGCGCGAATCTGGGCGTGCGCTGTGTGCTGGCCACGCATTGGGCCGACGGTGGCGCCGGCGCGCAAGACCTGGCACATGCGGTGGTGCAAGCCTGCGCCTCGGGTCAGACCCAGCCCACGTTTTTGTATGACGACAAGATGAGCCTGCTTGCCAAGATCGGTGCGGTCGCGACGAAGGTCTACCGTGCGGCGGAAGTCATCGCCGACAGCAAAGTGCGAGCCCAGTTGCAGGACTGGCAAACCTTGGGCTACGGCGACTTTCCGGTGTGCATCGCGAAGACCCAGTACTCGTTCTCGACCGACCCCAAGCTGCGCGCGGCGCCCAAGGACCACGTCATCAATGTCCGCGAGGTGCGGCTGGCCGCCGGTGCCGAGTTCATCGTCGCGGTGTGCGGCGACATCATGACGATGCCGGGTCTGCCCAAGTCACCTGCGGCGCAACGCATTGACGTGAACGATGAAGGCCGCATCACGGGGTTGTTCTAGTCGGCAGCCCGATAATCGAGGAGTGCAAACCTCTCCCCACAATCCCTGGCGTCTGAGCGTCGCCCCCATGCTGGACTGGACCGACAGGCACTGTCGTTACTTCCATCGGCTGTTGACTCGCCGCACCCGCCTTTACACCGAGATGGTGACGACGGGCGCTTTGATCCATGGCGACCAGGCGCGCCATCTGGACTTCAACCTGGAAGAGCATCCGGTGGCGCTGCAGCTTGGCGGCAGCGAGGCGACCGATCTGGCGACCTGCGCCAGGCTGGCGCAGACCTGGGGCTACGACGAGGTGAATCTGAATTGCGGCTGCCCCAGCGAGCGCGTGCAACGCGGTGCGTTTGGTGCCTGCCTGATGAACGAGGCCAGCCTGGTGGCCGACGGCGTGAAGGCGATGCTCGACGTGGTGGACATTGCGGTGACGGTGAAGCACCGCATCGGCATCGACCGCAGCGAGAGCTACGCCTTTGTGCGCGATTTCGTCGGCACGGTGGCCCAGGCCGGCTGCAAGGTGTTCATCGTGCATGCGCGCAATGCCTGGCTGCAGGGACTCTCGCCGAAGGAAAACCGCGAGATTCCGCCGCTGCGCTACGAGCTGGTGTATCGGCTCAAGCGTGACTTTCCTGCGCTCACCATCGTCATCAATGGCGGCATACAGACCGATGAGGACATCGCGCAGCATCTGCTTCAAGTCGACGGCGTTATGGTGGGGCGTCTCGCCTATCACGAGCCCTGGGCCATGTCGGGCTGGGATGCGCGCTTCTTTGATGCGAGCGCACCCAGGGCCAGTCGTGACGAGGTGGAACGCAGGTGGCTCGCCTACCTTGAACGCCATGTCGCGGCGCCAACCGATGCAGCGCATGGCAACACCTGGCCCCAGGCGATGCGCCATGCGCTCGGGCTGTGGAATGGCACGCCCGGCGCGCGGCGCTGGCGCCAGGTGTGGTCGGACCACAAGCTCAAGCTCTTGCCTCCAGCCGAGGTGGCGGCGCTGGCCACTGCTGCCCGCGTGGGAACGCTACGCCAGCAGGAGGAGCTCGCCAGCGTCTGAGTTACGAGTTCAGGTCAGGCGCCGCTGGCTCGCCCGCGCCAGATAACACCACTCCTGCCCAGGCTCGGCATTCGTGTTGGGAAACACGATGCGTCCCGCCTCGGGCGCCAGCACCAAGGTGCCATCGAAACGCGTGCCAATCAGCTGGCCTTCTTCTATCGCGCCGAAGCTGACCCAGTCCTGCGCAAAGCGATCGGCCGCATGCTGCCGGTCGATCACCTCGTACAACTGAAGCAACTCGGGCGCCTGGGTGGGCTGGTGAAGGTCGACGCCAGCCGCATCGATCATGCCCAACAAGGCCAGTGTGCGCATGATTGCCAGCCAGGCCACTTCGGATGCCTCGGGGTCCTGGTGCTGGCCGCATTCCAGCGTCACGCCATAGCCGCCGCGCGAGCGCATGTATTCGGTCGTTCCCACGCCGTAGTGCGGATCCTGATTCAGGCTTTGCCGGCGCGATCCGTCGCTGTGCTGCTGCGCGCGGCGTTGCAGACCCAGCGCATAGGTGCCGAGCCATCCTTCGACAATGCGCGTCGGGCCCAACGCCGCCGCCAGCGCCGACTCGGCGGCCTCATGCGCAAAGGGCTCGAGCGGGCCGTCGTTATTGCGCGGACCCAGCATCACGAAGGCCTGGCCCACGGCGTTGAACGAATGCAGGTCGAGCAGCACATCGTGCGCGTCCAGCCACGGACACAGCGCCTGGCCGATGCGGTCTTCGAAGTCTTGCGCAATCACGGCCGGTCGCAGATTGCGGTTGAGGTTTCGTTCGCCCTCGCGCTGGCCTTTGCGGTAGGCAAGCGGATTCACGATCGGGATGGCGCTCAGCACGCCCCTGGCCAGGCGCAGGCCGCCGCTGTCGAGCGCGTGCAGCAAGCGCTCGATGGCGCGCGTGCCGCAGGTCTCGTTGCCATGCACGGCGCCGGTGATGATCAAACGCGGGCCGGGCTGCAAGCCGGTGAACTGGTGTACGCGCAAATGCGACGGCAGGGGCGAGGGCAGGGTGGTGTCAGTCATGGGGTTCCATTCAGTTGATCAGGCAGTCATGCTGCGCCGCTGTGGCCGCGCGCGGGCCAGGTGGCAAGCACCACGCCCAGCAACGCCAAGCCATAGGCCAGCGCCTGCAAGGCGCTCATGTGCTCGCCCAGGAAGAACAGGCCCACCAGCGCAGCCGCGATGGGCAGAAATACCATGAAGACGCCGGCCGACGCGGCCGGCACGGCAACCAGCCCGGTCATCCACAGCCATACCGTCGCCACGCTGGCCGCCAGCGAATAGAAGATCAACAGCGACCAGCTCGAAGCCGCTACGCGATGGAAGTCGAAGCTCAAGGCCTGCCACAGCCCGAGCGGCGTGACCAGCGCCAAGCCCCAGAGGTTGATCAGCGCGCTGATGCGCTTGGCCGATACCTGGGCTGTGAGCTGCTTGCCGATCACGACATACGAGGCCTCGCACAGCGTGGCCGCCACCAGCAGCAGCGGCCCCCACCAGCTGCCAGGCGCGCCGCCATTGGCGTTGCGACTCGTCGCCACCAGACCGATGCCCAGCACTGCGCACGCGATGCCCGCCATCACCCGGCGCGGTATGCGCTCGCCCAGCACAGCCCACGACATCAGGGCGACCGCGGCCGGAATGCCGGCCATGATCACGCCGGCGGCCAGCGCCGAGCTGGCGCGTATGCCAAACAGCATGAAGATCGAAAACAGGAAGTTACCGAGGAACGATTCGAGAAACAGCAACCAGCGGTCGCGCCGGCTCAATGCCGGGTCGGATGCGCCGCGCTTGATCCAGCCGAGCATGGCCAGCGCGGCAATACCGAAGCGCAGCCAGGCCAACAGAAATATCGGGAAGACCAGCACCATCAGCTTGGACAGGCCCACGTAAGTGCCGATCAGCGAGGTGCTCAATGCCAGGGCGCCATACGCCAGCCAAGGCACATGGCCCATGTTCTTGTTCATTGATCAAGTGTGTTGCGCAAACTCAGGATGCGCATCATGCCAGTGGCGTGAGCATGCTTGGCATTGAGCGTCAAGCGCCGCCTCAGAACATGCTTGCGTAGCGCTCCAGCTCCCAGTGGCTGATGTGACGCGCATAGGCCAGACACTCCTCGCGCTTGAGCTGGACAAACTGCTGCGTCAAGCCTTGGCCGAGGGCTTCGGTCAGCACGGGGTCGGCCTCCAAGGCATCGAGCGCCTGGTCCAAGTTTTGGGGCAACAGGCCTATGCCTTGTTCGCGCAACTGCGCCAAGCTCATGCTGAACAGATCGTCCTCGCAGGCGGGGCCCAGTGGCAGCGCGCGGTCGATGCCGTCCAGGCCGGCAGCGATCAGCCCGGCGCTGGCCAGATAGGGATTGGCCGACGCGTCGGGCAGGCGCCACTCGAAGCGGCCTGGCAGCGTGCGTACCAAGGCCGTGCGATTGTTCGGGCCGTGCGCGATATAAGCTGGCGCCCAGCTCGTGCCCGACAGCGTTGCACCGACCACCAGGCGTTTGTAGGAGTTGACGGTGGGCGCTGCCAGCGCGCACAGCCCCGCCGAGTGATGCAGCACGCCGGCAATGAAATGACGCGCCAGTGCTGACAAGCCATGTTCGCGGTCGGTGAAGAGGCTCTGCGTGTTGTCGCCATGGCCCTTCCATAGGGACACATGCATGTGCATGCCGCTGCCGGGTTGATTCGCAAACGGCTTGGGCATCATCGAGAACACGGCGCCGTATTGTTCGGCGATGGCATGCGCTGCCATCTTGAACAGCATCAGGTGGTCGGCGCTGCGCAGCGCGAGGTCGTGGACGAAGTTGATCTCGTACTGGCCGTGCGCGTCCTCATGGTCGAGCTGCAACACATCGAGCCCGCAGGCTTCCAGCGTCTCTTGCAACTCGCGCAGCAGCTCGGCCTGGCGCGGCAGGCTCTTCAGGTCGTACGACGGCTTGTCGAGCCGGTCGTGGGCGTCCGCCGGCAGCCACTCGTCGCCCTCGCGTCTGAGCAAAAAGAACTCGGGCTCGATGCCGGTGTGGCAATGCCAGCCGCGCGCCGCGAGGCGCGCTTCAGCGCGGTGCAAGACCTGGCGCGGACAGCCGTCGAAGGGTTCGCCGTTGACGAATCCGTCGCACACCACGCGTGCGTAGCCGGGCAACCAAGGCAAGACCTGCGCCGTGCTGGCATTGCCCCGCGCGTAGTACTCCGAGCGCGCACCATGGCGCGCCAGGCCGGTGCCGGCGATGGAGGCCCCAGAAAATCCCATGCCATCAGTGAGCAGTTCATTGATGTGGTGCAAGGGCACGAACTTGCCCTTGGCCACGCCGTGAATATCGGTGAATTGAGCGATCAGCGTGTGCACGCCCGCCGCGGTGAGTTGGTCGAGCAGGTGTTTCATGGATTCGCTCCTTGGCGCGGGCTGAGCTTGCCGGGGTCAGGCATCGATGCGCAGCCAGGTGGTTTTCAACTCGGTGTACTTGTCGAACGCGTGCAGCGACTTGTCGCGTCCGTTGCCGCTTTGCTTGAAGCCGCCAAAAGGCACGGTGATGTCGTCCTCGTCGTAGGAGTTCACATGCACGGTGCCGGCGCGCAAGGCGCGCGCGACGCGGTGCGCACGGTCGATATGGCTGCTCCAGACGCTGGCCTGCAGACCATAGGGGCTGTCATTGGCGATGGCGACAGCCTCGGCCTCGTCCTTGAAGCGGATCACGCTCAAGACCGGGCCGAAGATTTCTTCGCGGGCAATTCTCATGGTGTTGGACACGCCATCAAACACGGTGGGTTGCACATAGTATCCGCCGGTCTCAGTGCGCACTTGGCTGCCGCCCGCAACCGCGCGCGCGCCCTCGGTCTGGCCGGCGTCGATATAGCCCATCACGGTGCGCAACTGTGCGGCATCGACCAGCGCACCCATCACGGTGGCGGCCTCCAGCGGATCGCCAGGTTGATAGTTGAGGGCTTCGGCGGCGACCAGATTCACAAATTCGTCGGCAATGCTTTCATGCACCAGCACGCGCGAGGGCGCGTTGCACGACTCGCCCTGGTTGAAGAACATGCCGCCCGCCACGGTTTGCGCGGCACGTGCGATATCGTCAAAGTCGGGAAAGACCAGAAAGGCCGACTTGCCGCCGAGCTCGTTGTAGACGCGCTTCAGGTTGGAGCGCCCAGCGTATTCGAGCATCTTTCGGCCCACCCGGGTGGAGCCGGTAAAGCCGATGGCGTCCACCGCCATGTGCAGGGCGAGCGCTTCGCCCGCCTCGTGGCCGAAACCGGGCACGACGTTGAACACGCCCGCGGGCAGACCGGCGTCCAAAGCCAGCTCCGCCATGCGCATGGCGGTCAGCGGGGATTTCTCGCTGGGTTTGAGGACCACCGAATTGCCCGCAGCCAGGGCCGGACCGAGCTTCCAGGCCGACATGATCATCGGGTAGTTCCAGGGCACGATGGCGCCTATCACGCCCATCGGTTCGCGCCGAATCAGCGCCAGCGCATTCGGCCCGGTGGGCGCGATCTCGTCGTAGATCTTGTCCACCGCTTCGGCGTACCACGCGATGCAGCGCGCCGCTGCGCTGACGTCCACGCTCAGGCTGTACTGGATGGGCTTGCCCATGTCCAGGGTTTCGAGCAGGGCGAGTTCCTCGCGGGCGTCGAGCAGGTTCTGCGCAAACTTGAGCAACACCCGCTTGCGCTGGCCGGGCGACTGCGCAGCCCAGCGGCCATCGTCGAAAGCGGCGCGTGCGCTGCGCACCGCCGCGTCGATGTCGGCCGCCTGACCGCGTGCCACCCACCCGATCTCGCGCCCATCGATGGGCGATACGCAGGCGAAAGTCTGGCCGTCAATCGTGTCGCGGCGTTGCCCGTCGATGAACAGGCGTCCGTCGATCTTCAGTGAGCGCGCTCGCTCGCGCCAATCGGGGGGTGAGGGTTTCATGAACTGCTCCCAGGGCTGTGCGATCGGGCGGGCCGCACAAGCCCCGGTGCTGGTCCGACCCTCTCATCGTCAAATGATCAGAAACTCACCACTACCGAGGTGCCCAACAACTGATTCGACTTGCTGTAAGAGCCGTCCCTTACGTCCAGGAAGACTGGCTGGCTGGCGCGGTCGAGTCGGTACTCGAATTTCAGCAAGGCGTTCGTTGTCAACAGATAGTTGACACCGAAGGCAAGCGCGTAGCGGTTCGCGCCCTTGTCCGTGTCACCGACGACCCAGGTACTGGTCCCCGCATCGAAGCTCATGCCAGGGCCAATGCCGTTGATGGCGTCTGCAGCGGTGTAGCCAAGCAGCCCGCCGCCATTCTTCGAATTGTTGATGTAGTCAAGGCGCGCCACGGCTTCCCATCGCGGGATGAACTTGTAGGCTGCCAGGCCCGACAGGCCCCACCAGCTGGCATCACGCAAGCTGCCGTCGGCGGCGGCCGAGACGGAGGCGTATTTCTGGCGTCCGAAGCCGACCTGTCCCTGCAAGGTCAAGTCACCCCGAATGAAGTAGCCATCGACCTCGAACAGATCAAGGCGTGAATCAGGTTGGCTGACAACAGCGCCGGCGCCATCCAGCACGTTCGATGTGAAGTTGGCAACGTTGCCGTGCACACCGGCGAAACCGAAGCCGGAGTATTCGCCCTTGGCGTAATCGGCACGATAGGCAAGCACCGGCGCCTTCGTGTTGGCGTTCTGCAGGGTCCGGTTGAAATTGGCCAGAATCGCTTTGATGTCCCATTTGCCGCGTACCAATTCCATGCCCGCTCCGGTGTACACGGTGGGCTCGGTGAAGTCGAGCAGAAGTCCGCGCGTCACCAGCTTCGTGGTGTTGGGCTGGGTGTATTCATAGCCTGACCAGTCGGGAATCTGACCAGCGATCAAGCGCGTCTTCAGATCGCCCAGCGGGATCGATACCGAGGCTTCGTGAACGATCGAATAAGCGCCGCTGTCCGCGATGGAGCCGGCACCGCGACTGGGCATGAGCGTGAGACGCCACTTGGTGCCACCGTCAAGCTCTTTTTGGAAGTCGATCGCTGCCGTTCCAAAGTAGCCATTGTCGTAGCTGTATCCGCCTCTGCTGACGGGATTGAGCATCTGGAATCCGGCGCGGTTCTGGTCCTTGTTGTAGATGTAGGTGGGATCGAAGAAGCCGCTGATCTTGAGCGCCTTCAGGCCCTGTGCTTCGATCGTGTCCTCCAGTCCCTCGGTCTTGGTGCCGATACGCGCGAGGTCGGCCGCCTGCTCGGGCGTCATGCCCCATTGACCTGCCGCGGGCGTGGCCTGCGCCGCTGCCTTCTGCTGAGACTCGAGCTGCGTCACGCGCTCTTTCAAGGCGCGAATTTCCTTCAGTAGTTCGTCATTCGACTGTGCCAATGCACTGCCGGGGAAGGCAGCCGCCACAGCGACAGTGATGGCGGTCATTGCGGTCAGGTTCCATGTCTTCATCGGTCTTCTCCTAGTTGGATTCGGTAGTTCGTTGTCAATGTTGAAAGTGGCTATCAACCCGAGCGAACCGCCGCGGCCATATCGCTGGCGCGGTTACGTTCGGAACGGGCAATCAGGAAACTGGCGATGACGATGCCGATCGAAACGACCAGCACGGTAAGCGTCGCAACGGTGTTGACGCTGGGGTTGAGCCCGAGACGGGCGCGCGAGAAGATCACCAAAGGCATGGTGGTCGAGCCCGGTCCCGAAAGAAAGGCCGACAGCACGACATCATCGAGCGACAGCGAGAAGGTGAGCAACCAGGCCGACATGACCGACTGCGCGATCATCGGCAGCGTGACCAGGATGAACACCTGCAGCGGCCGCGCGCCGAGGTCCATGGCGGCTTCCTCAAGCTGGGGATTCAAGTCGCGCAGACGACCCTGGACCACCACCGTCGCATAGGCCATGCCCACCAGCAAGTGCCCGAACCAGATGGTCATCATGCCGCGATCGGGATGTCCGATGGCGCGCTGTACCGATACCAGCATGAGGAGCAGCGACAGTCCGATGATGACCTCGGGCATCACCAGCGGCGCATTCATCATGCCCGAGAACAAGGTGCGGCCCCAGAAGCGCCGGTAGCGGTTCAGGGCAAATGCAGCCAGCGTACCCAGCACGATTGAGGCCGATGCGGTGTAGAAGGCGATCCGGAACGACAGCGACACGCCATCGAGCATCTCCCGGTCGTTGGGCAGTGCCGCATACCACCTCAGGCTGAAGCCGGCCCATTGGTTGGGGATCGGTGAGTCGTTGAACGAATAGAAGATCAGGGCCACGATGGGCACGAACAGAAAGATATAGCCGGCCGCAAGCCAAGCCATCGAGAACCAGCGGCTGAACCCGGCCGGAAGGATGCCGCGCGACTTCATTGCTGCACCTCCTGCGCCTGTGCCTGATAACGGTTGAAGATGGCCAGCGGCACGATGATGAGCAGAATCATCACGACTGCCACGGTGGACGCCATCGGCCAGTCGTTGTTGCTGAAGAACTCGTCCCACAGCACGCGACCGATCATCAGCGTCTGCGGGCCTCCCAGCAGTTCTGGAATCACGTACTCGCCGACGCAAGGGATGAACACCAGCATCGAGCCGGCGATGATGCCGGCGCGTGACAGCGGCACGGTGATCTTCCAGAAGGTGGTGAACGGCGTGGCGCCCAGATCTTGCGCGGCTTCGAGCAGACTCACATCGAGCTTGGCCAGGTTGCCATACAGGGGAAGGACCATGAAGGGCAGATAGCAGTAGACCATGCCCACCATGAGCGAGAAGGGCGTGTTCATGTAGCGGTCAAGCGCCGGAATCAGACCGGCCGCGAGCAGGAGGTGGTCAACTTTCAAGAAGGTCAGCAGGTCGGCAACCCATCCGTGTTCGCTGAGCAATCCCTTCCACGCGTAGACGCGCAGCAGGAATGATGTCCAGAACGGCAGCATCACCAGCATCAGCAGCGCGGGCTGCACCGTGGGTTTGGCGCGCGCCATGAAATACGCGAAGGGATAACCGATCATCAGACAGAAAACCGTGGTCACGGCCGCGAACATCAGGCTCGACAGATAGGTCTTGAAGTACAGCTCGTCCTGTGTGATGAAGATGTAGTTGGAGTACTTCAGAGTGAGGCTTATCGCGCCGTCGGCAAAGCTCAGAACGTCCCTGAACCTGACGCCGTCGATCTCGGAAACGCTGATCTTCAGGACGATCAGGAAAGGCAACAGAAAGAATACGAGCAGCCACAGGTAGGGGATGCCGATCACGGCGGCGCGGCCACTCCTGAGCGAAGCCAAGAACTGCTTCATTGCGTCAGCACGACCTGCGCGGTCGGTGTCCAGCTGGCCCACACGGAGTCACCCCAGGTGAGCTGTCCTTCCCTGTAACGGGAGACATTGCTTTCGCTGACCCGGAGCACGGCGCCACTGTCGAGCTGCAGGTGATAGACGGTAAAGCTGCCGAAGTAGGAAATCGCCTTGACCGTGCCCCTGATCTTGTTGTGCGGCGCGTGCTCGTCACTCGGCTCGGTGGCGGAGAGCCTCATCTTTTCGGGCCGTATGGCCACCGCGACCGACATTCCTGTGGTGCCGGTGATGCCGTGCCCGACATAGTGACTGCAGTCGGCGCAGCGAATCACGACATGATCGGGCTCGTCGTCAGCAACGATGCCGTCCATCAGATTGACGTTGCCGATGAAGTCGGCAACAAAACGGGTTGCCGGTGTTTCGTAGATCTCAGCCGGCGTGCCGATCTGGAGCACATGGCCTTCGCTCATCACCGCGATACGCGAGGCCATGGTCATCGCTTCTTCCTGATCGTGGGTGACCATGACACAGGTCACACCGACTTCTTCGATGATGTTGACCAACTCGATCTGAGTCTCCTCGCGCAACTTCTTGTCGAGCGCGCCCAGCGGCTCGTCAAGCAGCAGCATTTGAGGGCGCTTGACCAGGCAGCGCGCCAGCGCTACCCGTTGCTGCTGCCCACCCGAGAGCTGGTGCGGCTTGCGCTTGGCGAACTTGCTCAATTGCACCAGTTTCAACATGGACTCGATACGCTCGCGCATCTGATCCTTGGGCATGCCGTCGCGTCGCAGACCGAACGCGACGTTGTCCCACACGGTGAGATGCGGGAACAGCGCGTAGGACTGAAACATCATGTTGAAAGGCCGGTCATAAGGCGGCAGGCCCGCCAGATCCCTGCCCTCCAGCAGGATGCGGCCCGATGTCGGCGTCTCGAACCCAGCCAGCATGCGCAACAAGGTGGTCTTGCCGCAGCCCGATGAGCCGAGCAGGGCGAAGATCTCGCCTTTCGCAATCGATATCGACACATGGCTGACCGCAACCGCGCCGCCTCCAAAGTCCTTCACGACATCCTGGATCTCCAGGAAGGCCTGCTTGGGCGGCACGCTTGTCGACGCCGCCGGCGCAGGAATGCTCATGCTCGAAGTCATTCGCCAGTCTCTTGGTGGGTAGCAGGATTACAGACCCGTCTTGAACGATGTGTACAGGCGCGTCATGGTGCGGCGCGTGTCGTTGTTCAATGCGGCAGGGCTGGCCATGTTCTTCATGTCGGCAGGGCTCAGGAACACAGCGGGGTTGTTGGCCACTTCGGGTTTGACGAACTTGTGCGAAGCGATGTTGGGGTTGGCGTAGAACACCTTGTTCGTCAGACTTGCGTCCACTTCCGGCCGGAGGATGTAGTTGATGAACTTGTGGGCATTGTTCGGGTGAGGCGCATCCACCGGAATGGCCATCGTGTCGAAGAACAGGATGCCGCCAGTCTTGGGAATCAGCACCTCGATTTTCTGGCCCGTCTTGCCTTCGATGGCACGCTGGCGCGCGATGCTGATGTCGCCCGACCATCCCAATGCCATGCAGATCGAGCCATTGGCCATGTCATTGATGTAGCCTGACGAGCTGAACAGCGTCACATACGGGCGGATGCTCTTGAGCAGCGGCGCCACACCTGGATAGTCAGCCTGATTGTTGGTGTAGGCGGGCTTGCCCAGGTAGTGCAGGGCCGCGGGGATCATTTCAGTGGGCGAGTCAAGAACGCTCACTCCGCATGACTTGAGCTTGCTGATGTACTCCGGCTTGAAGACGAGATCCCAGGCATTGGCCGGCATGGGCATGCCGCCCAGCGCTGCCTTGACCTTGTCGACGTTGATGCCGACGGTGGTGTAGCCCCACAACCAGTTGACCAGGTATTGATTACCGGGGTCCATCTTGGCGAGCTGCTCCTGAATGGCCGGGTCGAGGTTCTTCAGGTTCGGGATCTGCGCCTTGTCGAGCTTGCGCAGCAAGCCGCCGTCGGCCTGGACCTTGGCCCAATACGAGGACGGCACGACGATGTCATAGCCGGTCTTGCCAGCCACGAGCTTGGCATGCAGGATTTCGTTGGAATCGAAATTGTCGTAGCGAACCTTGATGCCGGTTTCTTTCTCGAAGTTCGCGATGGTGTCATCGGCGATGTAGTCAGACCAGTTGTAGATGTTGAGAATTTTTTCTTCCTCCTGGGCCTGGACGACGGTCGACCAACAGCCAAGACTCAACAGCAGGCCCAGCGACAGGGAAGGGAAAGCGATCTTTTTCATGGGTAGTCTCTCCAGAGTTCAACAAGGAATAATTCAGTCTATGTCAGAGCCGGATTGGCTCCAATTCACCAAAACCCGCAGCCCGCGGGGTCAGCTCTTGCCCGCGATGGTAAGACCTCGGCAACAAGCAAGATCAAAGCCAACCCCGTGCATGCACATCGGCCAGCGTCAGGTCCAGGCAGCGACGTATCAAGGTCATCATTTCGTCGATCTGCGGCTTTGAGATCACCAAGGGCGGCGCCACAATCATTCGGTCTCCGACCGCACGCATGATCAATCCATTGCCAAAACAGTGCGTTCGGCACAGCATGCCCACTTCCAGTGCGGGCTCGAAGGTCTGACGCGCGCCTTTGTCTTTGACGATCTGTACGGCGCCCATCAAGCCGCAGGTCTGCGTTTCGCCCACCAGCGGATGATCGGCCAGCCGCGCGAACTGTTCGGCCATATAGGGGCCGACGTTGTGCTTGACATGGCTCACCAGATTGAGCTGCCGTATCAGGGCGATATTGGCCAGCGCCACCGCGCAGGCCACCGGATGGCCCGAGTAGGTGAAGCCATGGTTGAATTCGCCGCCTTGCTCGATCAGGACATTGGCGATCCGGTCACCGACCATCACGCCGCCCAGCGGGACATAGCCCGATGTCACGCCTTTGGCGAAGGTCATCAAGTCGGGCTTGAAGCCAAAGGTCTCGCAACCAAACCATGCGCCAGTGCGACCAAAGCCGCAGATCACTTCGTCGCTGACCAGCAGCACGTCGTACTTGTTGCAGATGCGCTGGATCTCGGGCCAATAGGTGGGTGGCGGCACGATCACACCGCCAGCGCCCTGCACGGGTTCTCCGATGAAGGCCGCCACCTTTTCGGCGCCGACGCTCAGGATTTTTTCTTCCAGCCAGCGCGCTGCTTGCAATCCGAACTCATCGCGGCTCTGGCCGGGCTGGCCCAACTCGAACCAGTGCGGCTGCTCGATGTGGGTGATATTGGGTATGGGCAGCCCGCCCTGGGCATGCATGCCGCTCATACCGCCCAGCGACGCGCCCGCCATGGTCGAGCCATGGTAGCCGTTGTGGCGGCCGATGATGACTTGCCGCTCGGGCTTGCCCATGACATCCCAATAGCGGCGCACCATGCGCACGACCGTGTCATTGCCCTCCGACCCTGAACTCGTGAAGAACACATGCTGGAACTGCGCCGGTGATATCTCGGCGAGCACCTCGGCCAATTCAATGCTGGGCGGCGTGGCGGTTTGAAAGAATGCGTTGTAGAAAGGCAGCTCTTTCATCTGCTTGGAGGCAGCGTCGATCAAGGTCTGCTGGCCGTAACCGACGTTCACGCACCACAGGCCGCTCATCGCGTCCAGGACCTTGTTGTCTTCGCTGTCCCACAGGTAAATGCCCTCGCCGCGGGTGATGATGCGCGAGCCCTTCTTCGCCAGTGCGGCGAAGTCGGTGAATGGGTGCAGGAAATGGCGGGCATCGGCCTGCTGCCACTCCTGGGTGCTGCGCGCCGCGCTTCGCGCAGCTTGCTGAATATTGCTCATTGAAAACTTGTCCTCGATATGCTTTGAAAACCACTGAGTCAGTCCAGGGGCCCAGTACTAGACGTGCAGCAGCAGATGCTCGCGCTCCCAGGGCGAAATGACCTTCATGAACTCGGCAATTTCGATTTCCTTGACCTCGGTATAGACGGTGACAAACGACTCGCCCAGGACTTGCGAAAGTTCCTTTTCATTGCGTAGCAAGTCCAGCGCCTCGCCCAGGCTGCGCGGCAACTGGTAGTCGCCCAGATAGGCATCGCCCTTGCATTCCGATGTGGGTGAAATCTTGTTCTTGATGCCAAGGTAGCCGCAGGCCAAGGTGGCGGCCAGGGCCACATAGGGGTTGGCGTCCGAGCCTATGACGCGATTTTCTACGCGTCGTGCCGACGGGCTGGCCACCGGTGAGCGAATACCCACGGTACGGTTGTCCGTGCCCCATTGGATGTTGATGGGGGCGGCCGAGTTGCGCGTCAGGCGGCGATAGCTGTTCACATAGGGGGCAAACAAGGCCATTGCCGCCGGGATGTACTTTTGCAGACCGCCGATATACCAGTAGAACTCCTGGCTGGGCGTACCGTCTTCCTTGCTGAAGATGTTCTTGCCGGTGGTGGCGCTGACGATGCTTTGGTGCACGTGCATGGCGCTGCCTGGCTCCCCCGCAATCGGTTTGGCCATGAAGGTGGCAAACATGTCGTGGCGCATGGCCGCTTCACGCAGTGTGCGTTTGAAGAAAAACACCTCGTCGGCCAACTTGATGGGATGGTCATGGAAGAAGTTGATTTCCATCTGTCCCGCACCAATTTCGTGGATCAGCGTGTCAACGTTGAGCCCCATCTGCTCGCAATAGGCGTAGACGTCTTCGAACAGAGGATCGAACTCGTTCACGGCGTCGATCGAATAGGCCTGGCGCGAGGTTTCGGCGCGACCACTGCGGCCCACCGGGGGCTTGAGCGGAATGTCCGGATCGGTGTTGCGCGCGACCAGATAGAACTCCAACTCGGGCGCCACCACGGGCTCCCAGCCTTCGGCCGCAAAGAGGTCGCAGACGCGCCGCAACACCGACCGTGGCGCAAACGGAATCAGCCGGCCATGCTGGTCGTAGCAGTCATGGATGATTTGCGCCGTCGGGTCGGTGGCCCAAGGCACGATGCGCACCGTGGTGGGGTCCGGCCTCAAGTGCATGTCCTGATCGGTGGGCGAGATCACGTCGTAGTAGGGGCCTTCGGTAGGAAATTCCCCAGTCACGCCCATCGCGACGACGGCCTCGGGCAGGCGCATGCCGCGGTCTTCGGTAAAGCGTTCGCGCGGCAAGATCTTTCCGCGCGCCACGCCGGTCAGGTCGGGCACCAGGCACTCAACCTCTGTGACGCGGCGGTCCCTGAACCATTGCTCAAGGTCTGCGAATGTAAATTTGGCTGTTGTCATGCATCACCTGTATCTCTTGTCTGGCGCTGGCAAGCGCGGCCAGCACATGCGCTCATGTCGGTTCAATCTCCTTGCAGCTAAGTTTCCGGGTGGCGCGCATCTTCCCTATTTTGATCTCGATAGTCGCGGCAGGTTTGGCCAAACGCGTTCAGCATGGCCATCGACGCCGGGTTGTCCTTGGCCTGCCATTCGGGGTGCCATTGCACGCACAGATTGAAGCCGCTGGCATTGTCAACCGAGAAGGCTTCAACCAAGCCGTCGGGTGCCAAGGCTTCGACGCGCAGGCCTTGTGCCAGACGTTTGATCCCTTGGCCATGTACCGAATTCACCTGAATGTCGCCGCTGCCGACAATGCCTTGCAAGACGCCCCCCTCCAGCACCTGGACTGAATGCACGGGGGCATATTGCTCTTGGGCCGACTTGTCCTTGGGCGCGCGGTGATCCAGGAAGCCGGCTTGATCTTGCACGGCCTGGTGCAGCGATCCACCCAGCGCCACATTGGTTTCTTGAAAGCCGCGGCAGATCGAAAACAGCGGCATCCCGAGCGCCAGCACCTGGCGCACAAGTGGCAGGGTCCAGTTGTCGCGTTCTACGTCGAGCGGCAGGTCGGGATCGAGCACGGCTTCGTCAAAATGGCTGGGATGTATGTTCGATGCCGAGCCGGTCAGCAATACGCCGTGCGCAATTGCCAGACAATCGTCGAACTCGTGCTCCAGCAAGAACGGCACGACCAGCGGCAAGCAGCCCGCAAGGCGAACCGCTTCGATGTATTTTTTGCCGGCGATGTAATAGGGGTGAAGGCCAACGTTCTGGCTGCACGCAGGTATCAGCACGACGGGCTGCGATGCGCGCTTCATAGCAGGTCTTTCAAGCGGTAGTAGGCCATGCCCAAAACCAGTGCCGGCGTGCGCAACCAAGTGCCTCCGGGGAAGCTGCGGTGGCGCAAGCGAGCGAAGGTGTCGAAGCGGCCGGCGTCGCCGTTGATGGCTTCGGCGACCACGCGGCCCGCCAGTCCGGTCAAGGCCAGGCCATGGCCGGAGAAGCCCTGCAGGTAGTAGATGCCGGCGTCACGAGGGTCGCCGGTGAGCTGGTCGAGACGACCAAAGTCCGGCGCCCGGTTCATCGTGATGTCCACGAAGCCACCCCAGGCGTAGGCCATTTTCACGCCATCGAGTTGTGGAAAGGTCTTGAGCAAGCGCTTCTCGATACTTTGCGACAAGTTGCGCGGCGTGGCCGTGCTGTAGCTGACACGGCCACCGTACAAAAGCCGCTGGTCGGGGGTGGTACGAAAGTAGTCCAGCACAAAATTGGTGTCGCACACGGCAGCATGCGACGGAATCAGTCTGTCAGCGACGCCTGGTCCCATCGGCTCGGTGGCAACGATATAGGTGCCCACCGGCATGATGCGATCGGCCAACACGGGCACCAACTCTTGCAGGTACACATTGCCGGCCAGCACCACCTGCTTGGCTTTGACCTGCCCCCGGGCGGTATGCACGATATTGCGGGCGCCGCGTTCGATCTTGCTGGCACCTGAGTCCTCGAAAATCTGCACCCCCAGCGAGGCGGCCGCGCGCGCCAGACCGAGGCTGTATTTCAATGGGTGCAAATGACCCGATCGAGGGTCATAAGCTCCGCCGAGATAACGCGGGCTGTCGATCAGGGTCGATAACTCGGGGCGGTCGATCCAGCGCAGCGCAAAGGCGTAGTGCTTGTACATATGCTCGCCCCAGGCCTTGAGCGCCGCGGCCTTGCGGGGGTTCACAGCCACGCTCAGGAATCCGTCTTGCCAGTCGCAGTCAATCTGGAAGCGCTGGCAGCGCTGCTTGATGATGTCGAGCGACTCCAGCGTCATGTTCCAGATCTGGCGCGAAGCCTCCAGACCCAACTGGTCCTCGATGGTGGTCTGCTCGCACGCAAGGCCGTGAATGGCCTGCCCTCCGTTGCGCCCGGATGCGCCCCAGCCGACTTGCTGTGCTTCCAGCACGACCACCTTGAAGCCTCGATCTGCCAGTTCGATCGCGGCCGACAATCCCGCCAAACCCGCGCCCACGACGACGACGTCGCAAATGACATCGCCTCGCAGTGCGGCGAACTCCTGTTCACGCTTTGCACTGTCGCTGTAATAGGAGTTCCGCGTGAGATTGCGGTCGATGTCGAGCAAGGCCATAGGGTATGCGCTAGGCAGGTCCTCGGTGTGGGTCGGAAACGTTGTCTCAGGCAACGCGCTTGGCAAGTTTGCCAGGCAGCATTCGAGGGCTCTACTTTGACTGACGGCTTGGCGTTAAAGACGTCTGGCAGGGGTTCAAGTGTGGGCTCATTTTCTCGCGGAACTTCTATCCCGTTAAGCTCAGTTTTCAATTTTGCTTGCCGCTCAGTCTAGCCAGACGGATGCGCAATGTGCCGGCGCATTGAATCCGGATTGACCCGTGTTTTCGATTGTTAATGCGATAATTCTCCGAATTTAAGCAACAAACTTCCAAACATGCCAGATACAAAGCAATTGGATGCCATTGACCGGCAGATTCTCAATGAACTGCAACTGAACGGCCGGATCTCGAACGTGGAGTTGGCGCAGCGCGTGCATTTGTCGCCGTCGGCTTGTCTGCGGCGCGTCAAGCATCTGGAAGAACAGGGCGTGATTGCCAGTTATGTGGCGTTGGTAGATCCCAAGTTTGTCGGCAAGGAAGGGACGTGCTACAGCATCATCAACCTGGAGCGCATGACAACCCAGGCCTTGGAGGCTTTCGAGCAGGCGGTACGCGCCAGTCCCGATGTGCTCGATTGCTTTTATGTGGCCGGCAGCAACGACTATCTGATTCGCTTTGCTTACCGCGATGCCCAGGACCTGGAGCGCTTTCACACGAAGGTCTTGATGCAGCTGCCGGAGGTGGCACGCTCAAACTCGATGCTTGTGCTGCGCACGATCAAGAAGAGCACGGCCTTCGTGCTGTAAACGCGCACCGCGTCTCGATTTCATATCGCAGCATTTCATTGTTGCAATACAAAATGACGCCCTTCGTTCGACCTGATTAATTTCTCATGATGGCAATCATCGTTTCATAAAGCGATACATTGACGCTAATGCGTTGATTTATAAGCATAAAATAAAGTGTCTTCTATAAGACATAAGTTATCTGAAGCCAGAAGGGCTGCTCTAAGCTGACAGGCATGAATTCATCTGTCTCGAACCTGTCTTAGGAGCCCTCATGAAGAAACTGACCCGTGACCAGCAAATTGCAGCCCTTGAAATGGACTGGGCCGAAAACCCTCGTTGGAAGGGCATCACGAGGGGCTACACCGCCGCTGACGTGGTGCGCCTGCGTGGCTCGGTTCAGATCGACCATACGCTGGCCAAGCGCGGCGCCGAGAAACTCTGGGGTCTGGTGAACTCCGAGCCCTTTGTCAACACGCTGGGCGCGCTCACCGGCAACCAGGCGATGCAGCAGGTCAAGGCCGGCCTGAAGGCCATTTATCTGTCGGGCTGGCAAGTCGCTGGTGACGCCAACAGCAATGGCGAGATGTATCCCGACCAGTCGCTGTATTCGGTGGACTCGGTGCCCAAGGTGGTGAAGAAAATCAACGCCACCTTTGCCCGTGCCGACCAGATTCAATGGAGCGAAGGCAAGGACGACATCGACTACTTTGCGCCCATCGTGGCTGACGCGGAGGCGGGGTTCGGTGGCGTGTTGAACGCTTTCGAGTTGATGAAATCGATGATCGAGGCCGGCGCCGCCGGCGTGCACTTCGAGGACCAGCTGGCTTCGGCCAAGAAATGCGGCCATATGGGTGGCAAGGTGCTGGTCCCGACCCGCGAAGCCGTCGCCAAGTTGGTGGCGGCCCGTCTGGCAGCCGATGTGATGGGCACGCCGACGATTCTGCTGGCGCGCACCGACGCTGAAGCCGGCGATCTGGTGACCAGCGATATTGACGCCAACGACAAACCGTTCTGCACCGGCGAGCGCACCGTCGAAGGCTTCTTCCGTACCAGAAACGGGCTCGACCAGGCCGTCAGCCGGGGCCTGGCTTACGCGCCCTTTGTGGACATGCTCTGGTGCGAGACCGGCAAGCCCGACCTGGCTTTTGCCAAGGCTTTTGCCGACGCCATTCACGCCAAGTTCCCCGGCAAATTGCTGGCCTACAACTGCAGCCCGTCGTTCAACTGGAAGAAGAATCTCGATGACGCGACCATCGCCAAGTTCCAGCGTGAGCTGGGCGCGATGGGCTACAAATTCCAGTTCATCACCTTGGCCGGGTTCCACAGCTTGAACTACTCGATGTTCAATCTGGCCTACGGTTATGCGCGCAACAATATGAGCGCATTCGTCGAGTTGCAGGAAGCCGAGTTTGCCGCTGCCGACAAGGGTTTCACGGCGGTGAAGCATCAACGTGAGGTCGGCACCAGCTATTTCGATGCGGTCACAACCACGATCGAACGCGACGCTTCCACCGGCGCGCTGAAGGGTTCGACCGAAGACGAGCAATTCTTCGACCGCAAGCACGGCTGATCGCCGCCCCTCCAAGAGGGGCCTGTTGCGCGCAGCAACAGGCCCCTCTCATCAAAGGCTGGCAGTCAGCATCTCCTGATAATCGTCTGCACTGGCCAGGCGTGGATTGGTCTTGTGGCAATGGTCAGCCAAGGCATGCTCGATGATCCGGTTGAACAAGTCGGGACCCACGCCCATCGCAGCCAGGCCGCTTGGCAATCCCAGCCGGGCATTCATGCTGAGCAGGGCCTGAATCAGTTCGGTGCCGCGGCTGTCGCATGTGCCAAGACCCATCGCATGGGCCATGCGTTGCAGGCTTTGCTGCGTTTGCACGCTTTGTGCGCCGGCATTGAAACGCACGACAGCGGGCATGAAGACCGCGTTCAAGGTGCCGTGATGCAGGCGCGGATTGATGCCGCCCAGCGAGTGGCTGAGCGAGTGCACGCAGCCCAGCCCTTTCTGGAACGCCATCGCGCCTTGCATGCTGGCGCTCATCATGTTCCAGCGTGCCTCGCGATCCTGTCCATCGCGCGTGGCACGCTCGATATGAGCCCAGCCGCGCCGCAAGCCATCCAGGGCAATCCCGTCTGCGGGCGGATTGACGGCGGCCGACATGAAGGTCTCCATGCAGTGCGTGATCGCATCCATGCCGGTGGCAGCGGTAAGCAACGCCGGCAGCGCAAGCGTCAGGTCGGGATCGCAGATGGCGGCCTTTGGCATCAACTCCCAGCTGTGAAAGCCGAGTTTGCGGCCATCGTCAACGATGATGATGGCGCCGCGTGCGACTTCGCTGCCGGTGCCGGCTGTCGTCGGTACGGCGATCAAAGGAGCCACCGCTTTCGTGATCAGGCCGCTGCCGCCTTCGATCGTCGCGTAGCGCTTGAGCGGTCCTTCGTGGGTGGCGGCGATGGCGACACCCTTGGCCAGATCCATCGATGAGCCGCCGCCTATGGCGATCAGACCATCGCAGGCTTCTTTCTTGTACATGTCCGCGGCGGCGCGCACGCCAGCCTCGGTCGGATTGGACGGTGTAGCGTCGAAGATGGAAGCCGGACGCGTGCTGAACGCGGCCAGCGCGAGATCGAGCACACCGGCGCCGCGCACGCCCGCATCGGTGACGATCAGCGGACGCTTGATACCGACGCGCGCGCATTCGTCGGGCAGCAGCCTGGACGCGCCATGTTCGATCTGGATTTGGGTCAGGTATTGAATCAAGGCCATGTCTTGTTCCTCAGGTTGGATTGCCGCTCTGCGAAAATTGCATACTCGCAAGCCTACGCCATGGAGCATTTGTTGAGTAGCACCTTGTTGACACCGCGCATGGCCGGCGTGCTTGAACGCATCCAGCGCGCCAATCGTCCCGCCTTCCACAGCCTGACGCCGCAGCAGGCGCGCCTTGCCTATGCGATCGGGGCTGAAATCCTGGATTTGCCGCGTGCTGCGCTGGTCCGCGCCGAGGATGTCCAGGTGCCAGGCGCCGAGGGTGCGCTGGCGGCACGCTTGTACGCCCCAAGCCTGGACCGCTTGCCCGTGCTGCTGTACTTTCATGGCGGTGGATTCACCATAGGCAACTTGGAGACGCACGACAGCATGTGCCGGCAGCTTGCCTTGCGCAGCGGCGTGGCGGTGCTGTCGCTCGACTATCGGTTGGCGCCGGAGCACCGTTTTCCGGCCGCTGTGGATGACGCGTGGGCAGTGATGCGTTGGTTGCCGGAGGCCGCGCATGCCTTGGGCCTGGACGGCAGCCGCCTGGCCGTGGGCGGCGACAGCGCGGGCGGCACGCTGGCGGCGGTCTGCGCCCTGCATGCGCGCGATACCGAGCAAGACCTGGCCCTCCAATTGCTGATCACACCGGGCACAGCAGCCCATGCCGATACGGCCTCGCACAAACTGTTCGCCAATGGCTTCTTGCTGGACGCGAGCTCCATCGACTGGTTCTTTGATCATTACATCGACCATTCACTTCGGCACGACTGGCGCTTTGCGCCGATCGAAGCGCCGGATCACAGTGGCTTGGCGCCCGCCTGCGTGGTGCTGGCCGAATGCGATCCGCTGATCGACGAGGGTGTCGCCTATGCCGATTTGCTGCGCGCCAACGGCAATGCCGTGCATCTTGAGCTGTACCGTGGCGTGACGCACGACTTCATCAAGATGGGGCGCGCCATCCCCGAAGCCTTGCTGGCGCTGGACGCCTGCGCTGGCGCATTGAAGGAGGCCTTGAGGCCATGAAACAAAGAAACGATTTCCGCTTTTTCGAGCGGCTGCGCGTGCGATGGGCCGAGATCGACGCCCAGCAGATCGTCTTCAACGGCCACTACCTGACCTACGTTGATACCGCCATGGGAGGCTACTGGCGTGCACTCGCCTTGCCGTATGCCGACACCATGAAAGCGCTGGAGGGCGATTTCTTCGTGCGCAAGGCCACGCTGGAATACCTGTCGTCGGCGCGCTACGACGATGTGGTCGACGTGGGCCTGCGCTGCGCGCGCATCGGCAGCTCGTCGATGCTGATCGAGTGCGCAGTGTTCCGGGGCCAGGAAGTGCTGGTGCACGGCGAACTGGTCTATGTGTTCGCGGACCCGCTGAGCCAGACTGCCAAGCCCGTGCCCCAGGCTTTGCGCGCGCTGTTGGAGGGTTTCGAGGCAGGCGAGGCGATGGTCAATGTGAGCCTGGGCGACTGGGCCAGTCTGGGCGCTCAGGCTCAAGCGATCCGCCAGCAGGTGTTCATTGACGAACAGAAAATCCCGGCCCACCTGGAATCGGACGCTGCCGATGCCACGGCTGTGCATGCTCTTGCACTCAACCGCCTTGGGGTGGCGCTGGCCACCGGCCGGCTCATCGAGCATGCGCCCGGCGTGGGCAAGATCGGCCGCATGGCGGTATTGCGTAGCCTGCGCGGCGGCAAGCTGGGTCGCGCCGTGTTGGACGCCTTGATGAAGGTCGCCCTTGAGCGGGGCTATCGCGAAGTGGTGCTGGACGCGCAACTGGCGGCGCGGCCTTTTTATGCGCGCGCCGGGTTTTCCGAACGTGGCGACGTTTTCGAAGAGGCAGGACGTGCGCATATCGTGATGACACGCACGCCTTAGACGCCCCCTGCCGATCTATCGCAACGACTCGAACAGTTCGCACTGGCGGGGTCCGCTCAGCAACAAGGCCATCGGTTGCGCCAGGTGCTCGATGAGCGCCTGCCAGTCGGGTGGCGGCTCAATGCCATGGGGCCAGGTGTGAACCTCCATCCATGTCTGCTGCGCCTGCGCTCGGGCAGGGCGCTTGAGCAGACGGCTTTGCAGCCCGGGCAATCGAGCCTGCAAGGCGGCGCGCAAGCCCTCGAACGATGCGAGGACGGCATCGGCCTCGGTCGGCGCCAGCTTGTAGTAGATGTAGAGCTCGATGCTCACCGCTACTCGGTCACATCGACATCGACGGCATAGGGCAGGGTCTTGAGCGAAAGCAGTGCGCCCTGCACGCTGCCCAGATGCAGGGTTCCCTCGCTCAGCAATCCCAGCTTGACTTCAGCCAGCAAGCTGTTGCCCCCGCCGGGATGCGGTGCCATCGCGGCGACCATGCCGGCCGGCTGTTCGGCGTCAGTGCTGTGAAAGATCTCCTGGCCAAGCGTCGCCGGGGCGTCGGTGTCGAACAAGAAGGTGCGCCGCTTGATGCTGCCACGGTATTGGCTGCGCGCCACGATCTCCTGGCCCGGATAGCAACCCTTCTGGAAGTTCACCCCGCCCAGCAATTCGAGATTGATCATCTGCGGCACAAACTGCTCGACGGTGGGTCCGCGCACCCAGGCCAGACCGCTTTGGATGTCCAGCCACTGCCATTCTTGCTCAGTCATCAATGGCAGCTCCGGCGCGGCGCTCATCTGCGCTTGCGCGAGCAGATAGCGCCTGAGGCCCGCCGCGTCAGGCAGGCGAATCACGCTGGCATCGTTCAGGCTGCGACGCTCCCAGACTTCGACCGGGGCCGCGTCGCCGAGCCAAGTCTGCGCCGGGGTGCCGGCCAATCCCCACAACTGCCACTGCGCGCCGGCGTCCGTGAGCTTGCATTTGGCACGCAACACGAACATGGACAATCGCTTGAGCGTGGCAGGCAGCACTTCCGCGGGCATTGCCAGCAAGATCTCATCGGGCGCTTGTTTCCAGCCGACGAAGCTGGCCAGCAAACGTCCCTTTGCCGAGCAGTAACCCGCCAGCCGCGCCTGGCTGGCTGTCATCAGGGCAAAGTCCTGCGTCAATTGACCATGCAAAAATTTGCCAGCCTCTTCGCCGCTGGCGCGCAACACGCTCCATTCGGACAAACGGGCGGCGCCGCCGATGTTGATTAGGTTCATTGGGGTCTTCATGTGGCGATTATCATCATCGCCGAACAAATGATCTCCACAGGGCTTTTTTGCGCGGCCCGGCTGCGTTGGAGAACACCCGCATGAAGTTTGTCGTGAAGTTGCTGATGCTGCTGCTGATCGTCGCTGCCGGCGTCGTTGGCGCGGCTTGGTATTGGGTGCACCAGCCCTTGATTTTGAAGCAGGCAACGGTCGAGTTGTCGATCGAGCCCGGCAGTTCGCCCAGAGCGGTGGCGCAAGCCTGGGTCAATGCAGGCGTGCAGGCCTCGCCGCGCCTGCTGTATGAATGGTTTCGCTGGTCGGGCAAGGCGCGTTTGATACGAGCGGGAAGTTATGAAATCCACGGCAGTACCAGCCCGCTGCAATTGCTCGACAAGATGGTGCGAGGCGACGAGGTGCTGGAAACCGTGCGCCTGATCGATGGTTGGACCTTTCGCCAATTTCGCGCCGCCTTGGCCAAGGCGCCTGCCTTGAAGCCCAGCAGCGCCGAGATGAGCGAAGCGCAAATCATGGCGGCGCTGGGTGCGCCTCAACTGGCGGCAGAAGGGCGCTTCTTTCCCGACACCTATGCCTACAGCCGCGGTGTCAGCGATCTGACCGTGATGCGACGCGCCTTTACCACGATGCAGCGCAAACTCGACGAGGCTTGGGGTCGGCGCGCGCTCGATCTGCCTTTGAAAAACGCCGACGAAGCCCTGATTCTGGCTTCCATCGTCGAAAAGGAAACTGGACAAGCGACCGAGCGATCGCGGGTCGCCGCAGTGTTCGTGAACCGGCTGCGCATAGGCATGCCCTTGCAAACCGATCCGACCGTCATCTATGGACTGGGCGACGGCTTTGACGGCAATCTGCGCAAGCGTGATCTGCTCGCCGACAGTGCCTACAACACCTACACCCGCAGCGGCTTGCCTCCCACGCCGATTGCGATGCCGGGACTGGCCTCGCTGCAGGCTACTGTGCATCCCGATGCCAGCAAAGCGCTCTATTTCGTCGCGCGAGGCGACGGCAGTTCGGTCTTCAGCGAGTCGCTGGCCGAGCATAATCGAGCCGTCAACAAGTATCAGCGTGGACCACAGTGAGCATAAGCGGGCGATTCATCACACTTGAAGGCATCGACGGCGCGGGAAAATCCACCCACCTCAAGGCGTTGACCGAACATTTGCGCGCACGCGGCGCGGACGTGCTGAACACGCGCGAACCCGGCGGCACGCCACTGGCAGAGCAGTTGCGCGATTTGTTCTTGCACCAGCCCATGGATGGATTGACCGAGGCCTTGCTTGTGTTTGCCGGCCGGCGTGACCATTTGATCACCGTCATCGAGCCGGCATTGGCGGCGGGTCGCACCGTGTTGTGCGACCGTTTCACCGACGCCACCTTTGCCTACCAGGGCGGCGGGCGAGGCATGGACCTGGCCGTGCTCTCGACCTTGGAAGCCTGGGTGCAGGCCGGGCGCCAGCCCGACTTGACCTTGTGGTTCGATCTGCCCGTCGAAGTGGCGGCCCGGCGTCGCGCAGCGGTGCGCCATGCGGACCGGCTTGAGCAGCAGGACTTGGCGTTTTTCGAGGGCGTCCGCTCAGGCTATGCGCTGCGCGCCGCGCATGCGCCCGAGCGCTTCGAGCGGATTGCGGCGGACGGTCCAGTTGACGAAGTCTGGGCGCATGTCGAAGCTGCATTGGAGCGGCGCGGATGGTAGCCACGATCGATCCGAACCGGCGGGAGTTGCCGCTGCCCTGGCTGGCCGAGCCGCTGAAGGCGGCGCTGGGCTCGGCGCGCTCGCATGCCTTGCTGGTGCAAGGCCCGGGTGGAGTAGGGCAGTTCGAGATGGCCATGATGCTGGCCCAGACCTGGCTGTGCGAAGACCCCAAGCGCGAGCAAGGTGCCTGGGCTTGCGGACGCTGCGCAAGTTGCCTCTTGTTCGATGCGCATGCGCACCCCGACTTCAAGCTCTTGATACCCGACGCCTTGCGCGAACCGCTGGGCTGGGCATCCGACGAAGCCGAAGGCGCCGCGCGCGATGGTGAGGTGAAGGCCGGCAAAACCAAACCCAGCCGTGAGATCAAGGTCGATGCGGTGCGCTCGGCCATCGGCTTCGCGCAGCAAACCTCGTCGCGAGGCCGTGCCAAGGTGGTGCTTGTCTTTCCTGCCGAAGCCGTGAACCTGGTTGCCTCCAACGCCTTGCTCAAGACCTTGGAAGAACCCGCCGGCCTGTTGCGATTTGTGCTCGCCAGTGCTGCCGCTGACGCCTTGCTGCCGACCATACGCAGCCGTTGCCAGCCCGTGCCAATGCCGCTTCCCCGGGAAACGGATTGCCTGAGCTGGCTGCACGCGCAGGGCGTGGATCAACCCGAGGTTTTGCTGCGCGGCGCTGGCGGTCGCCCGCAAGAGGCCTTGGACTGGTCGCGCGACGGCATTCAATCCAGGACCTGGGCCTTGCTGCCCGAACGGGTCGCCCGTGGCGACGCCACGGCCCTGAGCGATTGGCCGGTGCCGCGCGCCATTGATGCGTTGCAGCGCTTGTGCCACGACTTGCTGCGTCGCCAATGCGGCGCCGAGCCCAGCTACTTTCCGGCGAACGTGGTACCGAAAGTACGCTTCGCTCAACCCCTGCATGTCTGGGCGCAAGCCTTGAAAGAAGCCGCCCGCCATGCTGAACATCCGCTCAATGCCGGCCTGCTGATGGAGTCCCTGGTGTTGCAAGGCCAGACCGCGCTGGCCCAAGCCAATGCTGCGCCTTCGGTACACTGCACGGCATGAGCGAAGCGCCGCATTCTCGTCCTCCTGCCCACGCGGCCACAACGACAGGCAGCGTTGCCGAGCCAGTTGCCACTGCGGCAGGCGCGCGGCCCAGCGTGATTCAACTGGTGTTCAAGGAGCGGGCTGCGCTGTATGCGGCCTACATCCCGGTGTTCTCTGAAGGGGGGCTTTTTGTGCCGACCTCGCGCGAATACAAACTCGGTGACGATGTCTATCTGCTCCTGTCTTTGCCCGAAGATCCGCAGCGCTACCCGGTTGCCGGCAAGATTGGTTGGATCACGCCGGCCAACGCCTCGGGCGGTCGAACGCAGGGCGTTGGGGTGCGCTTTCCCACCGACGAAAAGACACGCGGCGTCAGAATCAAGATCGAAGAATTGCTCGGCACTTCAATCTCTTCCGCCAAGCCTACCCAGACGATCTGATGGCGCGGACAGACCTCGCGGCCCGCGCCGCGCGTGGCCGAATGCGCTGTCCTCGACCGAAGGGGCTCTGCAACATTGATGTCCTGGCAACTTGCACCGCCTATGTTCGTTGACTCCCATTGCCATTTGAGCTTTCCCGAGCTGGCCAGCCAGCTCGATCAGATCCTGATCGATATGGCGCAAGCGCAGGTCGATCGCGCCATTTGCATTTGCACGTCTCTGGAGGAATACCCCACCGTACGTGCCGTGGTCGATCCGCATCCGCATTTATGGGCCACGGTGGGCGTGCACCCCGACAACGAAGGCGTGCGCGAACCCAGCCTCGACGAACTGGTGCTCGCCGCCCGCGACACCAAGATCGTTGCCATCGGTGAAACCGGGCTCGACTACTACCGGTTGAACGGTCGCAGCATCGCCGACATGGAGTGGCAACGTGAGCGTTTTCGCACACACATCCAGGCGGCCAAAGCCAGCGGCAAGCCCTTGGTGATCCACACCCGCAACGCGGCCGATGACACCTTGCGCCTGCTGCGTGAAGAGGGCGGGCAAGACGCTGGTGGCGTCTTTCACTGTTTCACAGAGAGCGCGGAAGTGGCCGAGGCGGCGATTGAGATGGGTTTTTATGTGTCGTTCTCCGGCATCCTGACCTTCAAGAGCGCCCAGGCCCTGCGCGATGTGGCGCGCCGCCTGCCGCTTGAGCGCCTCTTGATCGAAACCGACAGTCCCTATCTGGCGCCCATGCCGTACCGGGGCCGGCTCAACTCACCGGCCTTTGTGCCGCTGGTGGCCATGCAACTGGCCGAAGTCAAAGGCTGTTCGGTCGAGCATCTGGCATGCGTGACCAGCGCCAACTGCGAGAAATTGTTCGGTATTGCTCCAGTTTTTCAACTATCGGAAAGTGTATAAATCACTTCAAGTAGGTTAAATAACATGTTGATATGAAATGAAAATTACAATCTCTCGTCGCATAGAGAAAGCGCCTGTAAAACTCATGTTTTACATTAGATATATTGCCTATCTTATTGTTTATATGGCATCTTTATCGGCACATGCTCAGAATGACGGTCCGGACCTCTTCGCTGCCGTCGTGCGTGACGATAGCGACACGGTGATGACGTTGATGGTGCGCGGCATCAACCCCGATATGCGCAATTCGAAAGGAGATACTGCACTCTTGTTGGCGCTGCGCGAGCAGTCCTGGAAGGCGGCTGACACCTTGATGGAATACCCGGCGCTGGACGTCAACGCCGCGAACCAGGCAGGTGAAACCGCACTGATGCTGGCAGCGTTGCGCGGCCGGCTGGATTGGCTAAAAAAACTGCTTGCGCGCGGCGCGCGGGTCAATCAGCCGGGTTGGACTGCGTTGCACTACGCAGCGAGTTCGAGCGACGACTCCAGTTGTGTCGAATGGTTGCTCAAGCAGGGCGCCGAACCGAACGCGCGCTCACCCAATGGCACCACAGCCCTGATGATGGCAGCGCGCTATGGCGAGGAAACCTCGGTGGATTTGCTGCTGAAGGCCGGCGCGGACAAGAGTCTGCGCAACGAGCAAGGACTGAACGCGCTTGACTTCGCGCGTCTCACCGAACGCGAATTTCTGTACGCTCGCTTGCAGTAGGCCCAAAAGCTCTCGTGCCGATGCGTCGAGCCTGTGTCTTCAGCGGATCGTGCGGCGATCAGACAATGCCGTGATCTGATGCCCCGCAACGAGCTTCAGGCGGCAACAGCCGCGTCCATTTCCTTGCACGAGGGTGAGCAGACCGCTTGTGCCCGGCCGAGCAACTTGCGGGTCTTCATCAAGGACCGCGTGCGGTGCTTGCCGCACAAGTAGCACGACATGGTGGCCGTACCGAAGGACGCCGCCGCCTTGAACGGCGAACCCGACACTTTCGACTTGTAACGCAATCCGTCGGATAACACGGTGGTCTTGGAATCAGCTCTGCTCATTGGACAATCCTGGTTGAAGGCGGCGAAAGACGTAGAAGGTCAGCACGCAATAAGGAGGGATTCAGCCTGCGATGAGACTCAGGGCGGTGTTTGACTCAGCAATTATAGGCTCTTTGACATGATTCGCGTGTGCTAAACAGATGCACAATGTATATTATGTAAACTCAAGAGTTGATTGGAACCCACCTGCTTGCGCAGGCTCAATCCATGTCGAGCTGGGTGACGCAACCTCAACCCTGACCGATTGCCCGCGTTTGAGCACAACGACCGTGGGCAGTCCGAGTCCACAAGCCACCGGCCTTACCGAGGAGCGTGACGTGAGTTTGGAGTTTGCCAATCGTGTTGAAGCGGGTCGCGCCTTGGCCCAGCGCCTCGCAGAGACACCCCGCGAGGCACCCATTGTGGTGTTGGCGCTACCGCGTGGCGGCGTACCGGTAGCTGCTGAAATCGCGCGCACGCTCGGTGCTGACCTGGACTTGATTCTGGTGCGCAAAATCGGCGCACCCTTCCAACCGGAATTGGCGGTTGCGGCAGTTGTCGATGGTGATCCACCGCAGATTGTTGTCGACGACGAAACAAGCGCGCTTTGCGGTGTCGACCACCAATACATCAACACCCAGGCGCGCCGGGAATTGCGCGATCTGGGGAGCCGCGCGCCGGTCGAAGTTGCCGGCGCTACTGTCATCGTTGTCGACGACGGCATGGCCACCGGTACGACGATGCGAGCAGCGCTCAGGGCGCTGAGAGGCCGCCACCCCAAGCGACTGGTGTTGGCTGTGCCCGTTGCGCCGCCCGAGACCTTGGCTTCACTTCGCTTCGAAGTCGATGAAATTGTTTGCCTGTCCCGGCCCTCACCGTTTCACGCAGTCGGACTTTATTACACCGATTTTCATCAGGTCAGCGACAACGAAGTGCTCGCTGCCCTGACTTTGGCAAGACGCCAGGAGCCGGACTGCAAACCATCCATCTGAAATGATTGCGGCTGTCTTGAGGAGATTGATATGGGCACCGAGATGCTGACTGACTTGATCACGCTGGGCTTGTCGCAAGTCGAGATGGCGACGGCGCAAAGTACTCAGACTCCGGTCTTCTTGTTGAACGGGCCGTTCGCCGAGTTTCACCATCTGGTGGTCAAGCATCACCGGCGGATGGAACGCGAACTCGCCGGTGAAGACTTGGAGCTTCCAGCGGCGCCTGACCCTTACAACTTGAATGAAGACGGAGCCTGACTCCGGACCCGCCTCAGCCCGGCGATGGCCTGCCAGTCAATTCGGGCGGATGGCGGCTCTCGCCTGAGGCAGACTGGCACGCTTGAGCGCCGGCGGCGGCCCCTATTGAGCCTGGCTGAAGGGTCGAATTGACTACGCGCAACCGCGCTGCATGGGCGCATTGCGCTGGCCCGCGGTCTCGAATGCTTGAGGCTACAATCGCCGCTTGTCAGGAGAGAGCCTCGTTGTGGAGGCCGCCGAAGGCGCAGAGGTGGGTGGCAAATGCACCACTTCGAACGCTCAGGCAAAAGGACTGATGAGACGCCCCGAACGGGCGTTCCTCACTGGAGAGAGATGAGTGTTCAGGCTCATCCACCGAAGGGGCAAGCCAGTTCAGTGGTGAACCGGCCAATCTCTCAGGTAAAGCGGACAGCGAGGGCCTTTCCCCCACCCATTGACGGGTGGTTGAACTGCTTGCCTTCGAAGGATTCAAATGTCCAGTGTCGCGCTCCTCACTACGCCCCTGCACGCCCTGCATATCGAACTCGGCGCCAAAATGGTGCCCTTCGGTGGCTATGACATGCCGGTTCAATACGCCACCGGCGTGATGACCGAGCACAAGCACACACGTGCCGCTGCCGGCCTGTTCGACGTTTCACATATGGGCCAGGTCCGCTTGATCGGCGCGCAGGCTGCCGCCGCGCTCGAGACCATCGTGCCGGTCGATGTGATCGATCTGGGACTGTTCAAGCAGCGCTACGCCTTGTTCACGAATGAACACGGCGGCATCCTCGACGACTTGATGATCTGTCGCCGCCCCGACGACTTGTTCGTGGTCGTGAACGCCGGATGCAAGGTGCAGGACATCGCCCATATGCAGGCCAGGATCGGCGACAAGTGCCAGGTCTTGCCCCTGCCCGATCAGGCGCTGCTGGCGCTGCAAGGCCCGCAGGCCGTCACCGCGCTGTCGCGCCTGAACCCCGATGTGGCCAAGCTGACTTTCATGACCGGCGGCTTCTTCAAGCTCGACGGCATCGACACCTTCCTGACGCGCTCGGGCTATACCGGCGAGGACGGGTTCGAGATCTCGGTGGCAGGCGACCAGGCCATGGCACTGGCGCGCAAGCTGCTGGCCCAAGCCGAAGTGAAACCCATCGGTCTGGGCGCGCGCGACTCGCTGCGACTCGAAGCCGGCCTGTGCCTTTACGGCCACGACATCAACACCGATACCACGCCGGTCGAGGCCTCGCTGACCTGGGCCATCCAGAAGGTGCGCAGACCCGGTGGCGCGCGTGCTGGCGGCTATCCCGGCGCGGCGGTGATCGAACAGCAATTGGCCAGCGGCGCAGCGCGCAAGCGTGTCGGCCTGATCGGCCGCGAGCGCACGCCGGTGCGCGAAGGCGCCAAGCTGGTGGATCAGGAGGGCAATGCGCTGGGCGTCGTCACCAGCGGCACGCTGGCGCCCACCGTGAACCAGCCGGTCGCGCTGGGCTATCTGCCGGTCAGCCAAGCCGGCCTTGGCAGCGCTGTCTTTGCCATCGTGCGCGACAAGCGCGTGCCGATGACCGTGGTCAACACACCGTTCACGCCCAACGGCTACTACCGCGGCTGATCCCCCTTCTCAACCGTTAGCCTCATTACGCAAGACATCGGAGCCAATATGACCATCAAGTACACCCCCGACCACGAGTGGGTCCAGATCGAAGCCGACGGCAGCGCCACCGTGGGCATCACCGTGCATGCGCAGGACGCGCTGGGCGACGTGGTTTTCGTCGATCTGCCCGAAGTCGGCAAGAGCTATGCAGCCAAGGAAGTGGCCGGCGTGGTCGAGTCGGTCAAGGCCGCCGCCGATGTCTATATGCCCGTCAGCGGCGAAATCACGGCAGTCAACGAAGCGCTGCGCGACGACCCGGCCCTGGCCAATACCGACCCGCTCAAGGCTGGCTGGTTCTTCAAGGTCAAGCCGAGCAAGCCGTCCGAGTTCGACGCCTTGTTGGACAGTACCGCTTATGACGTGTTGCTCAAGAACGCCTGATCGCAAGGACCACCATGCTGAAGTCTTCCCACAAGTCGCTTGCTGAACTCGAGAACAGCGCCGAATTCGAGGCCCGTCACATCGGTCCGGATGCGGCAGACGAGGCGCTGATGCTGTCGGTCATCGGCTCGGCATCGCGCCGCGCGCTGATCGATGCCATCGTGCCGCACTCGATTGTCCGTGCGGGCGCCATGCGCATGCCGGCCGCCCTGAGCGAAGCCCAAGCGCTGGCCGAGCTCAAAGGCATGGCGGGACAGAACCTGATTCTCAAGAGTTTCATCGGCCAGGGCTATCACGGCTGTTTCACGCCCGGCGTCATCCTGCGCAACGTGCTGGAAAATCCAGCCTGGTACACCGCCTACACCCCCTACCAGGCCGAAATTTCGCAGGGCCGCATGGAAGCGCTGGTGAATTTTCAGACCATGGTGAGTGACCTGACAGGCATGGCCATCGCCAACGCATCGATGCTTGACGAAGCCACCGCCGCCGCCGAGGCGATGACGCTGGCAGCGCGTGTCTGCAAGAGCAAGAGCCAGAGCATTTTCGTGGCTGACGACGTGCTGCCGCAAAGCCTGGAGGTGATTCAGACCCGCGCCCGACCGCTGGGCATCAGCGTGGTGGTCGGACCGGCCGAGTCCGCGGGTCGAAGCGACTGCTTTGCCGCACTCGTGCAATACCCCGGCGTGACCGGTCGCGTGCGCGCGCTCCAGCCGATTGCCGACGCGGTGCACGCGCACGGCGGCTTGTTGATCGTCGCCGCCGACCCATTGGCGCTGACGCTGCTGGCGCCGCCGGGTGAGCAAGGCGCCGACATCGCGGTGGGCAATACGCAGCGCTTCGGCATGCCCATGGGCAACGGCGGCCCGCACGCCGCCTATATGGCGTGCAAGGACGAATTCAAGCGCTCCCTCCCGGGACGCCTGGTGGGTCTGAGCATCGATGTGCATGGCAATCTCGCCTACCGGCTTGCCTTGCAGACGCGCGAACAACACATCCGCCGCGAAAAGGCCACCTCGAATATCTGTACCGCGCAGGTCTTGCCCGCCGTCGTGGCCAGCATGTACGCGGTCTATCACGGCCCGGTGGGATTGAAGCGCATCGCCCAGCGCGTGGCCAGCTACACGGCCATCCTGGCGCACGGAGTCAAGCGCCTGGGCTGGACACTGACGCATGAAACGTCGTTCGACACAGTCGAGATCGATACCGGCGCGCAGACCGAAGCCGTGCTGGCCGCGGCGGTGGCAAAGGGAATGAATCTGCGCCGCGCATCCAACACCAGCGTGGGCATCAGTCTGGACGAGACCACCACACGTGCCGATCTGAGCTTGCTCTGGTCCTTGTTCGCCAACGGTCAGGCCGCGCCTGGCTTCGAGACTTTCGAGAAAGGCGTCGCGTTGCTGCTGCCCGTCGAGCTGACACGCACCAGCGCCTATCTGACGCACCCGGTGTTCAACAGCCACCACTCCGAGACCGAGATGCTGCGCTATTTGCGAAAGCTGTCCGACAAGGATCTGGCGCTCGATCGCAGCATGATTCCGCTGGGTTCTTGCACGATGAAACTCAACGCCACCAGCGAGATGATTCCCATCACATGGCCCGAGTTCGCCAACGTCCATCCGTTTGCGCCGCATGACCAGCTCAAGGGCTATGCGCTGCTCAACGAGCAGCTGTGCGCCTGGCTCGCCCAAGCCACCGGCTATGCAGGCGTGTCGCTGCAACCCAATGCCGGGTCGCAGGGCGAGTATTCCGGTTTGTTGATCATCAGGGCCTGGCACGAGGCGCGCGGCCAAGCGCATCGCAATATCTGCCTGATACCTGAGTCGGCCCACGGCACCAATCCGGCGTCAGCGCAGATGGCCGGCCTGCAGGTGGTGGTCACCAAATGCGACAAGGAGGGCAATATCGACCTGGTCGATCTGCGTGCCAAGTGCGAGCAGCACAGCGACCGGCTGGCTGCAATCATGATCACCTACCCTTCCACCTATGGCGTGTTCGATACCCGGGTGAAGGAGATCTGTGCGCTGATCCACGCGCATGGCGGGCGCGTCTATGTGGACGGCGCCAATATGAACGCCTTGGTCGGCGTTGCGGCGCCGGGCGAGTTTGGCGGCGATGTGAGCCATCTGAATCTGCACAAGACCTTTTGCATTCCGCACGGCGGCGGCGGCCCGGGCGTCGGTCCGGTGTGCGTGGTGCAGGACCTGGTGCCGTTCCTGCCGGCACATCGCTCGGCCGGCTTTGCCAGCGAGACAGCCATCGGCGCGGTGTCGGCAGCACCCCTGGGCAACGCGGCGGTGCTGCCCATCAGCTGGATGTATATGCGCATGATGGGGGCCGTGGGTCTGCGCAACGCCACCGAAGTGGCGATTCTCGCGGCCAACTATGTGGCGGCACGGCTCGACGGGCATTACGACATCCGCTTCAGCGGCAATATTGCCGGTGTGAAGGGCGGCGGCGTGGCGCATGAATGCATTCTCGACCTGCGTCCCTTGAAGGACAGCACCGGCGTTGGCGCCGAAGACGTGGCCAAGCGCTTGATCGACTATGGGTTCCATGCGCCGACGCTGAGCTTCCCGGTGGCCGGCACCTTGATGGTGGAGCCCACCGAGAGCGAACCCAAGGTCGAACTCGACCGGTTTTGCGACGCCATGATCGCGATTCGCGGCGAGATTGCCAAAGTCGAGCAAGGCGCGTGGAGCCGGGACGACAACCCGCTGGTGAACGCACCGCACACCGCCGAACAATTGCTCAAGAGCGATTGGACGCATGGCTACAGCCGCGATGAAGCGGCCTACCCCGTGGACGCCTTGCGCCGCCTGAAATATTGGGTGCCGGTGGGACGCGTCGACAACGTCTACGGCGACCGCAACCTGTTCTGCAGTTGCGCCCCGGTCAGAGAGTCGGCCTGATTCGCTGACTCATCCGCATGGCGATATCTGTCTTTGACCTCTTCAAGATCGGCATCGGGCCGTCAAGTTCGCACACAGTCGGCCCGATGCGCGCGGCGCGCCTGTTCGCATTGCGCCTGCGGCACGACAACGTGCTGGATCGGACCGCACGCGTGAGCGCTCAGCTTTACGGGTCGCTCGGCGCCACCGGCAAGGGCCACGGCAGCGACAAGGCGGTGCTGCTCGGACTGGCCGGGCACGAGCCCGATACGGTCGACATCGAACAGGTGCAGGCTTATCTGGACGAGATCCGCAGCGGCGGCGCATTGCAGGTGCTGGGCGCGCACAGGGTTGCCTTCAATGAGGCCACGGATCTGGTCTTCCTGCGGCGCCAGAGCCTGCCCTTTCATGCCAACGGCATGCGCTTCAGCGCTTTCGATGCCGAGGGTCAGGTCTTGCTGGAACGCGTCTATTACTCGGTGGGTGGCGGCTTTGTGGTCAGCGACGAAGTGGCCGCCGACGGAAGCAAGCAAAAGCGCCTGGCGCCCGACACCACGGTACTGCCCTACCCCTTCGATAGTGGAGACGAACTGCTGGCACTCGCCAAAAGTCAGGCTTGCAGCATTGCCGAGCTGATGCGCCGCAACGAGCGCCATTGGCGCACCGACGCCGAGACCGAAGCCGGGCTCACGAATATCTGGCAGGTGATGCAGCAATGTGTGAGCCGGGGCTGCCAGACCGAGGGCATTCTGCCCGGCGGGTTCAAGGTCAAGCGCCGTGCCGCGCAGCTCTACCGTGATCTGACCTCCAACCCTGAAGCAGCGCTGCGCGACCCGCTGCAGGTGCTCGACTGGGTGAACTTGTATGCGCTTGCCGTCAACGAAGAGAACGCCGCCGGTGGCCGCGTCGTGACGGCGCCGACGAATGGCGCAGCCGGCATCATCCCGGCGGTGTTGCACTACTACACGCGCTTCGTGCATGGCGCCACCGAACGCGGCGTGCACGACTTCCTGCTGACCGCTGCCGCGATCGGCATCTTGTACAAGAAGAACGCCTCCATCTCGGGCGCCGAGGTCGGTTGTCAGGGCGAGGTCGGTGTGGCGTGCTCGATGGCCGCCGCCGCGCTGTGTCAGGTGACGGGCGGCTCGCCCGAGCAAGTGGAAAATGCCGCCGAGATCGGCATGGAGCACCACTTGGGCCTGACCTGCGACCCCGTCGGCGGGCTGGTGCAGATCCCCTGCATCGAACGCAACGCGATCGCCGCCGTCAAGGCCATCAATGCCGCCCGCATGGCCCTGCGTGGCGACGGCACCCACTTTGTAAGCCTCGACAAGGTCATCAAGACCATGCGCGACACCGGCGCCGACATGATGACCAAGTACAAAGAAACCGCCCGCGGCGGCCTAGCCGTCAACATAGTCGAATGCTGAGCCCGGACACGAACAGTCCTGAGGACTGTTCGTGCCTGGCGAAGGGTTCGAGCTCTGCGAGAACGCGGCCTGCAAGGCGAGCCCGGACACGAACAGTCCTGAGGACTGTTCGTGCCTGGCGAAGGGTTCGAGCTCTGCGAGAACGCGGCCTGCAAGGCGAGCCCGGACACAGACAGTCCTGAGGACTGTTCGTGTCTGGCGAAGGGTTCGAGCTCTGCGAGAACGCGGCCTGCAAGGCTGAGGCGCTAGCGAGGCCAGTGCCTGCGCACTGGCCGACCCGCGCCGAAGAGTCTGGCGCGTCCCGCGCGGCAGACGCGGCCTGCAAGGCTCAAGCGCGAGCGTGGCCAGTGCCTGCACACTGCGAGTTCGTGCTCGGCGCTCAGGTGCTGCACGCCGACGAGAGGCCGGTCCAATGCAGCCCAACAGCTTTGGACACAATTCAGAACTTGGGCGTTTCGACGTTGTCGTTGTTCTTGGGTTCACAGCGCAGCCTCAAGCGACCCAGCATTGCTCCGGCGCCGTCCAGCAACTCTCCCTCAAGCGCCGCAGTTTGCCGATCGACCGCTAGGCGAGCCGTGTGAAGCTTCAAGAGATCCGGCGTCCAGACGAAAATCGCACCCCGGATCCAATCGTAGTAGACACCACTGCCCCTACTCGGTGTTTGGAAGATCATCGAGTAGTGCGATGGGCTGATCTCCAGCCGCATCCGCTCACCGACTGGCAGCACATTTGACCGCTGCACCTGGGCCAGCGAACTGTTTCGCCGCAATGCCAAGTCCAGATGAGCCTCCATTGAGCGTCCTTTCGCTTCAACCTGCCCGCTGCAGAGTAGGTAAAGGCCAAACTCCTGCGCCGCGACCGGCGTCGCAGTTAACACCGCGACGCACCATGCGGATACCTCGATGATATTCACGGTTTGCCCGAGCCGTTGGATACTTCCTTGGACGCACGAGTACTGCCGCCCTGCACGCCTAACTTTCCGCCCTCGCCCAACCCCCCCTCCACAGTTTGTGCCTTGTACTGGCGCAATGCGACGACCATCTTGTTATAGGCGTCGTAGAAGGCCGCACTGACTAGCTTGCCTTCGTCGGTGTTCGAATATGCACTGCCGGCCAGCCCACCCCCGCTGCCAATACCAAAGCCGGCAATGTTGAAGCTTGTATCCTTGGAATGTCCCTCGGCAGCAGCTAGCCGCACGGTTGAACGTATGTCGACCAAGGTCAATACCGTTCCCACTTCGCTAGACCTCGTCGATACCGACCCCAACACCGCACCAAGCGAACCGGGGACCAGCCGACCCAGGCCCCCGAGCCGTGGTGCCTTCGCTATTTCTGTTGGCCATGACGATTTCTGGCTTGAGGAGGTAGTCCGCGACTACTTGTTGACCTTTACCGCGGGTAGCGCTTTCCCGAGCCTCGTCGCCGCGGGCGCGCCGCGTTTCGTCACTGATAGTGCGCTCGCCGGTACCCCGCTCGACGACAACGAAGCAGTTCGACTGCATGATGAGCATGTTGAGCAGCGGTGCGGTCGACCCAAGGCGCTGGCCGTAATAACGGTACCACTCGGCACGCGTGTCCTCCTCGATACGAAGCACTCCGAGAGGCCGATCGCAGCGCTCCAGATTGTCGCCGGCGCCAGTCGCCGTGGCTCCGGCAGTAGCACCGGTTGCCTGCCCGTGGACCGCCGGTGTCGTGGCAAGCAAGACGGCAAGCACCAGGGCAGTTGATGCCATCGGCCTGGCGCGAGCAGCCGGGCCGGTTGCTCGGGTCGGAGTGCCGATCAAAGACAGTATCAGGTTCATTTTCATTCTCCAGTAAGAGACAAGACCAACTTCATGAAAGCAATACTTGCGCAGGCGAAGCAGGCGGGTCCTGCCTTGCCTGGGACCTCCAGGGCCGATGCAAGTGCGATGAGGGAAGCTCCGCGTCCCTTGCAAAACTTTACTTCGTCCCAATTGAACGCGCGACGGCTCGCACAGATTTTTGCCATGTCACGCGTTCCTCGTCCTCAATCTTTAGAGCCAACATCACGGCCCAATCACCGCATCGACACCCCGGCGGTGGCGCCGCCGTAAGAGCCGTCTTCCGCGGCGGTGGAGCGGATCATCGTGCCATTGGATGGTGGGTCGGTCGTATCCACCAGCGCAGCAAACGGCAGCGTCAGACTCTGCCCCGAATTGATCAAGTAGTTCTGCCAGCGCACCGTCCCACTGGCCGGACAAGCAGCTTGATTCGAGCTCTGCTGACCGCGCATGTGCGCACAATTTCGATTGCGAAAGCGCATCACGGATGCCAATCACCAATGCGTTTGCGGGTAACGTTCATGGACGTCACGTCTACCTCGAATTCGTAAATTCCCTGCGACTTGCATTCTGGATCTGATATGTCATCGCAAACTTGCCCGGCACGATACGTGACGTTCCTGTCAGTTGGCCATACCGGTTGGGTCTTCTCATCGTGAGTAAAGAGCGGCGCGTTAAGCTTCTTCGCCTTGCGCGTGCTCAGGTTCAATACCAGTGCTGAATAGTTACCTTCATCACCGGCTTGGTTCAGCACCGCATATTGATCATCCGGCGAAAAACTGATCCACGGATCGAGATTCATAAACAGATCACCTGGACCCGGAGAGAAGAACGACTTGCTTTGCAGATTGACCAGTTGAACACTGCTTGCGGAATCAGCTTCGATTGCACAAAACACTGCAATATATTGCCGTGTCGGTGATAACGGTGATACATGTACTCTAGAGGTTGCCAACGTACCTTCGAGATACACCAGACGCTCTCCTTGGAAGTTGGAGCCGTTCACACATTTGGCGATTTGCATTTCGCCGAGAAACGCGATCGCATCGTTGCCGACTTTCCTGAATGCGACGCCATTCCCGCTCTGACCCAACGTCAGGACCTGCCACCGGATAGCAGACGGCACGGTGGTTACTTGGACAGCGGGATTCTTCTCGGCGCGCGCGCGCGGCATTTCGGCCTTGGCGCCGCCAATCAACGGTGCGTTGGTGCCGCCTCCAGCCGCAATCGGCGCGATGCGGGGCGGTTGGCTGGGGGGGCTGATCAAGGCCGCGCCGAGTCCAGCGATTCCGGCGACAATCAGCAGGCTGCCGAGCATCGTCCAAGCGCTTACACCGCGCTGGCGATCACTGCTCTGTAGGATGTTCATGTTCTATCCCAACGCGCGACCGCATTTGCCGCAGAACTTGTGGCCCACAGCGTTGGGCGCACCGCACTCGGTACAGAACACCAAGGCGACCTCTTCGATCGGCGTGGACACTCCAGAGACGAGGGTCGGTGCCGCAACAATAGTTGGCACATCGACCGAGCGTGTCACCTGGCGCGATCGAAACCAGCCGATCAACAGCATCGCCACTCCGGCGAAGACCAATCCGATCGACACTGGCAAAAACCAGGCTGCATCGCCCGGGATCGCAGTGCCTGCCGCAGTCTTTTTGGTACTGCCCAAGTTGAATGCGTACGCCGTAGAGGTGACAACGAATACATCGCCACGCTTCGCATTGGTTCGGTCGAACTCGACCGTATCGCCGGTCGTCTTGGTACCACCGATGACGCTTTCGATGGAGCCTGGCAAGCTGACCACTGCACGGTTTGGGAACGGAATCTCGGGGGTCATCACTACGGTTTCCCGGTACTCATAGCGCTTCTTCATGAAGCCGCCGTCGCTCACGGTGATCGTCGTCGAGCCATCTTCCAACTGCATTTGGGTGGCCGCCGCTCCGGCCGCTTCGATGATGATTGCGGCCTTGCCATTGATGCGCTGCGAGAAGTCCACTTGGGTACCGTGTGGCAACTTCTTCGTCAACTCCTCCCTCATCTTCGGGAGCACCATGGCCTCAAACTGCGGGTCAATCGTCATGGTGGCTTTGACGCTCATCGAACCGTCCTCATGCACGCGGATGCGCTCCTCGAGTTCGATGCATCCGCACAGGGCAGCGACAACCATGCCTAGCAGGAAGAACATGCAGCAGCGGTTCTTGGTGATCAACATCGTGGCACCTTGCAGTATGGTGTGAGGCTCAGGTCATCTTGAAGCCGCATTCGCCGCAGAAGACGCTGCCGGGGGCCGCGCTTGCACCACACTTGGGGCACTGCCTCGCTCCCGGATCCGCTGTAAGGGGCGCCGCCGCAGACGACGCTGCCAGTGAGCTCGATACCTTCGCCGCAGCGCGCTCGCCCATTTGCCTGGCTTGAGCGGCAAGGGCTTCCGTGCGCTGCCGGGTCCGTTCGGCGACCGTGGTGAGTTCAGAGGCTGCGCGGTTCAGCGTCTCGCCCAAAGTGGCGTGACCTCCGGCGTCAACACTTGGCGCACGTGGCTTATCGGATCCGAGGACGATCATCTCGATAATGGCGACGATGCGTTCGGTTGCGTGTTCATCAATATGCTTCCCCTCGATTACTGACCGTTTGAATGCGAGGGCATCAGAACTATGCACGCTGCCACCGCCAATATACGTCAATTCGAGTACTATTATTTTGTTAAGAAAATAATAAGCAAACGCCCCCACGATCAAGATCAGCGAAATACCAAATGAAGGTAAAAGCAGCGCTACTCCGATTACAATCCATACAACTGTGACCCAAAGTGGTTTGGAATAACCATATTTCCCGGAACAAAGCCTGTTCAATGGGGTAACCCATGAGCTATATCCAGTCCATGAACCACTCCTGAACCTGACATTCTCTCGGTCAATGACCAAGGAGACGGTCGGATCGATACCGACAAGAGCCATAAGGAAGGACATCAAACCACCCTTCCGACCCTCAATGTTCACATAGATTCCATCGTGGTTCGGCGTTTCGCTGGCAAACCAGTCCTTGATGACATAGGCCTGTGAGGTGCCATTTCGTCGCGAGCCAAAAACAGAGAATAACATCCAACCAATAGTGCCAATTATTATCCATTGAAATATACTAAATCCACCCATTTTTACTCGCTCCTAAACTGAATATAAATATTCATTAATTTCCAACACTGGGTTGTTGGCAAGTTAGTCGAATGACCCGAAATCCGTAGCCCTTATCATTGCTCGCCTCGACGGCTGTTGGTGTTCTCAAATTCCTTGAACTTCACGCAGATCGGGTCGGCGGCAAACTCAGGCTTTTTGCACGCACGAACTTGGCACAACTGAGTGCTGATGAAGTTGCTGCGCCCGGCGCAGAGCTGTTCCACGGTCTGAACAGAGGCAGTCCGCGCTGCTGGCGGCACGGGCAATGGCGGCGTTGCAGGCTGAGGCATGGCGGCCCTTTGGCGAGCATTGTCGGCACGCTTTCTCGCAATCTCTGCTTCGCGCCGTTGGCGCTCCTGCTCAGCCAAACGCTGCTGCTCTGCGGCTGCCCGCGCGCGCGCCTCTTGATCACGTTTTTCGCGCAACTGTCGGGCGCGTGCCAATGCGGCAACGTCAGGCGATGCCGTGGTGGCAGTGGGTGCGCTAGCTGGTGGTTCGGCATTCAGGCGATGCCGTGGTGGCAGTGGGTGCGCTAGCTGGCTGTTCGGCGATGGCAGCGCTCGACCTGGCAGCTTCGGGCATCTCGACTGTCGATGTCGACGCCGCGATTTCTGCAGACGGTGCCATGCTTGAGGCATTGGCCGTCGCAGTCGGCGGTTCGCTCGAAGGATCGGAAGGCAGCGGCGATGCGGGCACAGATGCAGCCGGTGGTGGCAAAGGCGCGGACGGCCTTGGTCCGAGCAGGAACCACCACGCAGCGACCGTGACGATGACTGCGCCGCCGCCGACGGCAGCCCAGAGACCTGCGCGCGACGGCCTGTCCGACACATCCGCGCCTACTTGCTCGATCACTGCTGCTCGTGCAGATGCCACCGGCCCCGCTGCCAGTCCATCCTTCGTCTCGGCCCGGTGGTGGTGGTGGTGGTGGTGGTGGTGGTGGTGGTGGTGGTGGTGGTGGTGGTGGTGGTGGTGGCGGTGGCGGTGGTGGCGGTGGTGGCGGTGGTGGCGGTGGTGGCGGTGGTGGCGGTGGCGGTGGTGGCGGTGGTGGCGGTGGTGGCGGTGGTGGCGGTGGTGGCGCAAGACTTGACGCTGCCGAAGATGATCCCTCGGTCAGCTTGCCGGCAATGGCCAATTTGGTCCCGCACTTGGCGCAGAACTTAGCGCCCGCCTTGTTCGGCGTGCCACAAGCGTGGCAGTCGACAGTCGGCTGAGCAGTCTGTGTCACGAGATCGGCATTGACGGCCAAAAGCGATTTGCCGCAGCCCTTGCAGAACTTGGCATCAACCCGATTTTCGGTGCCGCAATACGAGCAAACCATCACTAGCCCTCTGTTTAACCTCGCTTATCAATGCGGGGTAGATTCGAATCGAAATCAACGGTTCTGACTGGCCGACAATTTCATAATTTCTCATCAACGGGTCGCTTCGCTCGCGCCTTGGTTCGTCGTGACACCGTGGGCTCCGACAGGATCTCCCACAGTTGTTCGATACTCGTAAACCCTAGCGACCCAGGAAGCTGCGACGCTTCCACCAGCCCGACAAGCTGCCGCCTCGCGCCGCTCCGGCGCCGGTAAATGCGAACGACGTAGCTCTCTACCGGTGTTCTCATGGCCGTTGCTTGGTTTAAGGCAACCAAAGCCTATGCCATGGCGCATTACAGATTGAGTACAGGTGCTCACGCTCGGGGAGTCCCAGTCCCGACTTTCTAGGGGGGTAAACCTGCTTGACAATGCTCCGGCGCGACGCGCCAAATTATTGCGGCCGAGAAGAAGATGGCCGGTCAGTCGGTGCTCGCGGATGAAGCGACATAGACCCAAAAGAACAGCGAGCCAGTGGGAAGGGTCCGTGTAGTGGTGCGCCTGTCAGCAAGCGTCAGTTCAGCGAAGACAACTCGTCCGAGAAGCAGTGCCGTGTTTCATCGCGAGCGCCTGTTCCGTGAACTTGACCGCAATCGGGACATCGCGTGCACCTGGATCGCGGGGCCGCCGGGCTCGGGAAAGACCGCATTGGTGGCCAGTTTCGTCAGTGCGCGTTCATTGCCCTGCCTGTGGTACCAGATAGACGCGGAAGACCATGATCCATCAGCGTTCTTCGCGCATCTGGCCGTTGCCACCCACGCCAGCCTCGGCGCATCGGCCAAAGACCTGCCGCGATTCACATCGGATGCTGCTTTCAGCGTGCCAACCTTCGCGCGCCGGTACTTTCGCGAACTCTTCGCTGCGGCGCCAACGCTGCTGATCGCGCTGGACGACTATCACGAGGCGGCCATTGATTCCCCGTTGCACGACATCGTGCGGCGAGCCATCGAGCAAGTGCCGTCTGACGCCCACATCGTCGTCGCCAGCCGCACTCGCCCGCCGCCGACGCTGGCTCGATGTCAAGTCAACGGGTCGGTTCGGTCCATCGCATGGGACCAACTCATGCTGACGCTGGACGAGGTGACGGGCATCGCCGCGGTTCATGACATCGTGCTGGACCGCTGTGCCACCGCCGAGTGGCATGAACGCTGCGGTGGCTGGGCTGCAGGACTGAGGCTGTTACTGCGATCAAGCGCCACGCCGTCTGCGTACATTGCCCAGGTCGATTCGCCGGCACTGATGTTCGACTACCTCGGCCAAGAGGTCTTCCGCGGGCTTCCAGCGACGTTTCAGCCGCTGCTGCTTCGCCTGGCCTTTCTGCCCAGAATTCCAGCCGAGCTTGTCAACGAACTGGTGGGATCGCCGACGGCCGAGCGTCAACTGGCTGTCCTTGCCGAAGAGTACCTTTTCACAACGGTGACTCGGGACGGACCACCAACCTATCGTCTTCATCCATTGTTCCGTAGCTTTTTGATCGATCGTGCTAAGCGGGAACTGACCGAGGATGAAGTGCTGGCAGGACGCCATCGGGCTGCAGCGTCGCTGCAGGCCCGCGGTCTGATTGACGATGCCGCGCAGATGTTGATTGATGCGCAGTCGTGGGATCGCTTGGCGCAACTGGTGCTGGCGCATGCACCGCACCTGATGGCGCTAGGTCGACATCGGACTTTGGATCAATGGTTGACCCGATTGCCGTCGGCGCACTTGGTGGATGATCCGTGGCTCTTGTACTGGCTTGGCGCCAGTCGGTCCTTGCATGACCCCGTCTCGGGCCGGGTCAGCCTCGAGGTGGCCTTCCGGCACTTTGCCACCAGCCAAGATCGGGCGGGCATGCTGCTGGCCTGGTCCGGCGTCGTTGATTGCATCTTCCATACCTACGCCGACTTGAGACAGCTGGACGAGTGGATAGCCCGCCTGGAAAGCTTGCTGGAAGCCAATGCATGCTTTCCGTCGATGGAGATCGAGGCCAGGGTCACCTTCAGCATGTTTGTCACGCTGTCGTTTCGGCAGCCCCAGCACGCGGCGCTGCCAATGTGGCGCCAACGGCTCCATGAGATGGTCGCCGTCGCGCCGGACCCCGTGTTTCGCATGCTGTCGCGACTGCATCTCACCGTGGATCAGATCTGGCAAGGCGACTTGCGTGCGGCGCGCGCGGAACTGGACCAACTCCGGCGCGAGGTCACGCAGCAGCCGTCGACGCCTCTTGCGGCATTGATTACGGACTTCGGCGAATCCACCTATGCGCTCTACACAGGGGAAGTTAAGAGCTGCTTCGAAGCGATCGAGCGTGGCCTGACAATGGCCGAGTCTTCAGGCATACATATCTGGGACAAGCTCATGCTGGGCCAAGCCGCGGCGCTAGCCCTGAGCTGCGGCGAGTTGGATCGGGCCAGGGGATTTGCGCAGCGGCGCGCAGCCATTGCCAGGCCTGCGGACGACGAGGAACAGAGCCTTCATCACATCATCGAGGCATGGTCGTTCTGGCTCAGTGGGAAACCTGGCGAGGCACTTGCCCATGCCGAGCTGTGCACCAGCGCTATCGAGCGGATGGGACTGCCGCATTTCAATGCGGTAGGCCGTCTGAGTCTGGCCATCGTCAGCTTCGAGTGCGGCGAGCAAGAGGAGGGATTGCGCCAGGTGGACGCCGGGCGCGCGCTCGGTAACATAACCCGCAACCCGATGTTGGTCTGGATGGCAGACCTGCTGGAAGCCTACATGCGCCTGCGGCGGGGCGAGGAGGCGACGACGTTGATTGGCACCGCAATGGCAGTCGGCAGCAAGCTCGGCTATCACCACTTCTTCTTCTGGCCACGCAAGGCAGTCGCAGTGGTGTGCGCCAAAGCGCTGGAGTTGAGAGCGCAGTGCGATTACGTCAACGAGCTGATCAAAAAGACACACCTTGCGCCGCCGCCAGAGGCTCTGGAAAGCAACCGTTGGCCCTGGCCCGTGAAGGTCTCGACGCTCGGGACGTTCTCGGTCGTGGTCCGTGGCGCGCCCCTTGCCTTCAATGGCAAAGCGCAGCGGGTGCCGCTGAACTTGCTGAAGGTGCTCATTGCGATGGGCGGGCACAGCGTTGCCGAATCGAGAATCATCGATGCGCTCTGGCCGGACTCCGACGGCGCTGCCGGCCAACAGGCGCTGGCCACCACGCTGTTCCGCCTGAGAAAGCTGGTGGGAACCCATGCCATCAAGCGTCAAGACGACCATTTGAGCATCGCAGCAACCGAATGCTGGATCGATTGCTGGGCCCTCGAGAGACTGCTCAACTCGTCTGTCGATGACATCGCCTTACTCGTCAAACGGGTGAAACATTTGTACGCGGGAGCATTCCTGCTCGGTGAAGACGATGCCCCATGGGCGCTTCAATTCCGCGAGCGCCTGCACGTCGCGCTGGTCAAGAAACTGGCAGCCGCAGCGGCAGAGGCCCTTGCCGACAAAGGAATCGAACTCGCTGGCGAGATCTACGGGGCAGGGCTTGAAATCGATGACCTGGTCGAAGAGTTCTACCGCGGGCAGATTAGGTGCTACATCGCAAGGGAGCAAGCAGGCTTGGCTGTCACTACCTATCGACGGTGTCAGCGCACCTTGTCGAGTCGACTTGGTGTCGAGCCGTCGCCAGCAACAACCCGTTTGTACCTTTCGGCGATAGGCAAAGGTTGATCTCGCGGGTGTACTCAGCATCAGCTAAGCCGGCGTCCGTAGTCTCTCCATTGCGCAGATCCCTGCGTATATATTGGAGAAGCATCATGAATCGATACACCAAACTTTCCATCCTGGCTGCCGTCATTGCCGCCGCGGGTACCGTTGCCTATGCCGCCCAAGGCTCCATGGAAGACGATCCCTTGGCTGTTACGAAGGCTCAAGTTTCCCTTGTTCAAGCTGTCACGACGGCCGAGCAGCATGCCAACGGCAAGGCCGCGCGTGCCGAGTACGAGAACTCGAAACAGGGTTGGGCCTACGACGTGGAGGTCGTCAGCGGGGCCAAGGTCTTCAATGTCAAGATCGACGCCACCAAGGGCACGGTTATTTCGTCCGCTGAAGACAAAGCGGATCGCGAAAACGACCACGAAGAACAAGACTGACATCCGCTTGGCCTAGCCGGGTCACCCCTTTGGGGTGATCCGGCCACGCAGCCTCCATGGAATCCATCAACCAGGCACTGTTCCTCTGGCTCAATGCGCCAGAGCACCCCAGCGCCCTGCTGCTGGCCATCGCCACACTTCTCGCCGACTATGCGATCTGGGTGATCCCGGCCATGCTCGCTGTGGGTTGGCTGCGTGGCAGCGAATCCACCCGCAAGCTCCTGCTCGAAGCCACCGCGGCCGGTTTGGCAGGCTTGCTCATCAACCAGATCATCGGACTGGTCTGGCAGCATCCGCGTCCCTTCATGATCGGACTTGGGCATACCTTGATTGCCCACGCGGCCGACTCGTCATTCCCGAGTGACCACCTCACGCTCCTGTGGGCGGTTGCGTTCAGCCTCCTGACGCATCGCAGCGCACGCCCGGCGGGAATCACGCTCGCTGTGCTGGGGCTGCCCGTGGCATGGGCGCGCATCTATCTGGGCGTGCATTTTCCGCTCGACATGGTGGGTGCGGCCGGGGTCGCCACGCTGAGCGCCTGGCTGGCCTTTCGTGAGATAGGCTGGTATTTGCCGTTCACCTACAAGCTGGCCCTGCGCCTGCATCGAGTGTTGTTTGGCAAACTCATCCAGATCGGATGGGTGTGCAAATGAATGCGCCTAAGACAGGGCTAAGTCTGCGCGATCAGACTGGCGCCAAGACCTGTACGCACTGAAGGGAAACAAGACCATGAACGCGCTGAACACACCCTCCCCATCGAACTGGCTCAACAAGGTGCCCGAAGTGGCGCTCTCGTTCTGGGTCATCAAGATCATGTCCACGACGGTCGGGGAAACCGGAGCTGACTACCTGGCGGTGAATGCCGGCCTCGGTCAGGGATTGACTCGTGCGGTAATGGGAACACTGTTGGCCGTGGCTGTCATCTTGCAGTTGCGCACGCGGCGCTACACGCCCTGGATCTATTGGCTCACGGTGGTGCTGGTCAGTGTGGTCGGCACCCAAATCACCGACCTGCTCACCGATGGGCTGGGCGTAAGCTTGTATGTCAGCACATCGGTGTTTGCCGTGGTACTTGCCTGCATCTTTGCGGTTTGGTATTGGGTGGAACGCAGCCTGTCGATCCATGAGATCTTCACGCGCCGCCGGGAGTTGTTTTACTGGGCGACCATTCTTTGTACTTTTGCACTGGGCACGGCGGCAGGTGACCTGGCGACCGAGGCACTCGGCCTTGGCTTCACATGGGGAGCGGTGTCGTTCGGCGCACTCATCGCAATCACCTACGGCGCATGGCGCGTGGGTGGCAACGCGGTGCTGACCTTCTGGATCGGCTACATCCTGACGCGCCCCTTCGGTGCCGCACTCGGCGACATGCTGACGCAGGCCAAGACCTATGGTGGCCTGGGGATGGGTGCCACGCGGACCAGTGCGCTGTTCCTGACCGTGATCGTGATGCTGGTCGCAGTCGCGCAGTTCAGCATAGGCAGCCGCAAGACCGCAACCATCACCGAATAAGCTCTATCCCCTACCTCAAGGAAGAACAACATGCACCATTTGAATTCGCTGAGCCGCTCCGTTGCCGCTGTCTCGGCCATCGCTGTCCTGGCACTGGCGGCCGGATGTTCCAAGCCCGTCGACACAGGCGCAGCGGGCGCAGGTCAAGCCGCCGTGCAACTCGACACCGCGGCACAAGCCAAGACAGCATCCAAGTTGGGTGATCTGTCTTCGTTTCGGGCCATCGCGTCGGATGTCAACGACATCGTGGACAAGGGCGACTTGCCGGCAGCAATGACGCGCATCAAGGCATTGGAAGTTGCGTGGGACTCGGCTGAAGCCGGCTTGAAGCCGCGCGCGGCGACCGACTGGCACGTGCTCGACAAGGCGATTGACCATGCGCTCAAAGCGCTGCGCGCAGACCCGGCCAACTTGGCCGACTGCAAGAAGACACTGGCTGACTTGCTCAGCACTTTCGACTCGCTCCAGGCAAAGGCCTGACCCAGCAACTCGAATCGACATGAATTCAGCGCAAAGAACTCTAAGTAAAATTCCGGAAGTCACGCTCGTTTTCTGGGTCATGAAGATTGCGGCCACCACGCTTTGACCAGCATCCTGCTGTTCAAACAGCGGGCGGCCAGAACGACGCACTGAGCTGTCGTTGTCTGTTGGAGGCGCAATGCGGGTATTGCTGGTTGAAGACGACGCCATGATCGGCGAAGCCATTCAAGGGGCGTTGAAAGACGCTTCTTACGCTGCCGACTGGGTAAAGAACGGCCAGACCGCGCTGACAACACTGGCTTGTCAGCACTATGACCTGGTGTTGCTCGACCTGGGCCTTCCGGGCAAGGATGGGCTGGAGGTGCTGAGCAGTATTCGCAGCAATGACAACCCGGTTCCCTTGCTCATCATCACGGCCCGTGACAGCCTCGACGATCGATTGCGCGGCCTCGATGGCGGGGCCGATGACTACCTGCTCAAGCCCTTCGAGATGGCCGAACTGCTGGCCCGCATGCGCGCCGTGCTGCGCCGCAAGGGCGGGAGCGCCGCACCCATGCTCGGCAATGGCGTGGTGTCGCTCGATCCGGCGACACGCGAGGCCGCAGTCAACGACAGTGGCCCGGTGCAACTCTCCAACCGCGAGTTCGCTTTGTTGCAAGCCTTGCTGACCAGGCCCGGCGCGATTCTCTCGCGCAGCGAACTCGAAGACCGTATCTATGGCTGGGGTGAAGAGGTCGAGAGCAACGCCGTCGAATTCCTGATCCACGCTTTGCGGCGCAAGTTGGGCAGCGAAGTCATCAAGAACGTCAGGGGGGTTGGATGGATGGTTTCAAAAAGCGCCTGAGCGAGTCGATTCAGCTCAAGTTGTCACTGTCGCTGTCGCTGGCGATTCTGGTCATTGCGCTGATCGCGGGCCTGTTTTCTTTCGTCTCCGCATTCGACGAAGCTCACGAACTGCAGGACGACATGCTGCGCCAGGTGGCCGCGCTGTTCGATCGCCAGAATCTCCCGATGGCCCATCTCGGCGACGATGGACGCGTCAAAGACAGCGATGAAGAGTCCCGCGTCGTCGTCCAGTACCTGACAGGCGGCAGCCAGCGCAACGGAGCGTCAGATGCCGGAACACCACTGGCACTGCCGATGACGCTGACAAATGGTCTGCACACACTGGACGTCAAGGGCGAACCGATCCGTGTGTTTGTCAAGACAACCTCCAGCGGCGAGCGCATTGCCGTGGCGCAAGAGACCGCTCTGCGTGACGAGATTGCACGCGACAGTGCCTTGCGCACTGTGATGCCGTTTCTGATACTGGTGCCGCTGCTGCTTCTGATCGTGGCAGACCTGGTGCGCAAGATGTTCCTGCCCATTGCTTCGTTATCGGCGGAAATCGACCAGCGCGCCGAACAGGAATTGCATCCGGTCGATGAAACCCACCTCCCCGCCGAGGTACGCCCCTTCGTGGTCGCGATCAACCGTCTGCTGGCCCGGGTCGAGCAGTCGATGCAAGCCCAGCGCCGGTTTGTCGCGGATGCGGCACATGAGCTTCGTTCGCCGATGACGGCCCTGTCGCTGCAAGCAGAGCGACTGGCCAATGCGGATATGTCGGAGCTTGCGCGTGAGCGACTCAAGGCGCTGCGTCAAGGCATCGAGCGCGGCAGGAGCCTGTTGAATCAACTGCTCGACCTGGCCAAGGCGCAGGCTGCAATTGAGCGTCCCGAAACGTCGGTGTCGGTGCTGCACGTCTACCGATGCGCGCTGGAAGACCTGATGCCTTTGGCCCAGGCCAGGCAAATCGACGTCGGTGTGGAAGGCGAGCGCGACGCTCGGGTCCGGGTCAATGAAGCAGACCTGCTGGCCGTGGTCAAGAACCTGGTCGATAACGCCATTCGCTACACCCCGATGGGTGGCACGGTGGACCTGTCCGTCAGCACGCAGGACGGTCACGCGATACTGAGAATCCAGGACTCGGGGCCGGGCATTCAAGTGACCGAGCGCGAGCGGGTGTTTGATCCGTTCTATCGCACGCTTGGCAATGATCAAGTCGGCTCGGGTCTGGGGCTTTCCATCGTCAAGGCCATCACGGATCGGATGGGCGCCGAGCTTGAGCTCGGGTTTTCAGACGAAATCAAACGTTCCGGCCTGTGTGTGCGCGTGCGCATGCCCTTGACAGACACCGTTCAGAAGACGCGTCAAGCATAGGCTTGGGGCGGGACGGCAGCGCCCGCCATGGCGAGACGCTGCCCGGTGTACGGTGAGCCCTATCGATCGACCCATGATCGATCAATGATCGATCAATCGCCTGGCGCGGGTGCCGCTTGTCCGCCCAGGCGCAGCAGTCGTCTCAGGCCCATCGCGGCGCGCCCGGCCCGGCCCGGCAACTCCAGCATATAGCTGTACATCACCGGCACCACCACCAGCGTCAGCAAGGTCGAGGTGATGACGCCGCCGATGATGGCGCGGCCCATCGGCGCCTGAATCTCGCCGCCCTCATTGAGCGCAATGGCCATCGGCAGCATGCCGAACACCATGGCCGCGGTCGTCATGATGATGGGGCGCATGCGTATCAAACCTGCCTGCAGCAACGCCTCGCTCACGCTGGCGCCGGCCTTGCGGGCATGGTTGGCAAAGTCGACCAGCAAAATGGCGTTCTTCGTCACCAGACCCATCAGCATCACCAGGCCGATCATCGAAAACACATTCAAGGTGGTCTTGGTCAGCAGCAAGGACAGCATCACCCCGATCAAGGCCAGCGGCAGCGACGCCATGATGGCGATCGGCTGCAGAAAACTGCCGAACTGGCTGGCCAGCACGATATAGATGAAGATCACCGCCAGTCCCATCGCGCCGACCAGACCATTGAAGGCCTCGGCTTGCTGCTTGCCCGCGCCGTCGACCATGAAGCTCAAGCCCGGCGGCAACTGCGTGGACTTGACGAGTTTTTGCACGTCGTCGTTCACGTCGCCTGAATTGCGGCCCTGCACGCCGGCGTAAATGGCCTCGCGGCGCTGCAGATTTTGGCGGCGTATCACCTCGGGGTTGAACACGGGCTCGATGGTGGAGACCTGATCGAGCGCGATGGGTGAGCCGTCCTTCGCGAAAGCCACCGGCAGCTTGGCCAACTGGTCCACGCGCTCGCGCAATTCGCGTGGCAGACGCAACACCACTTCGACCTGATTGCCGTCCGACGTGGTCCAGTAGCTTGCCACCTCGCCCGAAACATAGGCGCGCAGCGAAGCGCCCACTTGAGCACCGGTCAGGCCCAGTTCACGCATGGCCGACTCCTTGAGTCGCACGGCAAACGCCGGCAGACCGGGCTTGACCGTGGTCTCGACATCGACAGCGCCCGGAATCTTCTTGAGCTTCTCGGCAAAGTCGGTGGCCGCTTGAGTCAGCAGTTCCGGATCCGACCCCAGGATCGTTATCCAGATCGGCCTATCGAAGCCGACGCTGACCTCGACGCCTGGCACCTTGGCGATGTCTTCACGCATCGCGTCCTCGATCTGCTTCTGGCTGCGCTTGCGCGCACTGCGATCAACCAGGGAGATGTTCAACGCGGCCTGGTTGCGGCCCGTGGCAAGACCCTCGCCGGTACTGCCGACGACAGTGGAAATGGTCTTGATCTCGGGGTACTTCGAGAGGATGGCTTCGATTTGCTGCACCTTGACGTCACCTCTCTCGATGCTTGACGCCACCGGCATGCGCAGATTGACCTGCGTGAAGCCCTGGTCGGTTTGCGGCACGAACTCGCTGCCGACCAAGGGCGTGAGTGCCAGCGCGCCGATGAAGCTGAGCGTGCCACAGCCCATCACGACACCGCGCGGCGTCAGCGTGGCAAGACGCAGGTGGCGAGCCCGACCCGGATCAGGCCTGCCCTGCGCATCGAACGGGTGCGCCCAGACCGGAATCGGTGGCACGAACAAGCGGTAGCGAGCCCCTGAGAAGGCCCAGCGAATCAGCCGCTCGTAAACACCGTGCAGCATCTCCAGTCCACGGTCGGTGCCCCGGATCATTGCGCCCAATACCGGCAGGCGGCGCAGGTGCGCGCTGGGCGGATCCTTCCAGATCGACGACAGCATCGGATCGAGCGTGAAGCTGACGAACAAGCTCACCAACACCGCCACCGCCACCGTGATGCCGAAGGGGTAGAAGAACTTGCCGATGATGCCGCCCATGAAGGCCACCGGCACAAACACGGCACAGATGGCAAAGGTGGTGGCCATCACGGCCAGACCGATCTCGTTGGTGCCATCCTCGGCCGCCGCATGGTGATGCTTGCCCATGCCCAGATGGCGCACGATGTTCTCGCGCACGACGATGGCGTCGTCGATCAAGAGCCCGATGCACAGGCTCAAGGCCATCATGGTCATGAAATTGAGCGTGAAACCCAAGGCATGGATGGCGATGAAACTGGAGATCACCGAGATCGGCAAGGTCAGGCCGGTGATGATGGTCGATCGCCAGCTGTGGAGAAACAGGAACACGATCGCCACCGTCAGCAGCGCGCCTTCGATCAGCGTGTTGCGCAGGCCGGTCAGCGAACCCTTGACGAAATCACTGCTGGCATAGATCAGGTTCAGCTCGACATCCTTGGGCAAGGTCTTGCGCAATTCATCCATCGCCTCCTTGACCGCATCGCCAGTGGCAACAATGTTGGCGTCTTGCTGCTTGAAGACGTTGAAGGTCACCGCCGGCGCGCCGTTGATACGGGCAATGCTGTCGACTTCGCGCTCGCGCTCGACCAGGGTGCCCAGGTCGCCCAGGGTCAGCACCAGATTGCCGCGGCGCGCCACCACCACGCCGGCAAACTGTTTGGGGTCCTTGATCCGGCCTTCGACGCGAAGAATGGCGTCGGCATGGCTGTCGGACAGCAAGCCCACCGGCTGATCGGCATTGGCTTCGCGCAGCGCGTTCGATATCTCGGCCGGCGTCACACCGTAGGCGCGCAGACGCAAGGGGTCGAGATCGATGCGCACTTCGCGCTTGACCATGCCGCCCACGTCGACATTGGCGACGCCTTCGACGCGGCTCAGGCGCTTGGCGATGACCAGCTCGCTCAGGATCGACAATTCGCGTGCCGGCCTGGTCTTGCTCATCAAGGCCATCACGACCACCGGCTGGGCATTGTCGGCCTGAAAACGCGACACCATCGGCGCCTTCACGTCCTTCGGGAAAACCGCCTGCACGACGGCGACACGGTCGCGCAGGTCTTGCATGGCGCGGCTCATGTCGGTGTTCAGGTTGAACTCCACGCTGGCCTGGGCACGCCCCTCGAAGCTGCGCGACTGAATGCGATCGACGCCGGCGATCGTGTTGAGTGCCTCTTCCAGCGGCTTGGCCACTTCGCGCTCGACCGCCTCGGGGCTGGCACCGGGGTAGCGCACGTCAATCCATGCACCCGGCAAGGAAATATCGGGCATTTGCTCGACGCCGAGCTTGGCATAGGAAAACAGACCCAGCACGCACAAGGCCAGCATGACCATGGTCGCGAAAACCGGGTTCTTGATCGAGACTTTGGTGATCCACATGAAGATCTCCTGCTCAGCGCACCGACGAACTGGCGGCGGCCGAGGCCACGGCAGCCCTGCTTGCCACAAGCTCGGCCTTCGCGCCTTCGCGCAAATTGTCGAAGCGCATCGCAAGCACCTGTGCGTCAGGCTTCAGACCTTGCAGCACCTCGACGCGGCCCAGGCCCGGGTCACTGCGGCCAGTCGTGACGATACGTCGCACCAGCTTGCCTTGTTCGATCAGCCACACATAGTCCTGGCCACCGGTGTTGCCCAAGGCTGAAATCGGCACGCTCAGGCGCGCCGTGTCGCCCTTCAGCGTGACCTTCGCGCTGGCGTATTGACCGGCGCGAAAACGCTCGTCGGGATTGGCCAGCGTGAGCGCCACGCCAATCGAACGCGTGCCCGGCTCGGCCGCCGGCGCGATGCGTGCGATGCTTGCTTGCACCCATGCGTCGTTGCCCTCCACCTGCACCTGCACCGGCATGCCGGCGGTCAATCGGCTCACCTCATGCGTGCCCACCAGGCCTGCGAGTTCCAGCTTGGAGAGATCGACAATCGTCAGCACCTGCTGCTCCATCGAAAGTTTTTCGCCCGGCAAGGCATGCCGCTTGGCGACGACGCCGCTGATCGGCGCGATGAGTGCAGCGTTGCGCAAACTCAGCTGGCTGCCCTCGAGCTGCGCCTTGGCGGCGAGCCACTGCGCGCGCGCGGCTTCCAGGTTGGCCTTGGAAACCTCCAGCGCCGTCGGCGCAATGAAAGACTGCGCAGCCAATTCTTCATTGGCGCGCTGCTGGCGCTGGGCCTGCTCCATCTGCGCGCGCGCCGACTCGACCACGGCACTGCGTTCGACGACACGTTGGCGCAACTCTTCCAGATCGACCTGGCCCAAGACCTGCCCGGCGCGCACGCGGCTGCCCTCCACCACGTTCAGCGCCAACAAGGTTCCCGCCGCCTTGGCGCGCACAATCACCGTGCCAGGCGCCACCAGCGGGCCTGAGAAGGCGATCACTTCTGACATGCTGGCCGGGGCCGGGTGGACCACCTCGCGAGCCAGAAATTCGAGCGTCGGCGCAGGCTTGTCGGCGCCGTCTTTCTTGATCCCGCCCGAGACCAGATTGCCGCTCCACAACATGCCGGCCAGCCCTGCCGCCACGAGCACGGCCGTCACACCGCCGATGAGCCAAGGTTTGCGCATGGGTATCTCCCTTCTTATTGAACTGGGCGCAGTGTAAGCACCGTGCCTGGCGGCAAACACCCAGCTGTGACGAATTGCAGATAAGGCATGACGGGCTGCAAACCCATCCGACCAGTGGATTCGCCTTGAGCCGCTCAGCTCGGTGCCGATTGTGGCATCGGCGTCCGGCTCAAGGACAGACTCCGCCAGCAACACCATGCGCTGAGCAGGCCAACCAGGGAGGCAGCCCAGAACACGCTGGCATAACCAAAACGACTGCTCAACGCCGCGCCGCCCAGGCCGCCCACCACCCCCGACACCCCATAGCCGATGACGGTGTACAGGGCCTGCCCGCGCCCCCGCAAACGCCCGGGAAAGTAACGCGAAATCAAGGCGATGCAGACCGTGTGCTGCGCCGCAAAGGTGACAGCATGCAAGCATTGCGCGCCCACCAGAATCCAGAGATGCGCGCCGAAGGCCGCGGTCAGGCCGAATCTCAGGGTAGACGCCAAGGCGGCGGCCACCAACCAGCCATGCAAGGAGACGCGCTCCAGCCAGCGCCTCTGATATGTGAACCAGACAATCTCCACCACCACCGACACCGCCCAAAGCCCGCCCACCACCGGTTTGCCGTAGTGCAGTGAGTCCAGATACAGGCTGAAAAACGCGTACAGGCTGGCATGCGCCAATACTGTCAGGCTCATGCCGGCAAAAAACCAGCGTACTTCCGGACGCAACAGCACCTGCAGGATCGGCAACGCCGGCGCATGGCTGTGGTGAACTTCGTCTTGATGCGCGGGCACCCGCCAAGCCGCGGCCACGCTCAGCCCGAGCACACCAAGCACGGCCCAGGGAAAAAAGCGCATGCCCAGGCGCTCGAAGAAGGCGCCAAACGCTAGCACCGACAGCATGAATCCGACGCTGCCCCAGACGCGCACCCGGCCATAGCGCCGCGCGTCCATGCTGCCCTCGCTGTTGAGCAAATGAATGGCGACGACGGTCTCTGTCAAGGGCACGATGCCGGCATTGAAGCTGAACAGGGTCAGCACAACGAGCACCAGGCCCCACAGCGGGAGCGGCAGCACCAAGGCACTCGCGCTGACCAGTGTGGCCGCGCAGGCAAAGCGAATCAGCTTGACGCGGTCATTGCTGCGGTCCGCCAGAGTGCCCCAGACATAGGGAGCGAAGAGCCGCGTCCAACTCGACAACGACGCCAGCATGCCCACGGCAAACACCGACAGGCCGAGTTCCTGGTACCACAGCGGCGCAAACGGATTGAACAGCCCGACAAATGCGAAGTAGGCAGCCGACAGTGTCGCGCAGGCGGCCAGCGTGGGTTTTGATTCGCCCGCCGCAGCGCCGCTGGGCGCCATCACTCAGCGGCGGCGATGGGCGGCACGGCAAGGTGCACGTCGCCGCATTGCGCCCGCTGACGCAGCGCGTGATCCATCAGCACCAGCGCCAGCATGGCCTCGGCGATCGGCGTGGCGCGTATGCCCACACAAGGGTCGTGCCGGCCAAAGGTCTCGACCACCGTGGGTTCAAGCTGTCGATTGATGGAGGCACGCGGCAAGCGGATGGAACTGGTGGGCTTGATCGCGATGGAAACCCGCAGATCCTGCCCGGTGGAGATGCCGCCCAGCACGCCGCCCGAGTGATTCGAGCGAAATCCCTGCGGGCTCAGCTCATCGCCGTGTTCGCTGCCGCGCTGCGCAACGCAGGCAAAGCCTGCCCCGATTTCTACGCCCTTCACCGCATTGATGCCCATCATGGCGTAGGCGATGTCGGCATCGAGCTTGTCGAACAAGGGCGCACCCAGGCCGACGGGCACGCCGGTGGCTTCCACGGTGATGCGCGCGCCCACCGAATCGCCGCTCTTGCGCAAGGCGTCCATATAGGCTTCGAGCTCGGCAATGCTGCTGGCATTGGCGGCAAAGAAAGGGTTTTGCTCGCAGTGCTCCCAGCCTTCGAACGCAATGCTGATGTCCCCGAGCTGGGTCATGCAGCCGCGAAAGCGCGTGTCGTGTTGTTCAAGCAGCCATTTGCGCGCGACCGCGCCCGCGCCCACCATCGGCGCGGTCAGGCGCGCCGACGCCCTGCCACCGCCACGTGGATCGCGCCGTCCGTACTTGCGCCAGTAGGTGTAGTCGGCATGGCCGGGGCGAAAGGTGTCGAGCAGATTGCCGTAATCCTTGCTGCGCTGGTCGGTGTTGCGGATCAGCAGGCAGATTGGCGTGCCGGTGGTGAAGCCTTCGTACACGCCCGACAGGATTTCGACTTGATCTGCCTCGTTGCGCTGCGTCACATGGCGCGAGGTACCCGGACGGCGCCGGTCGAGTTCGGGCTGGATGTCGGCCTCGCTCAAGGCCAGTCCCGGTGGACAACCGTCGATCACGCAGCCGATGGCCGGGCCGTGGCTTTCGCCGAAGTTGGTGACGCAAAACAGTTCGCCAAAAGTGCTGCCGGACATGCGGATTCCAGGGTTTGACAAGCCCATCTGCGGGCCTGTCCAGGACGGGGCAAGAAGGCTCGATTCTAGGGCTGCGCCAAGCCCTGTTGACGCCCGCCATCAATTGCCCGCGCGATGCGCGCCAGAATCAGCCGACCAGCGGCGCGCCTGCTCAAGGCTTGGCGGGTCTTGCCTTGGCAGGCGGCGCCGCGGCCTGCGTGAAAGCGCGGTGATCGCTGGTATTTCGTTCGATCTGGCGCGCGATGCTGTCGCACACCAGATCGCACAGCGCGTAGATCGATGCGTCGGCAAATCGGTAATAGACAGCGGTGCCACGGCCTTCGCGCAAGACCAGGCCTTGTTGCATCAGAAAGGCCAGGTGACGCGAGATGTTCGCCGACGTATAGCCGCAAAGTTGAGCGAGCTCACCGACATTGCGCTCGCCGCTTCGCAGCAGGTTCAGAATCTGCAGACGGGTCGGCTCGGAGAGCGCCTGAAAGTACGCCGCCACCTGTCTGATCGCCTCCGGGGGCAGGTCTTTCATCCCCGGGGACGCATAGGTTTGTGATTGGGCGTGACGGCTCATCATCGTCTCCTCGTTTGATTTCAAAGTTCCAACTTGACTAATTAGCTACTTAGCTAAATAATACAGGCATCGAAGCCCCATATCAAGCCCCGTTGGAGAAACAAATGATTCTGAAGTCGCCGCGTATCGCACTGGCTGCGGTCAGTCTGACGGCTGCGCTGGCAACAGCCTACGCAGCGCCCGCTGCGCCAGCCCAGGCGCCGCGTCTGGCCAGTGCCGTCATCACGACCGCATCGACCGTCGATATCGCCGCTTACGACGGCGTCGTTGAAGCGGTACGTCAGAGCGTTATCGCCGCCCAAGTCTTCGGCGCGGTCGTGGCGCTTGAAGTGAAAGCGGGCGACCCGGTCAAGGCGGGCCAGGTGCTGATACGCCTTGACGCACTTGCCGCCGAGCAGCTCGCTGCCGCCGGGGCTGCCCAGGTCCAGGCAGCCCGTGCGGCGCAAGACGCGGCGGCAAAGGAATTTGCGCGGCAAAAACTGCTGCTCCAGAGCAACTACATCAGCCAGGCCGCATTCGAGCGTGCCGAGGCACAGTACAAGTCAACCCAAGCCGATGCGCAAGCGCAATTGGCCAACGCTGGAGCGGCACGCACGCAATCGGGCTTTTTTGTGGTTCGCGCGCCCTATGCCGGCATCGTTGCCGATGTCGCCGTGGTGCTGGGCGACATGGCCACGCCGGGGCGCCCCTTGATGACGGTCTATGACCCGCTGGTACTTCGCGTCAGCGCCTCGGTGCCGCAGACCGTGGCGGCAGGTCTGGCCAAGGGTCTGCCCTTGCAGATCGAGTTGCCCGGCTCGGTGGCCGGGCGCATCAATCCCACCCGCACCCAGCTCCTGCCCACGGTCGATCCGGCCAGCCACACGCAGCAGGTGCGCCTCGATCTGCCGTCGGGCCTGGCAGGCGTGACGCCAGGCATGTTTGCGCGCGTCTGGCTGCCGGGAGGCAACGCCGTCGGTGGCGACGAGGCGCGCCTGTCGGTGCCGGCCCAGTCGGTCGTGCGCCGTGCCGAGCTGACCGCCGTGTACGTGATCGGCGCGGAGGGCAAACCCCTGCTGCGCCAGGTCAGGCTCGGACGCGTGAGTGGCGCCACGGTCGAAGTGCTGAGCGGCGTCGCCGCCGGCGAGCGGGTCGCGCTCGACCCGCAAGCTGCGTCCGGCGTGCGCTGAAAGAATCACCAACATGACGAAGCCCAGACTCGGTATCTCGGGCCGCACCGCGGCCTTCTTCCAGACTCACCAGATCACGCCGCTGCTGGCGCTGGTGGCCTTTTTGCTGGGCAGCTTCGCGGTGCTTGTGACGCCGCGCGAAGAAGAGCCGCAGATCAACGTCACGATGGCCAATGTGCTGATCCCGTTTCCGGGCGCCTCGGTGCGCGATGTCGAGCAGATGGTGGCGGCGCCCGCCGAGCAGGTGCTGGCACAGATTTCCGGCATCGAACATGTGATGTCGGTGTCGCGTCCCGGACTGGCCATCATCACGGTGCAATACAAGGTCGGCGTGCCACGCATCGAGGCGCTGGTACGCCTGTATGACACGGTGAACGCGAATGCCGACTGGTTGCCCAAGGGCCTGGGGGTCGGCGATCCGCTCATCAAACCCAGGGGCATCGACGACGTGCCGATGGTCACGCTGACGCTGTTCGCAACGAACCCTGCCACCGGCGCATTTGATCTGGAGCGCGTCGCGCACAGCGTCGAGTCCGATCTCAAGCGGGTGCCCGGCACGCGCGAGATCACCACCATTGGCGGCCCTGGCCGCGCGGTGCTGGTCGAGATCGATCCGGCCCGCATGGCCGGCGCCGGCGTCACCGTGGCGGACATGCGCAACACGCTGCAGTCGGCCAATCTGGGCATGCCGGTGGGAGAGCTGCTGGGCGGCAACCGATCGGTCGCCATCGAATCAGGTCCGTTCCTGCACAACGCCAACGAGGTTGGCGAGTTGGTGGTCGGCGTGCGCGCCGGCAAGCCGGTGTTCATGAAGGATGTGGCCACGGTACGCGACGGCGCCCTGCCCGCTCAGCGTTATGTATGGCACGGCGTCTCGACCACATCGGCCGCCGCGCAATCTGGCGTGCCGGCGGGCGACTACCCGGCCGTCACGATTGCCGTCACCAAGAAGCCGGGCGAGAACGCCATTGATGTAGCCAACGCAGTGATGCGCCGCGTTGACGAGTTGCGCAACACCGTGATTCCCGACGGCGTGCAGGTCAGCGAGACCCGCAACTACGGGGCGACCGCCAACGACAAGGCGCAGAAGCTGATCCAGAAGCTCCTGTTCGCGACCGCCTCGGTAGTGGCCCTGGTGTTCATCGCACTGGGCCGGCGCGAGGCCGCCATTGTCGGCACGGCCGTGGTGCTGACCTTGACGGTGACCTTGTTCGCCTCCTGGGCCTGGGGTTTCACGCTGAACCGCGTCTCATTGTTTGCGCTGATTTTCTCGATCGGCATTCTGGTCGACGACGCCATCGTCGTGGTCGAGAACATCCACCGGCACCAGGCCTTGTATCCGGGCAAGCGCTTGATGCAGCTGATACCGGGTGCGGTCGACGAGGTCGGTGGCCCGACCATCCTGGCCACTTTCACCGTGATCGCGGCGCTGCTGCCGATGGCTTTCGTGACCGGGCTGATGGGGCCGTACATGAGCCCGATCCCTATCAACGCCAGCATGGGCATGCTGCTGTCGCTGATCATTGCCTTCGTCGTCACGCCATGGCTGGCGCGCTTGTGGATGAAGCAGTCCCACGATGCACATCACGCGGCACCCAAGGGGCTGGCTGCCAAGATCGGCCCGATGTTCGAGCGCATCTTCGGTCCGCTGCTCGATGACAGGCGCGGCCAGCGCAATCGCGCGCTGCTGGGCGCGGGCGTGGCGGTGCTGATCGCGGTGTCGCTGGCCTTGCCGATCTTCGGCCTGGTCGTGATGAAGATGCTGCCCTTCGACAACAAGTCGGAGTTTCAGGTCGTGGTCGACATGCCGGCCGGCACGCCCGTCGAGCAGACTGCCGCCGCACTGCGCGAGATGGGCGCTTTTCTCTCCAAGCAGCCCGAGGTGACAAATTACCAGGCCTATGCAGGCACCGCGGCGCCGATCAACTTCAACGGCTTGGTGCGGCAGTACTACCTGCGCGCCGGAGGCGATGTCGGCGACCTGCAAGTCAACCTCATCGACAAGCACGCACGCAAGGAGCAAAGCCACGCCATCGCGACGCGCTTGCGCCCCGAACTGCAGCGCATCGGCAAGCGCTTTGGCGCCAACGTCAAGGTGGCCGAAGTGCCGCCCGGCCCGCCGGTACTGGCACCCATCGTGGCCGAGATCTACGGCCCCGAAGAGGCGGGCCGGCGTGCGGTCGCCAAGTCGGTGCGCGCCTTGTTCGAGCGCACGCCGGGCATCGTCGACGTTGACGACAGCTCGATCGCTGCGGCGCCCAGAAAGGTGCTGCTGGTGGACCGCCGCAAGGCCGCCATGCTGGGCGTGCCGCAGCAGGCCATCGTGAGCACCTTGCGCGCCGGTCTGGCGGGAGAGGCCACCGCCTATCTGCACGACCAGAGCAAGTACCCGGCCGCAGCCATCCTGCAACTGCCGGCCGAGCGCCAGGGCGATCTCGACGCGCTGCTGCAACTCGCCGTGCGCGGCGCGGCCGGTCAACTCGTGCCGATCCGCGAACTCGTCACGATCAGCGACACGCTGCGCGAGCAGCCGATCTATCACAAGGACTTGCTGCCGGTGAACTTCGTGATCGGCGACATGGCCGGCAAGCTCGACAGCCCGCTGTACGGGATGTTTGGCATGCGCGGCGAACTGGCGTCGATCAAGCCGCCGGGCGGCGGCGAGCTGGCCGAATACTTCATCCATCAACCCAGCGACGCCTGGCGCGGCTACTCGCTCAAATGGGACGGCGAGTGGCAGATCACCTATGACACCTTCCGGGACATGGGCACCGCCTATGCGGTTGGCCTGATCCTGATCTATCTGCTGGTGGTCGCGCAGTTCGGTTCCTACCTGACGCCGCTCATCATCATGGCGCCGATCCCGCTCACCATCATCGGTGTGATGCCGGGTCACGCCTTGCTGGGCGCGCAGTTCACCGCGACCAGCATGATTGGCATGATCGCGCTGGCCGGCATCATCGTGCGCAACTCCATTTTGCTGGTCGATTTCATCGAGCTGCAGGTGGCGCAAGGCATGGCACTGAAAGACGCCGTGGTGCGCTCGGCCGCCACCCGTGCTCAGCCAATTGTGCTGACCGGGCTGGCCGCGATGATGGGGGCTTTCTTCATTCTCGACGACCCCATCTTCAACGGTCTGGCGATTTCCCTGATCTTCGGCATCCTCGTCAGCACGGTGTTGACGCTGGTGGTGATTCCGCTGCTCTATTTCGTTGCCTATCGCCGCCGTCCGGCGGACATCTCTTCCACTTCAACTTCAACCTATCAAGGAGAAATCGCATGACTTCATGGCAATTGGTCCGCGTGATTGCGGGCGCATTCATCCTCTTGTCGCTCGCGCTGGGTATTCCCGGCAGTCCGATCTTCATGAGCCCATGGTGGCTGGCGTTCACTGCCTTCGTCGGGGTCAATCTGCTGCAAAGCGGTATCACCAAGTGGTGCTTGATGGAAAACATCATGCGCAAGCTTGGCGCACGCGCCGGCAACTGACAGGGGTGCCCCATGAGCACCGAAAACAGTTTCACGATCGAACTGGCGCAACTGGCGGACTACCGGTTCGAAGTGCATTTCGACAACCCGGGGGTTCCAGCGCTGCTGACCGACGAGGCGGCGCCGCTGGGCTCCGACACCGGTCCGAACCCATCGCGCATGCTCACGGTGGCGGTCGCCAACTGCCTGTCGGCCAGTCTGCTGTTTGCGCTGCGCAAGTTCAAGAACGAGCCTGGCGCCATGCGCACGCAAGCCACCACCACGCTGGCACGCAACGAGCACAATCGCTTGCGCGTCACGCACATCGCGGTGGATATCCACCTGGGCCGAGCGGCGACCGAGTTCAATCAGCTCGATCGGATCGTGGCCCAGTTCGAGGACTTTTGCGTCGTCACGCAAAGCGTGCGCGCCGCGATAACGGTGGACGTGCGCGTGTTCGACAGCCTGGGCACCGTTTTAAATACCTAAAGGAAACCTCATGTACGGATTCACCACCACACTCAACAACACCACGTTCGATCAGGCCCTGGACAAGGTGATCGCCGCGCTGAAGGTTGAAGGCTTTGGCGTGCTCAGCGACATCAACGTGCAGCAAGCAATGAAAGAGAAACTCGGCGCCGAGATGCCTGCCTACCGGATTCTGGGCGCCTGCAACCCGCCGCTGGCGCACCAGGCGCTGCAAGCCGAACCCGACATCGGCCTGCTGCTGCCGTGCAATGTGATCGTGCGCGAAGAGGTGCCCGGTCGCGTCGTGGTCGGTTTTCTCGACCCGCAGATCATGGTCGGCCTGGTCGGCAAGCCTGCCATGCAAACTGTCGCGACCGAGGCCGAACAACGCCTGCGCCGCGTCTGCGCGAGTCTGGGCGGGGCTTGACCGCGGCGTGGCGCCGGCAGCGCTGAAGCGCCACTGACCCGCAATTACCGGGTCAGGTTGCTCCTGAAGGTATTTTCCACCAGGGGCTTGGCGTCGATTTGTGGCACGTGGCACGAGTTGCATTGCCAGTGCTGCATGTCGAGCACCGGTTCGGCGTTCGAGCTGGTGGGCTTGAGCAAATGACTGGGCCCCACGGCCGGCATTTTCTTGCCCCTGAACTGGTCGCTGATGTGGCAATCCAGGCAGGCATTTTCGGTGGCGGTGATGTCTTCGTAGCCGTCAATGCTGTGCGGAATCAGCGGCGGTTGGCCCTTGAACGTGCGCGCAATCAGGTTTTGCTGGCCGCCCGGCTTCTTGCCGGCATAGGCCTGCTCGATCGGCGCTTGATCCACCGACGCCGCGTTGCTGCCACGCAGGCTGCTGACGGGGTCGGCGGTGATGGCGCAAGCGGCGACAAGCACAGACAGTGCGGCCACCAGCGAGATGTTGAGAGTCATGTTCATGAGAGTGTCTCCACGTTGGAAAAGTCTTGAAAATCAGCGCGCCGGCTCTGGGTCAGCGCCGCTCAGGGTTGATGTCGGGTGCGAAGCGCGTACCGAAGGAAAATACGCCTTTGGAGCAGACGTCGATGCAGCGGCCGCAGTGGTTGCAGTTGGGCGACACGATCACCGGACCGACGCCCTTGGCCGCACCCTTGAGCGGCAAGCGAATGACCTGCTGTTCGGGACACACGGTAAAGCAGTCCAGGCAATCGTTGCAGGCCTCGCGTTTGGACGCTGACACGCGCACCAGGCGCCACTTTCCCAGCAGGCTGTAAAAGGCGCCCACCGGACACAGGTGACCACACCAGCCCCGCTTCATGACAAACAGGTCGAACACAAAAATGGCCGCTATCAGCAGCCAGCCCATGCCCATGCCGAAGAGCAGACCTCGGTGCAGCATGGACACCGGATTCACCTGCTCCCAGACGATGCTGCCGGTGCCTGTCGCCAACACCAGAATCAGCGCCAGGATCCAGTAGCGGGTAGAGCGAGGCAGGTCGCCGCCGCCCCGGATATCGAGCCGGCGACGCAGGGCGCTGGCCGTGTCGGTGACGATGTTCACCGGGCAGACCCAGGCGCAGTAGCTGCGCCCGCCCACCAGCAAATAGAACAGCAGCACAATCCCGGCGCCAATGAGCGCATTGCGCTCGGGCACGTGGCGAGCCAGCACAGATTGCAGCAGCACCAGCACATCGGTCAAAGGCAGGGTGTCCAGCGTCAGGCTGTAATTGAGGTTGCCCTTGACGAACCAGACGCCAAACCACGGGCCCAACAAGAACACCATCAGGATGCTGAGCTGCGAGGCGCGCCGCAGCACCAGCCAGCGGTGCGAGCCCCACCAGCCCTTGACCTCGCGCGCCTCCTGACCAACGATGCTCATCGGGGCGCCTCATCTGAAGTTTTGCTGCCCGGGTCCGAGTGTCCTGGGAGCGTCAGCCCTTCGGGCAAGCGGTCGGGCAGGTCCGTGAGGTTCTGGTCGTGCAGTAGAGATCTTCCAGCCTTGCGTTTTTCTTCCCAGCCCAGCCGGTAATGCGCGCCCATCTCGCCCTTGGCCAGGGTCACCGGATAGACCTTGATCGCGGCCACCTCCAGCACACACGAGGCCTCGCATTTGCCGCAACCGGTGCATGAGTCCGAGTGCACGGTGGGCAGAAACATGGCGTGCTTGGAGGTGCGCTCGTTGTGCTGCAGGTCCAGCGTGATCGCCTTGTCGATGGCCGGGCAGACGCGGTAACAGACATCGCAGCGCAGGCCCTGAAAGTTCAGACAGGTTTCGTGGTCCACCAGCACCGCCAGGCCCATCTTGGCCTGCGTGATATCGGTCAGTTGGTGGTTCAGCGCGCCGGTCGGGCAGGCCTTGATGCAGGGGATGTCCTCGCACATCTCGCAGGGCTTGGCACGCGCCACGAAGAACGGCGTGCCGGTGGCGACTTGCTGCTCCGGCGTGGCAAGCGCGAGGATGGCGTAGGGGCAGTCGCGCACGCACATGCCGCAGCGTATGCAGGCCGACTGAAAATCCTGTTCGGCTCCGGCGCCGGGTGGACGGATGGCGCCCACCGGCAGCGCCTGCGCATGCTTTCCCACCAGGGCCAGCCCGAGTCCCAACGCGCCCACGCCGCAGGCCATCTTCGCCGAGTCGAGGATGAACTGGCGCCGTGCGGCCGTGCGGGGGGAGGGTTTCATGGCGACAAACCAAGGACGGGTGCGGGCTCATGCGGACCTGCTCGCCTGAGCATCAGGCCTTGACCACCTTGCACGCGCACTTCTTGAAGTCGGTCTCCTTCGAGATCGGGCAGGTCGCGTCCAGCGTGAGCTTGTTGACCAGGCGGTGCTCGTCAAAGAAGGGCATGAACACCAGGCCCTGCGGCGGCTTGTTGCGGCCGCGCGTTTCCACACGGGTGGCGATCTCGCCGCGCCGCGTCGAAATCTTGACCGTGTCGCCACGCTGCAGGCCACGCGTCTTGGCGTCTTCCGGGTGCATATACAGCCAGGCGTCTGGCATGGCGCGGTAGAGCTCGGGCACACGGCGCGTCATGCTGCCGGTATGCCAGTGTTCGAGCACGCGGCCCGTGGAGAGCCACAGGTCGAACTCGGCGTCGGGCGCTTCTGCCGCGGGCTGGTACGGCAAGGCGAAGATCACGGCGCGGCCGTCGGGCTTGCCGTAGAACTTGACGCCTTCGCCTTTCTTCACGTAAGAGTCATATCCCTCGCGGAAGCGCCACAGCGTTTCCTTGTTGTCCACCACCGGCCAGCGCAGGCCGCGCGCATGGTGGTAGCTCTCGAACGGGGCCAGGTCGTGCGCGTGACCGCGGCCGAACTCGGCATACTCCTCGAACAGGCCTTTTTGCAGATAAAAGCCCAGCTCCTTGGACTCGTCGTTCTCGAAACCCTTTTGGATTTCGGACAGCGGAAATTTGTCCACCTGACCATTGGCGTACAGCACGTCGAACAAGGTCTTGCCCTTGAGATGCGTCGCCTTGGCCAGCAAGTCTGCGGGCCACACTTCCTCGACCTTGAAGCGCTTGGAGAATTCGATGTACTGCCACAGGTCCGACTTGGCCTGGCCCGGCGCCCTGACCTGCTGGCGCCAGAACTGCGTGCGACGTTCGGCGTTGCCGTAGGCGCCTTCCTTTTCGACCCACATCGCCGAGGGCAGGATCAGGTCCGCCGCCAGCGCCGTGACCGTGGGGTAGGCGTCCGAGACGACCACGAAATTGGCCGGGTTACGAAAGCCGGGCCAGATCTCTCCGTTGATGTTGGGGCCGGCCTGCATATTGTTGCTGGTCGTCGTCCAATAGAAATTGAGCTTGCCGTCCTTGAGCGCACGGCTTTGCGCCACGGCGTGCAGGCCGACCCAGTCGGGCACGGTTCCGGCGGGCAGCTTCCAATGTTTTTCGGCGATCTGGCGATGCGCCGGATTCATCACCACCATGTCGGCGGGAAGGCGGTGCGCAAAGGTGCCGACTTCGCGCGCGGTGCCGCAGGCCGAGGGTTGTCCGGTCAGCGAAAACGGGCCGTTGCCGGGCTCGGAAATCTTGCCCACCAGCAGGTGCACGTTGTAGATCATGTTGTTGACCCAGGTGCCGCGCGTGTGCTGGTTGAAACCCATGGTCCAGTAGGAGACCACCTTGGTCTTGGGGTCGGCATAGACCTTGGCCAGGGCTTCGAGCTTGTCCTTGGGCACGCCCGAAATCTGGTGCGCCTTGTCCAGCGTGTACTCGGACACAAACTGCTTGAACGCGTCAAACGTCATCGGGGCCGAGTCACCGGGATCGCCCTTGGGCTTGCCGTCCGCACCGGGGTAGCCGTTGTTGTGCGCCACCTGCTCGAGCGGGTGATTGGGCCGCAGGCCGTAGCCGATGTCGGTCACGCCCTTGCGAAAGCTCACGTTCTTCTTCACGAATTCTTCGTTCACCGCACCACTCTGGATGATGTGGTTGCAGATGTAGTTCAGGATCGCCAGGTCGGTCTGCGGTTTGAAGATCAGTTCGTTGTCGGCGAGTTCGCACGAGCGGTGCGTGAAGGTCGACAACACATGCAGCTTGACATGCTTGGTGGTGAGGCGCCGGTCGGTGATGCGCGACCACAGGATGGGGTGCATCTCGGCCATATTCGAGCCCCACAGCACAAAGGCATCGGCGTGTTCGGCATCGTCGTAGCAGCCCATCGGCTCGTCGATGCCGAAGGTGCGAATGAAGCCTGCCACGGCCGAGGCCATGCAGTGGCGCGCGTTCGGGTCGATGTTGTTGGAGCGAAAACCCGCCTTGAACAGTTTCGCGGCAGCGTAGCCTTCCCAGATGGTCCACTGCCCGGAGCCGAACATGCCGACGTTGCGCGGGCCACCCGTCTTGAGCGCGGCCTTGCACTTCTCTTCCATGATGTCGAAGGCCTGCTTCCACGAGACATGCGCGAACTCGCCGTTCTTGTCGTACTTGCCGTCCTTCATGCGCAGCAGCGGCTCGGTCAGTCGGTCCTTGCCGTACATGATCTTGGACAGGAAATAGCCCTTGATGCAGTTCAATCCCTTGTTCACCGGCGCATCCGGATCGCCCTGGGTGGCCACCACGCGGTTGTCTTTCACGCCGATGAGTACGCCGCAGCCGGTGCCGCAAAAGCGGCACACGCCTTTGTCCCAGCGCACACCGTCGGCAGCACCCGACTGGGCCAGCGCCCTTGCGCCGGGGACGCTGATGCCGATGACGGTGGCCGCTGCACTCACGGCGTTGGCCTTGATCAATTCACGACGCGTTACTTGCATGTCTTTAGCTCCTGCTCAGGATGGGATTCGGTTTGCTGAAAAATCATGGCGATGGATAGCACGCCCTCCAGGCGTTGCATGGCCTCGTAGCAGTTGACCGCAGTGCGGTCGTTCTCGCTCTCGATCGTGATGATCATCTTGCCGTCTTCGGTCGTCGCATGAACTTCCACGCCGTCCAATTCACTCAGACGTTCATGCACGGACCGACTCTGACCTGGCTTGGCGTACACGATGGCGCTAGAGATATTCAAGAGGAGACTTTCAAGCTGATTCGAGCCGAGGCTCACGAGGGTTTTACCGTCGCAAGGAAGTCTAGGGAGCCCGGAGAAGCAAACCTTAATCTGGCATAACAAATGCGCCGGTCAATCGCCGTGCGGCGCAGGAGTTTGGCAATCCTTGACAATGCTCACAGCGTCGGGCTCGGCAAGCTTGGGCGATGCCGTTTGCAACGGCTTGCGAACGTGACCAACGAACTGCCAACAGCGCTCGGGCTGCCGGCGCTCAGGCACCCGGTTCGATATGCACGATGGGTGGCTGCGCGTGCACAAAGCTTGCGGCGTAGTGCAACTGGCCCGGCGTATCGGCATGCAGCGTGAAGAGCGCTTGACCGGCCTCGACGCGATCGCCCACATGCACATGCAGATAGGCCCCGGCGGCGGCATCGTGCGGCGCACCTGCGAGCTTGGCGGCGCGCGCGATATGGCGGTTGTCCATGGCTGACACGACGCCGCCGATATGCGCGGTCTCGGTATGCGTGTGCGCGGCGCGGGGCGGCACGCGCAAGCCTCCTTGCGCTTCGCAGATCGCAATGAACTTGGCCAAGGCGCGGCCGTCGTCAAGCACCTGACGCGCCAGGTCCAGACCTGCTCCCACGCCGGCCTTGCCGGCCATTTCAAGCACCTGGCCGGCCAGCAGCAAGGCACGCTCGCGCAGATCCTGCGGCGCATCGGCGTGGCGCTCCAGCACGGCCATCACATCGATGGCTTCGAGCGCCGGGCCGATGCCGCGCCCCACCGGTTGCGTGCCGTCGGTCAGCACGGTGCGCACCTGCATCCCGAGCGCCGCACCCACCGACACCATGCTTTGCGACAAGGCCTGCGCGGCTTGCACGCTGCGCACCTTGGCGGTGGGGCCCACCGGAATGTCGATCAGCACGCGCTGTGCACCGACGGCAGCCTTCTTGGACAGGATGGAGGCCACCAATTGTCCCTCGCTGTCGAACATCAGCGGCCGCTCGACACGTATCAAGACATCGTCGGCCGGGCTGATCTGCATCGCCCCGCCCCAGGCTATGCAGCCGCCTTCGCGCTCGACGACGCGGCGAATGGTGCTCAGGCTCAAGGCAACCGGCGCCAACGTTTCCATCGCGTCCGCAGTGCCCGCTGGCGAGGTGATGGCTCGCGACGAGGTCTTGGGCATGAGTGCGCCGCAGGCGGTGACGATGGCCACCACCAGCGGCGTGGTGCGATTGCCCGGCAGGCCGCCGACGCAATGCTTGTCCATCACCGGCGTGGCGGCCCAGTCGAGGCGTTCGCCGACATCGACCATCGCCCGGGTGAGCGCCACCGTCTCATCCAGGTCAAGCCGGCCGCCGGCGCAGGCGGTGACGAAAGCAGCGATGTGGATGTCGGACAGGCGGCCGTGGCTCACGTCCTCCATCAGCGCACGCATGGCCGGATAGCCGAGTTTGCCGCCGTAGACCTTGGCGCGCAGTTGCGCGAGCGACTCGAGCAAGCGTGGATGGCGCACGATGACCTCGTCGCCTTCGGCCGGCGCCAGCATATGCCAGGCCGCCTCCGACAAGGCAATCTGGTTGGGGTGCAGCCAGCCGTCGTCGACCCGGTTCAGGATCGCCAGCAGATGACGTCCGTTGGCCACCAGTTCGATCTGCGCCTGCGCCTCGAAGCCTTCGGACTTGCACACATGGCAATCGCTGCGCATGTACACGACTGGCTGTTGATAGGTGTCTATGCCGGCCCGCCGGGCCAGCAAGCGGGACGGCGCTCTGGCTTGGAGATCTTGGCTCATGGGTTGGCCTGCGCAGCAGTCGAGGTGCCGGTCATTCCGAAATTCCAGACATGAAGAATTTGATGAGGCCTTTTGCAGCGAACCCGATGAGGCCTACACCCAAGCCCAGGAAAAGCACAAAGGTGCCAAAGCGTCCGGCCTTCGATTCGCGCGCCAGCTGGATGATGATGAACACCATATAAAGCATGAAGGCGCTCAGCCCGAAGGTCAGGCCGAACCAGGCGATCTGCTCCTCAGAAAAGCCGAACATCAGTCACGCTCCGAGCGGGCGGCTGCGTCCACCAGGTCAACATAGGCATGCCAGCTGGCATGCGCAAGCCAGGGCGCGATAACAATCAGCCCGAGGAGCAGCGTGACGATGCCCAGGCCGGTGAGTGCCAGGATCAGCGCGGCCCACAGGGCCATCGGCAGCGGGTGTTCGAGCACGACGCGCCAACTGGTGAAGACGGCGCCGAGAACACCGATCTGTCGATCGAGCAAGAGCGGAATGGCCACCACGCTGGACGCGAACACGGGTGCGGTGAGCACCGCCCCCAGACCGAGCCAGATCTCGAACAGACTCCCCTGTTCAGCGAGCACCACATGGCGCAGGAAGTCTTCCGGCGTATGGATGGGCTGCGGCGCAAAGCCATAGATCAGGGAGGCCGAGGTGATGACCCAGCCGGTACCGGCCAGGGCGAGCAAGAGTCCGAACACGACCAGCCTGCCGTCGCGCGGACGCCAGGCCGCGATCGCGGTGCGCAGCGTGGCACGCTCGCCCGCTGCGATGGAGCGGCTCACCGCATACAAGCCCGTGGCCAGGATGGGCGCAACCAGCAGAAATCCGGAGAAAGCCCCCGCCAGCAGCCAGAACTTTTGCCTTGCCACCCAGAACAGCAAGCCCCCAAACAATGCCAGCACCAACCCGTGCAACAAGCCGGGCATCGGGCAGGCCACCAGATCGGCCCAGCCGCGCGCCAGCCAGGCGAGCGGTCGCAAGACCGGGATCTGACGCACTCGAAAGCTGCGCGATTCCTGCAAGGCCTTTTCATTCGGATTCTTGGGCATGACTGTCATCCTGACACGCGCTGTGACTGACCCGCCTGACCCAGCGCAAGCCAGGCGAAAGCGAGATCATCGCGCGCGCCCAAACGCACGTTGAGACCGGGTTAATGCTGAGTCAAATTGATGTCGGACCCGGCGGGGCCTGAGGGTGGCAATTTCCTCACCAGCAGGAAGACGCGGCTGGCTTCCATCGGCACGAAGCGGGCCTCGAAGTCCAGCGTCTCGCCATTGGCCACCATCGCGCTGTACTTGGTCGTTTGAATTTCTCCCGTCAGCCGACACGCCTCGATGGCGGCCAGACCCAACCTGCCCAGTTCACTGTCAAGCGCCACTTCGCCAAACCGGCGCCCCTCGATTTCGCTCCAGGGTCGAATCAGGCGCGGATCGTCGGAGGCGCTGACTTCGACAAAGCGATTGTCGGCATCGACGACGAACCACAAATCGGGAATCGCACGAAGCACGGCTTCGAACTTGCGTCGCGCGTCGTGCAGCTCGGTCACGTCGCGTATCAGATAGAGAATTCTTCCGTCCAGCATGGACACCAGACGTGCCTCGAACGCGCGCCGCCCGTTACGCAGGGTGTCGCGCTCGTAGCTGATGGTCTGCTGCTGCTCAGAAAGAAAAAGTCGCTCCATCGCTTTCGTGACGAGCTCGATCATTGCCTGCGGCACATTCTCCACGTCCATGAACTTGCGACCGACCACCCGTTCCCACTCGAGCGTCATCGAGGGATGGTCGCGCGAGCTGACTTCGAGATAGCGTCCTTCGCGGTCGAGAATGAACCACAAGTCCGGGATCGCGCGCAGCGTCGCGGCAAGTCGTGCGCGCGACTCCTGCAACTCGATCTCGACACGCTTGCGCTGCGTGATGTCCTGCAAAGCGCCGCGCAGCACGACGACGCGACCGGCTGCGTCGCAAACCGCCTCGCCGGTGGCCCGCACCCATCGCTCGCGCCCCCTGGCGCCTACAAAGGGCAGCTCAAGATCGAACGAGCGGCCCTCGTCGAGGCAGCGTTTGACGGCTTTGCGCATGGTCTGGGACGCCTCGCCCGGATAAAAAGCCACGGCCTCATCGAGACTGCACCGATAGCCCTGGGCAACTTCGTGTATTTCGCAGACAACATCCGACCAGAAGACATGCTTGGTCTTCAGCTCGACCGACCACGCGCCGACCTGCGCGAGCCGGCCTGTCGCGGCCAGCAACTCGAAGCCTTGACTTGACTCGATCTCGTTGCGATGGACAACGTCCAGCGCGGCGATCATCCGTGCTGGCCGGCCCTTGTAAAGCCCGGTGAGGCCGCGCGTGTCGGAATGCAGCACGCGACCGTCGCGAGTGCGTTCGCGGCACGGCCGCTGCATAACCTTCGCTGCGTCGGTCGGCAGACTCGAGATGAACAAATTCGTGGCGGCGCGTTCGCTGCCGATCAGAAGGTCCAGGCGGGTCAGATTGAGCAGCTCGTCGCGGCCGTACCCGTAACGCGCCACCGCCGCGGCGTTCACTGCCAGCAAGCGCAGATGCTCAAGGTCGTAAATGATGTGCGCCAGCGGATGGCACTCGAAAAGTGGCCCCGTCTCCAGAGCCGGCAAATCGTTCTTGTCAGGTACGAGCACGGGCATGGGCGTTTCGCTATTGTTGGAGCCATGACGATACGTCAACCCGGCTTCCTCCCTCAAGGACTCCTGTGCGCTATTGACGTTTGGACGAATTCTGCCATGCCTGTGCATTGGCCTCTCAATGCATTTGCGATTTTGGCAACTGCGCGCACGCCCATCGGCTGCGCACAAGGCTGGCAGAAAGGCGTGTCAGAACTTGGATTCCTGAACCGGCTCTTCATCCAGGGGCCAGTCGCGGATATAGGCCTTGAGCATGCGGTTTTCGAAATCCTGGCTGTCGACAATGGCCTTGGCCACGTCATAAAAAGAAATCACGCCCATCAAGGTGTTGCCGTCCAGCGCCGGTATATAGCGCGCATGGCGGCCCAGCATCATGCGGCGCAACTCGTCAATGTCAGTTTCTGGCGCGCAGGTCATTGGCGACTTGTCCATCACCGCGCGCACGGTGAGCGTACCCACGCTGCCGCCATTCCTGGCGATCGCGGTGATCACCTCGCGGAAGGTGAGCATGCCCACCAGTCCGCCGTTCTCCATGAGGACCAGCGAGCCGACGTCGTTGTCGGCCATGGTGAGCAGCGCAACCGACAGGGATTCGTCCGGTGACGCCGTGTACAAGGTGCCTCCCTTGACGCGAAGGATGTCGAGAACTTTCATGGCGTGTCTCCTTGCCTTTGAACGCGATTGCAGTCGGGTCAGACTGATAGGAAACATAGCACACAATCGCGTATTGGCTAGCAGGTAAAACGCCTGATGGCTGAGCAGATCGCAACACCTTTGGAGACACCATGTCTGGTTACGCCGAACCCGGCTTTGATACCTTGGCCTTGCATGCCGGTGCAGCGCCCGACGCGGCCACGGGCGCGCGTGCGGTGCCCCTGCACCTGAGCACCTCGTTCGTGTTCGAGAGCAGCGAGCATGCCGCAGCGTTGTTCAATATGGAGCGCCCTGGCCATGTCTACAGCCGCATCTCCAACCCGACCACAGCGGTGTTCGAAGAGCGGGTCGCGGCGCTGGAAGGCGGCGCGGGTGCCATCGCCACGGCCAGCGGACAGGCGGCCCTGCATCTGGCGATTGTCACGCTGGCGGCTGCTGGCTCGCACATTGTGTCGAGCAGCGCGCTGTATGGCGGATCGCACAATCTGCTGCACTACACGCTGGCGCGCTTCGGCATCGACACGACATTTGTCAAGCCGGGTGATCTGGACAGCTGGCGCGCCGCGATCCGCCCCAATACCAAGCTGCTATTCGGCGAGACCCTCGGAAATCCGGGACTCGACGTGCTGGATATTCCTGGCGTCGCTGCCATTGCCCACGAGGCCGGCCTGCCCTTGCTGGTCGACTCGACCTTGACGACGCCATACCTGATCAAGCCGTTCGAGCATGGCGCGGATCTGGTTTATCACTCGGCCACCAAGTTCTTGTCGGGACACGGCACGGTGGTGGGTGGCGTGCTGGTCGACAGCGGGCAATTCGACTGGGACGCGGCGCACGCAGGCAGCGGACGTTTCGCCGAGCTGTGCGAACCGTATGAGGGATTCCACGGCATGCGCTTCACCGAGGAAAGCACCGTCGGCGCCTTCTTGCTGCGGGCGCGCCGCGAGGGTTTGCGCGACTTCGGCGCCTGCATGAGTCCGCACACGGCCTGGCTGATTCTGCAAGGCATCGAGACGCTGTCGCTGCGCATGCAGCGACACGTGGAAAACGCGCGCAAAGTGGTGCAGTTTCTGGTCGCGCACCCGATGGTCGAGAGTGTCGGCTACCCCGAACTGGAGTCACATCCCAGCCATGCGCTGGCGAAGAAGCTGCTACCGAGCGGTGCCGGCTCGGTGTTCAGTTTCAATCTGAAGGGTTCGCGCCAGCAGGGCAAGGCATTCATCGAGGCGCTGAAAATCTTCTCGCATCTGGCCAATGTGGGCGACTGCCGTTCGCTCGTCATCCACCCCGCCAGCACCACGCATTTCCGCATGGACGATGCGGCGCTCAACCAAGCCGGCATCACCGCAGGAACGATACGTTTGTCGATCGGTCTTGAAGACGCGGACGACTTGCTCGACGACCTGAAGCGCGCACTCAAAACAGCAGAAAGGGCCTGACGCGATGAAACTCGAAATCAACGGGGTCGAAGCCTACGCGTACACCGGCGGCAAGACCTTTGATGCCACCCTGCCCTGCATTGTTTTTCTGCACGGTGCGCTGCACGACCACAGCGACTGGACGCTGCTGGCGCGCTGGTTCGCGCATCACGGCCACGGCGTGCTCGCGGTCGATCTGCCCGGCCACGCGCGCAGCGCGGGTGCTGCGCTGCCCGACATGCAGGCGCTGGCCGCATGGACGCTGGCCCTGCTCGACGCGGCCCAAGTGCAGCGCGCCGCCTTGGTGGGGCACAGCATGGGCTCGCTGATCGCATTGGCGGCAGCCGCCTTGGCGCCGGAGCGGGTCAGCCATCTGGCGATGCTGGGAACAGCCTATCCAATGAAGGTGTCGGAGTCCTTGCTCGCCACGGCGCGCGACGCGCCGCTCAAGGCCATCGACATGGTGAACACGTTCTCGCACTCGACCTGGGCGGCCAAGCCTTCATACCCGGGACCGGGCAGCTGGCTGCATGGGGCTGACCGGGCCTTGATGCGGCGCGTGCAAGCGAACCAGACGGGCTTGAATCTGTTCGAGCATGACTTCCGGATCTGTGATCGCTATACCGACGGCCTGCATGCCGCCGCCAAAGTGACTTGTTCCAGCACCTTGCTGCTGGGCACGCGCGACCAGATGACCGCGCCCAAGCAAGCCAAGGAGTTGGCCGCGGCGCTCAAGGCCCGGGTGGTGATGGTGAATGCGGGGCACTCGATGATGTCCGAGGCGCCCGAGCAGGTACTGGCGGCGCTGCGCCAGGCGCTGCAGGCCTGAGCGCCAGCGCCGTCAACCGTGCGTTTCAGGCGCGCGCGACCGATGCTCGCAATTGTTCGAGCATGTCGGAGACGATGTCGCGCAAATCAAAGCGCGCCTTCCAGCCCCAGTCGGCCTGTGCGGCGCTGTCGTCTATCGACTGTGGCCAGCTTGCGGCAATCGCCTGGCGGAAGTCGGGCGCGTAGTCGATGCTGAAGTCCGGCAGTTGGCGCTGAATCTCTGCAGCCACTTGCGCGGGCGTGAAGCTCACGCCGGCCAGGTTGTAGCTGCCGCGCTGCTTGACGGCCTCGGCAGGCGCCTCCATCAGCTCGATCGTGGCGCGCAAGGCATCACTCATGTACATCATCGGCAGGGCCTGGTCCTGCGCCAGAAAACAGCGGTAGCGGCCGGTCTTGAGCGCCTGATGGAAGATGTCCACCGCGTAGTCGGTGGTGCCGCCACCGGGAGGCGTCTTGTAGCTGATCAGGCCCGGATAGCGCAGGCTGCGCACATCGACACCGTGATTCGCGTGGTACCAGGCGCACCAGCGCTCGCCCGCGAGTTTTGAAATGCCATAGACGGTGGTCGGGTCCATCACGCTGGACTGCGGCGTGCGCTGCTTGGGCGTGCTGGGGCCGAACGCGGCAATCGAACTCGGCCAGAAGACGCGGTCCATGCGCATCACGCGCGCCAGCTCCAGCACGTTCAGTAGGCCCACCATATTCAGGTTCCAGGCCCATTGAGGATGCTGTTCGCCGCTTGCCGACAGGGCCGCGGCCAGGTGGTAGATCTGCTTGACGCCATGGCGCTGGGCCACCGCCGCCAGTGCCGCGGCGTCGGTCACGTCGAGCATTTCGTGGAGCAGGCCCGGCACACGACCGGTGGGTGCGACATCGCTGGTGACGACGGCATCGAAGCCATGCTTTTGCGCCAGCGCGAGCGCCAATTCGGTGCCGATCTGGCCGTTCGCGCCGATGATCAGGATCTTGCCCTTCTCGGCCGACGTCATGAGGCGATCAATCCGAGTTCGCGGCCGGCCCTGGCGAAGGCGGCCACCGCAGTTTCGAGGTGTGCGCGCTCATGCGCTGCCGAAATCTGCACGCGAATGCGCGCCTGTCCCTTGGGCACGACGGGGAAGAAGAATCCGACCGCATAAACGCCCAACTCCAACAGCCGCGCGCTCAAGGCTTGTGCCTTCAGCGCGTCGTACACCATGATGGGCACGATAGCGTGCGTGCCGGGCTTGATCTCGAAACCTGCCGCTTGGATCGCGGCCCGGAAATACTGCGTGTTGGCTTCGAGCTTGTCGCGCAAGGCGGTGCTGGCCTCCAGCAGATCGAGCACGGCGATCGACGCGCCGACAATGCTCGGCGCCACGGTGTTCGAAAACAGATAAGGGCGTGAGCGCTGGCGCAGCAGCTCGATCACTTCCTTGCGCGCGCTCGTGAAACCGCCCGACGCGCCGCCCAGCGCCTTGCCCAGCGTGCCGGTGATGATGTCAACCTGACCCAGCACCCCGCGGTACTCGTGCGTGCCGCGGCCGCTCGCACCCATGAAGCCGGTGGCGTGGCATTCGTCGATGCCTAGAAGAGCGCCGTAGCGGTTCGTGATGGCGCGCATCTTGTCGAGCTGGGCGATGCTGCCGTCCATCGAGAACACGCCGTCGGTGAAGACCAGCGTGAAGCGCGCGCCCTCAACCCTGGCTTGTTCCAGGCAGCGCTCCAGGTCGGCCATGTCGTCATGCTTGTAGCGATAGCGCTTGGCCTTGCTGAGGCGGATGCCGTCGATGATCGAGGCGTGGTTGAGCTCGTCGCTGATGACGGCGTCTTCTTCGCCCAGCAGCGGCTCGAACAGGCCGCCATTGGCGTCGAACGCGGCGGCGTAAAGAATCGTGTCTTCGGTGCCGAGAAAACGCGACAGCCGCTGCTCGAGCGTCTTGTGCAAGTCTTGCGTGCCGCAGATGAAGCGCACCGACGACAGGCCATAGCCATGCGTGCGCAACGCTTCATGCGCGGCGGCGATCACTGTGGGGTGCGATGACAGACCCAGGTAGTTGTTGGCGCACAAATTGATGACTTCAGCGCCATCTTGCGTGCGCACCAGCGCGCCTTGCGGTGTGGTGATGACGCGCTCCGCCTTGTAGAGGCCGGCGGCGCGAATGCCGTCGAGCTCGGCGCGCAGGTGCGCATGGAAATCAAGGCCAGGGGTCATCGACATCTTTCTGTGGCGGGCAAGTTCATGAATTGGGTTGTGCGACGAAGCGGCGCCCATTTTAGGTCTCACCGCAGAGAGTTTGGCGCGGGGTCAATCCAGCAAGTCGCTCAGCACGGCCTGCCCGAATTGGCCGCGGCGCCACAGGCTTTCAAGCGGCGGAGTGCGCGCGATCAACAGCGCTTCCAGCAGGGGCGCGGCCAGCGTCTGGCCGGGCTCGCACAGCAGCGACAGGCGCTGGTCGCCGGCTTCTTCGAGCCGACCGATCCAGTCCAGTTCGACAAGCAAGTCGAGCACGGGCTCGAGCTGCAAGGGATCGGTGCGCAATTGCTCGCCCAGCTCCAGCGCCGATCGGCCGTGCTCACCGTCGAGACGTGCGCGGTGCAGTTCGCGCAGCACCTGCAACGCCAGCTCCATCCGGTAGCCCGGCTCCTGGGCATGTTTCACGACGTGCATCTGCAGGCTCGGCGCATAGGCGGCCACCACTGCACCGAGCAGCACGATGACCCAACCCAGGTAAATCCAGATCAGAAAAATCGGCAGACTGGCAAACGCACCGTACAGCGTGGAGTAGCTCGGCACCTGACTGAAATACCAGGCCAGCAGGCGTTTCGCGATCTCGAACCCCGTGGCCACGAACACACCGCCGGCCAAGGCGTGGCGCCAGCGCACATAGGTATTCGGAACGTAATGAAACAGACCGGCAACGCTCAAGGCCAGGAGGACAAACTCGGTGGTGTCAAGCAAAAAGCTCAGGCCACCGGGCAGCGCGGCGACAAGACCCTTTCCAGCGGACAGCGCGTAACTGGTCAGCGCCAGACTCGCACCCATGAGCAGCGGGCCCAGCGTCAGCGCCGCCCAATACACCAGCACGCGCTGAGCAATCGGACGGGGCCGCTGCACGCGCCAGATGGCGTTGAGCGTGCGGTCTATGGTCAGCATCAGCGCCAGCGCCGTGAACAACAGCGCCACCAGGCCCGCCGTCCCGAGGCGATTGGCCTTCGCGGCAAACTGCGTCAGCGCCCCCAGCACGGGCTTGGCGATATTGGGTGGAATCAGGTTCTGCAAAAAGTATTTTTCCAAAGCCGCATGAAACGACCCGAACATGGGAAAGGCCGTGAACAAGGCCAGCATCACCGTCAGCAAGGGCACCAGCGAGATGATGGTGGTGAAGGTCAGACTGCCCGCGGTGAGGCCCAGGCGATCTTCACGAAAACGCTTTTTCAAGGTTCGCAAAGTGTCCCACCACGGCCAGCTTTGCAGCGTGTCCCAGGATTCGTTGGCAAGTTGCAGCGAGGTCGTCGGCTTGTCGGATTTGAGCGTCATGCTGGCTATGATGCCAGTCATGTCCACATCCAACATCAACAGCCTGGCCTGCGTGGCGGCATTGCCGTCGGCGCCGGCGCGTGTTTCGAGAGGCTTGGCGCTGCTCGGTCTGGTCGGTTTGATCGTGCTGGGTCTGGCCTGGGAGCTGTGGTGGGCACCCACCGGTCGGGGCACGCTGGCGGTCAAGGTATTGCCGCTGGTGGCTGCCTTGCCGGGCCTGTGGCGCTATCGGCTCTATACCTATCGTTGGCTCAGCCTGCTGGTGTGGCTGTATGCGGCCGAAGGCTGCGTGCGCGCCTATGGCGATGCGGGGCGGAGCGCTGCGCTGGCCGCGGCCGAAGTGCTGCTCAGCCTGCTGACCTTCACGGCCTGCGCATGGCATGTGCGAGTGCGGCTCAAGGCCGCCAAGAGGCAAGCGCCATGAGCCTGTCTTTGTTGACTGAGCTGCGCGGCGCGATTGGCGCCAGCCATGTGCTCAGCGACGGCGACCTGTCGGCCTACGAGACAGACTGGCGCAAACGCTTTCACGGCAAGGCGCTGGCGGTGGTGCTGCCGGGGTCGACCCGGCAGGTGGTGCAGGTCATGCAGCTGTGCGCGGCGCACGGCGCGAGCGTGGTGCCGCAGGGCGGTAACACCGGCCTGGTGGGCGGCTCGGTGCCCGATGCCAGCGGCACGCAGATCGTGCTGAGCCTGCAGCGCATGCAGCGCGTGCGTCACATCGACCGCGCCAATCTGACCATGACGGTGGAAGCCGGCTGCGTGCTGCAACTCGCTCAGCAGGCGGCCGCCGACCAGGACCTGTTGTTCCCGCTCAGCCTGGCCGCCGAAGGCAGCTGCACGCTGGGCGGCAACCTCGCCACCAATGCCGGCGGCACGCAGGTGGTGCGCTACGGCAATGCGCGCGATCTGTGCCTGGGGCTTGAGGTGGTCACGGCGGCGGGCGAACTGTGGGAGGGCTTGAGCGGCCTGCGCAAGGACAACACCGGCTACGACTTGCGCGATCTCTTCATCGGCAGCGAGGGAACGCTGGGCATCATCACCGCGGCGACCATGAAACTCTACCCGCGCCCGCAGGCTCGCATGACGGCGCTGGCGGCCTGCGCCACGCTCGACGCGGCGCTGGCGCTGCTGGGTCTGGCGCAACAGCGCGCGGGGTCAGGCCTGACCGGGTTCGAACTGATGGGCGATGTCGCGCTGAGTCTGGTGCGCAAGCATTTCCCGCAACTGCCCCGGGCGCTGCCGCCCTGCCCCTGGACGGTGTTGCTGGAGATTTCGGATTCGGAATCCGTCGTCCACGCGCAAGCCTTGTTCGAGCAATTGCTCGAGAGCGCGCTGGCAAGCAGCCTGATCCAGGACGCTGCGGTGGCATCGAGCCTGGAGCAGTCGCGCGCGCTGTGGCAGCTGCGCGAGTCGATTCCGCTCGCCCAGGTCGAGGAAGGCCTCAACATCAAACACGACATCGCGCTGCCGATATCGAGCATTCCGGCCTTTGTGGCACAGACCGATGCGGCGCTGCTGGCGGCGTTTCCCGGCGTGCGGCTCGTCAACTTCGGACACATGGGAGACGGCAATCTGCACTACAACGTGCAGGCTCCCGAGGGTGTCGGCGCGGCGCAGTTTCTGCGCGAACACGAGCCTGCGGTGAACAGAGTAGTGTTCGATGCCGTGGTGAGCTACGGCGGATCGATCTCGGCCGAACACGGCATTGGCGCGCTCAAGCGCGACGAGCTGGCACTGCGCAAATCACCGGTGGCGCTGCAGATGATGCGCGCCATCAAGCAGGCGCTCGATCCCGACAATCTTCTCAATCCGGGTCGCGTGCTCTAAGGCAACGCTGAACAAGTCCTCGCCGCGTGCTGCATCCCCGCAGCGGGCGGTCTGCGGCGTTGCAAATCCGCGCCATAGCTTGGGCTATGGCTGTGGTTTGCGCCTTGCATCCCATCCCGCTGCGCGGCGCAGCCCATCGCCAGGACTTATTCAGCGTCGCCCTAATTCTGTCCGCTCATTGCACCGGGCCTTTGCGCGCAACAGGCAGCGGCAGCGGCATCACCTCAATGCCCTCGTCGAGCAAGGCGGCCGTATCGTCGGCAGTGGCGCTGCCGCGTATGCCGCGCTGCTCGGTCTCGCCATAGTGGATACGGCGCGCTTCCTCGGCGAACTGGTCGCCGACGTCTTCGGTGTTCTTCAGCACATGCGCCACGAGCTGTGTCCATTGCGCCTGCTTGGGAAGCGGCGGCGCAGGCGCAGTGCCTGCCGCACCGTCGCTGGTGGCTTGTTGCGCAGGCTCGGCAGGAGTCGGCTCGGCGTCCCGCTCCCTGGCTCCATCGCGCAGGTGCGACACATTCAGTCGCGGTGCGCTGGGCATGCGCGTCACCTGCTCGACGCCACACAGCGGGCAGCTCAGCATGGCGCGCTGTTGCTGCGATTCGAAGTCGTCATTGGAGCCAAACCAGCCCTCGAATAGATGGCCGTTGGCGCAGGAGAGATTGAGTACCAGCATGCTTGGATCATAGGCCGGCGTGCGACATGGCGTTTGGGCTCAAGCCAAAGCCTGCCACGTCAATGGCCACGCGCCGGCCTGCCAGCGCTGCAGCCACTGCAGACCGATCAGCGTTTTGGCGTCGGTGAGCGCCCCGCTCTGGGCGAGCGCATCGAGTTCGATCACGCTGCAAGTGGTCAGCTCCAGAAACTCGCCTTCGTCCAACTGCTGCGGGCCGGCCGTCAGGCCACGCGCAAAGCAGATGTGGATGCCCTCGTCCGAGTAGGCGATGGCATTGTGCAAAATGCCCGCGTAAGCCCATTCGCGTGCGCGGTGGCCGGTTTCTTCGAGCAGCTCGCGCCGTGCGCAGACCATCGGCAGCTCTCCCGCGTCGAGCTTGCCGGCGGGAAACTCGAGCATCACTCTTTGCATCGGATAGCGGTACTGGCGCTCCATCAGCACACGCCCGTCGTCGAGCAGCGGCACAATCATCACGGCACCCGGATGCTTGATGTATTCACGCGCGGCCTGGCTGCCGTCGGGCAGGCGCACCAAGTCGCGCCGCACGTCCAGAAAGTGGCCGCGATAGACCTGGCTGGCCTCGACGCAGGTTTCGATCAGGCGCGTGTCTTCAGCGCGCGCGCCGGCGTCGGAAGCTCCAGCGCTCATCCCCAGCCCTGCTCAGGCACGGCTCAGGTGGCCAAGGCCTTCACGATGGCCTGCGCGCACATGGCCATCAAGCCGCCGGGGAAGATGCCCAGCAACAACACGGCGGCGCCATTGAGCGACATCACTGCGCGCAAGTCCAGCGGCGCGGCAATCGCGGCCTGGTCGGTGGCCTCGTCAAAGAACATCACCTTGATGACGCGCAGATAGTAATAGGCGCCCACCAGTGACAGCAGTACGGCGAGCACCGCCACGACGATGTAGAAGTCGACACCGGTGGTCACCAGCGCCTGCAGCACCGAGAGCTTGGCGTTGAAGCCCGCCGTGGGCGGCACGCCAGCCAGCGACAACATGAAGATGGCCATCACCCCCGCCAGCCACGGGCTGCGCTTGGCCAGCCCGGCCAGATCGGTGATCTGCTCGGCCTCATGCCCCTTGCGCGACAGCACCATGATCATGCCGAAGGTACCCAAGGTCGTGAGCACGTAGGTGATGACGTAGAACATGGACGAGCTGTAGGCGTTGGCCGCCGACAAGGTATTGCCGTTGGCAACGCCCGAGACCAGACCGAGCAGCATGAAACCCATTTGTGCAATCGTCGAGTAAGCCAGCATGCGTTTCAGATTGGTCTGCGCGATCGCGGCCAGATTGCCCACCAGCATCGAGCCCACCGACAGCACCAGCAGCATCTGCTGCCAATCGACGGCCAATCCGATCATGCCGTCCACCAGCAGGCGCATCGTGATGGCGAAGGCTGCGAGCTTGGGCGCGCCGCCGATCAGCAAGGTGACTGCGGTGGGAGCGCCTTCATAAACGTCGGGCACCCACATGTGGAAGGGCACGACGCCGAGCTTGAACGCCAGCCCCGACACCAGGAACACCAGACCGAACACCAGCACGCCCTGATTGGGCTGACCCGAGCTGATGACATCGAAGATTTTCGGAATCGACAGCGAGCCGGTGGCGCCATACATCATCGACATGCCGTACAGCAAGAAGCCGCTGGCCAGCGCTCCGAGCACGAAATACTTCATGGCGGCCTCGGTCGCCACCACGTGGTCGCGGCGCAGCGCCACCAGCGCGTACAGCGACAAGGTCATCAGCTCCAAGCCGAGGTAGATGACCAGCAGATTGTTGGCCGACACCATCACGCTGATGCCCAGCAGCGAGAACATGCTCAGCGAAAACAGCTCGCCCTTGAGCATGTCGCGGCTCTGCACATAAGGCCGCGCGTACACCAGCGACACGATCACCGCGACGGCCGCAAAGAAGCCCAGCAGGTGACCCATCGGATCGGTGACAACCATGCCGTGCAGGCCGTACAAGGTTTCGCCCCGGTTGAAGTAGTTCAGGTGCAGCGCGGCGACCACCGCCAGTGACAGTTGTGTCAGCCAGTAGGTGGGTGTGCGGCGCTCGTCCTTGACGAACAGATCGACCAGCGTGACCACGCAGGTCATGATCAGCAGAAAGATTTCGGGATAGACCGGGAGCCAGTTCATGTTGTTCATTTTCAGTGGCCCTCAGTTCAGTTTTGAAACTGCCACATGTTTGAGCAGTTCGGTCACCGAGGTATGCATCACGTCGGTAAAGGGCTTGGGATAGACCCCCATCCAGATCACCGCCACGGCCAGTACGGTCATGATCAGGAATTCGCGTGCGTTCAGATCGTGCAGTTGGCGCACCGCCTCGTTCGTCACCGCGCCGAAATAGACGCGCTTGTACATCCACAACGAGTACGAGGCGCCCAGAATCAGCGCAGTGGCGGCGCCAGCGCCGAGCCAGAAATTGGTGTGCACGCTGGCCAGAATCACCATCCACTCGCCGACGAAGCCGGCCGTGGCCGGCAGGCCCGCATTGGCCATGGTGAACAGCATCGCGAAGGCCGCGAACTTGGGCATGGTGTTGACCACGCCACCATAGCTGGCGATCTCGCGTGAATGCATGCGGTCATACAGCACGCCAATGCACAGGAACATCGCTGCCGACACAAAGCCGTGCGAAATCATCTGCACCAGGCCACCCGACACACCCAGCTCGCCGAAGATGAAGAAGCCCAAGGTCACGAAACCCATGTGCGCGACGGACGAATACGCCACCAGCTTCTTCATGTCTTTTTGCACCAGCGCGACCAGCCCGATATAGATCACCGCGGTCAGACTCAAGGCGATGATGAACCAGGCCCACTCACGGCTCGCGTCAGGGGCGATCGGCAAAGAGAAACGCAGGAAACCGTAGGCCCCGAGCTTGAGCATGATGGCAGCCAGCACCACCGAGCCACCGGTGGGCGCCTCGACGTGAGCGTCGGGCAGCCATGTGTGCACCGGCCACATCGGCACCTTCACCGAGAAAGCGGCAAAGAAGGCAAAGAACAGCAGCGTCTGCGCATGCGCGCTCAAGGGCAGAGCGTGCCAGGTGAGGATGTCGAAGCTGCCCCCCGACTGGAAGTACAGATAGATCACCGCGACCAGCATCAACAGCGAGCCGGCCAGCGTGTACAAGAAGAACTTGAAGGCCGCATAGACGCGCTTGGGTCCGCCCCAGACGCCGATGATGATGTACATCGGAATCAAGGTGGCCTCGAAGAACATATAGAACAGCAGGCCGTCGAGTGCCGCGAACACGCCCACCATCAGGCCCGACAGAATCAGGAAAGCGCCCATGTACTGATTGACGCGCTTCGTGACCGACTCCCACCCGGCCAGCACCACGATCACGGTGATGAGCGCGGTGAGCAGCACGAACCATACCGAAATGCCATCCACACCAAGGTGGTAGCGCGCGTTGAAGCGACCGATCCAGCTCATGTTCTCGCTGAACTGCATCGCCGCGGTGGCGGTATCGAAGCCGATGATGAGCGGCAAGGTGATCAGAAAGCTGGCCAGCGCCGCGAGCAGCGCAAACCAGCGCACGGCCTTGACCTGCTCGTCGCGGCCGAGCGCCAGAAGCAAGGCGCCGCAGGCGATAGGCAACCAGATGGCAAGACTCAACAATCCCATTCTTATTCTCCGCCCGAAGTTTGGCTCTCATGGAAACGACGGGCCGCTCCCACGTTTCCTTCTCCCCTGCAGGGGGCCTGGCGTGAAACGGCAGGTCTGGAGGCGCGCATGATCACAGGCCCACAAAGGTCGTGAGGTTGAGGTAGGGCCACAGTTGCCAGGTCATCAAGCCGATGACGCCAAGAATCATGACCAGCGCGTACCAGTACAGATAGCCGCTCTGGACCAGCCGCACGATGCCGGCCATGCCGTTCACCGTCTTGGCCGAGCCGTCGATGAGCACGCCGTCGATCAAGGCCATGTCGCCGCCCTTCCACAGGCCGGTTCCCAGCAGTCGTGCGCCTGCGGCGAGCACGTTCTCGTTGAACCAGTCGAAGTAGTACTTGTTGTCCAGCAGACGGTAGATCGGTCCCGAATAGGTCTTGAGCGCGGCCGGAATTTCGGGCTTGACCATGTAGAACAGGTAGGCGATCGCCACCCCGGCCAAGGCCAGCCAGAACGGCAGCGCGGTCAGTCCGTGCGTGGCCATCGCCAGCGCGCCGTGAAAGCCCTCGGTGAGCTCAAGCATCGCCGGGTGCAGCGCCGTGTTGACGATGATGGAGTCCTTGAAAAAGTCGCCATACAGCATCGGACCTATCGTCAGATAGCCGATCACCACCGAGGGAATGGCCAGCAGTACCAGCGGCGCCGTCACCACCCAGGGCGACTCGTGCGGATCGTGATGTTCGCCATGGTCGTCGTGATCATGCTCGCCAGGGAAAGGCTTGTGACGGAAACGCTCCTTGCCATGGAAGACCAGGAAGTACATGCGGAAGGTATAGAAGGCGGTCACGAACACGCCCGCGATCACCGCGAAATACGCGAAACCGGCGGCCGGCAGCTGGCTGGCGTGCACCGCCTCGATGATGCTGTCCTTCGAGTAGAAACCCGAGAACAGCGGTGTGCCGATCAGCGCCAGCGATCCCAGCAGGGCCGTGATCCAGGTGATGGGCATGTATTTGCGCAGGCCGCCCATATTGCGGATGTCCTGGTCATGGTGCATGCCGATGATGACCGAACCCGCCGCCAGGAACAGCAGCGCCTTGAAGAAGGCATGCGTCATCAAGTGGAACACCGAGACCGAATACGCCGAAGCGCCGAGTGCCACCGTCATGTAGCCGAGTTGCGACAAGGTTGAATACGCGACGACACGCTTGATGTCGTTCTGGATCATGCCCAGAAAGCCCATGAACAGCGCCGTGATGGCGCCTATCACCAGCACGAAGTTGAGTGCGGTGTCAGAAAGCTCGAACAGCGGCGACATGCGGGCCACCATGAAGATGCCCGCCGTCACCATGGTGGCGGCGTGGATCAGCGCCGAGATCGGTGTCGGGCCTTCCATCGAATCAGGCAACCAGACATGCAGCGGAAACTGTGCGCTCTTGCCCATCGCGCCGATGAACAGGCAGATGCAGGTCACCGTGATGAGCATCCATTCGCCGCCGCCAAACGGATTGGCGAAACCCAGCGCGGCCAACTCGGGGCCTTTGGCAAACGCCTCCGTATAGCTGAGGGTGCCGGCATTGGCGACAATCAAGCCGATGCCCAGGATGAAGCCGAAGTCGCCGACCCGGTTCACCAGGAAAGCTTTCATATTGGCAAAGATCGCGGTCGGCTTGGTGTACCAGAAACCGATCAAGAGATACGACACCAGCCCCACCGCCTCCCAGCCGAAGAAGAGCTGCAGGAAGTTGTTGCTCATCACCAGCATCAGCATCGAGAAGGTGAACAGCGAGATATACGAGAAGAAGCGCTGGTAGCCAGGATCTTCTTCCATGTAGCCGACGGTGTAGATGTGCACCATCAGCGACACGAAGGTCACCACGCACATCATCAGCGCCGTCAGGCCGTCGATCAGAAAACCGATCTCCATCTTCAGCCCGCCGATCACCATCCACTCGTAGATGGTGGCGTTGAAGCGGGCGCCTTCCAGCACCACCGCCTTGAGCGTCAGGGCCGACAGGATGAAGGCGATCAGGACACCCAGGATGGCAACCGTATGCGCACCGCGCCGGCCCACCTGTTTGCCGAACAGCCCGGCCACGACGGCGCCGACCAGTGGCGCCAAAGGCACCGCGAGCAGCATGCTCTGTGAAAGTTGTGCAGACATGTTTTGGTGCGCCTCGCTCAGCCCTTGAGGGAGTCGAGTTCATCGACATTGATGGTGGATCGGTTGCGGAACATCACCACCAGAATGGCCAGGCCGATGGCAGACTCCGCAGCCGCCACGGTCAGGATGAAAAACACGAAGATCTGACCAGCCATGTCGCCCAGGTAATGAGAGAAGGCGACGAAGTTCAGGTTGACTGCCAGCAGCATCAACTCGATGGCCATCAAGAGCACGATCAGGTTCTTGCGGTTCAGAAATATGCCGACGATGGACAGCGCGAACAAGCACGCGCCCAGCGTCAGGAAATGCCCCAAGGTCACAGCAGCCATGTCACGCAACTCCCTTCGTTGATCGATCGGGCGCATCGGCGGCGGGTGCCTCGACAACCGCACGCATCTTGATGATTTTGAGTCGGTCGCCCTTGCGAACCTTGACCTGCTCCGACGGATCGATGGCTTTCGAGTCGCCACGGCGGCGCAGCGTCAACGCGATCGCGGCAATGATGGCCACCAAGAGCAGCACCGCGGCAATCTGCAGCGGGTACAGATAGTTGGTGTAGAGGTCGATGCCGAGCATTTTGGTGTTGCCCATCTTCAGCGCCGCGGCGGACACGGCAGGCGCTTCACCGAGCCGGAAGCCGCCCATCAGAATCGCGGCCATCTCCAGGGCGATCAGCGCGCCCACCACGGCGGCCAGCGGCATATGCGTCCAGAAGCCCTGGCGCAGGCTGTCGGTGTTGAAGTCGAGCATCATCACGACAAACAAGAACAGCACCATGACCGCGCCGATATAGACGAGCACCAGCGTGATGGCCAGGAATTCGGCTCTCAGCAGTATCCACAGGCAGGCGGCCGTGAAAAAGGCCAGGATCAGGAACAGCGCCGAGTGCACGGTGCTGCGCGCGGTGATGACGCGCAGCGAGGCCAGCAGCAACACGGCCGAGAAGACGTAGAACAATGCGGTGGTGATATCCATGGGGTTCCAGCAAGCTTTGGTGGGTTCGGTCCGCCCCGCGCGGGGCTGGCACTCGAACCTCACCGGTACTTGGCGTCGGCCTCCTTTTCGGCGGCGATCTGCTTCTCGTAGCGATCGCCTACGGCCAGCAGCATCTCTTTGGTGAAGTACAGATCACTGCGCTTCTCGCCGTGGTAATCGAAGATGCTGGTCTCGACGATGGAGTCCACCGGGCAGCTCTCTTCGCAAAAGCCGCAGAAGATGCATTTGTTCAGGTCGATGTCGTAGCGCGTCGTGCGCCGCGAGCCGTCGGCGCGTTGCTCCGACTCGATCGTGATGGCCATGGCCGGGCAGACCGCCTCGCACAGCTTGCAGGCAATGCAGCGCTCTTCGCCGTTCTCATAGCGACGCAGCGCGTGCAGGCCGCGGAAACGCGGCGACAGCGGCGTGCGCTCTTCAGGGTATTGCACCGTGATGTTGCGCGAGAAAAAATGCCTGCCGGTAACGGCCAGGCCCTGCAGCAACTCGACGAGCAAGAAGCTTCGCAACAGATGCTTGATGGAGGTCACAGCTGACATAAGTAAAGACCTCGGCTCACTTCCAGATATTGAACGGCGACTGTATCCACAGCCCGACGACGACCAGCCAGACCAGCGTGACCGGTATGAAGATCTTCCAGCCCAGACGCATGATCTGGTCATAACGGAATCGTGGGAAGGTGGCGCGTACCCACAAGAACATCGTCACCACGACAAAGGTCTTGAGTCCGAGCCAGATCCAGCCGGGGATGAAAGACAACGCGGCAAACGGTGACAGCCAGCCGCCCAGGAAGAAGGTGGTTGTCAGTATCGAGACGAGAATCATGTTGGCGTATTCGGCCAGGAAGAACATGGCGAACGCCATGCCTGAATACTCGATCATGTGACCGGCAACGATTTCGGATTCGCCCTCGACCACGTCGAACGGGTGGCGATTCGTCTCGGCCAGCGTCGAGATGAAATAGACGATGAAGATCGGGAACAGTGGCAGCCAGTTCCAGGACAGCATGCCCAGCCCCATGTCGGCAAACATGCCCCGGCCTTGACTGAGCACGATCTCGGACATGTTCAGGCTGCCTGTCACCATCAGCACCACCACCAGGGCGAAGCCCATCGCAATCTCGTAGCTCACCATTTGTGCCGTGGCGCGCAGGGCGCCCATGATCGCGTACTTGGAGTTGGACGACCAGCCGGCGATGAGCACGCCATAGACCTCGAGCGAGGTGATGGCCATCACGAACAACATGCCGGCATTGATGTTGGCCAGCGCCACTTCAGGTCCGAACGGAATCACTGCCCAGGCCGCCAGCGACGGCATGATGGTCATCACCGGACCGAGGAAGAACAAGCTCTTGTAGGCCGCCGTCGGGATGATGATTTCTTTGAAGATCAGCTTGACCGCGTCGGCAATCGGCGTGAGCAAGCCCAGCGGCCCGACGCGGTTCGGACCCGGACGGATCTGCGTCCACCCGATCGCCTTGCGCTCCCACAAGGTCAGATAGGCAACCAGCCCCATCAGCGGCGCAACCAGCACGACGATCTTGATCAGGTTCCAGGCCACGGGCCACCAGCCGCCCAGCATCGAAGCACCGAATTGATTGATGGTGTCTATCATCGTCACACCTTGGCGATAGAGAGTGCGCCGAACATGGCACCCAGGCCAGCGGTATCGGCATGACCCGTGGGCACATGCACGACCGTGGCAGGCAGCGCGCCATCATGGCGGGCCGGCAGTTGCACCGAGGTGCCGTCTTGCGTCACCAGCACCTTGGCGCCTTCTTGCAGCCCGAGTTGGTTCCACAGGGCCGTCGGGAGACTCGCCACCGGCGGCCTGGCGTCGGCCGTCAGTTGCAAGGAACTCGCGTGGCGCACCAGCGCGTCGGTGCTGTAGATCGGCACGTCGGCAATGCGCTCCAGACCCGGCTGTGCCGCGGACATCTCGATGTCGGACAGACTGCTGTTGTCGAGCCGGGCCGACAAATCAAAGTCGATGCCGAGCGCGGCGCCGCGCACCTGCTCCGATGTCTCGAAGTCGAAACCGGCCAGACCCAGCATCGTGCCGAGCACGCGCAATACCTTCCAGGCCGGGCGTGTTTCGCCCTGCGCCTTGACCACGCCGACGAAGCTCTGCGCGCGGCCTTCGGCGTTGACAAAAGTGCCCGAGGTCTCGGTGAACGGTGCGATGGGCAGCAGCACATCAGCGTGTTCGAAGCCGGTCTTGAAGCTGCTGAACATCACCACCATGTCGGCCTTCTCCAAGCCTTGCGCCGCAGCCACCGCGTTGGCGGTATCAAACTGCGGATCCAGGTTCAGCAGCAGCGCTGCCTTGAGCGTGGACGCGGCCGACAGCATCTGCGCGGCGTTCAGTCCACCCTGCCCCGGCATCGCGTTGACGAGTTGCGCGCCCACCGTGTTCGCGGCTTCGCCGAGGTAGCCGACGCTGGCACCGGTTTGCTCGGCAATCCAGTTGGCCAGCTTGAGCAGGCTGCCCGCCTGCGGGTGTTGCGCGGCGGCGTTGCCCAGCAGCACGGCCTTGTTCTGACCCGACAGCAAGGAGGCCGCGATGGCACGCGCCTGCTCGTTGGCCTGACCCGGCGCCGGCGCGGCCGCGCCGGTGGTTTGTGCGATGGCGGTGGCAATGTCGGCCAGCGCCTGCGACCAGGCACTGGGCGCGACCGTGACACGCTGCGCCAGCGTCATCAGCCAATCGTCTTGCGTGGCACTCACGCTGTGGATCTGCGCGCCGCGACGCGCCGCTTGACGCAGGCGCTGGGCAAACAGCGGATGATCCTTGCGCAGGAACGAGCCGATCACGAGGGCGCGATCGAGTTCGGTCAGGGACGCGATCGAGCGCCCCAGCCAACGGGCTTTGCTGCTGGCCGCCACGTTGCCGAAGTCGGCGTGGCGGGTGCGGAAGTCGATGTTTTCACTGCCCAGTCCGCGCACCAGCGCTGCCAGCAGGTGCAGTTCTTCAACCGTGCTGTGGGCGGAACCGACCGCACCAATGCTGGCCGCACCGTGTTGGGCCTTGATCTGCTTCAGGCCATTGGCAACGTATTCCAGCGCCGCGGTCCAGTTGACTTCCTTCCACAGGCCGCCTTGCTTGACCATGGGCTGCGTCAGACGCTGGTCGCTGTTCAATGCCTCGTACGAGAAGCGATCACGGTCGGCGATCCAGCATTCGTTGACGGCTTCATTTTCCAGCGGCACGACGCGCATCACCCGGTTGTTCTTGACCTGGGCGACCAGGTTCGCGCCGGTGCTGTCATGCGGGCTGATGGTCTTGCGCCGCGCCAGCTCCCAGGTGCGGGCCGAGTAGCGAAACGGCTTGCTGGTGAGCGCACCCACCGGGCACAGGTCGATCATATTGCCCGACAACTCGGAATCTATCGTGCGTCCGACAAAGGTCTGAATCTCGGCATGCTCGCCCCGATGGGCCATGCCAAGCTCCATCACGCCGGCGATCTCCTGGCCGAAACGAACGCAGCGCGTGCAGTGGATGCAGCGGCTCATTTCCTCCATGCCCACCAGCGGCCCCACGTTCTTGTGGAAGACGACGCGCTTTTCTTCGGTGTAGCGCGAAGCGCCGCCGCCATAGCCGACGGCCAGATCCTGCAACTGGCATTCGCCGCCCTGGTCGCAGATCGGGCAATCGAGCGGGTGGTTGATCAGCAAGAACTCCATCACACCCTGCTGAGCCTTGATGGCTTTCTCGCTCTTGGTGTACACGACCATGCCCGGAGCCACGGGCGTGGCGCAGGCGGGCATCGGTTTGGGCGCCTTCTCGACATCGACCAGGCACATGCGGCAGTTGGCCGCAATCGAGAGCTTCTTGTGATAGCAGAAATGCGGTACATAAGTGCCGGCGTTTTCGGCCGCATGCATGATCATGCTGCCCTCGAGCACTTGCACTTTTTTGCCGTCGAGTTCGATTTCAACCATGGTGAGAGGTCCTGACCTTTTGCTGGCGGGCCGAATTTGCTTTACACATGAGCGGGCACCATGGGGGTCTTGTGTTCGATGAGATAGACGAACTCATCGCGGAAATGTTTGATCATCGCGCGCACCGGCATGGCCGCCGCGTCGCCGAGCGCGCAAATCGTGCGCCCTTGAATGTTGTCTGCCACCGAATTGAGCAGGTCGATGTCTTCCATGCGGCCTTGGCCATTGGCAATGCGTTCGACCATGCGGTACATCCAGCCCGTGCCTTCGCGGCAAGGCGTGCACTGGCCGCAGGACTCGTGCATATAGAAATAGGCCAGACGCAACAGGCTTTGCACCATGCAACGGCTGTCATCCATCACGATCACAGCGCCGGAGCCCAGCATCGAACCCGCCTTGGCGATGGAGTCGTAGTCCATCGTGCATTCCATCATCAAGCTGGCGGGCAGCACCGGCGACGATGAGCCGCCCGGGATCACCGCCTTGAGCTTGCGACCCTTGCGCACGCCGCCTGCCAGTGCCAGCAGATCGGCAAACGGATAACCCATCGGCACTTCGTAGTTGCCAGGGCGCTCGACGTCCCCCGAGACCGAGTAGATCTTGGTGCCGCCGTTATTCGGTTTGCCCACCTCCAGATACTGCTGGCCGCCGTTGCGGATGATCCAGGGCACGGCAGCAAAAGTCTCGGTGTTGTTGATCGTGGTGGGCTTGCCGTACAGGCCGAAGCTGGCGGGAAACGGCGGCTTGTAGCGCGGTTGGCCTTTCTTGCCTTCGAGCGACTCAAGCAATCCGGTTTCCTCACCGCAAACATAGGCGCCGAAACCGTGAAAGGCGTGCAGTTGAAAACTGAAATCGCTGCCGGCGATTCGCTCGCCCAGCAAGCCCGCGGCACGTGCTTGCGCCAGCGCTTCTTCAAAGCGCTCGTAGGCGTCGAAGATTTCGCCGTGGATGTAGTTGTAGCCCACCGCGATGCCCATCGCATAGGCGGCGATCGCCATGCCTTCGATCACGATGTGCGGGTTGAACATCAGGATGTCGCGGTCCTTGCAGGTGCCGGGCTCGCCTTCGTCAGAATTGCACACCAGATATTTGGCGCCCGCGTACTGGCGCGGCATGAAGCTCCACTTCAGGCCGGTCGGAAAGCCGGCGCCGCCGCGACCGCGCAAGCCCGAAGTCTTGACTTCGGCAGTCACTTGCTCGGGCGTCATGCCCTCCCTCAGTATCTTGCGCAAGGCCGCGTAGCCGCCGCGCGCGACATAGTCGGCCAGGGCCCAGTTGCTGCCATTGAGCCCGGCAAGTATCTGGGCGCCGACATGGCGGCCATGGAAGCAGGTCTCGGTACCCGTGGCCTGAAACTTGGAAAGATCCAGCATCGTCATGGTCTCGGTCAGGCTTTGGTTTGGGCGTGCGCCTTGAGCGTGTCCACCAGCTCGTCCAGGCGCTCGTTGCTCATGAAACTGCACATCTGGCGGTCGTTCACCAGCAGCACCGGTGCATCGGCGCAAGCACCCAGGCATTCGCATTGCTGCACGGTGATCAAGCCGTCAGTCGTCGTGCCGCCTTCTTCGACGCCGAGCTTCTTGCACAAGTGTTCGAGCGCGTGCTGGCCGTTGCGCAACTGGCAAGGCAGATTCGTGCAGACGTTCAGTTTGAACTGGCCAACCGGCTGCTGGTTGTACATGTTGTAGAAGGTGGTGACCTCATACACCGCGATCGGTGCCACGCCGATGTAGGCGGCGATGGCGTCTTCGCTCGCACGCGACACATGACCCTGCTCCTGCTGCACGATGGCAAGACAGGCCATCACGGCCGAGATGCGTTGATCGGCCGGAAACTTGGCGACCTCGCGGTCAAAACGCTGACGGGTAGCGTCGGAAAGAATGAATTCAGTGCTCATCGGTCGATCTCACCAAACACGATGTCCATGGTGCCGATCACGGCCACGGCATCAGCGATCATGTGGCCGCGGGTCATTTCGTCCAGCGCGGACAGATGCACGAAACCGGGCGGGCGAATCTTCAAACGGTAGGGTTTGTTGGCGCCATCGCTGACGATGTAGATGCCGAACTCACCCTTGGGATGCTCGACGGCGGCATAAGCCTCGCCTTCAGGCACATGGAAGCCTTCGCTGAAGAGCTTGAAGTGGTGGATCAGCTCTTCCATATTGGACTTCATGTCCACGCGCTTGGGCGGCGCCACCTTGTGGTTGTCGGTGATGACAGGACCGGGGTTGGCGCGCAGCCATTGCGCGCATTGCTGGACGATGCGGTTGGACTGGCGCAACTCTTCGACCCGCACCAGATAGCGGTCGTAGGTATCGCCATTCGTGCCGACCGGCACATCGAAGTCCATCTGCGCATACGCGTCGTAGGGCTGGGTCTTGCGCAAGTCCCAGGCAATGCCGGAACCTCGCAACATCGGCCCTGAGAATCCCAGATTGATGGCGCGCTCCGGCGTGACCACGCCGATGCCGACGGTGCGCTGCTTCCAGATGCGGTTCTCGGTCAACAGGGTTTCGTAGTCATCGACGTTCTTGGGGAAACGTCGGCAGAAATCGTCGATGTAGTCGAGCAGCGAGCCTTGGCGGTTCTCGTTGAGCTTGGCAATCGTCTTGGCGTTCTTGATCTTGGAAACGCGGTACTGCGGCATGCTGTCGGGCAGATCGCGGTAGACGCCGCCGGGACGGAAGTAGGCCGCATGCATGCGCGCCCCGGACACCGCCTCGTACATGTCGAACAAATCTTCGCGCTCGCGGAAGGCATAGATGAGGATGTTCATCGCACCGCAGTCGATTCCGTGCGCCCCGATCCACAGCAGATGGTTCAACAGCCTTGTGATCTCGGCGAACATCACGCGTATGTATTGCGCGCGCAGCGGCACATCGATGCCCAGCAGCTTCTCGATCGCCAGGCAATACGCTTGCTCATTGGACATCATCGACATGTAGTCGAGACGGTCCATATAGGGCAGCGCCTGGATGTAGGTCTTGCTCTCGGCCAGCTTTTCGGTGGCGCGGTGCAGCAGTCCGATGTGCGGATCGGCACGCTGGATGACTTCGCCATCGAGCTCAAGCACCAGCCGCAGCACACCGTGCGCGGCCGGATGTTGCGGTCCGAAATTGAGTGTGTAATTCTTGATTTCTGCCATACGTGCCTCAGGCAGCGCGCAATGCGCAGCAGCCGGAAATGCTTTGGGGAAAGTGCTGCAGCATCGGTTTCATTTCAGTGCAGGCCGCCGTAATTGTCTTCACGAATGATGCGCGGCGTGATCTCGCGCGGCTCGATGCTGACGGGCTGGTAGACGACGCGCCGCTGTTCGGCGTCGTAGCGCATCTCGACATGGCCGGTGGTCGGAAAGTCCTTGCGCAAGGGGTGGCCGATGAAGCCGTAGTCGGTGAGGATGCGGCGCAGGTCTTCGTGACCGTCGAAAATGATGCCGAACATGTCGAAGGCCTCGCGCTCGAACCACGAGGCCGAGTTCCAGATCGGTGTCATCGCGTCGACGCGCGGCAGATCGTCGTCGGGGCAGAACACCTTCAGGCGCAGGCGCCAGTTCTTGCTGATGGACAACAGATGCGAGACGACGGCAAAGCGCGGCCCCTCAAACAGACCGTCCTTGTAGGTGCTGAAGTCCACACCACATAAATCCATCAGTTGCTCGAACCGCAAGTCGGCGTGGTCACGCAAGGTGGTGGCGACTGCCGAGTAATCCTTAGACGCCACCGTGATGGTGATTTCGCCCAGGGCAGATTCGAGATGTTGGATGCGCTCGCCCAGCACGTCTTGCAGGGCTTGTCGGAGGGTGTCGAGTTTGCTGCTCATCAGTAGCCCTGTTCAGCGTGCGATGGTGTTTTCACGCCGGATCTTGGCCTGCAGTTGCAGGATCCCGTACAACAGTGCTTCGGCCGTCGGCGGGCAACCCGGCACATAGACATCGACCGGCACGATGCGGTCGCAGCCGCGCACCACCGAATAGCTGTAGTGGTAGTAGCCGCCGCCATTTGCGCACGATCCCATCGATATCACCCAGCGCGGTTCTGCCATCTGGTCGTAGACCTTGCGCATCGCCGGCGCCATCTTGTTGCACAAGGTGCCCGCCACCACCATCAGATCGCTTTGGCGCGGACTCGGACGAAACAGCATGCCAAAGCGGTCAATGTCGTACCTGGCCGCGCCCGCATGCATCATTTCCACCGCGCAACAGGCCAGACCGAAAGTCATGGGCCACAAGGAGCCGGTCTTGGACCAATTGATCAGCGTGTCAACCGAGGTGGTGACAAAGCCTTCTTTGAGGACGCCTTCAATACCCATATCTAATCCAATCTGCAACAGCGCGCCGCGGGCCGAGCGCCGGGCCGCTCCCAAGCCGGCCCGCATCCCCTTGGGGGATCGGCCGATGTATCCATCGGACGAGGGGCTCCATCATTCCCAATCCAGTGCGCCCTTTTTCCATTCGTAGATGAACCCCACGACGAGCAAGCCCAGGAAAATCATCATGGCCCAGAAGCCCGCAGCACCGATCTCCCGCAGCGACACCGCCCACGGAAACAGGAAGGCGATTTCAAGGTCGAACAAGATGAACAGGATGGCGACGAGGTAATAGCGCACGTCGAATTTCATGCGCGCATCGTCAAAGGCCTCGAAGCCGCACTCGTAGGGCGAGTTCTTGGCGGCGTCCGGACGGTTCGGGCCGAAGATGAAACCCATGACCTGCGGTGCGATACCGACACCTGCGCCAACCAAGATGAAAAGGATGACAGGCAGGTACTGATCCAGGTTCATGTAGAGGCTCTTCGATGTCGGTGGCTGGAAGTTCGTTCGTTTGACGCGGTCATTGCAACAAGGCTTGTTGCCCGAACCGGCGCCGGTCGCATTCAATGAGTGCGTCGTCGGCGGCTACTATGCTACGGATGACCGATGTCCACCTTGATATCTCGCAAGTGTCATGGCGGGTATTTCGAATCACTAGAAACAATTGCTCGGCTGAGGAATTTGTTCAGAGGGCAAATCTTCAAATGGTGCCGTCGGCGAGACTCGAACTCGCACAGCTTTCGCCACTACCCCCTCAAGATAGCGTGTCTACCAATTTCACCACGACGGCCAAATCTACTGCGGCAAAGGCACGCTGATCGTGCCCTGAACCGACCCGCATTCTAGACGGAATTTATGAATTTCCGAGGGGTTTCCCTGGGAAAATTGCTACACGCCGCGCTGCCATCGAGCCATCGCTGGCGAGTTGCTCGCAGCAAGCCTTGGGCTTGCGAACAGTGCGCGCAGATCAGGCGCGTTGGAGCTGGCCTCAGCGTGACGCAGCCGATGCGGCGGTGGGTGCTGCAAGAGTGGACAAGGCACCCGGAATCGCGCCTGCACCGCTGGCCGGCGCACTCGGCGCAAGGGCCGCTGATGACGATGTCCGGTCCAAGATGGATTGATCATTGATGGCCGGCGCGCCGCGCAGGTTGCCGAAATAGGCCATCGCCAAGGTGGTGACGAAAAACAGCGTCGCCGCGACCGCGGTGGTGCGCGACAGGAAGTTGGCGCTGCCGGTGGCCCCGAACAAGCTGCCCGAGGCACCGCTGCCAAAAGACGCGCCCATGTCGGCACCTTTGCCGTGCTGGATCAGCACCAGACCAATCATGGTCAGGGCACTCAGCAATTGCACGATCAGCACCAGGTTCATCACGATCTGCATGTCAACTCACTCCAAGTTCAAATTGATTCCGGACCGCCCGGTGCTTGCTCGCACCGGCTGGGTCGATACGCCCGGGCACACGCCGAGGCTTGATGATTGTGTATTGTGCTCAACCGGCTGCACGGCAGATGGCGCCAAAGTCAGCCGCCTTCAAGGCCGCACCGCCGATCAGGCCGCCATCAATATCGGCTTGCGCAAACAAGACGGCGGCGTTCTCCGCCTTGACGCTGCCACCGTAAAGAATGCGCATGCCATCGGCCTTTTGCGTCGCAGCCCGCAACTGGGTGCGCAGCACGGCGTGCATCGCTTGTGCCTCCTGCGGCGAGGCGGTCAGTCCGGTGCCAATCGCCCACACGGGCTCATAGGCCAGCACGATTTCGCCAATGCAGTGGGTCAGTGTGTGGATCACGGCGGCCAATTGGCGCTTCACGACCGCTTCGGCCTGACCCGACTCGCGCTCGGCGCGGGTTTCACCCAGGCACACAATGGGCGTTACGCCATGCGCCAACGCCGCCTTGGCTTTGTCAGCGACCAATTGATCGGTTTCATGGTGATGGGCGCGACGTTCGGAGTGCCCGACAATCACATAGCGGCAACCCACATCGGCCAACATGGCCGCCGATACCTCGCCGGTATAAGCCCCTTGCTCATGCGCCGAACAGTCTTGCGCGCCAAACGTGATGGCCTGGCCGGTGAGTCCCAAAGCGGTTTCGGTGATGTAGGGAAAGGGCACGCACACTGCCACGTCGGCACTCCAGGGTCCGGCTTCTTTCAAACCCGACAGCAGCAGCGCGTTGCTGGCACGCGTGCCATGCATCTTCCAGTTGCCAACCACCAGTTTCTTGCGCATCTTCTGTTCCTATTCAGCGTCACGGCCAAGTGAGCACGATTTTGCCCAGGTGCTCGCCCGACTCCATCAGCTCATGTGCCTGTGCTGCCTGCGGCCCCGGAAAAGTCTTGAACACCACCGGTTTGATGACACGGCTCGCGAGCAGCGGCCAGACACGCGTGCGCAAGGCCTGCGCAATCGCGGCCTTGAATGCCAGGCTGCGCGGGCGCAAGGTCGAACCCGTCACGGTCAGGCGGCGGCGCAGCAGCAAGCCTGCATCGAGATTAGCCTGCACGCCGCCCTGCACCGCAATCACGACAAGCCGGCCATCTTCGGTCAGGCATTTCACGCCGCGTTCGATGTACGAGCCCGCCACCATGTCGAGGATCACGTCCACGCCGCGCCCGTCGGTCAGGCGCAGCACCTCGGCGCTGAAGTCCTGGGTCTTGTAGTTGATGGCCGCATCAGCGCCCAGATCCAGACAGGACTGGCACTTGGCGTCGCTGCCTGCCGTTACCAACACACGGGCACCGAAAGCCTTGGCCAACTGGATCGCAGTCACACCAATGCCGCTGGTGCCACCGTGCACCAACAGGGATTCGCCGGGCTGCAGGTGCACGCGTTCGAACACATTGGACCAGACGGTGAAAAACGTCTCGGGCAGGCTCGCTGCCTCGACATCGCTCCAACCCGGCGGCACAGGCAGGCATTGCGCAATCGGCGCCACGCACAACTCGGCATAACCGCCGCCCGCAACCAGCGCGCAGACATGGTCGCCGCGCTTAAAACCGCCCGCGGCCAACTCGGCGCTGTCACCGGCGATGATTTCACCGGCAATCTCCAGCCCAGGCAGGTCGCTCGCTCCGGGCGGGCTGGCATACATGCCCTTGCGCTGCAGGACGTCCGGCCGGTTCACGCCGGATGCGCGCACGCGCACCAACACCTCGCCTGCCCCGGCAACGGGGTCAGGTCTTGTGCCGGCTTGCAGCACTTCGGGTCCACCCGAGCGTGTGATTTCTATGACTTGCATGATGAGGTCGACGGGGCGCGAGAAGCGAGCTTCTCGCACGTCCGACAAAGTTAAGACTGCTCAGGACGATCCAGCAAAGCCTTCATGGACAGCTTGACGCGGCCCTTTTCGTCGGTCTCCAGCACCTTGACTTTGACGACCTGGCCTTCGGTCAGGAAATCGGTCACTTTTTCGACGCGCTGGTGCGCGATCTGGCTGATGTGCAACAAGCCATCCTTGCCAGGCAGCAGGTTGATCAAGGCGCCGAAGTCCAGGATCTTGACGACCGGACCTTCATAGATCTTGCCCACTTCCACTTCGGCGGTGATCTGTTCGATTTTCAACTTGGCCAGGTCGGCCATGGCGCTGTCGGTCGAGGCAATCGTGATCGTGCCGTCTTCGGCGATATTGATCTGCGTGCCGGTCTCTTCGGTCAAGGCGCGAATCGTCGCACCGCCCTTGCCGATCACGTCGCGGATCTTTTCCGGATTGATCTTCATGACGTACAGACGCGGCGCGAACTCGGACACCTCGGTCTTGGCCGTGCTCATCGCGTCGACCATCTTCGAGAGGATGTGCAGACGCGCTTCCTTGGCTTGCGCCAGGGCGACCTGCATGATTTCCTTGGTGATGCCCTGGATCTTGATGTCCATCTGCAGCGCGGTCACGCCGGTGGTCGTGCCGGCCACCTTGAAGTCCATGTCGCCCAAGTGATCTTCGTCGCCCAGGATGTCGGTCAATACGGCGAAGCGGTTGCCGTCCTTGATCAGGCCCATGGCAATACCGGCCACATGTGCTTTCAAGGGCACGCCGGCGTCCATCAGTGCCAGGCAGCCGCCGCACACCGATGCCATCGACGAAGAACCGTTCGACTCGGTGATTTCAGACACCACACGCATCGAATACGGAAACTCGGTGCGATCGGGCAACACCGCAACCAGGGCACGCTTGGCCAGACGGCCATGGCCGATTTCGCGGCGCTTGGGGCTGCCGACGCGGCCGGTTTCGCCAGTGGCGAACGGAGGCATGTTGTAGTGCAGCATGAAGTGCTCGGTGTACTCGCCCGCCAAGGCATCGATGCGCTGCGAATCGCGTTCGGTACCCAAGGTGGCGGCCACCAGTGCCTGGGTCTCTCCGCGGGTGAACAGGCTCGAACCATGCGCGCGCGGCAGCACGCTGTTGCGGATCTCGATGGCGCGCACGGTGCGCGTGTCGCGGCCGTCGATGCGCGGCTCGCCCGCCAGAATCTGGCTGCGCACGATACGCGCCTCGATGTCGAACAGCAGGCCTTCGACCTCGACCTTGTCGAAGGCGATGCCTTCGGCGCTCAGCGCAGTCATCACCGCCGAGGTGGCGGCGCGGCAGGCTTGCGTGCGCGCTTGCTTGGAGCGGATCTGATAGGCGGCGCGCAAGGCTTCTTCGGCCAGCGCGTTGACCTTGGCGATGAAGGGCTCGTTCTTGGCCGGCGGGGTCCAGTCCCAGGCCGGCTTGCCGGCGTCACGCACCAAGTCGTTGATGGCAGCGATGGCGATATTGCCTTGCTCGTGTCCAAACACCACGCCGCCCAGCATGACTTCTTCGCTGAGCTGGTCGGCTTCTGACTCCACCATCAGCACGGCGGCTTGCGTGCCCGCCACGATCAGGTCCAGCTTGGACTCCTTGAGCTGCGATTGGCTGGGATTGAGCACATAGGCGCCGTTGATGTAACCGACGCGCGCGGCGCCAATCGGCCCGTTGAACGGGATGCCCGAGATCGACAGCGCTGCGCTGGAGGCGATCAAGGAAACGATGTCGGCCTGCACCTCGGGGTTCAGCGACAGCACGTGGATCACCACCTGCACTTCGTTGAAAAAGCCTTCCGGGAACAGCGGACGGATAGGACGGTCGATCAAGCGCGAGGTCAGTGTCTCGAGCTCACTCGGGCGGCCTTCACGCTTGAAGAAGCTGCCGGGAATCTTGCCCGCGGCATAGGTCTTTTCCAGATAGTCGACAGTCAGCGGAAAGAAGTCCTGGCCGGCCTTGGCGTCGGTCTTGGCAACCACGGTGGCCAGCACCACGGTGCCGTCCACACTGGCCACGACTGCGCCAGTCGATTGACGTGCGATTTCGCCGGTCTCCAGGGTGACGGTGTGCTCGCCCCATTGGAATGTCTTGGTAACTTTGGTGAACATGCTCATTGTCGGATCTCCGATGGTGTGAAGGCCATGCATTGCGGCCCTGTCTTCAGACGCCGCCAACACGACGACGGTCTGCACGTTGTCAACGCCTTGAGGCGGCGTTGGGGGCCCGGAACAGCGACAGCGAGACGGGGATGCCATTCCAGCGCAATTGAGGCTGCGAATGCGGCTGCAACTTCGTTGGAATGACACATCAGCGCCACCACCCGTCCTGTTCCAAAAACAAAGAGCCTGTGCTGGGGTGTCCAGACAGGCTCTTCGTGTTCATTTGATACTACTTGCGCAGACCAAGTTTCTGGATCAGCGCGGTATAGCGACCCGAGTCCTTGGACTTCAAGTAAGCCAGCAAGCTCTTGCGCTGATTGACCATCTTCAGCAGACCGCGGCGACCGTGATGGTCCTTCAGGTGGGTCTTGAAGTGCGGAGTCAAGTCGTTGATGCGAGCCGTCAGAATGGCCACTTGCACTTCGGGCGAACCGGTGTCGCCTACGCCGCGTGCATTGTCCTTGACGATTTGCGCTTTGTTCAGATCAGCTACTGCCATGAGGATTTCCTGGATTGCGGAAAAGCCGCACGGTGGTGCTTGGTCTGCCACTCGAACGGTTTCCAGTTGAACTTGCGGCTACAGGTGAAACCGACCCGTACCGTGCCATGTGCGCCCCTGTGAAGGGGGCGAGGCGTGAATTATAGCCTAGTCACTCACCGGGCGACTCATTCGACATTGATGCACCTGCTCGGTCTGCGCCGCTGGAATATGGAGCACGGTTCGAAAACCGTAGCCCGACCCCTCGTTGTCATGCGCCACACCCGGCGTACCCGCCCTGCCCATGACGCTCACATACATCGGTTGAATGAACTGGTGGTCGGCGGCCCGCATCACACCGTGGTGCACGCCGCCCAAGCTGCGTCCGTCATAACTCAAACCTTCCATGGCCCTGGCCACAGCGGCTGCTTCGGTGCTGCCCGCGCGTTCGATCGCCGCTGTCAGCACTTCGATCATGGCTTGCATGCGTACAAGCAAATAGTCGTCTTCGGGTTTGGGGAAACGCTGACGAAATGCACTGTAGAACTTCTCGGATGCGGCATTGCCCACATTGGGATGCCACTCGGCCACCGCCAGCACACGGTCAACACCGGCTTCGCCGATGGCCGCTGGCGCGCCCAGCGCATTGCCGTAAAAAGTGAAGAAACGCGCCTCCACGCCGACTTCCCTCGCCGCCTTGATCAACAGCGTCAGGTCGTTGCCCCAGTTGCCGGTCAGCACCGCCTGGGCGCCGCTGGCCTTGATCTTGTTGGCATAGGGAATGAAGTCCTTGACACGCCCCACCGGGTGCAATTCGTCGCCAACGATCTCGATGTCAGGACGCTTGGCGGCAATCATCTCGCGGCCTTTTTTGAGCACATGCTGGCCGAAGCTGTAGTTCTGCCCGATCAGGTAAACCTTCTTGATGCCAGGATCTGCGCGCAGCACATCGGTCAAAGCGTCCAGTCGCATGTCGGCATGGGCGTCGAAGCGGAAATGCCAAAAGCTGCACTTCTCGTTGGTCAGCACAGGATCGACCGCCGAATAGTTGAGGTACAGCGCACGGTGCGAAGGATCACGCTCGTTGTGCTTGTTGAGCGCGTCGATCAAGGCTTCGGCGGTCGCCGAGCTGTTGCCCTGCAGGATGAAACCAGCGTCCTGATCGATGGCTGCACGCATCATCGACAAGGCTTCGTCGGTCGCGCCCTTGCTGTCAAAACGCAGCAACTGCAATGGTCTGGCGCCCGAGGCGAGCTTGACGCCGCCGCGCTGATTGACGCGCTCCACCGCCCACAGCAAGTTGCGGTAGACCGCCTCCCCTGCGTTGGCAAAGGGCCCCGACAAGCCTTCGATCATGGCCAGCTTGATGGGTTCTGCGGCAGCGCAGGCATGTCCGACAAACAGGCAGAACACCACGGCCAGCAAGCGCTTCAAACCCGTGCAGGGCGTCAAAAATGAACTCTGAGGCATCTCTGAAAATTTTCCTGCGACGGTCTTGAATACAAAAAAGCCGCACATAGATGGCGGCATGGGGTGCTGCTCCCACAAGTCAAAGCAGCTGCATTGATTATAGGAGGCATGTATGTTTCTCGTTCCTGTGAATCGCAATGTGTCGGAGTTTTCTCGCAGCCTGGAGCGCTTGTTCGACGACGGTTTGAGCGGACTCTTTGGCGACGCCCGTGATGTTGCCGGCAGTCTGCGCAGCCCGTCGCTCGACGTGAGCGAAACAGAGCACTCGTATCAGGTGCGGCTGGACTTGCCTGGCGTGCCCAAGGACGCGGTCAAGATCACGATTGACGGCCGCCAGGTCAATGTGGACGCCGAACAGCATCAGAACGCCGAGCAGAAGGACGGCGAGCGGGTGCTTTACCGCGAACGTTCGCTGTCGCGCTTCTCGCGCAGCTTCTCGCTGCCGGAAGAGATCAGCCAGTCGGACTCCAACGCCAAAATGGAACATGGCGTGCTGACGCTGACATTGGCCAAGCGCCAAGGCAAGGCAGCGACCCAACTCACCATCAGTTGAGGTGTCTGCGCTCAGGCGCTGGCCAGGTCCCAACGCGGTCTGACCTCGAAGCCGCCATTGCGCTGCAACTGGCCGATGCCACGTTGCAGGCGCATGGCGGCGGCCATCGCGATCATCGCGCCGTTGTCGGTACACAGACTCAGTTCGGGGTAGTGGACGCGCACGCCTTGCTTGGCGCACGCGGCGTCGAGTTGCGTCCGCAACAAAGCGTTGGCGCCGACCCCGCCGGCCACCACCAGACGCTTGAGATCGGTCATGGCCAGCGCCAATAAGGATTTGCGCACCAGCACTTCGACGATGGCCGCCTGCGTGGACGCCGCCAGGTCGGCGAGTTGTTGAGCGCTCGGCGTGTCGCCCAGACGCTTCACCTGGGTCAACACCGCCGTCTTCAGGCCAGCAAAGCTGAAATCGGGCTTGCCGCTGTGCAAGAGCGGTCGCGGCAGCGTGAATGCTTTAGGGTCGCCCTGGCGCGCCAGCGCCGCCAGATGCGGGCCGCCCGGATAAGGAAGCCCCATCAGCTTGGCGCTCTTGTCAAAGGCCTCGCCGGCGGCATCGTCGATGGTTTCGCCCAGGATTTCATAGCGGCCGACGTCCTGCACCCGCATCAGCTGGGTATGGCCGCCCGAAACCAGCAAAGCCACAAACGGAAACTCGGGCGGATCGTTCGAAAGAAAAGGCGAGAGCAGATGGCCTTCGAGGTGGTGCACACCCATGGCGGGCTTGTCCAGCGCCGCAGCCAACGCCACGGCAACGCCCGCCCCCACGAGCAAGGCGCCAGCGAGACCCGGACCCTGTGTATAGGCGATCACGTCGACGTCGTGCAGCGTCTGCCGCGCCGCGCCGAGCACCTCGCGCGTGAGAGGCAGAACGCGGCGAATATGGTCGCGTGACGCCAGCTCCGGGACCACGCCGCCATAAGCTTGGTGCATGTCGATCTGGCTGTGCAAGGCTTGTGCGATCAGCCGCGGCACGCCCTGCTCAGCCACCTCGACCAGGGCAACGCCGGTTTCGTCGCAGGACGACTCGAATCCCAGTACTTTCATGTGCGGCTCAAGTCGCGGCGCTGAGTGCTATTCCTTGGCATGATTGATCGAGTATTTCGGGATCTCCACGGTCACGTCGGTCTGCGACAGAATCGCCTGGCAGCTGAGTCGCGACTGAGGCTCCAGACCCCACGCGCGATCGAGCAGGTCTTCTTCGTTGTCGGCCATCTCGCTCAAGGATTTGAAGCCCTCGCGCACGATCACGTGACAGGTCGTGCAGGCGCACACCATGTCGCAAGCATGTTCGATGGCGATGCCGTTGTCGAGCAGCGCCGCGCACACGCTGGTGCCGACATCGGCCTTGATCGTGGCACCCTCAGGGCAGTATTCGCTGTGCGGGAGGATCTTGATGGTGGGCATGACTGGCCTTCAGATTTGTTCGACATTGCGGCCCGTCAGGGCCTGGCGAATGCCGCGATTCATGCGTTCGGCTGCGAAGGCCTCGGTGCCCTTTGCCAGTGCTTCGACGGCAGCGTCGATGGTGTCGTGATCGTCGCCGGTCGCGACACCCGCCAGCGTCGCCAGCAGGGCTTCAATCGCCACCAGCTCGTCGGCGCCCAGCAAGTCGCCATCGGCCGCCAGCGCGGAGCGCGTGGCCAAGCGCATGCGCTCGGCCTCGACCTGCGATTCGCGCAGGGCACGCGCTTGCATGTCGACTTCGGCCGTACTGAAACTGTCACGCAACATGCCGGCAATGGCGTCGTCGGACAAACCGTAGCTCGGCTTGACAACAATGTTGGCTTCGACGCCCGAGACCGTCTCCTTCGCAAACACGCTCAGCAAGCCATCGGCGTCGACCTGGAAGGTGACACGGATACGCGCCGCGCCGGCCACCATCGGCGGAATGCCGCGCAGCTCGAAGCGCGCCAGCGACCGGCAATCGGCCACCAACTCGCGCTCGCCCTGCACCACGTGCAAGGCCAGCGCCGTCTGGCCATCCTTGAACGTGGTGAAGTCCTGCGCCTTGGCCACCGGAATGGTGGCGTTGCGTTCGATGATGCGTTCGACCAGACCCCCCATGGTTTCAATGCCGAGCGACAGCGGAATCACGTCCAGCAGCAGTATGTCGCCATTTGCGGCATTGCCGGCCAGCTGATTGGCCTGGATGGCGGCGCCCAGCGCCACCACTTCGTCGGGGTTCAGATTCGTCAGCGGCGGTTTGCCGAAATACGCCGCCACTGCGGCCTGCACGCAAGGCATGCGGGTCGATCCGCCCACCATCACGGCGCCCTGCACTTCGTCAATGCGTTGCCTGGCATCGCGCAGCACGCGCTTGACCGCCACCATGGTCCGATCGACCAGCGGCTTGGTCAAGGCGTCGAACTGCTCTCGGCTGACTGGCACTTGCAGTTCGCCCTCATCGAGCTTGCAGCTCAGCACAACGCGTTCTTGCTCGGAGAGCGCCTCTTTGGCAGCGCGCGCCGCTACGAGAATGGCGCGCTTGTCGTGCGCGCTGGCCACGTGGCGCCCGGCCTGCGACAAGCACCAGTCGGCCAGGGCGCGGTCGAAGTCGTCGCCGCCCAGACTCGAGTCGCCGCCGGTGGCGACCACCTCGAACACGCCGCGGCTCAGTCGCAGCAGCGAGATATCGAAAGTCCCACCGCCCAGGTCGTACACCGCATAGAGCCCCTCGCTGGCGTTGTCCAGACCATAGGCAATCGCGGCGGCGGTGGGCTCGTTGATGAGGCGCAAGACGTTCAGTCCGGCGAGTCGAGCCGCGTCCTTGGTCGCCTGGCGCTGGGCGTCGTCGAAATAGGCCGGCACCGTGATGACCGCGCCGAACAAATCGTCCTTGAAAGTGTCCTCGGCGCGAAACCGCAGCGTCGCCAGGATTTCGCCCGACACTTCCACCGGAGACTTCAGGCCGTCCCGGGTGTGCAGGCCCACCATGCCTTCGCTGTCTTCAAAGCGATAAGGCAAGTGTTTGCGCTCGGCGATGTCGCGCAAGGCCCGCCCCATGAATCGCTTGACCGACACGATGGTGTTTTCGGGGTCGAGCGCTTGGGCGTCAAGCGCCTCCTGCCCGATCTGGCGGCGCCCGCCTTCCATATAACGCACGGCCGACGGCAGTATCGCGCGGCCATGGGCATCGGGCAGACATTCGGCCACGCCGTTGCGCAAGGCGGCCACCAGCGAATGGGTGGTGCCCAGGTCGATGCCCACGGCGAAGCGCCGCTGGTGGGGGTCGGGCGATTGTCCGGGTTCGGAAATTTGTAGCAAGGCCATAAAAATCTCAGGGTTCCAGCCGCTCCAGGCGCCGGTTGACATCTTCGCGGAATCGAGTCACGAACATCAGTGCGCGCACTTGGGCTGCTGCCGCCGCCGCGTCGCCCTGCTCATCGAGCAGGGTTCGAATCGATGCTTGCAGCGCTGCTTCGCGATCCTGCACTTGGGCGTCCAAGGCTTGCACCTCGGCAAGGTCTGCAGCGTCGTCCAAGGCTTCGCGCCACTGCATCTGTTCGATCAGGAAGGGGCTCGGCATGGCCGTGTTGTTCTCGGCATTGATGGGCGCACCGAGCAATTCGCATAAGTAAGCGGCTCGTGCCAAGGGATCGCGCAGGCGTCGATGCGCCTCGTTCACTCGCACCGCCCATTGCATGGCCAAGCGCTGCGCCGCTGCTCCCTCGGCCACAAAACGATCGGGATGCACCTCCGACTGCAAGGCCTTCCAGCGTTGGTCTATGTCGGCGCGCTGCTGCTCGAACTTGCGCGGCAGATCGAACAGTGCGAAGTCATCGTCGTCGAGTTTCATGTCCAGCGTATTGACGCTCATGTGTTACCGGCCCTAAGAAAAAGGCGCGACCCTCAGCCGCGCCCTTGTTCAGCAAGCCAAGACTCTACACGCGGAACGATTCACCGCAGCCGCAGCGGTCTTTCTCGCGCGGGTTGTGAAACTGGAACCCTTCGTTCAGGCCTTCGCGTACAAAGTCAAGTTCGGTGCCGTCCAGGTAGGGCAGGCTTTTGGGGTCCACCAGCACCTTCACGCCATGGCCTTCAAAGACCACATCCTCGGCCGCCACGTCGTCGGCATATTCGAGTTTGTAGGCCAGGCCCGAGCAACCGGTGGTCTTGACGCCCAGGCGCACGCCCACACCCTTGCCCCGCTTGGCGATATAGCGCGAGACATGGCGGGCAGCCGCCTCGGTCAGGGTCACAGCCATGGTGCGAGGCTCCGCTCAATGCGAGTGTTTGGCACGGTAGTCATCCACCGCTGCCTTGATGGCATCTTCGGCCAGGATCGAGCAGTGAATCTTCACTGGCGGCAGGGCCAGTTCCTCGGCGATATGGGTGTTCTTGATGTCGAGCGCCTGATCAAGCGACTTGCCCTTGACCCACTCGGTCACCAAAGAGCTCGAAGCAATCGCCGAGCCGCAACCGTAGGTCTTGAACTTGGCGTCTTCTATCAAACCGGTCGCCGGATTCACCTTGATCTGCAACTTCATCACGTCGCCGCAGGCCGGGGCTCCGACCATGCCGGTGCCCACCGTGTCGTCGCCCTTTTCAAAGGCGCCGACGTTGCGCGGATTTTCGTAGTGGTCAACGACCTTTTCGCTGTATGCCATGATTTTTCTCCTGTGTCCTGGAAAGATTTCAGTGAGCCGCCCACTGGATCGTGCTGATGTCTATGCCGTCCTTGTACATGTCCCACAGCGGCGAGAGTTCGCGCAGCTTGGCGACGCGTTCCTTCAACGTACCGATGGCATAGTCGATTTCGTCGACCGTCGTAAAGCGCCCTATCGTCATGCGCAGCGAGGAATGCGCGAGCTCGTCGCTGCGGCCCAGTGCGCGCAGCACATAGCTGGGCTCAAGACTGGCCGAGGTGCAGGCCGACCCCGAAGACACGGCAATGCCTTTCACGCCCATGATCAAGGACTCGCCCTCAACATAGTTGAACGAGATATTGAGGTTGTGCGGCACCCGGTGCTGCTGATCGCCGTTGATGAAGACCTGCTCAATGTCGGAGAGGCCATCGAGCAAACGCTTTTGCAGCATGCGTATGCGCTCAAGCTCGGTGCCCATCTCCAGACGTGCGATGCGGTAAGCCTCGCCCATGCCGACGATCTGGTGGGTGGCCAGCGTGCCCGAGCGCATGCCGCGCTCATGGCCACCACCGTGCATCTGCGCTTCCAGCCGCACGCGCGGCTTGCGGCGCACGAACAAGGCACCAATGCCCTTCGGGCCATAGGTCTTGTGTGAAGCCAGGCTCATCAAGTCAACCGGCAGAGTCGTCACGTCGATGGCGACCTTGCCGGTGGCTTGCGCAGCATCCACGTGAAAGATGATGCCGCGTTCGCGGCAAATATTGCCGATCGCCGTGATGTCCTGAATGACACCAATCTCGTTGTTGACGAACAGCACCGACACCAGCATCGTGTCGGGACGCAGCGCCGCCTTGAACTTGTCCAGATCGAGCAGACCGTTCTCTTGCACATCGAGATAGGTCACGTCGAACCCCTGTCGCTCGAGCTCGCGGCAGGTGTCCAGCACCGCCTTGTGCTCGGTCTTGAGCGTGATGATGTGCTTGCCACGCGTCTTGTAGAAATGCGCCGCGCCCTTGATGGCCAAGTTGATCGATTCGGTTGCGCCCGAGGTCCAGACGATTTCACGCGGGTCGGCGTGAATCAATGCAGCGACCTCTTCGCGGGCTTTTTCTACCGCGGCTTCGGCCTCCCAGCCCCAGGCGTGGCTGCGTGAGGCCGGATTGCCGAAATGCTCATTCAGCCAGGGCACCATGGCGCTGACGACACGTGGATCCACCGGCGTGGTCGCGCCGTAGTCCATATAGATGGGGAAGTGGGGAGTCATATCCATGCGATCTGTTCAGTCGAGACCTATTTCGTGAAAGCGTTGCCGAGCGCAAATACAGAATTTGGAGCATTGATGCGGATCGGCTTGAGCACTGGCTGCGAAGATATCGCTCGCTTCATTGGCGACTCCTCGACCGTGAAGCCTTTGGAGAGTTGGTCATCCACCAGTTTCCTGAGCGAAACCGAGTCCAGAAACTCGATCATTTTCTCATTCAAGCTGGTCCACAGCTCATGCGTCGCGCATTGCCCGGTATCTTCGCCCATGCAGTTTTCCTTGCCTCCGCATCCCGTGGCGTCGATCGGCTCATCGACCGCGACGATGATGTCAGCCACGGAGATTTCTGCGGCCTTGCGTCCCAGCGAATACCCGCCGCCAGGGCCACGCGTGCTCTCCACCAGATCATGGCGGCGCAGCTTGCCGAACAACTGTTCGAGGTAGGAAAGCGAAATCTGCTGGCGCTGGCTGATGGCCGCCAGTGCGACGGGGCCGCCGTTCTCGCGCAGCGCCAAATCGATCATCGCGGTAACCGCAAAGCGACCTTTGGTAGTGAGACGCATACAACTCTCCTTGGGCGGTGAGTGAGCCGGCTGTGATGACGGATCACTCGGGTTTTGAACGCTCTCGCGAGCCAGGCATTCATTGCGGATGAACCCACATGAATGCCTGAGCGATTAAGTCAAGTATAGCAGAAGCTGACTAAATTAGTCGGCATTAAGTTCAACACGCCAAAACCCTGACCGGCCCGGGCGTCAAACGCGGCCACGAGCTGGCCCGGTCGGCACGATGTGATCGTGCGCGCCGCCCCCAAAAGCGCGTTCGCGCAACTGGGCCAGCTGGTCGCGGACCCGCGCCGCCTGTTCAAACTCGAGGTTACGGGCGTGCTCCAGCATTTGCCGCTCCAGCAAGGTGATGCGCTTGCTGAGGTCCTTCTCGGACAGCTCCTCCAGCTCGCCCATCATGCCCAGCAGCTTCTGATCGTCGCGGCCCGCTTTCTCTGAATACACGCCGTCGATCATGTCGCGCACTTCCTTCTTGATGCTGCGCGGGGTGATGCCGTGCAGGGCATTGAAGGCGATCTGCTTGTTGCGGCGGCGTTCGGTCTCTCCCATCGCGCGCTTCATCGACTCGGTGATTCTGTCGGCGTACAAGATGGCCCGGCCGCTCAGGTTTCTGGCGGCGCGGCCAATCGTCTGCACCAGCGAGCGCTCGGAACGCAAGAAGCCTTCCTTGTCGGCGTCCAAGATGGCCACCAGCGACACCTCGGGAATGTCCAGCCCTTCGCGCAAAAGGTTGATTCCGACCAACACATCGAAGAAGCCCAGGCGCAGGTCACGCAAGATCTCGACGCGCTCGACCGTGTCAACGTCCGAGTGCAGATAGCGCACCTTCACGCCGTTGTCAGACAAATAGTCGGTCAGTTGTTCGGCCATGCGCTTGGTCAATGTGGTGATCAGCACGCGTTCGTTGATTTCGACGCGCAGTCGAATCTCTTGCAGCACATCATCGACCTGGTGCGTGGCCGGGCGCACCTCGACCATCGGATCGACCAGACCTGTGGGTCGCACCAGTTGCTCGACCACTTGGCCCGCGTTGTCGTTCTCGTAGTTGCCCGGCGTGGCCGAGACAAAAATGGCCTGCCGCACCTTGCCCTCGAATTCTTCGAATTTGAGTGGGCGATTGTCCAAGGCGCTGGGCAGACGAAAGCCATACTCCACCAAGGTCGTCTTGCGCGACTTGTCACCGTTGTACATGCCGCTGAATTGGCCGATCAGCACATGACTCTCATCGAGGAACATGATGGCATCTGGCGGCAGATAGTCGACCAGCGTGGGCGGCGGGTCGCCCGGCTTGGCGCCCGAGAGATGCCGCGTGTAGTTCTCGATGCCCTTGCAGTGACCCACTTCCTGGAGCATCTCCAGATCGAAGCGCGTGCGCTGCTCGATGCGTTGCGCCTCTACCAACTTGCCTTCGGCGACGAACTGGGCCGAGCGCTCGCGCAGTTCCTGTTTGATGCCGTCCATGGCGGCCAGCACGCGTTCGCGCGGCGTCACGTAATGGCTGCTGGGATAGACCGTGAAGCGTGGAATGCTCTGACGGATGCGTCCGGTGAGCGGGTCGAACAATTGCAGGGTCTCGATTTCGTCGTCGAACAGTTCGATGCGTATCGCCAGCTCCGAATGTTCGGCCGGAAACACGTCTATCGTGTCGCCGCGCACGCGAAATGCGCCGCGCACAAACTCGGTCTCGTTGCGCGTGTACTGCATGCGTATCAACTGAGCGATCACGTCGCGCTGGCCCGCTTTGTCGCCCACGCGCAGCGTCATCACCATCTGGTGATAGTCGGCCGGATTGCCGATGCCGTAGATCGCGCTGACCGAGGCCACGATGACCACGTCGCGCCGCTCGAGCAGGCTCTTCGTGCAGCTCAGTCGCATCTGCTCGATGTGCTCATTGATGGCGCTGTCCTTTTCGATGAACAAGTCACGCTGCGGCACATAGGCCTCGGGCTGGTAGTAGTCGTAATAGCTGACAAAGTATTCGACCGCATTGTTCGGGAAGAACAGACGAAACTCGCTGTACAACTGCGCGGCCAGGGTCTTGTTGGGAGCGAACACGATGGCCGGACGTCCCAGGCGCGCAATCACATTGGCCATCGTGAAGGTCTTGCCGGAGCCGGTCACCCCAAGCAGGGTTTGAAAACTCAGCCCGTCCTTGACCCCCTCGACCAATTGCTGAATCGCGCTGGGCTGGTCGCCCGCCGGCGCATAGGGCATGAACAGCTCGAATGGCGAATCGGGGAAGGCGGCAAATTCGCCTTCTACCGCCGGCGCGGTGGCAAGAACTTCTTCAAGCATGGTGACTCCGGGGGAACCCGTAGAATTCTGTGTAGTCCGTCAGCCTAACTCACTGGCGGCGCACGCCTCATAACCACTTGCCGAGCATCCTCCCATGTCTTTGTTTGCAGCCGTCGAACTTGCGCCCCGCGACCCCATCCTGGGATTGAATGAACAATTCAATGCCGACCCGAACCCGAACAAGGTCAATCTGGGCGTTGGCGTCTATTGCGACGACAAGGGCAAGTTGCCGCTGCTCAATTGCGTTGCCGAGGCCGAGCGCCAGATGCAGCTTGCTGCCAAACCGCACGGCTATCTCCCGATCGACGGCATTGCCGCCTATGACAAAGCGGTGCAAGGCCTGGTGTTCGGTGCAGACCACCCGACTGTGCTTGCGGGTCGAGTCGCAACGGTCCAGGCGGTGGGTGGCACCGGCGGATTGAAGGTAGGCGCAGATTTTCTCAAGACCTTGAGCCCCGGCGCGAAGGTGATGATCTCCGACCCGAGTTGGGAAAACCACCGGGCGCTCTTCAACAATGCCGGGTTCGAGGTCGAAAACTACCCCTATTACGACGCCAAGCGCCGTGGCGTCAAGTTCACTGCCATGCTCGAGGCACTACAGGCGGCTGTGCCTGGCACCATCGTCGTGCTGCACGCCTGCTGCCATAACCCCAGCGGCTACGACCTCATGCCGGAACAATGGGATCAGGTCGTCGCGGTGGTCAAGGCAGGTGGCTTGGTGCCGTTCCTCGACATGGCCTACCAAGGCTTCGGACAAGGCATCAAGGAGGACGGCGCCGTCGTGCACCAGTTCCTGGACGCCGGGCTGTCGTTCTTTGTCGCGACCTCGTTTTCCAAGAGTTTCTCGCTCTACGGAGAGCGCGTCGGCGCGCTCAGCGTGGTGTGTGCGGACAAGGACGAGGCGGCGCGCGTGCTGAGCCAGCTCAAGATCACGATCCGCACCAACTACTCCAACCCGCCCACCCATGGCGCGCAGATTGTGGCCACGGTGCTGACCACGCCTGAGTTGCGCGCCCAGTGGGAGCAGGAATTGACCGGCATGCGCTTGCGCATACGCGAGATGCGCACGGCGCTGGTCGACAAGCTCAAGGCTGCCGGCGTGCAACAAGACATGAGTTTCGTGACACGCCAGCAAGGCATGTTCAGCTACTCAGGTCTGAACAAGGAACAAATGCAGCGCCTGCGCCAGGAGTTCGGCATTTACGGCGTCGATACGGGGCGCATCTGCGTTGCCGCACTGAACCGCCAGAACATCGAAGCGGTGGCTCAGGCCATGGCCAAAGTGATGGCGGGCTGAGCGATGGCCAATCGGATTGGCAACCCGCAGCGGGTGCGCCATGACCTACATTTGGGCGGGCAGCGGCTTGGATGAGGCCGGGGTTTGCGCATTAGTGCGGCTTTGTGCGAGCAGCCGTTCAGAAGAAAAACCGAATGCACCGTTAAAATGGTGCATTGCACAAACCAGGTTCGCCGCAAGCAGACTGGGATTTGCGCATATCTCACGAACCGAATGACGCGCCGGCAGTTTGCCCGGCGCGCTATGCCATAAGGGACTCAACATGCTCTACCAGCTTTATGAAACCCAACGTGCATTGATGAGCCCGTTCTCCGAATTCGCCGGCGCCACGGCCAAGCTCTATAACCACCCCTTGTCACCGTTTGCGCAGACGCCGCTGGCGCAGCGCGTCGCGGCGGGTTGTGGCTTGGCCCACCGATTGGCCAAGGACTACGAAAAGCCCGAGTTCAACATCAAGACGGTCAGGGTGGACGGCGTGGACGTGGCCGTGCAGGAACTCCAGCCCATCGTCAAACCGTTCTGCCGCTTGCTGCGCTTCAAGCGCTTCACCGACAACGTCGACGTCTTGACACGCATGAAGGACCATCCCACGGTGCTGGTGGTGGCACCGCTGTCGGGGCATCACTCGACGCTGCTGCGTGACACCGTGCGCGTCCTGCTGCGCGACTACAAGGTCTTCATCACCGACTGGACCGATGCACGCATGGTGCCGGCCGAAGTCGGCGCCTTCCATCTGGACGACTACGTCGCCTATGTGCAGGAGTTCATCCGCCATGTCGGCGCCGATGCGCATGTGATCTCGGTCTGCCAGCCCACCGTGCCGGTGTTGGCCGCGATTTCGCTGATGGCATCCAATGGCGAGGCGACGCCGCGCAGCATGACCATGATGGGCGGACCGATAGACGCGCGCAAGAGCCCGACCTCGGTGAACAACCTGGCGATGAACCGTAGCCACAGCTGGTTTGAAAACAATGTCATTTACCGCGTGCCCAGCAATTTCCCGGGCAACGGCCGCCGCGTCTATCCCGGCTTCTTGCAGCACACCGGCTTCGTCGCGATGAATCCGGACCGCCACCTCAAGTCGCACTACGACTTCTTCCTCGATCTGATTCGAGGTGACGATGAGAGTGCCGATTCGCACCGCGAGTTCTACGACGAATACAACGCCGTGCTGGACATGCCTGCCGAGTACTACCTGGATACCATCAAGACCGTGTTCCAGGACTTTTCTCTGCCCAACGGCACATGGGAGATCAAGGGTCAAAGGGTGCGTCCACAAGACATCACCGGCACCGCCTTGCTCACCGTGGAAGGCGAACTGGACGACATCTCCGGGGCCGGCCAGACGCGCGCGGCGCATGACTTGTGCGCGGGCGTTCCGGCCCAGCACCAGTACCACTACGACGTGGAAGGGGCTGGCCACTACGGGATATTTTCGGGTCGCCGCTGGCGTGAAAAAGTCTATCCGCGCGTGCACGAATTCATCCAGAAGTACGAGGCCGCAGCGCGGGCTGAAAAAGAAACAACGGCCGTGGCGAGCAAGGCGGCGCCTAAAGCATCAGCCCGCCCTGCCCCCAAGACTGTCGCCAAGACTGCGTCAAAGTCTGCGCTGAAGCCGGCCAGCAGGGCACGCCGCAGCGCCTAGCCAAGCCCATGTCAGCAGCTGCGCTGAGTCCGGACCAAACGCGGCTGGTGGAGCGCATCAATCAGGCATTGCCGCAGACCCAGTGCACGCGCTGCGGCTATGCCGATTGCCAAGCCTACGCGCAAGCCATCGTTGCAGGTGACGCGGGTATCAACCAGTGCCCACCCGGAGGAGCCACCGGCGCGGCGCGACTGGCCCGGCTTACGGGTCAAGCGGTGTTGGCGCTGAACCCGGCGCATGGTCAGGAAGGTCCGCGTCAACTCGCCGTGATCGACGAAGACTGGTGCATAGGCTGTACCTTGTGCATCAAGGCCTGTCCGGTCGACTGCATCGTCGGCGCGCCGAAGCTGATGCATGTGATCGTGAACGCGCAATGCACGGGTTGCGAGCTGTGCATTCCGGCCTGCCCGGTCGATTGCATCACGCTCATAGCGGCCACACCAGGACGCAGCGGCTGGGACGCATGGAGCCCGGCGCAGGCGCTAGAGGCACGTAAGCGCTATGAATTCCGCCAGCAGCGGCTGCAACGAGAACAGATCGACAACACGGCGCGCTTGCTCGTCAAGGCCGAGACCAAGCTGGCAGATCTGGAGACCGCCTCCAAGCTCACCGACCCTGAGCAACTGAGCCGCAAACGCGCGGTGATCGAGGCGGCGATGCTTCGCGCCAGGGCGCAACGCAGACTTGATTGATTGCCGCGCGTCTCAGCAGCTCAACGCATCGAAGCGAACTACCTTGATCTCCATGCGGTCCAGCAGCGTCTTGGCTGCCGGCGACAGCCACCAGGCATGTTCACTTTGGCGCGCAGCACGGATCGGGTCATGAGCGACCGACGCGCTTGATGCTCTTGAAGGATGGGTCATCAACATCCCACCGTCGTCGAGCGTCGCCAGCCAGTTCGCGACCCGATCGCCATAGGGACGCGCGGTCGAAAACTCATAGACACCGGCGAAATCATGGTTTGACAGCAAGCCGTTGTGCCGGGCTGCGCGTTCCAGACTGCGCGCCCCGAGCATGCCGATGAGTTGGGCCTTGGCGCCACGCCAGTGGCGTGGCCGGCCATCGCGCAAAGCGCAGGCCGTGCCATAGCGCGCAGCCATCGCATCGAGCACTGCGCTGCGCAACACCGGCAATTGATGCACGTGTTGATGACCGTCCACAAAGCGTGGCGCCATGCCGGCACCATCTTCAAACGCATCGAGTTGTGCATCGACCCACTGGCGCGCTTCCTCCACGCCGATCTGCCGTGTGTAGGCCTCCACGATCCAACCCGACAGGCTGCGGCCCGGCGCATAGCCGGCAAACTCGTTGACATCCAGATGCAGCCCGAAATCGGCCTGATGGCGGCGGCTGGCGATCGCCTTGGCCTGCGCAGGCCAGTGAGGTGACAGTGTCATGCAGCTCACGGCACTCACCACGGCGGCATCCACACAGTCAAGAATGCCCCCGCTCACGTCGGCGTCAAAGCCGTAATCGTCAGCGCAGACGATGACGCGCTTGCTCATTGCTCGGCCGCCTCGCCGAGTTCGTGGCGCCGGAATGCCCAATAGCGGCTCAGCACCCAGGTCATGCCGGCCACGGCCACCAACACCAGGAACAAGGCGAGGCGGTACTCCATGCCGAGCTGCAGCAGCAATGCGTACAAGACTTCATTGCAGGCAAATCCCAGCACGGCCACCAGCGCAAATCGTGGCAAGGCCTGGCGTATCGGCGCGGCCTGTGCGGCAAAGGTACGCTGGTGATGACCGATGAAACTCAGCACGAATGCGCCACCGAAGCCCAGCACATTGGCCAGCAAAGGTGCGAGCGAAAATTGCGAGACAAGAAACCACACCAGCCCCAGGTGCACGGCCGCAGCGCTGGCCCCCACCAAGCCAAACCAGAACAGCTGCATCAGCGCTGCCCGGTAGCGGTGGGGACCGCCGCGCGCGTCAGCGGCGGCGTGACTTCGCGCGTCAGGTAGAGCGGGCGCTGTTTGACCTCGTCAAACACGCGTCCCAGGTATTCGCCGATGATGCCCAGACAAAGCAGTTGCACGCCCGCCAGGAACACGATCGAGACGACCACCGTGGCGTAGCCGGAAACCTGGTTGCCGAACACCAGCGTGTCGAACACCACCCATAAGCCAAAGAAGACTGCCGCCAGCGACACCAACAGACCCAAGGCCGTGACGATGCGTAGCGGCACATGGGTGAACGCCGTCACGGCTGTGATTGCCAGCGAGAAGAGTCGTTTGAACTTGAAATTCGTCACCCCATGCAGCCGGTTGTGCGGCACATACGGCACCCCCACCGCGCTGAAACCGACCCAGGCGAACAGGCCCTTCATATAGCGTGCGCGCTCGGGCAGACGTCGCAGCGCTTGTACAACGCAGCGATCGAGCAGCCGGAAGTCGCCCGCGTTGGCAGGCATGTCGACCCGCGTCCCGAGTTGCATCAACCAATAGAACAAACGCGTCAGACCGCGTCGTGTGGGCGATTGCGAATGACGCCTGTCGGTCTGCACGCCGTACACCACGTCGTAGCCGGCATGCCATCGCTCGATCATCTCCAGCACGGTATCCAAGGGGTGCTGGCCGTCCGAGTCCAGACAGACCACGACATCGCCATCGGCCAGGTCCAGACCTGCGGACAAGGCCGCTTCCTTGCCGAAATTCCGCGACAAACGTACCAGCCGCGCCGGTACGCCCTTGGCCATCGCGGCATGCACCACGAGTGCGGTTTCGTCCGTGCTGCCGTCGTCAACCACCACCAGCTCAAGCGCCTCGGCCTGGCGACCCAAGGCTTCATGGATGACGGGCAGCAGCACAGCCAGGCTCGCAGCCTCGTTGAACGCCGGCATCACCACCGAAAGCAAGCCGATCCTGTCGCGTCGGGTGTTGGGCGACAAGCGTTGACCCGGCAGGCTGCTATCAGTCATGGTTGGAATGGGTTCAATTCGCGTCGCAAGCATTGCGCAAAGTTTCAGGCCGACGGCCAGGTGAGAGTTGGCACCCGAGGTCGGCAAAATTCGCGCACCCTAGGGTGCTTTACATCGGGTGTGAATGAGCCGGAATGATACAGAGTCGCAGACCTCGAGCGGCAGGCCGATGCCGCGCGCGCCCTGGTGGCGCAGCAAACCGCTGCGCGCCCCATTGCTCGCGCCGCAATCGCATGGACAATGCGACCATGAATCCCAACCAGATCCGCCCGTTTTTTGAAACGCTCAAGCGCGTCAACCCAGACCCTCAGACCGAACTCGAATACACCAATGTGTTCGAATTGCTGACCGCCGTTTTGCTGTCGGCTCAGGCCACCGACGTGAGCGTGAACAAGGCCACCAAGGGCCTGTTCGCAGCGGCCAACACGCCGGCCAAGATGCTGGCACTGGGGACGCAGGGCGTGAGTCACCATATTCGCAGCATCGGCCTGTACCCGACCAAGGCAAAACACCTGATCGCGACCTGCCGCATCCTGATCGACCGATACCACGGCCAAGTGCCCGACACGCGCGAAGCCCTCGAGGCCTTGCCCGGCGTGGGTCGAAAGACTGCCAACGTGGTGCTCAACGTCGCCTTCGGACAGCCCACCATCGCAGTGGACACGCATATCCTGCGTGTCGGCAATCGAACCGGCCTGGCGCGCGGCAAGACTCCCTTGGCAGTCGAGCAAGCCTTGCTCCAACGCGTCCCCGCCGAATTCGCCGTGGATGCGCATCACTGGTTGATCCTGCTGGGCCGCTATGTGTGCCAGGCACGCAAGCCTCACTGTTTGCGCTGTGCGGTGGCGGCTTACTGTGCGTTCCCCACAAAGACCTTGAGTTGATATCTGCGCATTGCTTGCGATCAGCACAGTCAGAAAATGGCAGGCACATAGAATGACGCTGCGAACCCCTCCCCCAGACCACGCCATGCCAACCCTTACCGACCTCACCGAACGGGTGGAACGCCTGTTGCTCCGCCACCAAGAGCTGAAGAAGACGAATGAGTTGCTGCAACAGGAACTGAGCACCGTGAACCGTGAACGCGACAATCTGAGATCGCGGCTGGCCGCGGCGCGCGCCCGCATCGACGCCTTGCTTGAACGGCTCCCCGTCGAGCCTGTTGAAGACGAATCGGGAGACACCGGCCAATGAAACAAGTTGAAGTCACGATCCTGGGTCAGGGCTACTTGCTGGGATGCCCCGAAGGCGGCGAGGACGCGCTCCACAAGGCCGTGGCCAGTGTGGATCAGGAAATGAGCGCCATTCGCGACGCGGGGCGCATCAAGGCACGTGAACGCATTGCCGTGCTGGCGGCGCTCAATCTGGCGTATCAGTTGGTCGAGAACGCCGACGGCCCCAAGTCGCCCGTGCCTGCGACAAGCGGCGCAACCGATGCACCCGACTTGACCGATCTGATTCGCCGCGTCGACGAAGCTCTGGGGCATGACGGCCAGTTGCTGTGAGCATGCGCGCCAATGACTTTCCGCGTTGGCGCAATTGTTCAGGCGGTCTCGCGCGCTCACCCACATGCATTGCGGCCAGTCGGCACACTTGTGGACGTAGAATTCAAGCGTCCATCACGTTCGCGTGAGCTTTATATTTCCTTGAACCGATGCTCTTAGAGCAGGGGCTTGGAACATTGTCTTGCTGGTGTGATCGTCTCGCGTCAGATGAACCCGAAGCTCGACTGACCTCGCCCACCTGAATCCCCTGGGTTCAGGAATGCGGCTCACGGTTCGTGGTGGACACCTTCATCTTCTGAACCTCAGCTCAGCGCGCCCTGAAGCGGCGACTGGATGTTCCGCGCTGCTCACACCTTTGGAGACCTTGTGAACATTGAACTCGTGCTGACAGGAGAGTTGCTGCTGCTTGGCTCCTTCACCGGCTTCCTGGCCGGGCTGCTGGGCATCGGAGGCGGCATGATGATGGTGCCGTTCTTGACGCTGATACTGACTCACCGTGGTGTCAGCGCCGACATGGCCGTGAAGATGGCGATTGCCACCGCCATGTCAACCATCGTCTTCACCTCCATCTCCAGCGTGTTCGCACATCACAAGCGCGGCGCGGTGCGTTGGGATCTGGTGCGCGGCCTGGCACCGGGCATCGTGCTGGGAGGGCTGATCAGCGGCGCCGGCGCATTCGTGGCGATGAAAGGCAATTGGCTGGCGATGGTGTTTGCGGTCTTTGTGACCTTCTCGGCCACGCAGATGTTGCTCAACAAGAAACCCGCACCCAGTCAAAAGATGCCTGGCACCACAGGACAATTCGCAGTCGGCGCCGGCATAGGCTTCATTGCCGGACTGGTTGGGGCAGGAGGCGCTTTCATTTCGGTTCCATTCATGACCCGCTGCAACGTGTCCATGCACAACGCCGTGGCCACCAGCGCGGCATTGGGTTTTCCGATCGCGCTGGCCAGCACCATCGGCTACGTGGTTGGCGCGCGCGACCTGCCCAACCAGCTGCCAGGCAGTTTCGGCTATCTGTATTTGCCCGCCTTGGCCGCGATTGCGCTGGCCAGCGTCTGCCTAGCACCGCTCGGCGCAAGGGCTGCGCACGCGCTCAATGTCGTGCAACTCAGGCGCGTTTTCGCTGTGCTCTTGTACCTGCTGGCGGCCTATATGCTGTACAAAGGCCTGACGCACTGACGCGCCAGCCGAGTTACCCGATTCAGCCGGCTTCGAAGCGGATTGTCGCCAGTGCAACGCGATTGCCACCGCGGCGCTGTGCGTCCACCAAGGCGGCTTCGCTGGCTTGCATCAGCTCTGCCTGACTTGAGGCGGTGTGGGGAAAACTGGCCACTCCGATCGAGACAGAAATCCCCAGGTCCTGGCCATCGAACACCACAATTTGCGCCGTGCATTGACGACACAGTTGCTGCATGCGCGCATGTGCAGTGGCCAGACCCACGCCGGAGAGCAACACCGAAAACTGGTCCTCTCCAACTCGGCATGCGGCGTCCATCGCCCGGGTGTTGTCCCGCAGCAATCTGCCCAGCCCTTCGATCTGGCTGTGCCTCGCGCCAGGCGGCAGGTCAGCACTCTCGAGCGGATCCAGCATGATCAGTACCAAGGCGAACTCCCGGTGTTCGCGCGTCGACAAATCAACTTCTCTGCGCAACTGGTCTTCGAATTGGCTGCGCAAATACAGTCCGTTGGCGGGATCGCGACCGCTGCCTTGCTCGAGTTCGCGTCGCATCTGCTCGTACGCCATCTGCTGCTGGCCCAGTTGTTCGAGCGCGCGCTTGATCTGGGCTTCCTGGTGCCGCTCCTGCGTGCGCTCCAGCCACACCGCGCAAAGATGCGTCGCGTTGATGAAAACACGATGGACGCTGAATTCACGTCGCTGCCCGTCGCGTTCCAACCTGTGATCGGTCGAGACCTGGGCGCGCCGGACCTGCAACGATTGTTCGGCCTTGCGCATGGAGGAGGCCTCGTCCTCGCTCATCAATTCAGCGTCACTGGCGCCAACCAACTGAGCAGGACTGCGTCCAAACAGTTGTGCAGCCCCATCGCTGCAGTACACATATCGGCCGCTAGGCACCGCCTTGACCATGACGGTGCCACCCACCGCCCGTAAAACAGCAAGCAAAAGCATGGCCGTATCGGTGCTTTGCACACCGACAGCGTCGAGGAAAAAAGCCAGCTCCTTCGCATCGTTGCGAAGTTCAGCAGACACGGTTGCGAGATGATGCATGGTTGATTGGCGGATGGATCGAGCGGCTTGGCGACTGAGGATGCATGATGTTCCTGCGTGCAGCCAGTCAGTTCAAGCGCCAAAAGTACTCCGGACGCGAATCTCCCTAACTTGAAGCTGGGGTGCCTCGGGCATCGCGGCGTCAGCTGCCGTCAACTTCCAGAGACAAGGTCCCTACTTCATGCGATACATGCACGCCACACTCGCAGACTGCACAGCCGCTTCATTGTATTTGAAGCAGTCCAAACTCGGTCGCTTCACCCATACATGCAAACCGGTGACGTCACGCAATCTTGACGTGATCCTTGCCCGCGGGCCGGCCACTGTCAATGCAGCGCCATGCTTGTCCACGAGGAGCGAGATTGCTGACGGCATGCGCTCGGTTGATGCAACTGGATCAGTCCATGCAGAGATTTGATCTGGTGGTGGTTGGCGCCGGCGCTGCCGGACTGTTCTGCGCCGGCATCGCCGGCCAGCGCGGTTTGCGTGTGCTGCTCATTGATCATGCGCCCGAACTGGCTGAAAAGATCCGCATCTCGGGTGGCGGTCGCGGCAACTTCACGAACCGTGAGGCGTCGCCTGCCAATTACCTGTCGGAGAACCCGAACTTCTGCCGCTCGGCACTGGCGCGCTACACGCCTGCCGACTTCATCGCACTGGTGCAAAGCCACGGCATTGCGTTCCACGAAAAACACAAGGGGCAACTGTTTTGTGACGGGTCAGCCGAGCAACTGATCGCCATGCTGCTGCACGAAAGCGAACTCGGTGGCGTGCAACGCTGGCAGCCCTGCCGTGTGATGGACGTGCGCAAAGTCATCGACGGCTTCGAACTGGACACCGAGCGTGGACCGGTCGCGGCACAGCGCCTGGTCGTGGCGACGGGGGGCTTGTCGATACCCAAAATTGGCGCCAGCGACTGGGGTCAGCGCTTGGCCGAACAGTTTGGTCATCAAATCGTGCCCTTGCGGCCCGGCTTGGTGCCACTCACCTTCGCTACGTCGGTATGGGGCTCGCTCGCCACGCTCGCTGGCCTGTCGCTTCAAGTCAAAGTAGCGACCGGAAAGGGCAAGGCGCGCGGCGAGTTCCTGGAGGACATGCTGTTCACGCACAAAGGCTTGAGCGGCCCGGCGATTCTGCAGATATCGAGCTACTGGACCGAAGGTCAAGCCTTGACGATCGACCTGGTTCCCGGAATTCAGCTTGGGCCCTTGTTGCTCGACGCCAAGCATCACTCGCATCGCCAACTCGGCAATGAACTAGCGCTGCACCTGCCGCAACGTCTCGCCCAAGTCTGGTTGGAGCACCAGCACCTGGAAGCAGCACAGCCCATGCCCCAGACCAGGGACAAGGAGCTGAACATCCTGGCGCAGCGCTTGCAGCGATGGGAGCTCACACCGTCGGGCACGGAAGGTTGGCGCAAGGCTGAAGTCACCTTGGGCGGGGTCGATACCCGCCAACTCAGCTCGCAAACGATGGAGAGCCAACGCGTACCGGGTCTGCACTTCATTGGTGAAGTGGTCGATGTAACGGGTTGGTTGGGCGGCTACAACTTTCAGTGGGCCTGGGCCAGCGCCGCAGCGTGTGCACAAGCTCTGCCCCTCCCTGGCTGATGAAGTCATCGAGTTTCTGGAAAACGTCGACGCCATCGAGTCATCAAACATCGATTGACGTTACAGTACAGTAACATCACGTCAACAGCACCTGTGCGAGACATGTGTTTTCGGACCCTGGGAGAAGCCGTCAACAGCAGACTGTGGTTCGAATCGAAGGGTGCGTGGCGAGAGAACGCTCGATCTTGCCCAAAAATGCCGGTATTCAAAATCTGGTGACGGGCTACACCGCGTCGAGCCGGATTGGTTGCATCAGTTGCCACAACAATGACGCCTGGGTCGCAGGGGGCAGCAACCCGGCGGGTTCACACGGTTCGATGTATTCGCCACTTCTTGCGAACAACTACCGCACCGAAAACAGTGTGACTGAATCAGCGCAGAATTTTGCGCTCTGCTGCCAGTGCCAGGACCGCAATGCGCTGACGGTTGATGTGGCGGGGAAGTTTCCGCATGCCCGGCACCTGAACAAGCAGAGCTCGTGCGCGGCCTGTCATGATGCCCATGGCTCGCGTCAGTACCCGCGATTGATCAATTTCATGCTGGCCGACAAGACCGGCACTGCAGTCGTCACGCCCTCGACGGTGCAGCACCGGCTGGAATACATCCCCACGGCCAACGGCGGGCAGTGCTACCTGATGTGCCACGGCTCGAATCACGAGCCCTCCGCCTATCCTTGACGCCTTGCTGCGCTATCTGCTGGCACAGCTGGTTCTGCGCTGGCGTTTGCCCGCAACCGGCCAATCAGAGATTCCTGGCTGAAAACATGCACGCCGTTCAGGCTCATACCTCGTTGGACAATGCATCGTGGTAACAGCCCTGAAACATGGCTATAATCCCACTCTTTGCTGGCAAACCCCGCGCGTCGATTCGGAAAAGCGAGATTTCCGGAAATCTCGCTTCCAGGCAGTGGCATTCACGCACTCCTGGTGAACGAACACCGAGCGCACAACTGAAGGATTTTCCTTTTCATGACCACGATTCGCGTCAAAGAGAACGAACCGTTCGACGTGGCACTGCGCCGCTTCAAGCGCACCATTGAAAAACTGGGCCTGCTGACCGAACTTCGCGCTCGCGAGTTCTATGAGAAGCCCACCGCTGAACGCAAGCGCAAGAAGGCCGCTGCTGTCAAACGTCACTTCAAGCGCGTGCGCAGCATGCAGTTGCCCAAGAAGCTCTTCTGATCCAACCGAATTGTTGAGCGGGTCGCTTCTGCCCTCAGGATAAGGCCCGCACGGGACGCCGTGGCGGGCCTTTTCTTTGCCTCACGTCTTCGGCGCCGACATTTTCCCTCCCATAGCAGTCCGAGAAAAAGCGATGAGTCTGAAAGATCAAGTCACCGAAGACATGAAATCCGCCATGCGCGCCAGGGACAGCGCCCGCCTGTCCACGATCCGCATGCTGCTGGCTGCGGTCAAGCAGAAGGAAGTTGACGAGCGTGTGGTGGTCGATGACGTCTCCCTGATCGCCATCGTTGACAAATTGATCAAACAACGCAAGGACTCGATCAGCCAGTTCGGTGCGGCTGGTCGGCAAGATCTGGTCGACAAGGAATCAGCCGAACTGCTGGTGCTGGAGGCCTATCTGCCGCAGCGCCTGACTGAGGCTGAGATTGCCGCCGAAGTCGCCAGCATTGTGAGCGCACTCGGCGTCAGCGGGCCCGGCGCAATGGGCAAGGTGATGGGCGAAGTGAAATCGAAGTTGGCTGGCAAGGCTGACATGGGGTTGGTCTCGGCCGCGGTCAAGAAGGCACTCAACGGCTGAAGCGATCACTCGTGGTGCCTGATTTCGCCTCATGCACTTACGTTCGAAACTGCGCGGGCTTGCCGAGGCCTGCGGCTTGTTCATAGGCGACAGGTGGCGCTGTATTTGGAACCCAGGAGAATTTCGTGACCCTTTTGCTCAAACTTTCCGGACTCATAGACGCGCTCAGTCGCTTCATCGGACGATGGGTGATCTGGCTGATACTCGCCTCGACCGCCATCAGCGCCCTGAATGCCATCGTGCGCAAGGTCTTCAACTACAGCTCGAACGCGTTTCTTGAAGTGCAGTGGTATCTGTTCGCAGCGTCATTCTTGCTGGCCGCCGGCTTTACACTGCTCAACAACGAGCATGTGCGCATCGACGTCGTCGTCGGACGTTTTTCCAAACGCGTACAGATGTGGGTCGATCTGTTCGGCTTCACGGTCTTCCTGCTGCCTCTATGCATCACCGTGCTCTACCTGGGCATTCCTTTCTTTTGGCAGGGCTACGAGTCCAACGAGGTGTCGTCCAATGCCGGCGGGCTGATCATGTGGCCGGTCTATTTGATGATGCCATTGGGCTTTGGGCTGCTGCTCTTGCAAGGCATCAGCGAGTTGATCAAACGCATCGCTTATTTGCGAGGCTTGATCCCTGACCCGACGCTGAAGATCGGCGTCAAGACCGACGAAGAAGAACTTGCTGAGGCGATCCGCCTGCAGGCTGAACAAGCAAAAGCCTGACGGAGCGACACAACATGGAATTCATTGCCTCCAACCTTGGCCCGCTGATGTTCGCGGGCTTGATCATCTTCTTGCTGCTGGGATTCCCAGTGGCCTTCAGCCTGGGCGCCTGCGGTTTGTTCTTCGGCTTCATCGGCATCGAGATGAACGTCTTGCCGGCCGCCCTGATGCAGGCCTTGCCGTTGCGCATCTTCGGCATCATGAAGAACGAGACGCTGCTTGCCATTCCGTTCTTCACCTTGATGGGTTTAATACTTGAGCGCTCCGGGATGGCCGAGGATCTGCTCGACACCATCGGCCAGCTGTTCGGCCCGATTCGTGGCGGACTGGCTTTTGCCGTGATCTTCGTTGGCACCCTGCTGGCAGCGACCACCGGCGTCGTTGCCGCCTCGGTGATCTCGATGGGCTTGATCTCGCTGCCCATCATGTTGCGTTATGGCTATGACCGCCGCATCGCAACGGGCATCATCGCGGCGTCGGGGACGCTCGCACAGATCATCCCCCCGTCCCTGGTGCTCATCATTTTGGCCGACCAATTGGGCAAGAGCGTCGGTGATATGTACAAGGGCGCCTTCATCCCCGGTTTCTCGCTGACCGGTCTGTACACCTTGTTCATCATCGGTATCGCGATATTCAAACCGAAATGGGTGCCCGCACTGCCTTTGGAAGCGCGTTCCATCCGCGAAGACAATAACAAGAGTGGCTTGCGCTCGCTCGGTGTGCTGACACTGGTATCGGTCGTTGCCGCCGTGTATTTTGCCGAGCACTATCCCCAGGTGTTGAGCCTGTTCGAGGGCAAAAGCATCACGAGCGCTCCAACCGACGAGACCATCGTCGTTTCGATGTCGGTGGGTGTGGGTCTGGCGTTCATCGCCTCGGTCGTCAACAAGGTGTTGCGGCTGGGTCTGCTGTCGCGCATCGCCGAACGCGTGACCTTCGTCCTGATTCCTCCACTGGCACTGATCTTTCTGGTGCTGGGTACGATTTTTCTGGGCATTGCCACCCCCACCGAGGGCGGTGCCATGGGCGCCATGGGCGCCTTCTTCATGGCCCTTTCGCGGGGCCGCATCTCGTACAAGCTGATGGTGCAGGCATTGACATCAACGACCAAGCTGGCCTGCTTTGTCGTGTTCATCCTGATCGGCTCGACCGTCTTCAGCCTCTCGTTTCAGGGAGTTGACGGCCCCGTATGGGTCGAGCATTTGTTGACCAGTCTGCCCGGCGGCCAACTCGGTTTCCTCATCTTCGTCAACATCCTGATCTTCGTGCTGGCGTTCTTTCTGGACTTCTTCGAACTTTCGTTCATCGTGATTCCGCTGTTGGCGCCAGTGGCCGACAAGTTGGGCATCGACCTGATCTGGTTCGGCGTCTTGCTGGGCGTGAATATGCAGACCTCGTTCATGCATCCCCCGTTCGGCTTCGCGCTGTTCTATCTGCGCAGCGTCGCCCCCTTCAGCGACTACATTGACAAACTGACAGGCCGCAGAATTGCCGGCGTCACCACCTTGCAGATCTACTGGGGCGCCGTTCCGTTCGTGATCATCCAGATCATCATGGTGAGCTTGATCATCATCTTCCCGAATCTGGTGACCGGCGGTTTGGACAAGGCCGCTCAAATGGACTTGAGCAAGATAAAAATAGTGGCGCAGCCTCAGGCGGGCGGTTCTGATTCGAACCGGGCCATCGACATGAACGCGCTCTTCGGTCCTGCGGGTGGAGCAGCCTCCAAGCCCGAGTCGGATACGGCGCCCCAGGGTGCTCAACAGGCTCCAGTGGATCCCTTGGAGGCAGCGGCACCGAAGTCCGGCAAGTAGGCCTATTGGGATAGGGGGTGAGTCAGTGTGACTCACTCCCCTCCCACACCACCCGGCATGCGGGTCCGCACCGGGCGGTTGGAATGGTTGAGGTCATGCAGACGTTTGCACTACTACACGCCTGGCTTCGCTGATTCGGGTTCGGCGAGATCGGTTCACTCGCTGCCACGCCCTTGCAAGATTCACCTGCTCCGGCATTGTGGCGAGCTTCACTTGCGTGAACATCTGAGGCACTCCTCTCTCGATAACCCAAGGCCTATACCTTCCATTCCTTCGGCCCTTCGCTTTCGGTCCACAGCCTCTGCGGCCTTGCCTACGACTACTACGGCCTCTGCTGACTTCTCGCTCCGGCTTTCACCGTCGCCCTTTCAGGCACGAGGCGAGATCTCCCCAGGTAAGGGTCGCACTCCTTCATCACACAACCGCCAGATTTACGCCGCCTGAGCTTTGACCACGAGAGCTTTGCAGTCTTTGGCCTGCTCGCCCTGCTCGGCACCGCCTTCTATCTGGTTCTTGTCCATCGGCTCATGACTTACGCTCCACGCTTCCTTCCCACAATCGGTCACCCTCATGCAGTTGCGCTTCACTTCGCTCACTGTGGTCAGCTTGCGGCGGGACTTGCACCCACAGGAGTGCGCCCATGCTGGGCGCACCAAAAAAAACCCAGCCGGTGTCGGCTGGGTTTTTTGTCTGCTGCGTGACGATCTTGCGTCACGCTGCAAGTCATCAGAGCTTTTGACGCTGCATGAAGTCGTCAAACCCTGCCTCGGCAAATTGGAACCACAGGTTTTCCTCACGCCGGAATGCCGAGAGATCTGCGTAGGTCTTCTTCCAGGCCGCGTTCTTGGTACCGATTTCCTCGTACAAGGCCATGGATTCCTTGAATGCCAGGTCCATCACGTCCTTGGGGAAACGGAACAACTTGGTACCACTGCCCACCAACTGACGCAGGGCGCCAGGATTCTTGGCGTCGTACTTGGCCTGCAAGCCAGTGTGCGCAACCGCTGACGCGGCACCAATGATCGCCTTGTAATCCGAGCTCAGACCTTCATAGGCCTTCAGGTTGATGTAGAAGTCGAGTTGCGGGCCACCTTCCCACCAACCGGGGTAGTAGTAATTGGGCGCCACCTTGTTCAAGCCCAGCTTCAGGTCGTCATAAGGTCCGATCCATTCGGCCGCGTCGATCGTGCCCTTTTCGAGCGCCTGGTAGATTTCGCCCGCGGGAATATTTTGTGGCACCGCACCCATGCGCGACATCACCTTGCCCGCAAATCCACCGACGCGGAACTTCAAGCCCTTCAGGTCTTCGACCGACTTGATCTCCTTGCGGTACCAGCCGCCCATCTGCGCACCGGTGTTGCCGCCCAGGAAATTGATGATGTTGTGCTGCTTGTAGAACTCGCGCATCAACTTCAGGCCGTTGCCTTCCAGCATCCAGGCAGTCATTTGACGGCTGTTCAGGCTGAACGGAATCGAGCATCCGAGCGCAAACATATCGTCCTTGCCGAAGAAATAGTACGGCGCCGTGTGACACATCTCGACCGTGTCGTTCTGGACACCGTCGACCACACCGAACGGAGGCATCAGCTCGCCACCGGCGTGGACCGAGATCTGGAACTTGCCGCCCGTCATGTCGGACACCTGCTTGGCAAATACTTCGGCGGCACCAAAAATCGTGTCAAGCGATCTCGGGAAGCTCGAAGCCAAGCGCCAACGGATATTGGCCTGAGCATTCACCACGGCGGGCGCGACACCGGCAGCGAGAATGCCTGCCAGGCCAGCTTGTTTAACGAAGGAACGACGTTCAGTCATGAGCACTCCTAGTTTGGGGAAGTTGTACAGGTCGAATTCTAGATTTGCCAAGCCCAAGGTTTCACGGTGTAAACCCGACAACACGCCGGATGAGTGCAGCAAAGTCGAGCTGCGTCAAGTCGATGATGACATTTCCGTCATATTGCATCGTGCAAATGTAATTTCCTTGCCTTCTGCAAGGTTCAGCTCCCCGCCAATTTCATCCTTTCGATCAGGATCGAACCTGTGGTCTTGGACCCCATCGTGTACCGGTCAGCGCCCACGGCAACGATCTGCTTGAACATGTCGGCCAAATTGCCGGCGATGGTGATCTCTTCGACCGGGTACTTGATGCGGCCGTTCTCGACCCAATAGCCGCTGGCGCCGCGTGAATAGTCTCCCGTGACGTAGTTGACTCCCTGCCCCATCAATTCAGTCACGAACAGGCCTGTGTGCAACTTGCGCAGCATCGCGTCCAGATCGTCACCGGGCCGAGTCAATCGGCTGACCAGACTCAAATTGTGTGAGCCCCCCGCATGGCCGGTGGTGCGCAGCCCCAGCTTGCGTGCCGAATAGGTGGACAGGAAATAACCCTGCACCACACCCGCCTCGACCACGGTCCGGGCACGCGTGGTCACACCTTCATCGTCGAACGGAGAACTGCCTTTGCCCTTGCGCTGGTGCGGATCTTCCAGCACATCGATATGGGTCGCCAGCACTTGCTTGCCCTGGCAGTCGGGCAGAAAAGTGGTCTTGCGATACAAAGCCCCGCCGCTGGTGGCCTGAACATAGGCGCCCAGCAGACCCGCCGCCAAGGTGGATTCAAACAGCACCGCGACCTCGCCGGTGGCCACGCGCCGGGCTTTCAGGCGCGACAGCGCGCGCTGCGCCGCGTAGCGTCCTATTGCTTCGGGCGAGGCCAGATCGCCGGCCGCCCGCATCGAGCTGTACCACGCGTCGCGCTGCATGTCGGCGCCTTGTCCCGCAATCGGCGCCACCGACAAGGAGTGGCGTGAACTGGCATAGCCGCCACGAAAACCCCGCGAATTGCCGCTGATGAAATGCGACGCCTGAGCTGACACGCCCGCGCCTTCTGAATTGCTGATGCGCGGGTCGGTGGCAAAGGCCGCCGCCTCGCAGCGCATCGCCAGCTGAGCGGCCTGCTCGGCGTTGATGGTCCACGGGTGGAACAAGTCCAGCTCCGGCCGTTGCCCGGGGTCGAGCGCCAGATCCTGCTCATCAGGCAGGCCGGCCATAGGGTCTTCTGCGGTAAAGCGGGCGATGTCGAACGCAGCGCGCACGGTGTCTTCGAGCGCCCTGCGCGAGAAGTCGGAGGTGCCGGCGTTGCCACGGCGCTGGCCCACATACACGGTCACGCCAAGCGACTTGTCGCGATTGCGCTCGACGTTCTCAAGCTCGCCCTTGCGCGTCGACACCGACAGCCCCACGCCCTCGGAAGCTTCGGCTGCTGCGTCGCTGGCGCCCAAGGTCTTGGCATACCCCAGCGCATCGTCCACCAACTGCTGAAATTGCGTGGCCGACCAGGCGAAACCGCTGTCGCCGCGACCGTTTGCTTTACCGCCCGACGGGACCGTGGCCGGATGAGCTTTGTGCTGTTTTTGTGTACGTGACATGGCATGCCTGGAATACGAAATCGGCGAATGCCGCGAGACTGCGGCATCGATGGAAGCGGCTCACGCCGCCTGCGGTCGCCATCATACTCAGCGCCGTGCCGGGTCTGGCTCCCTTGGTATCATCCCCGTCCCGGCTGGCCACATGCCTTCGCTCGAAGCGGGCGCATCAGGCGCCAACGGAAACTTCCATGAAGAACCAAAATTCACCTCAGGCGTCGGAACACGATTTCGAAGCCGAGCGACCCAGCAAGACCCAGCTGAAAAAGGCCTCGCATGATTTGCAGAGCCTGGGCGAGGCCTTGGTCGAATTGCCCGACAGTCGCGTCGATGGTCTGGACCTGTCGGAGACGCTGCGCTTGGCGGTACGCGAGTACCGGCGCACGCGTTCGCACGAAGGACGCCGGCGTCAGATGCAGTACATAGGCAAGCTGATGCGCCACACCGACGCGGAGCCGATTCGCGAAGCGGTGGCCGCCATGAAACTCGGCGTGGCGCGCAACGCGTTGGAGCTGCACGAGGCCGAACGCTGGCGCGCCGAGTTGATCGCCAGCGACGACGCCCTGACACGCTGGATGGCCGAATTCCCCGCCTGCGACGCCCAGCAGTTGCGCAGCGTGGTCCGATCCGCGCGCAAGGACGCCGCGTTGCTGCCCGAAAAACGCAGCGGCCGTGCCTACCGCGAGCTGTTTCAGCTGATCAAGCAATGCCAGGCGGGAGCCGCCACCCAAGCAAACGAGGTCAGAGATGAGTGAATTCGACGCCGTACGCATCGGTCTGGTGTCGGTCAGCGACCGCGCCTCCAGTGGCATCTATGAAGACAAGGGGCTGCCCGCGCTGCACGAGTGGCTGACGCGCGCGCTGCTCAACCCTGTCAGCTTCGAGACCCGTCTGGTCCCTGACGAACAGCAGATCATCAGCGACACGCTGATCGAGCTGGTGGACGTGGCGCAATGCTGCCTGGTGCTGACCACCGGCGGCACCGGCCCGGCGCTGCGCGACGTGACGCCCGAGGCGACGCTCGCCGTGGCCGACAAGCTGATGCCTGGCTTTGGCGAACAGATGCGCCAGATCAGTTTGAACTTCGTGCCGACCGCCATTCTGTCGCGCCAGGTCGCGGTGATTCGCAAGCAGGCCTTGATCATCAACCTGCCCGGCCAGCCCAAGTCGATTGCCGAAATATTGGAAGGTCTGCCGCGGGCCACACCTGCCGTAGGCGGTGTATTCGCCGCGGTGCCTTACTGCCTGGACCTGATCGGCGCGCCCTATCTTGAAACTGACGAGACCGTCGTCAAGGCCTTCCGCCCCAAGTCGGCGCTGCGGCCGCGCGCCGCGAGCTGAGGCTATTTGACCAATCTGCTCAGCGCCGCCGCATCGAAGTGCTCGCCCTTTTGGGCGTCGGTGGGCACGCAGTCGGGTTTGTTGGCGCCGGACAAGGTGGCGATGGTCTGCCACAGCAGCGCGATTTGGTGTTCGTGACCGGCCGCGTTGTCGATCAGGCCTTTCATGGCCTGCGAAACCGGATCGTCGCCCTGCGTCACACCATAAGCTGAAAAACCCAGCTTGGCGGCCAGCGCTTCGCGCTTTGCGTCGGCCTGCGCTTCGATCACGCGTGCCGGGTTCCCCACCGCAGTGGCACCTGCCGGCACGGCCTTCACGACGACCGCGTTCGATCCCACACGCGCACCGTCGCCCACCGTGAAGCCGCCCAGCACTTGCGCATTGGCGCCGACGATCACGCCACGGCCCAGCGTCGGATGGCGCTTGGCGCCCTTGATGGTCGAGGTGCCGCCCAGCGTCACGCCTTGATAGATCGTGCATTCATCGCCGATCTCGGCGGTTTCACCGACGACCACGCCCATGCCATGGTCGATGAAGACGCGTCGGCCTACGGTCGCGCCGGGGTGGATTTCGATGCCGGTGAGAAAGCGTGCCAGATGCGAAATGAAGCGCCCCGACCAATGCCAGCCATGGTGCCAGCAGGCGTTCGCCCAGCGGTGCATCACCAAGGCATGCAGGCCCGGATAACAGGTCAACACCTCCCATGACGAGCGCGCCGCCGGGTCACGTTCGAGGATGCAGGCGATGTCTTCTTTCAGGCGCGCAAACAAGGGCTTCTCGCTTTGAATTCTTGGCCGGCCAGTTTAGCAACGCGTCGGCACTTTGACGGCGGCAGGGTTTACGGCGGCGTGCGCCCTTTGACCATGGCCTTGGCAATGCCGCGCAAGATGTGAATCTCTTCGTCGCCCAACTGAGCCCGGTTCAGCAGTTGGTTGAGCCGCGGCATCAGTTTCTTGGGCGCATCGGGATCCAGAAAGTCGATCTCGATCAGCGCCTCTTGCCAATGCGCGAGCAGCCCTTGCACGGCCGCCACCGAGGCAAAGCGTCGCTCGGGCGTGCGCTGGGCAACCTCGAAGCCGCCTATGGCCTGACGCCAGTCATACGAAATCAGCTGGATCGCCTGCGCCAGGTTCAGCGATCCGTAGTTTGGATTGGTGGGGATGCTCAGCACGGCGTGGCAGCGATAGACATCGTCATTGCTCATGCCGTAACGCTCGGAGCCAAACACAAAGGCGACCCGGTGCGCGCTGGCCGACAGCGAGGGAAAGAGGTTGCGCGGCGCATGCGTGGGCGGGCCGAAGTCGCGCGGTGTCATGGCCGTGGCACAGGCATACGTGACGTCTTCGAGCGCGGCTTCGAGGCTGTCGACAATGCGCGCGCGCACCAGGATGTCGGCCGCACCGCTGGCCAAGGCGACCGTCTCTTCGCGGCTCAGCACATCGGCAAAGCGCGGCCGCACCAGGACCAGATCCGAGAAGCCCATCACCTTCATCGCACGCGCGGCCGAACCCACATTGCCCGGATGGCTGGTTTGAACCAGGATGAATCGGGTCGGGTCGAGGGTCGAAGACATGGCGGCACGCTAAAATGAGCATTATCCCTGGGGCACCGCCCCCGAGGAACGTTCTTTTCCTCCGTCAGCCGTCACACCGGTCACCACCGCCACAGGTCCCACGCATGTCCACTCAAGCCGCACTCCATCCCATGCTCAACGTTGCCATCAAGGCAGCGCGCGCGGCAGGTTCCATCATCAATCGTGCGTCCATGGATCTGGATCTGCTCAAGGTCAACACCAAGTCGCCCAACGACTTCGTGACCGAAGTCGATCAGGCTGCCGAGCGCGTCATCATCGAAACCTTGTTGACCGCCTATCCCGGCCACGGCATCCTGGCAGAAGAGTCGGGCCGCGCGCATGGCGCCGAGCACAGCGAATACTTGTGGATCATCGACCCGCTGGACGGCACCACCAATTTCATCCATGGCCTGCCCGTGTATGCGGTGTCGATCGCATTGGCCTACCGCGGCCAGATCCAGCAGGCTGTCGTCTACGACCCGACGCGTAATGACTTGTTCTACGCTTCCAAGGGGCGCGGCGCCTACCGCAACGACCGGCGTCTGCGCGTGTCCAAGCGCATTCGCATGGCCGAGGCCTTGATCGGCACCGGATTCCCCTTCCGCAAGGGCGACGATTTCAAGCGCTACCTGAAGATGTTTGAAGAGATCATGCAGCAATGCGCCGGCGTGCGCCGCCCCGGCGCTGCGGCGCTCGACCTGTGCTACGTGGCGGCCGGCTACTACGACGGTTTTTTCGAGACCGGCTTGAGCCCCTGGGACATGGCAGCCGGATCTTTGATGATCACCGAGGCCGGTGGCCTGGTGGGCAATTTCACCGGCGACGCCGACTACCTGTATCAACGCGAAGTGGTTGCCGGCAATCCGCGCATCTACGGCCAACTGGTGCAGACGCTGACGCCTTACACGAGCATCGTCAAGGAAGCACCCAGCGGTGCGTCCGAGGCCGACGTCGAGGACGCGGCGCAGACGCCGCAAGGGGCGCTGGCCGCCAGCATCGAGCCCAAGAAGGCACCGGTGCGGCTGCGCAAGATTGATCGCTGAGCGCCGCGACCTCCCCATCGGGATTAGGGACTTCCACCCAGAGAGTTCGGCCCGCATCGGGCTAGCATGCACCTGCGCCGGATACGCCGCGCGTGGCACAGGACTGATGTCTGTCGAGCCTCCAGCAATGGAGTCTCGCCGTGCCGAGTTGTTCGCCGCCGAGCCACCCATACTCTCAAAGGAATGCCGATGATCACCCTATTGCGCCGAGGATTTGTTTCTCTGTTTGCCGTGGCAGCGGTGACGCTGCTGGCCTCAGGTTGCGCCCAGATGAGTCAAGCAAAGGAAAAGGAAAAGGTCGTGTTCCAGGTCAGTGAGGCCAACCCCATGACGTGGAACTTGGCGCTGAACAATGTCAAGAATGTTCAGGAATCCCTCGGAAGCGCCAATGTCGACGTCGAGATCGTGGTCTATGGCCCCGGCATCGGCATGCTCAAGGCAGATTCGGTGGCGGGCAACCGGGTGGGTGACGCGATCAAGAGCGGCGTCAAGATCGTGGCCTGCGAAAACACCATGAAGGGCATGCACTTGACCGTCGCCGACATGCTCCCCACGATTGGCTACGTGCCCGGGGGAGTGATCGAGTTGATGAAAAAGCAAAAAGAAGGCTATGCGTATATTCGCCCATAAGTAGGCGACCGGTCCGGGTCTCGGCGGCGAACTGAGTCCCGGAGCAGCAGGTCTTGCTGCAAACAACGCCAAGCAAGCTCTGCTGCGCGCCAAGCTGCGCGCACAAACCATCTCGCGTCATCCGCACGTTCAGCCTCGTTGCAGCGCCGGGAGGTACAGCGACTCAGGCGCGGGGAATTAACAAGAGACAATGTCGCATTCAGCCCGCTTCACCCTGAGTGAACGGCCAGGACCAATGGACATTGACCTCGATGGACTTCCCCGCATGACCGACAAGGCCAGCCAACACACGCCGATGATGGCCCAATATTTCGGGCTGAAAGCAGAGCATCCTGAGAGCCTGCTGTTCTATCGCATGGGGGACTTCTACGAAGTGTTCTTCGACGATGCGCGCAAGGCCAATGCCTTGCTGGACATCACGCTGACCACGCGCGGCCAAAGCGGCGGCGAGCCGGTGGTGATGGCCGGCGTGCCCGTGCACTCGCTGGAAACTTATCTTGCCAAACTGATCAAGCTCGGGGTGCCGGTGGCGATTGCCGAGCAAATCGGCGACGTCGCCACCTCGAAGGGCCCGGTCGAGCGCAAGGTGGTGCGTGTCGTCACACCCGGCACCGTGACCGACACCGAGCTGCTGGCCGACAAGCAGGACGCGCTGCTGCTGGCACTGTCCGCCCAGGGTCGTCACATCGGCCTGGCATGGCTGAGCATGACGCAAGGGCGACTCGGCATGGCGCAGTGCAGTGAGCCCGAGCTGGCCGGATGGCTGGCGCGACTGAGCCCGGCCGAAGTGCTGGTCGATCGCGACAAGCTGCCGGCAGCGCTGGTGGCACTGCGCGCAACCACCACGCATCGGCCCGCCTGGCAGTTCGACAGCGACTTGGGCGCGCGCAAGCTGTGCGAACAACTCGGCGTGGCCAGTCTGGCCGGCTACAACGCGCAAGACCTGAATGCTGCGCTTGCGGCTGCCGCTGCGCTGCTGAGCTATGCCGAGCACACCCAGGGCCGCGCGCTGGCGCATGTACAAAGCCTGCAAGTGCAGCGCAGCAGCGACTTGCTCGACTTGCCGCCCAGCACCCAGCGCAATCTGGAACTCACGCAAACCCTGCGCGGCGAATCTGCGCCCACGCTGCTCTCCTTGCTCGACACCTGCCGCACCGGCATGGGCAGCCGAACGCTGCGCCACTGGCTGCTGAACCCGCGGCGCGATCGCACCGAGGCCGTGGCCAGGCACGAGGCCATCGATGCCCTGATCGAGCAGGGGTTCGAGCCGCTGCGCCAATGTCTGCGTAATGTGTCGGATGTCGAGCGCATCACCGCGCGCATTGCCTTGCGCCAGGTGCGACCGCGCGAGCTCACCGGCTTGCGCGCCACGCTGCAAGTCCTGCCCGAGCTGCGCGCCAGCTTTGCCCCGGCATGCGCCCTGCTCACCTTGCTCGGCACCGGCCTCACGCCGCCCGGCCAGATCGAAGAGCTGCTGCGCCTGGCCATCAAGGACGAGCCTGCCGTCTTGCTGCGCGACGGCGGCGTGATCGCGACCGGGTTCGATGCCGAGCTCGACGAGCTGCGCGCGATCCAGGACAACTGCGACAGCTTCCTGATCGATCTGGAAGCGCGTGAGCGCGAGCGCACCGGCATCGCCAATCTGCGCGTGCAGTTCAACCGCGTGCACGGTTTCTATATCGAGGTCACGCAAGGCCAGATCGACAAAGTGCCGGCCGACTACCAGCGCCGCCAGACGCTGAAGAACGCCGAGCGCTACATCACGCCCGAACTGAAGACTTTCGAGGACAAGGCGCTGTCGGCGCAGGAACGCGCGCTCGCCCGTGAAAAGCTCCTGTTCGAACAAGTGCTCGATGCCTTGCAGTTGCAGATCGCGCCGTTGAGCCTGCTCGGACGGTCGCTTGCCAGTCTCGACGTGCTGGCGGCTCTGGCCGAGCGCGCTGTCACGCTGCAATGGTGCCGACCCGAGTTCGTCGGCCAGCCCTGCCTGGAGATCGAAGCCGGCCGCCATCCGGTGGTCGAGATGCGCCTGCGCGAAACCGGCGCCGGCGAATTCATGGCGAACGACTGCCGGCTCGATGCGCGCACCCGGCTGCTTGTCATCACCGGGCCGAATATGGGCGGCAAGAGCACCTTCATGCGCCAGGTCGCCCTGGTGGCGCTGCTGGCGGCGATGGGCTCCTTCGTGCCGGCGCGCAGTTGCCGGCTCGGGGCCATGGATGCGATTCATACCCGCATCGGCGCAGCCGACGATCTGGCCAATGCGCAATCGACCTTCATGATGGAGATGACCGAGGCAGCGGCGATTCTGCACGGCGCCACCGACCAGTCGCTGGTGCTGATGGACGAGATCGGGCGCGGCACTTCGACCTTCGACGGCCTCGCGCTGGCAGGCGCCATCGCCAGTCATTTGCACGACCGGAATCGAAGCTTCACGCTGTTCGCCACCCACTACTTCGAGCTGACCGAGTTTCCGGTCAAGCATGAGCAGGCGCTCAACATGCATGTGTCGGCGGTGGAGAGCGGCGACAGCATCGTGTTCCTGCATGAGATTCAAGCCGGCCCGGCGAGCCGTAGCTACGGCGTGCAAGTGGCGCGGCTGGCGGGCATGCCGGCCGGCCTGGTGCGTCAGGCGCGCGCCACGCTCGAGGCCTTGGAGCGGCGCGCCAGCGAGTCGCAAGCGCAAATCGATCTGTTTGCCGCAGCGCCTGCCGAAGTCTTGAGCGCCGATGCAGGCCCGTCGCGCCTGGAGCAGGCGCTGGCCGGCATCGACCCGGACGCGCTCAGCCCGAAAGACGCGCTTGACGCGCTGTACCGACTCAAGGCCATGGCACGCACATGAAGCGCAAACCACTGGCCGACGGCGCCAAGCAGATTGTCTTCTCGCACGGCAATGGTTTTCCCGGCGGCAGCTACCGCTTGCTCTTCGATGCCTGGGAGCGCGCCGGCTGGGCCGTCCACGCCATCGACCGTTTCGGCCACGATGCGCGCTTTCCCGTCACCAGCAACTGGCCGCATCTGCGCGACGAGCTGATCGAAGTCGTGCAGCAGCAAGCGGAGCTCAGTCATGCCAGGATCATGTTGGTCGGGCACTCTTTGGGCGGGCTGCTGAGCCTGATGGCGGCGAGCAAACGGCCCGACCTCGTGCAAGGCCTGGTGATGCTGGACTCGCCCGTCGTCAGCGGCTGGCGCGCGCACAGCCTGCACATGGCCAAGGCCACACGCTTGATTCAACGCGTGTCGCCCGCCAAGGTGGCCGTCCAGCGCCGCCGTGAATGGCCCGACCGCGCCGCTGTGCTGCAGCACTTTGCCGCCAAAAGTGTCTTTGCGCGATGGGATGCCCGCGCGCTGGCGGCGTATGTGGACGCAGGTTTCGAAGAGGTGGATGGCAAGACCGTGCTGCGCTTCAAGCGCGAGGTCGAAGCGCGCATCTACAACACCCTGCCCCACCACTTTGACGAGATGCTGCGCCAGCATCCGCTGCAATGCCCTTGCGCCTTTGTGGGCGGCACAAAATCGGCCGAGCTGCGTCAGGGCGGCACGAGCTCGGCGCGGGCGTTGGCCAAACAGCATTTCGTGTGGATCGAGGGATCGCATCTCTATCCCTTCGAGCGGCCCGACGCCACGGCGGCGCTGGTGCTCGAATTGATGGAAGTTTTGCGGCACGAGCTTCAAGCGGTGCACCCATCGATATAATCGCGCTTTACCACCACAGCGTTCTTCAGCGCTGCACGACATGACCAAGTTCGTCTTCGTCACCGGCGGTGTGGTGTCCTCACTTGGCAAGGGCATCTCAGCGGCGTCACTGGCGGCGATTCTCGAATCGCGCGGCCTGAAAATCACCCTCATCAAACTTGATCCGTATATCAACGTTGATCCGGGCACGATGTCGCCGTTCCAGCATGGCGAGGTGTTCGTCACCGACGATGGTGCCGAAACCGACCTCGATCTGGGCCACTACGAGCGCTTCATCACCACCGGCATGAGGCGTTCCAACAACTTCACGACCGGCCAGATCTACAAGACCGTGCTCGAGAAGGAACGCCGCGGCGAATACCTGGGCAAGACCGTGCAGGTCATCCCGCACATCACCAACGAGATTCAGGACTACATCCGGCGCGGTGCCGGTGTCGGCACGCCTGACGCGGCGGATGTCGCCATTGTCGAGATCGGCGGCACGGTGGGTGACATCGAGTCGCTGCCCTTCCTGGAGGCGGTGCGCCAGATGAGCCTCAAGATGGGGCCGCACAATACTGCCTTCGTGCACCTCACCTACGTGCCGTGGATCGCCGCTGCGGGCGAATTGAAGACCAAGCCGACCCAGCATACGGTGCAGAAGATGCGCGAGATCGGCATCCAGCCCGACGCCTTGCTGTGCCGTGCCGACCGCGCCATTCCCGCCGACGAGCGCGAGAAGATTTCGCTCTTCACCAATGTGCCCGAGTACGGCGTGATTTCGGTCTGGGACGCCACCAGCATCTACAAAGTGCCACGCATGCTGCACGAGCAGGGGCTGGATCAATTGATTTGCACCAAGCTCGAACTCAACACCAAGCCGGCCGATTTGAGCCGCTGGGACAAGCTGGTGTACGACGTCGAGCATCCCAGCTGCCAGGTCACCATCGCCATGTGCGGCAAATACACCGACCTGTCCGACTCGTACAAGTCGCTCAACGAAGCGCTGCGTCACGCCGGCATCCACAACCATGCACAGGTCAATATCGAGTACCTTGACTCCGAACTGCTGACACCCGACAACGTCGACCAGCTCGCCAAGTTCGATGCGATTCTGGTGCCGGGTGGTTTTGGCAAACGCGGCGTCGAGGGCAAGATCCTGACCGTTCAATATGCCCGCGAAAAGAAGATCCCCTACCTGGGCATCTGCCTGGGCATGCAGGTGGCCACCATCGAATACGCGCGCCACATGGCAGGTCTGGCGGGCGCCAACTCATCCGAGTTCGACCCCGAGTCCCCGCACAAGGTGATCGCCCTCATCGACGAGTGGCAGGACGCCGATGGTTCGATTCAAAAGCGCGACGAACACTCCGATCTGGGCGGCACGATGCGCCTTGGCGCGCAAAGCTCCGACGTCAAGCCCGGCACGCTCGCCTTCGAGATCTACGGGCCGGTAGTGACCGAACGTCACCGCCACCGCTATGAGGCCAACCAGGCCTATCTGGACCGTCTGCAGTCGGCGGGTCTGGTGATATCGGCGCTCACCCAGCGCGAAAAGCTCACCGAAATCGTCGAGTTGCCGCGGGCAATCCATCCCTGGTTTGTCGGCGTTCAATTCCACCCCGAATTCAAGTCGACCCCCTGGGCCGGCCATCCGCTGTTCATCAGCTTCATCAAGGCGGCGCTGGCGCACCAAGCCTCGGCCCATGCGGCCTGAATGACAGGACACTTTGCATGAAGCTTTGTGGATTTGAAGTCGGACTGGATCGGCCCTTTTTCCTGATCGCAGGGCCTTGCGTGGTCGAGTCCGAACAGCTGCAACTCGACGTGGCCGGTCATTTGAAGGAGGTGTGCGCGGGTTTGGGCATCAACTTCATCTTCAAGTCGAGCTACGACAAGGCGAATCGCTCGTCGGGCACGACGTTTCGCGGTCCTGGCCTGGACAAGGGGCTGGAAATCCTGGCGCAGGTGAAGCGCCAATTGAATGTGCCGGTGCTGACCGACGTGCACTCCGAGGCCGAGGTGGCGCGCGTCGCCGCCGTGGTCGATGTGCTGCAGACCCCCGCATTCCTGTGCCGCCAGACCGATTTCATCCGCGCCGTCGCCCAGAGCGGCCGCCCGGTGAACATCAAGAAAGGTCAGTTTCTGGCGCCGCACGACATGAAGAACGTGATCGCCAAGGCGCGCGCCGCGGCGCGCGACGCCGGCTTGCCCGATGATCAATTCATGGCTTGCGAGCGCGGCGTGAGCTTCGGCTACAACAATCTCGTCTCCGACATGCGGTCGCTCGCCATCATGCGCGAGACCGGCGCGCCGGTGGTGTTCGATGCCACGCATTCGGTGCAACTGCCCGGCGGTCAGGGCACTTCATCGGGTGGCGAACGCGAGTTCGTGCCGGTGTTGGCGCGTGCGGCAGTCGCCGTCGGCGTGAGCGGTGTGTTCATGGAGACGCACCCCGATCCGGCGCATGCGATGTCCGATGGCCCGAACGCCGTACCGCTCAAGCACATGCGCGCGCTGCTCGAACAACTGCTGGCGCTGGACCGCGTCATCAAGTCGCAGCCGCTGCTCGAAAATGACTTCAGCTGCTAAGGCGGCACCCGCCAGAACGATTTCAATTGAGCCTTTGGAGAACACCATGCCCGCTGCCTACGTGATTGTCGATATGCAGGTTTCCGATATGGAACAGTACAAGCTGTACATGGCCGAAGCGCCCGCGTCCATCAAGGCCGCAGGCGGCGAGTACCTGGTGCGTGGCGGCCGATGCGAGTCGCTCGAAGGCGACTGGCAGCCCGGCCGCATGGCCATGCTGAAATTCCCCAGCTTTGACGCCGCCAAGGCCTGGTGTGACGGTGCGATGTACCGCGCAGCGCGGCTCAAGCGGCTCGGCGCCACAGACTTTTTTAACGCGGTCTTGGTCGAAGGCGTCGCCGCCCCGATCTGAAGCTCCCTCTTACTTCAAGGATAAAAATGAGCGCCATTGTTGACATCGTCGCCCGCGAAATTCTGGACAGCCGCGGCAACCCCACCGTCGAATGCGACGTGTTGCTCGAGTCCGGAACGATGGGCCGCGCAGCAGTACCGTCGGGTGCGTCCACCGGTTCGCGCGAAGCCATCGAGCTGCGTGACGGCGACAAGAGCCGCTACCTGGGCAAAGGCGTGCTGAAGGCCGTCGAGCACATCAACACCGAAATCTCCGAAGCCATTCTCGGACTCGATGCTTCCGAGCAGGCGTTTCTGGACAAGACGCTGATCGATCTGGACGGCACCGACAACAAGAGCCGCCTGGGCGCCAATGCCACGCTGGCCGTGTCGATGGCCGTGGCGCGCGCTGCCGCCGAAGAATCCGGCCTGCCGCTGTACCGCTATTTCGGCGGCATGGGCGCCGTGCAGTTGCCCGTGCCGATGATGAATGTCATCAACGGCGGCGCGCACGCCAACAACAATCTCGACTTGCAGGAGCTGATGATCATCCCGGTCGGTGCGCCGAGCTTTCGCGAAGCCGTGCGTTACGGCGCCGAAGTGTTTCATGCGCTGAAGCAAATCATCCACGACAAAGGCATGAGCACGGCAGTCGGCGACGAAGGCGGTTTTGCGCCCACCGTGGCCAGCCATGAGGCCGCCATCCTGCTGATTCTGGAAGCCATCGACAAGGCCGGTTATGTGGCGGGCGAGCAGATTGCGTTGGGGCTGGATTGCGCCGCCAGCGAGTTCTACAAGGACGGCAAATACGTGCTCGAGGGCGAAGGCATGAGCCTGACCTCGCAGGAGTGGACCGACATTCTGGCGACCTGGGTCGACAAGTACCCGATCATCTCGATCGAGGACGGCATGGCCGAAAGCGACTGGGACGGCTGGAAGATCCTCACCGACAGGCTGGGGAACAAGGTGCAGATCGTCGGCGACGATTTGTTCGTCACGAACACCAAGATCCTCCAGGAAGGCATCGACAAGGGCGTTGCCAATTCCATCCTCATCAAGATCAACCAGATCGGCACGCTGACCGAAACCTTCGCCGCCATCGAAATGGCCAAGCGTGCAGGCTACACAGCCGTCATCAGCCACCGCTCGGGTGAGACCGAAGACTCGACGATCGCCGATATCGCCGTCGGCACGAATGCCGGGCAGATCAAGACCGGCTCGATGAGCCGCAGCGACCGTATGGCCAAGTACAACCAGTTGCTGCGCATCGAAGAAGACCTGGGCGACGTGGCCAGCTATCCCGGCCGCAGCGCCTTCTACAGCCTGCGGTGATGCCTGCGGGAAGACCCAGCATCAAGGCCTGATCCCAGCAAGACAGTCTCCAAAATCATGGCCTGCGCGTGAAAGTCCTCACCGTCATACTCGTCGCCTTCGCGCTGTCCATACAGGTCCAGATCTGGTTTGGCAAGGGCGGCTTGTCGCGGGTCGTGCAACTGGAGTCGCAGCTCAGCGCCCAGAAGGCTGCCAACCAGGCGGCGCGCGCCCGCAACGACCAGGTCGAGGCCGAACTGCTCGATCTGCGTGAAGGCCTGGAGATGGTCGAAGAAAAAGCCCGCTTCGAGCTGGATATGGTCAAGCCCGACGAGATCTACGTCCAGGTGCTGGGTGCGGCGCGGGCCGCGTCAGGGCCGTCGAGCAGTGGCAAGTCTGAATCGACCAGCGCGGCCGCCAGCTCAGCTCAGTCGAGCGCCGCGCCGCGCCCCTCGGAGCTCGGTGGCGGCAGCCAGACTTCGCGCCAGCCCGCCGTTTCTCCTGAGAAAACCAAGCCTTGAGTTCTTCCGGCATCGAGGCGCTGATGCACAGCCTGCAGCCGTTCCTGGCGGCGGCCTTCACGCTCTGGGGCAGCCCGGTCACCTGGCTCGAGATCGTCGCCTTCGGTCTGGCGGTCTGGATGGTGGTCTGCAATATGCAGGTCCGTCCGCTTGCCTGGCCCTTGGCGATTGTCAGTTCGCTGCTCTACTTCGTGCTGTTCTGGAACAGCCGGCTCTACGGCGACGCATCGCTGCAAATCGTCTTCGTGCTGGTGTCGTTCTGGGGTTGGTGGCAGTGGTTGCGAGGGCACGACGCGCAGGGTCAGGTCTTGCGGGTGCGGCGCTTGAGCCCACGAGGACGCCTTGGCGCCCTGCTGGCCGTGGCCCTCGCCTATCCGATGCTCGGCCTGTTTCTGCGCCGCTATACCGACACCGATGTGCCGTTCTGGGACGCGTTTCCCACTGCCGGCAGCCTGGTCGGGCAATGGCTGCTCGGCCGCAAATACCTTGAGAACTGGCCCACCTGGGTGGGTGTCAATATCGTCGGCGTGGGCTTGTTCGCCTACAAGGGTTTATGGCTGACCGTGCTGCTCTACGCGCTGTTCACCGTCATGGCCGGGGTGGGCTGGCGCGCCTGGAGCCGTCTGGCCCGACAAGCGAGCGTCTCATGCTGATCGCCATTGTCGGCGCCGAAAGCACGGGCAAGACCGAGCTGGCGCTGGCCTTGCAGCTTGCGTTGACTGCCGCCACCGGCTTGAGCTGTGCGGTGGTGCCGGAGTACCTGCGCAGCTGGTGCGAGACCCAGCGCCGCACGCCCGCGCCGCACGAGCAGCTCGGCATCGCCGAACATCAGGTCGCGCTGATAGACCGCGCTGCGGCTTCTCATGAGCTGGTGCTGTGCGACACCACGCCCTTGATGACTGCCGTCTACAGCGAACTGTTGTTCGACGACCGTTCGCTGCACGCCATGGCTCAGGCGTTTCACCGGCGTTGCGAGCTGACGCTGTTGACCGCTCTGGATCTGCCCTGGGTGGCCGACGGCCTGCAACGCGACGGCCCGCATGTTCGCGCACCGGTCGATGCGGCCGTGCGCAAGGCCCTGCTGGAGGCGGGCCTGGCCTGGTCGGTGATCGTCGGCCAGGGTCAGGCGCGCGTCGACGCCGCGCTCAACGCCATCACGCCCTTGCTGCTGGGCCGCGCCATGCCGCGCTGCGGCCTGCTGACGAGGCTCAACGAGCGGCAGGCAGCGTTTCCCGAGCGGCGCTGGATTTGCGAGCTTTGCGACGCCCCCGATTGCGAGCACGCGTCGCTGGCGGCGCACCGGTCGTCAAGCGACACTCGGTCAATGCAGGAGTGAGAGCGCGTGCGACGAAGCCTCGCCTCAGTCGCCCGCGTCTTCGGCGCTCTGCGCCAACTCGGTCAGGGCGTGATGGCAATTCCCTGTGGTTGACTGCCGGCTCCCACGACCGCAGCGCTGGAAGTCAGGGTAGCGCCACTACTACCGATGCTGAACACCGACACGTCATTGCTCGAGTAGTTGGTGACATACAAATAGGTGCCGGCCGCGTTGACTGTTAGTCCGCGCGGGTTGTTGCCGGCACTGACTGGCGAGCCGACCGGCGTGAGCGCCCCGGTCGTTTGGTTGATGGCGAAAACCAGAACGTTGCTGCTGCTGCTCGAGCCATCGGTCACGTAAACATATTGGCCATTGGGATTGACCGCAATGGCAAACGTGGAGCCGCTGGAGTTGACGGCCCCGATGTACGTCAGCAGGCCGGTGGTCGCGCTGATGCGAAACGCGCTGATACCACCCACTTGACTGACGGCATAGGCAAAGCGGCCCAGCGGATCAATCACTATTCCGGCCGCCGAGACGAGCACGTTCGTGACAGTCTGCTGCAGCGCCAGGGCACCGGTGGCGGGGTTGACGCTGTAGACCGTGACCGCGTAGTTCGATGACTGATGGGCGACATAGACGAAATCCAACGTCGGGTGGGCCGTGATGGCGTAGGGCAAGGAGCTTGTGGTCGCCATCGGAGCGCCAGCCGCCGCCAGTACGCCATTGGCGCCAACCGCGAACGCAGACAGGGTGCTGAAGCCGTAGTTGGCCACCCAGATATAGCGCCCAAGGCGATCCATGGCGATGCCAGAGGCATTTTTGGAGGACGGCGAGCTCAACGGAATCGGGCTGACCACACCGTTGACCCTGTCAATACTGTAGGACGACACGGTGCCGCCAATCTGGTTGGTGACATAAGCGTACAAGCCGTTCGGCGAGACAACGATGGCATACGGTGTGTTCCCGGCATTGACGTTGCTGAGGAATGACAATGCCCCGGTAGTCGAATCGGCCCTGTAGACCGACAGGCCGTTGGTGCCGTTGGTGACCCCGCTGTTGGCCACCAGCGCCAAACCGCCTGTTGCCAACGGGGCAACACACGAAACCGCCACATTGGTGATATTCGCATTCACCGTGCCGCTGCCATTGGCCACCGTGCAACTGGAGCCTGAGGGTTGCGTCAGCACGGTCATGTTGTACGTTGCGCCTGCGGCAGCCAGTGTGGCGAAGGTGAACCCACCGTTGTTGCTGACCGCAAGGTCGTCCGCACCATTGTTTTGCAGTACCAACCCGGTGCCGACCAGGCCGTTGACGCTGCCCCCGATAGAAAGGAACGAAGTACAACTGACGGCCACATTCGTCACGTTGGCGTTTGCCGTACCGCTGCCATTGCTCACCGTGCACGATTGGCCGGCTGGTTGTGTCGACACCGTGACGTTGTAGCTCGCACCGGCGCCCAGCGTGCTGCTGAAACTGAAACTGCCATTGGCGGAAACCGGCGTGGAATTGGTGCCGTTGTTTTGCAGCACGAGGCCGGTACCGCTCAAGCCGCTGACGTTTCCGGCGACCGAGTAGAGAACCGCAGGCACCGGCACATTGCCGGTCACCAGCATGCCGTCACCCCACATATCGGTGTGGCGAAGGTGCGCGTTGTCCCAACTGTAGCCAGTGGCGGAGCTGCCAACAATGGTGGGGCAATCGAAAGACGTCGCCAGAACAAACTGGTTCCCGCCGGTGTCATCGGAACTGAATGACACTGGAAAAATCGCGTTCCCACTCAAGTAATGGGTATCGGCGACCATGGTCGGGGTCATAGTGGCAACGGTTACGGGCGCTACGTCGTAGAGATGCGCGATGTCAACGTAACGCCGGCGCAGCAATCTGACGGACACATTGCTGCAGTTGGCGGGCACCTTGACGTACTGTTTGAATTGAAGTGTGGCGGCCTGGTCGACGCGGTAGGCACCCCAGTCGCCATGCGCCGGGTCGCGCGCAAACGCGGTTTGAACCAGTGCGCTGGTCGGTGCAGCCCTGAGACTGGCGCCAGTGAGCGCCGAGCCGCACCAGTACGGGTCGCTTGCCATGCTCGCCGGCACCGAGCAAAGGCCGGTATACAGCCATGAAAAGCTGCTGCGCTCCCACTCTGCAAAGCCATTGACCAGATTGGCCGACATGGCACGCCAATCTTGTCCAGCGCTGGCCATGAAAACCTGCGTGTCGGCCGAGTTGCTCAAGGGGGCACGAACCGTTACCGGCACATTGAAATTCAGACCGTGAGGTGTGAGTTCATACACATAGCCTGACACCGGGTAGGTATCCAGCGCCGATGGTGCGCCTGCTGAAGTACGCGCAATACCAATCGTCGTGTCCTGGTTCAGAGCGCCGGCGGGAACGATGACCTGTACTCCATCGGGTCCAGTCAGCGTGCCACCTGCGGCCCCGATGGTAGCGGTGACGGAAGGGACACCATCAGCGCCGCCCCCGCAACCGATAAGACTGGCTGCCGCAATTCCCGCCGCCAGCAAGACACGAATCCATGTTGTGCGCATTCCCACTCTCCCCATTCGGACCGGCATCGGCCCACCTTGACGTACTTGTACGGGGAGTGCCGTTATGAATGCGTTACGACGCCGAACGTGCGTTTCATTTGCTCGTGCCGTTCACCCTTTCCCCTCGCTTACTGGGTTTGTTGAGTTTGATGTTCCAATGCCTGACATCCAGCTTGCACTGCACCGATTGAGCCCATGAACACACGCCTACTCTCAATGAAATTCCGCTTCTCGCTCGCCTTTGCCGCCGTCGTCCTGTCGGCCTGCTCTGCGCTCCCGAGCGCGCCCAGCGAACCGGTCAAAGTCAGGGTGCTGGCGATCAACGATTTTCACGGCAATCTCTTGCCCCCGCCCGGCGGCATACGCATACAAGACCCGCAGGACCACCAGAAGACCGTGTCGGTGAGTGCCGGCGGATCCGAGCATCTGGCCACCGCAGTGCACGACTTGATGGCACAAAATCCGAATCACGTCTTCGTCGCGGCGGGCGACTTGATCGGCGCCAGCCCCTTGCTGTCGGCGCTGTTCTTTGACGAGCCGACGATCGAGTCCTTGAGCCTGATGGGCTTGGAAATCACGGCCGTCGGCAACCACGAGTTCGACCACGGCCTGACCGAGTTGCTGCGCAAGCAAAACGGCGGCTGTCATCCGGTGGAGGGCTGCAAAGGCCCGACCCAGTTCAAAGGCGCGGCCTTTCAATACCTGGCCGCAAGCACCTGGGACACACGCAGCGGCAAGACCGTTTTTCCGGCCTATCAGGTGAAGAGTTTTCAGGGCGTTCCAGTCGCCTTCATCGGCCTCACGCTGAAAGGCACGCCGGGCATCGTGATGCCCAGCGGCGTTGTGGGACTGCGTTTCGACGACGAAGCCAGCACCGTGAACCGCCTCGTTCCCGAGCTCAAGGCCAAGGGCATCCAGACCATTGTGGTGCTCATCCACGAAGGCGGTGTTCCGACCGGCGACTACAACGAATGCCCTGGCATCTCGGGCGCCATCGTCGACATCGTCAAACATCTGGACAAGGCCGTGCGGCTGGTGATCAGCGGTCACACCCACCGAGCCTACAACTGCAATATCGACGGCCGGCTCGTCACCAGCGGCGACAAGTACGGCACCCTCGTCACGTCCATCGATCTGGAGCTGGACCCCAAGACGCGCGAGTTGATCAGCGCAAAGGCCGACAACGTGATCGTGCGCACCGGGCAGTTCGCCAAGGACGCGGCGCAGACCCAGCTGATCGCCAGCTATGAAAAAGTGGCCGCACCGCTCATCAACCGCGTGGTGGGCAGCATCGTTGAGACCATTTCGCGCGACGCCAATCCGGCTGGTGCCTCACCGATGGGCGAACTGGTGGCCGACGCGCAGCTCGCCGCCACCGCCGACTCGGACAAGGGAGGCGCGCAGATCGCCTTCATGAACACCGGCGGCGTGCGTCAGGCCCTCACCTTCAAGTCCGGCGGCGCGGTGACCTATGGCGACGTGTTCTCGGTCCAGCCCTTCAACAACAACTTGATCACGATGACATTGAGCGGCGAACAAATCCGCCGCTTGCTTGAGCACCAATGGCGCAGCGCGAACTCACACGGTCGTGTTTCTCTATGTCTCGCAAGGCTTCGGCTATACATGGGACGCCAGCAAGCCGGTGGGCTCGCGCGTCGCCGCCGAGTCGATCAAGCTCAACGGCCGTGCGCTTGATCTGAAGGCCGACTACCGCGTCACCGTGAACGCCTTCGTTGCCTCGGGCGGCGACGGTTTCAAGCTCTTCACCGAGGGTCGTTCACCGCTGGTGGGCATGCCCGACGTCGACGCGCTGGCCTTGTATATGCAAGCCCATCCGGGACTGAAACCCAGTTCATTGGACCGCGTGAAACGCATGGACTGAGCGCGAATCGGTTGGCTGTGCTCACTGCACCGTCGCACTGCCCGGCGCATGCTTGTGTGCGTCGGTGAACATCTCGCCCACGTCGACCGGATCGAACCGGTATTGCACGCCGCAGAATTCGCAGCCGACCTCGACCTCGCCGCGTTCGCTGATGATGCCGGCCACTTCTGCCTGACCCAGGCTTTGCAGCATGTTCGTGACGCGCGCGCGTGAGCAGGTGCAGGCAAAGCGCGGCTGCGCCGGCTCGAACCGGCGCAGCGATTCCTCCCAGAAGAGGCGCCGCAAAATCGTGTCGGCGTCCAGCGTCAGCAGCTCCGCGCTGGTGAGCGTAGCGGCCAGGTGCGCGATGCGGTTGTAGTCCTCGTTCAGGCCGATCTCGTCCTCGTCGCTGGATGTACGCCCCCACGCCGGCTTCACCGGCTGCCCCCCGAGGGGGCTCGGCTCGGCTTGGGACGGCCCGGCGCCAAGCCGTCCGCCCAGATTGCCTGCGCCTTGCATGGGCAGGCGTTGGATCAGCAAGCCTGCCGCCATGTCGTCATTCGCGGCCAGAATCAGCCGGGTGTCGAGTTGCTCGGACTGGAGCATGTAATGCTCAAGCACCTGCGACAACTTTTGCAGCGGCTCGCGTTGATCGCCATGCAGCGGCACCACGCCCTGGTAGGGTTGCTGGCCCGGCAAGTCGTCCTTCGGGGCTAGCGTGATCGCGCAACGTCCCTGACCGTGCAGGTTCAGCATCGCCTCCAGACGCGCCCCGGTCGGCACATCGCCCACCACCGTGGCGGTGGCGCGAAAGCTCAGGTCGGGCTGCACCTCGGCCACCGCCAGCTTGACCGGGCCGTCGCCAAATACTTGCAGGATCAGCGCGCCATTGAACTTGATGTTCGATTGCATCAGGCAGGCCGCCGCTGCCATCTCGCCCAGCAAGGCGCGCACCTCGACCGGATAGGCGCCGCCTGCCTCGCGGCGCTTCAGGACCTCGCGCCAACTGTCGGTCAGGCGCACCAGCATGCCGCGCACCGGCAGGCCCTCGAACAAGAACTTGTGCAATTCACTCATGTACGCCCCCAAGGTCGCCGCCAACGGCGCCCGTCCCCCCAGGGGAGAGCACGCAAGCTTGGGACGGGCCGGCGCTTGCTTGGGAGTCGATTTTCTTCAATCCAGCCTTGAAGACCTGGGCCTTCGCCACGTATTGCGCGGCGATGCGACGCTGGCTTTCGATCTGCTCAGACGTCAACTGGCGCACCACCTTGGCCGGCCGACCCATGATGAGCGAGCCGTCCTCGAACTCCTTGCCCTCGGTCACCAGCGAGCCCGCGCCGACCAGACAGTTGCGACCGATCCTGGCGCCGTTCAGTATCACCGACTGGATGCCGATCAGACTGCCCTCGCCCACCGTGCAGCCATGCAGCATGACCTGATGGCCCACCGTCACATGCTCGCCCAGCGTGAGCGGAAAACCGGCGTCCGAATGCAGCACCGCTCCGTCCTGGATATTGCTGCCGCGCCCGATCGTGAGCGCCGTGTTGTCGCCCCTGAGCACGGCATTGAACCAGACGCTCACGCCGGCGGCGAGTTGCACGTCGCCCATCACCTGCGCACTGTCGGCCACCCACGCCGACGCATCAATCTGTGGCGCAAGCTCGCCCAAAGCATAGATAGCCATTCAAACTCCGCACTCAAAGCGATAATTCTACGGATGGAAGCCAGAGCACGTGCATTGGAGGTCTTGTGCCTTCGCGATCCCGCCGAAAAAGCCGCTGCGGCGCGGGCCTTGTACGAGTCGCTCGTGCAGGGCAAAGTTCAACTCGATTGCGAAGCTACTGTGTCGCCCGGCACCGAGCTGCCGGGCCGGCCGGTCAAGCCCGATCTGGTGTCGGTCATCAAAGTGCCCAAGCGCTCGCCCTTCACTGTTGAGGGCCGCGCGGCCTTGTTGCATGCCATCACGCACATCGAATTCAATGCCATCAATCTGGCGCTCGACGCGACATGGCGCTTTGCCGGCATGCCCGAACCCTACTACCGCGACTGGCTGCAAGTGGCCAGCGAAGAGGCCTTGCATTTCACGCTGCTGCACGAACATCTTCAGACGCTTGGAGCACGCTACGGCGACTTCCCAGCGCACGACGGACTGTGGCTGATGGTCGAGCGCACCGCGGGTGATTGCCTGGCGCGCATGGCCCTGGTGCCGCGCACGCTGGAGGCGCGTGGCCTGGACGCCACGCCGCCGATTCAGGACAAATTGCGCCGCGCCGGTGACCTGCGCGCGGTGGAGATTCTCGATGTGATCCTGTTTGATGAGATCGGCCATGTGGCCATCGGCAACCGCTGGTATCGCTGGCTGTGTGAGCGCGCTGGGCTCGATCCGGTGGTGCATTACCCCATCCTCGCCGAGCGTTATGAGGCGCCCAAGCCCCGCCCGCCTTTCAATCTGGAGGCACGCACGGCAGCGGGCTTCAGCGCCGCCGAGTTGGCCTGCCTGTGGCATTGAGTTCGTCCATCCAGGCCGGTCCTGCCCGCTGGACGCGCGCGCTTTCAGGCGCGATGCGCCGCCACTTGCCGGGCTGATCCGTGACCCGCACCCACGTCAATCTGCTGCTGCTCTTCATCGCGCTGATCTGGGGCTCGACTTTTGTCGCGCAAAGCCATGGCATGCACGATGTCGGACCGATGACCTTCACCGGCGTGCGCTTTCTGATCGGCAGCCTGGTCGTCGCGCCGCTGATGTGGCGTGAATGGCGCGCCCTCAAGGCCAGGGGCCTGGCACTGAACCGTGACGACGGCTTCAGGATTGCCGGCCTGGGCCTGCTCATCACGATGGGAGCCACCATGCAGCAGGTCGGCATGGTGAGCAGCAGCGTCACGCATGCGGTCTTCCTGACGGCGCTCTATGTGCCGCTGGTGCCCATGTTGTCGTGGCTGCTGCTGCGCGCAGCGCCGCACTGGTCGGTATGGCCGGCCGCAGCGGCCTCGCTGGTCGGCACTTATCTGCTCTCGGGGATGCGCAACGTCAGCCTCGACACCGGCGATCTGTGGGTGATTGCCTCGACCCTGCCCTGGGCGCTGCATGTGCTGCTGGTGGGCCGCGTGGCCGATCGTATGGCCGCGCCATTCCTGGTGGCGGGCGGCCAGTTCCTGGTGTGCGGCGTGATCAGCCTCGCCTGGGCCGTGCTGGCCGAGCCCATCAGCAGCGCCGGCCTGCAGGCGGCGCTGCTGCCTATCCTGTACGCCGGCGTGCTTGCGGTCGGCGTGGCGTTTACCGTGCAGGTCGTGGCCCAGCGCTACGCGCAGGCCACCGACGCCGCCATCATCCTGTCGTCCGAAACGCTGTTCGCGGCATACTTCGGCTATGCGTTGATGGGCGACCGACTCGACGCCGCCGGGCTGCTGGGCTGCGGGCTGATTCTCGCAGGCATCGTGCTCGTGCAAATCGCGCCGATGCTCGGGGTTTGGCGAAATGCACCATCCCGCTGACAAGGCGCTGGCATGGCGCGGGGCCGGACCAAAGGGCTCGGCCCCGTTTCAGCTTCAGTTGAAATCGGCGCTCAGGGTGACCGAGAAGAAGCGCGGAGCGCCAAGGTAGTAGTACACCGTGCCTCCTGGGTTGATCGAGCCGACCTTCACGGCGTTGACCACCGAGCCCGAACTCGGGTTGCGGTACTGGACGTCGCCGAGGTTGCTGACATTGAAACGCAACTGCGTGTTGCTCATCATGCCGACTTTGCCGAAGCTGTAGCCCGCGTCGAAGTCGCCGATGGTATAGGACGGCACTTCCTCGTCGTTCATCAGCGTGGCGTAGGCGCGGCCCGTGTTCTTGATCTTCAGACGCGCGTAGAACGGGCCCTTCGTGTATTGCAGCGAAGCACCGATCATCGACTCGGGAGTTTGCGTGAACTGCTTGCCCGTTGTCGGGAGGGTCTGACCCTTGGCCACGGTGATGTCGTCCAGCAGCTTGCTCTTTTGCAGCGTCAGCGAACCGTAGGCCGTGAACCCGCCAAAGTTGCCACTGCCCACTTCCAGCTCCAGGCCGCGGTTGTTGACCCGACCCGCGTTTGTATAGGTTGACTTGTCGGCCACCGGGTCATAGGCATTCGTCTGGCGATTCTTGAAGTCCGAGTTGAAGAAGGTGGCCGACAGCGAGAATTGACTCGTCTGCAGGCGGTAGCCGAGGTCCGTCATGATGGATGTTTCAGGCATGGCTTCAGTCACCAATTCGACCTGGCCTGAGGCATTCACCTTGACATTGTTGCCCGTGAAGGCGTAGTTGGGCGCGGCACGGAAGTTCTTGCCGATGTTCATGAACACCTGCTGGCTGCGATCGATGTTGAAGCGCGCGCCGGCTTGCGGCAACACATCGCTGTAGCTGCGCTGGATGTTGTAGCCGGTGCTGAAGAACTCGTAGGGCATGCTTGTCACATCGCGCGTCACGTGCGGGGCGCGCAGACCCAGCGACAGCACACCGCGGTCGCCCATGAAGCTGATCGCATCGCTCAGATAGGCCTGGTAGGCGGTGCTGAGCGTCTTCATGTCGCGTTGCTGATACAGCGAACCGTCCGGGCGCTGAATCTGCCCTTGGTCCATCCAGACATTGAAGTTGCCATTCGCGTCAACCGGCACCGCAGGCGCGCTCTGGCGGTGGGTCGCGCTCTCGTACCACACGCCTGCGCGCAGTTGGTGGTTGCCCACGGTTTTGGTGATTTCGGCGGTGATGCCGGGTCGCTGGGTCCGGGTCACGTAGGCCCTGGCAACGATCACCGAGTCGAGCGTGTCACCGTCGCCGTTGAGGTCCACGGCGGCGCCGATCTTGCCGGTGCTGACGTTCAGGAAGCCCGTCTCCGACAAGGCAATCTGCTGTTGCAGTGCACCGTTGCCGAAGCCGTACCAGAAGTAGGGCTGGACCTTCAGGTAGGTGTCCTCGGCGAGCTTGAACGAACCCGACAGCGAGGTGATGGCATTGCGGAAGGGGTTGACCGCCAGCCCGTAATAGCCCGGAATTGAACCGTCCTCTTTTTGCGCTGTGCCCTTCACGCCCGGCAGGTGACCAACGAAAGCAGGCTTGAAGTCGTAGTAGTAGCCCTTGGCCGGATCATTGATATCTTTCAGGCTGAGGCTGTAGACGTTGTTGTTGATGGCGCTGTTGTAGAGCACCGAGCCGAGGATCGTGTTGTCCTTGGACAGATCCAGTCGGAACGCTGCGTCCAGATGGTCCTTCTTGGCGCCGCCGCTGCCCTTCCACTTGTCGGCCTCGGTGTGCGAGTAGCTCAGGAAGACCTTGGCTTTGTCGCCGGCGAAACGACCGCTATCGACGCGCACAAAAGTGCGCGACAGATTCAGGCCGCCCACGGTCTGAGCCACGCGAACGCGGCGCTTGTCCTCAGGGTCGCAACTGGTGATGCCAATGCTGCCGCCGGTGGCGCCGGCGTGCGGCGATTCGACATCAGGGTTGCCTTGCGCAATCGTCTGCGTGCACAGGTTTTCCTGGTCGGCATACTCTTGCGGATAGACCGCGAAGTTGCCCGAATCGTTGACCGGCACGCCGTTGATGGTCAGGCCCATCTGGTCGGCGCTGAAACCGCGCACCGTGATGCCGCCACCGAACAGGCCGGTCGCGTCATAGTTGAACGTGTTCACGCCGGGCAGCAGGGCCAGGGCCTGGAACGGGTTGCCGGTGGCACGGTCTTTCTCGGTCGCGGCCTTGGTGACGGTACTGCGGCCTTTCACGGCATCTTCGTTCAGCATCTGACCGGCACCGAGCTTGTTGCCCTCGCCGACGATGACGATGGTGCCCAGACGAACCTTGTCGTCCTTGGCGCGGGGCGCCTCGGCGTCACCCCCTGTCGCGCTCTGCGCCATGACAGGCGCTGCGACGACCAGGGCGGCGGCGATGCTGAGTGCCGTCCTTGAAAAATCAAACCAGTTCATGTTGTTCATTGTGTTAACTCCACGTTCCATGTAAATAATTGATTGATCGAATGCTGGCAAGGACGAGCTTAAAACGTTGATGCGCAAACGTTTCACATTCCAATTTCCATCAAAAACACAGAGCCAAACCACCTCCCAACTCGCCAAACAAGCGAAGCTCGCCGAGCTGCACCTTTGTCATCGCTAGCCAGACAAAGCCTACCAGCCGGACTGATCGAATTCAATCCTCGCGTTCCCGGGAATTGCCAAGCAAGAGGATGGGCGTTGAGGCTCTGCGGCGGACCCCGCTGTTACGGGGCGCACGCAACGTCGGTGTCTGTCGGCTAACCAACGGTGCCCATTCTATGGACTAAATATTGAGCTTTTGTGACTGCGACAGGACTTGCTGGCGGGCTTCAGTGGTTGCGGAGCGCGGCCTCGCGCGAAGCTCAACCCCGTGGATGATGTCTGGCGTGAAGGCTCTTGAGCCGCTCGCGCGCCACATGGGTGTAGATCTGCGTGGTCGACAAATCTGCGTGGCCCAACAGCATCTGCACCGCGCGCAGATCGGCGCCATGGTTGAGCAAATGGGTGGCGAAAGCGTGGCGCAAGGTGTGCGGCGAGAGCGGCGCGTGGATGTCGGCCTTGAGCGCGTACTTCTTGACCAGGCTCCAGAACATCTGGCGCGTCATGTGGCTGGAGCGCACGGTGATGAAGAGCATGTCGCTGGCCTGAGCTTTGAGCAGCAAGCCGCGCGCTTCAGCCATATAGCGCGTCAACCAGCCATGTGCCTCGTCACCGAAAGGCACCAGGCGCTCCTTGGCACCCTTGCCGGTGACGCGCAGCACGCCTTCGCTCAAGCCCACATGCACGCTCTTGAGCAGCACCAGTTCGGTCACGCGCAGGCCGCTGGCGTACAGCAGTTCGAGCATGGTGCGGTCGCGCAAGCCCAATGTGGTGGCGGTATCGGGTGCGGCCAGCAGCGACTTCACCTGCGCTTCGCTCAAGGTCTTGGGTACGCGCAGCGCCTGTTTGGCCGATTGCAATCGCAGCGTCGGATCCGCCGTCAGCAAATGCTCGCGCAAACCCCAGCGGAAATAGCGCTTGAAGACGGTCAGGCGACGGTTCGCGCTGGTCGCGCGGCTGCTCGCGTGCCGCGCCGCCGCGTAGCTCAGCAAATGCAGCTCGGTGCTCTGATCAAGCGCCAGTTGGTGCTGGGCAGCGAGCCAGTCGGCGTACAGGCTCAGGTCGCGTCGGTACGCCGCCAGGCTGTTGGCGGCCAGGCCGTCCTCCAGCCACAACGCGTCCAGAAACCTGTCGATGCCGGCCTGGCTGAGCGTTCTGCTGGGATGGGTGCCGTCCATTTGCGCATCATCGCGCATGCGCAAGACTCCCGGCCGCGGTTGCGGCTTCAAATCAGCTGACCGGCAATCCCAGCATGCCGGCCTTGAGTCGCTTGTCGACCGGCAGGTCGCCCAGAAACACTTTGAGGATGGCGCCATACAGGTCGGCGCCGGGCAGCGGCTCGCCGCTGACCTTGCCGTTCACGCTCAACACCAGGCCTTTGTCGGGCAGGAAGTCGAGGTTGATCAGATCCTTGCGATAGACCGTGCCGATTTTCTCCAGCATCGCGTTCAGACGCTCGACGCGCCCGGCCACCGCGATGCGCTCGGCCTCGCCGCAATTGCGCTGCACGCCAACGTTGATGGCTTTGACAAATTCCTTGGCCCCCACGGCTACCGGCAGCAGCATGCGGATCTGCACGCGCTTGGGTCCCGGGTTGGCCAGCACTCCCGCCAGCTGTTGCGATTTCTCGCTCAGGTACAGCGCCGCCGAATAACCTTTCAGGATCGACACGGAGCGCAGGCCTACGCCATTGAGCAGCAGCGGCACGCCGCCCAGGTTCAAGGTCTCGGCGACGTCAAAACCCTCGTATTGCAGCGCCATTGCCGGGGCCGACGAGACCATGCCGGCAAAGCCCACCGACCCCGCGGCAGCGAGCAACAAGGCGCGCCTCGTGATATCAACCTGTGCCAATTTCTGCATAACCATCCTCTGAGAATCGCTGCCCGCCCGATTCGGCACGCACCCTGGTAAGGCATTCACCCAAGTCAAGAAGTTCCATTGTCGGCGCATTGTCCACTGGCTGCGCTGCCTTGCGCCAGCGCCCAGTCGATATGCTCGGCCACCAATGCGCTCGCATGCGCTCTTGCTGCGCTCAAGGCCAGCTGCACAGCCGGGTCCGCCTGGGCCCGCAACGCATTGCCCATCGCCACGGCCAGGTTGCGCCGCCAACGCTGGTAGCCGATGCGGCGTATCGCGCTGCCCTCGGTGTGCGTCAAAAACGCGGCCTCGTCCCACTGCCAGAGTTGCAGCAGCGTCGGCGCGGTCAATTCGGCCCGCGCGTCAAAGTCGGGCAAGGTGGCGGTGACCGCAAACTTGTTCCATGGGCACACCAGTTGGCAATCGTCACAGCCGTAGATGCGATTGCCCATGGCTTGGCGCAACGCCACCGGAATCGGGTCGTCGCTCTCTATCGTCAAATACGAAATGCAGCGCCTGGCATCGACCCGGTACGGCCCGACGATGGCCTGCGTCGGACAGATGTCGATGCAGGCCGAGCACGCGCCGCAGTGCGCCGAGATGGCAGGCGTGAGTGGCAGCGGCAAATCGACAAACAGCTCGCCCAGAAAGAACATCGAGCCAGCGTCCCGGTGCAGCGCCAGCGTGTGCTTGCCACGCCAGGCGAGGCCCCCGCGCGCGGCCAGCTCCACTTCGAGCACCGGCGCCGAATCGGTAAAGCAGCGATAGCCCAGCGGACCCACGAGAAGCCCAAGCTTGTCGGCGAGCTGCTGCAGCCGCTGGCGCAGCACCTTGTGATAGTCGCGCCCTCGTGCATAGAGAGAAACCTGCGCTTGCAGCGGCGTTTGCAGCCCATGCCATTCGATGGCCTGCCAGTCGGTCGGCGTGTTGCGGGGCAAGTAGTCCATGCGCAAGGTCAGCACGCGCAAGGTGCCTGGCACCAACTCGGCGGGCCTGGCGCGCTTCATGCCATGCGTCGCCATATAGTGCATGCTGCCGTGAAAGCCCGCCTTCAGCCAGGCCAGCAGACCCGGCTCGGCATCAATGAGGTTGATGTCTGCCACCTCAATCTGTGAGAATCCCAACTCATGCGCCCATACGCGCAGTTGCGCAAGCACGGCCTCGCCGTCCCATCCAGGTGTCTCATTGATTGGATCAGTCATTTGCCGATTCTAGAAACAAGCAGGTTCGATTGGCCCGACGAAGCCGCTTGCGAGCGCTTTGCCCAAGGGATGAGCCGCCAGCCTGGCCTGTTCAACGCCTGCATCGAGCTGCATGGCGGCTTGGGTGCCGGCAAGACAACCTTCGTGCGCCATCTGCTGCGCGCGCTGGGCGTTGCCGGACGCATCAAGAGCCCGAGCTACGCGGTGCTCGAGAGCTACGAATTGCCGGCCGGCAACGTCAGTCACTTCGACTTCTTCCGTTTCAACAACCCGCAGGAATGGGAAGACGCCGGCTTTCGCGAGATTTTCGCCGACCCTGGACTCAAGCTTTGCGAGTGGCCTGAAAAAGCCGCGGGCGTGTTGCCCGAACCCGATCTGTGCATGCACATCGACATGCAGAGCGACGACGCGCGGCAGGTGCGCGTCGAGGCGCACACGCCGGCCGGCCAGGTCTTGCTGCGTGGATTGAAGGGCCTGGACGCATGAACACCGAGCGCCGTGCGGCGCTGCGCACGATGGGGGCCTTGGTGCTGGGCCTGGGGGTGCGTCAGCTGGCCTTTGGCGCCAGCATTGTGGCCGTGCGCGTATGGCCGGCGGCCGAGTACACACGCGTCACCTTGGAGTCCGACGCTCCGTTGTCGGCACAACACTCGTTTGTCGAGAACCCGGACCGCATGGTCATCGACATCGATGGTCTGCAGCTCAGCCCGGCGCTGCGCGAGCTGATCGGCAAGATCAAGCCCGACGACCCTTATATCGCCGGCGTGCGCATCGGTCAGTTCCAGCCGCATGTGGTGCGCATGGTGCTCGATCTCAAGCAAGTCGTTGCACCACAGGTGTTCGTGCTGGCGCCTGTTGCGGCCTACAAATACCGGCTCGTGTTCGACCTCTACCCCAAGCACGAGCGCGACCCCTTGCTGGAGTTGATACGCGAAAAGGAAGCGGCGGAACAACAGGCCTCGCAGGCTTTGAGCGACGCCCTGGGCGCCTTCATAGGCCGCATCGAGAAGCCAGCGTTGACCGCCAAGAGCGCCTCCGCGCCGGTGCTGCAAACCACCAAGCCGCACGTCCAGCCGCTGGAGCCGATGAGCCAGGACCGGGTGGACCGGTTGATTGTTGTGGCGCTCGACCCCGGCCATGGCGGCGAAGACCCCGGCGCCGTGGGCCCCAGCGGCCTGTTGGAAAAGGACGTGGTGCTGGCGGTGGCCCTGCAATTGCGGGACCGTCTGAACAGCGTGCCCAATATGCGCGTGATGATGACGCGCGACGCCGACTTCTTTGTGCCGCTGCAAGGCCGTGTGCAAAAGGCGCGGCGCGTGCAGGCCGACCTGTTCGTGTCCATCCATGCCGACGCCTTTCTGACACCCAAAGCGCGTGGCGCCTCGGTCTTCGCGCTCAGCGAGGGCGGTGCCAGCAGTACCGCTGCACGCTGGATGGCCAACCGCGAGAACGCCGCCGACGTGGTGGGTGGAGTGAACGTGGCCGCGAAGGATGAAGGCGTGCTGCGCGCCTTGCTCGACATGAGCACGGCGGCGCAAATCCGGGACAGCCTCAAGCTCGGCAACGAGGTGCTCGGGCAGATTGGCCGCGTCGGTCGGCTGCACAAGCACCAGGTCGAACAAGCCGGATTTGCGGTGCTCAAGGCGCCCGACGTGCCTTCCATCCTGGTGGAAACCGCCTTCATCTCCAATCCCCAGGAGGAAGCCAAACTGCGCGACCCCGAGTTCCAACGGCAATTGGTCGAGGCGCTGGCCACCGGCATCACGCGCTACTTCGCGAAGCATCCGCCCTTGTCAAGGCACCGCACGCTGTCCTGAGATCGCGCCTACGGCTTGGCAGCGGCCGCGCTGCGGCGTGACTTCCAGGCGCCAAACATGGCGAGCAAACCGGGGATGACTATCATCGCCCAGATGATTTTTTCCAGGTTGTGCTGTACCCAGGGCACGTTGCCGAAGGCATAGCCCGCCAGCGTGATGCCCACCACCCACAGCAAGCCGCCGGTGACGTCATAGAAGGTGAACTTGCGCCGCGTCATTTGCGCCACGCCGGCCACGAACGGCGCGAAGGTGCGCACAAACGGCATGAAGCGCGCGATCACGATGGTGATGCCGCCATAGCGCTCGTAAAACGCGTGCGCCGAGTCGAACGCGGCGCGATTGAAAAAGCGCGACTGCTCCCACTTGAACACTCTGGGGCCGAAATGGCGCCCCAGCGTGTAATTGGTCTGGTTGCCGGCGATCGCAGCGGCCCCCATCACGCCGATGGCCAGCGGCAGCGAAAGCAGACCCGTGCCGCACATCGTGCCGACCACAAACAGCAGCGAGTCCCCCGGCAGGAACGGCATCACCACCAGGCCGGTCTCGACAAAGATGATCAGGAACAGCAGCGCGTACACCCAGACGCCATGCAGGGCCACGAATTGCCCCAGATATCTGTCGACGTGCAGCACGAAGTCAATCACTACAGAGATGAATTCCATGGCGGCAGATTATGGGGCAGCATGATCACGTCCCTACAATGCCGGCATGGATTTTTCGACCCGAACCGCGCTGCCGCGTCGCGCCATACGCGAGCTCCCCGATGAACTGATCAGCCAGATCGCCGCCGGCGAGGTGGTCGAGCGCCCGGCTTCGGTGGTGCGCGAGCTGGTCGACAACGCGCTCGACGCCGGCGCCAGCCAGATCAACGTCAGGCTGATGGCTGGCGGCGTGCGCTCCATTCTGGTCGAGGACGATGGTCACGGGCTGGCGGTCGACGAATTGCCGCTCGCGCTCAAGCGCCATGCCACCAGCAAGATAGCCAGCCTCGAAGACCTCGAAAGCGTCGCCACCATGGGCTTTCGGGGCGAGGCGCTGGCGGCAATCGCCTCGGTGTCCGAGCTGAGCATTGCGACGCGCTGCGAAGCCGACGCGCACGGCCACCGGCTCGACGCGCGCTCGGGCGAATTGCAGCCAGCGGCGCGAGCGCGCGGCACCAGCGTCGAGGTGCGCGAGCTGTTCTTCAGCACGCCGGCGCGGCGCAAGTTTCTCAAGACCGACGCCACCGAGCTCGCGCATTGCCTGGAGGCGGTGCGCCGCCATGCGCTGGCGCGGCCCGACGTGGGCTTTGCCGTCTGGCACGAGGGCAAGCTGATCGAGCAGTGGCGCGCCGCCGCTTCCGAGCCGCGCCTTGCCGATGTGCTGGGCGAGGACTTCATCCGACAGAGCCGCGGCGTGTTCTCCGAGGTCGGGCCGATGCGCATCTATGGCCGCGCCGGCCTGCCCGAGGCGTCGCGCAGCCGCGCCGACATGCAATACGTCTATGTGAACGGCCGCTATGTGCGCGACAAGCTGATCAGTCACGGCATACGCGCCGCCTATGAGGACGTGCTGCACGGCCTGCGCCAACCGAGCTTCGTGTTGTTCATCGACATCGCGCCCGAGCGGGTCGATGTGAACGTGCACCCGACCAAGATCGAAGTGCGCTTCCGCGATGGCCGCGAAGTGCACCAACAAGTGCGCTACGCCGTGCAGGACGCGCTGGCGCTGTCCCGCACGAGCGACGTCATGGCAGCAGCAGCGGCGCCTGCCGCGTCCGACGCAAATCCGCTGGCTGCGCCCGCCGCGCACGAGCGCACGCCGCCGGCCTACGGCGGACTGCCGAGCTGGCGCAGCAACACGCAGGCGTCGCTGGGCCTGGCCGAAGTCGCGGCGCTGTATGGCAGCAGTCCGGTGCTGCCACAGGCAAGACCTGGCCCCATTGATTTTGGCGGCGCCGCCGCACCAATCCCGGCCCTGCCGCCGGGCGACTGGCCGCTGGGTCGTGCCGTGGCGCAGATCGGCGGCGTCTATGTGCTGGCCGAAAACACCCAGGGTCTGGTCATCGTCGACATGCATGCCGCGCATGAGCGCGTGGTCTACGAGCGGCTCAAGGCCTCGATGGGCGAGAGGGCCATCGCATCGCAGCCTTTGCTGATACCGGTCACCTTCGCCGCCACCCCCGCCGAGATCGCCACTGCCGAGGCGCAGGTCGATGCGCTGACAAGCCTCGGCCTGGACGTGGCGCCGCTCTCGTCCAAAGTGCTGGCGGTGCGCGCAAGGCCTGCGGCGCTCGCCCATGGCGACGTGGTCGAGCTCACGCGCAGCGTGCTGGCCGAGCTGGCGCAGTTCGACGCCAGTCACGCGGTCGAGCGCGCCCAGCACGACATCCTGGCCACCATGGCCTGCCATGGCGCGGTGCGCGCGAACCGGCAACTCAACCTGGACGAAATGAATGCCTTGCTGCGCGACATGGAGCGCACCGAGCGCGCCGACCAATGCAACCATGGCCGACCGACCTGGCGCCAATTGACGCTGCGCGAGCTCGACGCCTTGTTCATGCGCGGGCGCTGAAGCGCCGCTTGTGCAGGGCGTTCACACCACAAACCTGATCGCGCCCTGCGTGCTGTCCCCAGCCGTGCTCCAATCAAGGTCTAGCTTCGTACACCTATGGCCACCCTGACACTCAAGAAGAAATCCACCGCCGTTGCCAAGACCTTTGGCCGCGGGCCGATCCGCGGACGCGGCATCGCCAATCCGCGCCCCACCATCGCGCAAGCCCAAAAGGCACGCCAGGAGCGCGAAGAGCGCTACCAGCCACCAGCGCGCGACGCGCTCCAGCGCCCCGGCAAGCCGGAGCGCCCGCCTCGCGCCGTCGACAAACCGAGCAGCCGCTTTGCCCCTGCGGACCAGGACAGGCCGGCACGACCGGAGCGCGCGCTCAAGCCCGGCCCACGCGGCTTCGGCGCCGACCCGGGTCGCCCGGCAGAGGCACGCCATGCAGCGCCCGGCCAGGCCCCGGACAAGCCCATGCGCAACAGCGGCATCAGCCCCGAGGGCATCAAACGCGGCTCGCGCGGCCAGGACCGAGGCCCCGCACGCCCGGACCGCGATGCGGCACGCCAGGGCGATGGCGTAGCGCGCCACCTGCCGCGCGCGCATCAGGGCGCGCCGCTGAAACCCCACGAAGAAGGCGATCGCCTGTCCAAACGCATGGGCGAACTGGGCCTCGCCTCGCGCCGCGAGGCCGATGACTGGATCGCCGCCGGCTGGGTCAAGGTGGACGGCAAGATGGCCGTGCTGGGCCAGCGGGTAGGCCCCCATGTTCGCATCGACATCGACCCGGCCGCGAGCACCCAGCAGGCGCAGAAGGTGACGATATTGCTGCACAAGCCGATCGGCTATGTGAGCGGCCAGGCCGAAGACGGCTATGAGCCCGCCTCGGTGCTGATGCAGCCGGGCAATCGCTGGGATGAAGACAGCTCGCAGGTCAAATACCACGAAGGCCACCGGCGCGGTCTGGCGCCTGCGGGAAGGCTCGACATCGACTCGACCGGACTGCTGGTGCTGACCCAGGACGGCCGCATCGCCAAGCTGCTGATAGGCGAAGACTCGAAGATCGAGAAAGAGTATCTGGTGCGCGTCGAGCACCAGGGAGACGAGCGTCTGTCCGAAGCGGGCCTGGCGTTGCTCAATCACGGGTTGGAGCTGGACGGCGAAACGCTCAAGCCGGCCAAGGTCAGCTGGGCCAATGAAGACCAGTTGCGCTTTGTGCTGCGGGAGGGCAAGAAGCGCCAGATCCGCCGCATGTGCGAACTGGTCGGCCTCAAAGTCGTCGGGCTCAAGCGCGTGCGCATCGGCCGCATCAACCTGGGCCATCTGCCGGTCGGTCAATGGCGCTATCTGGGCCCCTGGGAACACTTCGATTGACCCGGCTTGACGACGCCTCACACAGTTCGTGTGCGCAGCACTTCGATCACCTTGTTCCCTGACGAATCGACGCGATGAGCGACACCGGCAAGTTCAGCGCAGTCGCCATGCAAATGACGCCGGCCGTCGCCGTGCTTGCGCTGGCCTTGCTGCTGGGCCTGCAGCCGGTCACGACCGACCTCTATCTGCCCGCCCTGCCCGCGCTGCGCGCCGACCTGGCCGCTCCGATGGGCGGTGTGCAGCTCACCTTGTCGGCGCTGATGATCTGCTTCGGCCTGGGCCAACTGCTGCTCGGCCCGGTGGCCGATCGCGTCGGGCGCCGTCCGGTGCTCTTGGCAGGCCTGCTGCTGTACACCGCGGCGGCTGTCCTGGCCGCGTTCTCGCCCAGCATCACACTGGTGGTGCTGTGCCGCGCCGTGCAGGGCCTCGGCCTGGCCGCTGCGGTGGTGTGCGCGCGCGCCATGCTGCGCGACTTGTTCGAGCCCCTGCAGGGCGCGCGCATCATGGCCAGGGCGCTCAGCGGCCTGGGCTTGATTGCCATGCTCAGCCCTGCCGTGGGCGGCCTTGTTGCGGCGGCCTGGGGCTGGCGCGCTTCGATGCTCGCCATTGCAGTCTTCAGTGCTTGCGCTCTGGCGTTCACGGCCCTGCGCGTGCCCGAAACCCTGCGTCAGCGCAATCCGAATGCCACGCGGTTGCGCGACCTGCTGAGCGCCTGGCGCGATATCGCGCGGCACCCCGACTTTGTCGCCTACGCTTTGATGACCAGCCTCAGCTACGCTGCGCTCTACACCTTCCTGGCCGGCTCAGCCTTCATCTACATCGATTTGCTGGGCACTTCGCGCCAGAGCTACGGATTGCTGGTCGGCATTTGCGCGGGCACCTATATGCTGGGCACCTTCTGGTGTCGTCATTTGCTGCGTCAAAAGACCCTGCCCGAAACCATCCGCCTGGGCGCCTTCTTCACGCTGGCCGGTGCTGCCTCGATGGCGGCCATCGCGTTCGGTGCGCCCGCCACGCCGCTCACGATCACCGTCGCGCAATGCCTGTTCATCTTCGGTCACGGCGTGCTGCAACCCTGCGGCCAGGCCGGCGTGGTCGGGCCGTTTCCGCGCCACGCGGGCGCCGCTTCGGCACTGTCGGGCTTTGCCATCGCGGCCACGGCGTTTGGCGTGGGCGCCTGGCTGAGCCTGGCCCTGGATCAAAGCGTCGCACCCTGGGCATTCACCCACGCGAGCCTTGCACTGGCTTGCGCTTTGACCGCCTGGACGCTGGTGCAGCGCGTCGGCAAAGCGCACGGCGTCGCCACCCAAGCCAGGCCCGGCTGACCTCGCCCTGGAGTTATCTACAAATGGCATTGCTTGAAGTGAGCGGTCTGGCCAAGCGCTACGGCGCGAGCCTCGTGTTCGAGTCGGTCGACCTGCAATTGCAGAGCGGCGAGCTGGTGGCCTTGCTGGGTGAATCGGGGGTCGGAAAGTCGACGCTGCTCAACTGCATCGCCGGTCTCGACACGCCGGACGAGGGTCAGGTCTTGCTCGACGGCCACCCTATGACCGCCTTGCCCGAGCGCGAGCAGGCCTTGCTGCGACGCTCGCACCTGGGCTTCGTGTTCCAGGCCTTTCACGTGCTGCCGCATTTGAGCGTGGCCGACAACGTCGCCCTGCCCTTGCTGCTGCTGCGCCAGAGCGACGCGCAGCGCGTCGCGCAGATGCTGGATTCGGTCGGCTTGTCGGCCTTTGCTGACCGCATGCCGCGCCAGTTGTCGGGCGGCCAGTTGCAGCGCGTCGCGATTGCGCGCGCCTTGGTGCACCGGCCGCGCCTGGTGCTGGCCGACGAGCCCACCGGCAATCTCGACCCCGACACCGCCGAGCAGGTGTTGGACTTGCTCAGCGCCCAGACCCGGGCTGAGGGCGCGGCCTGTCTGCTGGTCACGCATTCGCAGCGCGCCGCGGCCCGGGCGCAACGCGTGCTGCGCTTGAATGCGCATGGCGTGACGGTGGCCTCCAGCGCGCCCTGAACATGGCCACGCTGCGACTCATCCCCTGGCCATGGCTGCGCCAGCTCGCCTGGCCGGCCGCGCGCCAGCATCCGTGGCGCCAGGCGCTGGCGGTGGTGTCGATTGCGCTGGGCGTGGCGCTGGCCTTTGCCGTGCATTTGATCAATGCGTCGGCGCTGGCTGAATTTGCGTCTGCCGTGCGTTCGGTGAACGGTCAGCCCGATCTGGTGCTGCGCGGTGGCGCCGGCGGCTTCGACGAGGCCTTGTACGAGCGCGTCGCGGCGCACCCCGATGTCGAGATCGCCTCGCCGGTGGTCGAGGTGCAGACCTATGCGCTCGACGCCGCAGGCCAGCGTTTTGCGCTGCGCGTGCTGGGACTCGACGCGCTGGTGGCGGCGCGGCTTGCGCCGGGATTGGCGCCGCGCCCCGCCACGGCGGGTGCCGGACCCGCGTCGCTGTTCGCGCCCGACGCCGTGTTCGTGAACGCCAGCGCGAGCCGACAGCTCGGCGCCGGCGCCACGCGATTGAAAGCGCAGTTCGGCGACCGCCTGCTGAGCCTGCCACTCAAAGGCAGCGTCGGCGCCGAGGGCCCGCCGCTGGCGGTGATGGACATTGCCGACGCGCAACTGCGCTTTGCGCGGCTGGGGCGCCTGGACAGTATCGAGGTGCGGCTGCGTCCCGGCGTCGACCCGGCGCAATGGTTGCGTCGCTCGCCTTGCCGAACGGCGTGCGCGCGGCGCGGCCCGATGAAGCGGTGCAGCGCATCTCCAACCTCTCGAGCGCCTATCGCGTCAACCTCACCGCACTGGCTCTGGTGGCGCTGTTCACCGGCACGTTTCTGGTGTTTTCGGTGCTGTCGCTGTCGGTCGCGCAGCGCCTGCCGCATCTGGCCTTGCTGGGCGTGCTGGGCTTGTCGGCTACCGAGCGCCTGCAACTCGTGCTGGCCGAGACCTTGCTGCTGGGCTTGATCGGCAGCGCGCTGGGCCTGGGTCTGGGCACCGGCATGGCCGCGTTGGCGCTGCACATGCTGGGCGGCGATCTGGGCGGCGGATTCTTTGGCAGCAGCATCCCGCAGTTGCAGCTCGATGCCGGCGCCGCCGCGCTCTACGGCGGGCTCGGCGTCGCGGCCGCGCTGGTCGGCGGCTATCTGCCCGCGCGCTGGGCGCAAGACATGACCCCGGCGCAGGTGCTCAAGGGCCTGGGCCAGCAAGACGCATCCCGGCATCTGAGCTGGCTCGGGCCGGCCTTGCTGCTGCTGGGCGCCGCGCTGGCCCAACTGCCGCCCTGGCGCGGCCTGCCCTTGGCGGCCTACGCAGCGGTGGCGTCGCTGCTCGTGGGCGGCATTCTGTGCGTGCCCGAGGGCGTGGCGCTGCTGCTGCGCGTGAGCCCCAAATCGCGCCAGCCGCTCGTGCTGCTCGCGCTCGAGCGCGCGCGCGACCAGCGCCACAGCGCCACGATTGCGGTGGCCGGCGTGGTGGTGAGCCTGAGCCTGGCCGTCGCGCTGACGGTGATGGTGGCGAGCTTTCGCGGCTCGATCACGCAGTGGCTCGACACGGTATTGCCCGCCGAGCTGTATGTGCGCACCGCCACGCGCAGCGCCGCCAGCGAGTCGGTCTATCTGTCGCCAGGCTTCGCGCAGGCCGCGCGCCGCGTGCCCGGGGTGACGCGGGTCGAGACGCAGCGCCTGGTGCCGGTGCAGCTCGACCCGCAGCGCCCCGCCGTGGTCGTGATCGCGCGCCCGCTCGACGCGCTCAATCCACGCCTGCCGCTGGTCGGCGATTTGGCGCCCGCGCACAAGAGCCTGCCCTCGGTCTATGTCAGCGAAGCCATGCTCACGCTGTATCAGGCCAAGCCTGGCGCCGTCTTCGAGCTGCCGCTGCTGGCGGATCGGGCGCCGGTGATGCTGTGGGTGCGCGGCGTGTGGCGCGACTACGCGCGCCAGCACGGCTCCATCGTGATCGACGCGGCCGACTTTCAAAAGCTCAGCGGCGACACGCGCATCAACGACCTCGCGCTGTGGTTGGCTCCCGGTGCGTCCATCGACACCGTGCAAGCCGCGTTGCGCGCGCTGCTGCCCGACCCCTCGCTGCTGGAGTTTTCATCGGCGCGCGAGATCCGCGAGATGTCGCTCAAGATCTTCGACCGCAGCTTTGCCGTCACCTACTGGCTGCAAGCGGTGGCCATCGCGATCGGCCTGTTCGGCATCGCTGCCAGCCACTCGGCCCAGGTGCTGGCGCGGCGCAAGGAATTCGGTCTGCTGGCGCATCTGGGTTTCACACGGGGCCAGGTCTTGACCCTGGTCGGTATGGAAGGCGCGGTCTGGACGCTGGTCGGCACCCTCCTGGGTCTGACCCTGGGGCTGCTCGTCAGCATGGTGCTGGTGTTCGTCGTGAACCCGCAAAGTTTCAACTGGAGCATGGAGCTGCATGTGCCGGTGTGGCGTCTGGCTGCGCTGGCCGGCGCCGTGCTGCTGGCAGGCAGCAGCACCGGCGTGCTGGCGGGACGCGCTGCAGGCCGGCGCGACCTCGCGCAGTCGGTGAAGGAGGACTGGTGATGCGCCGCCGCGACAGCTTGCTCGCCCTGCTCGCGCTGAGCGCACGCGGACCCGCCCAAGCCCGGTCGCTGGGCGTGCAGCCCAGAGCCTTGCGCTTCCCGGCAGACTTTGGCGCGCACCCCGACACGCGCATCGAGTGGTGGTATCTGACCGGTGCCTTGTCGGTAGCGCCATCGGGTCTTGCCGACCCGAGCTACGGTTTCCAGCTCACCTTCTTTCGCCTGCGCACCGCAGTCAGCGAGCAGCACCCGAGCCGCTTTGCCGCCAAGCAGTTGCTCTTGGCGCATGCGGCGCTGACCGACTTGAAAGCCGGTCGTTTGCGCCACGACCAACGTGTTGCTCGCACGGGCTTTGGCCTGGCTGAGGCGGCCGAGGCAGACACCGATGTGAAGCTGCGCGGCTGGCAACTGTTACGTGACGCTGGCACCGGCAGCTACCGCGCCGAGCTGCACAGCGAAAGCGCCCACTTCACCCTGACGCTGGACCTGAACACCACCCAAGCGCTGCTACTCCAGGGTCAGCAAGGCTACTCGCGCAAAGGCCCCGATGACGCCGCCAGCCATTACTACAGCGAACCGCAGCTCGCCGCGAAGGGAGAGTTGACGCTCGACGGCCGCAACCTGCCGGTGCAGGGCAAGGCCTGGCTCGACCACGAGTGGAGCAATCACCTGCTGGGCAAGGAGGCGGTGGGCTGGGACTGGGCCGGCATCAATCTGAATGACGGCAGCGCGCTCACCGTGTTTCGCCTGCGCCGCGCCGACGGCAGCGTCTCGTGGGCGGGAGGCAGCTACCGGGCGCGAGGTCAGGCAGCACGCATCTTCTCGACCGGCGAAGTGCGCATGGTCCCCGGCCGCATCTGGCCCAGTGCGCGCACCGGCGGCCGTTATCCGGTGGCCTGGCAGATCATCACGCCGGTCGGCGCGTTCGAACTGCGCAGCCTGCTCGACGACCAGGAACTCGACGCACGCGCCAGCACCGCCACCGTGTACTGGGAAGGACTGTCCGAACTGCTCGATGCCAGCGGCCTCCGCGTCGGCCTGGGCTATCTGGAGATGACGGGCTACGCTGAACGAATGGGTCTGAGTTAGGCGCCGAGCCGTCCACCCGACGCCCTGCGACCGCAAGGCTTTGTCGAGGCGCAACTTGCCGCTTGCATGCTCAACGGCGCCACCTTCCATGAAGCTTGGCAAATCGCGGAAATGGTGTAATACTGTACATATACACAGTATAGGAGCACCCCTCATGTATCCGACCCATCGCCAGACCTTTCGCCCGGTTCCTGCCATCAACGTGCCGGGCTGGCTGCGCCGCCTGTGGTATTGGTTCTGACCTCCTGCGCCCATTGATGTCGTCGAACTCTGGCCTTGCAGGGAGTCAACATGAAACTCGATCTCAACGATCCGCAGTCCATCGTGGACTGGCACAAGGTGCGGCCGGCAGTGCATGGTCCGCATCTCGAAACGCTGGCCGCGATGTGGCCGCAGTTCCGACGCACGATCGCACTGGCTCAGGTGATCATCCAGTGCGAGAGCGAGCCCGAAGATGAGGCTCTGCTCGAGCTGGCCGAAGAGGCCTGGGGCTGAGCGCGCGCGACAACGGTGGCTCGAAGGGACACCCGGGCGGGAGCGGCCGAGTCGCACTTCTGAATGACGTGTTGGCCGACAGTCCGGTCAAGCAATGAGGACGCCGCTGGTACGGCTCTGAACCCGCCACGCCATTGGCTTTGTCGCGCGCAGTGCGGCCTGGTGTCTTCCCGTGGCCGGAGCGCCGACGAACATCGCCTCAAACACGGCTGCTCTGTCCCAGACGGTGCGCTCTGGCGGTACGCACGCAGTTGCGCCCGGCGGCCTTGGCCTCGTACATGGCCGCGTCGGCGTCGCGGATCAGATGATCGAGTTTCAGATGGTCGGGGCGCATCGCTGCCACGCCCACGCTCACCGTCACGGCGACCGCCTGTCCCTCCCAGTTCAGCGCCAACTGCGCGACGCGCAGGCGCATGCGCTCGGCCACGTCGACCGCACCCAAGGTGTCGGTCTGCGGCAGAAACACGATGAACTCCTCGCCACCAAAGCGCGCCAGCATGTCTGGGTCGCGCAGCGTCGCCTGCAGGGCCTGGGCCACAGCCTGCAACACGGCATCCCCGCACTGATGACCGAAGTGGTCATTGATGTTCTTGAAGTTGTCGATGTCGAGCAGCAGCATCGTGCCGGCAGTCTCGTAACGCTGCGCGCGCGACCATTCACGCCCCACCTGTTCAAGAAAATGCCGGCGATTGAACAAGCCGGTGAGCGAATCCAGGATTGCCAGACGGCGCATGTTTTCGCGTTCGGACTCGACATGCTTGATCAAGCGCAGACTGGCATATCCCAGTCCCGGCGTGATCAGCAAGCCGCAAGTGCCGGCAATGAGCGCCGCCAGCCAGCGGCTGCCAGCACCAATCAACGTGACCGCCAATTCTGAAATTGCGACTGCGAACAAGGTCACCGCAATCGTCAACAGGGTGGTCAATCTGCCCACACCCATTCGCGTGCCCAGGCGGCTCAGCCAGAGCAGCCAGAACGGTGGGGCGGGGTCGGCATCAGCCATGACAGGACTCGGGTCTGCGAGCACAGTGTAGACCTCTGCGAGCGCAGCACTCGGTGTGCAGACGCCCGAGTCGGGCGCGCGGACCGACCCGCACGGTGGCGTCGTCGGCAGCCAGCAAGAGGCGCCCGCTGCGGCGAGTATCTGCAGCGCGCTAAGTGACCCCTAAGTGAGCCCGCTCAACACTGCTCACAAGCCTCCCCATTCAACTGGAACCCCTGCCTATCATGAAAACCAACACCATCGTTTCCCTGCTGCTTGTTGCAAGCGCATTGGCAGCCTCGCCAGTCTTTGCCGCACCCGCGGCGCGCCCGGTACAGCCGATCGCTGCCGAAAAGAACCCGCCCGGTGACATTCCGGACAACCAGGCCTTCGTCGCCTTCAGGTCGCCGCTGGGATTTTCGGTCAAGGTGCCCGAAGGTTGGGCGCGCCTTGAGAGCCCAACGACGGTGAGCTTCAGCGACAAGTACAACGCGCTGCAGGTGGTGGTTTCGGCCCGACCCGCAGCACCGACGCTGGCCAGCCTAAAGGCGGCCGAGGTCGCCGCGCTCGAACGCTCGCCCAAGGCGGTTCGAGTGTCCGACATCAAGCAGATCAGCTTGCCTGCGGGACCAGTGCTCGTCGTCCACTACGGTATCAATTCAGACCCGAACCCGGTCACCAACAAAGCGATTCGCCTGGACGCCGCGAGCTACTACTTCTGGAAGGCCGGCAAGCTCGCGACGCTGACCTTGTCGGCCCCCGCCGGCGCCGACAACGTCGACCAGTGGCTGCTCATCGCACGGAGCTTCACATGGCAATGACCGCGGCCGTCGAGGCCTTCGATCTGTACCGGTTCTTCCACGCCGGCGACTCGGAAACCCTGGCCTTGCGCGGCGTCAGCCTGCGCGTCGCGGGCGGCGAGATGGTGGCCATCCTGGGCGCATCGGGCAGCGGCAAATCGACCCTGCTGAACTGCCTGTCGGGCCTGGACGAACCCGATGGCGGCCATGTCGACTTGCTTGGCGAGCGACTGACGCGACGCCCGGAAGCCGAACGCGCGCGGCGCCGCGGCGCCCACATCGGCATCCTGATGCAGGCCAACAACCTGATCCCCACGCTTCGCCTGAGCGACAACATGGCGCTGGCGATGCAGATCGCCGGCAAGACGGACCCGGCACGCGCCGCGCGGCTGTTCGAACAACTCGGACTGGGCGGTCATGTGACGGCGCGGCCGGCGCAGCTCTCGGGCGGCGAAGTCGCGCGTGCGGGGCTCGCGGTGGCACTCGCCGCGGCCCCCGGCGTGCTGATGGCCGACGAGCCGACGGGCGAGGTCGATGCGGCCACCGAAGCGCTGGTGCTGGCCGTCTTCGACGAACAGCGCAAGGCCGGCACCGCGATCCTGATCGCCACCCACAGCGAGGCGCTTGCCGCGCACGCAGACCGTGTCGTGCGCATGCGCGACGGAAGGATTCTTGATGTCTGATGCATTTGTTGTGGGTGACGCCGTGGCGCGCCAATTCCAGCGTGGCGATGTGAAGCTCGACGCGCTGCGCAAGGCCTCGTTCACGGTGCGTGCCGGGGACCGCATCGCCATCGTGGGCCCCTCGGGCAGCGGCAAGTCGACGCTGCTGCAATTGATTGCTGACCTCGACAAGCCGTCGAGCGGCACCCTGAGCTGGCCCGCGCTAGGCGCCTCGGGGGCACTGCGCCCACGCCACATCGGCATGGTGTTCCAGTCGGCCAGCCTGTTGCCCTCGCTGAGCGCGGTCGAGAACGTCGAGGTACCGCTGCGTCTGCTCGGCGACTCGGCCAATGCGCGCGCGGCGGCGCTGGCGGCGCTGGCCAGCGTGGGCCTGGCCGACATCGCCGACAAGCTGCCCGACGAGCTGTCCGGCGGCCAGGCACAGCGCGTCGGACTGGCGCGCGCCATCGCGATGCGGCCACGCCTGGTGCTGGCCGACGAGCCCACCGGCCAGCTCGACCAACCCAGCGCACAACGCGCCATCGACGCGCTGCTGCAGTCGCTCGAAGGCAGCGACGCGGCGCTGGTCGTCGCCACCCACGACCCCGCGGTGGCACGGCGTCTGCGCACCATCTGGCGCATGGACCACGGTCAGCTGACCGTGACCAACCAGGAGATCACAGCATGATCGCCCTTTGGCTTAGAGGCACCGTCGTCGGCCGCACCGGCCGGCTCGCCGGCAGCATTGCCGGCCTGGCGCTGACGGTGGCATTGCTGGCCGCACTGGGCACCTTTGTCGCGTCTTCGGCGCAGACCATGGCGCACCGCGCGGTGGCCAATCTGCCGGTGGACTGGCAGGTGCTGCTGGCACCCAACGCCGACGCCGCCAGCGTCAGCGCCATCCTCCAGAAAGCTGCCGCGCCAGCCGTGATGCGCAGCGTGGCCTATGCCGACACGGCAGGCTTGAGCGCCCTCACCGGCAGCACCACCCAGAGCACTGGCCCGGGCCAGGTGTTGGGCTTCGACGCCGACTACGCCGCCCGGTTGGGCGACCAGATCCGTCTCGTGCTCGGCAGCGCCGACGGCGTGCTCATCGCCACCCAGACCGCCGCCAATCTGCATGTCACGGTGGGCGACACGGTGAGTGTGCAGCGCATCGGCGTCGCGCCGATGGACGTGCGCATTACCGGTGTTGTGGCCTTGCCGAATGCCGATTCGATGTTCCAGGCGATCGGCGTGCCCAAGGGCACCGCCCCGCAGGCACCGCCCGACAACGTGCTGCTGATGCCCATTGCGCAGTGGCACGCAGTCTTCGACGCCCAGCGCAGTGCGCGGCCCGACACCGTGCGCACCCAACTGCACCTGCGCCTGGACCGGACCCTGTTGCCGCCCGACCCCGGCGCCGCGTTTGTGCAGGCGCAGGGGCTGGCCAACAACCTCTCGGTGCGCCTGGCCGGCAGTGCCGCCATCGCCAACAATCTGGCGGCACGCCTGGACGGCGTGCGCGCCGATGCGCTGTATGCGCGCGTGCTGTTCCTGTTTCTGGGCGCGCCCGGCGTGGTGCTGGCGCTGCTGGTGACGCTGGCCATCACCGCTTCTGGCGCCGACCGGCGGCGCCGCGAACAAGGGCTGCTGCGTATCCGCGGTGCGTCGGTGGCCACGCTCGTGCGCCTGGCCGGGTGGGAGGCCGCCGTGTTGGGCGGCGCCGGCGTGCTGCTGGGCCTGGGCCTGGCCGCCGTGGTGGCGCGCCTGGCCTGGCAGGTCACTGACCTGCGGCTGGCCGCGCCGTGGTTTGCGCTGGCTGCCGTGCTGGGCTTCGCGCTGGCCAGCGCGGCCTTCGTCGTGCCAGCTTGGCGCGAGGCCACCCGCTCCACCGTGGCCGTGTCGCGCTCTGAATTTGCGCCGCGCGCCGCGCCGTTGTGGCAGCGTGTCTATCTGGACCTCGTGCTGCTGGCCATTGGCGGCGCGGTGTTCTGGAACGTCGCCCAGAGCGGCTACCACGTCGTGCTGGCCACCGAGGGCGTGGCCCAGACCGCCGTGCGTTATGAATCCTTCCTCGCGCCGCTGTGCCTGTGGCTCGGCGCCGGGCTGCTGTGGGTGCGCCTGGGCGGCTGGGCACTGCAGCGCGGCGTGGCGCGGCTGGCCGGCTGGTTGCCAGGTGCGGGTGCCATGGCGCCCCTCATCTCGGCCTCGCTGGCGCGCCAGCGCAAGCGCATTGCCGGCGCCACGGCGCTGGTGGCGCTGGCCTTCGCCTTCGCCACCGCGACGGCCATCTTCAACACCACCTATGACGCGCAGTCACGTGTCGATGCCGAGCTGACCAACGGCGCCGACGTGGCCGTGGTCGGTACCGGCAGCGACCCCGCCGGCGCGCTGCTCACACGGCTGCGCTCGCTGCCCGGCGTGGTCGAAGCCGAGCCGATGATGCATCGCATGGCCTACGTCGGCGCCGACCTGCAGGACATCTTCGGCATCGACGCGGCGCGCATCACTCAGGTCACGACAGTCGCCGACGCGTACTTCGCCAACCACGATGCCAAAGGCACGCTGGCGTTGCTGCAGAAAACGCCCGACGGGGTGCTGGTGGCCGAAGAGACCGTCAAGGATTTCCAGCTCAAGGTCGGCGATGAGCTGAACCTGCGGCTGCAGAACGCGGCCGACCATCAGTACCGTGCGGTGCGCTTTCACGTCATCGGTACGGTGCGCGAATTTCCAACCGCGCCGAAGGATTCGTTCCTGGTGGCCAATGCCGCCTACCTGGCGAGCCAGACCGGCAGCGCGGCGTCCGAAGTGGTGTTGTTGCGCACCTCGGGCAACAATGTCGCGGTAGGCCGCGCGGCGCGCGAAGTTGCCGCACCGACGCCGGGCATGAAGGTCACTACGCTGGGCGAGACCCAGACCCTCATCAGTTCGAGCCTGACCGCGGTCGACCTGCACCGTCTGACCCGACTCGAGCTCGCCTTCGCGGTGCTGTTGATCGCAGGCATCGCCGGCATCGTGCTCGGTCTGAACCTCGTCGAACGGCAACGCAGCTTCGCGATCCTGACGGCGCTGGGCGCGAAGGCCTCGCAGGTGGGTGCGTTCTTGTGGAGCGAAGGACTGTTCGTCGTCATCAGCGGCATGCTGCTGGGCAGCGCCACCGGATTCGCGATTGCCAAGACGCTGGTGGCGATCCTGGCCGGTGTGTTCGATCCCCCGCCCGAGGCACTGGTGGTGCCATGGCCGTACCTCGGCGCAACCAGTGTCATCGCCTTGCTGTGCGCAACGCTGCGATCTTGCTGATGCGCCGGCTCGCGGCGCGACCGGACCTGGACGCCTTGCGGACCCGCTGAGTCTTCGTGCGGTGGGCCGCCTGCCGTCACGTTTGACCCCTAGGCGGCCCGACCCAGGCTCGGTGCGCGCATCCGGGGACGCATCACTGCGCATCGGCGTCAGGCTGCGCCGGACGCCTGATCGTTCGGGTGCCGGCGGCGTCGAGCGCGCGCCGGACTTCGCCCAGTAGAGCACCGGCATCACGATCAGCACCAGCGGCAGCTGCAGTGTCAGGCCGGCGATGATCGCCACCGCCAGCGGCTGCTGCATCGCCGAGCCCTGCCCGACGGCAAACGCCAGCGGCGCCAGTGTGAGGATGGCGGCGACCGTCGTCATGGCGATCGGCCGCATGCGGTTCTTGCCCGCCAGGATCAGGTTCTCGGCCCCGCTGCCCGGGTCTTGCGCCGACAGCATCTCGTACTCGGAGAAGTAGAACACCGCCGCTTCGGTCACGATGCCCACGATCATCGTCATGCCCATCATCGAAGAGATGTTCAGCTCGATGCCTGCCACCCACAACCCGATGAAAACGCCTGCAATCGACAGCAGCGGGATCGCCATGATGGCCAGCGTGATACGGAACCGCTCGTACAGGAACAGCAGCAAGACGAACACCAGCGCCAGCGCGGAGAGAAACACGATGATCAGACCCTTGAAGGCGATCTGCTGCTGACGGTACAGGCCGCCGAGCTCGTAGTAGACCCCCGTCGGCAACAGGCCCGGCTGCGCCATCACGGTCTTCACGTCGGCGATCGCCGCACCCATCGATCGGCCGGCGATCCGGCCCGTCACCGCGACCATGCGTTTGAGATTGTCGCGATTGATCTGTGGCTGTCCGCTGACGGCCTCGATCGTTGCGATGCGCGCCAGCGGAAACAGGTGACCGTCGCTCGCCTTCAGGCGCAGCAGGCCGACATCCTCCGGCGTGCGCCGCTCGTGTCCGGGCACCCAGACACGCACACCGACCGTCTTGCGACCCTGCAACAGTTGCGTCGTGACAGTGCCGCTGAGGTAGTCGTTGAGTTGCCGGGTGGCCGAGTCGGGATCGACACCTTCGAGCGCGGCACGCGTGCGATCGATGCGCACCTCGAGCGCATCGCCGGCCGGGTTGATGCCATTGCGAACGTCAACCACGCCGGGAACCCGGCTCGCGGCCGCAGCAACTTTCAGTGCCAAGGCCTGAAGCTGCGCCGGATCGTCGGAGAACAACTTGATCTCGATCGGTTGCGGTACCGCGGTGAGGTCGCCGATCATGTCTTCCATCAGTTGGGCCATTTCGATGTTCAGTCCCGGCACTTCGCGTTCGACCCGCGTGCGAACGTCCTGCATCACTTCGTCGATCGACCGCCGCGGCGGCGCCTTCAGCCGAATGAAGAAGTCGCCCTCGTTGGCCTCGACAAGGCCTCCGCCCAGGCCGGTGCCGGTGCGCCGCGAGAAGGTCTCCACCTCCGGCGTCGCCCGCACGACGTCCTCGACCTGGCGCAGCAGTCGATCAGTTTCGGACAGGGCGGTGCCGGGCTTGCTGCGGTAGTCGAGGATGAAGCCGCCCTCGTCCATCGCCGGCATGAAGCCCGATCCGACGCGCTGATAGGCCAGCGCACCGAGTGCCATCAAGGGCACGATTCCCAGCAACAGCAGCCATGGCTGCTTCAGCAACCGGCGCATCATGGCTTCGTAGCGGGCGTGCATCCAGTGGGTGATCTGGCCGCCCTCTTTCTGGTTGGCGTCGCGCTCATTGAGAAAGCGGTCGCTCAGCAGGGGCACAGCCAGGAACGCCACCAGGAAGGAAATGAACAAGCCCGAGGCCATCGTCAGCGACAACGCCTTGAAGAACGCGCCGGTGACACCGCTGAGGAAGACCAGCGGAACGAAGATCACGATCGTCGCCGCCGACGAGCCCGCCAGCGGCCTGGCGAATTCGGCTGCGGCCGCCATCACCCGACCGTGGTGTTCGCCATGCGCGCCGCGCAAGCGCCGCACGATGTGCTCGATCATCACGATCGCGTCGTCGATGATCAGGCCCACCGCCGCGGCCATGCCGCCCAGCGTCATGATGTTGAAGTCCATGCCGGCCACGTACAGCAACGCCACCGTGGCCGACAGCACCGTGGGCACGACGATGATCGCGATCAAGGTGATCTTCATGTTGCGCAGGAACACGTAGAGCACGGCAGCGGCCAGCGCGATGCCGATGAGGATGGCGTCGCGCACGCTGGCCGCCGAATCGAGCACGATCACGCTCTGGTCGTACCAGTTGGCGACCTTTACGTCGGCGGGAATCATCCCCTTCATCGTCGCCAGCTTGGCGCGCACGTCGCCTGCGATCTGCACGCTGTTGCTGCCTGGCTGCTGATAGACCTGGAACAGCACCGCGTCGCGGCCGTCGGCCGTGACGCGAATCCACTGCGGTGTGGTCGAGCGCGTCACGCGGGCGATGTCGTCGAGGTGGATCACGCCGTTGCGGCCGGTGCGCACAATCGTCTGGCGGATCGCGTCGAGATCGCGCAGGCGCGAATCACTGACGACCAGGAACAGCTTGTAGCGATCTTCCAGCCGACCCACCGCACTGACGACGTTGGTAGCACTGAGCGCGCGCGCCAAGTCGTCGATCGACAATCCGAACGCCTGCAGGCGTTGCGGCTCGACGTCGACGCGGTACTCCTCGACCGCACCGCCGACCACCTGCACCCGCGCCACACCAGGGATGTTGGAGAGTTGTGGGCGCAGCTGGAACTGCGCCAGGTCGCGCAGTTCGGTGAGCGAACGTTTCGGCGAGGTCAGGCTGTAGGCGATGATAGGGAAGGCGGTCGGGTCCATGCGCTTGACCGACATCTGCGTGCCCGTGGGCAAAGACGACAGAATCTGCGAGATCGCGGCGTCGATCTGCAGGGTCGCCGAGGCCATGTCCAGGCCCCAGCCGAAATTGACCGAGATCTCGGCCACACCGCGACTGGTGGTCGAACGCACCGACTCCACGCCGGGGACACGCCGCACCGCCTCTTCGACCGGCGTCGTCACCAGCAGCAGCATCTGCTCGGCGGGCCGGTCGCCGGCGTCGAGCGAGACCACCACGCGCGGGAAGTCGACGGTCGGAAACAGCGAGACCGCCATCTGCGTGGTCGTGTACAGCCCCACCGCCGCGACCAGTGCGAGCAGGAACAGGATGGAGCGCCGGTGGGCAACGATCCATGCGCTCGGGATCATCGCGGACCCTCGCGCACCGGCATGCCATCCTCGAGCTCATAGTTCCCGAGCGTGACCACCTTGGCGGTGGCGTCCAACTTGCCGTCGATCGCCACCTGACCGCGCGACTGGATGCCCGGTTTGACGTCGACCCGCCTGGCCTTGCCGTCGACGACCTGGAACAAATACCAGCCACGCGCGTCTTGCAGCACCGCCTGGCGCGGCACCGCGTAACCATCGACGGTCTGCACCACGATCGCTCCGCGCACCCGCATGCCCGGCAGCAGCCGTGCGGTGGCCGTGGCCGGCAGAGCGACGATGACGTCGACGAGTTGGGTTTGCGGGTTGATCATGCCCAACACCTGGATCACTCTGGCCTCGACCGGCGGGTCGCTGCCGAACACCGAACTGACCTGCACGCTCATCCCTGGCGTGACGCGCCGGCTGTCATCGGGCTCGATGCCCAGATTCACGCGCCCGCCGTCGCCGCGCGCGACCTGCAGGATCGAGGCATTGGCTGCCAGCGCGTCACCCTGGTTTGCATTCAGGCTGACCACGATGCCGTCGAAGGGCGCGAAGATGCGCTGCTCGGGCGAGCCGGCCAGGCGAAGCTGCGTGCGCAGCGCCAATTCGGCGTCGCTGAGCGACTTGCGCGCCGCGTCCAGTTGGGTACGTGTTGCCAGGCGATCCGCCAGCAAGGCCTCGACACGCCGGACTTCGCCCTGCGCGTAACTGAGGTTTCCACGGGTCTGTTCGGTGGCCGCCAAGACGTTGGGATCAAGCCTCACTTCGGCCAGCAGCGCGCCGCGCTTGACCGTCTGCCCCGGACTGACGAGGATGCGCCGCACCCGTACCGCCGTCGGCAGCGCGAGCGTCTGCATCTGGCTGGTGGCCGCAGAGACGACACCGTAGCCGGTCAGCGCCGCGCCAAGCTTTTGCCGCGCCAGGGGTTGGGTCTGCACGAGCACGCTGGGTGCATCGCTCGCCGCGCCAGAAGGCTGCGCCAACGCTGGCAGGCTGACGAGAATGGCGGTGGCGAGCGAGCCGGCGAGTTGCCAGGCCACTGGCCCTCGCGCAAGGGGGGGTTTCAGGTTCGAAGTCATGGCGCAGAGCGTGTCAAGGGGCCAGAGACAGTCGGCAGCGGACCGCCGAGCAGGGTTTGTAATGCAATGTGCTGTTCGGTGATGGACTCGCGCAGGGCAGCGGCTTCCTGTCGCTTGGCCAGCACGCTGGCCTGCAGACTGGTGTAAGTCAGCACGTCAATCTGCTCCGCCCTGAATGAACGCCGTGCGGCGTCAGCGGCCGGGACCAAAAAGCGCAGGCCTTCCTCCACCTGGTCCAGCCGCTCGGTCTGCGCGGGCAGGCCCAGCAGGATGCGCTCGATCTCGCTCTGCGCCGCATCGAGGCGGCTCAGGTACTCGGCACGCAGCTTTTCGCGTGTCGCCGACTCGATGGCGATATTGCCGCGGTTGCGGTTGAACAACGGCAGCGTCAGCCCGAGCGTGAAGCCGCGCGTATGAAGCCCTGCGGTATCGCGTGCGCGCGTCAGGCCCAGGCTCAGCGCCGGAAACTGCGCCACGATCGCCTGCCTCAGCCGTTGGTCCTGCGCTTCATAGCCGGCTTGCAACGCGAGCAGATCGGGGCGGCGCTGCGGCAGATTGCGCAAGCGCTCGACGACGGCGGCGCCATCGACCGGGACGCCAGCGGTGGCCTCGGCATCCTCGACCAGCTTCAGGCGCTTGCCGGCGCGCAACCCGAGCAAGGCATTCAGGTCCTCCAGCCCTGCGTCGCGGGCACGCCGCAGTTCGCTCAACTGGCGATTGACATCGTCAAGCGCGGCCCGGTAGCCCGCCGCGGCGTCGATTGTCATGTCGCCGCGCGCCAGCGCGCGGCCGGAGCGCTCGACACGCTCGTTCAACAGCGAGCGCTGCTCAAGCAACAGCGCCTCGGCGTGGTCGGCGGCTACGGCGCGCGCGAACAGCAGCCGGGCCTTGCCGATGACCTGCCATTCCTGCCACAGCACAGACAAGCGAGCGCCCGTCCATTCGGCCTGCGCAGCGCGCTCAAGCATCGGCCGCGACAGCAGGCTGCCGAGATCGACGCCGAGCGCGACGTTGAACGCGTTCGTCAGGCCCGGTGCCGAGCTGAACGGGAAATCATTGCCCACGCTGAGTTGCGGGTCCGGCAACAGGCCGGCAGCGAAGGCCTGGGCCCGGTTCACATCAAGCCCGAGGCGCGCGGCACGCAGGTCGGGATTGTTGGCGACCGCCAGCGTCGCGACCTCGACGCTGTCGAGACCGTCCGATGGGTCGAAACGGTGCGCCGGCCAGGCCTCGGGCGCGAGGGCAACGGGGCGGACCACCAGCCCGGCGATGTCGTCGGCCAGGTCGCCGTGCAGTGGCATCGGCTGCGGCGAGTACGTGGTGCAGGCTGCCATCAACAGCACGCTGCCGATCAGCGCGGCCGATTTCCCTGCACAAAGACAGGCTCGGCGCTTTTGTTGTCTGAAGTCGGAATACATGTCAATTCTCATTGAGCCAATGTACCGCGAAAGGGCAGGGAAAGAGGTCGCGCAATGACCTTGTGCCGGGCAGACATCGGTGACGTGAACGGGATCACAGGCTGCGCGTGATCCCATCATGGTCGATCCCACTGTTCGTTGTTTGCCAGGCCTTGCGTCTGCAAATGCGCTTGTCCCGGATTTGAGCGGGCGCCTCCGCGGCGGGCTCGGGTCGAGAGACATCGACCCCTCGATGACCCATCCCGAGCTCAATGCGCGTCGACCGCCTGCGCCGCCGCCACGCGCCCCGGTCGGGTGGTGAACCAGATGGCGCCGATCAGAATCAGGAACACGAATGCCGAGCCAAGAAAGATGTCATCGGCGGCCCGCGTGAACGCCTGCTGGTCGATCATGCGGCTCACCTGCTGCAAGGCCTGCTCGCGGCTGAATCCGGCTGCATTCAGGCCAGCCAACAGCTCGGAGGTAATCGGGTCGCCCAACGCAAAGCGCTCGGTCAGATGCGCATGGTGCAAGGCGGCGCGGCTTTCCCACAGCGTGGTCGCAATCGAGGTGCCCATCGCGCCCGCGGTGATGCGCACAAAGTTGGAAAGGCCCGCAGCCGCTGGCATGCGATCGGGTCCGATGCCCGAGAGCACGATTGTCGTGAGCGGAATGAAGAAGAAGGCCATCGCGGCGCCTTGCAGCACGGTGGGCAGCATGATGGTGGCGAAGTCGGTCTGGGTGTTGAACTGCGAGCGCATCCACAGCACCAGCGCGAAGCCGATGAAGGCGCCGGTCGCCATCTTGCGCGGATCGAAGCGGGACACGTTCCTGCCCACCACGGGTGTGAGCAGAATAGCCAGCAGGCCCACCGGCGCCAGCGCCATGCCGGCCTCAATCGATGTGTAGCCCATGTACTGCTGCAGCCACAGCGGCAACAGCACGACATTGCCGAAGAACAGGCCATAGGCCACCGACAGCGTGATCACGCCGAACGTGAAGTTGCGACGTCCGAACAAGCGCAGATCGACCACCGGATGCTTGTCGGTCAGCTCCCAGACCACGAACACCGCGAAGCCCACCACCGCAACCACCGCCAGAACGACGATCAGTTGCGACTCGAACCAACCGAGTTCCTTGCCCTTGTCGAGCATCACCTGCATGGCGCCCACCCACAGCACCAGCAGGCTCAGACCCACGGTGTCGATGGGGAGCTTGCGCACCGGGGTTTCGCGCTTGCGGTAAATGCCCCAGGTCACGGCCGCGGCGAGCAGGCCGACCGGCACGTTGATATAGAAGATCCAGGGCCAGGATGCGAAATCGGTGAGCCAGCCGCCCAACAAGGGACCCGCCACCGGCGCCACCAGCGTGGTCATGCCCCACAGCGCCAAGGCCATGCCCGCGCGCTCGCGTGGGTAGCTGCTCAGCAGCAGGGTTTGCGAGAGCGGAATCATCGGCCCGGCCACCAACCCTTGCAGCACGCGGGCAGCGATCAGCATTTCGAACGAACCCGCCAGGCCGCACAGCCATGAGGTGATCACGAACAGCAATATGCTCAGGGTGAACAAGCGCACTGCGCCGAAGCGCTGCGTGAGCCAGCCGGTGAGCGGCACCGAGATCGCATTGGCCACGCCAAAGCTCGTGATCACCCAGGTGCCTTGATTCGGGCTCACGCCCAAGTCGCCGGCGATCGACGGCAGCGACACATTCGCGATCGACGAATCGAGTACGTTCATGAAAGTCGCCAGCGACAGCGACAAGGTGCCCAGCGCCAGCAGCGTGCCCGACAGCGGGCGCAGCACCCCGGACGCGGCCGGCTGCGGGTCTTCGGCCATGCTGTCGCCGGCGCTTGCGCCGCTCACCTGGCCCGGCGCGCCGGCTTGGCGCTGAGCGGCCCGCCCTGCGTGCGGATGATGCGATCCACTTCGGCGTCGGCGTCCTTTTCGCTGTGGTCGAACACGGTGGTTTGCGTCGTCGCATCGCCCGTTGCGGTTTGCGCCAAGGCCTGGCCCGCCGTTGATGCCACGTCCACCGTGACAACGCTCGACAGCCCGACGCGCAGCGGATGCTCGGCCACCTCCTTGGCGTCGAGCGAGATGCGCACAGGCACGCGCTGGACGATCTTGATCCAGTTGCCGGTGGCGTTCTGTGCCGGCAGCACGGCGAATGCCGCACCCGTGCCGGCGCCCAGGCCCACGACCTTGCCGTGGAATTCAAAGCCGTCGTATTGATCGACCGCGATCGTCGCCGGTTGCCCGATGCGCAGCTTGGCGAGCTGGCTCTCCTTGAAGTTGGCATCGATCCAGGGGTGGGTCAGCGCCACCACGGCCATCAGCGGCGCGCCTGCCTGGACACGTTGACCGAGCTGCACATTGCGGCGTGCCACCCAGCCGTCCACCGGGGCGAGCAATTCGCTGCGCTGCACGGCCAGCAAGGACTCGCGCAGCTTGGACGCGGCGCGCTGCACATTGGGGTGTTCACTCAAACTGATGCCGTTGGTCAAAGCCTGGCTCGACGTGCGCTGATCGCGCGCGGCCTGCAGGGCCGACTCGGCGGCGGCAACGGCGCTACGCGCAGTGGCCACCGCCGCGCTCGCATGCTCGAATTCCTCTTTCCCGACGGCCCCCGAGGCCACCAAGGGCGCACGGCGCTGGGCGTCGTCTTGCGCGCGCGCCAGATCGCCTTGCAGTCGCGTCAGGTCGGCCTGGCGCACGTTCACCAGCGCGCCCAGCGTGGCGTCGCCGGCCATCAAGCTGCGCACCTCGCGCACGGTCTGTGCCAGTTGCGCCCGGCTTTGCTCGAGCGCAATGCGGGCGTCGGCCGGGTCCAGCGACACCAGTGGCTGGCCGGCGCGCACGAAGTCAGTATCGTCAGCGTGGATGGCGCGCACCGTGCCCGCGAGCTGGGGCGTGATCAGCACCACATTGGCCTGCACATAGGCGTTGTCGGTACTCTCGAAATGGCGGCCGTGCAACCAGTGGTAGGCGAAATAGGCCAGCAGACTCAAGGCCACCACGGCCGCAATGCTGAACAGGGCACGGCCGCGAATGCGGGCCAGACGCGCTGCCGATTTGTCGTTGGGAGACGTCATGGTGTGCTTCTTTGTTTGCTTGTGTCTGATGCGGACTGCGTCATTGCGCTGCGCCAGCCGCCGCCGAGCGCCCGTATCAGCGCGACATGGCTGTCGAGCGTTTGTGCCTGCACATCGGCGAGCGCACGCTGTTGAGTGAGCACGGCCAGGTCGGCGTTGATCAGCGCCAGCCCATTGGCAAGGCCTGCGGCTTGGCGCTGCCGGGCCAGCTGACGCGCGCCCACCGCGTTGCGCAGGGCCAGGTCTTGCTCGCCAGCCTGGACGCCCAGCGAGCGCACGCTGGCGAGCGCGTCGCTGGCCTCGTGCACGGCTTGCACAACGCTGGCGTTGTAGCTCGCCACGGCAGCGTCGAGTTCGGCGACGTTGCCGTGCAGCTGGGCGCGCAAGCGGCCGGTGTCGAAGATCGGCAGGCGCAGCGCCGGGCCGATGCCGGCCTGCAGGCTGCCAGCGCGCAGCAGATTGTCCAGCCCGATCGAACTGAAACCGGCAAAGGCGTTCAGATTCAGGTTCGGATAGAACTGCGCGCGCGCCGCCGACACATCGGCCGTGGCGGCCTCGACGCGCCAGCGTGCTGCGGCCACGTCGGGGCGCCGCCCGAGCAGATCCAGGGCCAGGCTCGCATTGGCCACATCGGTCAGCTTGCGCGGCAATTGCGGCAGGCCGGGCGCGAGCGTATCGAGCGCGTCCATCGATTGAGCGCTGAGTGCCGCAAGTTGATGGCGTGCCAGACTGATCAGCTCGTCCATGGCCTGGCGTTGGCGACGCAGCTCGGGCAACGGTGCCTGCATCTGGTGCAGTTCGACCTGGGTATCGACGCCCGCCGCCACGCGCTGCGCCACCAGCTCGGCGGCCCGTTCGCGCAAGCGCAGTTGGGCTTGCAACAAGCCGCGCTGCTCCAGCCATCGCGCCAGGCCGACATAGCCGCGCACGACCTGGCTGCTGAGCAGCATCGCTGCCGCCTGCGACTCGGCAGCGACGGCGCGCTCGGCACCCAGGGCAGCGCGCAACTGCGCCCGGTTGCGGCCGAAGAAATCGAACTCCCAGGACACGCCGGCCTGCAGATTGACCGATGTGCGCACGCTGCCTGCGATGGGCGGAGGAAGCAATCCATGTTCGCTATAACGCTGGCGCGTCGCGTCGAATCCCAGACCGGTGGCGGGTTTGCCCAGAGCACCGGCGGCTTCGGCCAAGGCGCTGGCGCGCTCCAGCCTGGCGGCCGCCAGTTGCAGTCCCGGGTTGGATTCAAGCGCGCGCTGTACAAGGGTATCGAGCCTGGCATCGCCAAACACCTGCCACCAGGCGGCCCCGAGCTCGGGGGTCCGGGCCTGCCCGTCCAGGCCCAGCGCATTATCAAGCGCGGGCTGGTGCTTGGGCGCGATTGCCGGCACGTTGACGCAGCCGCTGAAAGCGGTCAACAGCGCCGTGGCGGCGGCCAGCGCGAGAGCGGGAGATGTCAGTCGAGCATGCAGGCGCATGTTTCAGGCCTTCTTTCGGGGGGTCTGCGCTCTGGTCGGCGAGCCGCTCGCCGCAGCGCGCATGGCGTCGCCATGGCCGATCATGCGGGCCAGCAGCTGCATCAATTGTTGCCACTCTGCATGGCTGAAGTCGGCCAGATGGCCGTTATGGACGTCGGTCAGAACGCCGGGCACCAGCTTGGCGATACGCCGGCCCTCCGCAGTGAGCGCCACATGCACGACGCGGCGGTCTTTGCTATCGCGTGCGCGCACGCACAGGCCTTTGCGCTCAAGCCGGTCGATCATGCGCGTCACCGCGCCGCCGTCCATCTGCAATTCACGCGCGATTTCGGCTGGCGAGCATTCGCCCTTGAGGTGCAGGATCAACAGCGGCCGCCACTGCGCGTCGGTGAGCCCGTCGACCGCCAGCTTGGCATCGACCTGTTGCACCATCGATTGCAAGACGCGCCGCATCAGCAAGCCAAGGCTGCGCTCCAGGACATAGTCATCGGCGACATAAAGTTTCGCGGCGGGCGGGGGCTTCGTTTTGGGCACGTGGCGATTTTTATTGCCTAGGCAATAATTGTCAAGTCAATCAACCGGGACACACCCCCCACCCCTACACTCGCGCCATGTCAACCAGCATTCCTACATCCGTGCCCGGCGCCAAGCGCCTGGAGGCCACCGCCCCGCCCAGCTCGCTCAGCGGCCTGCTGCCTTTCCTGAAGCCTTATCGGCTGCGCATTGCCGTGGCTGTGTTGTTCCTGTTGCTGGCGGCACTCACCACCTTGGTCTTTCCGCTGGCCTTGCGCTCGCTGATCGATCAGGGCGTGGGCCACGACGACCCCGGCGCCCGCGCGATGGCGATGCGCGGGCATTTCCTGGCCCTGTTCGCGGTGGGCGCGGCGCTGGGCGTGTTTGCGGCCGGTCGTTTTTACATGGTCACCTGGCTGGGTGAGCGCGTCACGGCCGACTTGCGCACCGCGGTCTATTCGCATGTGGTGCGGCAAAGCCCCGAATTTTTCGAGAGCACGCAAACCGGCGAGGTGCTGTCGCGTCTGACCACCGACACCACAGTCGTGCAGACCGTGGTCGGCTCCAGCCTCTCGATGGGTCTGCGCAACGGCGTGATGGGCATCGGCGCGATGGTGATGCTGATCGTCACCAACCCCTATGTGATGACACAGGTGCTCGGAATTCTGGTGCTGGTGGTGCTGCCGTCGCTGTATTTCGGGCGGCGCGTTCGCAAACTCAGCCGCGCCAGCCAGGACCGCGTGGCCGACTCCAGCGCCATCGCCGCCGAGGTCCTGAACGCGATACCGGTGGTGCAGAGCTACGCGCAGGAAGCGCGCGAGGCACAGCGCTTCGGCACGGCCACCGAACATGCCTTCGACACTGCGCTCAAGCGCACCAAGGTGCGATCGTTCCTGGTGGCCTTCATCATCACCGCCACGTTTGGCGCGCTGCTTTGGGGTCTGTACCAGGGCACCCAGGCGGTGATGGCAGGCCGCATCAGCGCCGGGCATCTGGGTCAGACCGTGCTCTATGTGATTTTGCTGGTGAGCAGCGTGGCGGTGCTGTCCGAGGTCTATGGCGACGTGCTGCGCGCAGCCGGCGCCACCGAGCGCTTGATGGAGTTGCTCAATACCCAATCGCCGGTGCGCGAAGCTGAGAGCCCGCGTGCCTTGCCCCTGGTCAGCGGCGGCTCAAGCGTCGCATTCGAGCATGTCAGTTTCAACTACCCGTCGCGCCCGCAGCAGGCCGCCTTGCAGGATTTTTCTTTGCAAGTGATGCCGGGCGAGACCGTGGCGCTGGTCGGTCCCAGCGGAGCGGGCAAGAGCACGGTGTTTCAGCTGCTGCTGCGCTTTTATGACATCGGCTCGGGCCGTCTCGCGCTGGACGGCATCTCCGTCAACGAAGCTTCCTTGAGCGAGTTGCGCCACCGGGTGGGCATCGTGCCGCAAGACAGCGTGATCTTCTCCGAGAACGCGATGGAGAACATCCGCTACGGCCGGCCCGACGCCAGCGACACCGAGGTGATGGCAGCCGCGCAAGCCGCTTTTGCGCATGACTTCATCCTGGCCTTGCCCGAGGGCTATCAGACCTTTCTGGGCGAGCGCGGCGTGCGGCTTTCGGGCGGGCAGCGCCAGCGCATCAGCATTGCGCGCGCGATCCTGAAAAATCCGCCGCTGCTGCTGCTCGACGAAGCCACCAGCGCGCTCGACGCCGAGAGCGAACGCATGGTGCAGGCGGCGCTCGAATCGGCCATGAAGGACCGCACGACGCTGGTCATCGCGCATCGTTTGTCGACGGTACAAAAGGCCGACCGCATCGTCGTGCTCGACCACGGCCGCATCGTCGAGATCGGCACGCATGCCGAGCTGTCGGAGCAAGGCGGCTTGTACGCGCGGCTGGCGGCGCTGCAGTTCGACCTCGGCAACTGACGATGGCGACCTACGCATCACTAAAATCGCCCACATGACCCGCCCGATCCGCTCCCAATTTGAAGACTTCATGCGCCATGTCTCCGAGCATGGCGTGCTCAAGACCGACCGCACCGGCACCGGCACGACCAGCGTGTTCGGTCATCAAATGCGTTTCGATCTGAACGAGGGCTTTCCTCTCGTCACGACCAAGAAGGTGCACCTCAAATCCATCGTGCTGGAGCTGCTGTGGTTCTTGCGCGGCGACAGCAATGCGCGCTGGCTGCAAGAACGCGGCGTGACGATCTGGAACGAATGGGCCAGGCCCGACGGCGATCTCGGTCCGGTGTACGGCGTGCAATGGCGCAGCTGGCCCACACCCGACGGCGGCCACATCGACCAGATCGCCGAGGTGGTGAAGCAACTCAAGACGAATCCCGATTCGCGCCGCATCATCGTCAGCGCCTGGAACGTGGCCGACTTGTCCAAGATGGCCTTGATGCCGTGCCATGCCTTCTTCCAGTTCTATGTGGCGCCAGGTGACTCGCCCACGGCTCGGGGTCGCCTGAGCTGCCAGCTGTATCAACGCAGCGCCGACATCTTTCTGGGCGTGCCCTTCAATATCGCCAGCTACGCGCTGCTCACGCAGATGCTGGCCCAGCAGTGCGATCTGGCGCTTGGCGACTTCATCTGGACCGGCGGCGACTGCCATCTCTACAGCAATCACCGCGAGCAGGTCGAGCTGCAGTTGTCGCGTGCGCCGCATCCGTATCCGACCCTGCAAATCAAGCGCCGCCCGGCCTCGATGTTCGACTATGAATACGAGGATTTCGAGCTGCTCGACTACCAGCACCACCCCGCCATCAAGGCGCCGGTGGCGGTTTGACAATGATCGTCACCCTGCTCGCCGGCGTGGCCCGGGATGGCGCGATCGGACGCGACAACCAGTTGCTGTGGCGACTGCCCGAAGACATCGCGCACTTCAAGGCGCTGACGCTGGGACACACGGTCATCATGGGCAGCAAGACCTGGCACTCGATACCGGCCAGGTTCAGGCCGCTGCCGCAACGCCGCAACATCGTGCTGTCGCGTCAGGCCGGCCTGAAGCTGGACGGCGCCGAGGTTTTTGCGTCGCTCGACGACGCGCTGGCGGCTTGCGCAGGTGAGTCTGAAGTGTTCGTCATCGGCGGCGCTGAAATCTATGGCCTCGCCCTGACCCGCGCCGACCGGCTTGAACTGACCGAGATCGACGCCAACTTCGTGGCCGACCGATTCTTTCCAGAATGGCCGCGCGCGGCCTTTGTCGAAGTCTCGCGCGAGACCCACCACAGCCCGGCCGAGCAAGGTCACGGCTGGGATTTTCATTTCGTTCGCTATGAGCGCCGCAAGTAGGCAAGCAGTCAAGGAACACCACCATGTCAGAACATGATTTTCACGTTCACGGCCCGCATGAGCATGAGCTCGAGCATGCGGCCCAGCACGAACCCAAAGGCTTGGCCGGCCAACTGGCCGTGCTGACTGCGATCCTGGCCACCGTCGGTGCGATTTTTTCTTACATGGGAGGCGCCACGCAGGCCAATGCCGGACTGCTCAAGAACGACGCCGCCATCAGGAAGACCGAGGCATCGAACCAGTGGAATTACTACCAGGCCAAGAGCGGCAAGCAAAACCTGGCCGAGCTTGCGACCGCATTGGTGACGAGCGACGAAAAGAGGGCCAGGTACGCGGAAGAAATCGAACGCTACAAGAAGGAAAAGGCCGAGATCAAGCTCGCCGCCGAAAAGCTCGAAGCCGAGTCCAAGGAGTTTGATGCCTTGAGCGCGGCGCAGATGCACCAGCACCATCGCTGGGCGCAAGCCACCACCGCCTTGCAGATCTCGATCGCGCTGGCCGCCATCGCCTTGCTGACCAAGCTGCGCTGGATGGAATGGGCCACGCTGATCCTGGGCGGCGTCGGTGTCGTGGTCGGTGCGCTCGCGGCCATGCACATTTAGGTCGGACCTCAATGCAACTTGCCACCTGGAATGTCAATTCACTCAATGTGCGCCTGCCGCAGGTGCTGGAATGGTTGAGCGCGCATCCGGTCGATGTGCTGGTGCTGCAAGAGACCAAGCTCACCGACGACAAATTCCCTACGCTTGAGATCGGGCAAGCCGGTTACCAGGTGCAATGGTTCGGACAGAAGACCTATAACGGCGTGGCACTGCTGAGTCGCGCAGCAGCGACCGATGTCGTGAAAAACCTCCCCGGCTTCATTGATGCGCAGGCGCGCGTGATTGCAGGCACGGTCGCTGGCGTGCGTTGCATCGGCGCCTACTTCCCCAACGGCGAGGCCCCTGGCAGCGACAAGTTCCAGTACAAGCTGCGCTGGCTGGAAGCCTTGCGCGACTGGGTTCGCGCTGAGCTCGTCCGTCACCCCAAGCTGGTCTTGATGGGCGACTTCAACATCGCACCCGAAGACCGTGACGTTTACGACCCCGTCGCCTGGGCCGGGCAGATCCTCTGCACGCCGGACGAGCGCGCTCATTTTCAACAGTTGCTGGGCGCGGGACTGACCGACGCGTTTCGACTGTTCGAGCAGCCGCCCAAGAGCTGGAGCTGGTGGGATTACCGCAATCTGGCCTTTCGCAAGAACCAGGGGCTGCGCATCGACCACATCCTCGTCAGCGAGGCCCTGCGTGGCACTGTGCAGGCCTGCATGATCGACAAGCTGCCTCGCAAGAACGAACGCCCCAGCGACCATGCACCGGTGATCGTGACGCTGGGCTGACAGCGCCGCTGGAGCCAGCCTGAGACCTTGGCCACTGGGTTGTTCAATCCAGGCCTCAAGTGTCGGAAATCTTTACACCATGGCTTTCGCCTGAACAGGCATCAGCTGCCCGCAGTCATGCAAGCCGTTGATTCCTATAGGCTTTGCCATCAAGCCAAGATAAGTGGCTCAAAAAATGCTTAACCGTACTCTTGTTGAGGTCAGTCGCCTCTTCTTGGCGTATCTTGCAAATGAGCAATATCTACAGGAGGTTTCAGAATGAAGAAGATTTCAGTGCTTCGCGCCATGGGCGTTGCAGCAATCACCATGGTCGCTGCGGTAGCGCAGGCCGATGTGATTTTTTCAAATCTCCCGGCAGTGCTGCCGGGGAATCTGGCCAGCATTGGTTATCAGGCTACTCAGACGTCGGAGTTGGGCGACCACGTTCAGTTCGCAGGCGGCGCACGGAACCTGAAATCGGCGACCGTGACCATGAGTAATTGGGCTCTTGCACCAACCGGTTCAAGTGCTGCAGGCTTCGATCACTCGCTCACGTTCAATATTTACAACTACACCGGCAACGCGTTGGCGAACTCACTGATAGCCAGCAAGACCATCACCACGCTGATCCCGTGGCGCCCTGAAGCTGACACAGTGAACTGCGGCGCTGGCAGCACCAAATGGTACTCGGTCCAGGACAACCATTGCTACAACGGTTTGGCCTTCAACGTCACATTCGACTTTTCGGGCATGGGTGTGCTGCTGCCTGACGACATCGTGTTCGGCTTGGCTTACAACACGAGTTCTTACGGAGCGAATCCGCTCGGGATAGGTGGGCCCTACGATTCACTGAATTTCGCTCTCTCTGGTTATCCGGGTGATCCCGGGAGCGCGGTTCCTTCCGTAGGCACGGATGTCGATCCGAATAGCCTCTTCTGGAACACTGCGACCGCCGGCTGGTTGACCAACCCTGCCAACGTGAACAAGTTCGCGGCGGACACCGGGTGGGCAGGATCGGGCACGCCTTCAGTCGCCTTCGAAGCGGTGCCCGAGCCCGCCTCCCTGGCCCTTGCAGGCATTGCGCTGGTCGGTTTGTTCGCATCGCGTCGCCGCAAGTCGGCTTGATCCAGCCATTTCTTGACCGCACTTTCGGCCTCGCTTCGGCGAGGCCGTTTCAATTGTTCGCGGCGCTCTGGTGTACCGACCGTCAGCGAGGCGGAATTACTTCAGAATCACGCTTTGTCTCTGCTCGAACCCAAAGGCCACCGAATGAAATACCTGCACACCATGGTGCGCGTCACCGATCTGGACGCTTCACTGCGCTTCTACCGCGACGCGCTGGGCCTTGAAGTCGTCCGGCAGCGCGAATACCCGCAGGGCAAGTTCACGCTGGCCTACCTGGCCGCACCGGGCGACCACGACGCGCAGGTCGAGCTGACCTACAACTGGGAGCCCGAGGAATACGGCGGTGGACGCAATTTCGGCCACATCGCATTTGCGGTGGACGACATCTACGCCAGTTGCAAGCGATTGCAGGAACACGGCGTGCTGATCAACCGCCCGCCGCGCGACGGCCGCATGGCTTTCGTGCGCTCGCCCGACCATATCTCGATCGAGTTGCTGCAGGCGGGTGAGGCACTGGCGCCCGCCGAGCCCTGGCTGTCGATGCCCAACACGGGCAGCTGGTAAGCGTCAAGCGGCGCGCAACGCGCGCGCCTCAGCCGCCAGGCGCGTGATGCGCGCCCAGTCCTTGGCCGCCACGGCGTCCGCTGGGGTCAGCCAGGAACCGCCGCAGACTCTCACATTGGGCAGGGCCAGGAACTGCGGCGCGCTCTCCAGCGTGATGCCGCCGGTGGGGCAAAACACCACGTCGGTGAACGGGCCGGCGAGCGCCTTCAGCATCGGGATGCCGCCGGCCGCCATGGCCGGGAAGAATTTCAGAAAGAAGTAGCCGTCGGCATTCGCCTGCATCACCTCGCTGCTGGTGGCCACACCGGGCAGCAGCGGCAAACCCATCTGCCGGCAGGCCTGGCCAATGTCGCTGGTGTAGCCAGGACTCACGGCAAACCGGCAGCCGGCATCTCTGGCGGCCTGTGCATCAGCCACGCTGCGCACGGTGCCGGCGCCGACGATTGCCGACGGAACCGCCTTCGCGATGGCTTCCATGCATTGCAGGGCAACCGGTGTGCGCAGGGTGATTTCAAGCACTTTCACGCCGCCGTCGACCAGCGCTTGCGCCATCGGCACGGCATCAAGCAGATCGTGAATCACGATGACCGGAATCACCGGGCCGTGTTCGGCCAAATCCAGGGTGTTCATCATCTCGTTCCTTGGTGTCTGCGCGCCCTGCTCAAAGCCAGGTGACGGCGCCCTCTTCGGCACTCAGCACATTGCGGCGCATGCCGCCAAACAGTTCACGGCCAAGGCCGTGCGCATTGTCTTCAGCGGCTTCTGCGCTGAGCTGGGCCACCTCGCGCTGCGCCCACTCGCCTTCGTCCACCAAGGCTTGCAAGGTGCCGGCAATGGCATCGAGCCGGATCACATCGCCGCTGCGCAGCTTGGCCAGCGCCCCTCCGGCCAAGGCCTCGGGACTGACATGGATGGCCGCCGGCACCTTGCCCGAAGCGCCGCTCATGCGGCCGTCCGTGACCAGGGCGACCTTGAAGCCCTTGCCCTGCAAGACGGCCAGAAACGGCGTCAATTTGTGGAGCTCGGGCATGCCGTTGGCGCGCGGACCCTGAAAGCGCACCACGGCCACGAAGTCGCGCTCCAACGCACCGGCATTGAAGGCCGCGTGCAATTGCTCCTGCGAGTCGAACACGATGGCCGGCGCCTCGATCACGTGGCGGTCGTCGGGGACGGCCGACACCTTGATCACCGCGCGTCCCAGATTGCCGGTCAGCAAGGTCAAACCGCCGCTCGGGCTGAACGGCGCTGCTACGCCACGCACGACACTTTCGTCAAGACTTGCCGGTGGCAGATCGCGCCACTTCAGTTGCCGCCCCTCGCTGTACGGTGCTTTGCCATAGGCTGGCAAGCCGCCGGAGTCCACCGTCATGACATCGCCATGCAGATAGCCGGCGCTCAGCAGCTCGCGCAGCACCCAGCCCGGCCCGCCCGCTGCCTGGAACTGGTTCACGTCCGCGCTGCCATTGGGATAGACACGCGTCAGCAGCGGCGTGGCCTTGGACAGCTCGGAGAAATCGGTCCAGTCGATCATGATGCCCGCCGCCCGCGCCACCGCCACCCAGTGGATCAAGTGGTTGGTCGAGCCCCCTGTGGCCAGCAGCGCCACCATCGCATTGACGATCACGCGCTCATCGACCAGTTGGCCAATGGGCGTGAAGCGCCGCGCCCGGGTGATGCTCAGCGCGGTGCGCACCGCCTCGCGCGTGAGCAGTTCGCGCAGATCGTCGTGCGGGTGCACGAAAGCCGCGCCCGGTACGTGCAAGCCCATTGCTTCGAGCAGCATCTGGTTGCTGTTGGCCGTGCCATAGAAGGTGCAGGTGCCCGGGCCATGGTAGGCGGCTGATTCGGACTGCAACAGCGCATCGCGCCCGACCCGCCCTTGCGCGAACTGCTCACGCACCTCGGACTTGGCGCTGTTGCTGATGCCGCTGCTCATTGGCCCGGCAGGCACGAACACGCAGGGCAGATGGCCGAAGTGCAAAGCGCCAATCAAGAGGCCCGGCACGATCTTGTCGCACACGCCCAACAGCAAGGCGGCGTCGAACACATCATGGCTGAGCGCGACCGCCGTGCCCATCGCGATCACGTCGCGCGAGAACAGGCTCAGCTCCATGCCCGGCAAGCCTTGCGTGACCCCGTCGCACATGGCGGGTACGCCGCCGGCCACCTGCATGGTGGCGCCTTGTCGATGGGCTTCGTCTCGAATCAGCGCCGGGTAGGCTTCGTACGGTTGGTGCGCCGACAAAACATCGTTGTAAGCCGTGACTACGCCGATATGCGGGGCGCGCTCGGCGACGATGCGCAGTTTGTCGTCCGCGGGCAAAGCCGCTATCGCATGGGCAACGTTGGCACATCCCAGGCGGTCGCTGCCGCGCGGGCGCTGCGCGGCCACCGCAACGCGTTGCAGGTAGGCGTTGCGGGTCGGCGCACTGCGTTCGCGGATGCGCTGGGTGACTGCCAACAGGGTTTGCTTCATGACGCGCCGCCCGAGAGACGGATGTTTGTAACCAGTGGCATGATTATCACGTAACCAAGTTACAAGCGTCAAATTCATGGGATGTTTGACACACATGGGCATACTTGCGGGCCGGACCTGCGGCTATGCTGGAGCCCGATGAACACTTGCAGTCTTGGCACCCCGTCAGACGACTTTGCCACCTTGAACTTGCGTGACCCGCAACCCTTGCTGGAGCGCACGCTCGCTCAATGGGGAGGGCGTAGCGACATATGGCTGTTTGCCTATGGATCGCTGATCTGGCGACCCGGTTTCCACGCCACCGAGCGACGCAGCGCGCTGCTGCACGGCTATCACCGGACCTTGCGCATGCGTTCACGCGTCAACCGCGGATCGCCCCAGGAGCCAGGTCTGGTTTTCGCACTGCTTTCCGGAGGCTCGTGCCGCGGATTGGTGTACCGAGTTGCACGCCATGAAGCCAAGGCCACACTCACCCAACTGTGGCCGCGTGAAATGCCCACCGGCGTCTATGACCCGCAATGGCTGCGCTGCCGCACGCCTGACGGTGACGTGACCGCGCTGGCATTCACTTTGTCGCGCCAGAGCCCGAGTTGGACCGGCCCCCTGGACGATGCCAAGCTCTTGCATATCTTCAAGCATGCGAATGGCCGCTATGGCAGCACCTTGGATTATTTGCTGCGGACCGCCCAGTCGCTGGGCGAGTGCGGCATACATGACCGGGAAGTGCTGCGCCAAGTGGAGTTGGCGCGCCGCCACGGCCTGACGGGCTGAACTCAAGCCAGCGTACGTGCCTCGCGCAGGCGCTGCAGGTCTTCGGCCGTGTCGATGTCAACCAACACGCCGGGATCGTCGAGCTCCACACCCACAGCGGGAAAGCGCGAGACAATGCGCCGCGCACCGTTGTCACCGGTGAGTGCGGCCAACTCGGAATACAGTTCGGCGCCGAAGCCGACCGGATGGCCGCGCCGACCGCGGTATTGCGCATACGCGATGGGCGAAATATCCAGCGCAGCGGCCACGGCGCGCAGGCTGGCCGGTTGAACTTCGGGCATGTCGCCGGGCAGTATCAGCCACCCGCTGGCCTGCGTGCTGGCGCGCACGCCTGCGGCAATCGAGTCCCCCATGCCGCTCGGCCCCGCCTCGGGCACGAGAACCACGTCGCGGGCTGCCACCAATTGCTGCACCAGCGGCGCCAGGCGCTGCGCGCACACCACCACCAGCGGCAGCTGCGATTCGATCACATGCCTGATGGTGACGCAGAGCACTGCCTCGGCCCCCAAGGCTTGTTCGAGCTTGTGCCCATCGCCTTCAAACCGCTCACCACGCCCGGCGGCGAGCACGACCACAACGGGCCGGGTGTTCATCATCTTCCCCTGACTGAATTTTTGAATTGCACGTCGGAGCATCGATTCAATCCGGCGTCAGGTGCGTAGCATGAAAGCTCTGCCGCGTCAGGGCTAGTGGGGCCACTACTTAAGGGCTTTGCCCAACAACGTAAGCCCTAATATCGGCTGTTGCTTCCAACCGACCTTCGAGCGCACGCGCAGCTTGCCGCATACTGCTGCCATGAACAGACTGGCTGACCTGCGCAAGAGTTATGAGCTCGGTGAACTCGATGAGTCGCAGACGACCAGCGAGCCACTTCAATTGTTCGCACAATGGATGGAGCAAGCCATCAATTCCCAGCTACCCGAGCCGAATGCGATGACGCTGGCCACCGTCGGGGCCGATGGTCGACCTTCGACACGCATCGTGTTGATCAAGGGCTTTGATGGACGCGGCCTGGTCTGGTACACCAACTACGAGAGCCGCAAGGGCCGCGAGTTGGGCATTCATCCCTACGCCGCGCTGCAGTTCCACTGGGTCGAGCTGGAACGCGTGGTGCGCATTGAAGGCACTGTTCAGCGCACCTCGGATGAGGAGTCGGACGCCTATTACCATTCGCGCCCGTTGGACTCGCGTCTGGGCGCCTGGGCCTCACCACAAAGTCAGGTGATCGGCTCGCGCGCCGTGCTGGTGGTCAATGCCGCCAAGGCGGCCACGCAATATGGCTTGCATCCGCCGCGCCCACCGCACTGGGGCGGCTACCGGCTCGCGCCCGAACGCTGGGAGTTCTGGCAAGGTCGCAAGTCGCGCCTGCATGACCGGCTGGTGTACACCCTGCAAGAGGGTGGCGAGTGGGTCAAACAGCGCTTGGCGCCTTGAGCTGGCCCGGCTGACGCAAGCGTGCCGCGAAAGTCTTGCGAAATTTCTCCACCTTCGGCGCCACCACGAATGCGCAATACCCTTGACCCGGGTGCTGGGCAAAGTAATGCTGGTGATAGGCCTCGGCACTCGAGTAGTTGGTCTCGGGCATGAGTTCGGTGACAAGCTTTCCACCCTGCGCGCTTTGCGCCTGTGCCAGCACCTCCCGCGCCACTATTTCTTGCGCAGCAGTGTGGAAATAGATGCCCGAGCGGTATTGTGTGCCGACGTCGTTGCCTTGGGCGTTGAGCGTGGTCGGATCGTGAATGTTGAAAAATATCTCCAGCACTTCACGCAAACTGATCTGCGTCGGATCAAAGCGCACGCGCACCACTTCGACATGACCGGTTTGCCCCGAGCAGACCTGCTCGTAACTGGGCTGCAACACATGGCCATTGCAGTAGCCCGACTCGACACCCAGCACACCCTGCACCATTTCGTACACAGCCTCAACGCACCAGAAGCAACCGCCGCCCAGGGTGATGACTTCGCTGTTCATTGACTCAGACGTAGAACTCATGGTGATTGCTCGAGTTGGTGTGGGGGCGGTCAGGCAGGCTCCTCCGGAACGACCTGAGGCCATGTGCAGCCAGAAATGACAAACCCCTTTCAGCCGAAACTGAAAGGGGCGGATGGCTTTCGCCATCGGTTGGAGCTCCAAGTCAATGTCCTGGGGCTCCTGCAGCGCAGTGACTGCGCCAGCGGTTTAACCTGCTCAGCAGGCAAGTCGACGATAGGCCGCCCGTGCGTCGGTGTCAAGCTCTGCACAAGCACAGACCCAATTCGATGGCTATCGTCCGGACATCAATTCATCAAAGATGTGCGCCACACGCAGCTCTACCGCGTGCGGCATGGTGATGGGGCGACCCCATTCGCGCGAGCTTTCACCTGGCCATTTATTGGTCGCATCCATTCCCATCTTGCCGCCCAAACCACTGACAGGCGAGGCAAAGTCCAGATAATCAATGGGAGTCTGCTCCACCAGTGTGGTGTCCCGCACCGGGTCCATGCGCGTGGTCATGGCCCAGATCACTTCCTTCCAGTCGCGTATGTTGACGTCGTCATCGGTGACGACGATGAACTTGGTGTACATGAACTGGCGCAGATAGCTCCACACGCCGAACATTAACCGCTTGGCGTGTCCGGGATAGCTCTTGCGGATCGAGATCACCGCCATGCGGTAACTGCATCCTTCCGGCGGGAGATAGAAATCCACGATCTCGGGAAACTGCTTTTGCAGGAGCGGCACAAACACCTCGTTCAAGGCCACGCCGAGAACGGCAGGTTCGTCGGGAGGCTTACCGGTGTGGGTGGAGTGATAAATCGGATCGGGGCGTTGGGTCAGTCTGTCGATCTGAAATACCGGAAACCAGTCTTGTTCGTTGTAGTAGCCGGTGTGGTCGCCAAACGGGCCTTCGAGGGCGAACAGGTAGCCGCCTTTTTCCTTGATCGACACGCCTGACTCGCTCTTGCCGATGAAGCCCGCCGCAGCGACCGGAATATGCCCCTCGAGCACAATTTCAGCGCTTGCCGGCACCTGCAGCATCACACCTGCCTCGCCAACCGCGCTGTTGACCAGTTCGGTGCGACTGCCGCGTAACAGTCCGGCGAACTGGTATTCCGACAAGCTGTCTGGCACCGGTGTTACCGCGCCCAGTATGGTGGCCGGGTCGGCACCCAGCGCGACGGCAATCGGAAACGGCTTGCCCGGGTTGGCCAAGGCAAAGTCCCGGAAGTCCAGCGCCCCGCCTCGATGCGCCAGCCAGCGCATGATGACTTGGTTGCGCCCTATCACCTGCTGCCGGTAGATGCCCAGATTCTGACGCGCACGCGGGGCGGCAATCGACTGGGGGCCACGCGTGATTACGAGCCCCCAGGTGATCAGGGGCCCGGCGTCTTGCGGCCAGCAGGTTTGCACGGGAAGACGCGCCAAATCAAGATCGGCTGCGCTGAACACCTCTTCTTGACAAGCGGCCTTGCGCACCAAGTGGGGCTTCATGTCCCACAAGGCCTTGGCCATTTGAAGCAATCGTCCCGCATCCTTCAGCCCTTTGGGCGGCTCGGGCTCTTTCAGGCTGGCCAAAACGCGCCCCACGTCTCGCAGATCGCCGAGGCTGTTGGCGCCCATGCCAAGCGCCACCCGCTTTGGCGTGCCAAACAAATTGGTCAAGACCTTGACGTTGTAGCCCTTGGGCCGCTCAAATAGCAATGCTGGCCCTTCAGCGCGCAGAACACGATCACTGAGTGCCGTCATTTCGAGATGTACCGAAACGGGTTCCTTGATGCGGGAGACTTCGCCAATCTGTTCAAGATTGGTCACAAAGTCACGCAAATCTCTGTATTTCATACGATTTAGCTATTAAGAAGTCTTGGGATAAGCTTGACTGGTTATTTTTGATCTTTAGAATCCGCTCAACTCCATGTAACCCACGGGTTTACCCGCATGTCTTCTGCTTCTTGGAGGAAGCGTACCGCCATTGATCGACACTTTCGTCTGGGCGGGCCAGGCCATTCAGGCCCGGTCATCAGAGCATGGGCCATTATCACTGCCGGTTCGCAATGCCAGAACTCGCTCATGCCGACCGGAGGCTACTCAGAGAGAAACGGAGCCGCATGACAACACGTCAAACGCTATCTGCCATGACGCAGGCCGCCGGCCAAGCTTCATCGCTTTTCGTCAAGGACATTGCCCAGGGACTGCTCGTGGTCAGTCACAACACGCTCGCTGTTCTGGGTCTGGGTGTGGTGGCTTTGGCGATGACTATCACCAGCCAGGACGAGTTGCGACACCGCATCGAAGATATGACGCTGGGTTGGCTTAACGACCGACTCGAGGCGCGAGCCGAGGCGGCAGGTGACACCTTGGTCGCCTTCAACGAGCCCGATGCTGTGTCCCGCGCCACCGCAACCGACCCCAAGGCTTTGCCTCGCCAACAGGCTGCGGTGGCGAATTGGTTGGCCAGACGCTACCGAGTCGCCCCCGAGCCGATCAGTCGCTTGGTGCAAGAAGCGTGGTCCACAGGGCAGCGCGCACATCTGGAGCCAACGCTGATTCTGGCCATCATCGCCATCGAATCCAGTTTCAATCCGTTTGCTCAAAGCCCGGTAGGAGCGCAAGGTCTGATGCAGGTGCTGACTCGGGTACATGACGACAAATATTCGGCCTTTGGTGGCACCCTGGCAGCGTTCGACCCGGTGACGAATATGCGCGTCGGCGTGCAAGTCTTGAAGGAATGCATACAGAGAGCCGGCAGTGTTGAAGAGGGTCTGCGCTATTACGTGGGAGCGGCCAACATCGGCGACGACGGCGGCTACGCCGGTCGCGTGCTGGGAGAGCAAGAACAACTGCTGCTGGTGGCTGCCGGCCAACGCGTGCCGTTCAACGTCACTGCGACTGCTCCAGCTTCACAGCGCCCGGCCCAGGACGCGCCGTCGGCGCTGAACGAGCGCATTGCTTTGCTGCACTGAGTCTGGACTGCGTCCGGCCTCACTCCATTACACTGAAAGCTTCCGCGCGAAGCGCTTTCCCAGGCTTCGATCCCGCCCGGAGCCCAGGCGCGACGGGTTGGACGCCTTCTTGTCCTGGAGCCTCACAAAGCCCCGTCCCGCAGCGCTTCATGGCTGCATCTTGTTGAAACCTTCACCACCATGTTCGACAGAAGCCAATCCACTCTCGCCAATATTGATCCTGACGTCTGGGCGGCCATTCAAAACGAGAATCGACGCCAGGAAGACCACATTGAGCTGATCGCCTCGGAGAACTACACCTCGCCCGCCGTGATGCAGGCGCAGGGAAGTCAGTTGACCAACAAATATGCCGAGGGTTATCCGGGCAAACGCTACTACGGCGGATGCGAATACGTTGACGTGGTCGAACAACTCGCGATTGACCGCGCCAAGGAGTTGTTTGGTGCGCAGCACGCCAATGTGCAACCCAATTCGGGCTCGCAGGCCAATCAAGGCGTGTTCTTCGCCTTGCTGCAACCTGGCGACACCATCATGGGCATGAGTTTGTCCGAAGGCGGACACTTGACGCACGGCATGCCGCTGAACATGAGCGGCAAGTGGTTCAAGGTCGTCAGCTACGGCCTGAACGACAAGGAAGCCATCGACTACGACGCGATGGAACGCCTGGCTCACGAGCACAAGCCCAAGCTCATCATCGCGGGCGCCTCGGCCTACTCGCTGCGCATTGATTTCGAGCGCTTTGCCGCAGTGGCCAAAGCCATCGGCGCGTACTTCATGGTCGATATGGCGCACTACGCCGGATTGATCGCTGCGGGTCTTTATCCCAACCCCGTTGCGCATGCCGACGTGGTGACTTCGACCACGCACAAGAGCCTGCGTGGCCCCCGTGGGGGCTTCATCCTGATGAAGGATCACGTTGCCAAGCAGGTCAACAGCGCCATCTTCCCCGGCATTCAGGGCGGCCCGTTGATGCATGTGATCGCGGGCAAGGCAGTGGCTTTCAAGGAAGCACTGACACCCGAGTTCAAGGTCTATCAAGGCCAGGTGATCAAGAACGCCGTGGTCCTGGCCGAAACGCTGATCCAGCGTGGTCTGCGCATTGTCTCAAACCGCACCGAAAGCCATCTGATGCTGGTCGACTTGCGGCCCAAGAACATGACTGGCAAAGAGGCCGAAAGCTTGTTGGGACGCGCCCACATGACCTGCAACAAGAACGGCATCCCCAACGACCCGCAAAAACCGATGGTGACCAGTGGCATCCGTCTTGGCACGCCCGCCATGACCACGCGCGGCTTCAAGGAGGAGCAGGCGCGCCAAACTGGCCACCTGATCGCCGACGTGCTGGACAAACCGAACGATGAAGCCAATCTGGAGACCGTGCGCGCCAAGGTCGCGACATTGACGCGCCAGTTTCCGGTTTACGGCTGAGTTCCGCGCCCGCGTACCCATGCGTTGCCCTTTTTGCAGCCATCAGGAAACCCAGGTGGTGGAAACCCGGGAATCCGACGAAGGCGACGTGGTGCGAAGACGACGGCGTTGCCAGAGTTGCGACAAGCGCTTCACTACGTACGAACGTGCTGAAATTGCACTGCCCGCCGTGGTCAAGAAGGACGGCACGAGGGCCGAGTTCGAGCCCGCCAAACTGCGCGCTTCAATGCTGTTGGCGCTGCGCAAACGCCCGGTAAGCATCGAACAGGTCGATGCCGCGCTCGAGCGCATCGAAGAAAAGCTGCTGGCCAGTGGTGCACGCGAGATGCCCTCGGCCAAGCTGGGCGAACTGGTCATGCGTGAGCTCAAGCGTATCGACAAAGTCGCCTACGTTCGTTTTGCTTCGGTCTATCGAAGCTTCGAGGATGTGGATGAATTCCGCCAGCTGATCAGCGGCATCTGAGCGCCCGCGTGCCTTGCGTATCCCTCTTCATGGGGTGCGAACGCCCCCTACAGCGGGAGATACTTTTCTGGCCTGTCTGACTACAGTGAATTCATCGGCAATACCTGCCGTCACTCGGAGCGACTCATGGCCAAGAACCCCCACCACAGCGCCCTTCGATCCAGTCAACGCGGCGTCACATTGATCGAGAGTCTGATCGTGACCGTCATCACCGCGATCACGGCCGGCATTGCTGTGCCAAGTTTCGAGCAAGCGCGCGAACGCCAGCATCTCGAAGGCGCCGCAGCCCAAATGCGCAATGACCTGCAATTCACGCGCAGTCTGGCCGTGGCACGCAACGAAACATTGCGCTTGAGCTTTTTCAACGGCCCGGACTCGACCTGCTATGTGATCCACGCGGGCGCCGCCGCCGATTGTGAATGCGCGGCCGACGGCAGCGCCGTTTGCACGGGCGATCCAGAAATACTGCGCGTCGCGCGGATGGACGGCAATTCACCGATCTCGGTGCGGTCGAACTCGCGCTCGATCGTCTTTGATGCAGTCAAAGGAACGATCTCGCCGACCGCCACCTTGCAGTTGCAGGCGCGTGGCGGCAGTGCCATCCACCAAATCGTCAACGTGATGGGGCGGGTGCGCACATGTTCACCCGCGCCTGCGCTGCCTGGATTCCGGCCTTGCTGAGCCAGCCCTCAATCGAGGGGTTCCAAGACAAACGGTATAGCCCAGGCGACAAACGGTCGATTCAATCGGTGGAACCTGCGAGCACGGCCCCGACAATTCGTGAACTATGCACGCTTCACGCCATTTATCTGCAAATCGTCGCCATCAAGGAGGTTTCACCCTCATTGAGCTGATGATCGTGGTTGTCGTCGTCGGCATCTTGGCGGTGGTGGCATTCCCGTCGTTCATGGACTCGATTCGCAGGAGCCGACGCTCCGAGGCCTTTGCAGCGCTGGCCGCTGTGCAACAGGCGCAGGAGCGCTGGCGCAGTAACCATGCCGCTTACACGACCACATTGGCCGACCTGGGTGTCGCAACGCCCACAACGTCTGGCTATTACGGACTCTCGCTGGCTGAATCTGGCGGCGACTGCGGCACGCTCAATACCGCCTACGTCGCCACCGCCATCGGGGTGGACAGCACTTCACAGGCCGATGATGCGCAATGCCGACGCCTGAGCGTGCGCGTATGTGGGGGCAATATCCAATACGCCGGCTGCGGCGATTGCGCAGATTTCAGCTACGCGCCGACCAACTCATGCTGGCCAAAATGATGCGCGCGCGTGCCTATCCAGGCTTCACGATGATCGAGTTGATGGTCGTCGTCGCCGTCATCGCCGTCCTGGCGATGATTGCCGCTCCATCACTCAAGGACTTCATGCTGGTGCAGCGTCTGAAGGGCGTCAATGCGCAGTTGGTGACCGACATGCAATTTGCGCGCAGCGAGGCGGTGGCTCGCAGCAGCAAGCTTTGGGTCAACTTTGGTGCCAACGAGACCATGACGTGCTACACGCTCTATACCGTTGTTGAAACTACAACTCCCAACAACAGGTTTGGGAGCGCCGTCCGCTGCGATTGCCTGGCTGGGGCTAGAGAGCTTGCACCGGAAAGATCGACGCGACAGAAGTTCGCACAGTTCAGTTGCCGAAATCGTCGGCAGTGGAAGTGAGACCCGTGGTGGCGGGTTCATTTTTTGCCTTCGACCCCGTCACCGGGGGCATTTTCTTCCCCCCAACTGATTCCTATGCGCCCCCCCCGACAAAGTTTGAAATCAACGCATTCATTGATGCGCAGCGCACGTTTCGAACCACGATTGAACTGACCGGTCGACCGAGTGTCTGCGGCGCGAACAGCCCAGGGTTGGGAGTTCCAGTATGTTGAACACCCTGCATCGTCAATGCCCGGCGTCGGATGCGCAACGCGGCTTGTCGATCATCGAGATGATGGTCGGCATGACTGTTGGCCTGCTGGTGGTTGCCGCTGCGTCAATGGTGGTAACGACCCAGCTCAGAGAAAACCGCAAGCTGCTCGTCGAAGTGCAAATCCAGCAGGACTTGCGCGCCACTGCCGACATCATCACGCGCGAACTGCGCAGAACCGGCGCCTGGACGTCGGCCCAGACCGGCGTCTGGTCACCTGGCAACCCTCAGCCGCAGCCCAATACTTTTGCCGACCTGACGCCGGTCGCCGGGCCGTCAACGCAGGTGGGTTACCGATACAAGCGCGTCCCTGGTGACACCGGCGGCCCCTACGGTTTCAAGCTTGAAAGTGGGACCATCAAGTCGCTACTGGGCGGCGCTTGGCAAGAACTGACCGACAGCCGCACGCTCAAGATCACGGCGTTCAGCATCACGCCCGACAACGGTACGCCATCCCAACTGCCTTGCACCAAGGTCTGTACGGACGGCACGACCAATTGCTGGCCGACCATCACCGTGCGCTCACTTGAGGTAGCCATCAGCGGTGAGGCCGCCAACGACGCCTCGGTCAAGCGCAGCGTGCGTACCCGCGTGAGGTTGCAAAACGATTGGGTCAAGTTCAATGACGCCGACCATCCGACCCAGGTGTGCCCGTCATGAAGCGCTTTGCATCGACCCAACCACAGTCCGGGCAGCGCGGCATGGCGGCACTCGTCGTCGTCACGGTGCTCTTCATCATCACGTCCCTGGTCGCCGCCTACACGAGCCGCAACCTCATTTTTGAGCAACGCACCTCGGCCAATCAATACCGGTCGACCCAGGCCTTCGAGGCCGCCGAGGCCGGCATCGAATGGTCACTGGCCCTGTTGAACCATGGGAACATCACCTCGGCGTGTGAATCCAGTACCGACACGAGTGCGACGAGCTTTCGCCAACGCTACCTCGACATCGATACCGGCACTGGCAACATCACGCCACGCTTCCCCACGTCGGACGAGGCGCAGCTCATGCCCAGTTGCGTGTTCGACGGCGGCAATTGGAGCTGCGACTGCCCGTCCGACGCGGCGCCAGCGCTTGTGGCGCCCGCCGGCGCAGGCGTCTTTCCGGCGTTTCGCGTCCGCTTCACCGCAGTGACTGGGCAGCCCGGTGTGGTGCGCATCGAATCCAACGGCTGTACGCGGCTCGACGACACCTGCCTGAAGTTTCCGGCGCAGGGCGCCGGCAACGAAGGCCGCGCGACGGTGTCGGCTCTGGTCGCACTCGCCGGCGGCTGGCCAGCCCGCCCGCAGCGCCGCTGACCGTGCGTGGCGACGTGAACACCGGCGGCGGCTTGAGCCTGAACGTCTACAACACCGACGTGCCGACCGGTGGCGTCACCATCCAGGCCAGGGGCACTGTGAACATGGCTGGGTTTTCGCTGCTCAGCAGACTCGGCACACCCGACATACCCGGCATACCCGGCAGTCTGTCGGTGATCGACAACGATGCCTCGCTGCCGGCCGATGTCGTCCTGCCTTCGGGCGATGTCTGGGGCGTGTTCACCTCGGTTTTCAATATGTGGCCCAGGGTCTACCCGCAACAGCCGGCAGCGTTCAAGCTTGATTGCGGAGTTGCTGGCTGCAGCGCCGACACCGTGCGCACGGCCGCCTTGCTGAACCCCGGCCGCGTGCTGTGGCTGCAAGGCGATCTGGTGCTCGACAGTGCCGGCGCTATCGGTTCGCCAAGCGATCCAGTATTGCTGGTCGTGACCGGAAACTTCAGCGCCACAGGGGCCTCTTCCCGTATTTACGGGCTCGTCTATGTGCAGTCTGGCGACTGGGTCAATGCGGGCAGCGCCGAGGTGCATGGCGCGGTGATTGCCGAGGGCAATCTGACCGGCACCGGCTCACCTGTTCTCGTTTACGACGCCGCCATCCTGAAGCGCTTGCGGCTCGCGACGGGATCGTTTGTCCGCGTGCCCGGCGGTTGGAAGGATTTCTGATGACACGCCAGACTAGCAACCAATCCGGTGTCTCGCTGATCGAGGCCTTGGTCGCGCTTGTCGTGATGGCCTTTGGCGTGTTGGGCGTTGCCGGTCTGCAGGCGACGATGCGGCAGAACGCCGACATCTCCAAGCAACGCTCCGAGGCGGTGCGGATTGCCCAGGAAGCGATTGAAGACGCACGCGCTTTCACAGTCATGGCCACACCGGCACCGCCGGCGTCAGACCACGCCTATGAAGACGTCAACACGGCTGTAGCGTCCAATGTCATCGGCTACACCACGAACACCAGCTACACGATCGCCCGCACGGTGGTGAACAGTGCATCGCCGTCCATCAAGACGCTGGTGGTCGACGTGGCCTGGGCTGACCGCACAGGACAGACGCAGCACGTGCTGCTCAATAGCAGCATCGCAGGGATTGCGCCCGAACTGGCCGGGTCACTCGGCATTCCCGCCAACGGCACGCCGACGCGTCAACCGCGCGGCCGCAGTGTTGACATTCCTGTCGCAGCAGTCGACCAACCGGGCAGCGGCACGAGCGTCTTCACCCCGCCCGGTGCGCCCACCGTGCGTTGGATCTTCAACAATGTGACCGGCATCATCACCAGCATCTGCAACCCGGTCGAAGAATGTACCGACGAGAGCGCATTCTTGCTGAGCGGTTATGTGCGGTTCGCGACAGCCGCCGCCGTACCCCCTGCGACACGCGCCTCAGCACCCACTGCGACGGACGCCGAGAATCCTCCCAGCGGCGCTTTTGTTCTGGACGTACAGGTCAATCTCACCTCGCCCAGCGTGCAAGCCGTCTCTTGCTTCGAGCAGACACTGCCGGACTATGTGGCTTATTACTGCGCGGTGCCGATCAGCAACGCCGCACCGCACCAATGGTCTGGGCAATCAGTGCTGGTGACGTCGCCAGGCCAGCGATTGCAAGCCTGAGCGCTGACAGCGCAGCAGGCCACTACAAGGTCTGCCGCTACACGCCGGGACGCAGCGAAGACGCCAATTCGGACAACGTCGCCGACGGCGACAAGCCTCTGAGCGGCAATATCGGCCATCCTCTCGTCTACCGCAATGTGCTGGGCCTCTGAGCAACCAGAACTTCCTGGTGATACGGGCCGGCGACGGCGCCACCCCCTTCGCCTGCCCCGGCGATGATGCGAGCACGCCTTTCGTCAACGGCAACACCTGGCCCCACCAGCCGCCGAGTCTCTGAATTGCGGGCGCCTGCGCGACCTGCAGTTTGAGTGCGCTGAGGTCACTACCTGTCGCCTCAAGCCACCTCGGCAGGCGGTGTTCGCCAAGCCAAAAGTGTCGACTGGCTTTACACTCGCCCCCCCCTCGAATCGGGGGGTACCACTTCAAGCGACTGATTTGTATGAGTATTTTGTGTTGGCTCGGATATTGCTTGATTGTCAACAAATATGTCTCGATCCAACCTGAGCCATCAAGGAATTCGTATGCCCTCAAACCATCTCGTGACGCGCGCAGCATTGGCTGTCATGACCCTTGCTGCGTGACCACTTTGCATGCAGCCCCGGTGGTGTTCTTTGGCGAAAACCAAAACCCCGCGGATCAGGTGTCGGGCGCTCCACTGAGCGCACGCAACAACTTCCTGTCGCACCTCTCGCCAGCGGTCGGGACTGAGACGTTCGAGGGTAAGGCCGATGGTACGTCTGCGCCGCTGACCATCGCCTTTCCTGGCTCCGGTGGCAACATAACAGCGACGATGAACGGATCTGGATTCATCAAGTCCGGCACAAATTACTTTGGCCGGTTCAACACCACCGGCGCAACATCAGCACCAGCCGCTGGCAAATGGTGGGAATCAGGCGACGCCTTCACCATCGACTTCAGTTCCCCAATATCTGCATTCGGCTTCTACGGTACGGACGTTGGCGACTTTTCCGGTCAACTCACCGTGGCACTGTGGGATGGAGTTGCAGGTCACGCCCCCAACACACTGACCATCAACAACACTCTCGGCGCTCAAAATGGTTCACTCTTGTTCTGGGGCTTCTACGATACCTCGACGGCTTACAAACAGATCACGTTCGGCAACACCACCAGCGGCGTCGATATATTTGGCTTTGACGACATGGTGATCGGCGACCTCGGCCAAATCAGGCAGATCCCCGAACCGGCCACCCTCCTGCTGGCCGGTCTTGGCTTGGTGGGCCTGGCCGCCAGCCGGCCCAAGCAGCGCCACTGAAACTCCACCCTCCCTGCCGCTTGTCGGCACGGACTTCGGGCGAACAGCACTGGCTTGTTCGCCCATTTTGTTGGTGCGCTCGCGCCCGCGCAGCGCTGCGGCTAGACTGCCTGGCATGCCAACGCCATCGCACCTGCCTCACTTCACTGACGACGCCAGCGCCATGCAGCATGCGTTGGATCTGGCGCAGCGTGCCGTCGGTCTGAGCGACCCGAATCCGCGCGTCGGTTGCGTGATTGCCGACGCGCAAGGTCTACTGCTGGGCCAGGGCCACACCCAGGCCGCGGGCGAGGCGCACGCGGAAGCGATGGCCTTGCTCGACGCCCAGGCGCGCGGCGCCAGCGTGATTGGCGCCACCGCCTATGTGACGCTGGAGCCGTGCTCGCACCATGGGCGCACGCCGCCTTGCGCGACGCCTTGATTGCGGCGCGCGTCAAGCGCGTTGTCGTCGCCTGCCAGGATCCGAACCCGCTCGTCGCAGGCCAAGGCATAGCACGCCTAAGAGCAGCGGGTATCAGCGTCGACATCGGTTTGCTGGCAGATCAGTCACACGAACTGAACATCGGATTTTTTTCGCGCATGCAGCACGGCAGGCCGTGGGTGCGCATGAAGGTGGCAGCCTCGCTGGACGGACGCACGGCCTTGCCCAACGGCGCGAGCCAATGGATCACCGGCGAGGCGGCGCGTGCCGACGGACACGCCTGGCGCAAGCGCGCCGGCGCAGTGCTGACCGGCGTGGGCACGGTGCTCGAAGACAACCCGCGCATGGACGTGCGCCTGGTGGAGACCGCGCGCCAGCCGCTGCGCGTGATTGTCGATTCTCAACTGCAAACGCCAGCGACATCGCGCGTGCTCGACGCCCCTGGCGAGGTGCTTATCTATGCCGCGCTGGCGAGCATTGAGCGCGCCAAGGTCTTGACTGCACGCGGTGCGCAAGTGATCTACAAGCCCAATCCGGGCGGCAAGGTGGACTTGAGCGCGGTGCTGCAGGACCTGAGCCAGCGCGGCATCAACGAGCTGCACGTAGAGGCCGGTCACAAGCTCAATGGCTCGTTCGTACGCGAGGGGCTGGTTGACGAGTTGCTGCTCTATCTGGCGCCCAAGCTGATGGGCGTGGGGCGCGAGCTCGCCGCGTTTGGCCCGCTCAGCGCGATGGATCAGGTGCCCGCCCTCGCCTGGCACAGCGTGGAGCGCATCGGCGATGACTTGCGCATCGTGGCCCGGCTCATCGCCAAGACTTAATTCCCGGCAACGCAGGGGCGACGCCGGCCCGCCTACAATCTCGTCCATGCCCATCTCTCCCATTCCCGAATTGGTGGCCGAGCTGGCCGCCGGCCGCATGGTCATTCTTGTTGACGAAGAAGACCGCGAAAACGAAGGCGATCTCCTCATCGCCGCCGATCACGTCACGCCTGAGGCCATCAATTTCATGGCCCGCTTCGGCCGTGGTCTGATTTGCCTGACACTCACGCCCGAGCGCTGTCAGCGCCTGCATCTGCATCCGATGACCGCGCGCAACGGTGCCCAGCATGGCACCGCCTTCACGGTGTCGATAGAAGCCGCCACCGGCGTGACAACAGGCATCTCCGCCGCCGACCGCGCCCGCACCGTGCAGGCGGCGGTGGCCAAGCACGCCCAGGCCAGCGACCTGGTGCAGCCCGGTCATATCTTCCCCTTGCAGGCCCAGGAAGGCGGTGTGCTGATGCGCGCCGGCCATACCGAAGCCGGCTGCGATCTGTCGCAGATGGCCGGCCTGTCACCCGCCTCGGTGATTTGCGAAATCATGAAGGACGACGGCACCATGGCGCGCCTGCCCGACCTTGAGCTGTTCGCGCAAGAGCATGGCCTCAAGATCGGCACGATCGCCGATTTGATCGAGTACCGCAGCCGCAATGAGTCGCTGGTGGAGCGCGTGTCTGTACGCACCATGCATACGGCACAAGGCGAGTTCAACTGTGTGGCGTTTCGCGATCGCACCGGCGGCGTGCACCTGGCGCTCACCAAAGGCGCGTGGTCGCTTGATGACGAAGTGCTAGTGCGCGTGCACGAGCCTTTCTCTGCGATGGATCTGCTCGACAGCGGCCACAACAGCCATTCGTGGCCATTGCCCAAGGCATTGGCCGCGCTGCACAGCGCTGAGCGGGGTGCCGCATTGCTGCTCAACTGCGGTGAGACGGCGCAAACGCTGCTGGCCAAGCTCGACGCCGATGCCGACGACACACCCAAGATCAACACGCCGGATTTGCGCACCTACGGCGTGGGCGCACAAATCCTGCGCGATCTGGGCATCACCAGGATGAAACTGCTGGGCAGTCCCAGGCGCATGCCCAGCATGACCGGCTATGGCCTGGAAGTCACAGGTTTTCAGGTCGCTGAATAACAGTAGCCAGACCCAGCGTAACTGAGCCGGACACGCAGCTCGCGTCTGCCAGCGAGTTGTTGGCCGAGATTTGTCACAGAGAAAGAGATGCCCACATGCAAGCAGCAGACAAAGGCGTTGCCGCCTCGCTGGACGGACAAGGCCTGCGTATCGGCCTGGTGCAGGCGCGCTTCAATGCTGCACTCACCCATCAACTGGCCGCGTCGTGCCTGGCCGAGCTGCAGCAGCTCGGTGTCAACATCAACGATATACGCCACGTCACGGTACCCGGCGCACTCGAAGTGGCGCAGGCCTTGAACGCGATGGCCGACACTGAGAACTTCGACGCACTGATCGGCCTGGGATGCGTGATCCGGGGCGAGACCTATCACTTCGAGCTGGTGGCCAATGAAAGCGGCGCCGGCGTCACCCGCGTTGCGCTGGATCACCATCTGCCCATCGCCAACGCCATTCTCACCGTCGAGAACGAGGCCCAGGCCTGGGCGCGTGCCGACGAAAAAGGCCGCGACGCAGCCCGTGTGGCCGTCGAAATGGCCAATCTGATGGAAGAACTGCTGTGAACACCGACGCGCCCTCACCCAAGTCCCAACACAACATCGCCTCCAAGCCTTCGACAGCGCGCACGGTCAAACCGAAGTCGGCGCGTCGGCGCGCGCGCGAAGCAGCGCTGCAAGGCCTGTATCAGTGGCTGATATCTGGCGAAGAAGTGAACCTCATCGATGCCCATATCCGCGAGCAAGAAGGCTTCGGCAAATGCGACAAGCCGCACTTCGAGGCGCTGCTGCGCGGCTGCATTCTCGAGGCCGGTGATCTGGACGCGGTATTGGCCAAGCATGTGGATCGCAAGACCACCGAGCTGTCGCCGATCGAGCATGGGGTGTTGATGATTGGCTCGTACGAGTTGAAGCATTGCCTGGACATCCCGTACAAGGTGGCCATCAACGAGGCGGTGGAGTTGGCCAAATCATTCGGCGGCACCGACGGCCACAAGTATGTGAACGGCGTGTTGGACCGTGCCGCTGCGGACTTGCGGCCGGCCGAGGTGCAAAGCATGCGTGGCAAGGTGCGCTGAAGACCGATGAAACTTGCCCATAGGCTCGACCATATCGAGCCCTTTTACGTCATGGAGTGCGCCAAGGCCGCGCAAGACATCGCGCGCAGCGCCGCCTGCGATCCGGCACGCGGTGGACGGCGGATGATCTACCTGAACATCGGTGAACCCGATTTCACCGCGCCGCCGGCCGTGCAAGCCGCCGCCGAGGCGTGTCTGTCGGCCGGCCTGACTCAGTACACAGCCGCCACCGGCTTGCCCGCCCTGCGCGAGAAGTTGAGCCACTGGTATCTGCAGCGCTTCGGGCTGCAGATCGCGCCCGAGCGCATCGTCATCACGGCCGGCGCATCGGCCGCCCTGCAACTCGTCTGCCTGGCCTTGTTCGAGCGCGGCGACCAGGTCTTGATGCCCGACCCCTGCTATCCCTGCAACCGCCACTTTGTGGCTGCCGCCGACGCCCAGGCCGTGCTGCTCAGTTGCGGTGCCGAACAGCGCTATCAGTTGAGCGCGAGCCAAGTCGAATCGGCCTGGAACGAGCACACGCGCGGCGTGCTGCTGGCGTCACCGTCCAACCCGACCGGCACTTCGATCGCGCCCGAGGAAATGCGCCGCATCGTTGAGCTCGTGCGCGCGCGCGGCGGCATCAGCATCGTCGATGAAATCTATCTGGGCCTGAGTTACGACGAGCGCTACGGCCAGAGTGCGCTGCGTTTGGGCGACGACATCATCTCGGTGAACAGTTTTTCCAAGTATTTCGGCATGACGGGCTGGCGCTTGGGTTGGCTGGTACTGCCGCCCGACTTGGTGGCACCCGTCGAAAAGCTCGCGCAAAACCTGTTCATTTGCGCGTCCAGCATTGCGCAGTACGCGGCGCTGGCCTGTTTCGAGCCGGTCGTGATTGCCGAGTACGAGCGTCGGCGCGCAGAGTTTCGCGCCCGGCGCGACTTTCTGGTGCCTGCGCTGCAGTCGCTCGATCTGAAGGTTCCGGTGGCGCCCGACGGCGCGTTTTTTGTGTGGGCCGACTGCTCGGCGCATCACCCCAGCAGTTGGGACTTCACTTTCGAGCTGATGCGTTCCGCCCATGTGGCCGTGACCCCGGGCCGTGACTTTGCCCGGGTTGAGGCCGATCGCTTCGTGCGCTTTTCGTTCGCTAACTCTTTGGAACATTTGCAGGAGTCAGTGCAGCGTATCGGGAACGCGTTGCAGCGATAATCGCGCACCGAATGCAGTCGAAATTCTCCTCCCCCACCCGGTTCAGCCACGGCTTGCGTGTCTATTGGGAAGACACCGATGCCGGCGGCGTGGTGTTCTATGCCAACTACCTGAAATTTTTTGAGCGTGCGCGCACCGAATGGCTGCGCGAGCTGGGCTTCCACCAGGAGGCGCTGCGCGTGCAGGCCGGCGCGATGTTCGTGGTCAGTGACAGCACGCTCAAATACCTGGGCCCGGCCCGGCTCGACGACTGGCTGCGAGTCAGCGTCGCAGTCACCGAGCTGGGCCGCGCCAGCATGAATCTGACCCAGCAAGCTTGGCGCGGCGAGCAGCTCTTGTGCGAGGCCCAGATTCGCATCGCCTGCGTTGACAGCACAAGCTTCAAGCCCATCCGTATTCCACCTTCCATTCTTGACAGAATCAGCCCATGAATCAGGACCTTTCTATTTTCACGTTGATGCTGCAGGCGAGCCTTGTGGTGCAGTTGGTGATGGCCTCCTTGCTGCTGGTGTCGCTGGCGAGCTGGACGGTGATTTTTGCCAAGCTGATTGCGCTGTCGAAGCTGCGCGCCAGCACCGATGCGTTCGAGCAGGATTTCTGGTCCGGCAAGAACCTCAACGATCTGTACCAGAGTGTCTCAAGCAAAGCACAGACCTCGCCGCTGGAGCGCATTTTCGCCGCCGGCATGCGCGAGTTCATGAAGCTGCGTGAGCGCCGCCTGAGCGACGGCGCCGCGCTGCTCGACGGGGCACGTCGCGCCATGCGCGCGAGCTACCAGCGCGAGCTCGACGCGATCGAGTCCCACCTGTCGTTTCTCGCCTCGGTCGGTTCGGTGTCGCCCTATGTGGGACTGTTTGGCACGGTGTGGGGCATCATGCATGCGTTCGTCGGACTGTCCAACTTGACGCAAGTGACGCTGGCCACCGTGGCGCCCGGCATCGCCGAGGCCCTGGTGGCCACGGCCATCGGTCTGTTCGCGGCGATACCGGCGGTGATCGCCTACAACCGCTTCGCGCGCCAGATCGACCGTACCGCGATCACGATGGAAACCTTCATCGAAGAGTTCTCCAACATCTTGCAACGCAACGCCGTTCAGCCCGCACCAAGCGCTGGCCGTTGAAGGAAGACAAGCATGCCTGCGATCAGTCCACGCGGCGGCCACCGCCGACGCACCATCAACGAGATCAATATGGTGCCCTTCATCGACGTGATGCTGGTGCTGTTGATCATCTTCATGGTCAGCGCGCCGCTCATCACCACCGGGCTGGTCGACCTGCCCAGCGTGGGCAAGAGCCGCCAGCAGCCCGAGCATGTCATCCATGTGGTGGTGGGTGCCGACGAGAAACTGCGCTTCAAGGTCGACCGGGGAGACGACCAGCCGACTTCGCTGAGCCGCCTGGCCCATCAGGTCAGGCAGGCGCAAGGGAGCAACGCCGACACACCGGTGGTGATCTCGGCCGATCGCAGCGTCAAGTACGAGGCAGTGGTCAAGGTGATGGACATCTTGCAATCGAACGGTGTCACACGCGTCGGCCTGGCCGTCAAGAACAGCGGCGGTTGATCTCCTCACGACCGGTTGACTCATGAATCCCGCACTCTACGGTGATGCACTGCGTCCGCCCCCGGCACCCGGCGTGGGCCGGGGCTTCAGCCTGGCCTTGCTGGTGCACGTGGGCTTGGTAATCGCCATCGCCTTCAGCGTGCAGTGGCGCTCACATGCGCCGCCAGCCTTCGAGGCCGAACTGTGGAGCGTCGTGCCTCGCGCGGCAGCGCCCGCTGAAGTCGTGCCGCCCCCCGCACCCGAGCCCGAGCCGGTCAAGCCCCAGCCAGCAACGCCGCCGCCGCCCGTGCCCACTCGCGATGCCGACATCGCACTGGAGAAGGCACGCGCAGAAAAACTCAAGGCCGTTGACGCCGCCCGCGAGGCCAAACTGGCCAAGGAAAAACTCGCCCGCGAACGCGAGGCCGAGCGCAAGAAGCTTGAGGCCGAACAGGCCCGCCTGGAGAAGATTGCAAATGCCAAGCTCGAAAAGAAGCACCAGCAAGAGGCGCTGTTGAAAGAGCGCGCCGAGCAGGCCCAGCGTGAGGCGCTGCGCAAGGAAAACCTGAAACGCATCCAGGGCATGGCCGGCGCCAGCGGTGGACCCGGCGCCACCGGCACGGCCCTGAAATCCAGCGGTCCTTCAGCCACCTATGCGGGCCGCATCAAGGCACGCATACGGCCCAATATCGTGTTCGGCGACAGCGTCGCCGGCAACCCTTCGGCCGAAGTCGAAGTGCGCGTCGGACCCGACGGCAGCATCCTGTCGCGCAGGCTGGTCAAGCCCAGTGGCAACGCCGAATGGGACAAGGCCGTGCTGCGCGCCATCGACAAGACCGAAATCCTGCCGCGCGATGTGGATGGCCGCGTCCCGCCGGTGATGTCGCTCATTTTTCAACCACGCGACCCATGAAGTCGCGGATCTGTCTCCGGCCTGAAAGACGGTCCGGGCAAGGCCAGTTGCAGTCTCAATCCGTCGCGCCGTAGCCGCCGCCGCCAGGCGTTTCGATCACGAACACATCGCCCGCCGACATTTCAGCCGAGCCGATATGGTCAAGCGGCTCTATCGTGCCATTCGACCGTTCGACGAAGTTGCGCCCCACCGCACCGGCCTCGCCGCCGGCCATGCCGAAGGCGCCGTGGTGGCGGCCATTGCTCAATATCGACGCTGTCATGCCTTGCAGAAAGCGCACGCGGCGCACCCCGCCATTGCCACCTGGCCATTTGCCGGTGCCGCCCGAACCCTGGCGAATCGCATAGCTGTCAAGCCGCACCGGGAAGCGCAATTCCAGCACCTCGGGATCGGTCAGGCGCGAGTTGGTCATATGCGTCTGCACCACGCTGGTTCCGGCAAAACCTCGCCCGCCGCCCGAGCCGCCCGAGATCGTCTCGTAATACTGATGCGTGTTGTTGCCGAAGGTGAAGTTGTTCATGCTGTTCTGACTGGATGCCATCACGCCCAATGCCCCATACAGCGCATTCGTCACGCACATCGAGGTCTCGACATTGCCCGCCACGACCGCCGCCGGCATGCGCGGATTGAGCATGCAGCCCTCGGGCACGATCACCTCCAATGGTTTGAGGCAACCCGCGTTGAGCGCGATGTCGTCGTCGACCAGCGTGCGAAATACATAGAGCACTGCTGCCATCGTGACGGCTTTGGGCGCATTGAAGTTGTTGGGCAGCTGCGCGCTGGTGCCGCTGAAGTCGAGCGTGGCGCTTCGCTCTTGCCGGTCCACCTTCACCGTCACAACGATCCGCGCGCCATTGTCCAGCGGCAGCGTGAAAGCACCGTCTTTCAACGCGGTGATGACACGTCGCACCGACTCCTCGGCGTTGTCCTGCACATGCTGCATATAGGCGGCGACGGTTGCGCGGCCGAACTGCGCCACCATGGCGCGCAGCTCCTGCACGCCCTTCTCGTTGGCAGCGATCTGCGCGCGCAAGTCGGCCATATTCTGTTGTGGATTGCGCGATGGATACGGCCCCGTTCCAAGCAGTGTCAAGAATTCCGCTTCGCGCAACACGCCGGCATCGACTAGCTTGAAGTTGTCGATCAAGACGCCTTCGTCGGCGATGGTCTTCGAGAACGGCGGCATCGATCCGGGCGAGATGCCGCCGATGTCGGCATGGTGGCCGCGCGATGCCACATAAAACGACGGCTTCGGCTCGGACTGCAAGAACACTGGCGTGATCACCGTCACGTCGGGCAGATGCGTGCCGCCGTGATAGGGGTCGTTCAGCACATAGACATCGCCCTCATGCATGCCGGGGTTGCGCTCGATGACGGTCTTGATCGACTCGCTCATCGAGCCCAGGTGCACCGGCATGTGCGGCGCGTTGGCAATCAAGTTACCCGCTGCATCGAACAAGGCGCAGCTGAAGTCCAGCCGCTCCTTGATGTTCACCGAGAACGCGGTGTTCTGCAGGCGCAGGCCCATTTGCTCGGCGATATTCATGAACAGGTTGTTGAACACCTCCAGCATCACGGGATCCGCCGCAGTGCCTATCGCATGGCGCTGGGCGCGCGGGCGACTGCGTTGCAGCTCCAGCGCACCGCTGCGCATCAGCCGCGCTTGCCAGCCGGGCTCCAGCACGGTCGTGGCATTGCGCTCGGCAACGATCGCCGGGCCTTCGATCAGTGCACCGGCTCGCAACGCTGCGTGCACAAACAGGTCGGCGTCGCGCCAGCCGGCCGCCTGCTCGTCGGCGGCGCAATAGATCTTCAGCTGCTGCGCCGCCGCGGGCCGGTAGTCGCTCGCGTCACCATCGTTGCAAGCCTCGACAAGCGCTTCTCCCGGACAGATGACCTCCACCGAAACGGTCTCGATCACGAGCGGTTTGTCGGGCATCAGGAAAGCGAATCTCTGACGGTAGGCTGCCTCGAAGTCAGCGCGCAGGGTGGCGATTGCCCTCTCGTCCGAATCATCAGGACAGCGCAGCACCAGCGCGGTATCGGTGCCCAGGTAGCGCACATGCAAGCGGCGCCTGGTTTGCAAGGCGGAGTCGAGCAAGCCCTGGCTGACGAGCTCGGCTCTGGCCGCTTGACCCAAGGCTTGCAGGCGCTGCTGCGCTGCCTGCAAGCCGCTGGCGTCGAGCGCGAGTTCGATCGAGGCCTCGCGCATGGCGATCCGGTCGGCCATGCCCATGCCATAGGCGCTCAGCACACCGGCAAGCGGATGGATGAACACGCGCGTCATGCCCAGCGCGTCAGCGACCAGGCAGGCATGCTGGCCACCCGCGCCGCCAAAGCATTGCAAGGTATAGCCAGTGACGTCATAACCGCGCGCCACCGAGATACGCTTGATCGCATTGGCCATATTTGCCACCGCAATCTGCAGCGCACCGGTCGCCACTTCCTCGGCGCTCACCGGGCGCCGGGCGGCTTCGCTCATTTGCCGCGCCAGTGCTTCGAAGCGCTGCACCACCACGACGCGGTCGAGCGCCTGATCGGCCTGCGGGCCGAACACCTGCGGGAAATGCGCGGGCACGATTTTGCCGAGCATGACATTCGCATCGGTCGTCGTCAGCGGCCCGCCGCGCCGATAGCTCGCCGGGCCCGGATTGGCCCCCGCCGATTCCGGGCCGACGCGCAGACGCGCACCGTCAAAGCGGATGATGGAGCCCCCGCCCGCCGCCACCGTGTGAATGCTCATCATCGGCGCGCGCATGCGCACGCCCGCCACCTGGGTCTCAAAGACGCGTTCGAATTCTCCGGCGTAGTGCGACACGTCGGTCGAGGTGCCGCCCATGTCGAACCCGATCACCCGCTCATGGCCGGCCGCCACGGCGGTGCGCACCATGCCCACGATGCCGCCGGCTGGCCCCGACAAAATGGCATCCTTGCCCTGAAACCGGTGCGCCTCGGTAAGCCCCCCTGACGACTGCATGAAGAGCAGCCGCACACCCGGCATCTGCGCGGCGACCTGGTCGACATAGCGGCGCAATATCGGCGACAGATAGGCATCGACCACCGTGGTGTCACCTCTTGCCACCAATTTCAGCAAGGGACTGACCTGGTGCGACACCGACACCTGCGTGTAGCCGATCTCTTTCGCGATACGTTCGGCCGCCAGCTCATGCGAGGTGAATCGATAGCCGTGCATGAAGACGATCGCACAGGCCGCACGCCGGCATCGAAAGCGGCTTGCAGATCGACCTGGAGCTCGGCCTCGTTCAGCGGCATCACCAGTTCGCCGTGCGCGCCCACGCGCTCATCGGCCTCGATCACGCGCTCATACAGCAGCTCGGGCAACTCGATATTGCGCTCGAACAGTTTGGGACGCGCCTGATAGGCAATTCGCAGCGCGTCCCTGAAACCTCGCGAAGTGACCAGCACGGTGCGCTCGCCCTTGCGTTCGAGCAAGGCATTGGTCGCCACAGTCGTGCCCATCTTCACACATTCGACCAAGTCATCCGTGATGGGCGCGCCTGGCGCCAGGCCGAGCATGCGGCGCATGCCCTCCACCGCAGCATCGGCGTACAACCCGGGGTTCTCCGACAGCAGCTTGAGCGTCTGCAGACCTCCGGCCGGATCGCGCCCGACCAGATCGGTGAACGTGCCTCCCCGGTCGATCCAGAACTGCCAGCGCGGTGCGGTGTGGTTCATGTCTGCTTGCGTGTCGAGATGCATAAGGGTGGCGAAGCGTCCGAGCTTCTGCGTCAATTCTGACAGCCCGAGCGGAAGCGCCTGCTTCGGCCAGCCCGAACACGCGGCTTTGCGAACCGGTCAAGGACTGACCCCCATTTGTGGCAGCTCGTTGCGTTGAGGCATTCAAGTCGCTCAGGCCCATGCAATGGCGTTAGCATCACGGTGTGACGCCGCGCACGAGGTGCCGGCCTTTCCACTTGGAGTCTGCAATGCCTGATTTGTCGCCAATGAATTGGACAGAACCCACGATGCCAGGAGATCTGCCCTTGAGTCTTGACGAACCGGAGCCGTTTCGCTGGCCTTCACCGCCCTATTCCGCTTACCCCGAGCCACTCGAGCAGATCGCTGCCGAGCCCTGCGAAATCATCGCGCTCAACGGCAAGCGCATGCTGGGGCGGGTGATCTTGATGAAGCCCCGCGAACGCCAGGCGCAAATCAATATGCCGCCGGCCCGCACGACGCTGGGTCTGAAGTTTTCCCAGTTCCAAAGCATGAAACTGATACAGCCCCTGCGTCCGCGGCCACGGCTGAGTGCCGGTCTGGTCAGCGACATGGAGTTGGATCGTCGGCCACGTTTCGAATACCGGGTTTCTCTCAAGACCGGCAGCGAGCTCAAAGGCATCACCGTGGGCCACCGGCAGGACGGCGACGGCCTCTACCTGTTCGAGCCGGTGAGCGATGTGGACGATGCGGTGTGCCGCATTTTCATTCCGCGCGAAGTGCTGGCCAATGTCGAGGTGGGCGAGCGCATCGGCGACCTGTTGGTGATGGAGAGCGCCGCGACTGCGGAAGAAATCGAGGAGATCGCGCGGGAACAGCAGAATTTGCGAGAACGCCGCGTGGGCGACATCCTGGTGAGCAACCAGGTGGTGACGGCCGAGCAGTTGCTGATGGCCATCGAGCAGCAGTCCAAGATGCCCATGGTGCGCATCGGCGAGGCGCTTATCGTCATGGAACTGATATCGCCCGAGCAACTCGACGAAGCACTCGAACAACAACGCCACGATCGCTCGGTTCCTTTGGGCGAATTGCTGGTACGCAAAGGCGTCGTGTCGCGCCAGGCCTTGCAGACGGCCCTGGCGCGCAAGATGGGCTATCCGTTGGTCGACATCGAACACTTCACGGTCGAGGCCGAAGCCTTGCGCAAGCTGCCTTTCGCTGCGGCCAAACGCCTGGAGGTACTGCCGCTGATGGTGCGCGACGGACGCATAATCGTGGCACTTGAAGATCCGACGCGCCGTGACACGCTCGACGAGGTCGAGTTCATCACCCAGATGAAGGTGGTACCGGCCCTGGCCAAGGTGGGTGCGCTGCACTTTTCGTTGCCCGCCGTCTATGAACGCTTGGGCAGTACCACGGCCCAACAACGCGACGTCTGGGCCGCACCGTTCACGGTCGAGTTCGAGGCCGACAACGCTGACAGGCTGGTCGAAACCTTGGAGCGTGAAGGCCTGGAGCGCAGTTCACGCGACGAGGAACGTCCGCTCGAACAGTCCGACAATTCCTTGGTGCGTTTGATCAACACCATGATCGTGGATGCGCACAGCCAGGGCGTCTCCGACATTCACATAGAGACCTATCCAGGCCGCGACAAGGTCAAGATCCGATTTCGACGCGACGGCTTGCTGCACCCTTATCTCGAGCTGCCGCATACCTACCGCAACGCCATGATCGCGCGCATCAAGATCATGTCCGATCTGGACATTTCCGAGCGCCGCAAACCGCAGGACGGCAAGATCAACTTTGCCAAGTTCTCGTCCCAGCACAAGCTCGAGCTGCGCGTTGCCACCATACCCACGAACAATGGTCTGGAAGACTTGGTGATGCGGCTGCTTGCCTCGGCCAAGCCGATTGCCATCGACAAGTTGAGCCTCTCGGATGTCAACCTGGCGAGACTGAAGGACGCGGTGGCGCGGCCCTATGGCATGGTGCTGTGTGTCGGCCCCACGGGATCAGGCAAGACCACCACACTGCATTCCTGTCTGAACCATATCAACAAGCCCGAGAGAAAGATCTGGACCGCCGAGGACCCGATCGAAATCACCCAAGCTGGCTTGCGCCAGGTGCAGGTCAACGCCAAGATCGACTGGACTTTCGCCAAGGCCTTGCGGGCATTTTTGCGAGCCGACCCGGACGTCATCATGGTAGGCGAAATTCGCGACGAGGAAACCGCGCACATGGCGGTCGAGGCGTCGCTGACCGGCCACATGGTGATGTCAACCCTGCACACCAACAGCGCGCCCGAGACCGTGACCAGACTGCTCGACATGGGCATGGACCCGTTCAACTTTGCCGATTCGCTGCTGGCCGTGTTGGCCCAGCGCCTGGTGCGCCGTTTGTGCCGAGCCTGCCGCCATACCGAGGCACTCGCGGTTGACCAGGCGCAGGAGCTGCTGGATGACTACTGCCACGTCTTCAAGCCCGATCGGCAACCCGCGCAGGACAAGCTGTTGGCCGATTGGTTGAAACGCTTCGGGAACAAGGGCAGGTTGATGCACTACCACAGCCCCGGCTGCGACAAGTGCGGCGGCACGGGCTACAAGGGCCGCGTCGGCTTGCACGAGTTGTTGATCGTCTCCAGGGAACTGCGCCACTTGATCCAGACCGGTGCCCGCGCCGAGGAGTTGATGCATGTCGCCTTGTCCGAGGGCATGCGAACGCTGCGCCAGGACGGTATTGAAAAGGTGCTGCAAGGCGAGGTCACGCTGGCAGACGTGCGCGCCATGAGCAACGCCTGAACCTCCCGGAGTGCCGCGCCGAAGCGGGGCGGGTCGATGCGCAAAGTCAGGCAAGACCTGACACCCGGCGCCATGCGTCGGCGCGTCAATGCCACGCTGCCCAGGCCACCTGACCAGTCGGGCCTGCCTTGGCGCACTTGCGTCGGGGATTGCGTCACTGCGGCGCCACTGTACAAACCATACATTCACCCGATGCGGTGCCGCTTCACCCGTGTGGCAGCTGAGCCATCAGCTTGCGCAGGCGCGCGTGCCTGCAAACAATGTACTTCGCCCCTTTCAAAGGTGGCGATGCGAGCCCGGCCGGATCCGCATCCGCAGGCGTTTTCATAGGCAAAGCAGCGTATCGGTTCGACCAGCAAGTCGCTGGCACGGGGATTGCGTATTGAAGGGTGAGAACGGAACGAAAAGGTGACCCAGATGAATGCCAAAGCCAAGATTCTGGTCGTGGACGACGAAGAGATTGTCCGACTCAGTTTCATTCGGACCTTGTCGGGCGCGCACTGCAGCGTGGCAGCGGCAGAAAACGGCAGCGAAGCGCTACACCTTCTGACGACTGATATTTTCGACATCGTGTTGCTTGATCTGCGCATGCCGGGAATGGACGGCCTGACGGTCCTGAAGTCCATCAAACAAGGGTGGCCAGACAGTGAAGTGATCGTCATCACGGGCTTTCCAAGCCTTGAGTCGGCCAAGCAGGCACTCGCCCTGGGCGCCTACGACTACCTCACCAAGCCTGCCGGCCCCGAGGCCGTCATCGATGCGGCCAACGGCGCCCTGTTGCACAAGCGGTGGGCGCTGCGACGCAGCGCAGCAGGCCAGAGTGCAGCCGTCCAATGAATCAACAGACACCCCTCAATCGAACCCGCGGCAGTCGCAACTTCGCAGTCTGCCGTCACTTGTAGAAGGAGAAAATCATGAGCGCCTTACGTAAAGTGCTGGTCGTTGACGACGACCCCGTGGTTGGCAAGAGCTTTCACCGGGTGCTTGCCCAAAAGGGCTACCAGGTCATTACCGCAGAAAATGCCGCGCAGGCGCTTGAGAAGCTGCGCGAGCAAGAGTACGACGTCGTCTTCACCGATATCAAGATGCCCGGCATGAGCGGCCTCGAACTGGCCGAGCAAGTCAAGACCAAACGTCCCTGGGTGCCGGTGGTCATCGTGACCGGCTATGGCAGCACGGCCAACCAGGAAAGAGCCAAGGCGGCCGGCGTCGTGGGCTTCCTGAACAAGCCGCTCTCACCGGACATGATTGAAGACAGCGTGTCCCACGCCTTGCTGAGGCCCGCCCTCGTTGGCGTGCCGCCGCCGCCAGCTGTCGCCGCTGAACAAGCGCGCGCCGAGCGGCCAGAAGAAGCCAGCCGACTGCGCAGCATCGCGCTGTTCCTGCTGGCGCCGTTCATCGGCCTGGCCTATGCGGTTTTGCTCCCCTTTGTGGGTACAGCCGTGCTGGCATGGATGGCTGGTCAGGCCTTGCTGGTCAAGCTGCCCGCGATCCGGACGGGCCTGCGCTTCCTCAAGGATGCCGGACTGCTTGTCACCGCGCCCTTCATCGGACTGGCCTACATCGTGCTGCTTCCCTTCGTCGGCATCGTCATGCTGGCGTGGATGGGGGGCCAGGCGCTGCTTGCCAAGGTTCGGACAGATTGAGCTATCGACAACATTTCGCAATCCGACCGTCATGGCTCGACGCGAAGATTGCGAAGGCCATTCGGGCGATCTCAACCTGGTGGTCTGACTTTGAAATGGATTCATCAGAGGGATGCAGCCATGAAAATCGCCAGCGCAATGGGCCAACTGAATCCGCCAGCAAGCCCGGCAAGTGCCTGTTTGCTTGGCTTGGCAGCATTCATGCTTTGCTTGCTTGGGGCGACTGCGCATGCCGCAGACGCCGGGCTTGCCAAAGAGGACAAGGCTTGCCTGAGTTGTCACGACAAGGACGGCGTCGGGAAGAGATTGGAAAACGGCGAGCTGCTGTCCTTGCGGATCTCCACGCCGGACTTCGTCGCGTCGATGCACAAGGATCTCAGTTGCGTGGACTGCCACGCCGACCTTGATGCCAAGACCCACGGCAAGGAGACGAAGTCGATCAAGAGCAAGCGTGATTTCTCGCTGAGCCAACGCGAAACCTGCCGTGACTGCCACAAGAAGAAATTCACGCAATACGAAGACAGCGTCCACGCGGCTCTGGTCAGGGACGGAAGTGACAAGGCTCCGCTGTGCTCGGACTGCCACAACCCCCACACGGTTCGTTCCTCCAAGGTCGTGACGCCGATCGCATCCACCCCCTGCGCCAGATGCCACGCCGACATCTTCAAAGCCTATGCCAAGGACGTGCACGGCCGGCAACGCATTGCCGCCGGCGCGGCCTCTCCCATTTGCGCTGATTGCCATCACGCGCATGACGTGAAGGCAGCTTCGTTGGGTGACGGCGTCAAGAACGCCTGCCTGGCGTGTCACAAGAATGCCGTCGAACAGCATGCGATCTGGTTGCCCAATGCGGGCCGACACTTCGAGGCGGTCTCATGCCCCGCTTGTCATGCCCCGACCGCGCAGCGGCGCGTCAACCTCAGACTTTTCAGCAGTCCGAGCAACCGTCAGATCGCCGAAAAGACCGGTGTGCCGCGGTTTGTGCGCCTCACCGATGTGGCCGACGCCACTGACATGGGACTCGATGAGAGGGCACTGTGGAGTCTGCTCAAGGAATTCAATCGCGGAGACATGGACGCAAAGACCACTTTGCGCGGCCGACTCGAGGTGAGTTCGGGCGTGCAGGCGCACCAATTGAGCGAGAAATCCAAGGCCATCAAGGACTGCAATACCTGCCACAGGGAAGGCGCTTCTCCGTTTCAGAGCGTGACACTGACGATAGCGGGAGCGGACGGCAGGCCTTTGCGCCACGCCATCCAGAAAGACGTCTTGAGTTCGCTGACGGCAATGAATTCGGTCCGCGGCTTTTATGCCATAGGCAGCACCCGCATCAAGCTGCTCGATACCTTGCTGATCGTGGTCCTGATCGGTGCTGTCAGCGTGCCCCTGGGCCACATGGCCATCAAACGGGCCTTCAAGAACCTGCGTGAAAAGCTCGAGGCGCAAAGACAGCTGGTGTTGGCCGCTGAGCAACCGTCCCAGTCCGGCCATGCCCGGACCGCGGTCGACCCGTCAACAGAGTAGAAAACCGCCATGAACAAGCTCTATATTCATCCGTTGCCGGTACGCATCTGGCATTGGACCAACGCCTTGGGATTCGTGCTGTTGATTGGCACTGGCTTGCAGATCCGGTACCTGGATCTGATCCAACTGGTGTCGTTCCGCACCGCCGTGGTGCTGCACAACTGGATCGGCTTCGTGCTGATTGCCAACTTCTTTATCTGGCTCGGGTTCTATCTCTTCTCGGACAAGATCAAGGTCTATCTCCCCGAGTTGAGTCCGACGAAGTATTTCCGCGCGAGCTTTCGGCAACTGAGGTTCTATGGTTACGGCATCTTCCGGGGTGACCCCAATCCGCACCATCCCAGCGCCTACCAAAAATTCAACGCCCTGCAAAGCATGATGTATCAGATCATCATGATGCTGCTGGTGCCGATACAGTTCTTCACCGGTGTGCTGTTGTGGGACGTGAATCGCTTCTCGTCCATGGTGGATGCGCTGGGTGGTGTGCGCGTCGTCGACACCGTGCATGTGCTGTTGTTCATCCTGTTCAGCGGCTTCATCATCGTGCACGTCTACCTCGCCAGCCTCGGCCACACGCCATCAGCGCATTTCAAGGCCATGCTGACTGGTTTCGAGGAAGTCGAAGACGAGCCCCTTGGGGATTGAGCCACCGCGCCGGATTCTTCAATCCGCTCCAGACTCGGTGTCTCGCACCCGAATCTTGTATTTCTTCATCAGCGCCTGAAAATTGGAGCGTTGCATCCCGGTTGCTTCGGCGCTCCTCGTGACATTCGAATCGTTGCGCTTCAATGTCTCCTGGATGAACAATTTCTCAACTCCTCGACCGACTTTTCCCTGGCAATCTTCTTGACCCGCTTCAGATCCATCGCCGGTTCTGGGCACGTCCAGATCGTGCTGCGGCGCGGACTCGCTGATGTGCCCCAAGTGCGCCCGGTGAATGGCCTTGTCCGACGCCAGAATGACGGCGCGTTGCATCGTGCTCTGAAGCTCGCGCACATTGCCAGGCCAGTCGTAGTGCATCAACACGCTCATGGCCGCATCCGAAATTTCGGACACGGACCGGTCCAACTCATTGCAGAAGGTTTTCAGGAAATGAAACGCCAGGGCGGGGATGTCGTCGCGTCTGTCCCTCAGCGCCGGGGCATGAATCGGAAAGACATTGACGCGGTAATAGAGGTCTTCGCGGAACGTGCCGGCGGCCACCATCGCCTTGAGATCGCGATTCGTCGCTGTGATGAGCCTGACATTGGTCTTCTGGGTGACGGTGCTGCCGACCGGCCTGAATTCACGCTCCTGAATGACGCGCAGCAACTTGGCTTGCGTGGACAAGGGAATGTTGCCGAATTCGTCGAGGAAAAGCGTGCCTTTGTCCGCAACATCGAACATGCCGCGCTTGTTGGTCAGCGCGCCGGTAAATGAGCCTTTCACGTGGCCGAACAGTTCGCTCTCGAGCAGGTTCTCGCTCAGCGTGTTGCAATCGACCGTGACAAACGGCTGGTCTTTGCGCAAGCTGTTGTAGTGGATGGCACGCGCAATGATTTCCTTGCCAGTACCGCTTTCTCCGGTGATCAGGACGGTGCTGTTGGTGGGCGCGCATTTGGCAATCAAGCCATAGACTGCCTGCATCGGCGCACTCGCCCCCACGATATTCTCGAAACGGTATTTGGATGTGACCTCGCTCCTGAGGTCGCGGTTTTCCTGCAGCAGGCGCCGGCGCTCCAGCGCGCGCTCCACCACATGCAAGAGCTCGTCGGGATCGAAAGGCTTTGACAGGTAGTCAAACGCACCGAGCTTCATGGCCTTGACGGCGGTCTGAACCTGGGACAGCCCGGTCATCATGATGACGTCGACCTCCGGGTGGCTCTCCTTCACGCGCTGCAGCACCTCAAGTCCATCCACCTTGGGCATCATGATGTCCAGAATGATGATGTCGTAGGGCGTTTCGCCCACCTTGCGCAGGGCCTCCCAGCCGTCTTGCACGCAGTCCACGACATAGCTGCTGTCGCTGAGTATGCGCATGCAGCTGTGGATCACGATCTCCTCGTCGTCGACAATCAGTATTCGAGAACTCATTGCTTGCTCCCTCGTGCTCGGGCTTGGGTCTCATCGGGCGGGGCACTGATCGGCAAATAGATGCGGAAGGTGCTGCCCGTGCCGACAACGCTCTCGACCTTGATCTCCCCGCCGTGGGATTTGACGATGCCATGGCTGACAGACAGCCCCAGCCCGGTGCCCTTGCCGACTTCCTTCGAAGTGAAGAACGGATCGAAGATGCGCTGCAGGTTGGCCTCGGCAATCCCGCAACCCGTGTCCTTGATGGCTATTTCCACCATGGGCGGGCCTTTGCCGCCGGGGTCGGTCGAGGCCCCGACAACAAACACCCGGCTCTCGACGGTGACCGTGCCGGCGCCCGTGATCGCCTGCTCGGCGTTGACAATCACGTTGAGCAAGACCTGCTTGATGAGGTCTGCATCGCCCCATATGAGGGGCAGATCGGCATCCAGATTGGTTCTGATCTCCACGTGCGCCAAGGAGGCGGGTCGGTCGATCAGACGCACCGTGTCATCGATCAGTTGATTCAGGTTGACGAGCCCGTTGACGGGAATTTTTTCCCGGGCGAAGTCAAGCAGCCGTCTGATGATGCTGGCGCAGCGCTTGGTCTCGCGAATCACCAGATCCAGATCTTCGGCGTCCGGACTGCCCTGCGTCATCTTCTTGCGCAGCAAGGACGTGAAGGTCAGGATTCCCGTCAGCGGGCTGTTCAATTCGTGCGCGATGCCAGAAGCCAACTGCCCGATGGCGGCCAGTTTCTCGCCTTGCGCCACTTCGGCTTGCGCGATGCCAAGCGCCCGGGTCTTCTCCTCTATCTTGGTTTCGAGTGTCTGAACCAGTTCCTGGACCTCGGATCGGGCGCTCTTCAACGCCAAGGTCATTTGATTGAAGGAAGCGGCGACACGCCCGAAGTCATCGTCGCTGCGCACTGGAATGCTGTGGTCGAGGTCCCCAGCGGAAACCGTATGGGCACCCGACTCCAGATCTTTCAGCGGCAGGTAGATCAGGCGATGAAGCAACAGCCCGACGCTTATCGCTGCGAGCACAACAACGCCCAAGGCGCCCCCCAATACCCAGGAGGAATGCACCTTCAAGGACTGGTCCATTTCATCAAGCGAGTAGGCAATGTCGACGATGCCAAGCACCGACTGGCTCGCTGGATGTTCATGACACGATGCGGATGAACAGGTGGGCTCGTTGAGTATCGGCTGCATCGCGCCAAGGGCGCGGTGCCCGCCGGCAGTCTCGAATATCTTCCAGCGCTGATCGTCGGGGACTTTGGCCAGAGGCTTGCTCGTCAGGTGGCAATTGACACAAGGCTCGTCTTGCTGCGCAACCGAAAGGCCCACTTCGGCCGGATGGTTCGATTGACTGATCGTGCCGTCCTTGTCGATCACGCGCACGCGCTCGATGCCCTTCTGCCTGCCGATGTCCTGAATGATCTTTTCAGCCAGATCACGTTTGTTCAACAGCATCGCATAGCGCGTGCTCTTGACGATCAACTCGGAAATTTGCACGACATGGCGTGCCGCTTCTGACTGCAGATTCTCCCGCTGAAAGTGAACGACGACGAGGGGAAACAAAAGCATCGCCGGTGAGAGCGCGATGGCCAGGTACAGACTGACCTTGAGCTTGATCTTCTTTGGAAACATGTCCAAGCCCATCCCGGGGCGCAAGTTGATTGTAGGGACAGGATTTCGAATTCGAAGACGGCCTGGTTGAGCCTGCGCAATGGCATGCGATCAATAAAAAAAGCCCTTGCGAGTCAATGACTTGCAAGGGCTTCTCTGAATAATGGCGGAGTGGACGGGACTCGAACCCGCGACCCCCGGCGTGACAGGCCGGTATTCTAACCAACTGAACTACCACTCCGCGTGGTGGCAATATTCGCGGATGACTCCGCCAAGTCTTGCCAGACTTGTGTCCATACCTGCCGAAGCAATTATGGCGTCCCCTAGGGGATTCGAACCCCTGTAGCCACCGTGAAAGGGTGGTGTCCTAGGCCTCTAGACGAAGGGGACAAATCCTTCTCTCTCCTGAACATCGCGCCACCAGCAGCTGTCAGCACGACTTTTGAACGTACTGCTCAACTGCCACCTTACGGTGAATTTTTGGTGGAGGTAAACGGGATCGAACCGATGACCTCTTGCATGCCATGCAAGCGCTCTCCCAGCTGAGCTATACCCCCATTGATTCGATGCCTACGTTTGCGTAGACACAAAATATTCGAGTGTCGCGCTGTTCAAGCGAGAGGACGATTATATGCTGGCTTCTAAACACCGCGCAAGCGCTTGATCACAAGTTCTTGGTCAAACAAGGCCAGCACCGCATCCACAGACGGGGTCTGCGTACGGCCGCACACCAGTACGCGCACCGGAATCGCCAACTGCGGCATCTTCAAGACGTGCGCCGTGATGACTTCCTTGATGGCGGACTGAATGCTGGGTTTGTCCCACGCGATCGCCTCGAGCTTGTCCGCGAGCGACTGCAAGGCCGGACGCACGGCCTGCGTGACGTGCAATGCCAGGTCGGCCTGGTTGGGATTGGCCTGAAGAAAATACATGCTGAGCCATTCAGCCAGTTCGACCAATGTCGCGCAGCGATCCTTGAACAAGCCGATGCGTTGTGCGAGCAATGCATCGGCTTGCGCGCTGACACCCAGCCTCAGCAAGTGCGGTAGCACGAGCTGCGCCAGACGCTCGTCGTCGGCCTGCTTCATATAGCTGGCATTCACCCAGGCAAGCTTGGCCGGATCCCATTGCGCCGGGCTGCGCGACAGATGCTCGCCATCAAACCATTGCACCAGTTGTTCGCGCGAGAACAGTTCTTCGTCGCCGTGGCTCCAGCCCAGACGCGCCAAGTAGTTGATCATCGCCTCGGGCAGATAGCCCGCCTCTTCATAAGCCGTCACGCTGACCGCGCCGCGGCGTTTGGAAAGCTTTTGCCCATCGTCGCCCAGGATCACCGGCACATGACCGAACAGCGGCAGCGGCGCTCCCAGGGCGTTGAAGATATTGATCTGCCAGGGCGTGTTGTTGACATGCTCGTCGCCGCGAAACACGTGGCTGATGTTCATGTCCCAGTCATCGACCACGACGCAGAAGTTGTAGGTCGGGATGCCGTCGGGACGCACGATGATCAGGTCGTCGATCTCGCGGTTGCTGATCGTGATCGGCCCCTTCACCAGATCAATCCAGGTGACTTCGCCGTCAAGCGGATTCTTGAAACGCACGACCGGCGACACATCCGCCGGCACCGGCGGCAAGAGCTTGCCCGGCTCGGGTCGCCAGCGGCCGTCGTAGTGGGTTTTCTCGCCGCGCTCGCGCTGCTTCTCGCGCATCGCGTCCAACTCCTGCGGACTGCAATAGCAAAGATAGGCCTTGCCCTGCTCAAGCAGTTGCTCGACCACCGTCTTGTAGCGAGGCAGGCGCTGCATCTGGTAAATCGGCCCCTCGTCGTAATCCAGCCCCAACCACCGCATCGCAGCCAGAATCTGATCGACCGAGTCTTGCGTCGAGCGCGCGACATCGGTGTCTTCGATGCGCAGCACGAACTCGCCACCAAAGTGGCGCGCATAGGCCCAAGAATACAGGGCCGTGCGCGCAGTGCCCAGGTGCAGAAATCCGGTCGGCGACGGGGCGATGCGGGTGCGGACGGGTGAATTGGTTTGTTGGCTCATCAGTATTTCAGGGTTGAAAGGCCGCGCAGCAGATCGTCGGTGATGTCGTCGACATGCTCAAGGCCAACGGCCAGACGTATCAGGCCTTGACCGATTCCGGCGGCCGCGCGCTGGGCATCCGACAGGCGGCCGTGCGAGGTTGTGGCGGGGTGGGTGATGATGGACTTGGTATCACCCAGGTTGGTGGCGACGCTCAGCACCCGGGTGCTGTCGATCACATGAAACGCTGCCGCGCGCGCGGCTTCGGGCCCTTCCTCACCATTGCGGCCGCGCAGCACGAAAGACACGACGGCACCGCCCTGCCCGCCCTGTTGACGCATCGCCAGCTCATGCTGCGGGTGCGAAGCCAGCCCCGGGTAGTAGACGCGTTCCACCTGGGGCTGACGCTCCAGCCAGCGCGCCACGGCCAGCGCGCTCTCGCTGTGGGCCTTCATGCGCAGATTCAGCGTCTCCAGCCCCTTGAGCACGACCCAGGCGTTGAACGGCGACAGAGTCATCCCGGCGGTGCGGATCACCGGCCCGAACACATCCTTGATCAGCTTCTCGGGGCCGCACAAGGCGCCCGCCATCACGCGGCCCTGTCCGTCCAGATACTTGGTGCCGGAATGCATCACCAGGTCGGCTCCCAGTGCCGCAGGCCGCTGCAGCGCCGGCGAGCAAAAGCTGTTGTCGACCACCAGCAAGGCACCGGCGCCGTGGGCCAGATCGGCCAGCGCCCGGATGTCACAGACTTCGGTCAGCGGGTTCGTCGGGGTCTCGGCGAAGAAGAGCCGGGTGTTGGGTTTGAGCGCCGCGCGCCACTCGGCCAGATCGGTCTGCGAGACGAAGCTGGTCTCGACGCCGAACTTGCCAAACTCCTTGGCAAACAGGTTTATGGTCGAGCCGAACACCGAGCGCGAGCAGACCACATGGTCGCCCGCCTTGAGCAGGCCCATGATCAGCAGCAGGATTGCGGCCATGCCGGTGGCGGTGGCCACCGCGGCCTCGGTGCCCTCCATCGCGGCCAGGCGCGCCTCGAAGCTGCGTACGGTGGGATTGCTGGTGCGCGAATAGGTGAAGTCCTCGGAAGCGGCGAAGCGACGCGCTGAGGTCTGGGCATCGGGTTGCACATAGCCGCTGGTGAGAAACAAGGCTTCGGAGTTCTCGCCGTACTGGCTCGGCGCCAGCGCCTCGCGAACGGCCAGAGTCTCGGGGCGCAGGCCCTCGGGCAGGCGGGCCCGGTCGATGCGGCGCTCTTCGTCGTTCATGTTCATTGCCCCTCGCTGCCACTTTGCAGCGCCAGGCTGCTGCGCTCCGGGTCGCCATCTTCCTCGTCGATCTGAGACTTGCGCTGCCCCTGGATGGTCGCGAAATCCGCGTCCGAGACATCGCCGGTGATGTAATGCCCGTCAAAGCACGATGCCTCGAAGTTCGTGATTCTCGGGTTGAGCGCCGAGACCACGCGCTTCATCGCTGCCACGTCCTGATAGATCAGCGCGTCAGCGCCAATGAACTCGCGAATCTGCTCGATGCTGCGGTTATGCGCGATCAGTTCGGTCGAGGTGGGCATGTCGATGCCGTAGATATTGGGGTAACGCACCGGCGGCGCGGCCGATGCCATATAGACCTTGCGAGCACCCGCCTCGCGCGCCATTTGCACAATTTCCTTGGAGGTCGTGCCGCGCACGATCGAGTCGTCCACCAGCAGCACATTGCGGTTCTTGAACTCCAGGCCGATGGCATTGAGCTTTTGGCGCACCGACTTCTTGCGCACGCCCTGGCCCGGCATGATGAACGTGCGGCCCACATAACGGTTCTTCACGAAGCCCTCGCGATAGGGCTTGCCGATCTTGTGCGCCAACTGCATGGCCGACGGCCGGCTCGATTCCGGAATCGGAATCACCACGTCAATGTCGCTGGGCGGCATGGTCGAAATCAAGCGCTGTGCCAGCGTCTCGCCCAGGTTCAGGCGCGCCTGATAGACCGACACGCCGTCCATCACCGAGTCAGGCCTTGCCAGATAGACGAACTCGAACATGCAGGGATTGAGGCTGGGATTCTCGGCACATTGCTGCGTATGTATCCGCCCGCCGGTGTCTACAAAAATGGCTTCGCCGGGCGCCACGTCGCGCGTCAGACGGTGGCCTGTGCCTTCCAATGCAACGCTCTCGCTGGCAAACATCACGTCGCCGGACTCGGACTCGCCGTACACCAGCGGCCGAATCCCGAACGGATCGCGGAATGCAAGCAAGCCGTGGCCTGCGATCAAGGCAACCACCGCATACGAGCCCCTGATGCGCTTGTGCACCATGCGCACCGCCTTGAATACCTCGGCGGGCGTGAGCGGAAGGTCTCGCGCTGCCATCTCCAACTCATGCGCCAGCACATTGAGCAAGACCTCGGAATCGCTCCCGGTGTTGATGTGGCGCCGATCAATGTCGAACAGTTCCTTCTTGAGCGCGGACGCATTCGTCAGATTGCCGTTGTGCACCAGCACTAAGCCGAAAGGCGCGTTGACATAGAACGGTTGCGCCTCTTCTTCGCTGTACGCATTGCCTGCCGTCGGATAGCGCACCTGACCCAGCCCCACATTGCCGGGCAGTCCGCGCATATTGCGGGTGCGAAACACATCGCGCACCATGCCGCGTGCCTTGTGCATAAAGCATTTGTTGTCCAGCATGGTCACGATGCCAGCGGCGTCCTGACCGCGGTGCTGCAGCAGCAGCAACGCGTCATACAGGAGCTGATTGACCGGCGCCTTGGAAATCAAACCAACGATGCCACACATGGCGATTCTTCCTTGTCCAAACCACTGGCCTGACCCTTGGACGGTCCGACCAACACTCAAAGCCGAACGTATTGCCCCAGGATCGGCGGCAGCACGGGCTTGAGATCGAGCAGTACCACCTGCACCCACGGCAGCAACTTCGAGTCTTGCCATTGCCGCGATTGCCTGACGGGCGTCATACCAGTCAGCAACACGGCAAGCAGACAGATCAGTGCCCCTCGAACGAATCCGAAACCCGCGCCCATCAACCGGTCCAGGCCACTCAGCGGAGATGCCGCCACCAGCATGCGCACCAGCCGCGCGCCCAGGCTCCATATCACCAGTACGATCAGAAACGCTGCTGCCCAGCCCACCAGCTGGTTCAGACCTGACCCTTGCGCCCCCACCGGTACCCAGTGCGCCACTTGCGGACCCAGGGCCTGCGCCGCGAAATAGGCCGCCACCCAACCCAGCAGCGACAACACTTCGAACAACAGCCCGCGCCACAAGCCCACCAGCACCGAAACGGTCAGCACGGCGAAAATAAGAATATCAGCCCAGGCCAAGCTCATGGCATCACAGCGTCAGCACGGCCGCAGGCAAGCCGGACGCACGCAGACGGGCCAACACCTTTTCGGCGGCTTCACGCGTCGCGAACGGCCCGATGCGCACGCGCGTACGTTTGCCGTCGGCGTTTGTGATCACCTGCGTATAGGTCTTCAGACCCAGTTTCTCGACCTTGAGCCGGGTGTCGTGGGCCGCGCCAGCCTCGGCAAACGCACCCACTTGCACCACGTAGCGAACCGCTGACTCCGGGCGCCTGACATCCGGCGCACTGGCGCTCTTGCTGCCCGACAGGACCGGCGCGTGCGTCTCGGCGACAGCTTTGACGACGGTCTTTTCGGCCGGTGTTTCGACGCTCTTGACCGGAGCATTTTCAATTGACTTGACCGCGACATCCGGCCTTGTCGTCGCCGGGGCGGACGCAGGCGCCGCCGCTTCCGACGCCCGCGCTGACGGCTCTGCGCCGCGGGAGTCGGTGATCACGCCAATCTTGCCGCTGGCTTCGTTACCCAAGTCCTTGGGCGCGGCCGGCATCGGCAAAGGCGCGACGCTTTCCTTGCGCGGGATCTCTATGGGCAGATCCACCGCAATGGGGCGTGGCTGGGTTTCAAACAGCAAGGGGAACCCAATCACGCCGATACCCACCAGCACCGCGGCGCCGATCAAGCGACGGCGCGCGCGCACGCGCAGGCGCTGCACCGCGTCCGCAGTGTCGGCCACTGGTTTGGCGGCCGGCGCCGACGCATCGCGTTTCAGAAAAGACAGCAGACCCATATCGGAGCGTTTGAGTGGCCCGTTCGAGCGGCCGGTTGTTGGACACGCAGCAACGCGCGCCTGAGGTGCAGGAGCCGCCGCCTGGCGTCAAAGGGCAGTATTCACACAGGGGCTCAGTTCAGGTGTCCAGCCGTCAGGCGCGGCACACCGTTCTTCAGTACGCCACCCACGGTGTGAAAGGATCCAAAGACGAGAATTCTATCAGCGGGGGCAGCCACGGCCGCCGCTGCCTCGAGGGCTGACATGGGGTCGGCGAGACAGGTGACTTGCACGTCGGCCGGCGCCTTGAACGCGTCGTGCGACTGCAGGGTCCGAAACTGTTGCTCGAGTTGCGCTGCGGTGGCGGCGCGGGCAATCGAAAGGTCGGTGAAAAACCAATGGTCCACGAGCGGCGCCATCAATCTGAAGATGCTCGCGATGTCCTTGTCGGCCATCACGCCAAACACCGCGTGGGTGCGGGGGAAAAAGCCCATCTGATCGAGGTTCTGCGCGAGCGCGGCGACGGCATGCGGGTTGTGCGCGACATCCAGCACCAAGGCAGGCTGGCCTGGCACGATTTGAAAGCGCCCCGGCAAGTCCACCATGGCCAGGCCACTGCGTACCGCCTGGGCGCTGACAGGCAGCCGCTCGAACAAGGCCTCGAACACAGCCAGCACTGCGGACGCATTGAGCAACTGGTTGGCGCCGCGCAGTGCCGGATACGCCAGCGCGTTGAAGCGGCGCTGGTGGCCAGTCCAATTCCATTGTTGACGGTCGCCGCTGTAGCTGAAGTCACGCCCGATCAATCGCAGATCGGCACCGATCTCGGTGGCATGGTCGATGATGCTTTGCGGCGGCATCGGGTCGCTCAGCACGGCGGGCTTTCCGCTGCGCATGATGTGCGCCTTTTCCAGACCGATAGCCTCGCGGTCGGGCCCCAGATACTCGACATGGTCGATGTCTATGCTGGTGATGACAGAACAATCGGCGTCGATGACGTTGACCGCGTCCAGCCGCCCGCCCAGGCCCACTTCCAGAATCACCAGGTCCAGCGGCTCCTCGGCCAGCCTGCGCATGATGGCCAGGCTCGTGAACTCGAAAAACGTCAGCGCCATGGTGCCGCGTGCGGCCTCGACGGCTTCGAAGTGCGGCAGCAGGCTTTCGGCCGAAACCGAAGCGCCGTTCACCCGGCAACGTTCCTCGAAGTGGACAAAATGCGGCTTGATGTACAGGCCGACGCGGTAGCCGGCCTGCAGCGCAATCATTTCCATCATCGCGCAGGTAGAACCCTTGCCGTTGGTCCCGGCCACCATCACCACAGGCACCTTGAACTTCAGCCCCAGCGCGTCGCGCAACAGCACGGTGCGCGCGAGCGTCATGTCGATCTCTTTGGGGTGCAGGCGCAGGCAGTGGTCCAGCCACTCGGACAAAGTTTTCTTCATGTTTGCGGAACAGGCCCAGCTAAGGCGTTGCGGGAAAGACCTGGTCGTACGCGGCAAGCGCCATTGACAACAGACTGGCGGGCAAGCTTTGCCTGCGACAGATCAAGGGTCCTGTGTTCAAGCCACCGCGTCGGCGCTTTGGCGTTGCAGCATGGCCAGCGCGCGGGCGATGGTGGGACGCAGTTCGCGTCGGTCGACAATCATGTCGATCGCACCCTTCTCGACCAGAAACTCGGCGCGCTGAAAACCCGGCGGCAGCTTCTCGCGCACCGTGTTTTCGATCACGCGCGGACCGGCGAAGCCGATCAAAGCCTTGGGCTCGGCAATCACGACGTCGCCCAGAAAGGCAAAGCTGGCCGACACGCCGCCCATGGTCGGGTCGGTCAAGACGCTCACATAAGGCAGTCTGGCCTTGGCCAGGCGCGTCAGCGCCGCATTCGTCTTGGCCATCTGCATCAGGCTCAGCAGGCCCTCCTGCATACGCGCGCCGCCCGTCGCCGTGAAGCAGATGAAGGGCGTCTTCTGCTCGATGGCAGTTTCGACACCGCGCACAAAGCGCTCGCCAACCACCGACCCCATCGACCCGCCCATGAAATCGAACTCGAAACAGGCCGCCACCACGGGCACCGTCATCACTGCGCCACCCATCACGACCAGCGCGTCGGTCTCGCCGGTGTTTTCGAGCGCCTCTCTCAAACGATCCGGGTACTTCTTGCTGTCCTTGAACTTGAGCGCGTCGATCGGCAACACTTCCTGACCGATCTCGTAGCGGCCCTCGCCGTCGAGAAACACGTTCAGCCGTGCGCGTGCGCCGATGCGGTGGTGATGCGCGCACTTGGGACAGACGTTGGCGTTTTGCTCCAGGTCGGTCTTGTACAGCACCGTCTCGCAAGACGGACACTTGGTCCACAGGCCTTCGGGCACCGTGCGGCGCTCGCTCGGATCGGTCGGTTGAATCTTGGGAGGGAGGAGTTTTTCAAGCCAGCTCATGCTTCAGGCTCCAGTACTTTTCGAGTCCAGCGCAGCGCGGATCTCTTTGATGAATTTTGCGCCAGTGGCCGCGACATTCTCGGGCGGTTCGACTTCGAGCAACTGCACCAGACGCGACCCGATCACCACCGCGTCTGCCACTTCAGCCACGGCCTTGGCGCTAGCCGCGTCCGTGATGCCAAATCCCACACCCACGGGGACGCTCACATGCGCCCTGATGCGAGGCAGCATCGCCGCCACGGCATCGGTATCCAGATGCCCGGCGCCGGTCACCCCTTTGAGCGCCACATAGTACACGTAGCCACTGGCCACACGTCCCACCATCGCCATGCGCGCATCGGTGGACGTCGGCGAGAGCAAGAAGATCGGATCCAGCCCCTGACCCTTCAAGGCAGCGGCAAAGTCCTCGCACTCTTCTGGCGGATAGTCGACCACCAGCACACCATCGACGCCGGCCACCTTGGCGTCCATCACGAAGGATTCGACACCGTAACGCTCGATCGGGTTGGCGTATCCCATCAAGACCACCGGCGTGCTCGTATTTTGAGCGCGGAAGGCATGCACAAAACCCAGCACCTGGCGCAGTCCGACGCCCTTGGCCACGGCGCGCTCGGCGGCGCGTTGGATCACCGGACCATCGGCCATCGGGTCCGAGAACGGCACGCCCAGCTCGATCACATCGGCACCTGCTCGGGCAAGCGCCAGCATCAGCTCGACAGTGCGTTCCGGATAGGGATCGCCCGCGGTCACGAACGGAATCAAGGCCTTGCGGCCCTGCGCATGAACTGCGGCAAACTTGGCCGCAATGCGGCTCATACCGCCTCCTTGCGCAAGCTCATATCGCCTTTGACCGACTGCCCCTGACACGACGGTCGGCAGAAGAATTCGGCCTTCGAAAGATCCGCCACCGTGCCGATGTCCTTGTCGCCGCGGCCCGACAGATTGACCAGCAAGTGCTGATCGGCCCGCAGCGTCGGTGCCAGCTTCATCGCATAGGCGACGGCGTGGCTCGACTCGAGCGCCGGGATGATGCCTTCGGTGCGGCACAAATGGTGGAAGGCGGCCAGCGCCTCCTGGTCGGTGATGCTGACGTATTCGGCGCGGCCGATGTCCTTCAGATAGGCGTGCTCGGGGCCGACGCCGGGGTAGTCCAGCCCGGCCGAAATCGAATGCGTTTCGATGATCTGGCCGTTCGCGTCCTGCAGCAGATAGGTGCGGTTGCCGTGCAGCACGCCAGGGCTGCCGGCCGTCAAGGTGGCGGCATGGCGGCCGGACTCGAGACCGAGCCCCGCCGCCTCGACGCCGATCAACCGGGTCGATGCATGCGGGATATAGGGATAGAAGATGCCGATGGCATTGCTGCCGCCGCCCACACACGCGATCACCGCGTCGGGCTGGCAGCCCGCCATCTCGGGCATTTGCACCAGGCATTCGTCGCCGATGACGCGCTGGAAGTCGCGCACCATCACCGGATAGGGATGCGGCCCCGCCACCGTGCCGATGATGTAGAAGGTCGACTCGACATTGGTGACCCAATCGCGCATGGCTTCGTTCAGCGCGTCCTTCAGCGTCTTGCTGCCTGATTCGACCGGCACCACGCGGGCACCCAGCAAGTTCATGCGATACACATTGGGCGACTGGCGCTTGACGTCTTCGCTGCCCATATAGACCACGCATTCCATGCCGTAGCGCGCGCAAATGGTGGCCGTGGCCACGCCATGCTGACCCGCGCCAGTCTCGGCAATCACGCGTTTCTTGCCCATGCGCCGCGCCAGCAAGGCCTGGCCTATGGTGTTGTTGACCTTGTGCGCGCCGGTGTGGTTGAGGTCTTCGCGCTTGAGGTAGATCTGCGCGCCGCCGAGCTCGCGGCTCATGCGCGCGGCGTGATAGATCGGACTCGGGCGCCCCACGAAATGCGCCAACTCGCTTCGGTACTCGGCGATGAATTCAGGATCCTTTCGGTAGTGCTCGTAAGCCTCCTTGAGCTCGTCGAGGGCGTGGACCAGCGTCTCGGCGACAAAGCTGCCGCCATAAGGCCCGAAATGCCCGCGTGCGTCGGGCTGGTGGTATTCAAACATGAGCTGCTTTCTTCAGGAAGTCAGGTTTGCAATGCGGGCATCGGCCTTGCGCACTGCATCGCAAAATTGACGTATCAGGTCGGGGCTCTTGAGGCCTTTGGAAACCTCCACACCCGAGCTCACGTCAACGGCCCAGGGCCGCACCTGAAGCATTCCGGCTGCCACATTTCCGGCATGCAACCCACCAGACAAAACGACTGGAGAGCGCACGTTGCTTGGAATGAGTGACCAATCGAAAACCTTTCCGCCACCGCCATAACCGTCGACTGGGGCGTCGAGCAGCACCGCCTGGGCGTCTGAATACTGTTGCACGAAGTCTAACAAATCAAGATCGGGCCGCATGCGCGCGGCGCGAATGAAGGGCCGGCCCGCCTGACGGCATTGCTCAAGCGTCTCATCACCATGGAATTGCAGCACCAGATGGGGAATCGCCGCCACTGCCTTGGCAATCTCGGCGGGCGCCGCATTCACGAACAAGCCGACCGGGGTCACGAAGGGTGGCAGCGTGCGCGCCAGTTCGGCCGCGCGCGCCAGCGTCACATGGCGCGGACTGCGTTCGTAAAACACGAGTCCGATGGCGTCGGCACCTGCCTCGACGGCCGCGCGCAAGTCCTGCTCGCGGCTCAGACCGCAAATCTTGATACGTGTGCGACGGTTCATGATGCGGACCCGTTGTCAGGGCAACCAGTCCATCGCCGGGGTGTGTTCGGGTATGCCATGCTGCGCATCGTAATAGGGTCCCTGAAAGTACAGTCCGTCGGCCGGAAATGTGGGGGCGGCCAAACTACGGTCACGGCCCGCCAAGACTTCGGCCATCCAATCCACCGGTCGTGCGCCCGAACCAATCGCGAGCAAGCATCCCATCAGATTGCGCACCATGTGGTGCAAGAAGGCCGCACCGTCGAACTCGAAGCGCCAATAGGCGCCGCGTCTGTGAATCCGGATGCTGCGCAGGGTCTTTACGGGCGAGGCCGCCTGGCACTCGGAAGAACGGAACGCGCTGAAGTCATGCTCGCCGATCAGGCAAGCGGCAGCGTCCTGCATGGCCTGCTGCTGCAGCGGCCGAAACACCCAACCGGCGGCGCCCTGCTCGATCGAAGGCCGCACGGGAGCCTCCAGCAACAGGTACACATAGCGACGGCCGAGCGCCGAGTAACGGGCATGAAAGTCAGCCTCGGGGAATCGGCACCATTGCACCGCGATGTCCTTGGGCAGGTAGCGATTCGTGCCGCGTACCCACGACGCTGCGTCGCGTTCGATCTCGGTGTCGAAGTGCACCACCTGGTTCAGCCCGTGCACACCGGCGTCGGTGCGACCGGCACACAGGGTGCGGATGCTGCGCGCCGGCTGCGCGGCAAACTGCGCCAGTGCGGATTCCAGTTGGTCTTGTACCGTGTCGCCGCCGGGCTGACTTTGCCAGCCCTTATAGGCCTGTCCTCGGTAACTCAGTCCCAGTGCGACTCGAACTGTCATGCCGGACCAGGACCTTCATGATCCCGCTCAAAGAAGCTCAATCGAGCTCTTTGAGCATCGCTTGCGCGCGTTCGCGCATCGCGCCGCTGGCTTTGTCTATGACTTCCAGCAACACATCGCGCGCGCCCTCAACGTCGCCGATCTGGCGGAACTCGTCAGCCAACTCGATCTTGCGCGCCAGCGGATCACCGTCTTCGTCATTCGATTCATTCAAATCGAGCTCACGACCCAAATCCGGCAGTCGCCCACCGGGTTGAACTGAAGGCCCGACGCTTGGTTCACCGAGATCGAGGTTGATGGACGACATGTCAAATTCCATGGCAACCGGCTCGTTGCGCGCAGGCGGGTTCGGTTCAGTCTCTTCGCCCAGGGGCAGAGACAAATCGAAATCCATGGCGGCAGACTCCTTGTGCGTCGCCGCCCTCTGATCAAGTTCATCGCCTGCAGGCGCGGACAGATCGAAGTCCATCTCCATGGACGAACGCTCGACCGAAACGGTCATGGCCTGGGTCGCCTCCATCGAGGTGTCTGACGGTGCCGGTGCGTCCAGATCCAGATCGAGATCCATGTCGCTTGGCGCGTAGTCGGCGCTGGCTCGCGTGTCGGGTGCATCAATGGCGGTGTCATACATGCTCACACCTGGCATCACGCTTTGAGGCATGGTGCTGGCGCCAAGGGGCAGGCGATCATCGCGTCCGTCGAACGTCGCTGCCGCTTCGGGCACACCGCCCGGCTGATACATGGCGTTGCTCGGATCAATCTGAAGCCCGAGTTCCTGCGTCTTGAGCCAATCCTCGCCTTCGCCGTGGGTCTCGACATACATCTGCGTGGCGAGTTGCTCAAAGCCCTTGGTATCGCGACGCTTTGCATAGACCTCGAGCAGTTTCATGCGGATGGCACGACGCTCTGGCGTGGCGCGCAAGGCCTCCTTCAAGATTTCTTCGGCCTGCAAATCACGTCCATAAGCCAGATAGACGTCCGCTTCGGCAACCGGATCCACGTCCCCGATGGCGTCAAGCTGGCTGAGCGAATAACTCATGGTCGACGCCTGGCCCGAACCGTCGCGCGTATCGACGCGCTGGCCCCCTGTGCCGCCGAAGAACGAATCGGGCTGCAAGCGACTGTCGCGGAAGCCTGTCTCTGTCGCGGTCTTGCGGTTGGAGCGGGCCCGCAAGCGGTACAAGCCCAAGCCACCCAGCAACGCGATCAGCACACCCGACAGCGGCAGGACCAACGGACTGTCCATCAGTTCGGACAATAGGCCTGGCTCGCCGGCCGGTGTGACTGGTGGTGCCTTGGCCACCGGTGGCGACGCAGCAGCGCTGGCCTGCGATGCCACCGACGCGGCAGCAGCAGGCACCCCCGCGTCCAAGGCCACCGTTGGCGCGGTCGTGGCGCTGGCCGCAGCAGAAGCCGACTCGGCCGAGACCGCTCCCGCTGCCACCGAGGAGAGTTTCTTGAGCTCTTCCACATTGCGTGTCAGCTCGGCGACGCGCGCGACCGCGTCCTTCTTCTCTGTCTCTTTGGATAGCTTGTCCGGGGCCGACACAGCGCCCGCCTTGCTCAGAACGAGCTTGTCGGGGCTGGGCGCCGCCCGGCTGCGATCAACGACCGCGGCTTGTACCTTGCCGACCGATTGCCGCTCGCTGTCCTTGCGGGCAACCATCGGAGCACCACTGGCCAGGCGCTGACGATAGTTTTCGAAATCGACGCTCTGAGCCCGCACGATCTGGCGCGCCTCGTCGTTGGATATGCCGGTGGCAGCATCACTTGAAGGCACGCGCAGCACCGACCCTGCCTTCAGGAGGTTCATATTGCTTTCGATGAACGCATCCGGATTGGCACGGAACAGAACCACCAACATTTGATCCAGCGAGACCTCAGGCGCCCGGGTCTTGGAAGCGATGCGCGACAAGGACTCTCCCCGTCTGACCGCATAGTCGGATGCGGTGCGCGAAACCGCCGCAGGCTTGGGGGCAGGCGCCGCTGTGGCATCAACCAGCGGCTTTGGCGCTGCAAGAGCAGGCTTCTGAGCGGCAACGACAGGTGGTGGCGCCGGCTTTGCCGGAACCGGCCTGAGCGCTACGGGCGCCACCGGTGCGGCGGCGGCCGGGGCCTTCGCAAGCGGCGCGAGGGCGGGCGCCAGCACTGGCGCGGTGGCCACCGCTGGTGACGCCGGTGTGCGCAAGTTCGGCGGATCAAACAGCAAGGTGTATTCGCGCACCAACCTGCCGTTGGACCAATTGAGTTCAAGAATCACATCGACAAAGGGCTCTTGCACCGCGCGGTCGCTGCTGATGCGCAAATACGGCTGCCCATTGGCGCGGCGCGCCAACTGCACCTGCGCCGTGGTCAGCACCGAGTTGTATTCGATGCCGGTGGAACGGTAGGCGTCGGGTGGCGCCACTCGAACCTTGAGCGAGCCTTCCTCTTCGGGGCTGAGACTGGCGATGTCAATTTCGGCGCGCAGGTTTTCGCCCAGTGCGGATTGCACGTTCAAGCGCCCCAGGCCCAGCGCCCAGCAACTGCTGGCCGCCAGACTCAAGACGGCCACCGCCACTCGCGTCAAGTTGAAACGCCCGAAGGCCAGAACATTCAATTTCAATGCGTTCCCCTAAGCGACATGGCAGGATTGCGAAGACGACTGCCAGATTGCGCACAACTTGTTGTATTCAGCATGGTCTTTGCAAAGCCATCCTCATTTGAAATCACAATAACAGCAGGTAGATACGTTGACAAGCTCATGCTTTGGCTCAAATTCACGCAAACGCCGGTCGCGTATCGCTCACTGGCCCTGTGTCGCTTGACGACAACGGACTCCGCCCTCGTTCTCACGCGTCCAACAAAATCCGCAGCATACGACGCAAAGGTTCGGCAGCGCCCCACAAGAGCTGGTCACCCACCGTAAACGCACCCAGGTAGTCGGGCCCCATGGCCAATTTGCGGATGCGTCCCACCGGAATATTCATGGTCCCGGTCACCGCCACCGGGGTCAGACCTTGCAGCGTCGCCTCGCGCGTATTGGGAACCACCCTCACCCAGTCATTGTCAGCCGCAATCATGGCTTCAATGTCGGCCACCGGCACGTTCTTCTTGAGCTTGAACATCAAGGCCTGGCTGTGGCAACGCATCGCGCCGACGCGAACACAAAACCCATCGACCGGCACGGCTGCGTGCCAAAGCCCTCGCCTTGTCCCAATATCTTGTTGGTCTCGGCCATGCCCTTCCACTCTTCCTTGGACTGACCCCAGCCGGCCTCATCCCGGGTTTTTCCTGCACCCAGATCCTTGTCTATCCAGGGGATCAGCGAACCGCCCAAGGGCACGCCGAAATTGGCCATCTCGGCGGCGGACAAGGAACGCTGCTTGTCGATGACTCTGCGGTCGATCTCGAGAATGGCGCTCTTCGGGTCATCCAGCAGCGACTTCACCTCCGCATTGAGCGTCCCGTACTGGGTCAGCAACTCGCGCATATGCTGGGCACCGCCGCCCGAAGCTGCCTGGTAGGTCTGGGTGCTCATCCACTCGACAAGACCTGCCTTGTAGAGCGCGCCCACGCCGATCAGCATGCAGCTGACCGTGCAGTTGCCGCCTATCCAGTTCTTGCCGCCGTGGCTGAGCGCCTTCTTGATGACCGGCAGGTTGACCGGATCAAGCACGATGACGGCGTCGCTGTTCATGCGCAGCGTCGAGGCCGCGTCGATCCAGTGCCCGGTCCACCCCGCGGCGCGCAGCTTCGGGAAGACCTCGCTGGTGTAGTCGCCGCCTTGCGCAGTGATGATGATGTCGCAGCGCTTGAGCGCAGCGATGTCGAAAGCGTCTTGCAGCCGGGATTCGTTCTTGGCTTGCGCAGGCGCCTGGCCGCCCGAATTGCTGGTGCTGAAGAACAGCGGCTCGATCAGGTCGAAATCGTGCTCGGCCGCCATGCGGTCCATCAGCACCGAGCCGACCATGCCGCGCCAACCTACCAGTCCCACGAGTTTCATGTCATTCGCCCTTTTCACGTCTTCCGAAAGTCATGTCGCGCCCCGACTTGAATCGCCCGCCAGCGAACCTGGTCCGGCTAATTCTTGCTTGCCTTGGTACCAGCCGAGGTGATGGCGGCTACCACCGCGTCACCCATCTCGACCGTACCCACTTTTCGCGTGCCCTCGGACCAGATGTCTGGCGTGCGCAGCCCGGCAGCGAGCACCGCGCTCACGGCAGACTCGATACGCTCGGCGGCACCGGCTTGTTGGAGCGAAAACCTGAGCATCATGGCGGCGGACAGAATTGTAGCCAGCGGATTGGCCAGGCCCTTGCCCGCGATGTCGGGCGCGCTGCCGTGGCTGGGCTCATACAAGCCCTTGTTCTGCGCATTCAGCGACGCCGACGGCAACATGCCGATCGAGCCGGTCAGCATGGCCGCCTCGTCGGACAGGATGTCGCCAAACATATTGCCGGTGACCACCACGTCGAACTTCTTCGGCGCCTTCACCAACTGCATCGCCGCGTTGTCCACATACATGTGATCCAACTCGACATCGGGGTACTGCTCGTGCACCTGGGTGACCACGTCGCGCCAGAACTGGAAGGTCTCCAGCACATTGGCCTTGTCGACACTGGTGACTTTGCGGCTGCGCTTGCGCGCCGCCTGGAAGGCCACATGGGCAATGCGCTCGATCTCGGGGCGGCTGTAGCGCATGGTGTCGAACGCTTCCTCGCTGCCCGGGAAATGCCCATCGACCGCGGTGCGGCGCCCGCGCGGCTGGCCAAAATAGATATCGCCGGTGAGCTCACGGATGATGAGGATATCGAGCCCCGCCACCAGCTCGGGCTTCAGGCTGGAGGCATGCGTCAATTCGGGATGGCAAATCGCCGGCCGAAAATTGGCGAACAAACCCAGGTGTTTGCGCAAGCCCAGAATCGCCTGCTCGGGCCGCAGCGCGCGCTCCAGCTTGTCGTACTTCCAGTCGCCAACAGCACCGAACAAGACCGCGTCGGCAGCCTGGGCGAGCTTCAAGGTGGCCTCGGGCAGCGGGTGTCCATATGCCTCATAGGCGGCGCCGCCAACCATGGCCTCTTCCATCTCGAACGGCAGGTCAAGGACGTTCAGCACCTTGACCGCCTCCTTGATGATTTCGGTGCCGATGCCGTCACCCGGCAGGACTGCGATTTTCATTCAGGCTTCCTTGTTGTTGTCATCCCACCAGCCGGTTGTTCAGCCATGGCTTGGTGGTCAGGCGTTCGGCCTCGAAGGCACGGATCGTGTCGGCATGGCGCAATGTCAGACCGATGTCGTCAAAGCCATTCGTCAGGCAGAACTTGCGGAAGGCCTCCACTTCAAACGCGATCTCGGCGCCATCAGGCTTGACCACCACCTGGCGCGGCAAGTCGATGCTGAGGTGATAGCCCGCAAAGGCCTTCACCTCGTCGAACAGTTGCGCCACCGCCGACTCGGGCAGTTGAATCGGCAGCAGGCCGTTCTTGAAACAGTTGTTGAAAAAGATGTCGGCGAAGCTCGGTGCGATCAAGGCGCGAAATCCGTATTGCTCGAGCGCCCAGGGCGCATGTTCGCGGCTCGACCCACAGCCGAAGTTGGCGCGCGCCAGCAGCACCGACGCGCCTTTGTAGCGCGCCTGGTTCAGCACGAAGTCCGGATTGATACGTCGCGTGCCCGGGTCCTGGCCCGGCTCGCCGTGGTCGAGGTAGCGCCATTCATCAAACAGATTCGGACCGAACCCGCTGCGTTTGACCGACTTCAGAAACTGCTTGGGAATGATCGCGTCGGTGTCGACGTTTTCCCGGTCCATCGGCGCGACCAGACCCTTGTGAACAATGAATTTTTCCATGCCTCTTCCTGACAAATCAGATGACGCCGCGATTCATTTTGCGCGGCCTTGCATCGTCACTTCTTCTTTGCTGCGTCTTCAATCGTGGAGCCGGCTTTCTGAATGTCCTGACCCAGCCCATGGATGGTGTTGCAGGCACTCAAGAAACCAAGGCTCAGCGCCAAGGCAATGAACAGCAGGTATTTCATGGGAGACCTTTTCCAAGTTGGGTTGATCAGCTGATGCGACGCACGTCGACGAAGTGCCCCTGCATGGCCGCGGCAGCGGCCATTGCCGGACTGACGAGATGGGTGCGCCCGCCATTGCCCTGGCGCCCTTCGAAGTTGCGGTTGCTGGTCGATGCGCAGCGCTCGCCCGGCTCCAGGCGATCGGCGTTCATGGCCAGGCACATGCTGCAGCCGGGCTCGCGCCATTCGAAACCTGCCGCCTTGAAGACCTGATCGAGGCCTTCGCGTTCGGCTTGCACCTTGACCAGGCCTGAGCCCGGCACCACCAGCGCCAGCTTCACATTGGCGGCAATTCGCCCCCCCAGTTTTCGAACCACGCCGGCGGCCTCGCGCATGTCTTCGATGCGGCTGTTCGTGCACGAGCCGATGAACACCTTGTCGATCACGATATCGGCCATCGGCTTGTTCGGCTCCAGCGCCATGTAGTGCAGGGCGCGCTCGATGGCGGCGCGTTTGGCGGGGTCGCGTTCCCGGTCGGGGTCGGGCACGCGGTCGGCGATGGACAAGACCATCTCGGGCGAAGTGCCCCAGGTGACCTGCGGCGCTATCAAGCCAGCGTCCAGTTCGACCACTGCGTCGAACGACGCGCCGGAGTCCGAGTGCAGCGTGCGCCAGTAGCTCACGGCCTGCTCCCACTCGACACCGGCGGGTGCCAGCGGTCGTCCTTTCACGTATTGCAGCGTCGTCTCATCGACGCCAATCAGGCCCGCCCGCGCCCCGGCCTCGATGGCCATATTGCACACCGTCATGCGCCCCTCCATGCTCAAGGCACGGATCGCGCTGCCGCCAAACTCCAGCGTGTAGCCGGTGCCGCCGGCCGTGCCGATGCGCCCGATGATGGCCAGCACGATGTCCTTGGCGCCGCAGCCTGCACTCAGCTTGCCTTCGACCTTGATGAGCATGTTCCTGGCCTTGCGCGCCAGCAAGGTCTGTGTGGCCAGCACATGCTCGACTTCGCTCGTGCCGATGCCATGCGCGAGCGCCCCGAAAGCGCCGTGGGTGGACGTGTGGCTGTCGCCGCAGACGACCGTCATGCCTGGCAAGGTGGCGCCCTGCTCCGGGCCGATCACATGCACGATGCCCTGGCGCTTGTCGTTCATCTTGAACTGGGTCACACCATGGCGATCGCAATTGGCGTCGAGTGTGTCGACCTGCAATTTGGAGATCGGATCGCTGATGCCCTGGCTGCGATCGGTGGTCGGCACATTGTGGTCGCTCACCGCCAGATTGGCCGACAGGCGCCACAGCTTGCGCCCGGCCAGGTCCAGTCCCTCGAAGGCCTGCGGGCTGGTCACTTCATGCAATAGATGGCGGTCGATATAGAGGGTGACGGTGCCGTCATCCTCGGTGTGGACGACATGTTCGTCCCACAGCTTGTCGTACAAGGTACGTGCGCTCATGGCCTGCTCGTTGCGGTCAAAGCCCAGATTGTCATTGATTTGCCGCACGCGTACGCCGGCAAAGGCTTACGAGTCGAGGCAAATTGTGTCAAAAGGGAACAAGGACGGCCGTCGAGCACCGCGTCTCACGACAGCGCGGCGATCACCTCGGCGGGCGCCTGCACGAGTTCGATCAACACGCCCTCACCGGCAACCGGAAATTCCTGATTGCTCTTCGGGTGAATGAAGCAGATGTCGTGACCGGTGGCACCCTTGCGAATGCCACCCGGCGCGAAGCGCACACCGTGCGCCGTCATCCACTCGACCGCCCGGGTCAAATCGTCGACCCACAGGCCCACGTGGTTGAGCGGCGTGGTGTGCACTGCGGGTTTTTTGTCGGGGTCGAGCGGCTGCATCAGATCGACTTCGACCTTGTGCGCACCGGAACCGATGGCGCAGATGTCTTCATCGACATTCTCGCGCTCCGACCTGAAGTTGCCCGTCACCTCAAGCCCCAGCACATCGACCCAGAGCTTGCGCAAGGCGGCCTTGTCGGTCCCGCCAATGGCAATTTGCTGGATGCCGAGAATTCTGTAGGGTTTGTCCATCATTCGAAGCTCATTCAAAGCGCAGGATGGGCTGATCGACCGACAGACTCTCGCCCGTCTTGGCCAGCACCTCGGCGATCGTGACGTCCTGGGTGGCGAGCAGGACGTTTTCCATCTTCATCGCTTCGATCACCGCCAGACGCTCGCCGGCCTGTACCGATTGCCCGGGCTGGACAGCGACATGCGCCAGCAGCCCCGGCATCGGCGAGAGCAGGAACTTGCTGGTGTCGGCGGGCGCCTTGTAAGGCATCAGCGCGTGCAACTCAGACGCGCGCGGCGACAGCACCATGACGTCGATCGCCAATCCGTTGTGTTGCACGCGGTAGGCCAAGGGGTTCTTGGGCGTGCCGCGTTCGGCTTGCACGGTGAAGGGCGCGCCGTTGACCGTGCCGCAGATGCGGATGTCGTTCAGCCGTGACAGGCACACGATGCGATAGACGTTTGTGTCCACGCGCACCAGCGCTTCGCCGAGTTGGCCGACGAATTCGGAGATATGCAGGACGCGGCGCGCGTACCGGCCGGCGCCCTGATTCACCAAGGCCACGTAGTCATGCTCGATGCGCACTTCGTGGCCCGGCAACTGGCCGGTGATGCCGGCCTCGCGCTCGCGTGCCTTGCGCCGGATGAAGCCGGCAACGGCAACCAGGAAGTCCGGGTCCGGATGGCTGACGTCTTCGGCACGAAAGCCTCCGCTGTAGTGCTGGGCGATGAAGCCGGTGTTGAAGTTGCCGGTCGCAAATTGCGGATGCGCGAGCAAGGCCGCCTGAAACGGAATATTGCTCGAAATGCCCCGGATCACATAGGCATTGAGGGCTTCGCGCATGCGCGCAATGGCGTCGACGCGGTCTCGACCGTGCACGATGAGCTTGGCAATCATCGAGTCGTAGTACATCGGGATCTCGCCGCCCTCGTACACGCCGGTGTCGACGCGCACGCCACCGAACTTGTCATCCGAATAGGCGGGGCCCGTGAGCGTCTTGCGACCCTGCTCCAGCGACTGCTCCGGTGGCTGGTACTTCACCAGGCGGCCGGTCGAGGGCAGGAAGTTGCGCAGCGGGTCCTCGGCGTTGATGCGGCACTCGATTGCCCAGCCTTCGCGCCGGATGTCCTGCTGCTTGAAGGCGAGCGGCTCACCAGCGGCGACGCGGATCATCTGCTCGACCAGATCGAGACCGGTGATGCACTCGGTCACCGGATGCTCGACTTGCAGCCGCGTGTTCATCTCCAGAAAGTAGAAGCTCTGGTCCTTGCCGACCACGAATTCGACCGTGCCCGCGCTCTGGTAGTTCACGGCCTTGGCCAGCGCCACCGCCTGCTCTCCCATGGCCTGGCGCGTGGCCTCGGAGATGAACGACGACGGAGCCTCCTCGATCACCTTCTGATGGCGACGCTGGATCGAACACTCGCGCTCCCACAGATAGACCACATTGCCATGCGCATCGCCCAGCACCTGGATCTCGATATGGCGCGGCTCCTCGACATATTTCTCGATGAAGACGCGGTCGTCGCCGAAGCTGGCAGCCGCCTCGTTGCGGCAGGTCGTGAAGCCCTCGAAGCAGTCCTTGTCGTTGAAGGCCACGCGCAAGCCCTTGCCGCCGCCGCCGGCACTGGCCTTGATCATGACCGGGTACCCCACCCGCCCAGCAATCTCGACCGCATCTTCGGCGCTCAGAATCGGCTCGTTATGCCCCGGAATCGTGCTCACATGGGCCGCGCTGGCGAGCTTCTTCGAGGCGATCTTGTCGCCCATCGCGGCAATCGAATGATGCTTGGGGCCGATGAAGGTCAAGCCCTCTTCCTCTACGCGGCGCGCGAACGCTTCGTTCTCGCTCAGGAAACCGTAGCCAGGATGGATGGCTTGTGCGCCGGTGCTCTTGGCCGCGGCAATGATCTTGTCGGCCACCAGATACGACTCGCGCGACGGCGCCGGCCCGAGCAGCACGGCCTCGTCGGCCAGTTCCACATGGCGCGCGTCGCGGTCGGCCTCGGAGTAGACCGCCACCGTCTTGATGCCCATCTGCCTGGCGGTCTTGATGATGCGGCAGGCGATCTCCCCGCGGTTGGCAATGAGGATTTTCTTAAACATCGAAGTCTCCAATTCCGGAATCAGTTCTTGTCTGTGCCCGCAATGGGCGCGGCGCATCCGCCTCCGCTCATGTCCCCCGCCCTGCGGGCTCCTCCTTTACTTCGCTGCGGCAGACACGCCGCACCCATTGCTGCGGAGGAAGCTCTCGAACCAGACCATCGCCCAGGCAGTCCGATCCAGCGCTAGACAAAGTCATGGCAAATCTCACCCCACTCACAGCGGGATGTTGCCATGCTTGCGCCACGGGTTTTCCAGCTTCTTGTCTTTCAGCATCGCCAAGCTGCGGCAGATGCGCTTGCGCGTTTCATGCGGCTGGATCACGTCGTCGATGAAGCCGCGCGCGCCCGCCACAAAGGGATTGGCAAAGCGCGCCTTGTACTCGGCTTCGCGGGCGGCGAGTTTGACCGGATCGCCCTTGTCTTCACGGAAGATGATCTCCACCGCGCCCTTGGCGCCCATCACCGCGATCTCGGCGTTGGGCCAGGCGAAGTTGACGTCGCCGCGCAAATGCTTGGACGACATCACGTCGTAAGCGCCGCCATAGGCTTTGCGCGTGATCACCGTCACCTTGGGCACCGTGCACTCGGCATAGGCGTAGAGCAGCTTGGCACCATGCTTGATGATGCCGCCAAACTCCTGAGAAGTACCCGGCATGAAGCCGGGCACATCGACGAAGGTCAGCACCGGAATGTTGAAGGCGTCGCAAAAGCGTACAAAGCGCGCGGCCTTGATGGCGCTCTTGATGTCGAGACAACCGGCCAGCACGAGCGGCTGATTCGCGACGATGCCCACGGTCTGGCCTTGCATGCGCGCAAAGCCTGTGACGATGTTCTTCGCGTAGTCGGCTTGCAGCTCGAAGAAGTCACCGTCGTCGACGACCTTGAGAATCAGCTCCTTCATGTCGTAGGGCTTGTTGGCGCTGTCGGGCACCAAGGTGTCGAGCGACATGTCGAGCCGGTTGGCGGGGTCGCCGCTGGGCCGGGTCGGCGCCTTTTCGCGGTTGTTCAGCGGCAGGTAGTTGAAGAAGCGCCGCAGCATCAGAATCGCCTCGACATCGTTGTCGAAAGCCAGGTCGGCCACACCGCTCTTGCTGGTGTGCGTGCCGGCGCCGCCAAGCTCCTCGGCGGTCACCTCTTCATGCGTGACGGTCTTCACCACCTCGGGGCCGGTGACGAACATATACGAGCTGTCCTTCACCATGAAGATGAAGTCGGTCATGGCCGGCGAATAGACCGCGCCGCCGGCGCAAGGGCCCATGATCATGCTGATTTGCGGAATCACCCCCGAGGCCATCACATTGCGCTGGAACACTTCGGCGTAGCCGCCCAGACTTGCCACGCCCTCCTGGATGCGCGCGCCGCCCGAGTCGTTCAGTCCGATCACCGGCGCGCCGACCTTCATCGCCTGGTCCATCACCTTGCAGATCTTCTCGGCGTGCGACTCGGACAGCGCGCCGCCAAACACGGTGAAGTCCTGGCTGAAGGCAAACGCCAGGCGACCATTGATCATGCCGTAACCGGTGACGACACCGTCGCCGGGAACACGCAAGTCAGCCATGCCGAAATCAACGCAGCGGTGCTCGACGAACAAATCCCATTCCTCGAAAGTGGCCTCGTCGAACAACAACTCGAGGCGTTCTCTCGCCGTCAGCTTGCCCTTGCCATGCTGCGCGGCGATGCGCTTTTCGCCGCCTCCGAGCCGCGCGCGCGCCCGCTTTTCTTCGAGCATTTGTTGGATTTCATGCATATCAGACCTTTCGCAGGGCCGCCCCAAGAAGGGGCTGAGCCCCCTCGGGGGGCAGCCCATGTAGTGGGCGTGGGGGTTTCAATTCGAGTCCCCTGAAAACTTGTTCAACAGGTCGCGTGCGGCAGTGGATGGCGCGAGCTGCCCCTGCAACACGCGCTCGGTGGTCTCGGCCAGCGCCTCGCGCACGGCAGGCGCCTGCGAAAACTGCTGCTTCAGTCCGGCGTGGATGCGTTCCCACATCCAGGCCAGCGCCTGATGCTGGCGCTTGGCGGCAAAGCGTCCGTTGGCCTGCTGCAGCGCTTTGAATTGCGTCACGGCGGCCCAGAAGCGGTCGATACCGTCGGCCTTCAGCGCGCTCAGTTGCATCACCTGGGGGTGCCAGATATTGGTGCCGTGATGGTCGTGCTCAGAGTGCCCCTGCAGACCGAGCAAGCGCAGGCTCGAAGCGATCTGTGCCAGCGCGCGCGTGGCGGCGGTGGCGTCCAGATCGGCCTTGTTGATCACCACGAGATCAGCCAGTTCCATCACGCCTTTCTTGATGGCCTGCAAATCGTCGCCGGCATTGGGAAGCTGCAGCAGGCAATACATATCGGTCATGCCGGCCACGGCGGTCTCGCTCTGACCCACGCCAACGGTCTCGACGATGACGATGTCGAAACCCGCCGCCTCGCACACCAGCATGGCTTCGCGCGTCTTCTCGGCCACGCCGCCGAGCGTGCCGCTGCTCGGGCTGGGGCGGATATAGGCGCGCTCGACCATCGAGAGCCGCTCCATGCGCGTCTTGTCGCCGAGGATAGAGCCGCCCGACACGCTGCTGCTGGGGTCCACCGCCAGCACCGCGACGCGGTGGCCGCGCTCGATCAGGAATAGCCCCAGCGCTTCGATGAAAGTGCTCTTGCCCACGCCAGGCACCCCTGAAATGCCGAGGCGAAACGAGCGACCGGTGTGCGGCAGCAGTTCGGTCAGCAGCGCGTCGGCCGCATCGCGATGGTCGGCGCGAGTTGATTCCAGCAAGGTGATGGCCTTCGCCACGGCACGGCGCGGAGCGGCACCCGTTTGGCCAAGGATGACGGTGGCCAGAGTCATGTGCTGACCCCTGAGGCGTGGACCGCTTGCGGGCGCCAGCGGTATTCGATGTCGAACTCCTGCTCCTCGACGACTTCGAATCCATGGTGCAGATAGAAACGATTGGCATCGCTGAGCTTGAGCGCGGCCAGCGTCACGGCCTTGGCTTCAAGGCACGCCTGCGTCTTGATATGCGCCATCACCCAGGCACCTATGCCCTGGCGTTGCTCGGCGGGACGAATGTAGAGATGGTCCAGGCGCAAGACCTGGCCCTGATCGGCGGCATGTAAAGGACGCAGCGTGAAGAAGCCGACGCGCGCACCATCCTTGACGATATGGCGCATATACGGTGGGGCAAAACCTGCCAGCAGGCGCTCGCGCGCGCGCTCCGGGTCGAAGCGGCCGAGTCGCTCCAGGCTGGTCCGCAACGCCTCCATGCGCAGCGCCAACATCGCCTCAAAATCTTCGGCAGCCACCGGCTCCAGCGTCAGCATGGGCGAGATTCTCAAGTCGCAAGCGCTTCGCGGATTTGCTCCAGCACATGCTTTGCGCTGGCCGGGATCGGCGTGCCGGGTCCGTAAATGCCTTTGACGCCGGCATCGAACAGGAATTCATAGTCCTGCGCCGGTATCACGCCACCGACAAACACGATGATGTCGCCGCCGCCCTGCCTGCGCAGTTCGTCGATGATGGCCGGCACCAGGGTCTTGTGGCCGGCGGCCAGCGTCGATACGCCCACCGCATGCACGTCGTTCTCGATCGCCTGGCGTGCGCATTCCTCGGGGGTCTGGAACAGCGGGCCGATGTCCACATCGAAGCCCAGATCGGCATAGGCGGTGGCCACCACCTTGGCGCCGCGGTCGTGTCCGTCCTGTCCGAGCTTGGCAATCATCACGCGCGGACGCCGACCCTGCACTTTGGCAAATTCTGCGATCTCTTGCTGCAATTTGGCCCAACCCTCGGCCGAGTCGTAGGCGGCGGCGTAGACGCCGGTGACCTTTTGCGTGTCAGCGCGGTGGCGCCCGAAGACTTCTTCCATGGCGTCGCTCACCTCTCCGACGGTGGCGCGCAAACGCACCGCCTTGATGCTCAGATCGAGCAGATTGCCCTCGCCGCTGCGCGCCGCTTGTGTGAGCGCCGCCAGCGCCGCCTTCACCGCGGCGTTGTCGCGCTTGGCGCGGGTCGCCTTGAGACGCTCGATCTGCGCGTCGCGCACCTTGACGTTGTCGACTTCCAGCGTGTCCATCGCGTCCTGCTTGTCAAGCCTGTACTTGTTGACGCCGACGATCACGTCCTTGCCCGAGTCGATGCGTGCCTGTTTCTCGGCCGCACTCGCCTCGATTTTCAGCTTGGCCCAGCCCGAATCGACCGCCTTGACCATGCCGCCCATCACGTCGACCTCTTCGATGATGGCCCAGGCCGCGTCAATCATGTCCTGGGTGAGCGACTCCATCATGTAGCTGCCGGCCCAGGGGTCGATCACATGCGTGATGTGGGTCTCTTCCTGGATGATGAGCTGGGTGTTGCGGGCGATGCGCGACGAGAACTCGGTGGGCAGCGCGATCGCCTCGTCGAGCGAATTGGTGTGCAGCGACTGCGTGCCGCCAAACACCGCGGCCATCGCCTCGATGGTGGTGCGCACGACATTGTTGTACGGGTCCTGCTCGGTGAGCGACCAACCCGAAGTCTGCGAGTGCGTGCGCAGCATCAGGCTCTTCGGGTTCTTGGCATTGAAGCCCTTCATGATGCGGCACCACAAGAGGCGCGCCGCGCGCATCTTGGCGATCTCGAGGTAGAAGTTCATTCCCACCGCCCAGAAGAACGACAGCCGCGGCGCAAACTCGTCGACGTCCAGCCCCTTGGCAATGGCGGTCTTCACGTATTCCTTGCCGTCGGCCAGCGTGAAGGCAAGTTCGAGCGCCTGCGTCGCGCCGGCCTCCTGTATGTGATAGCCGCTGATCGAGATCGAGTTGAACTTCGGCATGTTCTTGGCCGTGTACTCGATGATGTCGCCGATGATGCGCATCGACGGCTCGGGCGGGTAGATATAGGTGTTGCGGACCATGAACTCCTTGAGGATGTCGTTCTGTATGGTCCCGCTCAAACGCTCCTGCGCCACGCCCTGCTCTTCGGCCGCGACGATGTAGCCGGCCAGCACCGGCAGCACCGCACCGTTCATCGTCATGCTCACACTCACCTTGTCGAGCGGTATCTGGTCAAACAGGATCTTCATGTCCTCGACCGAATCGATCGCGACGCCGGCCTTGCCCACGTCGCCGGTGACGCGCGGATGGTCGCTGTCGTAGCCGCGGTGCGTCGCCAGGTCGAACGCCACGCTCACGCCCTGCCCGCCGCCGGCCAGGGCCTGGCGATAGAAGGCGTTCGATTCCTCGGCAGTAGAGAAGCCCGCGTACTGGCGAATCGTCCAGGGCCGCACCGCGTACATGGTGGCCTGCGGTCCGCGCAGATAGGGCTCAAAACCAGGCAGGGTGTTGGCGTACGGCAGATCAGCCGTGTCGGCCGCCGTGTACAAGGGCTTGAGCGCCATCCCTTCAGGCGTGTGCCAGGTCAGCGCATCGACATTGCCAGCGGGCGCCGATTTCGCGGCCGCCTTCTGCCAGGCGGCGAGGGTCGCAGCTTCGAATTCGGGGCGGTTCTTCTCGGACATGCTGATTCTTTCTTGCATCTCTATCGCGGCAATGTATGCCTGCTCGGCCGCCTTTTGGCGTTTCAGTCATGAAATTCCGCCCAGGTGGTGGCTGCGCAAGGTTTCGATCTTGAAAGCAATCATACATGATGCATAATTATGCATTCAAATATGACGCAAACCTGACGCTCCGACGCCGCCGCTACGCTTCCACCATGCCCAAATCGGTCAAATCCGCGCCACTCGCCACGCCCCCTGCGGCTCTGCCAGAGCCGCCACGCGCGCCCATGTTTGCGCCACGCGCGCTCTACGAGCAAGTGGCCGAGCGGCTGCGCCAGCAAATCTTCGCGCGCGAGTTGCAACCCGGCAGCTGGATCGACGAGCAGCGCCTGGCCCAGGATTTCGGCATCAGCCGCACGCCCATGCGCGAAGCGCTCAAGGTGCTGGCCGCCGAAGGGCTGGTCACGATGAAGGTCAGGCGCGGCGCTTATGTCACCGAGATGTCCGAGCAGGATGTGGCCGAGGTCTATCACCTGCTGGCCCTGTTGGAAAGCGATGCCGCGGCCGAGCTGGCCGGACGTGCCACCACGGCGCAGCTGAAGATCCTGCAACAACTACACGCAGAGCTCGAGAGCGCAGCGCGCGAGCGCACCCGGTTCTTCGCCATCAACGAGGCCTTTCACATGCAGTTGCTCGAGCTTGCGGGCAACCGCTGGCGCACCCAGGTCGTGACCGACCTGCGCAAGGTCATGAAGCTCAATCGCCATTTGTCGCTGTTCAAGCAAGGCCGCCTGGCCGAATCGCTGGACGAGCATCGTCGTTTGATGCAGGCCCTGCTGGCGCGCGATGTCAAGGCCACGCAAGCCCTGGTGCTCGAACATTTCCGCAATGGCTTGGCTGCCGCGGCCTGAGGCCTGGCCAACGCCGCGGTTGCCAGGCAGCGACCCGCCGCCAAGAGCTGCGAGCCGCCGGCCGTCAGCTCCCCAGGAAGTCCGCTTTGCCCAGCGGCACGCCAGCATGGCGCAGCAAGGCGTAGGTCATCGAGAGGTGAAAGTAGAAATTGGCCAGCGCGTAATGCTTGAGATAGGTTTCACCGTCAAAGCGCAAGCCCTCGCCGCTTCGGGTGGGAATGACGATTTCGCGCTGCTCGGACCCATCGACCTGCGCTTCACTGACGGACTGCACAAACTCAAGCGTCTTGCGCACGCGTTCGCGCAAATCAGCGAAGCTGGCTTCCTTGTCTTCCCATTTCGGGTTTTCGATGCCGGCCAGTCGCGCCGCGCAACCCTTGGCGGCGTCGCTGGCGATCTGGATCTGACGTGTGAACGGCAGCATGTCGGGCGCCAGCCGCAGGGTCAGGTAGACGCCCGTGTCGAACTTGCGGCCTTCAGCGTACTGCTCTGCCTTGTCCAGCCAGGTCAGCAGATTGCCGAGCATCCTGACGAATACCGGCATGCTGGCCGAGTGCATTGAAATGGTCATCGAAGTCTCCGTTGAGTGTGTGTTTTCGCCGTGTTGGCGAAGGAGCCCATCGTACCGACTCGCCCGCCTTTGTGTCGATCGAAAGCTCAATGCCACTGCTTACGGGCAGAATGCGGGCTGCACATCATGAACATCATCATCCTCGACGACTATCAAGACGCCGTGCGCAAGCTGCACTGCGCGAGCAAGCTCGAAGGCTTGAAGGCCAAGGTATTCACGAACACGGTCAAGGGCATCGGACAGTTGTCGGTGCGTCTGCGCGACGTCGAGGTGCTGGTGCCGATACGCGAACGCACGCAGTTCCCGCGCCAACTGCTTGAAAAACTGCCAAGGCTCAAGCTCATCGCGCAGACGGGCCGGGTCGGCTCGCATATCGACGTGCAAGCTTGCACACGCCTGGGCATCGCGGTGGCCGAAGGCGTGGGGTCGCCGGTGGCGCCGGCCGAGCTGACCTGGGCGCTGATCATGTCGGCCATGCGGCGCCTGCCGCAATACATCGGCAACCTCAAACATGGTGCCTGGCAGCAATCGGGTTTGAAAGCCGGTTCGATGCCGGCCAATTTCGGTGTCGGCATGTTGCTCGGTGGCAAGACGCTGGGCATCTGGGGCTATGGTCGCATTGGCCAACTGGTGGCCGGCTATGGACGCGCCTTCGGCATGAAGGTGCTGGTATGGGGCAGCGAGACCTCACGCGAGCGGGCCGCAGCGGACGGCTTCCAGGCCGCTGAGAGTCGCGAAGTGTTTTTCGAAATTTGCGATGTGTTGAGCCTGCACCTGCGCCTGACCGACGAGACGCGTGGCGTGGTCGGTCTGGAAGAGTTGTCGCAAATGAAACCCACCGCGCTGTTCGTGAACACATCGCGTGCCGAACTGGTCAAGGAGAGCGCGCTGGCCTCGGCGCTCAACCGGGGCCGCCCCGGCATGGCCGCCGTGGATGTGTTCGAGAGCGAGCCCATTTTGCAGGGTCACCCGTTGTTGCGTCTGGAAAATGCCGTGTGCACGCCGCATATCGGTTACGTCGAAAAGGAAAACTATGAGATCTACTTCGGCGCAGCCTTTGACAATGTGGTGAATTTTTTGAACGGCACACCCACCCATATCGTCAACCCGGAAGCGCTGAAAGTACTGCGTTGAGTTCCGAGCCGTCGCAGTATGGCGAGCGCGCGCGCCCGGCTTCGGCGGCCGACTTGTTCTGGGCCTTCAACCGCTTGGCCCTGCAAGGCTTTGGCGGCGTGCTGGCGATCGCGCAACGCGAACTGGTCGAACGCCTGGCCTGGCTGAGCAACGAGGAGTTTCTGGAACTGTTGGCCGTCGCGCAGGTATTGCCCGGCCCGAATGTCGTCAACCTGTCGCTGATGATCGGCGACCGCTTCTTCGGGTCACGCGGCGCCTTCGCCGCGCTTGCCGGCATGCTCAGTCTGCCTTGCGTGATCGTCCTCGGTCTGGCCTCGATCTCAGGGCATTGGCCGACCAATGACCACATGACCGGCGCGCTGCGCGGCATGGGCGCGGTGGCGGCCGGACTGATACTGTCCACTGGCATCAAGCTGCTGGGTTCCTTGCGGCGCAGCGCCACGGGCATGCCGGTGGCGCTGGGTCTGGCGACACTGGCGTTCGCCATGATCGCCATCGCGCGCTGGCCGCTGATCTGGGTGGTGCTGGGGCTGGGCGCCGTCAGCATCAGCTGGACCGGGTGGCGCCTGAGCATGGCGCCCAAGAAAGCACAGTCGTGAGCGCAGCCCAGTTGCTGGATCTGTTCCTGCACTTCCTGGCGCTTTCGCTGTTGGCCATCGGAGGCGCGATCACGACCGCGCCCGAAATGCAGCGCTACTTGGTGACTCAGCAGCATTGGCTCAGCGATACCGACTTCACCAATTCGGTCGCGCTGGCACAGGCCGCGCCGGGGCCGAACATCCTGTTCGTCGCGGTGCTGGGATGGAATGTGGCGGGAGCCCTGGGCGCTTTCGCGGCCCTTGCCGGCATCATGCTGCCGTCCACCACGCTGGTCATGCTGGCCACGCGCTGGGCCCGCGAACACAAGCAGACCCTGGGGGTGCGCGCCTTCACCGCAGGCATGGCGCCACTCACGCTCGGCCTCCTGATCGCCACCGGCTGGTTGCTCGCCGCGCCCTATGTCGCCCTGCCCGAGCACCGCCTGCCCACGGTGGCGCTGATCGCAGCGACGCTGGTACTGACCTTGCGCACCCGCATTGGTCTGGTGTGGATCGTGCTCGGAGGCGGTGCGCTGGGCGCGCTGGGCTGGGTTTGAAGAACTGGCTCGTCTGAAGCCCACTGGGCCTCCAAAACCAACCCCAACTTCGTCTGAAGCCCACTGGGCTTCTAAACCAAACCCAACTTCGTCTGAAGCCCACTGGGCTTCTAAACCAACCCCAACTTCGTCTGAAGCCCACTGGGCTTCTAAACCAAACCCAACTTCGTCTGAAGCCCACTGGGCTTCAGACGTCCTTTGTTCCGAAAATCTTGTCGCCGGCGTCGCCCAGGCCGGGGATGATGTAGCCCACTTCATTCAAGTGGCTGTCGATGGCTGCCGTCCAACAGCGCACGTCGGGATGCGCTTTGCGCAAGGCCTTGACACCTTCGGGCGCGGCCACCAGCACCAAGGCGCGAATGTCCTTGCAGCCGCGTCGCTTGAGCATGTCGACGGTGGCGATCATCGAGCCGGCGGTGGCCAGCATCGGATCGACGATCAGCGCGGTGCGCTCGTCCAGATGACCGACGAACTTCTCGAAGTACTGTTCGGGCTGCAGCGTCTCATGGTTACGCGACAAGCCCACCACGCTGACCTTGGCATTGGGAATCATGTCGAGCACGCCTTCCAGCATGCCCAGGCCCGCGCGCAGAATCGGCACGACCGTGACCTTGCGGCCTGCGATCTGGTCCACCTCGACCGGGCCGCTCCAGCATTGCAGCGTGGTTTTTTCGAGCGGGAAATCGGCGGTTGCCTCATACGCCAGCAGGCGGGCGATCTCGCCGGTGAGTTCGCGGAATTTCTTGGTCGAGATATCGATTTCGCGCAGCAGGCCGATCTTGTGCTTGACCAGCGGGTGATGAACTTCAATGACGGACATGATGTGTCTCTATTGACCCTTGGATGCCTTGAGTTTATCCCGCGTTCTCGACCCCGGACAAATTCAAGAGCAAGGGAAGCACCTTGGCGGCCGTGCCACGCAGGCATTGGTGCGCCACCGCGTCCAGATCGCTGGCATGCGGATTGACGATCAGCACTTGCGCACCGGCATTGCGTGCCATGCCGGCCAGGCCGGCGGCCGGGTACACGCTGCCCGACGTACCCACCACCAGCATCAGATCGCAATGCCCCACCGCACGCTCGGCACGCAGCAAGGCATCCGCAGGCAGCATCTCGCCAAACCACACCACCGCCGGTCGCACCAGATTGCCGCATTGCTTGCAATAAGGCGGCCGCTCGGGCTCGGCATCAAGCGGGTCACAAGCCTCGCGTCGGGTGCAGGGGCCGAGCCAGCGGCTTTGCAGGATGTCGCCATGCAGACGTATCACGTCAGGGCTGCCGGCACGCTGATGCAAGTCGTCGACGTTTTGCGTGATCACCTGCAGCCGGCCGGGGTGGGTCTGGGCGAACTTCGCCAGCGCCAGATGGCCCGCGTTGGGCAGGGCAGCTCGCACGCTGGCGCGGCGCTCGGCATACCAATCCCACGCCACGCGCGGATTGGATCGAAAGCCTTCGGCGCTGGCCAGTTGCATGGGGTCATATCTTGCCCACAAGCCGGTCTGCGCATCGCGAAAGGTCGGGATGCCACTCTCACTCGACATGCCCGCGCCGCTGAGCACGACCATGCGGCGGGACGCCGCGACGCGCACGCGCGCGGCATCGATCAGCTGCCGGACCTCTTCGCGCATCACGACCCGTTCGGGTCCCTTTGCCTGAGCGCCTCGTACAGGCACACACCTGCCGCCACCGAGACGTTCAGGCTCTCGACCGCGCCCTTCATCGGCACGCGCACCAGCTCGTCGCAGGTGCGCGCAGTGAGCTGCCGCAAGCCCGCGCCTTCAGCGCCCAGCACCAGCGCCACCGGTCCCTTCAGATCGAGCTCGTAGAGCGACTTCGTTGCGGTATCCGACGTGCCCACGACCCGGATGTCGCGCTCTTTCAGTTCGCCCAGCGTGCGCGCCAGATTCGTCACCATGAAATAAGCCACCGTCTCGGCCGCGCCGCTGGCGACCTTGGCCACGGTGGCATTGATGCCTGCCGCGTTGTCCTTGGGTGCGATCACGGCGTGCACGCCCGCACCATCGGCGACGCGCAAGCAGGCGCCCAGATTGTGCGGATCGGTCACGCCGTCGAGCACCAGGAGCAGCGCGGGCCCCTCGACCGCGTCGAGCAGGTCGTCCAGCGAATGCGTCTTGGCGAGCTCCTGGACCCGCGCCACCACGCCCTGATGCCGCGTGTTGCCGCCGATCTTGTTCAGGCGTTCGTCATCGCTCTCGAACAGCTTGACGCTGCTCGCCTTGACGCGCTCGACGAACTGGCGCATGCGCTGGTCGCGGCGCGCCACATCGACGTGCACTTCGAGCACCGATTGGGGGGCGGTTTTCAACCGCACGGTCACGGCATGAAAGCCGAACAGGATTTTTTGAGCGCTCATGCGGCTATGTTAGCCGTTCACATCAACGCAGCAGTGTCTGCGCACCCCACAGAACACCCATCAGCACGGGTTGGTGCAGCATATAGATGCTCAGCGGCCAGCGGCCCAGCCACGCCAGACCAGACAAGCGCCGCGGCAACGCGCCCTGCAACCAGGCCGGACGTTTGACCAGCACCCATTGGCCTGCGGCAAAGCCCCACAGCATCACGCCCAACCAGGGCAGTACGGGCACCCAGTCTTCGGTGATGGGCTTGTGTGTCACCAAGCCCACCCAGTTGGTCAAGCGCGTGTCGAAGAATGGATGGGCAATCCATTGCGGCAGCAGCAGCGCCAGCAATCCCAGCGGCCACAGCATCCACCAACGGATGCCGCGCCCGCCCAGCAAGCGCAACACGATCAGCATCAGGGCGATGCCGTGCAAGACGCCGAAGCTGATGAAGCTTTGCGGAAACACCAGATACGAGCCCGCGCTCACCAGCAGCGCGCAAGCCGCCACCTGCGCCCAGCGCCGCCAGAAGCGCGGCCAGCCCTGGCCTTGGTGCCAGGCAATCGCCTGACCCAGACCGGCGCAAAACAGGAACACGCTGACGATGCAGGTGCGCTGCCAGGTCCAGAACGGGTCGGCGTAGAAATTCTGGCGCGTGATGCCGAAATAGCTGAGGTCAAAATTGAAGTGAAAACAGACCATCCAGACGATGGCAAAGCCTCGCAGTGCGTCCAGGCGTGCGTAGCGCTGCATCAACCCAGCGCCGCCCGCGCATTGCGGAACATGCGCATCCACGGACTGAATGCCGCCAGCTCACCCGGCGTCCAGCTCAGCAAGGCATTGCGGAAGACCCGCTCGGGGTGCGGCATCAGCACCGTGAAGCGACCGTCCTCCGTGGTCACCGATGTCAGGCCGCCCGGACTGCCGTTCGGATTGAACGGATAGGCATCGGTGGCCGCGCCATGGTTATCGACAAAGCGCAGCGCCCTGGCGACTTTGCCTGCGTCGCCGCGCTGCGAGAAGTCGGCAAAGCCCTCGCCATGCGCGACCGCGATCGGCAGCCGGCTGCCCGCCATGCCGGTGAAGAACAGCGACGGGCTCTCCAGCACTTCGACCAGACTCAAGCGCGCTTCGTACTGCTCGCTCTTGTTGCGCGTGAAGCGCGGCCAGTGCTCGGCGCCGGGAATGAGGGGCGCCAGCGCGGCCATCATCTGGCAGCCATTGCACACGCCCAGCGCGAGCGTGTCTCGGCGCGCAAAGAAGGCGGCGAACTGCTCGGTCAGCACCGGATTGAACAGCACCGACCGGGCCCAGCCCTCGCCGGCGCCCAGCGTGTCTCCGTAGCTGAAGCCGCCGCAGGCCACAAAGCCCTGGAACTGGTCCAGCCTTGCGCGCCCCGACTGCAGATCGCTCATGTGCACGTCGAAGGTGTCAAAGCCCGCCTGGTCCATCGCATAGCTCATCTCGACCTGCGAGTTGACGCCCTGCTCGCGCAGAATCGCCAGCCTGGGCCGCGCCGCATGGATGAACGGCGCCGCCGGATTCAGCGCTTCGTCGAAGCTCAGATGCACGTGCAGACCCGGATCATCTAGCTTGCCGACAGCTTCGTGCTCGGCATCGGCGCAGGTCGGGTTGTCGCGCAATTGCGCGATGCGCCAGCTCACCTCATCCCAGCACTTGTGCAATTGCTCGAGTGGTGCCTGGAACACGCGCTTGGCATCGCGCCAGACCTCGATCACGCCGCGCTCGTTGGGTTTGCCGATCACATGGCTGTGCTTGGACAGGCCATGCTCGCGCAAGCATTGCAGCACGCTGTCGCGATGGCTGCTCGCCACTTGCAGCACCACGCCGAGCTCTTCGTTGAACAGGGCTTTCAGCGTGAGCTCTTCGCGGCGCGCGCTCACCTGAGCCGCCCAGTTCTTCGAGTCGCCATGGTCGGCGCGGCTGTCATGGATGCCGTCGCCCTCAAGCACCAGCATGTCGACGTTCAGGCTCACGCCGCGGTGGCCGGCAAACGCCATCTCGCACACGGTGGCCCACAGGCCGCCATCGCTGCGATCGTGATAAGCGAGGATCTGCCCGCGCTCGCGCAACTGGTTGACCGCCAGCACCAGGCGCTTGAGCGCATCGGCATCATCCAGATCGGGGACGACGTCGCCGCTCTGATTCAGGACTTGCGACAAGATGGAGCCCGCCATCCGGCATTTGCCGGCGCCCAGATCGACCAGCAGCAAGCTCGTGTCGCCGTCCTTCAGCTCAGGCGTGAACGTGCCTTCGATGCTGTCGAGCGTGGCAAACGCGGTGACGGTCAGCGACACCGGCGCGGTGACCTGCTTCTCGATGCCCGCGTCGCTCCAGCGCATGCGCATCGACAAGCTGTCCTTGCCCACCGGCACGCTGATGCCAAGTGCCGGACACAGCGCCATGCCGACCGCCTTGACCGTGTCGTAAAGCGCCGCGTCTTCACCCGGCTCGCCGCACGCCGCCATCCAGTTGCAACTGAGCTTGACACGCTCCAAGGCAAACGGCGCGGCCAGCAGATTCGTGATGCTTTCAGCCACCGCCATGCGGCCTGATGCCGGCGCGTCGAGCGCGGCCAGCGGCGTGCGCTCTCCCAGGCTCATGGCCTCACCTCGCAGACCCGAAAAATCGGCCAGCGTTACCGCGCAATCGGCCACCGGCACCTGCCAGGGACCGACCATCTGGTCGCGATGGCTCATGCCGCCCACCGTGCGGTCGCCGATGGTGATCAGGAAGCGCTTGCTGGCCACCGTCGGGTGACGCAGCACGTCGAAGGCGACGCGGTCCAGCGCCACACCGGAGAGGTCCAGCGCCCGGCCGTGGCGCGCCACACGCGTGCACATCACGGTGCAGCTTGGGCGGCTTGCCCAGCAGCACATCCATCGGCATGTCGATGGCGCGCTCTCCGCCCGCGCCGTCTTCCAGTATCAGCACCTTTGCATCGGTGGCCACACCGACCACGCCGAACGGGCAGCGTTCGCGTTCGCACATGGCCTCGAACATCGGCAGGCTCTCAGGCGCAAGCGCCAGCACATAGCGTTCCTGGCTCTCGTTGCACCAGATTTCCTTGGGCGCCAGCCCCGTCTCCTCGAGCGGCACCTTGCGCAGATCGAAGCGCGCGCCCTTGCCGGCACCGTCGACCAGCTCCGGGAAGGCATTGCTGATGCCGCCGGCGCCGACGTCGTGAATCGCCAGGATCGGATTGGCCGCGCCCAGTCCCCAGCAATGGTTGATGACCTCTTGCGCGCGGCGTTCGATCTCGGGATTGCCGCGTTGCACCGAGTCGAAGTCGAGCTCGGCCGCGTTCACGCCCGCCGCCATCGAGCTGGCCGCGCCGCCGCCCATGCCGATGCGCATGCCAGGCCCCCCCAACTGGATCAGCAAGGTGCCGGCCGGAAATTCGATCTTGTGCGTCTGACCCGCGCTGATGCTGCCCAGACCACCCGCCAGCATGATGGGCTTGTGATAGCCACGCATCACGCCGGCAACTTGCTGCTCGTAGACGCGGAAATAGCCGGTCAGATTCGGCCGGCCGAATTCGTTGTTGAAGGCGGCGCCGCCCAAGGGCCCCTCGATCATGATTTGCAGCGCACTCGCGATATGGTCGGGCTTGCCGTAAGGCGTCTGTTCCCAGGGCTCGCGGGTGCCCGGCAAGTAGAGATTCGACACCGAGAATCCGGTCAGGCCGGCTTTTGGTCGGGAGCCGCGGCCGGTGGCGCCTTCATCGCGAATTTCTCCGCCCGCGCCGGTCGATGCACCAGGAAACGGCGAGATGGCAGTCGGGTGGTTGTGCGTCTCGACCTTCATCAACACATGCGCGACTTCGCTGTGCGCGCCGTACTGCGGCGCATCGGTGTAGCCGCGTGGCGCCCAGCGCTCGACTTGGCCGCCCTCCATCACCGAGGCATTGTCCGAATAAGCCACCACCGTGTGCTGCGGCGCCCTTTCATGCGTGTGGCGGATCATGCCGAACATCGACTGCGCTTGCGCCACGCCGTCGATCGTGAAACTGGCGTTGAAGATCTTGTGGCGGCAATGCTCCGAATTGGCCTGCGCAAACATCATCAGCTCGACATCGCTGGGATTGCGATTCAGGCCGGTGAAGGCCGCTTCCAGATAGTCGATTTCGTCGGTCGACAGCGCCAGGCCGAATTTCCGGTTCGCCGACTCCAGCGCAAGACGGCCCTGCCCGATCACGTCGATCCATTCGATTGTCTGACCGGTCTTGGCATCGAACAGATGCCGCGCGTCGTAGCGCGCCAGCAGCACGCTCTCGGTCATGCGGTCGTGCACCAGCGCCGCGCAATCGAGCCATTGCTGCCGGCTCAAAGCCTTGGCGCCCCCCAACAGACCGGTCTTGAGCGTGATCCGGAACTCGGTGACGCGCTCGACACGGTGCACCGCCATGCCGCAGTTGTGGGCGATGTCGGTGGCTTTCGATGCCCAGGGGCTGACCGTGCCCAGACGCGGCGCCACCACGAGCAGGGTGCCGTCGGTCGGGCCCGTGTACGCGTCCCCATAGCTGAGCAGCGCAGCCAGCTGGGTCAGATCGTAGGGCTGCAACGCGATGTCGCTCCAGACCCAGTGCACATGGCGGGCGTGCACGCCGCTGATCTGCGCATTGATCGCCTGCAACCTCAGGCACAAGGCCTGAGCACGGAATGGGGACAGGGCGTTGCCGCCTTCGAAATGCGTCAGGTGCTTGGGGGTGGAAGCCATGAAAGCCCGAGTAGTGGGTGGTTCGGCGCCGGCGAGCGCGCCGCGCCGAGATAGACCGGGGGGATTTTACCGGGGCGCCTCGACGGCTGCCCGGACTGGCATCGACGCAGCGGCCATTTGCATCAATCCCTTGCGCGGCGCAGTCCCAAAGCAGCCGCACACAACGGGCGCATAGGGTCGATGAGATAATTGCAGCATGAGCATATCGATCAAAACCGGCGCCGAAATCGAAGGCATGCGCGTGGCCGGGCGCCTGACTGCCGAAGTACTGGACATGCTGGCGCCGCATGTCAAGCCCGGCGTCACGACCGAGCAACTCGACAAGCTGGCGCACGACCACATCGTCAACGTGCAGCAAGGCGTACCGGCGCCCTTGAACTATGCGCCGCACGGCTATACGCCGTATCCGAAGTCGATCTGCACCTCGATCAACCACCAGGTCTGCCACGGCATTCCGAACGACAAGCCCTTGAAGAACGGCGACATCGTCAACATCGACGTCACCGTCATCAAGGACGGCTGGCACGGCGACTCGAGCCGCATGTATATCGTGGGCGAGGGATCGATCGCGGCCAAGCGCCTGTGCCACATGACTTACGAGGCGATGTGGAAGGGCATTGAAAAGGTCAGGCCCGGCATACGCCTGGGCGACATCGGCCACGCGATCCAGACCTTCGCCGAGAACAATGGCTTCTCGATCGTGCGCGAGTTCTGCGGCCACGGCATCGGCCGCAACTTTCACGAAGAGCCGCAGGTCATGCACTACGGCCGCCCCGGCACCATGGAAGAACTGCTGCCGGGCATGACCTTCACGATCGAGCCGATGGTGAATGCGGGCCGCCGCGAAATCCGCGAGATGGGCGACGGCTGGACCATTGTCACCAAGGACCGATCGCTTTCGGCACAGTGGGAACACACGATTCTGGTGACCGAGACCGGTTATGAGGTGCTGACCCTGTCGGCAGGCAGCCCGGCGGTGCCAGCCTTCGTCGCCGGCTGAGCGCCATGGGCCGGCCCGCGTCAGGGCAGGAGCCCGAGCAAGCCCAGAGCGGCGTGGCCGCATTGCGGCAGAGTTTTCGCCACGGCAAGCAGGCACTGATCGCGAAATTCCGTGACTCGCGCGCCACCGCACCGGCGGCGCTGCGCCTGCTGCGCGGCTTGAGCCGCCATGTCGACGCGACGCTGCTCGAGTTGTGGCAGCACGCCGTCATGCCGCCCTATGCCTCACTGGTGGCGGTGGGCGGATACGGCCGCGGCGAGCTGTTTCCCTACTCCGACGTGGACGTGCTGGTGCTACTGCCGTCAGGCCATGCGCTGACCAACGACGCAACGCGCGCCTGCATCGAAGGCTTCATCAGCGCTTGCTGGGACATCGGCCTGGAGATCGGCTCATCGGTGCGCACCATCGACGAGTGCCTTCAGGTGAGCGGGCATGATCTGACGGTGCAAACCGCCCTGCTCGAAGCACGCTATCTGTGCGGCTCGCGCAGCCTGTTTCGCGAGTTTTGCGGCAGGCACAAGCAGATCGTGGATGTGAAGGCGTTCTTGCGCGGCAAGACGCTGGAAATGCGCCAGCGCCACACCAAGTTCGAAGATACGCCGTATGCGCTCGAACCCAATTGCAAGGAAAGCCCCGGCGGCCTGCGCGACCTGCAAATCCTGATCTGGGTGGCGCGTGCCGCAGGTCTTGGCAAGACCTGGCCCGAGTTGGCCACGCGCGGTCTGATCACGCCGTTCGAGGTCAAACAGTTGCAGCACAACGAGGGCCTGCTGAAGTTGATTCGCGCGCGCCTGCACATGGTGGCCGCGCGGCGCGAAGACCGGCTCGTGTTCGACCTGCAGGGCAGCGCCGCCGAGAGCTTCGGCTACGCGTCGAGCCAGACCTTGCGCGCCTCTGAACATCTGATGCGACGCTACTACTGGGCCGCCAAGGCGGTGGCGCAGCTGAACCAGATCCTGATGCTCAATCTCGAGGAACGCATCAACGGCTCGCAGGACGCGCCGATGCGCCCCATCAATGCGCGCTTTCTGGACCGCTCGGGCATGCTCGAGGTTGCGCGCGACGATCTCTATACCGAACAGCCCCACGCGATTCTGGAGACCTTTCTGGTCTATCAGCAAACGCCCGGCATCAAGGGTTTGTCGGCGCGCACGCTGCGCGCGCTTTACAACGCACGCGAAGTGATGGGCGCGCAGTTCAGACGTGACCCTCACAACCGCGCCACCTTCATGCAGATCCTGCAGTCGCACGAGGGCCAGACGCATGCCTTCAGGTTGATGAACCAGACCTCGGTGCTGGGGCGCTATCTGTGGGTGTTTCGCCGCATCGTCGGGCAGATGCAGCACGATCTGTTCCACGTCTATACGGTCGATCAGCACATCCTGATGGTGCTGCGCAATGTGCGGCGCTTCCTGATTCCGGAGCACGCGCACGAGTATCCGTTCTTGTCGCAGCTGGCGGCGCAATTCGAGCGCCCGTGGGTACTGTTTGTGGCGGCCTTGTTTCACGATGTCGCCAAGGGGCGCGGCGGCGACCACAGCGAGCTGGGTGCGGCGGAGGTGCGGCGCTTCTGTCGCGACCACAAGGTCTCCAAGGAAGACACCGCCTTGATTGCCTTCCTGGTCAGAAGTCATCTCACGATGTCGCGCATTGCGCAAAAGGAAGACCTCTCGGACAGCCATGTGATAGCAGACTTCGCCAAGCTCGCGGGCAATGCGCGCTGGCTGACGGCGCTGTACTTGCTGACCGTGGCCGACATTCGCGGCACCAGCCCCAAGGTCTGGAACGCCTGGAAGGGCAAGCTGCTGGAGGACCTCTACCACGCGACGCTGCGCGCGCTGGGTGGTGCCAAGCCGAACTTCGATGCCGAAATCGAGGCGTGCAAACAGGAAGCACGTCATCTGCTGGCATTGCATTCGATGCCGCGCGAGATCGAGACGCCGCTGTGGCAGACGCTGGAGGTGAGCTACTTTGCGCGCCACGACGCCGCCGACATCGCCTGGCACGCACGTGCCTTGTGGCGCCACGTGCAAAGCACTCAGCCGGTGGTGTGCGCACGCCCTTCTCCCGTGGGCGAGGGATTGCAGGTGCTGGTCTATGCGCCCGATCAGCCCGACCTGTTCGCGCGCATCTGCGGCTATTTCGACACCGCCAGCTTCAATATTCTGGACGCCAAGATACACACCACCCGCAGCGGCTTCGCGCTCGACACCTTCCAGCTCATCAGTCCGGACACGGATCTGCAATACCGCGATCTGGTCTCGCTGGTCGAGTCGCAACTGGGCCTGGTGCTGAGCACGCTGGGCCCATTGCCCGAGCCGCGCAAGGGGAGGCTCTCAAGGCGCGTCAAGTCGTTTCCGGTCACGCCACGCATCTCCTTGCGGCCTGATGAGCGTGGGCAGCGCTGGCTGCTCAGCATCAGTGCCAGCGACCGCACCGGGCTGCTCTACGAGATTGCGCGGGTGCTGGCGCACCACCATATCAATCTGCAATTGGCCAAGATCACCACCTTGGGTGAGCGCGTCGAAGACACTTTCCTGATCGATGGTCCGGCCTTGCAGAAGAACAAGATGCAGTTGCAGATCGAGAGCGAACTGCTCGACGCAGCGTCACCAAGCTTATGAGCTGCACCCCCATCGCGATTGCCGAGGCGCTGGCCTCCCACTTCGACGCCATCATCGACGTGCGTTCGCCGGCCGAGTTTGCCGACGACCACTTGCCGGGCGCGGTGAACTGGCCGGTGCTGAGCGATGAGCAGCGCCACATTGTCGGCACGCTCTACAAACAGGTCTCGGCGCTCGAAGCACGCAAGGTGGGCGGCGCGATGGTGGCGCGCAATATCGCCGACCATCTGGATCGCCAGTCGGCGTCGATGCACAAGGGCTGGAAGCCGCTGGTGTACTGCTGGCGCGGCGGCCAGCGCTCGGGTGTGATGGCGTGGTACCTGGGACAGCTGGGCTTCAACAGCCGCCAGCTCACCGGTGGCTACAAGGCCTTTCGCGCCCTGGTCCGACACGAGCTTGAGAACCTGGCCATCAGGCCAGAGTTGCGCGTGCTGTGCGGTCGCACCGGTACCGGCAAGACCCGCTTGCTGGGTGCGCTGCGCAACGAGGGGGCGCAGGTGCTGGACCTCGAAGGTCTGGCCTGTCACCGCGGTTCGGTGCTGGGCGGTCTGCCGAACTCCAGCCAGCCTACCCAGAAGCGTTTCGAAACCTTGATCTGGCAAGCCCTGCGTGACACTGAGCTCAGCCGACCCGTCTATCTGGAAAGCGAAAGCCGCAAGATCGGCCAGCTGCGCGTCCCCGAAAAGCTGCACGAGTCCATGCGCAGCCTGGGCCGCTGCTGGTGGGTCGAATTGCCCGAGTCGGCGCGTGTGCAATTGCTGCTCGAGGACTACCAGCATTTCATCCAGGACGTGGAAGGCTTTTGCGCCCAGCTCGACTGCCTGATCGAGCTGCGCGGCAGGGACACGGTGGCACGCTGGCAGCAGCAGGCCCGCGAGGGCCTGTGGAGCGAGGTGTTTGCCGACCTGATGCGCGAACACTACGACCCGGGTTATCAGCGCTCGTTGCGTCAGAGCTACCCCTTGTTGGAGCAAGCCCCCGTGCTCGCCCTGAACGACGCCAGCCCGGCCAGCCTGACGCAGGCCGCGCGCGCGCTGCTGGCTCAGGCCTGAGACTGATCCGGGCGCCGGCACGGTGCCTCGGCACTGCCTTTGACGAGGCGAGGCGGCCCAGCGGCGGGTAGAAAATTCCCAGACCGGTTGAAGATTTCGGCAAAGCGGTCGATAAGGCTTCCAGCAAGGCGCCATTTCGCATCAGGGCGCCGCAACGGGCCCACTGCAGCGTGCAACCCTGCCCGACACCTCTTCTCTGAACGGTAGCTCATCATGAGTCTGAACGGTTTACCTGTCGTCGCGCGGCCCGCCCAAGCCAAGACCCCCCCTGCCGGAACACCGATCAGCATCCCCTTGTCGGGCCAGAAACATGGCAAGAACCTTGCGTACGACAGCGACAGGGAAAAAGGCGGCCGGCGCCGCAATGGGGGCCGCCATGGCGGCGGCGGCCTGGCCGATGCCATGTACAAGAGCCTCAGACAATTGGGGCTGGGCGCGGGCATCAGTGCCGCGTCGGCAGCCAATGACGGTGTCGCCATCCAGCGCAGAACGAATATGGGGCAATTGATGCAGACCTTGTTTCAGTCGGTGCAAGCGCATTCGCCCACGCTCGCCAATGGCAACGCTTCGAGTTTCGCTGGGGCGCTGGCGTGCGTCACCGCGCAGCTCGCCGAGGATGACTCGCTGCGGCTTGCGCTCGAGCGCGTGCTGCTGGATCTGCACAAGGCTCAACCAGGCAGCGCCAAAGCCAAAACTGCGCCACCCACGCCGCTTGATCTGATGATCGCCTTGCAACGCAATCTGAGTGTCCAGACGACCGCCGTGCATGCCATGGGCAATGTCGTGAATTCCCGCGCCTGACGGGCCCCGCGCGGTCTGAAGTGCAGCTTCAGGCGCGCAGATCGCCCGCCAGGTCGGCCAAAGTTTCGGGGGCGATCTGCACATGGGCCGGGTAGTGCGGGTGATCGCATCCCAGCTTGGCCTGCGCCCCCGCCAGCAAAGCCTGGCGCGCGGCCAGCGCAAACTCGAACCGCACGAAGTGCACCGCCGAGGTCTTTTCGTCGTTCTCGCGGTCCAGGTCTTCGTCGGCAATCGCGTACACGCGCGGCTGGCCCTCGACTTCGACAAACAGGCGGTCTTCGACGCCGATCAACCTGGCGAGCTCGCGCTTGCGCTCGTGCGGGTCTGGATACTCGATCAGCAGCGTCGCCTTCCAGTTCGTGCCATCGGGCACCAGCGGCGCGTAGACGTCGATCTCGCCTTGAATGCCCTCCTCTTCGAAAATCTCTCTCGATGCGCAGCATCTCCTGTATCTGGTAGCGCACGGTCTGTTCGTCTTCGAACTGGAGATTGAAGTGTTCGCCCAGGCGCACGCTGCGCAGGCGCCGGTGCGCCATCACGTCAAGCTTGTGCTCTTTGCGGTATTTCGTGTAAGCCTCAAGGCTCATCAGACTGTCTGGCGCAATGCGCATATGAATTCTCCGTCTCACAAAGTCATCAACTCAGGCCGTAGGCAATTCTCAGCAGGCTCAAGGGATGCTGCAACTGCCTTGCAGGCGTGCCCGCCTGCGCCATGCCCTGGGCGATATGGTGGCCAGCCAGCGCACAGTCGCTGCTGATGAAGTCGGGCTCGTCCTTGGCCATGGCCTTGAACACGGGCTTGCCGATCTTCATCGCGATCGGGTGAAACCGGGTCTTCACGCCGTAAGTGCCGGCGTGGCCCGAGCAGCGCTCAACCGTGTTGAGCTGAACCTGCACGGTCTGGCCGATCAGCTTGAACATCTCTTCGGTCTTCTTGCCGATCTTCTGCACCCGGCCGTGGCAGGGGATGTGGTAGCTGACGCGACCCAAAGCGGCCTTGAAATCAAGCTTGAGCAAGCCGTCCTTGTGGCGCGCCATCAGGTATTCGAAGGGATCGAACATGGCTTGCATCACCGCCTGCGTGTCGGCGCAGTCGGGATACATCAGCGGCAATTCCTGCTTGAACATCAGGGTGCAGCTCGGAATCGCGCTCAGGATCGCATAGCCCTCTTTGGCATAGCGGGCCAGCACCGGCATATTCGCCTGCTTGTGCTGCGCCACCGACTCCAGATCGCCGAGCTCGAGCTTGGGCATGCCGCAACAGCTTTCCTTCTCGACGATGACATAGGGGATCGCGTTGTGCTCGAGCACCTTGATCAGATCGAAGCCGATGCCGGGCTCGTTGTAGTTGACGTAGCAGGTCGAAAAAATCGCCACCTTGCCCGGCGTGCGTGCGCCGTTCGTGACCACCGTCACTGAGCCTTGCGACTGCGCGCTCCAGCGAAAGCGCTGGCTTGCCAAGGCGGGCATCCAGGCCTCGGGGTGCACGCCCAGGGCCTTGTCCATCAGCTTGCGCGCGACGCCGGTCCGGTTCACCGCGTTGACGGTCTGCACCACCACCGGTATGCCGGCGAACTGGCCATGCACATCGGTCGAGGCCAGAAAGCGCTCGCCCATCCCGACCTCGCCCTTCTTGAACTTGATCGCCTTGGCCCTGAGCATGGTGTGCGGGAAGTCCACGTTCCAGGCGTGCGGTGGCACATACGGACATTTGGTCATGTAGCACAGGTCGCACAGATAGCACTGGTCGACGACCTTCCAGAAGTCCCCCTTGGCCACCGCATCGACCTCGCCGGTCTTGCCCTCGTCGATCAGGTCGAACAGCGTAGGGAATGCGTGGCACAGACTGACGCAGCGTCTGCAGCCGTGGCAAATGTCGAAGATGCGCTCCAACTCGTGCAGGCACTTGCCCTCGTCGTAGAAGTCGGGGTTCTGCCAATCCAGCGGGTGCCGGGTGGGCGCTTCGAGATTGCCTTCACGCGTACTCATGGTAGGCCTTCGCTCATTCGAGTTTGTTGTTCCGCTGCTGCTCGTGGCTTGATGTGACTGCGGCGCCCAAGAGCGCCGCATCACGGTTCAAATGCCAACGCCGGTCAATCAGTCGACCAAGGCGTCGAGTGCCTTCTGATAGCGGTTCGCATGCGAGCGCTCGGCCTTGGCCAGCGTCTCGAACCAGCTGGCGATCTCATCAAAGCCCTCGTCGCGCGCGGTCTTGGCCATGCCCGGGTACATGTCGGTGTACTCGTGCGTTTCGCCCGCGACCGCGGCGGCCAGATTCTGGCGGCTGCTGCCAATGGGCAAACCGGTGGCCGGGTCACCCGTGGCCTCGAGAAACTCGAGGTGGCCGTGCGCATGGCCGGTCTCGCCCTCGGCGGTCGAGCGGAATAGCGCAGCGACGTCGTTCTGGCCCTCGATGTCCGCCTTGTTTGCAAAATACAGATACCGGCGGTTGGCCTGAGATTCGCCCGCAAAGGCGTCCTTCAGGTGTTGCTCGGTCTTCGATCCTTTCAAGCCCATGATCGCTCTCCATTGGAAGTTCGGGGTGGTGTCCATCTGCGGCGGCCGACTCGAAGTCAGGCGAATACCGCAGCGGGCAAAGGTAACTCACTGCGGGGCCGCGTGCAATACAAACCCTTTATGCGCGTCATAGCCGAGCGCTATGTGAGGCAGCTCAATGCAGTCCCAACAATTGTTTCGTCAGCGCATGGCTGCGTCCCTCGGGGTCGGCGAGGTCATGCAGGATATTCAGATGGTGACGGCCTGCGATCTGCTCGCACACCGGCACAGTCGTGGCACCCCAGGCTTGGCGGATCAGCTCGTTCTGGCGCAGGAATTCTTCGCTCTCCAATGCGCCCGCCACGGCGTACAAGGGCCCTTTGGGTGCGGGCAAACAGGCCGGGCTGAGCTTTTCGACCCAGGCCGGTGTCAGCCTCAGATCGTCTTGCAGGAACGGCGTGTGAAGCAGCGGCGCAAGGTCATGCACGCCCGAGATCGAGAGCGCGCCTTTCACCAGCCGCGCGGGCAGGTCGCGCGCGAGCAGCTTCCATTGACAGCACAGCAACATGGCGGCCAAGTGCCCGCCCGCCGAGTGGCCCACCACCACGATGCGCTTCGGATCGCCGCCATAGCTGGCCGCATGGCGATAGACCCAGACCAGCGCATGCACGGTTTGCAGCACGATCTGGTCGATGCTCACGGCCGGACACAGCGCGTAATTGGGCAGCACCACCTGGGCGCCCTCGGCCGCGAACGATGCGGCCAAAAAGGAGTGATCCGACTTGTCCAACGAGCGCCAATAGCCACCGTGGATGAACACCAGCACCGGCGCCTTGGCGCCTTGCGCCGGAAAGACGTCGAGCCGCTCGGCCGGCCCCTCGCCATAGGCGAGATCCAGATGGCACAGTGACTGCGCACGCGTCAACTCGGAAGCGCGCTTCCAACGCTCGAAAATAGCCGCGTGATCGGGAATGCGCGCACGGTTGTTGTATTGCACGTCAAGCCAGGCCGAATCAGGATGAGGTGTCATGGGTGCTCACTGCTTGGGGTGAATAGGGGCTTCGACGCGTCGCCAGCCGATCTGGCGGGCAGCTTGCTGCAAGGGATTTGTCTTCGCTGCCGAATCGATGCGCTGCAATGCGGCAGACTCATCGGGCGATGTTGAACTGTAAACTCTTGCGCTTCCCGTCGGTGCCGCCTGACCTTGGTCACGCGGCCGCTTTCGAAACCAGGTGTTGTCCGGTGCGTCCTGGCGCCGCTCGTCCAGAAGGGTTGTGCATGTCTGCATTGCAAATCACAGTGACAAAGTCTGCCGCGGGCTGCGCGCTTGTGGTGTCGGCACTGTTGCTCACGGCCTGCGGGCCTGCCTCAAGCCCAGGCGGCGCACCCGGTGGGGCACCGCCGCCGGCCGAAGTCGCCGTCATCACCGTCGCTCCAGCAGCCGTCGGCCTCGCCACCGAATTGCCGGGGCGGCTGGAGGCCTCGCGCGTCGCGCAGGTGCGCGCCCGCGCTGCCGGCATTGTTGAAAAGCGCTTGTTCAAGGAAGGCAGCGACGTCAGGGCCGGACAGCCGCTGTTCCAGATCGACGCCGCACCCTATCTGGCAAGTGTCGCGAGCACGCAGGCACAACTGGCGCGCGCTCAGGCCAATCTGACCCAGGCGTCGGCCCAGGCCGAGCGCTACAAGCCGCTGGTCGAAGCCAACGCGATCAGCAAGCAGGACTATGTCGTGGCCGTCTCCGCCCAAAGAATCGCACAAGCCGACGTGGCGCTGGCCAAGGCCGCCGTGCAGACCGCGCAGATCAGCCTCGCCTATGCATCGGTAACGGCGCCAATCGGCGGGCGCATCGGCCGTGCGCTCGTCACCGAAGGCGCGCTGGTCGGACAGGGCGAGGCGACCCAGCTTGCGCTCATCCAGCAGATCAACCCGATGTATGTGAACTTCACCCAATCGACCAGCGATGTGCTGCGCCTGCGCAAGGCGGTCGAGAGCGGCCAGTTCAAGCGCGCGGGCGGCGCCGGCGTGCGCCTGGTGCTCGAAGACGGCAGCGACTATGCGCAGCCGGGCAAGCTGCTGTTCTCGGACCTGACGGTCGACCCGACCTCCGGGCAGATCACGATGCGCGCCGAGGTGCCCAACCCCGCCGGCGTCTTGCTGCCCGGCATGTATGTGCGGGTGCGGCTTGAGCAAGCCCAGGCCGAGGCCGGCATTGTCGTGCCGCAGCAGGCGGTCACGCGCGGCTCGACCGGCGACTCGGTGATGGTGGTTGGCAGCGATGGCAAGGTCACGCCGCGTCCGGTGAAAATCGGCATGTCCATCGCCGGCCAATGGGTCGTGCTCGACGGACTGAAGCCCGGCGAACAGGTGATGGTCGAGGGTTTCCAGAAACTGCGCGGCAACGCCCCCGTCAAAGCGGTGCCCTGGACGCCCGCGGGCCTGCCCCAGGCGGCGGCAAAGCCGGCAAGCTCGGCCTCCGGCGTTTGAGAGGCGCACCCCATGGCGCATTTCTTCATTGACCGGCCCATCTTCGCTTGGGTGATCGCCCTGTTCATCCTCGTGTTCGGCGGCGTTGCCATCAGCCGGCTTCCCGTCTCGCAGTTTCCGACCGTCGCGCCGCCCTCCATCGTGTTGACGGCTGCCTACCCCGGCGCCTCGGCGCAGACGCTCGAAGACAGTGTGATCAGCGTGATCGAACAGGAGATGAACGGCTCGCCCGGACTCATCTATATGGAGTCGGTCAGTCAGGCCAATGGCGTGGGGTCGATCACCCTGACCTTCGAGGCCGGCAGCAACGCCGACCTGGCCCAGGTTGACGTGCAAAACCGTCTGGCGCGCGCGTCGCCGCGTCTGCCTTCGGTCGTGACGCAGCAAGGCGTGCGCGTCGACAAGGCGCGCTCGAACTTTCTGTTGTTCACGATACTGTCGAGCGACAACCCGGCGTTCGACCCAGTCGCGCTGGGCGACTACGCCTCGCGCAATGTGCTGCCCGAACTCCAGCGGCTGCCCGGCGTCGGACAGGCACAGTTGTTTGGCACCGAGCGCGCCATGCGCATCTGGATCGACCCTGCCAAGCTCGTCGGCGTCGGCCTCTCGACCGTCGACGTCAACAACGCCATCCGCGCCCAGAACGCGCAGGTGTCGTCGGGCACCATTGGTGATCTGCCCAATGTCGCTGGCCAAGCCATCTCGGCCACCGTTGTCGTCAACGGCCAGCTCAACTCGGTCGCTCAGTTCGGTGCCATCGTGCTGCGCGCCAATACCGACGGTTCTTCGGTGCGCCTGCGCGACGTGGCGCGCATCGAACTCGGCGCACAGAACTACGGCACGGCGGCACGCCTGAACGGCAAGCCGTCCACCGGCATCGGCGTGCAGCTCTCGCCCACCGGCAACGCGCTGGCCACCGCCACGCTGATCCGCCAGCGCATGACCGAGCTGTCGACCTACTTCCCCGAAGGCGTGAAGTGGGACATCCCCTACGACAGCTCGAAGTTTGTCAAGATCTCGATCAGCCGCGTGGTCGAGACCCTCATCGAGGCGATGATTCTCGTGTTCCTGGTGATGTATCTGTTCCTGCAGGATTTCCGCTACACCTTGATCCCGGCCATTGCGGTGCCGGTGGCCTTGTTCGGCGCGTTCGGCGTGATGAGCGCATTCGGCTTCTCGATCAATGTGCTGACCATGTTCGCGATGGTGCTGGCGGTGGGCATTCTGGTCGACGATGCGATCGTGGTGGTCGAGAACGTCGAACGCATCATGAGCGAAGAAGGCTTGAGTCCGCGCGACGCGACCAAGAAGGCAATGAGCCAGATCACTGCCGCGCTGGTGGGCATCACGGTGACGCTGGTGTCGGTGTTCCTGCCGATGGCATTTTTTGGCGGATCGGTGGGCAATATCTACCGCCAGTTCTCGCTCGTCATGGTCAGCTCGATGCTGTTCTCGGTGTTTCTCGCCAACTCGCTCACGCCGGCGCTGTGCGCGACCTTTCTCAAGCCTGTCGAGGCCGGCCACAAGCATGTGAAGCGCGGCTTCTTCGGCTGGTTCAACCGCGGCTTTCTCGCCACCACGCACGGCTACGAAGCCTGGGTGGCGAAGGTGCTCAAGCACACCGGTCGCTTCATGCTGCTGTTCGTCGCCATCATCGCGGTCGTGGTGCTGCTGACCATGCGATTGCCGGCGTCGTTCCTGCCCAATGAGGACCAGGGCTACATCATCGCCAACGTGCAGTTGCCGCCGGGCGCCACACGCGAACGCACGCTGGCCGTGATGGAGAAGGCGGAAGGCTTCCTGCTCAAGCAGCCCGAGGTCGACAAGATGGTCAGCGTGCTGGGTTTCAGCTTCTCGGGCAGCGGCCAGAACGCGGCGCTGGCCTTTGTCACGCTCAAGCCCTGGGACGAACGCAAGGGGCCCGAGCACTCGGCGCAGGCCTTGGCGGCACGCACCTTCGGCGCCTTGTCGGGCGTGCGCGATGCCTTCATCTTCGCGCTGAGCCCGCCGGCCATTCCCGAGCTCGGTAGTGCCACCGGTTTCTCGTTCCGTCTTCAGGATCGCGGCGGCAATGGTCACGCGGCGCTGCTGGCGGCGCGCAACCAGCTGCTGGGCATGGCGGCTCAGAGCAAGATTCTCGCCGGGGTGCGTCCCGACGGACTCGAAGACGCGCCTCAGTTGCAGATCGACGTCGATCGCGACCGCGCCAGCGCCCTGGGCGTGTCGTTCGACGCCATCAACAGTCTGCTGTCGACCACCCTGGGTTCAAGCTATGTGAACGACTTCCCGAACGCCGGGCGCATGCAGCGCGTGGTGGTGCAGGCCGATGCGGCCAACCGCATGCAGCCCGAAGACCTGCTCAAGCTCAACGTGCCCAACAGCGCCGGCAAGCTGGTGCCGCTGTCGGCGATTGCGTCGACGCGCTGGATCACCGGGCCGATGCAGACGCTGCGCTACAACGGTTACCCGACGATGCGTCTGGCCGGCGACGCCGCACCCGGTCACAGCACCGGCGACGCCATCGCCGAGATGGAGCGCCTCGCCGCCCAGTTGCCGCAAGGCTTTGCCTTCGAGTGGACCGGACTGTCGCGTGAAGAGCGCTTGTCGGGCTCGACCGCGTCGATCCTGCTGGTGTTCTCGCTGCTCGCGGTGTTCCTGTGCCTGTCGGCGCTGTACGAGAGCTGGTCGATTCCGTTCTCGGTGCTGCTCGCGGTGCCGCTGGGCGTGCTCGGTGCGGTGCTCGCCGTCACGCTGCGCGGCATGCCCAACGATGTGTTCTTCAAGGTCGGTCTGATCACGGTGATCGGCCTGTCGGCGAAGAACGCGATCCTGATCATCGAGTTCGCGAAAGACTTGCATGCACAGGGCATGGGTCTGGTCGAGGCGACGCTGAAGGCGGTGCACCTGCGGCTGCGGCCTATTCTGATGACTTCGTTTGCCTTCATTCTGGGCGTGCTGCCGCTGGTCATTGCGTCCGGCGCGGGTTCGGCCAGCCAGCGCGCCATCGGCACCGGCGTGATGGGCGGCATGATCACCGCCACCTTGCTGGCCGTGTTCTTCGTGCCAGTGTTCTTCGTGGTCGTGCGCAGCTACTTCAAGGGCAGCGAGCGACAACGCCAGATGTACGCGCACGAACTGAAAGACGCAGCAGTCCGGCCCGCTGCCAAGGAGGGCGACCATGCATAAGCGCACTTTCTCGCTGCGTGCATCGACCCTGACGGCGCTCGCCAGCGCAGCGCTGCTGGTCGGCTGCATGAGCTTCATCCCCGCCTACCAGCGCCCGGCGGCACCGGTGCCAACCGAGTACGCCGCCGAGTCAGGTGCCGTTGGTGCGGCCGGCTCGGCCGCCGCCGACATCGACTGGCAGCAATTCTTCGCAGACGCGCGCTTGCGCCGCCTGATCGAAATCGCGCTGGTCAACAACCGCGACCTGCGCGTGGCCGCGCTGAACATCGAACAGGCGCGCGCCGCCTACCAGATCCGCAAGGCTGATGAGTTGCCCACGCTGGGCGTGGGCGCTTCGGCCCAGCGTCTGGCCGGCGCATCGGGCACGCTGATCCACAGCTACGCCGTCGGCGCGCAGATGACGGCCTACGAGCTCGACTTCTTCGGCCGTGTACGCAGCCTGAGCCAGGCCGCCCTGGCGCAGTACCTCGCTAGCGAAGAGGCGCGCCAGACGGTGCAGATCGCGCTGGTCGCAGCGGTTGCAAATACCTACGTGAACCTGCTCGCCGACGCAGAGCTGATGCGCGTCACCGGCGACGCGCTCAAGACCCGCGAAGCCTCGTTCAAGCTCGTCGCGCTCAAGTTCGAGAACGGTGCGGCGTCCGACCTTGACCGCTCGCAGGCAGAGCAGTTGCTCGAAGGCGCGCGCGTAAGCCTGGCCCAGACCACCCGGCAACGCGCACTTGACGAGAACGCGCTGATGCTGTTGCTGGGACAGTCGCTGCCTGCCGACGCGAGGCCTGCCTTGCCCCTGTCGGCGCGGCAGACCCTGGTCGATCTGCCCGCCGGTCTGCCGTCGGACCTGCTGGCGCGACGGCCCGATGTGCGCGCCGCCGAGCAGCAATTGATCGCTGCCAACGCCAATATCGGTGCGGCTCGCGCGGCCTTCTTCCCGCGCATCTCGCTCACCGCCAACGCCGGCACCGCGAGCAGCGCACTGGACAATCTGTTCGCCAGCGGCACATTCGCCCTCACCGGCGGTGCCACGTTGCTCCAGCCCCTGTTCGACGCAGGGCGCAACCAAGCCAATCTCGAGGTGGCCAGGATCAACCGCGAGATTGCGCTGGCGCAGTACGAGAAGGCGATCCAGACCGCGTTCCGCGAAGTCTCCGATGCACTCGCGGGCCGCGCCACCTTGGGCGAACAACTGCGCGCGCAAGCGGCGCAGGCGCGTGCCGCACAGACCAGCTTCAAGCTCGCCGAGCTGCGCTACCGTCAGGGTGCGTCGAGCTATCTCGACGTGCTCGACGCGCAGCGCGCGCTGTTCGCATCCGAGCAGGCCACCGTGCAAGTGCAGGCCTTGCAGGTGCAAAACCTGCTCACCCTGTACAAGGTGCTCGGTGGCGGCTGGAAGAGCACGCCCGCGACGAATTGAGTTGCTGCTCGATGCTGCTGGATGCACGGCGCGGCGCATGGCGACCGGCCGCGACCTGGCCGTGCAGCGTCGCTCTCGAACGATTCTGGATCGACTGGCTCTGATCCTTCCCAGAAACAGCAATGCCCTGCGTTGTATTTCAGGGCATTGCGCAATGCCACTCTCGGCGGCATCGTTACATCACATGGGGATGATGTTTGCCGGCATCTCGATGCCGGTGATGGGGGGAGTGATTCGGTGAGACTTCTCGATAGAGTTGCCCTCCTTTCACGATGATCAGAGCGAATCGCTTGTCCGAGAAGGACGCCCCGGTTCGACCACCCTGCGCTGCCAGTTGACGCCTTTCTGTCCATCGTGTCAAGGCACCTTGCGAGGCACCGGTCATCGCGTGACGATCAATCGAAGAAACCCGTTCTCCGAAGCAGACTCAAGGTCTTGCGGCGCTGGTCGACATCCGATGCAGGCCGTACGGCAGCGCACAGACCCATGCGAGGCGCTGCGTCAAGATGCAACTCTGGCCGATGTGCTGAAGGACTTTTCATGGTGTCTACCTCGCCTGCCCTTTCCACCACGCGCTTGTCCACTCTCGCCGGCCTGTGCGCGCTCGCGCTCGGCGGCTGCGCCGAAACTGCGCAGTTGCCTGCGACGGGCGATTTCGGCCCACGGCCCACGCTGCTGGCGCCGGCGCGCGGGCTTGTCCCCACCGTCCATATCGCGCCGGCGCTGGGCTGGCGGCCCGGGCAGTTGCCGCAGGCCGCAGCGGGCACGCAAGTGCAGGCCTTTGCGCGCGGCCTGGACCACCCGCGCTGGCTCTACGTGCTGCCCAATGGCGACGTGCTGGTGGCCGAGAGCAACGCACCGCCGCGGCCCGAAAATGCGCGGGGCCTGAAGGGCTGGATCATGGGCCTGGTGATGCAGCGAGCCGGTGCCGCCGTGCCCAGCGCCAACCGCATCACGCTGCTGCGCGACAGCGATGGTGACGGCGTGGCTGACCAGAGCAGCGTGTTGCTGCGCGGCTTGAACTCGCCGTTCGGCATGGTGCTGGTGGGTAGCGACCTGTACGTCGCCACGACCGACGCCGTGCTGCGCTTTCCGTACCGCAGCGGCAGCATGCAGATCACCACCCCCGGTGTGCTCGTCAGCACCTTGCCGGCCGGGCCCATCAACCATCACTGGACCAAGAACCTCGTTGCCAGTGCCGACGGCAGCAAGCTCTACGTCAGCGTGGGATCCAACAGCAATGTGGGTGAGCGCGGCATGGCGGTAGAGGCCGAGCGCGCCGCGATCTGGGAGATCGCTCTGCCCGGCGGCGCTCACCGCATCCTGGCCTCGGGCCTGCGCAACGCCAACGGCATGGCCTGGGAGCCGGCCGCCGGTGCGTTGTGGACAGTGGTCAACGAACGCGACGAGATCGGCAGCGACCTGGTGCCCGACTACCTCACCGCCGTGCACGACGGCGCTTTCTACGGCTGGCCGTACAGCTACTACGGCGCGCATGTCGATGAACGCGTGCAGCCGCCGCGTCCTGACTTGGTGGCGGCGGCACGGGTGCCCGACTACGCGCTGGGGGCACACACCGCCTCGCTGGGGCTGGCCTGGTCGGGTGGCACGACGCTGCCGGCGACGTTTGCACACGGCATGTTCATCGGCCAGCACGGCTCGTGGAACCGGCGCCCGCACAGCGGCTACAAGGTCGTTTTCGTGCCCTTCGCGGGCACGCAGCCCAGCGGCTTGCCGATCGATGTGCTGAGCGGCTTTCTCAGCGACGACGGCAAGGCCTACGGCCGCCCGGTGGGCGTGGCGCTGGACCGCAGTGGCGCATTGCTGGTGGCCGACGACGTGGGCAACGTGATCTGGCGCGTCAGCGCTGCGCCTGCGCAGCAATGAGCTGCCGGGCCTCGAAGCAGCGCTGCGGCGACGTCTTTGGTCTGGTGCAAGACAGCGGCCTTCACGGTGCGGGCAGGTAGGGTTCGATGGGCACGGCCGCCACTGCGGAGGCCTCGGGGGCGCGCGTGTTTTCGTCCAGTGCGGCCAGCACCAGCTCGGGGTTCATCGCCTGCTGCATGACGGCAGCGCTGGAGTCGTGCCTGTCCTTGACGTTGGGCAGGTCGCGCCGCAGTTCTTCGAGCAAGTCGATCAGCTTGGCCGTCTTCTGCTCTATGAGCAGCGTGACCTTCAACTCCAGGTGTGCGCGTTGTTCGTCGAGCTTGGCGATGCGGTTTTGCTTGGCCAGCACCACAGTCGTCGTGAGCAGCGCGCTCAACGCGAGGATGCCTTGCAGCCAGAAGAACGGAGGCTCGTCGAAGGCCTTGCGGCCGAACGCCGGCAAGGCCAGGTTGGCGCCGATCCAGACCGTGACGAAGAGCACGATGATGCCCAGAAAGAGCGGCCGCCCAACGAAATCGCTGATGCTTTCGGCGTGGCGCTGCGAGGCGCTGCGCTTGCCCTCTTCGCGCGAATAGAACTCTTGCACGGCGGCAATGTTCTGGCCGATCTGGTCGGTCTCGACCGGGGGCGCTGGCGCCTTGCTCACTGGACTACCCTCCGCCCTTCCGTGCAGCGGGATTCGCCCTTGGGACGGCCCGGATGTCTCATGCGACGGCACCAAACAAGGCCCCCGCACCCGCCGTGACGCCCATGGCCAGCGCGCCCCAGAGGCCGACGCGCCAGGTGCCTTTCCAGATCGGCGCACCGCCGGCGCGAGCGGCCACGCCGCCGAGCATGCCCAGAAACACGAGCGAGGCCAAGGAGACCCAGACGATCGACTGGGCCGGCGGTGCCGCCACGACCATCGAGATTGGCAAGGCCGCGCCGACCGCGAAGCTCGCCGCGGAGGCCAGCGCTGCCTGAGTCGGCCGGGCCGCGGTGGTCTCGCTCAGACCCAGCTCGTCGCGTGCGTGTGCGCCCAGCGCGTCGTGTGCCATCAGCTGCTGCGAGACCTGGTCGGCCAGGCTGCGATCGAGCCCGCGCATGACGTAGATTGCCGCGAGCTCGCGGCGTTCGCCCGTCGGATCGCTCTGCAACTCCAGACGTTCCCGCGCCAGGCCGGCCTCCTCGGTGTCCTTTTGCGAATGGACCGAGACGAACTCGCCCGCTGCCATCGACATCGCCCCGGCGATCAGGCCCGAGACGCTTGTCAGCATCACCGTCTTGTGGTCGGCCCCGGCAGCGACCACACCCACCACGAGGCTGGCGGTGGACACGATACCGTCGTTGGCGCCCAGCACGGCGGCGCGCAGCCAACCGATACGGTCGCTGTGGTGATTCTCGGCATGGCCGCGCGGTTTGTTCATCGGTTGCTGTTTCGTGGGGACCAAGCAAGTGATCTTGCGCGGTGAGCGCGCGCGCATCGGTGCGTCAGCGCACAGACCCCGGCCGGACCGGTTCCTTGTTCCATGGGGATGCCCTATCGCAAGAACGACTGTACGCAGGCGAACAGACGCGCTGGTCGAGTGCGAAGACACTCTGCTGCGTTCGACCGAAATCGGCGAACGCCACGCAAAACTCAGGATCTGAAAGATGACACGACGGCTGGTGATCATTGGTGGCGACGCCGCCGGAATTTCCGCGGCGACCCAGCTGCGCAGGATGAAGAGCCTTGACGAGTTCGAGATCGTGGTTCTCGAGCGCTCGTCCAGAACATCCTATGCAGCCTGCGGCCTGCCCTACCTGATCGGCGGGTTCGTGGCGTCGCCGGACAGCCTGGTGGTACGCACCCCGGAGCAGCACCGCGCCAAGGGCATCGACGTGCGCACGCGCCACGAAGTCACCGCCATCGACGTCAAGGCATCCAGCGTGACGGTGCGCAACCTCGACTCGGGGTTGGACTCTGCGCTGCACTATGACGATCTGCTCATCGGCACCGGCGCGTCTGGCATTTCGCCTGGTTGGCCGGGTGTCGACGCGCAGGGCGTGCTGCAACTGCGGACCCTCGACGATGCAGCGCAAGTGGAACGATTGCTCGTCGCGGGCGCGCGGCGTGCCGTGGTGGTCGGTGCCGGCTACATCGGACTCGAAGTCGCCGAAGGCCTGCTCAAACGCGGCCTTCAGGTGACCGTGGTGGAGCGGCTCGATGCGCCAATGGGCGCCGTGCTCGACGCTGACATGGCCGCTGGCGTCGCCACCGCGATGCGCGCCGGCGGGATCAATCTCCGCCTGGGCACCGCGGTCACCGGCTTTGGCGTGCTTGGCGGGCGTGTCAGGGCAGTGGAAACGGCGGCGGGCGCAGTGGCGGCCGACATCGTGGTGATCGGGCTCGGGGTGCGCCCCAACGCGGATCTGGCTCGCGCGGCGGGCATCGGCGTGGGCGAGTCCGGCGGCATCAAAGTCGACGACCACTTGCGCACCGACACGCTGCACATCTGGGCCGCCGGGGACTGCGTCGAATCGCACCATCGGATCACCGGACAGTCCGTCGTAGTGGCGCTGGGGACGCACGCCAACAAGCAGGGCCGCGTCGTCGGCACCAATATCGCAGGTGGCAACGCGGCCTTCGGCGGCGTTCTCGGTACCGCGATCACCCGCTTTCAGGACCTGGAGATCGCCCGCACCGGGCTCACCGAACGCGAGGCGGCGGCCGCACGCCTCGACGCCGTTGGCGTGACCACCGAAGCAACGAGCCGCGCGCCATACTACCCCGGCGCGCAGACGATGAGAATCAAGGTGGTTGTCGAGCGTCGCAGCGGCCGCTTGCTCGGCGCGCAGATCGTGGGCGGGGCGGGTGCGGGCAAACGCATCGACGTTCTGGCCACGGCGCTGTGGAACCGCATGAGCGCGGCCGAGGTGGCTGGCATGGACCTCTCCTACGCGCCCCCGTTCTCGCCCGTCTCGGACCCGGTCTTGCTGGCTGCCGGCAAGGCGGCTGCCATGATCTGAACGAGGCCGGCGCAGCGTCGGTGCTAGCGCTTGGTCGCTTGACCACGCTGGCCGACCATGTCGGCCGGGACCAGCCAGCGGTCGAATTCATCGGCCGTGACCTGTCCGGAAGCCAGTGCCGCAGCGCGCAGCGTGATGCCATCCCGGTGCGCCCGCTTGGCGATCTCGGCGGCGCCGTCGTAGCCGATGTGGGGCGCCAGCGCCGTCACCAGCATCAGCGAGCGCTCCAGCAACTCGGCGATGCGCTCTCGGTTGGGCTCGATGCCGCGCACGCAGTGGATCTCGAAACTGCTCATGCCGTCGGCGAGCAGTCGCACGCTCTGCATGAAGTTGTGGGCGATGAGCGGCTTATAGACGTTGAGTTCGAAATTGCCCGAGGCGCCGCCGCTGCCGATGGCCACGTCATTGGCCATCACCTGGCAGCACAGCATGGTCAGCGCCTCGCACTGGGTCGGATTGACCTTGCCCGGCATGATCGAGCTGCCCGGCTCGTTCTCGGGAATCGAAATCTCGCCCAGGCCGCAACGCGGGCCGCTGGCCAGCCAGCGGATGTCGTTGGCAATTTTCGTCAGCGCCACGGCGAGCGTCTTGAGACCGCCATGCACCGCGACGAGGCCGTCGTGCGCAGCCAGTGCCGCGAACTTGTTCGCCGCGCTGGCAAAGGGCAACCCGCTGCTGCGCGCCAGCTCTGCCGCCACGCGCTGGCCGAATTCGGGGTGCGTGTTGAGGCCGGTGCCGACCGCTGTGCCGCCGATGGCGAGCGGATACAGCGAAGGCAGCAGCGCACCGATGACCGCTTCGCAGTGGTCAAGCTGGGCGACATAGCCGGACAGCTCCTGGCCCAGCGTCAACGGCGTGGCGTCCTGCAAATGGGTGCGGCCGATCTTGATGATGTCCGCAAAGGCGTCGGACTTTGCCGCCAGCGTCGCGCGCAGGCGGGTCAAGGCAGGCAGCACGGTGCGGACGATGCCCAGACCGGCGGCCAGGTGCATAGCGGTCGGGAAGACGTCGTTCGACGACTGTCCGAGATTGACGTCGTCATTGGGATGGACGCGGCGCGCGAGGGTGCCGTTCGGACAGGCTGCGGCGCCGAGCAGCTGTGCGGCGCGGTTCGCCAGCACTTCGTTCATGTTCATATTGCTCTGCGTGCCCGAACCGGTCTGCCACACCGACAGCGGAAACTCCTGGTCGTGATGGCCCAACAGCACTTCTTGCGCAGAGGCCATGATCGCAGTGGCGGTGTCGACGGGCAAAAGTCCGAGGTCGCGATTGACGCCGGCGCAGGCGGACTTCACGCTGGCCAGGGCGAGCACGATCTCGCGCGGCATGCGCTCGGTGGAAATGTCGAAATGTTCGAGCGAACGCTGGGTCTGCGCCCCCCAGAGCCGGTCGGCCGGAACTTCGATGTCACCGAAGGAGTCGTGTTCGGTTCGCGTTGCCATTGTCCTTGCTCCAGGTCGGGCCATTACCTTGCTCCAGCAGGGTGGGCGCAAGCATCATAGGGCGAATCACGGGCGCGCTCGGTGTGGCGCACCGAACGCCGGCGGCAGGTGTCGAAGCTGGGCTATTCTGGCCTTGTCGGCGGATCGATTGCATCGCGCCCAGACTCTGGCGGAGGCCACCATGACCCATGATCCCTTCAATGCCTTGCGGGAATTCAAGCTCGCCGCAGGAACGACTTCGCACTACTTTGCGCTGGCTGCGCTCGAAGCGGCGGGACTCGGCAAGATAGGCCGGCTGCCCGTGTCGATCCGCATCGTGCTCGAATCGCTGCTGCGCAATTGCGACGGCCACCGCATCACGCCCGAGCACGTGCGCCAGCTCGCGGCCTGGCAACCGAGCGCGCCACGCACGGCCGAAATACCCTTCGTCGTCGCGCGCATCGTGCTGCAGGATTTCACCGGTGTGCCGCTGCTGTGCGATCTTGCCGCGATGCGCGGCGTGGCGCAGCGCCTGGGCAAGAATCCGAAGATCGTCGAGCCGCTGGTACCGGTGGACCTTGTGGTGGACCACTCGGTGCAAGTCGATCACTACCGGGTTGCCAACGCGCTGGATCTGAACATGCGGCTGGAGTTTTCGCGCAACGCCGAACGCTACCGCTTCATCAAGTGGGGCATGCAGGCCTTCGATACCTTCCGCGTGGTGCCGCCGGGCATCGGCATCGTGCACCAGGTGAATCTCGAATATCTCGCGCGCGGCGTGCTGCAAAAGGATGGCGTCACCTATCCGGACACCTTGGTCGGCACCGATTCGCACACGACCATGATCAACGCACTGGGCGTCGTCGGCTGGGGCGTCGGCGGCATCGAGGCCGAGGCCGGCATGCTGGGCCAGCCGCTGGTCTTCCTGACGCCGGACGTGGTCGGCGTGCATCTGCGCGGCCGGCTCGCCGAGGGCACCACCGCGACCGACCTCGTGTTGCACGTCACCGAGCGGCTGCGTCAGGCGCAGGTCGTTGGCAAGTTCGTCGAGTTCTTCGGCGCCGGTGCCGCCTTGCTGACGGTGCCCGATCGCGCCACGATTGCCAATATGGCGCCCGAGTATGGCGCGACCATGGGCTTCTTCCCGGTCGACGAAGAGACCGTGAAGTACCTCGCCGCCACCGGACGAGATGCAGCCGAGATCGATGCGCTGCGTGGCTACTTCACTGCGCAAGGCATGTTCGGCATGCCACAGGACGGCGACATCGACTACAGCGCGGTCATCGAATTCGACCTCGCCGACGTCCACCCCGGCGTGGCCGGCCCCAAGCGGCCGCAGGACCGCGTCGATCTGCCGGACCTCGGACGGCGCTTTGCCGAACTGTTCGCGCAGCCGGTCGCACAGGATGGCTACGGCCGCACCGCCGACGAGATGCACCGGCGCTATGCGCTGGCAGACTCGGAGTCCGGCGTGGCCGCGCCGCAGGTCGCCCAGGCCGGCAAGGCACTTGGCCGCAATGAGGCTGAAATGGCCGACCATGATCGCGGCAGCAAGGCGGTTGACGCCCTTGCAGCAGTGCCGGCCGACGACATCGGTCACGGCGATGTGCTGATCGCCGCCATCACGTCTTGCACCAACACGTCGAACCCGGGCGTCATGCTGGCCGCCGGGCTGCTGGCGAAGAAGGCGGTGGCGATCGGGCTGACTGTGGGGCCGCGCGTAAAGACTTCGCTCGCGCCGGGTTCGCGTGTGGTGACGGAATACCTCGCCCGCGCCGGACTGCTGGGTGACCTGGAAGTGCTGGGATTTCGCGTCGTCGCCTATGGCTGTACCACTTGCATCGGCAACGCCGGGCCGCTTGCCGCGCCGCTGGAGCAAGCCATCGCCGCACACGACCTGATCTGCGCCGCCGTGCTCTCGGGCAACCGCAACTTCGAGGCGCGCATTCATCCGGCGCTCAAGGCCAATTTCCTGATGAGTCCGCCACTGGTGGTGGCTTTCGCCATCGCGGGTCGCATCGATATCGACATGACGCGTGATCCGCTGGGCCTGGGTCGCGAGGGCCGGCCGGTGATGCTGAAAGACATCTGGCCGAGCAGCCAGGAGATTGCCGACGCGCTGACGCGTGCGACCGACCCCGACACGTATCGCACCCTGTATCGAGATTTTGCTCGCGGCAATCCGCTCTGGAACGACATCCCGGCCGACACCGGCCAGGTCTACGCATGGGCCCCCTCGACGTATATCGCCGAACCACCATTCTTCGACGACTTTGATCCGGCGCCGGGCGGCGTGACGGACATCCGGGCGGCGCGCGCGCTGGCGATCTTCGGCGACTCGGTGACCACCGATCACATCAGCCCCGCTGGCTCGATCGGGCCGGGTTCGCCGGCCGGTGAATACCTGCTCGCACAAGGTGTCGCGGTGGCTGATTTCAACAGCTACGGCTCGCGCCGCGGCAATCACGAGGTCATGATGCGGGGCACCTTCGCCAATGTGCGCATCCGCAACCTGATGTTGCCGCCCAATGCTGATGGCTCGCGCGTCGAAGGCGGCGTGACCCGCTTCCAGCCAAGCGGCGAGCTCCTGTCGATCCATGCGGCGGCGATCCGGTATCAGTCGGCCGGGACGCCGACGCTGGTGTTTGCGGGCGCCGAATACGGCACCGGTTCGAGCCGGGACTGGGCCGCCAAGGGGCCGCGCCTGCTGGGGGTACGCGCCGTCGTGGCGCGCAGTTTCGAGCGCATCCACCGCTCCAATCTGGTCGGCATGGGTGTGCTGCCGCTGCAGTTCAAGGGCGACGACAGCGTCGATGCATTGGGCATCGTCGGCGACGAGACATTCGACATCGTCGGCCTGCAAGGCGAACTGCGGCCGCGCCAGGACATCGTGCTGGCGATCCGGCGCCGCGACGGCACGCGCCAAGACATCACGCTGCTGTTGCGTGTCGATACGCCTGTCGAAATCGATTACCTGCGCCACGGCGGCATCCTGCCCTACGTGCTGCGCGGGCTGCTGGCGGGCTGAATCGCGCGGTGCGCCCGGGCGCTGGCATGCCGCCGCGCCACGCTCGCGGCCGGACTTTGCCCCTGTCGACGGGACCGGCCATTGCCTATGGCGTGCTGGCCGGCTTGGCGGGAGCAAGCGGGGCGGAGTGGTCGTTGTTCTGGCCGACCATCGGCATCGCACTCGATTCTTGGGCAGGCGTCATCTCGTCGTTGGACCGGCCCGCTGCGGCGTTCGGTTTGGGGGTCTCGGTTCCTGGCGTCAGCACCGAATCCGCCGCGGGCACCGACATGCCGGCTGGCGCGGAAGGCGTCGTGCCGGCCTGGACCTGGGCCGGTTCCACCAACGGCACGGAGGGCTTCTTGTCGCAAGCGCTCAGCAGCAACAGGCAAGACAGGCACAAGGCAGACAGCATCAATGGGGTTCGCATAAGGTTCCTTTCGGAGTGCGGGTCTGGAGATCAGGTTCGTGCACGAACATCTGGACGTCGATGCCCGTACAAATTAGCCGGTCTCGACATGAACTTCTGTGCGCTATCCGACATTGGCGCCGTCTTGGAGGGCGGTCTTCGAACAAAGACCTTCAGGCCCTTGCTTGCCACTCAACGCGACGCGGTCCAAGCAACGAGCCGCAGGCACTGCGACGAATTCGACCGGAGGTTCCATCGAGTGGCTGCCGTTCAAGGAAGGAAGGCAGGCAGGCTGTGCTGAACTCCAAGACGTCCTGACGCGAGGGCACCACGCACGTGATCCTCCCTCTCTCGGAGGCTCGCGCTCTCACCGAACTGGTGAACAGCTGCGTGGTCAATGACATCAGCATCCATGGCGCTCTTGATTGCGCTGTCCTGATTCGTACGACGCAAAGCAAGCTTCCGTTCGAAGCCACTTTCTTCGCCAATCCTCAAGAATCGATGGTATTTCCGTGGGTAGTTCAGTCGCTTGCTAACGTCGCGCTAACGCCAGCTTGCCTAAGCTGCATCCACGCACAGTCTGCGGCAAGCGAGGACGGCAATGAAGATTATCCCTGACGAGCGGCGGCGCTTCCTGGCCTGGTCGGCCCAGGGCATGGTCCTGTTGACAACTGCGGCACTGGGTGCTTGCGGTGGAGGAGAAGGCAACGCCAATGACGCTCCTGCCGGTGGCACAGGCGGTGGCGGCACAGGCGGCGGCACAGGCGGCGGAGGCAGCAGCGATTTTGGCGGCGACGGCGCACCCGCCAGCGGCAGCGCCGGCGCGGTGGTGAGCCCGGAGTCGCGCGTGGCCACGTTGGGCGCCGTGCGCAGCCTGGTCGCCGGCTTGGCCGCCGGCGCTCGCTTCGACAGCACCGCGTTGGCGCGCTCGATGCAGGCGCTGCCCGCGCTGGAGCGCGTCGGCATCTCCAGCCGCATGGGCAACGTCTGGGCCCGCTTTACCGATGGGCGCATGCTGGTGGTGCCCAACAACCTGGAGCCGGTCGCCACAGCCGGTACGCTGGCCTCACCGTTGTCAGTAGCATCGGGGCAAGCCCGTCCATTGGAAGCCCGCAGGCGCGCCACCGCGGACGGCGGTGGCGAATTCGAGCTGCCTTCGCTGCTGGTGGCACAGCAGTACCGCCAGCTCGACATGTTCGGCCAGGTGCCGGTGGGCAGCGCGCCCGACGCGGCGCATCTGTGCCTGGACTTTGTCAGTTCCCAGACCCTGCCGGAGCTGCGTGCGATGGCAGTCGGCCGCGGCTTCACGCTGCCGGCGATCCAGACCGCCGAGCCGCCCGATGCTGGCGTCGACAACGGCGTCATCGGTCTCTCCAGCATCAGCGGCGACGGTGTCTTCTTCATCACCGCCTGTGCCGCGCAGGCGGGCAACGACAACAGCCCGCGCACGGTGATCTGCACCGCCACGCCAGCGACGGCGGACAACCTGGCGCGTCACGAAGCCGATCTGAACTCGGGTCTGCTCGTGCATGCGGTGGCGATGCGCGGCGTATCCGGTGCATGGCAGCCGGTCGAGTGCATCGCCATCGGACCCGAATTCGTTGCAGCGCGCGGCTGGCAGTTCCCAGTCGAGAGCATCGGCGTCTTCAACCTGACCGGAGGCGCAAGCCTGTCGGACTGGATCGCGCCGCTCAACCGCGCCGGCCTGCGCCACATCCTGGGTTGGCAGCAGGCGGTGTCGTGGCAACGCATGCTGGCGTTCGCCGACGACCTGATCCAGCTCAACCTGGCCACCAACAACTTTTCCGGCACGCAGGTGCGCCAGGTCATCGAGCCGCGGCTGCGGGCCTACGGCATGGGCGAGTCACTGGGCTATCTGATCCAACGTGGCTTGATCGCCGGCCCCGCGGTCTTCTACCTGCAGGAACGCACGCCGGCGCTCTACGTCAATGTGATGCTGCCCACCATCAGCTATGCGCTCATCCGCGAGGGCCGTCTGGAGTTCGAGCTGAACGGGCAGTTCGGCCACCGCGCCGACAGCCGCGACAGCGTCAGCGGCAACACCGTGACGGCGCGCATCGCTCATGCGCAGGCCGAGGGCAGCCCTTTTGCCCAGCCCCTGCTGACGCGCGCGGCAGACCCGCTGCTGCCGGGCAGCGACGCGCTGGCCGACCCGCCGTGGCGGGCCGAGTTGCTGCAGACAGTGCTCGACATGCAACAGCTCGCGCGTGGCGGCTATGTGCAGGTCGTCAACGGCGGGCGCTGCAGCAACGTGGTGCCCATCACCCACTGGGAGATCCCGTTCCAGGCCGTGACGACGATCGACGAGCTCACGCTCACGCTCACCGTCACGATCCGCCTGCGTGCCGACGTGCATGGCTGGCGGCTCGACCCGCCAGCCCGTCCGCGCAACGGCAACCCGCAGTTCGGCATGGAAAGCATGGTGCACAGCCGCGCCGATTTCAGCGCCAACGGCAGCATCAGCCGCAACGAAGCGTCGACCCGCACCACCACGACCATCAGCTGGAGCGGTGGCGGCGGCATCGCCAATGCGATCGGCGCCTTCGTCGTCACCCTGGGCGGAATCTTGAGCTGGGACACCCGGGTGGTCTCGTTCGTCAGCCTGAGCGTGCAAGGCGGCGGCGTGCACCAGCAGCGCAAGGTCGTCGAGCAGTTCGACATCAACGGCCAGATCATCCGGCGCACCGACGAGACCGGAGACGTGCCAGTCGTGCTGACCGCCTTCGGCCCCGGCCAGCAGGGCTTGCTCGAGTTGGGCTTCGACGAGCAGTGGAACCTGCGGCCGGGCCAGTTCGACATGCTGCCGGTGGACGACAGCATCTTGCCCGCACCGCCGCAACGGGTACGCCGCACGCGCCTGAGCTGGCCGGCCGTGAGGCCGGACTTTCCGCCACGCGCGGACTACGGCGGCACATGAGTCGTGCTCGACGGGCCGTCCACGCTTCGGCTCTCAACCGGCCAAGGTCATTGTCGTCAACCAAGCACGGCTCAATCAAGCCTGCGCCGGTCATTGATCATTGCGCTGCACGACTGCGACTGGGCGGGTCAAAAACGCAGCCTCCCCATTGGGGTGTCCCACCTGGGGAAGATGGAGCGCGGCTTGGAAAGTGACGGCGTTTCAAGTCAATGTAGAAGGAAATCACGATGCGTCGCACACAGCCAAGCCCTCTTACCTTCCTGGTCATCAGATTCCTGACCATCCTCATGCGTAAGAACGCCGAACCCATGCGAGGCTTCGGCAAATCGAGCAGTGAAAGTGAGTTGCTGCAGGATGAGGAGGACCACCCACGCAATGAATGGCAGGAAACAGTGGCCGTGTGCCGCGACATCAGTGTGACCTGCGCAAGCGTTGTCGGGCACACGACAAGGTCTGCCGAACGGGCTCGCTGCAACTGTTGATTCGAAAAGCAAAAAGCCTTCCAAGTCATTGACCTAGAAGGCTCTTCTGTACCGAGGTACCTACCAACGCGTACACATTGCGCCATAGTGTCATCAGCGACCTCGTGCACGATGGCCTCGATCTGCTCACGGTGGCGCAGATCTCGGGCACCAGCGTTGCCATGATCGAGCGCCACTATGGACATCTGCGCAGCGACGTGGCGGCGGGCGCGCTAGCTCGACTTGCACTGTGATCGTCTCGATCAAGGCACGACTTCGGCCATGCCTCTGTCTGCCAATCCATAGGTCCCAGGTTCGATCCCAGACCTCGGAGCCAACCGTCACGGCGTTCCCGTCCATGGCGTACGACACGTGTTGCCAACCTCTGCTAACGCCGATATAATCGTTTCACATATCGTTTCGTTTCCGTGCATCAAGTGGGTTGTCCTCTCTCGTAACGCTCGGGTTTACCGGTTCAAACAATCGTTTCATTGTGGCAGCAGACCTCATCACCACCTTGCGCCTGAACGGGCGCCTGCAGGCGGGCGAACTCCTCAAGTCGCTCGGGGTCAGCCGCGCCACGCTGATGCGCCTGGCGCGCGCCGCCGGCGACGAGCTCATCGTGCGTGGCAACGCCCGGCGCACCACCTACGCCGCGCGCCGCGCGCTGCGCGGCTCCAGTACGGCGCTGCCGCTGTACCGCGTCGACAAACGCGGGGACGTGCAGGAAATCGCCCGGCTGGACCTGACCTACCCGCACGGCTGCGCCGTCGAGTTCCTCGCGGACTTCGACTGGCCGCTGGACGAGGACATGCAGGCGGGCTGGTTCGACGGCCTGCCCTACCCGCTCAACGACATGCGGCCGCAGGGCTTTCTCGGCCGCAACTTCGCACGCCATCACGCCGAGATGCTGCAGGTTCCCGCGGACCCGACGGTCTGGTCTGACGACCACGCACTGCACGCGATGTCGCTGCTAGGGGCCGACCTGGCTGGCAACCTCATCGTCGGCGAGCCGGCTTGCCGTCAATGGCTCGCGCGGCTGCAGGACGCACGCCTGGGCCGCGGCGACGCGCCGGTGGCCGAGCACGAGGTCGAGCAGGTCTACGCCAGCCTGGCCGAGACCGCCATGGCACAGGGAGTCATGGGCTCCTCGGCCGGGGGCGAGTTCCCCAAGTTCACGGCCGTGCGCCAGTTCGGCGCCGCGCGGGTGCAGCACGTGCTGGTCAAATTCTCCGGCTCCGATGACTCGCCGGGCACGCAGCGCTGGGCCGACCTGCTGGTGTGCGAGCACCTGGCCAGCCTGACGCTGCCGGCGCGCCTGGCCGTCGGTGCGGCAAGCTCGCGCATCCGCCACAGCGGCGGGCGCACCTTCCTGGAGGTCGAGCGCTTCGACCGGCACGGCCTGCTCGGCCGTTCGGGTGTGACGTCCTGGTCCTCGCTGAACGCCGCGCTGTTCGGCTTGGCGGGTGCGCCCTGGACCGAGGTCTCACGGCAGGTGGCCAGTCGCGGATGGCTGTCGGGCTCGGATGCCCAGCACATCGCGCTGCTGTGGCACTTCGGCCAGCTCATCGGCAACACCGACATGCACGAGGGCAACCTGTCGTTCCAGCCGAACGCCCAGGACGGCCAGACGGGACTGCGGCTGTCGCCAGCCTACGACATGCTACCCATGCTCTACGCGCCGGCGCGCGGTGTCGAGCTTCCCGCCCGCACCTTCGAGCCCAAGCTGCCGCTGCCGGCCGAGCGCGAGGTCTGGGAGCGTGCGGCACGCGCGGCCATCGAGTTCTGGCAGGCGGCCGCGGCCGACGAGCGCGTCAGCACCGGCTTTCGGGCCATCTGCGCCGACAACGCCGCGGGCCTGCTCAAGCTGATGTCGCGTTGACTGCAGGGTGGGCTGGCGCCTGCCGTGCCCGATCCGACATGAGTACAACGATGAAAAGCGTAGCGCCTGGCGATTGCTCGGGGCGGAAATCGAACGCATCCTGGGGCAGCCAGACTCTGTGCCGACCCTTCAGCCTGTCAACTCCGCAGGACGCCGGCCAAGGTAATTGTCGTCAACCAGACGCGCCATGGTGTTCCTGTGAGCCTAACCACCCATGATGACGGTACCTCGCCCCCGAGCATGAAAGCCCGGCGGGAGAGCATGATGTGGGGTGACGCGCGGAGTGAATGAGGTCGGCAAGAGGTCCTGGGCCACGGTGCGCAAGCATTTGTTGCTGGCCGCCGAGAACAAGATCGCGCGCGGGGATTCGCTACGCGCGCGGCTCTACATCCCCGAGGTGTTCTCTGTTGATCAGCGCGACGCGATCAACGCCAGGTGGATGGCACAGTGGTCGCAATCCATCGCAGCACCCGGCAAGCCGCAGCACCTGATGCTGATGATCGCCGAGGTGAAGGAGATCGTGCCGGCGCGGTATGGATACAAGGCCGTCATCAAACATGTACCTGACCAGGCTTTCGCGCTCGACGAGAAGCTCTATCGTCGCCTGGGCCGGCGCTTCGAGTCGGAGCTGGCACTGTGGGGTGCCGCCGATGACATCCACATGGTGATCATCGCCACCTTCAGCGTTGCGGCGGCAGGCATCCCGACCATCATGGAGCTGTCGCTGATGCCGGTGACACGGTACTGGCTGCCGGTCGAAGACGGATTCGAGAAGCAGCTCATTGAGCGGCTCGTGGCTGATGGGCGGTCCTTCGTGAAAGGGCTGCGCTACAACCTGGGTGCGGGGAGCGCCCTGGCCAGTGCGACGCTGACCGACTGCGAGGATTCGGCACCATTACTCTTCGTATTGCCAGCAGGCATCGAGGACGGCGGGCGGTATCTTCAGGTGGGCAATCCGTCGGTACCGGTATGGCTGTGGCATCCATCGAGCGAAGCGATTCCACCATTGCCGCCTCGGCGGCAACATCACCCAAGGGCAACTGAGCTCACGGTGGAATGCCGATGAGCGACTCTTTCCTCGCAGCCGCGTTGAAGTGGTATAAATGCTCGGACGTTTTGTTGATTCGCCCGAGGATTCATAACATGCCCACTCCTGACAGCTCCACGCAGCGCACCCAGGCGCTGGCGCTGCTCAAGCGGCGGGGGATGACGCGGCTCGCGGAGTTCAGTGAGGCGGGCATCACCGCCACCACGGTCAGCCGCATGGAGCGCGCCGGCGAGGTGGTGCGCCTGGCCCGAGGGCTCTACCAACTTCCCGATGCCGCGCTCGATGCGCAGCAGTCGCTGGCCGAAGCGGCCCGGCTGGTGCCCAAGGGCGTCATCTGCCTGGCCTCGGCACTGGCGTTCCACGGTCTCACCGACCAGATGCCGCCGAAGGTCTGGATCGCCATCGGGCGCAAGGACTGGCGTCCCCGGCTCACCTATCCGCCGATCCGCGTCGCCCGGTTCTCTGACGAGCTGCTGCGCCGTGGCGTCGAACGCAAGAAGATCGCCGGCACGCCCGTGCCCGTGTTCGGTGTTGCCAAGACGGTGGCCGACCTGTTCCGCTACCGTCGAACGGTGGGCGATGCGCTTGCCATTGAGGGCCTGCGCCAAGCGCTGCGGCGGCGCAAGGCTACGCCTGCGGAGATTGCGCGCGAAGCCGAGGCCGCGGGCGTGTGGGCCACGATGGAGCCCTACGTCATGGCACTGACCAGCGATGCCTGATCGCCCGCGCAACATCGGCGCTTCGGTGCGCCAGCGTCTGTTGACCCTGGCGCGGGCGCGCGGCCAACCCATGGAACTGCTGCTCACGCGCTATGCGCTGGAGCGTCTGCTGCATCGACTGAGCCTCTCGCCGCATCGCGAGCGGTTTGTGCTGAAGGGTGCGATGCTGCTGGCCACCTGGTTCGACGAGCCACACCGCGCGACGCGCGACGTGGACCTGCTTGGTTTCGGGGACGCGGCGGAAGATGCTCTGCTCGGGACGTTCCGTGAAATCATGGCGGTCGAAGTTGATGACGGCGTGAGCTTCGACCTCAAGGGCCTGCGGATCGAGGCCATCCGCGAAGAGGTCGAGTACGGCGGATCGCGGCTTCGCACCACGGCCGCGCTCGCGGGTGCGCGGATTCCGATCACCGTCGACATTGGCTTCGGCGATGCCATCGAGCCAGGTGTCGATAACATCGATCTGCCGGTATTGCTCGACATGCCGTCACCTCACCTGCGCGCCTATCCGCTCGAGACTGTCATCGCCGAGAAATTTCATGCGATGGTCGCTCTCGGACGGGCCAACAGCCGCATGAAGGACTACTACGACGTGTGGATGCTCATGAGCGCATTCGAGATCGAGCCAGAGCGGCTGCGTCGGGCCATCTCGGCGACCTTTGCACGGCGCAACACGGTCATACCGACGGTGGTCCCGGACGGGCTCAGCGCCGCCTTTGCTGCCGATCCTGGAAAGCAGCGGCAGTGGAATGCCTTTGCCCGAAACCTCTCTGTTTCGGCTCCTGAGTTCGGTCTCGTCGTAGGCGAGCTTCGGCAGAGATTGGCGGGCTTTTGGGCTGTGAAGTGACCCGCGGCACATCTTTCGCCCTTGTTTCAAGGGTCTCAGCGGATTCAATCGCATCGAGCGCGAAGCGCAGCAGCTTCTCTCTCGTGTGGCACCAGGCGTCCACGTACCAAGTGTTTCGGTAATGAACCAGCCTTTGATGCGAGACGTCGCGTTCACCCACCTCCCCTCGCCCGCGCGTCAGGTAGCGCATGTGAAGGCGCTTTCGCTTGAGCATCGCCTCGCCGATCAACTCGAAGAACTGGCTTGAAACCGGGCGCTTGGCGGAGCCGATGATCTTGTCGCGCTTCAAGGTCGCGGGCGACACCTCCAACTCGTCCAGCAAGGCCTGAAAGCTCACGTGCCCGCGGTTGCGGATGAGCATCTCGATCTTGTAGACACTGGCGTTTTTTGTCATCTTGTGGTGCGCGCCGTCGCTCATCGACTGAGCGTCACCGAATGTATTCGAAGACGGTGCCACTTCTGGAGTTCTGCTGCCGTTTTCGAAACTTGTGTCCTGATTCATCCGTCTATCTTGATCCATACCAAGCTCAATACATGAGCTACCTGAACCGCCTACATGGTCCGTCCGAGAAGAGCACGTTTTGACGTTGCGACCGTTGGCTGAATGCTGTCGAGCTGGGTCAAGTCTTGCGAGCGCGCGCGCCACTGCGTCTTTGATCGGCAGCCAGACGCGATAGCTGGTTTCACCCCAGACATCTTGTCGGTCCACGACACGGCATGGCGACGCGTGCCGCGTGTACCAGCGCCATTCGCCGATGTTGAAGCCGTTCGCAGCCAGAGTCACCGATTGCCCCCTTCGATCAGCGTTCTCCCAAGCTCCGTTAGCCGGTATTTCTGCAAACGGCTGTTTGGCTTGTCCGGAATGGTATAGACGATGGCATCGGTGGCCAGCAAGTCGCGCACCACCTTGTTAAGCTGCCCGGAAACTTCCTTCTGACCCAACTGCGCAGAGATTTCGGCTTTGCTGGCGGGCTTGTTTTGGAGAATTCGCAGCACCCGGCTTTCCAGTGACTCTGGCTGTGACTCTGGCTGTGACTCTGGCTGCTGGTCGACTTCCCCGGCGACTTGTTCGGCCGCCTTATCAAAGCGGTGTTGCAGTCGCTCCGGCACATGAAACTGCGTATCAGAAAACTGCTCCAGCAGTTGTTGGCGCACCAGATTGTCCGCCACCTCCCGGGCTTGCTGGGTGGTGCTGATGCCGAGGCTGCGGATGGCCGTCAGGCTCAGGGGCTCCCCCGCTGGTAGCGACAGTGCCAAGGCCAGCGCATCGTCCTGTTCGGGTGTCAGATTGGTGTCCATGGTTTGGCGGAATCGGCGTAGGGCATCCGTCACCAGCGGCTTGTTGATCAATACCAGCTCGAATTCTTTTCGGGCCTTGTCATTGCTGAGCTGTGGCGGCACGCGTCCCAGTTCGTGCCAGTTGCGGAAAATGGCGCGAATGCCTGTGCCGGCCTGGTCCGACAAACCAATGCGGCGAAAGGCCTTCACAATGGTCGGGTTGCGCACCTCCTTTTCGGTCGGGTCCAGCAGTTCGGCTGCCGTCGCGAAGGCATCTCCCGGGTTCCAGAACACCGTGCGGTCGGCAAACAGCTTGATCGAGGCTTTGCGGCCGTGGTCGCCGTAGTCTTGGTGGATCAACAGATTGATGGCCGCTTCACGAAACGCCACGTAATCCGGTGGATCATCGTTGCGGCGCAGAGTGGCCGGGTCGAGTGAGAACGGATGCTCGGCAATGCGCATATAGCGCGACACCAGGCCTTGCCAAGTCTGGAAAATGTTTTCTTCAAACACATAGCGGTCGTGCCAGCGCTGCTCGGCAGACCATTGAGCAAAGGCAGTATCGATGCGCTGATAGTCCAGCACCGGTCGGGGCAGGATCTGGCGCACATAGCGGCCGGTACCAAACAGCAGCACTCCGGCACGGGTGGGCAACACCTGCCACCCTGCTCGACCACAAAATTCCAGTTCAATAAGAACGCAATCGGGTCTGTGATTTCGACGTGCTCCGGATTACGCCGCGCAAACTGTGTCTGATACCACTGGACCGTTGCCACATCAAAGCACTGACCAACCGGAATGTCGGCCAGCGCGACGCCGTCGTAACGCTCCTGCGCGGCATCGCGCAGAAATCGCTCCAACTCGCTTTGGGTGCTTTGTTCGTCGCCCGCGCCGCGCCGCAGATAACTCTGGCGCGGGTCACCCTTGAGATAGACCGGCTTGTCTGAGCGGGAACATTCCGGAACATGGAACACAAGCACATGCTTGCCATCCAGCTCAAACTTGTGTTCTTCAACCGTGATGACCCGATTCAGCTTTTGGCCGCTACGCAGCACGGTCAGAAAATCGTTCTGAACTTTGTCGGGCTCCTCCACGCCGGTCACTTCCAGTTGACTCTTCACCTCGCTGACACCAAACACCAGCCAGCCGCCGGCCGTGTTCGCGAAGGCAGAGACCGTCTTGTAGACGTCATCGGGCACGCCGCGTTGCGCGCGCTTGCACTCGAAGTCGTTCCACTCGAAACCGTTCAAGCGCGCGAGAAGCTCGTCTTGGTTCATCACCGGTCACCTCTCGATTGCATCAGGCCGCTGCCTCCGTGCGCGTGAGCGCCTGGTCGTACCAGAGCAGCAGCTTCTCGTCTTCTTGCAGCGCTTCCTCGGGCAGCTTGCTGGCCAGGCTGATGATCGTTTCATAGTCTCGATTGCAGAAGCTCACAAGACAGCTCCATTGGCGACCAGCGCGGCTCGGAGCTGCTCGTTGACCGCCGTCACCAAGGCTTTGGGCGTCTTGACCGAGACATTGCCGCCGTGCCTGAGCACATCCATCACCAGCTCGGTTTCGTTCACGTAGGGCAATTTCATCTCGAAGCGCCCGTCGTCCAGCCAACAGGTCTTCTGCTGCGGGTGCCACTCTTCGCGGCAGACCCACTGTGCCGCGCTGATGGAAAAAACCAGCGTGGCCCACTGCGCCTTGCTACCGGCATATATCCCATAGCCACCGTCCATTTCGGCCTCGACTTGCTTGAGCGGCACATCTTTCGCCCTTGTTTCAAGGGTCTCAGCGGATTCAATCGCATCGAGTGCGAAGCGCAGCAACTTCTCTCTCGTGTGGCACCAAGCATCCACGTACCAAGTGTTTCGGTAATGAACCAGTCTTTGAGGCGAGACGTCGCGTTCACCCACCTCCCCTCGCCCGCGCGTCAGGTAGCGCATGTGAAGGCGCTTTCGCTTGAGCAACGCTTCGCCGATCAGCTCGAAGAACTGGCTTGAAACCGGGCGCTTGGCAGAGCCAATGATCTTGACCCGCTTCAGCAGCGCTTTGGCGTCCGCTTCACCGGTGCCCAGCATCTGGTGGATTCGGTCCAGCAGCGGCTGCAGGTGGCGGCTGATTGCGCCTTCAGAGTCGAGCTCGCTCAAGAGTTGATGCGCCATCAACAGCGAATACAGCTCGCGCTCGCTGAACCACAGCCCCGGCAGCTCATGCTTCTGGCCGCGGTATTCCTGACCGAACCGATAGCCATTCAGGTAGCGGTCGTACTCGATCGGGGCACCGAGCTGATCTTTGAGGTAATCCAGATCGCGCTTCAAGGTCGCGGGCGACACCTCCAACTCGTCCAGCAACGCCTGAAAGCTCACATGCCCGCGGTTGCGGATGAGCATTTCTATCTTGTAGACACGTGCGGTTTTTGTCATCTTGTGGTGCGCGCCGTCGCTCATCGACTGAGCGTCAAAGAATGTAATCGAAGACGGCGCTGCTTCTGGAGATTTCCTGCCGTTTTCGAAACTTGTGGCGTGATTCATCAGTCAATCTTGATCCACACCAAGCTCAAAACATGAGCTATCAGGTGGAACCCGCATATCTTCATGATCGAACAGGGTCGCTCACTATTTGAGCTTGACGTCACCGAAGCTGTGTGCATGGCTGGGCATGCCGCTCGCCGCCAACCGAGACACCGCCATGACGCTCAACACATTTCAGACCCTCGCCGACGCAGCGACTGACCCGACGCACGAGACTGACACCGGCTTCGAGCTGGGTTGGGACTACGCGCACTACGGCACCGTGCCACCTGCCGACCACCTGCACCCGCTCAGCCCGGTGCGCCATGGCTGGGAAGCCGGGCGGAACAACTTTGGCCTGCGCACGTTGCAACCCAACCGCTTCACCCGCAAATGGCTGCAACTCCGGCTGAACGCTTGGATGCGAGGTCGCATGTTCGAAGGTCAGCAGGTCAACCCCGCCTTCCTGCGCCAGATCGACGTGGCGGTGTGCCCCGTGACTCGCGAGGTGCTGACGCATGGCACCGGCGAACTGTCGGACGCTTCGGTGGACCGTGTGTTCAACGACGCAGCCTATGCAGCCGGCAATCTGGCGGTGATGAGCACGCGGGCCAACCGCGCCAAGAGCGCTTACGGAGTCGCCGACGCAATGGCGTTCGTCCAGCAGATCGAACGCGGACCGCTTGATCAACGGACGGGCCAGATCGACGGTCTGAGCGCCGAGCACTGGGCGCGTATCGCAGTGCTCACGTCGTTTGCCACGCCAATGCCGCACGCAATGGCTGCTTGCCTGCCGCTACTGGTGCTGCCGCCGACTCGGATGCGGGTGCTGAACCCGGTGCAGTCGCTCCAGGTGATGCTGAGCTTGCAGTTCACCCGCGCAGGCCATGCTCGTCGCTGCGCCGCGCTCTCCCGTTTGATGCCGACGGTTGAGGCCACGTATGCCTTCGACGCGTTCATGCACACGCTGCTGGCGCGCAAGCTGGCTGCCGGCCGGGTTGCAAATGCCGAGGCCGAGCAGCACGCTTTGGAAGACCTCTGGCGCGACCCGCTTATCAACAAACGCTGGCAGCGATTGGCTTTGCGGTTGACGGCCGACGACTGTGAGCGGATCGGGCGCGTAGCGGCAGACCGAGGCCTGGCCGGAAGCGGCGTGCGCTGGCTCACGGCTGAGGCAGCCACCGACGGATGGGCGCTGGAATCGGGCGGGTACGCCGTTGCGCAGACCGTTGGATGCACTCCCACGCCGACCGGGGGTCAGCGCGACGAGTTCACGGTGGTTGGTCACCCGCGGAGCTCACTCTATGAGGCAGTTGTCACCCAGGCTGCCTTGTCTTGAACACTCCTTGAAGAGACACCCTATGGACGAACACCTGTGAATTTTCGGCTTCCTCTTTCTGACGGCCCGCCGTGCCAGCCTGCTTGCTGGCCAGGACAACACCGTGGACGCGCTGGTATCGATCCAGGCGCCCGGGCTTTGGACGATGGGCTGGTCGATGTGGCCAGCACCGGCTTGAAGCGGGTGATCCTGCTGTCGGACGGCCAAGCCAACGAGGGGCTGGTGGATGCGTTCGTCCTTGATGTGGCCGACCTTGTGGGACACGTCTCTGTGTGATCGCTTCAGCCTATGACATCTGCGCGTCACCGGCGCGGGTCGATCTCCATTGGCTTGGGTACCGGCTTCAGCTCGGGTGTCTTGCTCGGCACGGGAGACGGCGTAGTCGATGGCATCTCCTGAATGAATGTGGCGATCGAGCGCGCCAGATCGCGGTCGGCTTGTCCGTTGACGTTGCCAAGGCCCTGCCCACCTCCATCCAGGCTTTGAGCGCTTCAGCACGCGTGGATCGCGCATGGGCACTCGACTTGGTGCTCGGTCGATTGGTGCGCAGCCGCCCGTCCTCGCGCGCCTTGATGCGCCAGAGCGGCTCGTAGTTGCGGTTGCGCCCGCGCGTCGCCTGCCGCGTCGCTTCGGCTTCGACACCGCGGTCGCGCAGCTTCTCGGCGAATGTCTCGCGCCAACGGTGCAGATCGACCTTGCGCGGGTTCAGCCGCTTGCCGTGCTTGGACTCGGCACGCACGCTGATGTGCACATGCGGGTTGGCCTGGTGGTCGTGCAGCACCATCACGTACTTGTGGTCCGCCAGTTCGATCTGCGCGAACTCGCGTGCTGCGCGCTGCACAGTCAGGGGGTCAGTGCCACGCGGCATCGACAGCATGATGTTGAAGGCTTCGCGCCGCTGACCGGGTTCAGCGATGTCGTCGATCAGCGTGCCGCCAAAGCGCCAGTCGTCGGTCAGTTCGTGCAGCGTGTCTTTGCCGCGCATGGTCTCGCCGCGCTCGTCTTCGATGTCGAACCGCCCTCCTCTGCTGATGTAGCGGAAGTGGGCTGCGATGGCCTTCATGCCGCGCCCACCGCCGGTGACCTTGACCATCACCTGCGGCGCACGGCGCACCACGGTGGCTGCGATGCGCTCGCGGATGGCGGCGGCGCGTTGGCGCGCGGCGCCGCCGTTCAGCTTCGGCTGCG
>CAVUEF010000014.1:0-99809 GCA_963740455.1 uncultured beta proteobacterium
GCGCGACCGGACCGTGGACGCGGCGCGCTGCGTTCATGGGCCGCGGGCATTCATGACAAGACGCCAGCTATGAAGCCGGCGTTTGTGCGTCTTGCGCGAACTGCAGGCATTGCATTCCGGCGAACTTGACTGTCCCGACGAGGCAAGTTTCGGTAATACTGTGCGCCACACAAGAACAGATGGAGACGATTTCCATGCACCCAGTCCGCGCAGCAGTGAGCGCCTTGTGCGCCGTCATCGGTTTGGCCCAGGGCAGCGCGCAAGCGGCGCCGCCTGTGGCACCAATCAAGCCGGTGTCCGATACTTATTTCGGCACCACGGTGACCGATCCCTATCGATACATGGAGGACCTCGCGTCGCCTGCGGTCCAGCAATGGGCGAAAGCGCAAAGCGATGAAACGAGGACGCTGCTTGATGCCATTCCAGGACGCAAGCGCCTGCTGGCGCGGATTGCCGAACTCGAGGCATCGGTTCAAGCGCGCGTCATTGACGTGCGCCGACTGCCCAATGAGGTCTACTTCTACCAGAAACGCGGCGCGAGCGAAAACCAGTTCAAGCTCTATATGCGCCGGGGCCTGGACGGAGCGGAGGTGTTGCTGGTCGACCCTGAGGCACTCACGAAGTCGACCGGCGTGCCGCACGCGATCAGCTTCTTCCGGCAATCGCCGAGCGGAAAGTACCTGGCCTACGGCATGTCCGAAGGCGGCTCGGAGGAGGCGTCCATCCATGTCATCGAGGTGTCCACCCGCAAGGAGCTGATCGAACCGATAGACCGCGCCCACTACAGCGAAGCGGGCTGGATGCCCGACGACAGCGGCTTCTTCTACTTCAGGCAGCGCAGCCTGCCCAAGGGCACGCCGGAGACCGAGAAGTACCGTTTCCAGACCGCCTATTTTCATCGCATGAACGGCAAGGGAGCGGACCAGGCGATTGTCTCGGCAGGCGCGTCGAAGAATATCGAGATCACAGCGGAGGAGTTCCCCTTGGTTGAGCCGGTCATAGGCACGCCGTATGTGATTGCGATTCCGGGCAACGGCGTGCAAAACGAGATTTCGATCTACATCGCACCGCGCGCTGATGCGCTCAAGCCCAACGTGAAGTGGCGCAAGCTGTTTGGCCGCGAAGCCGATGTGACGAGTTTCGCGATTCATGGCGACGACCTTTATCTCTTGTCGCACAAGGATGCGTCGCGCTTCAAGATTCTCAAGACCAGCGTGACGCACCCCGACCCCGCGCATGCTGAAGTGGTGGTCGCGCCCAGCGGCGAGGTCGTCGTGGCGATGAGCGCCGCCAAGGACGCGCTGTACGTTCAGGCGCGCGACGGCACCGTCGGCAAACTCTATCGTGTCGCGTACAAGAAGGGTGCCAAACCCGAACCGATGCTGCTGCCGCGCGAAGGCTCGGTCGAGTTGGGTTCGACCGACGCGAGGCTGCCAGGGCTGCTGATCTCGATAGGCGCGTGGACGCGCGACTTTGGCTATTACGCGCTCGACACCCGGCGTGGCAAGTTCGTCGACACCGGGCTGCAGGCTGCCGGGCCCTACGGCGCCCCGGAAAACCTCGAGGCGAAAGAGGTGCTCGTCAAGAGCCACGATGGTGTGCTGGTGCCGATGTCCATCGTCCATCCGAAAAACATCAAGCTTGACGGGAGCAATCCAACGCTGCTCTATGGCTACGGTTCGTATGGCATCACGGACGACCCGTTCTATATCCCGCGCTACCTGGCCTGGTACGAACTGGGCGGCGTGCGCGCGACCTGTCACGTCCGAGGCGGCGGCGCTTACGGCGAGGAATGGCATCTGGCCGGCAAGCAGGCGACCAAGCCCAACACCTGGAAGGACTTCATCGCCTGCGCCGAATACCTGATCCGCGAAGGCTACACATCGACGCCCAAGCTCGCCATCCAAGGCGGCAGCGCCGGAGGCATTCTGGTGGGCCGCGCGATGACCGAGCGGCCCGACCTGTTTGCCGTGGCCGTGCCCGAAGTGGGTGTGCTCAACGCACTGCGCGCCGAGACCTCGGCCAACGGCGTGCCCAACATCCCCGAGTTCGGCAGCGTGAAGGACGAGAGGCAGTTCGCTTCGCTGCTTGAAATGGACGCCTACCAGCATATCAAGGACGGCGTGAAATATCCGGCGACACTGCTGATCCACGGTATCAACGACCCGCGCGTGCCGCCCTGGATGTCGATGAAGATGGCGGCCAGATTGCAGGCGGCGAGCGCATCGGGCAAGCCCGTCTTGCTGCGCATCGATTACGCGAGCGGGCACGGCATGGGCAGCACGAAGTCGCAGCGTCAGGAGCAGTACGCCGACCTGTGGAGCTTCATGCTCTGGCAGTTTGGCGATGCGCGGTTCCAGCCCGAGAAGTGAGGTGGGCGCGGCCGGGGCGCCAAAGGGCACCAGAGACTTGCGCTCAACACTTGCCAGCAGTCAGCAACAGCTCGTTCGGCCCTTCCCAGCCGCCTGCGGTGGCAAATGCGCCGAGGCGTTCCTCCATTTCGGCCCAGGCCGCCGCTGCGGCAGCCGGGCTCAACCGACCCAGGATCTGCTGGATGGGGCTCGCCGATGTCCGGATAAAGTCGAGGTAGTCGCGAGCCGAGGCCATCTTGAAGGGGGCATCGATCATGGTCGTGGCGACTTCGGTGAAGCCCGCAGCGCCAAACAGTTCGGCGATCAGGCCGGGCTTGCCCAGGCTGAGCAGACCGCCCGGCGCAAACGGGTCGCGCGGCAGCAGGCACGCATGCTTGAGCGCTGTCGACATCAGCATCGTGATGCAGGGGTTGCGCTCGGGTCTCGAAAACACCATCGTGCAGATGCCCGCGCCCGGCTTGAGCGCACGGCGCATCTCGCGCAATCCCTGGAGCGGGTCGGGAAAGAACATCAGACCGAGCCGACACACCGCAGCGTCGAAGCTCGCCGACTCGACCGGCAGATGCTCGCCGTCGGCAGCGCGGGTTTGTATCTGGTCGAAGCCGGCACGGCGCGCGTTCGCTTGCGCCAACGCCAGAATCGCGGGCGACAAATCGGTCGCAAGCACGTAGCCCTCGGGTCCGACACGCCGCGCGATGTCGAGCGTCTGGTCGCCCGCGCCTGCGGCCACGTCGAGCACGCGCATTCCCCGTCGCACCCCCGACATTTCGAGCATGGCCTCGGTCGCCGGGCCGAGCCAGGCGCGAATCTGTGCCGCATGCGCGTCCCATCCGGTTGCTGCCTGGTCCCATTGGTTGCGCATGGCCGACTTGAAACCCTCGGCGTCAAGGGTGTTGGTCTTGGTGGTGGTCGTCATGGTCAATTCCTGGCGTCGGGCCGCGTCGGTTCGCCCGTCAACTCAAGCAGGATCACAGGGGGCGGTGTGCTGCCCCTGTTCGCGCCGTCCGAACAGATCAGGTCGCCGTCGTTCGGCACGGCGTCTTGCGCGCTCGCGCCCAGGGCGGCGAGCAACAGCTCAGGCAGGGTCAGTCGTCGAATCATGATGGCATCTCCAAAGGGTTGCGTGCGTGCGCGGCTGGCGATCGGGGGGCTGGCGCACAATCAAGTCAATTGATCGCTGCCTACAGCCTAGGCGTGATACCGGCGCAGCGGAAGCCGCAGAATTGCATCGCGGGGCCGCACAACTGCACAGCTCGCTCATGTTCGATTGGAACGACCTCAAATATCTGCTCGCCGTGGCGCGCCACGAAAGCATGCTCGCCGCCGGCCGTGCCTTGGGGGTCAACCAGTCGACCGTGCAGCGCCGCCTTGCCGAACTCGAACGACGCATCGGCCAGCCGCTCGTCGAGCGCTACGCCAGCGGCTACCGGCTCACCGAAATCGGCGAGGCCCTGCTGCCCGACGCCGAGCGGGTCGCGCATGCGGTGGCGGCGCTTGAGCAACATGTCGAGGCGGCGCGGCGCGACGTGGTGGGAACCATCCGCCTCACCTGCCCCGAGCCGCTGGTGTACCGCATCACGCAGGCCGCCATCCTCGATCGCTTTCACGCCCGCTATCCGGGGCTGCGCGTCGAGTTCGTGATGAGCGACAAATACCTTGACCTCGCGAAGGGCGACGCCGACGTCGCGCTGCGCTCGGGCGACACCGAGGACAACGAGCTTGTCGGGCGCAAGATCGCCGACTCGCTGTGGGCCATGTATGCCAGCCGAAGCTATATCGCGCAGCATGGCCAGCCCGACTCCATCGAAGCGCTCGAGCAGCACCAGTTGATCGGATTCGACGACACGATGACCAGGCATCGCGCGGCTCAATGGTTGGCGCTCGTTGCGCCGAACGGCCGGATGGTCGCGCGCAACAACAGCGTGCTGGGACTGTTGTATTCCGCAAAGGCGGGTTTGGGCGTCGCGCCGCTGCCTACCGCAATTGCCGACGCCGAGCCCGAACTGGTTCAGGTGCTCGGTCCGATACCGGAGCTGACGCGGATCTGGCGCATCCTCACCACCCAAACGCTGCGCCGCACGCCTCGCGTGGCGGTTTTCTTCGACTTCATGGTCGACGAGGCCGAGGCACTGCGGCCGGTACTCACCGGCTAGCCCGTGCGGAACAGACGAGCTGTGTCCTGTGCAAAGACCGGCTGCGTGCGAACACCGTTGCCGCCCGGCAGCGCCCTTGCTGCGGCATGATGTCTGATGCGCTCCGTTGCCGATGCACTGCTCACCGACCTGGCACGCAGCTTGGGAGGCGCTTCGCGGCCGCGTGTGCGCGCGCTGCACCTGCCCCCGGTGCCGTGGAACGGCAGCAAGGACGGCGAGTTCGGCGCAATCGAGCTGGACGACGGGTCGCTTGGCCTGAGTTATGTGCTGCTCGACGACAGCCTCGCCACGCTGGCGGGTGGCCATGCCACTCAAGCGCTGATAGGCGCCGATGCCTTGGAAGTCGCCCGGTGGTGGCGCGACGGCGAGGGCGCCGCACGCACGCTGGGCTTCGCGGCGGTGAATGCCCTGAGCCGCCATCTGTTCGACCGCATGGGCTTCGTGCCGCCTGCCGCAAGCGACTCGATCGCCGGTCTCGACCCGCAGCCCGGCGAGCACATCGGCATGGTCGGCTTCTTTCCGCCGCTGCTCAGACAAGTCACCGCCAGCGGTGCTCGGTTGACGGTGCTGGAATTGCGCGCCGACCTGGCCGGCGAACACGCCGGCTTCACCGTGACGACCGACCCGACTGCCCTGCAAAGCTGCGACAAGGTGCTCTCGACCAGCACCGTGCTGCTCAACCATACGCTGGACAGCGTGTTGGCCAACTGCGGATCAGCGCGCCGCATAGCGCTGATCGGCCCGGGCGCCGGGTGCCTGCCAAGCGAGTTGTTCAAACGCGGCATCACGACCCTGGCGGGCAGCTGGATCATCGATGCCGCAGGCTTCAAGCAAGCGCTGCGGCACGGTGCACCCTGGACAGCGCATGCCCGCAAGTTCGCGCTGCACGCCGCCGATTGGACGTCCGCGTCAGCCTCGATAGAGCCGCCGTAGCGGCCCATTCACAGTGCCAGCGCGCTGGTGTTCTTCACCTCTTCCATGACGGCATAGGTGCGCGTCTCGCGCACGCCGGGCAGGCTCCAGATCACCGAGGCGAGCAGCGCGCGGTAGGCCGGCATGTCGGCCACGCGGGTCTTGATCAGGTAGTCGAAGCCGCCGGCCACCAGATGGCATTCGAGGATTTCAGGGCGCACCTGCACCGCGGCCTTGAAGTTGTCCATCACGTCGGGCGCGGTCCGGTCGAGCAGCACCTCGATGAAGACCATCATGCCGGCGCCGAGTTTGGCGGGGTTGAGCTTGGCCTCGTAACCGAGGATGTAGCCCTCGCGCGTCAGCCGTTTGACGCGCTCGAGTACGGCGGTCGGCGACAGGTGCACCGCCTCGGCCAGCTTGAGGTTGGAAATGCGCCCGTCCGATTGCAGCGCGCGCAGCAGGCGCAGGTCGATGCGATCGATGTCACGCTCGGCGGTGAAGCCGTCGTCGGCCAGGTCCTGCGCCTTCTGCTTTTTGCTTGGCATGCGAGATATTGTTCCGCAGATTGTTGGTAAAGCCGAATTTAATCCACTGATGGACCGCATATTCTACGGAATCTCACCACTTGATACCGGCCCTATGAACAGCTTCGTACTTCCTCCCGAACGCGCACGCCTGCCACATCCCTACGGGGACGAAGCCGCTGTCGTGCAGGCGCTGGCTGGCCAGTTGGGCGCGGGGCTCGACTGGTCTGCCGTCATCAAGCAGGCGCGCCCCTGGGTGCAGGCAGTTCGCACCCATCCGGCACCGTTCTGGGCGATGGAGTCGCTGCTGCGCGAATACCCGATCAGCAGCGCCGAAGGGCTGGCCTTGATGCGTTTGGCCGAGGCGCTGCTGCGCGTGCCCGATGCGCCCACCGCGATTGCGCTGACGGCCGATCAACTGGGCCGCGCGCAGTTCGATGGCAGAGGCTCGAAGAAGGATGGAGCCCCTTCCCCATCCAGTGAGGGACCCCACAAGCTGCTGGCCAGTCTGTCGGCGTCGGCGATTTCGCTGTCGAAGAAGTTCCTGCCGGATGCCGAAGGCGACGCGGGTTTGCTCAAGCGCCTGGGCGCGCAGACCGTGGTGGCCGCGACGGTGCGCGCGATCCAGTTGCTGGGCCGCCAGTTCGTGCTGGGCCGCAATATCCAGGAGGCGATGAACGAGGCGGACGATCAGCGCCGCCAGAGCAAGCAACTTCTCTTCAGTTACGACATGCTGGGCGAAGGTGCGCGCACCGAGCGCGATGCGCAGCGCTATCAAGCGTCCTATGTGGCAGCGATCCAGGCGATCGCGGGCGGCAGGGTCGCCGAATCGCCCGAAGCGGCCGACGGCATCTCGATCAAGCTCAGCGCCTTGTTCCCGCGCTATGAAGCCTTGCAGCGCGAGCGCGTGTTCGCCGAACTGCTGCCGCGCGTCTGGCAGTTGATCGAGCTCGCCGCCCAAGCCAATATCAACCTGACCATGGACTCGGAAGAAGTCGAGCGCCTGGAGTTGTCGCTCGAAGTGCTGGATGCCTTGGCCGGGCGCATCGCCGCGACCTATCCGCAATGGCGCGGCTTCGGCCTGGCGATCCAGTCCTACCAGACGCGCGCACTCAGCGCGGTCGACGAGGTGGTGGCAATAGCGCGCCGACATGGCTTGCGCTTCATGGTGCGGCTGGTGAAGGGCGCTTACTGGGACGGCGAGATCAAGCGCGCACAAGAGCTGGGACTTCCCGGCTATCCGGTGTTCACGCACAAGCAGCACACCGATGTCGCCTATCTGGCCTGCGCGCGCGCGCTGCTCGCGAGTGCCGATGCGATCTACCCGCAATTTGCCAGCCACAACGCGGGCACGATTGCCGCCATCGTGCAGATGGCCGGCAAGACTGGTGCGTTGTTCGAGATGCAGCGTCTGCACGGCATGAGCGAAGGCATCTACCGCGAAGTGCTCCAGAGCGATGGCGCACCGCCGCTGCGCGTTTACGCGCCGGTCGGCGAGCACCGCGACCTGCTCGCCTACCTGGTGCGCCGACTGCTGGAAAACGGCGCCAATTCGTCGTTCGTGCATCAGCTCGCCGATGCCTCGGTGGCGCCCGAAACACTGCTCGCCTCGCCGCTGTCCGATCTGCAAATGCTGGCGTCCCAGCCGCTTCCCGTCGACTTGTTCAAAGACGCCAAGGGCCAGGGCCGCAACAACTCGATCGGTCTTGATCTGACCGTGCTGGCGATGCGCGCGCCGCTCGAGCAAGCGCTGCGCGATATCAATCTCAAGAGCGTGCCCGTGGCCAGCCTGAGTGAGGTGAGCGCGGCCATGGCGCGACTGGCGCGCGGCTTTGATGCATGGAATGACCGCCCGGTGGCGCAACGCGCGGGCGTGCTGCGCTGCGCCGCCGACGCGCTCGAAGCGCGCCTGCCCGAGTTCTGTGCGCTGTTGGTGAAAGAGGCGCACAAGACGCTGGGCGACTGCGTGGCCGAGGTACGCGAGGCGGTCGACTTCTGCCGCTATTACGCCGAGCAGGCCGAGCTCAAGCTCGCACCGCAGACCCTGCCCGGCCCGACCGGCGAAAGCAACGAGCTGCGCATGCACGGGCGTGGCGTGTTCGTCTGCATCAGCCCGTGGAATTTTCCGCTCGCCATTTTTGCCGGCCAGGTGGTGGCGGCACTTGTCGCCGGCAATGCGGTGGCCGCCAAGCCAGCCGAACAAACGCCCCTCGTGGCGCAGCGCTTTGTCGAGCTGCTGTTTGAAGCGGGCGTGCCACAAGACGTTTGCGCGCTTCTGCATGGCGCGGGCGAGACCGTCGGTGCCTCGCTGGTGGCCGATCCGCATTGCGCCGGCGTGTGCTTCACCGGCTCGACGGCTGTCGCCAAAATAATCAACCGCAGCCTGGCCGCCAGGGACGGCGCCATCGTGCCCTTGATTGCAGAAACCGGCGGCATCAACGCGATGCTGGTCGACAGCACGGCGCTGCCCGAACAAGTCGTCGATGCCGTCGTGCAAAGCGCTTTCCGCTCGGCTGGGCAACGCTGCAGCGCGCTGCGCCTGCTGTGCGTGCACGCCTCGATTGCCGACGGCGTGATTGAAATGATCCGCGGCGCGTTGCTTGAGTTGAACGTGAACGATCCAGCCCGGCTCGACACCGACGTGGGCCCGCTCATCGACGCCGAGGCTTTCGAAAACATCAGCCAGCAGGTGGCGCGGCTGAAGCGCGAGGCCAAGCTGATTGGCGAGACTCCAATAAGCGAAGCAGGCGTCGTGGTGCCAGGTCTTGTCGCCCCGGTCGCGTTCGAGATCACCGGCATCGACCAGATCCAGCAGGAAATCTTCGGCCCGGTGCTGCATGTGCTGCGCTGGGACGGCGCGCCCGAGGCCGTGATCGCGCAAATCAATGCGCTGGGCTATGGCCTGACATTGGGATTGCAAACGCGCATCGACTCGCGCGCCGTGCGGCTGGCAGCGCGCGCGCGCATCGGCAATGTCTACGTCAACCGCAACATCATCGGTGCCGTGGTCGGCGTCCAACCCTTCGGCGGCGAAGGCCTGTCAGGTACCGGCCCCAAGGCGGGCGGTCCGCACTATCTGCTGCGTTTCTGCGCCGAGCAGACGCTGACCATCAACACGACTGCGGCGGGCGGCAATGTGGAGTTGCTCGCGCATGGGAGCGGCCATTCATGACAGGTGGTCCTGGGCGATGGTCGAGGAGGTGCTTGAAGACTGAATGTCGCGGTGCGGTAAGCGGCAATCTGTCATTGCATTGCCTTGCCTGACCGGTTCAGATTGGCCACTGAAGCACGGGTGGCGCAGGCCGATGACGCGTCGCCAAGCGCGGCGTCACGCCGTGCACAAGGTCGACAACCGCACACCGCATGCAAAGCGGGCCGAGATATTCACTGACCATGCATAGGGGACGATTGTTCGACCCCCTAATACAAAGGCTGGGAACAACCCTCGAGTTCCGGTTCCCGGATGGAAAGCATGGTTGTACGCGGGTGCGCTCCGAGTTAGATTTCGGCCGTCGGCGAGTACAAGGTCCGATGGCCCACGCAAAGGAGAACACGATGACAGCGATTCCGCCACGAACCCTCGCTTCCCGCTCGCTTCGCAGGCATTACGCCGCGATGCTTGGAATGCTGTGTGCTGCAGCTTTCTCGGCCACGGCATTGGGCGCGCCGGTGACGATCAGCACGCCATTCATGAACCTGGAGAACCGGAACTACAACTCCCTCGGTTTCGGCGTCGGGCAATTCATGCGATTTGGCGCCAACTCCGTCGTACCCAACGGCAGCGCGGGCACGACAGGCCGCGCCATCCGAAACTCTGACGGCATGTGGCGCACGCTGAACTTCGCGCCGTTTCCGTTGGCCCCCAATTGGTTCGACCGCTACTTGATCGATAGCCCGGCATATCGTGGCGACTGGACATTGAAGTTCACCAATGGCGCCGACTTCGCCACCGCCGCCGTGAACCTGTCGCCGGCTGCCACGCAGGCCCCCTTCATCAACAGCATAACGCTGTCGGGCTCGAGCAACGCGCCCACGTTCAGCTGGACACCGCCGCCCGGCGCGGTCGTCAACGGCTACCGCGTGAACATCTTCGACAAGTCGATCATCACGCCGACGAGTAGCGGCAACATTGTCAGTATCAATCTGCGGCCGAACGTGACGTCCTACACTGTGAATCCGGCCGACTTCACGGTCCCTGGATACGCCTTCGAGCTCGGCAAGAACTACTCGATCGAGATGTCGCTGATCCAAACCAAAGACGGCAGCAACACCAATCTCGGCAACTCGAACATCCAGGCGATTGCCCGCTCCTACGCAGACTTCACGCCAAACAATGGCGGTGGCCCGCCGGTCAACCTGCCAGTCGTATTGGAGAACGGCTCATACAAGTTCGACATGAGCATCGTCGCCGGCCAGACCTACTACATTGATCCAGAAGTGGCCATCGGCTACGACTATGCGATTGGCGTCGGCGACCCGAACTTCGCCACCGTTGACCTGCCGGAGAACATTGGCGATGGCCTGTTTGACATCTACAGCTTTGACGCATTCGATGCGCTTGTCCTGCTGGCCCACGACTGGAACGGCGCCAATGTCTTCGACTTCGGCGCTGGCGGTGTGAGCCGCTTCCGCGTGATGGGCATCGAAACCGGCGCTGGGCTGGACCCGACCAATACGACGGCCTTCGTGACCGGTCTCACCTTCACCGGTAGCGGCCAGTTCACTGGAACACAGACGCCTATCACTGTCACCGTAGACGTGCCCGAGCCGCCCGCGTTAGCGCTGGTGGGCTTGGCACTGGCGGGCCTTGGACTGAGGCGTAGGCGGCAAGGCTGAAGCGCGAAGCGAGACTCATCGGCGAGAGCAGGCTGCGCGGCGTGGTGCCAGGTCTTGTCGCCCCGGTCGCGTTCGAGATCACCAGCATCGGCGAGATCCGGCAGGAAATCTTCGGCCCGGTGCTGCATGTGCTGCGCTGGGACGGCGCGCCCGAGGCCGTGATCGCGCAAATCAATGCGCTGGGCTATGGCCTGACATTGGGATTGCAAACGCGCATCGACTCGCGTGCCGTGCGGCTGGCAGCGCGCGCGCGCATCGGTAATGTCTACGTGAACCGCAACATCATCGGTGCCGTGGTCGGCGTCCAACCCTTCGGCGGCGAAGGCCTGTCAGGCACCGGGCCCAAGGCGGGCGGCCCGCACTATCTGCTGCGTTTCTGCGCCGAACAGACCCTGACCATCAACACCACCGCAGCGGGCGGCAATGTGGAGTTGCTGGCGCATGGCAACGGTTAGCCGCCGCTTGCCCTCTCGAGATCTGCCGGGCCAGCGGGCTGCCAATCCGGCACGATTGACGCTGCCCCGCGGGGCCTAATCGCCCTCCTGGAATGCCTCGTCACGCTTTTTGCTGACGCTGGGCATCAGCACCGAGGTCAACGCGATCAGTGCCAGTACCAGCATGCTGGCGCTGATCGGGCGCGTCACGAATACCGTGGCATCGCCGTGCGAAATCAGCAGGGCGCGGCGCAGGTATTCCTCCATCATCGGGCCGAGGATGAATCCGAGCAGCATCGGCGCGGGTTCGCAGTCGAGCTTGGCGAAGATATAGCCAAGCAGCCCAAACAGCACCATCAGGTAGACGTCGAACTCGGTATTGTTGAGGCTGAACACCCCGATCGCACAGAACACCAGGACCGCCGGAAACAGCAGATGGTAGGGCACCATCACGATGCGCACCCATATCCCGATCAGCGGCAGGTTGAGCACGACCAGGAAGAAATTGCCGATCCACATCGAGGCGATCACGCCCCAGAACAGCGCCGGCTGCTCGGTCATGACCATCGGGCCGGGCTGGATTCCGTGGATGATCATGGCACCTATCATCAACGCCATGACCGGATTGGACGGAATGCCCAAGGTCAGCATCGGAATGAAGGAAGTCTGGGCGCCCGCGTTGTTGGCCGCTTCCGGCGCGGCCACGCCTTCGATGGCGCCGGTGCCGAGTTCGGCAGAGTGCTTGGAGACCTTCTTCTCCAACGCGTAAGCCGCGAACGAGCCCATGACCGATCCGCTGCCGGGCAGAATGCCCACCGCAGAGCCTAGCAGGGTGCCGCGCAGGATAGGCGCCACCATGCGCTTCCAGTCCTCCCGGGTCGGCATCAAGGTGGACAGCTTGCTGACGACCATGGAACGGGTCGCTTCGCTCTCCAGATTGCGGATGATTTCGCCGATGCCGAACATGCCCATTGCCACGACCACGAAACCGATGCCGTCGTAAAGGGCCGGCGTCTCGAAGGTGTAGCGGGTGATGCCGGAGTTGACGTCGGTACCGATCAGGCCGAGCAGCAAACCGAGGATGACCATGCCGACCGCCTGGACCAGTGAGCCGTGTGCCAGCACGACCGAGGCGACCAGGCCGAGCACCATCAGCGAGAAGTAGTCGGCCGCGCCGAACTTGAGCGCAAACTCGGCCAGCGGCGGGGCGAACAAGGCCAGCAGGAAAGTTGCCACCGTGCCCGCGAAAAACGACCCGATGGCGGCTGTGGTCAGAGCGACGCCGGCACGGCCTTTGAGCGCCATCTGGTAACCGTCCAGGGTGGTGATGACCGAAGCCGCCTCCCCCGGCAGGTTGATCAGGATCGACGTCGTGGAACCACCGTACTGCGAGCCATAGTAGATGCCCGACAGCATGATCAAGGCGGTCACCGGCGGGAACGTGAAGGTCATCGGCAGCAGCATGGCGATGGTGGCCGTCGGCCCCAAGCCCGGCAGCACGCCGATCAGCGTACCCAGGAACACGCCTATCAGGCAGTACAGCAAGTTGTTGAACGTCAGGGCCGCGGAGAAGCCCAGCGAGAGATGTTCGAACAGTTCCATGCGAGCCCCTTGAGCTATGCGCCGAACCAGGAGCCGAGCAGGGGCAAAGGTATCCCCAGGCCCTTGACGAATATCAGCGAAGAAAAGAAGGCGAGTCCGCCCGCCAGTGCCAGCGAATGCCTCCAGTTGAATCTGATGCTGGCCCGTGAACTGAGCAACACCATGACGATGATGGAAATCACCAGGCCGGCGCCGCGCACCAAGACGCCGAACAGGACGATCGCCACCAGAATTGTTGCCAGTGCCCTGAACGCGAATGGGTCGACCGGCGGCCCGGCAACAATCAGCGCCCTGACCATGGAGAGCGCCCCCACCGCGGCCAGCAGCGCGCCGAGTATGGTCGGGAAATACGCCGGGCCCATTTTCGTGCCGGTGCCCATGTCGTAGTCCCGGCTGATGACGATGACCGCGAGGCCGATAAAGGCGTAAATGGCGCCGGCCCAGAATTCCCTGGGATTGCGAATCTTGGAACTCATGGCCGGTCTCCTGGTAAGGTCAATCGGCGTAGACGCCAGCCTTCTTGAGGATCGGTCCCCACTTGTCGATCTCGGCTTTGAGATGCGCGCGCAGGGCCTCCGGCGTGGCACGGTTGTCGGCGACAGGCTCGGTGCCGAGTTCGGCGAATCGTTGCCGCACGTTGGCGTCCTTCAGTGCAAATTTGAGCGCCTTGTCGATGCGCTCGATGATCGGCTTGGGCGTTCCCTTCGGCGCATACAGGCCGTGCCACACCACCACCTCGAAATTCGGCAGCCCGGCCTCATTCATGGTCGGAACGTCCGGCAAGGACGGCACGCGTGTCATGGACGTCACGCCGTAGGCCTTGATCTTGCCGCCCTTGATCTGACCGGTGGTATTGGTGGTCTGATCGCACATGATGTCGACCTGGCCGCCCAGCAGATCATTCATTGCCGGACCCGTGCCCTTGAAAGGAACGGTGGTCAGATCCGTCTGGATGGCGCTCATGAACAGCGTCCCGCACAGATGCGAGGCGGCGCCGAGACCGGCATTGGCCAGGGTCACTTTGTCCTTGTGGGCTTTGACATAGGCGATCAGCTCCTTCAGATCCTTGGCCGGGAAATCCTTGCGGGCCACCAGCGTCATCGGAACGTCCGTCACCAGACCGATCGGCTCGAAGTCGTCGATGGGGTTGTAGGGCAGCTTGCGATACAAGGCCGGCGCCGTCGATTGGCCGATGTGGTGGATGAACAGCGTGTAACCGTCCGGCGCAGAGCGCGCCACCCGGGCAGCGGCGACAGTGCCGCCCGCACCGGCGACATTTTCGATGATGACCTGTTGCTTGAGGTCAGTGCCCATCGCCTGGCCGATCACGCGCGCGACGGTATCGGTGGGTCCCCCGGCCGCGAACGGCACAACCAGGGTGATGACCTTGGACGGAAAGGTATCCGCCGCCTGGGCCGGTGCAATCATGGAAGACACCGACACCAGCAAGGCTGCGACGGCGACGAACGATTTTTTGAAATGCGACTTCAAGCTACACCTCCAGATAAGTTTGAGCACCAATGGCAGCCCTCGATCCGAGGGCTGATGCGGACCGACCCTCAAGCTGCGTTCCGTTGGCTGCATCCGGCAGCCCCCTCTTCCGGTCGGAACTTACCCAAATATGCACATGACGGCAAGGGAGGGTCGAGGCAAAGACGACGCGGTCAGCAGCATCTTTGAGACTACACAATAAGTGCATAGGTACTCGTACGGGAAAGTCCTGATGGCTATTTCATCAAGGCGCGTCGAGTTCTCACTGCAGCGACGATGAGCCCCAGGAGGACCCGGTGCTGCATCTGCTGCGCCGGAACAGCGAGCCCGGGACCGTGATCGCGCAAATCGATGCGTTGGGTGGCCTGACCTTGGGTTTGCAGACGCGCATCGGCAATGTCTATGTGAACCACAAGGCGGCCCGCATTACCGGTTCCGCTTCTGCGCCGAGCAGACGCTGATCATCAACACCCGCGGCTGCTTGCGTGATCATCGAGCCCCATCCTGCATCAGCGCCTCGCTACACTTGCGACCATGCAAAGTACAGCCACTCCAACAATCGCCTTTATCGGCGGCGGCAATATGGCCAGCGCGGTGATCGGCGGCTTGATTCGCAGCGGCTGCGCGCCGGTCAGGCTGATCGTGGTCGAGCCTTTCGAGGCGCAGCGCAGCAAGCTGGCTGCCGACTTCGGCGTACAAGCGCTTGCACAGGCTGACGCTTCGCTGCAAGCCGCCGCGCTGGTGTTGTGGGCCGTCAAGCCGCAGTTGTTTGCGCAAGCCGCAGCGCCTTGCGCGCGGCATGTGCAGCAGGCCTTGCAACTCTCGGTGATGGCCGGCATTCGCAGCAGCGCCATCGTCAGTGCGACCGGCTCCAGGCGGGTGGTACGCGCGATGCCCAACACGCCGGCCTTGATAGGCCAGGGCATTGCCGGCCTGTATGCGCGGCCCGAAGTGAGCGCAACTGATCGCGCCTGGGTCGAGCAGGTGCTGGCGCCCACCGGCGCCACGCTGTGGGTCGAGCACGAGTCGCAGCTCGACGCGGTAACCGCACTGTCGGGGTCAGGCCCGGCTTACTTTTTCTACATGGTCGAGGCCATGATTGCGGCTGCCGTTGAGATGGGTCTGAGCGAGGCTCAGGGCCGTCAACTTGCGCTGGCCACCTGCGCCGGCGCAGCCGCTCTGGCGCAACAGTCGGCTGAATCGGTCACGGCGCTGCGCGAACGTGTCACCTCCAAGGGCGGCACGACCGATGCAGCGATCAGCAGTCTTGATGCTGATGGTGTGCATGCGGCGATTCAGCGCGCCGTGCTGGCGGCCGAGAGGCGCGCGCAAGCGCTGGGCGACGAGTTCGGCGGCTGAGCCTGCGCGACCCGCAGTCTCAGCGCAAGCTCAAATCCAGCGCCGTGCCTGCAAACACCGCAAACCCGAGCCAGTGGTTTTGGCGGAAGGCCTTGAAGCAGCCTTCGCGCGAGCGGTTCTTGATCAGGCTGTAGTGCCAGACGACTTGCACCGCCGCCACCGCGATGCCCAGCAAGAACATCTTGCCCAGGCCCAGGCGCAGACCGAGGAAGGTCCAGCTCGCCAGATAGACCGCGTAGAAGGCCATCACGCCGGCCACGTCGAAGCGGCCCAAGGTCAGCGCCGAGGTCTTGATACTCAGCCGGACGTCGTCGTCGCGATCGACCATCGCGTATTCGGTGTCATAGGCCAGCACCCAGAACAGATTCGACACCAGCAAGCCCCAGGCCGTCAGTGGCACGGCGGCGTGGATGGCTTCGAAGCCCCATTGCATGCCGCCCAGCGCGCTCGAGAAAGCCATCGGTATGCCAAAACTGAAGGCCACGCCCAGCACCGCCTGCGGCATGGCCACCACCCGCTTGGCATAGGGATAGACGATGGCCACGGCGAGTGCCGCGAACGACAGCTCGATCGTGGGCGCGTTGGTTGTCAGCACCAGCAGGAAAGCCACCAGCGCAAGACCTGACCCCAGCAGCAGTGCTTGCCTGACCGAGACCGCGCCGCGGGTCACGGGACGCTGCGCGGTGCGCTTCACATGCCGATCGAACTCGCGATCGGCCACGTCGTTGACGCAGCAGCCGGCCGAGCGCATCAGCACCGTACCAGCGACGACTACCAGCAGCAAATGCCAGCCCGGCCAGCCGTCGGCCGCGATCCACAGCGCCGACAGCGTCGGCCACAACAGCAACAGCCAGCCCGCAGGCCGGTCCCAGCGGATCAGGTCGAGGTAGACGGCGAGGCGGGACGGGGCGGCAGTGTTCATCACCTCGCCATTCTGTCAGCTGGCAAGGCTGGGTGTATAACCCAGCGCAATCATTTTGCAGAACCTGTTCTCGCGCAACGGACAGGCTCTCTCAGCCAAGGAGCAAGCATGGGCGCACAGTGGAAGGCCAAACACAAGGACCTGGCATCGAACGCCAAGGGGCGGGTTTTCGGCAAATTGTCGAAAGAAATCATGATCGCGGCACGCAACGGCGCCGACCCTGACCTGAACCCGCGGCTGCGCATGGTCGTCGAGCAGGCAAAGAAGGTCTCGATGCCACGTGAAACGCTGGAGCGCGCCATCAAGAAGGGCGCCGGGCTGCTTGGTGACGCGGTGCACTATGAGCGCGTCACCTACGAAGGATTCGCCCCGCACCGCGTGCCCTTGATCGTCGAGTGCCTGACCGACAACATCAACCGCACCGTGTCCGAAATCCGCGTGCTGTTCCGCAAAGGGCAGCTCGGCGCGGCCGGATCGGTGGCCTGGGATTTCGACCATCTGGGCCTGATCGAAGGCACACCGGTCAAGCCCGGCGCCGACGCCGAACTCGCCGCGATCGAGGCCGGTGCGCAGGATTTTGAAGTGAGCGAAGACGGCGGCGCCTTGTTCTTCAGCGACCCCGCCGACCTGGACCTGGTTTGCCGCGCGCTACCCCAACAGGGCTTCAATGTGGTGTCGGCCAAGCTCGGCTACCGCCCCAAGAACACCGTCAGTCTGAACGAGGCCGAAATGGAGGAAGTCGAGGCCTTTCTGGCCACCATCGACGCGCACGACGACGTGCAGGAGGTCTATGTCGGGCTGGCCGGCTGAAAGCTTGGCGGTTCTGGCTTGGCCGCGCCTTGGGGGCGCGCAACGCCCTTCTCTGCTCCACATGCGCATCCCTTGCCTTCTGAGCATTTAGGCAACAAAACCCTCCCAACTCATTGGTTCGATTGAAAAGATGCGTTCGTATACTGGCCACGATCTTGGCTAAAAGACGAAGGCGAGCGCGAACATGTCAACCAATACGTTTCAAACGGGGGCACCTGTAGAACGACTCCCTTTTCGGGTCGAGATTGCCTCTGCCGACGACTTGATGGACGTGGCCCGCCTGCGTGCCGCCGCTTACGGCAGGCATTTGCCAGCGCTGGCGACAAGATTGCTGCAGCCCGAAGCGGCCGACTATGAAATCGGCTGCGAGGTGTTCGTCGCCAGGTCCAGACTGGACGGTTCCGTGCTGGGCAGCTTTCGCACGCACGCGAATATTCTGAAGCCCCTGCCTCTGCAGGCATCGATGGACCTGCCTGAACGGTTCAGCGGCTGTCGCATGATCGAGGCGACGCGCCTAAGCGTTTTGGGCAACCCCGATTCTTCGCTGGTCAGGAATGCGCTGTTCAAGGCCTACTTTCACTACTGCCTGATGCAAAAGGCGGACTGGATGCTGGCAGCAGGGCGTCGTCCGGTAGATCGTCTTTACGACGCTATGCTCTGGACCGATGTTGAAGAAGCCGGCAGGCTGTACCCGATGGCGCATGCGGCGAACGTGCCGCACCGCGTCATGTGTCTGGAGCCCTTGGCTGCCGAACCCGTCTGGAGGGCGGCGCAGCATCCCCTGTACAAATTTGCGTTCCAGACTGTCCATCCGGATATCGATTTCACCGGGATGGTCGATCTTGATCACGCTTCGAGTGGCATCGGTACGTCCACGCGAGCAAGCATGCCGGACCACCATGAGCAAGTGGCACAAGGCGGCTGGCGTATTGCCGGATCAGTGCAACAGCTCGGCCATGCGCGCATGGTCAGCGTTGACAAAGAGCGGGATGCCCGAGTCCGTTTGAGCTTGTAATTGCTTCACGAAGGCGAGGATTTCGGGATCCTCGATGAAGTCGGCTCCCGACTTTGCAGCGAGGATGCGTTCGGGCAGCACGGGCTTGCTGATGCCATAGCCTTGCGCGTAGTCGACCCCAGCGGCGACCAACGCCTTGATGGTAGGCAGGTTCTCGGCAAACTCGCCAACCGACTTCATGCCCAAGCTCCTCACCAAGCCGGCAAGGGCCGTCACGATGGCCATGCTCGCCGCGTTCTGCGCGGCATCCTTCACCAGAGAACCGTCGAGCTTGAGCGCATCCACGCTCAAGCCCTTCAGATAGCCAAACGACGAGTAGCCCGCGCCGAAGTCGTCCAGGCTGACCTTTGCGCCGGTGGCGCGAGCGCGGTCGATAAAGCGTTGCACATGGTGCATGTCGGTCAGCACCACGGTCTCGGTGATCTCGAGGCAAATCAGCGGCATGATGGCCGCATGTTGTTCGAAAAGCGCGAACAGCGCGTCGACAAAGGTTTCGTTGTTGAGTGAGCCGCCGGACAGATTGACGCCGACGAATCGAGTCAGCGGCAGTTGGTCGGCATGTGCCTCAAGCCAGGCAATGACCGTGCTCACCACCCACATATCGATGATGGTCGTTTTGCCATGCGCCTCTGCGGCTTCAATGATGACGGGCGCGGGCACGATGTCGCCATTGGGTTTGCGCATGCGCAGCAACACTTCGAAATTGAGCGAATCGAGCGGCCGGCTCAGTGATATTTCGGGCTGCATCACGAGGAACAGGCCCTCGGGTGTTTCGCCGCGCTCCAGGCAGGAAATCAGCTCCAACTCATACTTGTGGTGCTGGAAGAAAACGTTGCCGCTCTCGGTCACGACGAGTTGCTCGTTGGGGCGCTTCTTGGCCATGCGGCACAGCGTGTCAGCGGCGGAAACGATCTCCTTCAGAGACGCGTTGTCGAAGTGCTCGGTCGCCACCAGCCCGGCCGACACGCTGAGCGCAAAGCGCTGCGAGCCGATCTGGAACGGCGCAGACGCCAACAGGGCGCAGATGTTCTCGCAGCACTGCTTGGCCGCGGCAAGGCTGGAATTCGGGAAGGCAACGACAAACTCGTCGCCACCGACGCGCGCGAGCAAGTCATCCGGCCCGAGTTGAGTGCGCATGCGCTCGCAGACCTGCCTCAGGACCGCGTCTCCTGCCGAATGGCCATAGAGGTCGTTGATCAGCTTGAAGCGATCCAGATCGAAATAGGCGACAGACTTGGCCTCCGCCTTGGAGCGCTCGACCTGGCGCGACAGCCCGCGCAGGTTCAGGCATTCGGTCAGCGGGTCGTGGTTGACCAGGAACTCCAGCCGGTTGGTGGCGCGCACCTTCTCGCTGATGTCCTGCAGCGAGCCTTCGATGACTTCGCCATCATTGGTGGAGACCTTGATGGCGAACCATGCGCCGCTATTGCCCCTGGGGCCGGGCAAATCAAGGCGGGTCTGCAACTCAACATTGGCCGGCAAGGGGCGGGTTCGCAAAGCACAGATCTGGCCTACGACCTTGGCATCGAAGATCTGCGACAGATGGGTCGGCGCGATGGGATGGGTCGCTTTCAGCAGGGCTCGAAAGACCGCGTTGCTGTTGACGATTTGATCGCTGTTTCGCAGAGTGAACAGCCCGATGGGTGAATCGTTGTAAGTGGCCTTGAGCTGTTGTTGGACAGCCAACGTCTTCTTGCGGCTGAGCCGCATGTGCTCGCCAGCCGCGGCAAACACGAACAGTGCAGACACGAGAGCGGCCGATACGCTGTTGAGCTCACCCAAAATGTATTGTTTTCCGGCCGCGGCGAATATTACCTCGTTCAAGCTGGCCAGCAAGGTCGTGACGATTGAGGCCGAATACCAAAGCGCAACGCGAGAAGGAATTCGGCGCAAGATCCGATAGAGGTAGACCACCATGATGACGATGCCTGTGGTCGACGTCACCCACACGACGGGAAGGATCTGCTCGAAGGTCAAGAAAGCACAGGCGCTCAACAGGGTGACTGCAAGAACCTGCAGCCCCGTCAAGGCACGCCGGGTGGCGAAAGTTGCTATTTCCCTCCTGAAAAGCTGGCTGAACAGGGCTACCGTTGCCGCCGCATACATGCAGACGGTCCATTCACGGATCGGGATCAACCAATCCGACGGGACGGGCATGCCGAACCAAGCGAAATCTGTGCCTGCTGACAAGGCGGCCATCCGCATGCTCAACAAGAGCCAACCGACGAAGGTGTAGTAGAGGGGGTTTCGGTTGATGACCGCCATCAAGAGCATTGACAAGGCAAGTGCTCCAAGGCCTGCCTCGATCACGACACCGGTCTTCTCGTGCGAGGTCTGAGCGTGCTTTAGGGCTTCGGCGTCCCACACTGATGCCGAAATCTTGGCTGGGCCACGAAACACCGACCGGCACAGCAAACTGGCAGTCTGTTGGCTTGCGGGGAACTCTATCGCGAACCCACCACGACTGCGAGTGAAATCCCCTTGCACATTGGCACGATTGGCCATGCCAACATAGGCATCGGACCTTTTGTCCCAGCACTCTATTTCCATGGCGTGGCGCGACGGAAATTCAATGGCCCAATTGGTGTCGGTCTGTGGCGCTGTGGCCGTCAGCGAAATCCAGAAACTGTCTTTCGAGAGTCGGGTGTATACCGATCCGCTTGCCGGCAAAGCATCCACTTGCGCGGCGATTTGCGCATGGCTACTCGTTTGCACAGGCATCAGGCTCGGCTGTTCCCAGGCACGAATGACAAGGGGGGCGCCCCCCGGCACACCGGGCTGGGCGAGCAGCCAGACGCATGCAATCACCGAAACGCTGATCAGCACGGCCGGGAAAACCAGCACGGCAAGCTTGTTCAGTACGTTTTCGGCGGCAGTGCGCAGCAGCATATGTCGGTGGCGACCTGGCAGCTCCTGAGTCGGAGCGGGAGGTCAGGGTAATGGCGCGCAGGGGCAAATGCCAGCAAGCTGGGCACGCAGGACGGCAAAGCGTTGAATGCGTCACGGCTCGCGTTCGGCGGGTCGGGCAAACCGCAACATATCAAGCCGGCGCTTTGCGGCGGCGGCCAGGCGCTGTCGCCTCAGCCGTCGGCGCGGTTCTGGAACATAAGGCCCGCGTGCTCGCGCATGGCGTGGAATTTGATCTTGGGCCAGTTGCTTTGAATCGCACGCAGCTCGGGCGCGTATTCGACCAGGACAGTCGGCGCATCGACCGCGTCATAGGCGACGCGGTGCGCATTCGCGTCGATGAAGCGTTTGAGCTCCTTCTCGCCACCGTCGGCATCGTCGCAAGTGACCCAGCGCGCCACCTGAAAACGGCTGGGCATGATGCGCGCCTTGACGCCGTATTCATGCTCGAGGCGGTGCGCCACCACCTCGAATTGCAACTGGCCGACGGCGCCCAGCAGCAGCACCGAACCGGCCACCGGACGGAACACCTGGATCGCGCCTTCCTCGCCAAGCTGGGTCAGGCCGGCCCGCAACTGCTTGGTGCGCAGCGGGTCGGCCACCTCGACCGAGCGGAACATTTCGGGCGCAAAAAACGGCAGGCCGGTGAACTGCAAGGCCTCGCCTTCGGTGAGCGTGTCGCCGAGTTGCAGCAGGCCGTGATTCGGGATGCCGATGATGTCGCCGGCAAAGGCCTCGTCGAGCAGCTCGCGGCGCTGGCTCAAGAAACTCACCACCGTGTTGGGGCGCAGTTCCTTGCCGGATCGCACCACCTTGAGCCGCATGCCGCGCTCGAAGTGGCCGCTGGCCACGCGCAAAAAGGCAATGCGGTCGCGGTGCGCCGGGTCCATATTGGCCTGGATCTTGAACACGACGCCGCTGAACCTGGCCTCGTCGGGCTCGACCACGCGCTGCAAGGCCTGGCGCGCGCCTGGCGAGGGTGCCAGGTCGACCAAGGCGTCCAACACCTCCTGCACGCCGAAATTGTTGACCGCCGAGCCGAAGAACATCGGCGTCTGGTGGCCGGCCAGAAACTCGGCCTCGTCAAATGACGGCGCGGCGTCGCGCACCAATTGAATCTCGCCCTGCGCCTGCTCGTACTGCATGCCGAAGCGCTCGGCATACGCCGGGTTGTCGATACCCGCCAGCACCTCGTCATTGCCGCCGGCGCGATCTTCGCCGGGCGAAAAAACACGCATCTGCTGCTTGCGCAAATCCATCACGCCGTGGAATTGCTTTCCCATGCCGACCGGCCAGGTGAACGGCACGACGGTCATGCCGAGTTCGCGCTCGATCTCGTCCATCAGCTTGAGCGGGTCCTGCACCTCGCGGTCCATCTTGTTGACGAAGGTGAGGATGGGCGTATTGCGCGCGCGGCACACCTGCAGCAGGCGGCGCGTCTGCGGCTCGACGCCGTTGGCCGCGTCTATCACCATCAGCGCCGCATCGACCGCAGTGAGCACGCGGTAGGTGTCTTCCGAGAAGTCCTGGTGGCCGGGGGTGTCGAGCAGATTGATGACGCAGTCGCGGTATTCCATCTGCATCACGCTCGACGCCACCGAGATGCCGCGCTGTTTCTCGATCTCCATCCAGTCACTGGTGGCATGACGGCTGGCCTTGCGCGCCTTCACCGACCCGGCAATCTGGATCGCGCCCGAAAACAGCAGCAGCTTCTCGGTCAGTGTGGTCTTGCCCGCGTCGGGGTGCGAAATGATGGCGAAAGTGCGGCGACGCCGCACTTGGGGACTGAGATCGGTGGACATAGTGGCGTTCGGGCCTTGGTGGCCTGGCCGATTCGTGAAAACCCTCGATTATCGCGGCAGAAGCGACTACCAGCGGCAGATCGAGGGCGCCGCGTGTCCGGTCACGCGAACGAGGCGATCCGCTCCCGGCATATCTCAAGCGTTCGGGTCACCGCATCCTCGCCGGACGGCCCGTAGCCGGGAAGCGTGGGCAAGGTGATCGCGGCAACGGCATCCCGCATCCTCTCCAGAACGTCGTCGATAGCGGCATGGGTGTCCGACGCTCGAAGTCCGGCCATTGCAGAGACCGCGAGGAAGTCGGCCCGCTTGAGCCGTTCGTCCTTGCCGCCCAGCTTGAGTGCCATGCGGTCATGTTCGAGGCGAGGAAAGACCCGGGTCGTCAGCGTGTCGTAGACGGGCGCAAGGCGAACGCTGCGGAAGGCCGGATTGCCGGGTGCGGCGATCTTCAGAACGGCCATGTTCTTGAGGTGCATGTCGCCGTCGGCGATGAGCCAGGCGAACACGACGCGCTTCATGAGGATCAGGAGGTCCTCTTCGGGCGATGTGGACAGGCTTCTCAGGGCGCGCGCCACACGCTCGATGGTGCCATCGTACTTGGCCTCCGGCGAGAGATCGAGCACCGAGCAAAGGTCTTCCATCGCCAGCAGGCGGTGGTCATCAGCGCCTTCGCGAATGTCGAAGCGCTCGACCAGAAGCGCCGGAGGCATGCCGTCAGGCATCGCTATCAGTGCGGTTTCCGGGGCCGCAAACCCGGCCTGCTTCGCCAAAGTCAGGCCGATCCATTCGACCAGCGGCAAGGCCTCGAAGCCGCTGGTCCCTGCGGGCTTCAGGATGTGGGTGAACGGTGTACCGATGCTCGGCGAGAGCCTGCCGTCCGGGGCCAGCGTCATCGGTGCCTTGATCTGCACGCCGGAGAGGCGCGGCGTATCGGCGCGGTCGTAGATCATGGCGAGCTTGCGCTCGAAGTCCTGCTCCATCGCGCTGCGACCGGGCCCGGCATAGGTGCCTGTGAATACGCCCGCCGCCGTATGGGCGGCGAGCGGCGTCGCGAGGACATCGAGCGGCAGGGCGGCAAGCTCGTCTGCGTTCTCGGCTATTGTGATGTTGGACATGTAGCGCCTGCCCGAGCGAAGCATGGCCCGCTCGTCCCGGTCGTGCAGGACGCTCTCCAGCCAGCCTTCCGGCAGCAGAGAGACCACGAAAGGCGGCAACCTGCCCGGCATCGTCTGGCGGATGACTGGCGGCATACGCACGCCGCTGTCGGCCTGCGACCACCGCCACTCGAATCCGTCATGAACGAGGGTGCCGATGGGCCGTCTGTGCCATGCCACGGTCAGGGTGAACGCGGCCTCGTTGCGCGCGGTCGCAATCGAAGGCCCGCGTAGCAAGAACTTCTCTGCCCCCTCGCCCTCGCGATACCAGTCGTTTTCACGGGCCAGCGCCCACACGGCGTCGCTTGCGGCCTTTGCGCCGCCGTACTCCTCGGCAAGGCGGGCGGCGATGGCCTCCCGCGTGGCCGCATCGATGGACGCGGCATGTTCGCTGCGCAGGCGAAAGGCCTCCAGAAACCTCTGGCGGAGCGAGGAGACATTGACGGTGAACTCGCCCAGGCTGTCGGCAACGGTGGCAGAAGCAAGCGAGGGCTTCGCCGGAGCCTTGTTCTGGACGATTTCAAGGGCCCGGAGACGCGTGCGTTGCGCGCGCGGCCCGCTCAGGTAGAGGCGGCCGTCGCGGGTCGGCCCCAGCAGAACCGCGCTGGCCGCCGAGAGGTAAGCATTGGGATAGAGGTAGCGGCCCATGCGGACGGCATGGGCGAGGACTGTCTGATCGATGTTGTCGGCGGCATCGACATAGATGCCCCGCATCAACTGGACGAGCTTGCCCGTCTCAGCCAGATAGTGGCTGCGGGTCTTGTCTATGGTCTCGCCGACGAGATGAAGGGGCATTGTTTCTAACCTTCCCGTGTTTCAGATACGGGAAAGTTAGCACCCGGCAAGCCACCAAGCAAGAGAAATCTAACCTTTGCGTATTTCAGATACGCAAAGGTTGTGATTTGCGTGCTTCCCTTGTTGTGCCAAAACTTGTCGCCTTTCCGGCTACCAGCGGCACCCCTTGTCTCGCGCCGCATCGACCGCCAAGGGAATGACGGCCAGCAGGCCTGCGCCGCCGTAGGCCTGGCGGCAGTCCTCCCGGGCGGCTTTCTCGATGCCCTTGGTCAACTTCGATGGGGTCTCGGGTGGTGGCGCCATCAATTGCAGCAAACCGCGCCCGCCCCGGCTCGACAATGCGCCGCCACGCGGCAGCGACAGGTCGAGCGGCCGGCGCGGCGCGCTGGCCGGAGCGGAGGGCGGCGTGGCGACGTCGCGCCCGAGCCGCGAACCGGCATCGGGCGCACCCAGGAGCGGCGCTGCGGACAAGGCTGGCGGCGCCGCCGTGCTGCGCTCGGGTGCGCCGACAGGCGTTTGCTCGGACGGGGTGGACCGGGGTGGCGCGGCGGTGGTGGGTGCCAGCGCAGCTTCACGTGTCGGTACAGGCGTTGGCGCGAGATCGGGTACCGGCGCGGGCGCGGGTGAGGCTTGTGATGCATGGGCAGGGTCAGGTGCTGGCAGCGTCAGCGGCGTGACGGGCTTGACCTGATCAAAGGTAGGCGCCAGCGTGGGCAAGGCGGACTGATCGGGCGCGGGCCCGGCGATATCGGGTGAAGTCTCGATCGGCGTCGCGGGCAAGAGCGAGTCTGCCGGTGCCGGTGCTTGGGTCGCTTCGAGCACTGGCGGCAGCGGTGGCGTCAACGCTGGTTGCTGCGCTTGTCTGATTGGCTTGGCGCTGGGCAGCGCGCGCGCCATTGGCGGCAGGTCGGGCTTGCTTCGTGCTCTGCCGCCAACGCGTGCTTGATTTGCGTTGTCTGCGTGCACGGTGCCAGTCGCAGGCGCGGTGGGAACACCCGAGCCGCGAGCGTTGGCTGCCTCACGCAGGGTCACGGTCAGGGCGCCCCACACGCCTTCTCCTGGCAGGGCGATGCCCCCCGGGGCCGTGCCTATCATCAACACCACCAGGATGTGCAGCAGCAGGGCCAGCGTGATGCACTGGCCCAGCCGAGGCGCTTGGAGCAGCCTCGGCGGCCAGACGGCGTCGGCGGTTTTGCTTGAGGAAGGCACGGGTGTCGATTCTGGGGCTGCAACAGGATTCGCGCGACCCGCTGCCGAGTTTGCAGACTTCGACCGTCCGCGTTCAGGCCCTTGCCATGTGGACCGGAATGCGCCGCGGTCCGAATGGCGCCTCGAACGCACCGAAGCGCCCGGCCAGCAGAGTGCCGCAGTGCTTGCAACAGCCCTTGTCGTCGAGCTCGTGGCGCAGGATGCGGTACCCGTCGCGCACGATCAAGGCGCGCGAGCACTTCGAACAAAAAGTCGTCCCGCCCTGCGTGTCGTGCACATTGCCGGTGTAGACATGGTGCAGGCCCTTGCTCAGCGCAATCTCGCGCGCCATGCGCAAGGTGCTCAGCGGCGTGGGTGGCGTATCGAGCATCTTGTAATCGGGATGAAACGCCGTGAAGTGCAGCGGCACATCCATCCCCAGGTGCTCGGCAATCCAGCTTGTCATGGCGTCGAGCTCGGCGGTGCTGTCGTTGTGGCCTGGAATCAGGAGCGTCGTGATCTCCAGCCAGCAATGGGTGTGATGCCGGATGTACTCCAGCGTTTCGAGCACCGGCGCCAGATGCGCACCGGTCTGCTTGAAATAGAAGTCCTCGCTGAAACCCTTCAGGTCCACATTGGCCGCGTCCATGTTGTCAAAGAACGCGCGCCGCGGCTCGGCATGGATGTAGCCGGCAGTGACTGCCACGGTCTGCAAGCCCAGCGCGTGGCAGGCGTCGGCCGTATCCATCGCGTACTCGGCAAAGATCACCGGGTCGTTGTAGGTGAAGGCCACACTTCTGCAGCCGGATTCGCGTGCCACTGCGGCGATGCGCGCGGGGGTGGCAGCGTCCATCAGGCGGTCCATCTCGCGGCTCTTGGAGATGTCCCAGTTCTGGCAGAACTTGCAGGCTAGGTTGCAGCCCGCGGTGCCGAACGAGAACACGCTGCTGCCCGGATAGAAATGGTTCAGCGGTTTCTTCTCGATCGGGTCGATGCAAAAGCCCGAGCTGCGACCGTAAGTCGTCAGCACCATCGCGTCATCGACGCGCTGGCGCACAAAGCACAGCCCGCGTTGGCCTTCGTGCAGGTGGCAGTCGCGCGGGCACAGATCGCATTGGATGCGCCCGTCATCCATCCGGTGCCACCAGCGCGCGACGGTGGCGCTCTCGGCCAAGTCCGCTGTCATGGCGCGCTCCGGTGTTCAGAGAACTTGCGCACCTGGTAGCGCAAGAGCTGCAAATCGGGTGCCCAGAAGTCGGCGCTGAAGCCCGCCTTGCGCTTGAGCGCGGCCAAAAACGCGCGCGGCTCGGGCAGCTGTTCCCACACTTGTGGCAAGAAGGTGGCCTGCCGGCCACGCCACTTCAGAATCACGCCGTCAATTCCCGGTCGCAACACGGCACAGGCTTCGGCCTCGCTGCCGACGGCCAAGGCCTGCGCAGGCTCAAGCAGCGACACCTCGATCTCCAGCGTGTCGAATTCGCTGGCCTGCAAAGGCGGGAAGCGCGTGTCGTGGAAAGCCGCCTGCACGGCGTGGATGCGCACGTCCGCGTCGAGCGCGTGCGTCGCTTCCAGCGCGCCGACGCAACCGCGCAATGCGCCGCCGCGATGCAGCGTCACGAAGGTCGCGCCAATTTCATCGAGCGCGGCGTGGGCCGGCTCGGGGCCGGGCGCCATGCCGAGGGCCGCAGCGATGGCGTTGCGCGCGCGGGCCAGCAAGGCAGCACCGAGCGCACTGTCTTGGGCATCGTCCTGGATGGGTGGCCTGAGCGCTTCGGGCGCTTCCTTCGCGCGGGTCTCGAACGCCATCGCGCAATAACCGACCACGCGTGAACGGTCGCCGGCCGTGTCGCCCGAGTTGCGCAAATCGAGCAGGCGTGGCTTGAGGCCGTGCCTGCGCGCAGCGATCAATGCGCCGGCAAGCGGCGTCGCACCGCAGGCCTGGTCGTGATCGAGCGCCGGATCGAGATCGAGCATGCACTCGACCGTGGCGCGATCGACCGCCTGCGCGGCCCGGTAAGGCAGGTAATGCGACAGATCGGAGCTGATCACGATCAAGGTCTCGTCGCCGCCCCACAAGCGCTCCAGCACTTCGGCAACTTCATCGGCACTCGTCCGGCCCACCGCCAGCGGAACCAGGGTGAACGACTCCAGCACCGTCTGCAAGAACGGCAGTTGCACCTCGAGCGCATGTTCCATCGCGTGGGCCGCATCGCTGGCGCTGACCTGGGGCAGATCGGCCAATGCCGCCAACGCCTCGTGGTCGATGGCAACGCGCCCCAGCGGCGTCTCAAACGAATCGACGCCGGGCGCCGCAAGCCCGGTCACGGCAACTCGGTGTGCCGGCCCGAGCAGCACGACACGCTTGATGCGCTCACGCCAGCGCGCGAGCAAGGCATAGGCATGCGCCGCCACCGCTCCGGAGTAGACATAGCCGGCGTGCGGCACGACCAGCAGCTTGGGCGCGCGCGCACCAGCCGCCGGGGCAACGGCCGCCAGGTACTGCGCAATCTCGGCACGCAAGACCGGCGCATGGGCCGGATAGAACATGCCCGCTACAGCGGCGGGTCGCGTCAAGGTGTCCATGAACAAGACCTCCTTGGTCGGAGATGGGCGCTGACGCCCGAACATCAAGCCCTCCAGGGACTTCACTTCTCAAACAGGGCGACGGCGTCCAGCCGCCGCTCGATGTCGGCCAGCATCTGCCGGTAGGCGGGTGCATCGACGCCGCCATAGGTCTTCTTGAAATCGGCCTCCGTCAGGAACTCGGGCAGATCCGACACATCGGGCATGAACTGCGACTCTTGCAGGCCTGCCGCCAGCCGCGCCTGCAGCTGCTCTGGCGCGCTCTTGGCCAGCAGGCCCAGGCGGGTGCCGGCGCGGTCGGCGGCGATGTCATTGAAGCTGAAGCCGCTGCCGCCTTGCGCGTCCGCCACCTCCTTGTACACGCCAATCGCATCGGCCAGCGGACCGCCGCCCTCGATGGCAATCACGGCCGAAATCAAGAGATGTTGCGGAAAGTCCTCGCGCCCGTACAGCGTAACGGGCATGAAGCGGGGCTGGCGCCAAGCCTTGGCGGCGGGCACCAGGGCGCCCAAGCCGCGCCCGCTGGCATGCAGTGCCAGCGTCAACAGGGCAGCGCGGTTTTCGCTGGCGGCATCGAAGCCGGCGGCCGTGCGTTGCCGGGCCAGTTCGAACAGCGGCGGGAACAGCTGCGCCAGGGCGACGCTCTGGCCTTGCGGGCCGGTGGTGGGAATCTGCCTGGACAAGTCGGCCAGGCGATCCGAGTAGGCCTTCAATTGCTGCTGCTCGGCCAGCGGCACCAGCACGCCCAGCAGCCGCTGATAGGTGTCGCCCAGCCATTCGTAATGCAAGCCGATCTGATCCGGTGAAATGGTCACGCGCTTGACGATGTCGTGCGCGAGTCGGCCTTGCGAACTCGCGTTGACGCGCGCCACCAGGCTGCGGCGCAGCGCGCGCGCCGCCCAGCCCGGCACGGCAAGATTGCCGATGCGCAGGCGCTCGACGGCCGGCAGGCCCGGGGTCTCAAGCAGCACTGCGTCAAGGTTGAGCCAAAGCTCGATGGGGCTGTGCGGCAGCGCCATGCTGGCGCGCACGCGCGCCGCGCCGGCGCCCAAATCCACCTGGGCGGACGAGGGCCAGGGCAGGCGTTGCGCGAGCTGATTCACCAGCAGATTCAGATCACGTTCGGGCAACGCCAAAGTGCGTTGCGTGCCGGGTCGCGGCAGACGCGGGTCGTTGCTGCGCAAGAAGGCGTTGGCACGCGCCAGGTCGGCCGCGTTCAGCGCCGCTGCGGGCGCCACCAGCGCTGTGCGCTGCAGGCTCAGAGCCAGCAACAACAGCACGGCAAGGCTCAGCGCAGCCACGGCCCAAGTGAAGACTCGAATGAGTGATCTCATGGCGCCGAGTCTGCCATTGACGGCCACCTGGCGTGTCGCAGCGGCACAATCGGGCCTTTCTCCCGAGGACGCGCATGAGTCTGGCCGCAAAATTCTTCCGTTGGCATCGTTGGCTGGGTTATTTGGTGGCCTTGCAGGTATTGGCCTGGGTGATGGGCGGCTTGCTGTTCTCGTGGCTGCCGTTTCAGGCCTGGGTGAAGGGCGGCGATGTGTTGAACAAGCCGCAACAGGCCCTGCCGGCGAACTGGGTCGAGTCCTTGCGGACCTTGCCTCCCGAGGGCGAGCTGCTGGGCCTGCAAAGCGTTGCCACGGCCTCGGGCCCGGCGCTCAAGCTGCGCTATGCCAAGAGTGAGGTCTGGCTGAGTGCTGCCGGGGGTGTGCTGGCGGCCGCTGATGCCGCTCAAGTGGGCGACTTCGCGCGCTCGCTCTACAAGGGTGAGGGCAAGCTGGTGGAGGTGAAACGCCTGAGTGACGTGCCCGAGCGCCTGGGCCTGGTGCGCGAGCTCGCCGGGCGCCGTGACGTCTGGCTGGCGCGCTTTGACGACAGTCTGCAAAGCCGCTTCTACTTTGACGGGCGCAGCGGCGAGCTGCTGGCGGTGCGCAACGAGGCCTGGGTGATTTACGACTTCTTCTGGCGTTTGCACCTGATGGACTACCGCGGCGGCGAGGACTTCAACAACGCCCTGCTGCGCGCAGCGGCGCTGGCCGCGCTGGCTTTCACGATCACTGGTCTGGTGCTGAGCGCGTTGGCGCTGCGGCGAACCTGGCACCACTGGCGTCACAAGCGCATCTGACGACTCCGCCGCGCCGAGGTCTTGACCATGGCAAGACCTGACCCCATGGTCAGGAAAGCCGCGTCACGCCGTCAAGCTTGCAGTCATGGACCGCGTTGTTCAGACTCACAGACGGCGCTATTGCATCGATGGCGTCAGGCTGTGGGCGCCCAGGACCGCACCGGCGCCAGGCCGAGGCGGATCGGCATCGGACCGCAAAGGCGCGGCCTGTGCAATTACGCCAAGTCGAATCGGTCCAGGTTCATCACCTTTGTCCAGGCCGAGACGAAGTCCTGGACGAACTTCTTTTGCGCGTCCGAACTTGCATAGACCTCGGCAACGGCACGCAGCTCGGAGTTGGAGCCAAAGACCAGATCGACACGGGTGCCGGTCCACTTGACTTTGCCGGTCTTGCGGTCTCGCCCCTCGAACACGCCAGCGTCTTTCGCAGTCTCCTTCCACTCCGTGCTCATGTCGAGCAGGTTCACGAAGAAGTCATTGCTCAGCGCCTCCGACTTCTGGGTAAAGACGCCGTGTCTGGACCCGCCGACGTTGGTGTTCAGCACACGCATGCCGCCGACGAGCACCGTCATCTCGGGCGCCGTCAGGGTCAGCAACTGCGCCTTGTCGACCAGCAGCTCCTCGGCCGATACGGCGTATTTGCCCTTGAGGTAGTTGCGGAAGCCGTCGGCGATCGGTTCCAGCGCGGCGAAGGAGACCACATCGGTTTGCTCCGTTGACGCGTCCATCCGACCCGGTGTAAAGGGCGCTGTCACCTGTTGGCCGGCATTCATCGCAGCTTGCTCGACACCTGCGCAACCCCCCAGAACGATCAGGTCGGCCAGCGAGACTTGTCTGCGACCGGACTGGGCGCTGTTGAATGCGTCCTGGATGCCCGCCAGCGTCTGGAGCACACCCGCCAGCTCGGCAGGCTGGTTGACTTCCCAGTCCTTCTGCGGCGCCAGACGGATGCGACCACCGTTGGCGCCGCCGCGCATGTCGGAGCCACGGAAGGTGCACGCCGACGCCCAGGCGGTCGACACCAGTTGCGAGACAGTCAGTCCTGAAGCGAGGATCTTGCCCTTGAGCGCGGCAATGTCCTTGTCATCGATCAACTCGTGATTGACCGCAGGTATCGGGTCTTGCCAGATGAGTTCTTCCGCGGGAACCTCCAGGCCGAGATAGCGCGCGCGAGGACCCATGTCACGGTGCGTCAGCTTGAACCACGCACGGGCGAATGCATCGGCGAACTCGTCCGGGTTCTCCATGAAGCGTCGCGAGATCTTCTCGTAGGCCGGGTCGAAGCGCAACGACAGATCCGTCGTCAACATGGCGGGCGCGATCCGCTTGGACTTGTCGTGGGCATGCGGCACGGTGCCGGCGCCGGCCTCGTTCTTCGGTTTCCATTGATGCGCACCGGCCGGGCTCTTGGTCAGCTCCCACTCGTAACCGAACAGATTCCAAAAGAAGTTGTTGCTCCACTTCGTGGGCGTGGTGGTCCAGGTGACTTCCAGGCCACTGCTGATCGCGTCGGCGCCCTTGCCAGCGCCAAAGCTGCTCTTCCAACCCAGGCCCTGCTGCTCGATGCCGGCCGCCTCCGGCTCCGGACCCACCAATGCCGCATCACCGGCGCCATGGGTCTTGCCGAAGGTGTGGCCACCAGCGATGAGCGCCACCGTCTCCTCGTCGTTCATCGCCATGCGGGCGAAGGTCTCGCGGATATCGCGTGCCGCGGCAACCGGGTCCGGGTTGCCGTTCGGGCCTTCCGGATTCACGTAAATCAGACCCATCTGGACGGCGGCGAGCGGGTTCTCGAGCTGCCGCTGGTCGGCATGGCGCTTGTCATCCAGCCAGGCGCCCTCGGCGCCCCAGTAGATGTCTTGTTCCGGTTCCCAGATGTCTTGACGCCCGCCGGCAAAACCGAAAGTCTTGAAGCCCATCGATTCCAATGCGACATTGCCGGTGAGAATCATCAGGTCGGCCCAGGAAATCTTGCGGCCATACTTTTGCTTGATTGGCCAGATCAGCCTGCGCGCCTTGTCGAGGTTGACGTTGTCGGGCCAGCTGTTGAGGGGGGCAAAGCGCTGGCTGCCGCTGCCCGCGCCACCGCGGCCGTCGCCGACGCGGTACGTGCCGGCGCTGTGCCATGCCATGCGAACGAAGAACGGTCCGTAGTGGCCGAAGTCTGCTGGCCACCAGTCCTGTGAGTCGGTCATCAGCGCCCGGAGATCCTTCTTCACTGCCTCCAGGTCAAGGCGCTTGAATTCTTCAGCGTAGTTGAAGTCCGAGCCCATGGGGTCGGACAGGGACGAGTGCTGGCGCAGGATACTCAGCCTCAACTGATCGGGCCACCAGTCCTGGTTCGACGGGCCAGCACCGACGCTGTGATTGAACGGGCACTTGGTTTCGTTTGACATTTGTCTTCTCCTTTAGCGCTGCGGTTTGTTCTTGTTCGGCTCGGTTGTCGGCGTGGGTGCGCCTGCACAGAGGGTCATCACTGGGCATAGAACGGGCTTGGAACTCATGAGCGTCTCCTTGTCGGATTCATCTGAACGGCCAGTGCTGCTGGGATGAGCGAGACTTTAGAGCTTGCCTATAGATTTGAACAATCGAATTGCGTTACGGCAGTCATAGTCAAAATGTTTCAACCACGCCCACGCTGTGCAAACACGGCCTGCTTCAATGCGCACGCGTGTCGGCCGGGGCCTGACGCGCCGGCGGGCGCCGACCACTGGGGCTAGGAAAGCCGGGTCACGCCGTCGAGCTCGCAGTCATAGACCGCGTTGCGCAGCGCCGCAATGGCCTCGTAGCGCGTGAAGCTGCGCCGCCAGGCCAGCACCACGCGCCGCGTGGGAGGAATGCCTTCAAACGGGATGAAGCGCAGATGCTGACCGTCTTGCCCCCCGCCCAGCGAATAGCTGGTCGCCCCCCCGTGGGGGTCAAGCCCTTCTTGGGGCGGCCCGGCGAAGGGCTTGCGTGCCTCCTTGGGCACGCTGAGTATCGGCACCACCGTCACGCCCATGCCAGACGCCACCATATGCTTGATGGTCTCCAGCGACGAGCCTTCGAAGCTCTTGCGTATGCCTTCGGCGTCGCTCGAAAAGCGCGCGAACTCGGGGCAGACCTCGAGCACATGGTCGCGAAAGCAGTGCCCGGTGCCCAGCAGCAGCATGGTCTCGCGCTTGAGTTCCTCGGCCGACACGCTGGCGCGCTTGGCCAGCGGGTGATTGGCCGGCACGGCCACGACAAAGGGCTCGTCATAGAGCGCCGCCACGGCCAGGCCGGCGTCGGGAAAGGGCTCGGCCATGATGGCGCAATCGAGCTCGCCCATGCGCAACATCTCAAGCAATTTGACGGTGAAGTTCTCCTGCAGCATCAAGGGCATTTGGGGAAAACGCTCGATCGCGCTGCGCACCAGCGGCGGCAGCAGATAAGGGCCTATCGTGTAGATGATGCCCAGCCGCAGCGCGCCGGCCAGCGGGTCCTTGCCGCGCTTGGCGATCTCCTTGATGGCCGCGGCCTGCTCGATCACCGTCCGCGCCTGGCGCACGATTTCTTCGCCGAGCGCGGTCACGCTCACCTCGGTCGAACCGCGCTCGAAGATCTTCAAGTCGAGCTCTTCTTCGAGCTTCTTGATCGCCACGCTGAGGGTGGGCTGCGACACATGGCAGGCCTCTGAAGCGCGGCCGAAATGCCGTTCGCGGGCGACGGCAACGATGTAGCGGAGTTCGGTCAGGGTCATCTTTGCCTCAGGCCTTCAGGAATTCGGCTTTGCTGCCCAGCCAGCGCTCCACATGGCGTACCGCCGCTTGCGGGTGCTGGTCAAGCAGGCGCGGTGCGGCGCGGCGGGCGTGCTCAAGTAGTTTGAGGTCGGCTTGCAGATCGGCGAAGCGTAGCAGCTGCGCGCCCGACTGGCGTGCGCCCATGAACTCGCCGGGACCGCGGATTTCGAGGTCGCGCCGCGCGATCTCGAAGCCGTCGTTGGTGTCAATCATGGCCTTGAGCCGCGCCTTGCCGGTGTCCGACAGCGGCGCGGTGTAAAGCAGCACGCAGACGCTAGCCACCGAGCCGCGCCCGACGCGGCCGCGCAACTGGTGCAACTGGCTCAGGCCAAAGCGCTCGGCGTGCTCGATCACCATCAGACTGGCATTGGGCACGTCGACGCCGACCTCGATCACCGTGGTGGCCACCAGCACGCTCAGCTGCCCGCTCGCAAACTGCGCCATCACCGCGGCCTTCTCGCTGGAGGCCATGCGGCCGTGCAGCAATCCCACCGCACAACCCGGCAGCGCGGCGGTCAAATACTGGTGCGTCTCGGTGGCGTTTTGCAAGTCGAGCGTCTCACTTTCTTCGATCAGCGGGCAGACCCAATAGACCTGCGCGCCCTGGCCCACTTCGTCGCGGATGCGCGCGATCACGTTTTCGCGCTTGGCGTCGGCAAACAGCTTGGTGACGATGGGGCTGCGGCCTGGCGGCAGCTCGTCGATGGTGCTCACCTCGAGGTCGGCGAAATAGGTCATGGCCAGCGTGCGCGGAATCGGCGTGGCGCTCATCATCAGCAGATGCGGCTCCAGTTCTTGCGCTGCCAGCTTGTTGCGCAAGGCCAGGCGCTGCGCAACGCCAAAACGATGCTGTTCGTCGATGATGGCCAGCCCCAATCTGGCGAACTCGACCTTGTCCTCGATCACCGCATGCGTGCCCACCACCAACTGTGCCGTGCCCGAGGCAGCGGCTTCCAGCATCTTCTGACGTGCTTTGCCCTTGATACTGCCGGTGAGCCACGCCACGCCAACGCCGAGCGGCTCCAACCAGGAAATGAGTTTTCTGAAATGCTGCTCGGCCAGGATTTCGGTGGGCGCCATCAATGCACATTGCCAGCCCGCATCGATAGCCACCGCAGCTGAAAGCGCTGCTACCACGGTCTTGCCCGAGCCGACGTCGCCTTGCAGCAGACGGTGCATTGGCTTGCCGAGGGCCAGCTCTTGCGCAATCTCCTCGACCACGCGCTGCTGCGCGCCGGTGAGATCAAACGGCAGCGCGGCCAGCAGCTTTTCGACCAGACCGCCTTGCCGGGCACGCAAGCTTGGCGCCCGCAACAAGGCGCGCTCGCGCTGCGACTGCAATTGCGACAGCTGCTGGGCCAGCAGTTCCTCGGCCTTCAGGCGCTGCCAGGCCGGATGGCTGTGGTCTTCGAGCGTGGCCAGACTCACCTGGGGCGATGGGTGATGCAAAAAGTCGAGCGCCTCGCGCAGCGTCGGCAAGCCGGGCGGCACGCTGCCCGGCGGCAAGATCTCATCGAGCGGCGCACGTTGCAAGGCGCTCACCACCACCTTGCGCAGATAGGCTTGGGGCAGGCTGGCGCTGGTGGGGTAGACAGGCGTCAGCGCGGTCGGCAGGGGGGTGTCTTCGCCGACCACCTTGACCATCGGGTGCACCATCTCGCGCCCCCAGAAACCCACGCGCAGCTCACCGCGCACGCGCAGCCGCGTCCCGGCGGCCAAACTCTTTTGTTGCGAGGGATAGAAGTTCAAGAAGCGCAGCAGCAAGTCATCGCTGTCGTCGTGCATCTGCACCAGCAACTGGCGTCGCCCGCGCTGCTCGACATGGCACTCGTGCACCACACCTTCGACTTGCACGACCTGACCCTCGCGCGCCTGGGTGATCGGCGTGATGCGCGTCTCGTCCTCGTAGCGCAGCGGCAGGTGCAAGGCCATGTCGATGTCGCGCCGCAGCCCTAGCTTTTCCAACGCTTTTTGCGGCGCGGACTTTTCTTTCTTCGGTTCGGGCTTGAGCTCGGGCATACGCCATTTTGCACATGCCTGATTTCACGCGAGAAATTCAAGACTGCCTTGGGTGGACATCAGGCAAGCCCTGACTTGTCCTCGAGCCCGGCAGTGCGCAGCGCGTCTATATGCCATCTGCATATATGAAAATTATAAGAATGTCGTTTGAGACCGATGGCTGGCTGCCTACAGTCGGCTCCATGCATGACTCTGGCTTCATTGTTGCGGGATTTCTTGTCGGGCTGATCGTCGGTCTGACCGGCGTGGGCGGCGGCTCGTTGATGACGCCGATCCTGATCTTCTTCTTCGGCTTCAAGCCCTATCTGGCCATCGGCACCGACTTGTTGTTCGCCGCTTTCACCAAACTGGGCGGCACCGCGAGCATGGCGCGCAGCGGCCTGATCGACTGGCGCATCGTCGCCCGGCTCTCGGCTGGCAGCATCCCGGCGGCGCTGATCACCCTGCTGATATTGCAACGGGTTGGCCCGGCCAGTGCCGCGACACAAAATCTGATGACCACCACGCTGGGCGCGGCCCTGCTGCTGACTGCCGCCGCCACCCTGTACAAGGTGGTGCGCGGCAAGGCCCTGCCGACCACCCTGGCGCGCGGTCAGGAAGCGCGCGCCGCCACGCCGCGGCATGCGGGTCTGACCCTGCTGCTGGGCGCCGTCATCGGCACGCTGGTGACATTGACTTCGGTCGGCGCCGGCGCCATCGGCGTGAGCGTGTTGCTCATCCTTTATCCGCTGCTGCCGCTGCCGCGCATCGTGGCGGTCGACATCGCCTATGCCGTGCCGCTGACGCTGGTGGCCGGCCTGGGCCATGCGTGGCTCGGTTCGGTGGACTGGCCGCTGCTGGCCAAACTGCTGGCCGGCTCGCTACCGGGCATCTGGCTCGGTACGCGCCTGATGCACCGCATCAACGAGCGCTTCATCCGCTCAGCCCTTTCCGTCTTGCTGGCCTGGGCCGGCATCAAGCTCATCGCCACCTGAAACCCCGCGCAGCTGACCGCCCATGTACCAATACACCCCCTTTGACCGCCAGTTCGTGCGCACCCGCGCCGCGCAATACCGCGACCAACTCGAGCGCCATCTTGATGGCCGGCTCGGCGCCGACGAGTTCAGGCCGCTGCGCCTGCAAAACGGCTGGTACATCCAGCGCCACGCGCCGATGCTGCGGGTGGCCGTGCCCTACGGCGAGCTGTCATCGGCGCAGTTGCGCATGCTGGCGCGCATCGCTAGCGACCATGACCGCGGCTACGCCCACTTCACGACGCGCCAGAACCTCCAGTTCAACTGGATCGCGCTGGAACACAGCGCCGACGTGATGGATCTGCTGGCTTCGGTCGACCTGCACGGAATCCAGACCAGCGGCAACTGCATCCGCAACATCACCAGCGACGCGCTGGCCGGCATCGCCGTCGATGAAATCGCCGATCCGCGGCCGTTCTGCGAAATCCTGCGCCAGTGGAGCACGCTGCATCCGGAATTCGCCTTCCTGCCGCGCAAGTTCAAGCTGGCCGTGACCGGCGCCAAAGAAGACCGAACCGCTGGCGCCTGGCATGACGTGGGCCTGCAACTGCGGCGCGACGACGACGGACAGCTCGGCTTCAAGGTGCTGGTGGGCGGCGGCATGGGCCGCACCCCGTTGATCGCCAGCACCCTCCGCGAGTTCCTGCCGTGGCAGGAGATCCTCAACTATCTCGAAGCCGTGGTTCGCGTGTACAACCGCTGGGGCCGGCGCGACAACCAGTACAAAGCGCGCATCAAGATTCTGGTCAGGGCCGAGGGTCGACGCTTCATCGATGAGGTCGAGGCCGAGTACCAACAGATCGTCGAGCTCGACGGCGCACCGCACACGCTGACGCAGGCCGAGCTCGACCGCGTCACTGCCTCCTTCGTGCCGCCCACGCTCCAGGGCCAGCCCAAGACCCGCGACGACAAGATCAATCACATCCTGCGCGTGGCGGCCGCGAACGACGTCGAGTTCGGCCGCTGGCTGCAGCGCAACGTCGCCCCGCACAAGGACCCGGGCCTGCGCGCCGTCACGCTGTCGTTCAAGCGCCTCGGTCATGCCCCGGGCGATGCGACCGCGCGGGAGATGGCGCTCGTGGCCGACCTGGCCGACCAGTTTTCGGCGGGTGAGCTGCGCGTCACGCATGAGCAAAACCTGCTGTTGCCCTGGGTGCGTTGCGACCAGTTGCCCGAGCTCTGGCGCGTCGCTCGCAAGAACGGCCTGGCCCGTCCCCACATCGGCCTGCTCACCGACATGATCGCCTGCCCCGGTGGCGACTTCTGCGCCCTGGCCAATGCGCGCTCCCTGCCGATTGCCGAGGCGATCCAGCAGCGCTATCAGGACCTTGACGAACTGCACGACTTGGGCGAGATCGACCTGCACATCTCGGGCTGCATGAACTCCTGCGGCCACCACCACAGCGGCCATATCGGCATCCTGGGCGTCGACAAGAACGGCCAGGAGTGGTACCAGCTCACGCTCGGCGGCTCGGACGGCTCCACGCTGAGCGGCGCGCCCGAGGCCGGCCAAGTGGTGGGCCCGTCGTTCAGCGCCGCCGAAGTGCCCGACGTGATCGAGGCCGTGCTCGACATCTACCGCCGCGAGCGCGCGCTCGGCGAAAACTTCACCACCACCTTGCGCCGGGTCGGGCTTGAACCGTTCAAGCACGCGGCCAACCAGGCGCGCCATGACAGCGTGCAAGCTCAAACCATTGCCGCATGAAGGAGCCGATGACCATGAAACTGATACCCGCTCACGGACACCTGAGCGCACTGCAACGCCGCCACATCCTGGAGCTGGCCAACGATGTCGATCCGCGCACGGTCTCGCTCGATGGCATCTTGCGCATCGACCTGCATTTCCCGACCTTCACCGACGGTCGCGCCCTCAGCCAGGCCTACCTGTTGCGCCGCCGCCTCGGCTTCAAGGGCCAGATCCGCGCCACCGGCGACGTACTGGCAGACCAGTTACCGCAGATCCGGCGCTGCGGTTTTTCTGCGGCCGTGCTGCGCGCCGACCAGGACCTCGCCATCGCCCAGCGTCAGCTCGGCTATTTCAGCGCCCACTACCAGGGCGATGCCGACACCGTGCAAGCCCACTTCCTAAAGGCCGCCTGATGAATGCCATCGCCCTTCACGAACGCGTGTCAACCGACTTCGAGGCCAAGCTCGCACGCAGCCGCGCGCTGCTGCGCCAGGCAGCGCACGACCACGCCCCAACACGGCCCGGCGATGCAGCGCGGGTGAGCCAGGCTTCCAGCCTGGGCGCCGAGGACATGGTGATCACGCACCTGATCAACCGCATGCGGCTCGACATCGGCATCTTCGTGCTCGATACCGGCCGCTTGCACCCGGAAACACTGCAACTGCTGGAGCGGCTCAAGGCGAGCTCGCTGGCACCGGTCGAGGTATTCAAGCCCGTCGCGGAGTCGGTGGTCCGGTTCGTGGCCCGCGAAGGCCGGGATGCGATGTACAACGGCGTCGCGCAACGCCTGACCTGCTGCCAGATTCGCAAGACCGAGCCGCTGGCGCGGGCCCTGAAGGACAAGACCGCCTGGATCACCGGCCTGCGCCGCGAGCAGTCGGGCGCGCGCGCCGAGGTTCCGGCCATCGACCACTCGGACGCGCAACGCCTCAAATTCAATCCGCTGGCCGACTGGACCTGGGGCGACGTCTGGCACTACCTGCTGACCTTCGCCGTGGACTACAACCCGCTGCACGACCAGTTCTACTCCAGTATCGGCTGCGCGCCCTGCACCCGCGCCATCACCCCCGGCGAGGACTTGCGCGCCGGCAGATGGTGGTGGGAAAGTGAAGGCATCAAGGAATGCGGCCTGCACGTCAGGACCAGAGCCCTCGAACAAGAAATTGCCGCATGAACGCGCGCACCCGACCTGAGCTGCTGGACCAGCCCGACCATCACCTCAGCAACGCCCACCTCGACGCGCTGGAGGAGGAAACCATCTTCATCCTGCGCGAGGTGGCCGCGGCCTTCGAGCGCCCGGCGCTGTTGTTCTCGGGCGGCAAGGACTCGCTGGTGCTGCTCCAGTGCGCTGAGAAGGCCTTTGGCACAGGGCGCCTGCCGTATCCGCTGCTGATGATCGATACCGGCCACAACTTCACCGAAGTCACCGACTTGCGCGACCGGCGCGCGGCCGAGTTGGGGGCCGAGCTGATTGTGCGCAGGGTGGAAGACTCGATGGCGCGCGGCAGCGTGCGGCTGGCCCATGCAGGCGAGAGCCGCAATGCGCACCAATCGGTCACGCTGCTCGAAGCGATCGACGAATTCCGCTTCGACGCGCTGATCGGCGGCGCCCGGCGCGACGAGGAAAAGGCGCGCGCCAAGGAACGCATCTTCTCGCACCGCGACAGCTTCGGCCAGTGGCTGCCGAAAGCCCAGCGCCCCGAGCTGTGGACGCTGTTCAATACCCGGCTGCATCCGGGCGAGCACTTCCGTGTGTTTCCGATCTCCAACTGGACCGAACTCGATGTCTGGCAGTACATCGCGCGCGAGCGCATCGCCCTGCCCTCGCTCTACTACAGCCACCCGCGCGAGGTGGTCGAGCGCCGCGGCCTGCTCGTCCCGGTCACTCAACTCACACCGCCGCGCGAGGGCGAACGGGTGCAAGTGCGCGACGTGCGTTTTCGCACCGTGGGCGACATCACCTGCACCTGCCCGGTGGCAAGCACCGCCAGCAGCGCGGCCGAGATCGTGATCGAGACGCTGGCCGCTGAGGTGAGCGAGCGTGGCGCCACCCGCATGGACGACAAGACCTCGGACGCCTCGATGGAGCGCCGCAAGAAAGACGGGTATTTCTGACATGGAAGCACTCAGATTCATCACCTGCGGCTCGGTCGACGACGGCAAGAGCACCTTGATCGGACGCCTGCTGGTGGACACGCGCGCCGTGCTGCAAGACCATCTGGCCGGCGTGCAGCGGCACGGCGAGACCGACCTGGCCCTGCTGACCGACGGCCTGAGCGCCGAGCGCGAGCAGGGCATCACCATCGACGTCGCCTATCGCTACTTCAGCACCGAGCAGCGCAAGTTCATCATCGGCGATGCACCGGGCCACGAGCAGTACACGCGCAATATGGTCACCGCCGCGTCGAGTGCCGACGCCGCCGTGGTGCTGGTGGACGCCACCAAGCTGGACTGGGCCGATGCCGACCTGGCGCTGCTGGCGCAGACCCGGCGCCACGCGCTGCTGCTCAAGCTGCTGCGCGTGCCCTCGATCGTGTTTGCTGTGAACAAGCTCGATGCGGTGGCCGACGCAGCGCGAGCCTTCGCCCATATCAGCGCAGCGTTGCAGGCCTTCGCGCAGAGCGCTGGCATCACGGCGCTAGCCATCGTTGCGCTGTCCGCGCTGAAGGGCTGGAACGTGGTCGATGCCCCGGCGCAAGTGCACTGGTGCGGCTACCGCGGCCCGACCCTGCTGCAGATCCTCGAGCAGCTGCCGGTGACCGCGCCAGAGACCGACTTGCCGTTGGCCTTTCCGGTGCAGTGGGTGGAAAAGCCCGCCTTCTCCAGCGACTCCCGACAGGCCCGGCGCGTATTCTGGGGCCGGGTCGCCACCGGCGCCGTGGACGTGGGGCAATCGGTCACCGTGATGCCCGGCGGCCAGAGCGCCGTCGTGGCCCAGGTGCTCGACCCCGTGCGCCAGCCGCGCGGCGTGAGCGCAGGCAGTAGCGCCGGCCTGGTGCTCGACCGCGAACTCGACATCTCGCGCGGCGACTGGCTGCTGGCCAGCGACGCCGGCTACCGCAGCAGCCGGGAACTGCGCGCCACGGTTGCCTGGCTCGATGACGAACCGCTGCGGGCCGGGCGCGTCTATTGGGTCTTGCACGGCCACCGCTGGGTCAAGGCTAAGGTCAGGCGCATCGTGCACAAGCTCAATATCCAGACGCTGGCCGAGGAGGATGCGACGCAACTGGCACCCAATGCGATCGGACACATTGAGCTGACGCTGCACGAGCCCATCCCTGCCCTGCCGTTCGAGCGTTCGCGCCGGCTGGGCTCGCTGATTCTGGTGGACGTCGCGTCCCACCAAACGTCGGGCGCCGGGCTGCTGGCCTGAGCCCGCCAACAAGGCCTGCGGGAAGATGCCCGCCGACTGCCGGATTTCGCAAAGGCCCATGAATCCGAAAAGCTCAGCGCCCCTGTCGTGATCGGCCGCGACGCGCTCAAAGGCTGTGATGCTTGCCGGCGTCCGAGGCCTTCTCCAGCTCGGACTGGCAGCGGATGCAGCGCGTCACCTCGGGGCTGAGCTGCAGGCGCTCAAACGGGATCACCGCGCCGCAGTCACTGCACTGGCCGAAGTCCCCATCGTGCAAGCGCTGCAAGGCCTGTTCGATCTGGCCCAGCGCGTCCAGCGTCAGGTCGCTGCGCGCCAAGTCGACTTCGCGGTCGGCGTCATGCTCGCGTTCGTCATCCAGGCCCTCCAGCAATTGCTCGCGGGCATGCTCGACCCTGCCCTGCTCGCCGAGTTGCGATTGGAACTCTTGCTTGAGCGTGCGCTGGCGTTCCAGTAGCGCAGCTTCCAGCAAATCCAGTTGGGCAGTGGTCAGGGTGTGGCTCATGGCAGGGCTCCTCGGGCCGATGCTGGCACGGCCCGATCAGGTTCGGTTGAGGGTAGTCAACGACGCACCGCATGGGACAATCCCGGCCCCACCGTTTGGCACGGGTCTGTCCGGCCCTCGACAGCATGCAGCGCAACTTTGCCGTCAGCGATTTCGATTTCGACTTGCCTGCCGAGCTGATCGCGCAGCACCCGGCTGCTCAGCGCAGCGGCTCGCGCCTGCTCGACGGACGGCAACTGCCGCTGGTGGACCGGACTTTTCGCGAACTTCCCCAGCTCTTGAACCCCGGCGATCTGCTCGTGTTCAACGACACCAAGGTCATCAAGGCGCGCTTGTTCGGCGCCAAGGCCAGCGGCGGCGCGGTCGAGGCGCTGATCGAGCGCGTGCTGGCGGGCAACCTTTTGAACCCCCAGGCCGACGCTGCGCGCCGTCCGTCCCCCGAGGGGAGCCAACAGGCTAGGGGCGGCCCGGCGCCTGTTTTCGAAGTGTGGGCGCATCTTCGCGCCAGCAAGTCGCCCAAGCCGGGATCGACGCTGCGTTTCAAGACAGCTTCGATGCCGAAGTGCTGGGCCGCTGCGGGCCCGACCAGGGTCTGTTTCATCTGCGCTTCCCCAGCGATCCTTTTGCGCTGCTGGTGCAGCATGGTCACGTGCCCTTGCCGCCCTACATCACGCATGCTGACGATCTTGATGACGAGCGCCGCTACCAGACCGTGTTTGCGCGCATCCCCGGCGCCGTCGCCGCGCCCACCGCAGCCCTGCATTTCGACGCCGATGTGTTGGCGGCGCTCACCGCGCGCGGCGTGCACACGGCGCACGTGACCTTGCATGTGGGGGCTGGCACGTTTCAGCCGGTGCGGGTGGAGTCGCTTGCGCAGCACAAGATGCACAGCGAATGGTTCGAGGTCGGCGAGGCGACGGTGCAGGCGGTCCATCAAACCCATGCGCGCGGCGGCAAGGTGCTGGCGGTGGGAACGACGACGCTGCGTGCGCTGGAGTCGGCCGCGCTGAGTGAGGTGCTGACGGCCGGTGCGCGCGAGACCGACATCTTCATCACGCCGGGCTTCGAGTTCCGCGTTGTCGACCTGCTGCTGACCAATTTCCATCTGCCCAGGAGCACCTTGATGATGCTGGTCAGCGCCTTCGCCGGCTACGAGCGCGTGATGGCGCTGTATGCCCACGCCATCGCGCAGCGCTACCGGTTCTTCAGCTACGGTGACGCGATGCTGCTGGCGCGCAGCGGCGCGCCGCGCGTCTGACCGGGACAAGCGCTATGGCCCGCTGCACGCCTGCGACAATCGCCGCATGCTGAAGTTCGACCTGCTCAAGACCGACGGCCGTGCGCGCCGCGGCACGCTCACGCTCAACCACGGGGTGGTGCAGACGCCCATCTTCATGCCGGTGGGGACCTATGGCACGGTGAAAGGCGTGATGCCGCGCTCGCTCATTGAGGCGGGCGCGCAGATCATTCTCGGCAACACCTTTCATTTGTGGCTGCGGCCGGGCATGGATGTCATCAAGCAGTTCGGCGGCCTGCACAGATTCGAAGCCTGGCACAAACCCATCCTCACCGACAGCGGCGGCTTTCAGGTCTGGTCCTTGGGCGAGATGCGCAAGATCTCGGAAGAGGGCGTGCGTTTCGCTTCGCCCGTGAACGGCGACAAGCTGTTCCTGACGCCCGAGATCTCGATGCAGATCCAGACCGTGCTGAACAGCGACATCGTCATGCAGTTCGACGAGTGCACTCCTTACAGCACCAAGGAACACATCACGACGGAGAAGGAAGCGCGGCTCTCGATGGAGCTCAGCGTGCGCTGGGCCAGGCGCTGCCAAGATGAATTTGCGCGGCTCGAAAATCCCAACGCCTTGTTCGGCATCGTGCAGGGCGGCATGTTCGAGGCGCTGCGCGATGCATCGCTGGCGGGCCTCGCGGCGCTCGACCTGCCCGGCTACGCGATCGGCGGCTTGAGTGTCGGCGAACCCAAGGAGGACATGCTGCGCGTGCTGGCCCACATCGGCCACCAACTGCCGGCCGACAAGCCGCGCTATCTGATGGGCGTGGGCACGCCCGAAGACCTGGTCGAAGGCGTGAGCCAAGGCATCGACATGTTCGACTGCGTGATGCCCACGCGCAATGCCAGAAATGGCCATTTGTTCACCCGCTTTGGCGACCTGCGGCTGCGCAACGCCCGCTACAAGACCGACGACAAGCCCATCGACATGACGTGCGCCTGCCATGCCTGTGCAAGCTTCAGCCGCGCCTATCTGCACCACCTGGACCGTTGCGGCGAGATGCTGGGCCCGATGCTGACCAGCATCCACAATCTGCACTACTTTCTGAACCTGATGCGCGAGATGCGCGAAGCCATCGAACAGAGTCGCTTCGATGGCTGGCGCAAGCAGTTTGCGCTTGATCGGGCGCGCGGCGTCTAGTACTGGGGTCAGGTCTTGCCATGACAAGCACCCTGATTCGATGGCTCAAGACGCTGCTGAGCTGGCCGCTGGCGCTCATCATCCTGTTCGAGGAATGGGGTTGGGTGCCGCTGGCGCGTGCCTTGGCGTGGCTGGGCCGCTTGCCGGTGTTGGCGCGCATCGAGCGTTGGGTGCAGGCCTTGCCGCCTTATGCGGCGCTGGCGCTGTTTGCCATTCCCACTTTGGCGCTGCTGCCGGTCAAGCTGCTGGCCTTGTGGCTGATCGGCATGGGCCGCACCGGGCTCGGGCTGCTGGTGATCGTGCTGGCAAAAATCGTCGGTACGGCGGTGGTGGCGCGTCTGTTCATGCTGACGCAGCCGGCCTTGATGCAGTTGGCATGGTTTGCGCGCTGGTATGCACGCTGGATGGCGTGGAAGACGGCGCTGCTGGCCCAGGTGCATGCGTCACGGGTCTGGCGCGGCGCGCACGCGCTCAATCTGGTGGTGAGGCGACGCTTGAGACGCTTCTGGGCGGGGTGAGAAGTGCCCGTCGGTCGAGGGCAGAGCCTGCACCGGCGTCAGATCTTGCGCTGCTCCAGCACGAAATTCGCGCCGTCGAACTGCCCCAGCTTGTCGACCAGATAAGGCAGCTCGGCGGCCAGCTGGTCGTGCAGCACAAAGGGCGGATTCGCGATGAACAGACCCGACCCGAGCATGCCGAAGCCGCGCTCGTCGGGCTCTTGCACGGTCAGGCGCACATGCAGCCAGCCCTTCTTTGCCAGCGTGTCGCCGCTGGCTTTCAGACGCTGCGCGAGTTGCGCGGCTTCGAGCAACTGGATCTGCGGGTACCAGACGATCAACACGGTTTCGGCAAATTTCTGCAGGCCTTCGCGCAAGGCGGCCAGCACCTTGGCGTAGTCGCTCTTGATCTCGTACGACGGGTCCATCAACACGACGGCGCGGCGCGACGGCGGCGGCAGCTCGCCCTTGAGCGAAACAAAGCCGTCCTTGTCGCTGACCTGGCTGTTGGGCCTGTCCTTCATATACGACTCGAGAATGCGGAAGTCGGTCGGATGCAGCTCGAACAGGCGCAGCCGGTCGTCAAAGCGGAGCAAGGCTTTCGCGATGGCGGGCGACCCCGGGTATTGGCGCAGCTGGCCGTCGGGGTTGAAATCCTTCACCAACTGCACATAGGCGGCCAGGCCCGGCGGCAAGTCCTTGCGGTCGTAGAGCTTGCCTATGCCCATCGAGTACTCGCCCTTTTTCTGAGCGTAGCGGCCTTCCAGCGAATAACCGCCGGCGCCGGCATGGGTGTCTATCAAGGTGAAGGGAGTGTCCTTTTCCTCCATATAGCGCAGCACCAGGCTGAGCGCGAGGTGCTTGAGGACGTCGGCATGGTTTCCGGCGTGAAAGGCGTGTCGATAGGCGAGCATGGGGGCAATGTAGCTGCTGTTTGACTTAGCACGAACTCTGGAGTGGCGCCGCGGCGAGGTTTTGTCAAAACCTGCGTACCCTTGGCACTTCTGAAACTGACCGAGTATGCAATGCCGACCTTGTTCGACCCTTTGAGTCTTGGCGACGTCCACTTGAACAACCGCGTCGTGATGGCGCCGCTGACGCGCAACCGCGCCACCCGGCAACTGCCCAATGCCTTGCATGTGGAGTACTACCGCCAGCGCGCGAGCGCCGGTTTGATCGTCACTGAGGGCACGCAGATCTGCCCCGAGGGCCAAGGCTATGCCGACACGCCGGGCATCCATACACCCGAGCAGGTGGCGGCGTGGCGCAAGGTGACCGACGCCGTGCACGCCGAAGGCGGGCGCATCGCGGTGCAGCTGTGGCATGTCGGGCGCATCTCGCTGAAAGCACTTCAGCCCGGCGGTCAGGCGCCCGTGTCATCGACCAACCGAGCCGCTGCCGGCAAGACCTATTTGGGCGGCGCCTTTGTCAACGTGGACGCGCCGCGCGCCTTGCGGCTTGACGAAATTCCCGGCGTGATTGCGGCCTATGTGCACGCCGCGCGCTGCGCGATGGAGGCCGGCTTCGACGCGGTCGAGGTGCACAGCGCGAACGGCTATCTGCTCGACCAGTTCCTGCGCGACAGCGCGAACGACCGCACCGATGCCTATGGCGGCTCGATCGCGAATCGGGCCCGCTTGCTGGTGGAGGTGATGACGGCCATCAGCCAGGCCATCGGCGCGGGGCGCACCGGGGTGCGCCTGAGCCCGGTCACGCCGAGCAACGACATCGGCCAGGACAGTGATCCGCAGGCCTTGTTCAACCATGTTGCCGAACAACTGGCGCCGCTCAAGCTGGCGTTTGCGCATGTGGTCGAGGGCGCCACCGGTGGTGCGCGCGACGTGGCGCCGTTCGACTTTGCCGCGATGCGCAAGAAGTTCGGCGGGCCGTGGATCGTCAACAACGGCTACACGCGCCAGATGGCCATCGATGTGGTGGCGCGTGGCGAAGCTGACGCCGTCGCCTTCGGTCGCGCCTTCATCAGCAACCCCGACCTGGTGCAGCGGCTGCGCGACAACAGCGACTTGCAGGAATCGAACCGCGCCACCTATTACGGCGGCGCCGCCGAGGGCTATGTCGACTATCCGACGCTGGCGCAAGCCATAGGCTGAGCCCGGGGGCGCTCAGCGCGCAGCGGACTTGGTGCGGCTGCGAAACAGCTCGACGATGCCCACTTCGCGCGGGCCGGGTATCAACTCGAAGGACTCGCCCGCCATCAAGGTTCCGGGCGAGCGCACGGCCAGATAGAAACCGCACCAGCCGCTTTCGGTCATCAATTTGGCCGCATGCTTGAAGCCCATCACAGCGTTGAACTTGAAGCACGGAAAGCGCGGTTCGCTGACCGCCAGTTCGCAGCCGGCGAAGCGCAGCAAATCACCGATCCAGACCTGGCTTTCCAGCAGGCCTTGCAGCGTCAGATTTTCGCCCATGCTGCCGGCAGGCAGCTCGGCATTGGGCGCCGCGACCCCGGCCTGGGCACGCACGGTTTGCCAGAAGGCGTAGTGCTCGTGCGGGTAGGCGTAGACCGCTTTGGCCAAACCGCCGTGGACGCTCAAGTCAGCCTGCTCGTCACCGTCAAGACCCAGCCGGTGCACCGCCACGGCCCCGTCCACAGCACGCTTGTTGATGCCGGAGGGCACGGTCTTCCCTTGAGCCGACAGGCTTTGAGCGCGCGAGACATTGATGTTGAGCAGTTGCATGCGCAGTGAGCCAGCCGACGGCATTTAGGCTATCTTACGGCCTTGTCCGCAGCCGGTCAGGCTTGATCCAGCCCGCCGATTGACTGGCCCAAAAGGCCTTGCACCTTCGTAGCAAACATTGAATGGGGCAAGCGCCGTGCGAGCCGCAAGCCATCGATGACCCCGCTGGCGCTCGCAACAACGCTCGACCAGGCCTCACTTTTCACATTGATCGGGACCCACCATGAATCGAATCTCCCAGGAAGAGCTGCAGCTGAGCCCGCCCGCGTCTGTCAAACACGCAGGCTTGATGGCCTGGGTCGCGGAGGTCGCCGCGCTCACCCAGGCTAGCGCGGTCCATTGGTGCGACGGCAGTCAGGCCGAATACGAGCGTCTGTGCGAACTGCTGGTTCAAGCAGGAACCTTCAGAAAGCTCAATGCCGACCTGCGCCCGAACAGCTTCCTGGCATGCAGCGATCCCGGCGATGTGGCCCGCGTCGAGGACCGCACCTATATTTGCAGCGAAGCGCAAGCCGACGCCGGCCCCACCAACAACTGGATGGATCCGGCCGAAATGCGCGGCCTGTTGCAAACCGGCCGTCCGGACGGCACCCCGGCCTTGTTCAAGGGCGCCATGCGTGGCCGCACGCTCTACGTGGTGCCCTTCAGCATGGGCCCGCTGGGCTCGCCGATCGCTCACATTGGCGTTGAACTGACCGACAGCCCTTATGTGGCGGTGAACATGCGCATCATGACCCGCATGGGCCGCGGCGCACTCGACGTGCTGGGCGAAAGCGGCGCGTTCGTGCCCTGTGTGCACAGCGTGGGCGCACCGCTGCAAGACGGGCAGGCCGATGTGGCTTGGCCCTGCAACAAGACCAAATACATCGTCCATTACCCCGAGACCCATGAGATCTGGTCTTACGGCTCGGGTTATGGCGGCAACGCCTTGCTGGGCAAAAAGTGCTTTGCCTTGCGCATCGCCTCGAACATGGGACGCAAGCAGGGCTGGCTGGCCGAGCACATGCTGATCCTGGGCGTGACGAATCCTGAGGGCAAGAAATACCACATGGCGGCGGCCTTTCCGAGCGCCTGCGGCAAGACCAATTTCTCGATGCTGATTCCGCCTGCCGCCATGCCGGGCTGGAAGGTGACCACGATTGGCGATGACATCGCCTGGATCAAACCCGGCAAGGACGGACGCCTGTACGCCATCAACCCCGAGGCGGGCTACTTTGGCGTGGCACCCGGCACCAACAATCTGACCAACTTCAACTGCATGGCCAGCTTGACGCACGACGTGATCTTCACCAATGTCGCGCTCACCGACGCGGGCGATGTGTGGTGGGAAGGCATGACCGATACGCCACCGCCCCATTTGATCGACTGGCAGGGCCAGCACTGGACGCCCGCCATGGCCAAGGAAACCGGCGCCAAAGCCGCGCATCCGAACGCGCGCTTCACGGTGGCGGCGGTCAATAACCCGGTGCTCGACGACGACTGGGACAGCGCCGACGGCGTGCCCATCGACGCCTTCATCTTCGGCGGGCGTCGCTCCACCACGATTCCGCTCGTCACCGAGGCGAACAACTGGATGGAGGGTGTCTACATGGCCGCCACCATGGCTTCGGAGACCACGGCCGCTGCGGCCGGCCAGCAGGGCGTGGTGCGCCGCGACCCGTTCGCGATGCTGCCATTTTGCGGCTACAACATGAGCGACTATTTCCAGCATTGGCTGGACATGGAACACAAGCTCGAAGCCAAGGGCGGAAAGCTGCCGACGATCTTCTGCGTCAACTGGTTCCGCAAGGGGCCCGATGGCAAATTTGTCTGGCCAGGCTACGGCGAAAACATGAGGGTCCTGAAGTGGATGCTGGAACGCGTGGAAGGCAAGGCCAAGGCGGAAGACCATCTGTTCGGGCTGAGCCCACGCTACGCTGACCTGCAATGGGACGGGCTGGATTTCAGCCCCGCTCAGTTTGAGCTGGTCAGCAACATCGACCGGGACGAATGGCGGGCTGAGCTGGCCTTGCACGCCGCGCTGTTCGAGCAACTGGCGCACCATCTGCCCGCCGAGTTGCAGGCGACCCGGGCCAAGATCGAGGCGCGCATGCTGGCCTGAAGGTCTGCACCGGCATGCAAGCTCGCCAACGGGGCCGTCGGGCGACCGGGATCGCTGACACGCATCCTTGGCCAGCGGCTACCATGTCGGCGCCCAACCGAAGAACCCGTCGACAATATGTTCAACCTGCATCATCGCGCCCGCAACCTTGCCGACAAGCTCGGGGCCGGCCTCATCACCGGCGCGGCCGACGACGACCCGAGTGGCCTGGCGACCTACTCGCAGGCCGGCGCCCAATTCGGTGCGGGCCTGCTCTGGACGATGGTGTTCACGACGCCGCTGATGATCAGCATCCAGATGGTCAGCGCCCGGATCGGCTGGTTCACCGGCGAGGGCTTGGCGGCCAGCATCCGGCGGGTGATGCCAACCTGGTTCACGGCCATGCTGATCGCGCTGCTCGTCTTCGCCAATACGCTGAACATCTCGGCCGACATCGCAGCGATGGGCGAGGCATTGCAACTGATCATCGGCGGCCCCACCCATTGGCATGCCCTTGCGTTCGGCGCGTTATGCACAGTGCTGCCTTTGTGGCTGCGGTTCGATGCGATGGTGCGGGTCCTGAAGTGGCTGACCCTGGCACTGCTGTCCTACGTCGCGGTGGTGTTCATGCTGCACGTCAGATGGGACGCTGTGCTGCTCAGGACGCTGGTGCCGCATTTCGAGCGCGGCGGTGATTACTGGATGATGGTCGTCGCCGTACTGGGCACCACCATCAGCCCCTACCTGTTCTTCTGGCAGGCCTCGCAGGAGGCCGAGCAACGCCAGCGCCTGGACACGAGTGCGACCGCCGACCCGATGGTTGCCCATACCGAGATGTTCGCGCGCGAGCACCTCTCCCGCATCAAGCTCGACACCGTGGTGGGAATGGTGTTCTCCAACGTGATCGCCTTCTGCGTGATGCTGGCCACCGCGCTGACCCTGAACCAGCACGGCATCACCGACATCCAGACCACGCGGCAGGCGGCCGAAGCCCTGCGCCCGCTGGCGGGGGACTTTGCGTTCACGCTGTTCGCGCTCGGTGTCATCGGCACGGGCATGCTTGCCGTGCCGGTGCTGGCGGCTTCATCGGCCTACGCGGTCGCCGATGCTTTCCGGTGGCGCTCTGGCCTCGACCGCCGGCTGGTCGAGGCGCGCGGCTTCTTCACGGTGGTGGCGTTTGGCACCGTGCTGGGCACCTTGGTCGACTTCACGCCGCTGGACCCCATCCGGGCACTCGTGTGGAGCGCCGTGGTCAACGGAGTGATCGCCGTGCCGATCATGGCCGTCATGATGCATCTGGGCATGAGGCGCGACATTCTGGGTGAACACACCTTGGGCGCGCGCCATCAGCGCCTGGGTTGGCTGGCCACGCTGGTGATGGCCGTTGCCGTGGTGGCCATGCTCTTCACGGGCTGAAACCGGCGCCCAGGGTGGGCGCCAAATCACGCTCGGCAACGCTGAAGTGGCGTTGCGCTTGGTCTTGATGACCTGTTATCAGCGACGGCAGTTGGCAGCACGCAACTCGGCCGCAAACGAGGGCATGCTGGTCTCGTACTGGTCGGCCAGACTCAGCAACTCGCGTTCGGCGGCGCGTTCGGCAGCGAGGGCGCGTCGGGCCTGCAGGATGGCCAGCAGATGCAACCAGGCGCGTGCGCCGATCGAGGCGAAGGAACCGCCGTGACGCACATTGTGGCCCAGGGGAAAACCGAAAGTTTGCGAAGCGATGGTCATGACGAACTCTGCTCTGTAGAGGGCCCTTGTGAGGCCGGTACCGACAGTCTAGGGTAAACCCTATTCATTCAACAAATGAAATGTTTTCATTGATGGTATTAGCAGACGTAATATCATCACCCAAATGAATTTCCATACGCTGGATCTCAACTTGCTGCGCGTCTTTGACGCCGTCATGGCTGAGCGCAACCTGACACGTGCGGCGCAGCGCCTGGCCATGACTCAGCCCGCCGTCAGCCATGCGCTCAAGCGCCTCAAGGCGGCCCTGGGCGAAGACTTGTTCCAACGCCAGGCCTTTGGTGTCAAGCCCTCGTCGCATGCGGAAAGCTTGTGGCCCGAGGTACGCGCCGCGCTGGACCGCCTGCGCGCCGTCTTGGCGCCGACCGAGTTCAACCCGCAACTCGACGAGCTGACGGTGCATCTGGCCATGGCCGACGCCACTGCCGCCATGCTGTTGCCGCCGTTGATGGTCGAGTTTGAACGCACAGGCACGCTGACCAATGTTCGCGTGCTGCCGCTGGCCACGCGCGACCCGCGCCGCTTGCTCGAGCAGGGCGAAGTCGATTGCGCCGTGGGCTATTTCCCTACCGCCGTGGCGACGCTGGCATCGCAAGCTGCGATGGCGCCGATCCATCATCACCGCCTGTACGAGAGCGAATATGTCTGTGTGATGCGGCGCGGCCATCCGATGGCCGATGAGCCGCTCACGCTCGACAGCTTTTGCGCCGCCCAGCATTTGCTGGTGAGCTTCTCGGGCCGGGCCCATGGGTTTGTCGATGAGTCGCTGGCCGGCATGAACCGGACGCGGCGCATTGTGCTGACCGTCAACCAGTTCTTCACGGCGGGTCGCGTCGTCGCGCATTCGGATCTGCTGACGGTGCTGCCCGCGTCGTTTGTGAGCGCCACCGGCTACAAGAAGCAATTGGTGCAACGTCCGCTGCCGATGCCGCTGGCGCGCGTGCATGTCGAAATGCTGTGGCACATGCGCCATGACGATCATCCGGGCCAGCGCTGGCTGCGCGAGCGCTTGATCGAAGCGGCGAGCCATGCCCTCGCGGTGGCATGAGACAGGCGCAACAGAGAGGACAATGCGCCCCATGAAACAAGCTACGATTCCGAATCGCCATCTCGACCGAGACCTGACCGACACCGAGTTTGCCGAACTCGACGCTTTGCTGGCCCGCACGCCCGCGCCTTTGCAGGCGCTGGATCCGGTCATGCTCGACGGGTATCTGTGCGGTGTGCTGGTGCAGCCGCGTCTGCTGTCGCGCGATGAGTGGCTGCCCGCCATCTTCGATTACGAGGGTGGCAGATTGCCCGAGGACGTCGATGCCCAGTGGCTTGGGCGAGTGACCGCGCTGGTGACGCGCCGCCACACCGCGCTGGGCCGCACCCTGGCCGAGAGCGGCTGGTTCGATCCCTTGATCATGGACGTGGACGCCGAAGACGCCGAGGGTGAACCGCCTTCGGCCGAGGAAGCGGCCTTGCTCGCGGGCATGAACCCGCTGTCACGATCGTTGATGCCCTGGGTGGCTGGTTTTCAGCACGCCACACTCACTTTCCCCGACCTGGCGGAATTGCCCGATGCGGCCGTGATGACGGCAATGGCGCGCTTGTTCCGGCACTTGCCTGCCGAGACCGACGAAGAACGCGAGCTGCTGGCGACGCTGGAGAAAGAGTATCCGCTGAAGGACCTCGACGCTGCGGTCGAAGACATGGTGGCGGCAGTCGCCGAATTGGGCGAGCTCACGCGCGCCCAACGCTTCAAGGTGGAAGCGGTGCGCCGCGACGCGCCCAAGGTGGGCCGCAACGATCCCTGCCCCTGCGGCAGCGGACGCAAGTTCAAGGCCTGCCACGGCGCGAATTGAGTCGGGGCAGAGCGGCGATGCGTTTGCAGTTGCTGTCCGATCTCCACATGGAGACCGAGGCTTTCGATCCCGAGCCCGCCGCCGACGCCGAAGTCTTGGTGCTGGCCGGCGACATCGACACGACCTGGCAAGGACTGGCGCGGTTTCGTGACTGGCCCGTGCCGGTGCTGTTTGTGCCTGGAAATCACGAGTTCGATGGGCGCGAACTGCAGGTCGCGGGCCCCGCATTGCGCGAATATGCTGAGGCCTTGGGGCTGAGGCTGCTTGACTTCGATAGCAGCATTCTCACCGACAAGCAGGGACGGCGTGTGCGCTTTGTGGGCAACACGCGCTGGAGCGACTTCGACGTGTTCGGCGTCCCGCAGCGCGAGCGCGCGATGCGGGCAGGCAGCTACTTCCAGCGCGTCATGCGAGCGACTTGTGGCGGCCAAGTGTTCGATGCCGCCGCGGTGCGCGCGCAGGGCCTGCTGTGCCGCGCATGGCTGGCGCGTACGCTGGCCGAGCCCGTCGATGGGCGCTGGGATGCCCAGGTGGCGATCACGCACTTTGCGCCCAGCCTGCTCAGTGCAGACAAACGTTACGGCAATCAACCCGGGACGGCGAGTTTTTGCAACAACGATGAAGACCTGTTGCCACGCGCGAATTTGTGGCTGCACGGTCATCTGCACTGCCGGCATGACTACCAATTCGCCCACGCGGGCGGCAGCACGCGAGTCGTCAGCAATGCGCGCGGGCTATGGCACAAGGGCGAAGCCGACGGACATGACCCCTTGCTGACATTCGAAGTGTTTTCAGCGCGCGCCGGTGCGGCGCGACAGCCATGACATGGGCGATTCCTGCTGGAACGGCTCGGCGCCCGCCGCTGCCGCTGGCAAGGGCAGGTAATCCATCTCATCGCTGAGACTGGCTTCCATGCCGAACGCCGTGCCCAAGTCGGCAGGATCTTGCTCCGGCGGGACATATGCCCGCGAGCTGGCGCGACGGAATCGAGGCATGGCGGGCAGAAATTTCATGATGGACCTCACTGCGAACAAAGACAGTGACACTAGTTTCGTGTGCGTTGCAGAAAACAAAACCCCCCCATTGGGTGGAGAGCAACAATTAGTTGGGAATTACGCACGCTTATTCGTCAACTGAGAACGCGCATCCAGATGGCAAGGCAGGAATCGCTCGGGTCGCGCAGGCCTTGGCGAGCGTGCCGGCCCGCTGCCACCATTGCCGGCTGTTAGGGATGGCGCGCGCTGGCACAGCTTCTATGCTGAAGGCATATCGGTGGCGCGGCGAGTTCTCTCGAATGACGCAAAGAGTGTTCAACCTTCTCACCTGGGGCGTGGTCGGCGTCGCGGTGTTGAGTTCCTTGTGGCTGGTATCGCAGGTGCCGGTGGCCGACTTGCGCGCCGCCAAGGTGTTGCAACACGAAGGCGCGCTGATGTCCTTGCCAAGCGAGCCGACAGCCGCGGGCCCGCAAGCCTCGGCGGCGGCGGCATCTGGCCGCTCAGACAAGCGGTAGCGGACCTCCCCTGAGCGCTTGGCCCGGATGGAGCTTGACGCGACGTCGCTACAATCCGCGCCCGCTCACAGTTTCCACAGACCCGGCACGCATCGGGCTGATCGCCATCCATGCACGTGCCCACCGTCGCCCCTAGAAAACCCGTCACAACCGTTGGCGCCTCGTTCTGTGCCATTGATTTCGGCACCTCGAATTCGGCCATTGCGATTTCGGCTTCTGGCCAGCGCATGCGACTCGTACCGCTGGAAGGCCAGCACGTCACCATGCCCACCGCGGTGTTCTATCACGCCGACCGTGAACATGACGTCGACGGCCCGGCGCGCTCCTTTGGCCGCGCCGCCATCGCCGCTTACGTCGAGGGTCTCGACGGGCGCCTGATGCGCTCGATGAAAAGCATGCTGGGCTCCAACCTGGTCGAACAGAGCACGGATGTGGGTGGCGGACGTTCAGCCAAATACTTTGACGTGCTTGCCGGCTACCTGAAGCGACTTCGTCGCTGCGCCCAAGCCGAGCAGCTTGACGCCGAGTTGCGCCAGGTGGTGCTGGGCCGCCCGGTGTTTTTTGTCGATGATGACGCGCAGCGCGACGCGGCGGCACAGGCCACCATGGAGGCCGCCGCCCGCGCCGTCGGTTTTGACGACGTGCAGTTCCAGTTCGAACCCATTGCAGCGGCGTTCGACTACGAGCAGCAGGCGCAGCAAGAGCAGATCGTGCTGGTCGCCGACATTGGCGGCGGCACCTCGGACTTTTCGCTGGTGCGCGTGGGCCCGCAGCGCATGCACCGGCTCGATCGGCGCGACGACATCCTGGCCAACCACGGTGTGCATATTGCCGGCACCGACTTCGATCGCCGCATCGAGCTCAGCGCCATCTTGCGCGAATTCGGCTTTCAGGCCATGGGTCCGAGCATCGCGGGGTCGATACCGCGCGAGGTGCCCAGCGCGGTCTATTTCGACCTCGCCACCTGGCACTTGATCAACACCGTCTACAGTCCCGGGCGCGTGATGGAGCTGCGTGGCATGAAGGGCTTCTATGGTCAGCTGCACCACCATCGGCGGCTGATGACGGTCATCACCGAGCGCTTGGGGCACGAGCTGGTGGCGCGCGCCGAAGCCGCCAAGATCGAAGTCTCGGCTGGCGGCGATACGCAGATCGACCTGGGCCTGGTTGAGTTCGGTTTGCGCGTCGGTCTTGGCGAGGCGGATGCGGTCGCCGCCTTGGAGGCGGACTTGCAACGCATCGTGCAGGCGGCGCGCGACACCGTCCGCGAGGCCGGCTTGCGTGCGAATCAGGTGAACGCGCTCTATTTCACCGGTGGCTCGACCGGTCTGCGCCTGCTGGCCAAGCGCATCGCCGCCGAATTCAGCCAAGCCGAGGTGGTGCGCGGCGACCGCTTCGCGTCGGTGGCCACCGGCCTGGGCCTGCACGCGGCACGGCTGTTTGCCTGAGCGCTACGCGCCTCGATACACCGACGCGGCGTCTATGCCTCATCCACCCAGTAATCCAGCGCATCTTGCGTTCGCGTCATGTGGCGCAGGCCGCCGCCGAACGCGCCGATCTTCTTCGAGTCGGGGTATTCGCAGACTTCAGCCGGCATCATGGTGCTGACCGACAGGTAGGCAAGCTCGGCCTGCGAGTCATTGATGATCTGGTGCGCCGTTTCGGGGCCGCCGGTGGGGCAGCAGATCAGGTCGCCTGCCCGAATCTTCCTTGTCTCGGCGCCATAGCGCAGCATGCCTTCGCCCTTCACGATGAAGAACATCTCCTCTTCGCCACGATGACTGTGGAACGGGCACGAGCGCTTTCCGGGTGGCACGACATCGTAGGAATATCCCAGTTGTTTCGCGCCCAGCAGCGGCCCTATGCGCACCGCGTCGGATTCGAACTGGCTGCCCTGCTCGAAATGTTCGAGCTTCAATTCGCCCAGGTTGACCACCTTCGAATCGATCACGCGCATGGGGCACTCCGTTGCGGTTGAAGAAAATGTCTCTCGCCGTGCGAATCAGGGGTCAGCGCTTGTGCGACCTTGTTGGCGCTGCCCCACGCCGCGCTGCGATGCGCCGCGGCACCTCGGCGACAGGCTTGGGCTGGGGCCGCGAGATGTCGGCCAACTGCAGGCAACTGCGCACCAATCCTTCGACGGCCTCGCTCAGATCAACGGGGGGCTCGAGCGTTTCGATCTCGGCGAGCAAGGCGTCGGCATCTTCCAGATCGTCCGCATCCAGATGCATGTAAATCGTCGCCAAGGGCTCCAGCAGGTCGGCCGCCTGCAAGCCCATCAATGCGGTGAACATGTCGGCGCCCAGCGCAAAACCGGCCACCCAGGGGAACACCGTTTCCGACGGCGTGGCCTCTTCATCCATCTCGAATATCCACGGGTCGAACCATTGCCGCTCGGTGATCGCATGTTTCAACTCCTGATGCCGCTGCGCAACCAAGGCATGCAGCGGTTTGGCGTTGTAGCGCGCCGGCAGGGCGCGGCCTTCGATGTCGGTCACATAAGGCAGCCACTGGGTCGGCAGCAGCGGAATCGGTTGCAGCAGCACCGCGCACAAATAGCCGTCGAGCATGCTCACATCGAGCGGCTCGAGCGGCGCGGGGACCTTGTCGAGCAAGGCCTCGAGCGCAGCGATGTCGGACTCAAGCATGGGCGACGCTAGCGGCGCCGTCTCGCGTGTTGCGACGGGGCTGGCACTGCGGTGACCCGCGCGGGAAGGGGTCTTGGGGGAGGGCTTTGAAGTACTCATGCCCGATTGTGAGCTGTTTGACGTGGCATTTCCGTCGGACGACGGCGTAAAACACGGCGTGCTATTTGTCTGAAGGGCTGGGTGTTGTGCCGAACCCCGGCTTCAATGCGTCGCGCAGATGCTCGACCAAAAGGCGCACCGGCCTTGCCGTGGTGCTGCTCCACGGGTGGATGGCGTAGATGCTGTCGCCGAACACGCCGACCGGGCGCCAGTCGGGCAACAGCTCGCGCAGCCGCCCGGCGCGCAGCGCCGCTGCGGCGCTGAAGTCGGGCAGCAAGGCCAGGCCGAGGCCGGCCAGCACGGCATCACGCAACACCTCGCTATTGCCGGCGCGCAAGGGGCCGGCAATGCTGACGCGGTGGCGCTCGCCGCTCGCTTCTCCTGCCTGCGAGCTTCGTTCGAACAACCAGGCGGCCGGTCCGGGTCTGAGGTAGCTCAGGCAGGCATGCTGGGACAGGTCGGCTGGATGCTCGGGCACGCCATAGCGGCGCAGGTAACCGGCGCTGGCCAGCAACAAGGTGCGCGAGGCGCAGAGCTTGAACGCGACATGGCTCTCGGGCGGCGTGCTGGTGTGGCGAATCGCCAGATCGAAGCCCTCCTGTGCCAGTGAGACGATGCGGTCGCTCAGGTCCAGATCCACACGCACCTCGGGATAGCGGCGCAAGAAGCCTTCCAACTGCGGCGCCACATGCTGGCGCCCCAGGGCCACCGGTGCGGTGACGCGCAACAGACCGCGCGGCTGGCCCGCAGCGTCGCGTGCAGCGTTGAGGCTGCGGCTGATTTGCTCGAAGTTCTCCGACGTGTCGTCCACCAGGCGCTGGCCGGCGTCGGTGAGACGCACCGAGCGGGTGGTGCGCTGCACCAGCGTCTGTCCAACGGCACGCTCGAGATCGCTGATGCGCTGACTGACCGCGGCCTTGGACAGGCCCAGACGCTGCGCCGCCTTGGTGAAGCTGCCCAGCTGAGCGATCACGGTGAGCGCGTGCAGCTGGCTCCAGAGCAGGTCGTTGCGATTCTCCATTGTTCACATTATCGAACAATGCAGTCGGCAATTGTGGATTGGCAAGCCGCGTACTGCAGCCTAGACTGCAAGCTCTCAAGGAGATCAACATGGCCGCACCGACCCCATTCACTGCCCGCAACGACATCACCCACTTCATCAACGGCAAGCCTCAGGGCGCCAGTGGCGGTCGCAGCCAGGCGGTCTACAACCCCGCTACCGGTGAAGTGGCGCGCCAGGTGCAGCTCGCGAGCAGCGACGATGTGAACGCCGCGGTTGCCGCGGCCAAGGCGGCGTTCCCGGCCTGGTCGGATGCGCCGCCACTGCGCCGCGCGCGCGTGATGTTCAAGTTTCTCGAACTGCTGAATCAGAACAAGGACGCGCTGGCCGCGATGATCACCGCCGAGCACGGCAAGGTGTTCACCGACGCGCAGGGCGAGGTGGCGCGCGGCATCGACATCGTCGAATTCGCCTGCGGCATTCCGCAGCTCTTGAAAGGCGACTACACCGAGCAGGTCGCGACCGGCATCGACAACTGGACCCTGCGCCAGTCGCTCGGTGTGGTGGCCGGCATCACGCCGTTCAACTTTCCGGTCATGGTGCCGATGTGGATGTTCCCGGTGGCGATCGCCTGCGGCAACACCTTTGTGCTCAAGCCCAGCGAGCGCGATCCCTCGCCCAGCCTGTTGCTCGCCGAACTGCTGCGTCAGGCCGGCTTGCCCGACGGCGTGTTCAACGTGGTGCAGGGCGACAAGGTGGCGGTCGACACGCTGCTGGGCCATCCGGACGTGAAGGCGCTGAGCTTTGTGGGCTCGACGGCGATTGCGCAATACATCTACGAGACCGGCGCGCATCACGGCAAGCGTGTGCAGGCCTTGGGTGGCGCCAAGAACCATATGGTGGTGATGCCTGATGCCGACATCAATCAGACCGTTGACGCGCTGATCGGTGCGGGCTACGGCTCAGCCGGCGAGCGTTGCATGGCGATCTCGGTGGCGGTGCTGGTCGGTGATGTGGCCGACAAGATCGTCCCCTTGCTGGCCGAGCGCGCGCGTGCACTGAAGATCAAGAACGGCATGGAGCTCGACGCCGAGATGGGCCCCATCGTGACGCGCGAAGCGCTGAACCGCATCGAGGGCTATGTCGGCATCGGCGTCGAAGAAGGTGCCGAGTTGGTGGTCGACGGCCGTGGCCACAAGGTGGCGGGGCACGAGAGCGGCTTCTTCACCGGCGGCACGCTGTTCGACCATGTTCTGCCGTCGATGCGCATCTACAAGGAAGAGATCTTCGGCCCGGTGCTGGTCTGCGTGCGCGTGCCCGACTTCGCCGCTGCGGTCAACTTGGTGAACGCGCACGAATACGGCAACGGCGTGGCCTGCTTCACCAGCGACGGCAATGTGGCGCGCGAATTTGCGCGGCGCATCCAGGTCGGCATGGTCGGCATCAATGTGCCGATTCCGGTGCCGATGGCCTGGCACGGCTTTGGCGGCTGGAAGAAGAGCCTGTTCGGCGACATGCACGCCTATGGCGAAGAAGGCGTGCGCTTCTACACCCGGCAGAAGAGCGTGATGCAGCGCTGGTCGTCGAGCACGCCCAAGGGTGCTGAGTTCGTGATGCCGACATCGAAGTAAGCCCGGTGAGCGCGAAAGTCGTCCTCATCACCGGCGCCAGCCGCGGCATCGGCGCTGCCACTGCGCTGCTGTGCGCTGAGCAAGGTTACGACCTGGCCCTCAATTACGCGCAAGACGAGGCGAGCGCCACGCATCTGGCCGAGCAGGTGCGGCGCATGGGTCGACGCGCCGTGACGATACAGGCCGATGTGTCGCAAGAGTCCGACGTGCTGCGCATGTTTGCGACCATCGACGACGCGCTGGGGCCGCTCACCGCGCTGGTGAACAACGCCGGCATCGTGGCGCCGGTGGCCCGCGTCGATCAAATGACGTTCGATCGCATCCACCGCATGTTTGCAGTCAACGTGCTGGGCAGCTTTTTGTGCGCGCGCGAGGCGGTGCTGCGCATGAGCACGCGCCACGGTGGCAAGGGCGGCGTCATCGTCAATGTGTCTTCGCGCGCGGCCGAGCTGGGCTCTCCCGGCATCTTCGTGGACTATGCGGCCAGCAAGGGCGCCATCGACTCATTCACGGTCGGACTCGCGCGCGAAGTGGCGGGCGAGGGCATCCGCGTCAACGCGGTGCGACCCGGCCTGATAGAGACCGAGATCCACGCGGCGAGCGGCATGGCGGACCGGCTCACGACGGGCGTGAGTTCGGTGCCGATGCTGCGTATCGGCACGGCGCAGGAAGTGGCCCAGGCGATTGTCTGGCTGCTGTCGGATGCCTCCAGCTACACGACGGGAACGCTGCTCGATGTGGGCGGGGGGCGTTGAGCCCCGGCCGCGCAGCGGCCGCTGCCTGAAGTTGAACCACCCGATGTGCAAAGGCGCAAGGCATGGGTGGGAAGCCTGACGGGGCACAATGGCGCTTGGAGTTTTTCAGAGTCGCGCCATGGAAACACGAAAATTGCGGGTCGGTCAGCCGATCTCATCCGCGCAGTTCGATGAACTGAGCGACGCGCAACTCGAGCGCCTGGTGCCGCGTGCCTACCGGGAGTTCTTTCCGGGCAAGGACTTCTGTGCCGATGGCACTTTCTACCTTCACGATGGCACTGTATGGAGCTTCTTCAAGGGGGGCTTCCTGGATGAGTGAGGCGCCTCATGCCCTGGGACTATCCTGACCCGTTCACGTTGCCTGTCACGCCGCGCAGCCAGGACATCGACGGACTGAACCACACCAACAACGCGGTCTACGTGCAGTGGTGCGAGAAAATCGGCTGGGCCCATTCGGAGACCCTTGGCCTGAGCCTCGAAGACTACCGGCGACTCGATCGCGCGATGGCGATTCGCCGGGGCGAATACGACTATCTGCTGCCCACGGCCGCAGGCGAGGCGCTCACGCTGGCGACCTGGCTGTTTGCCAGCGACGGCAAATTGACGATGGAGCGCCGCTTCCAGTTGATACGCAATCGTGACCGCGCCACCGTATTGCGCGGCCGCTGGCATCTGGTCTGCATCGAATTGAGCAGCGGCCGCGCGCGCCGCATGCCGCAGGCCTTCTGCCAGGTGTATCTGGCGGCCTTGGTCGAGCCCGAGCCTGGCGAGTAGGCGCCGGTGATCGAACACCGGCATTCCCTGGAAACTTGGCGCAGGCACGCGGCTGGCGCTTACTCGTCGCGTCCGCCAAAAATGCCCAGCAACATCAGCAGCGACTGGAACACGTTGTAGATGCTCAGGTAGACGCCCAGCGTGGCGCTGATGTAGTTGGTCTCGAGGCCGTCTTGCACGCGCTTCAGGTCGTGCAGGATGAAGGCCGAGAAAATGCCAATCGCCAGCACCGCCATCGTGATCATCAAGGCGCTGGACTGGATGAAGAGGTTGGCGATGCCCGCCACCAGCAGCATGATGGCGCCGATGAACAGCCACTTGCCCATCGCCGTCAGATCGCGCTTGATGATGGACGAAAGCGTGGCCATGCCGAGGAAGATCGCTCCGGTGCCGGCAAATGCCATCATCACCAGGCTGGCGCCATTGCTCAAACCGAGCACCGTGCCGACCAGCCGCGACAACATCACGCCCATGAAGAAGGTGAACGCCAGCAGCAGCGGAACGCCGGCCGCCGAGTTCTTCGTCTTCTCGATCGCGAACATGAAGGCGAAGGCCCCGCCAAGAAAGACGATGGCGCCGATGCCTGACGACATGCTGCTGGCGATGCCGGTGGCGATACCGATCCAGGCGCCGAGCACGGTGGGCAGCATCGAGAGCGCCAGCAACCAGTAGGTGTTGCGCAGCACGCGGTTGCGCAGCACGGCAGTGCCGCCATCAGCGTGATCGTAAGGAACAGTTTGCAGTGATTGGTTCATGGAATCCTCATCAAGAGTGGCGCAGGGAACGGAATCAACCGGCAGCAAGCCTGCGCTTGTTGCGGGCACGGATGTTGAGCACCTCGACGGCCAGCGAGAACGCCATCGCGGCGTAGATGTAACCCTTGGGCACGTGCACGTCGAAGGCTTCGGCGGTCAGCGCCATGCCGATCATGACCAGGAAGGCGAGCGCCAACACCTTGACCGATGGGTGGCGATCGACGAAATCGCCAATCGGCTTGGCGGCGAACATCATGACGCCCACCGATGCGACCACCGCCGCCACCATCACACTGATCTGGTCGACCATGCCTACCGCGGTGATCACGGAATCCAGCGAGAACACGATGTCGATGACGGCGATCTGGCCGATGATTCCCCACATCAAGCGCTTTCCGGCCAAGTCGAGCGCCAGTGGACTGGCGGCGTCGGACGGACCGTCATGCTCGCCTGCCTCGACTTCGACGAAGATCTCGTGCGAAGCCTTGTAGAGCAGGAACAGTCCGCCGATCAGCAGCACCAGGTCGCGGCCGCTGATGCCCTGGCTGCCCAGGCTGAACAAGTCGGCAGTCAGCCCCATGACCCAGCTCAGCGACAACAGCAGGGCCAGGCGTGAGACCATCGCGAAGGCCAGGCCGAGGCGGCGCGCCTTGTCGCGTTGCTGCGGCGGCAGCCTGCCCACCAGGATCGAGATGAAGATGATGTTGTCGATGCCCAGCACGATCTCCAGCGAGGTCAACATCAAGAACGCGATCCAGGCATTCGGATCGAACAGTAATTCCATGGCCTACCTAATTTTTACGATGGCTGGACTCTAGAGAACACGACACTTCGCGTAAAGTCGAATTTTCGGAAGTGTTAATGCGTTAAAACAGCAGCAATGAATTTCAAGCACCTGTACTATTTCTGGGCCACGGCCAAGTCGGGCGGCATCATGCGCGCGGGCGAGCAATTGCACACGACGCCACAAACGCTGTCAGCGCAGATCAAGCTGCTCGAAGCTCAGTTGGGATGTGCGCTGTTTCGCAAAGCGGGTCGGCGCCTGGAACTCACCGACGAGGGGCGCATCGCGCTGGGCTACGCCGACCAGATCTTTTCCCTGAGCACCGAGCTGGAGGCGGCGCTGGGCAAGGCGGGCGGTGCGCGCGGTGCGCTGGTGTTTCGCGTCGGCATTGCCGACTCGGTGCCCAAGGCGATCGCCTACCAGTTGCTTGAGCCGGCGCTCGGATTGCCCGGCGCGGTGCGACTGATCTGTCACGAAGGGGCGTTTCGCGATCTGTTGGCCCAGATCGCAGTGCACCGGCTCGATCTGGTGATCGCCGACGAGCCGATGGGCAAGCAGATCAGCGTCAAGGCTTTCAACCATGCGCTGGGGACGACGGCGATGAGCTTCTTCGCTACGCCGCAGTTGAAACGCACGCTCGATCGAAAATTTCCTCGCTGCCTGGACGGCGCGCCGATGCTGTTGCAGGGGGCCGCGTCGGCGATGCGCCAGCGGCTCGAAGTCTGGTTAGCCCAGCACCAGTTGCATCCGCGCGTGGTCGGCGAATTCGACGACGCAGCACTGCTGAAGGCGTTCGGCGCCGAGGGCCGCGGCGTGTTCATGGCGCCCACCGTGCTCGAAGCCGAGACCTGTGCCCAAAGCGGCGTGCAAGTGGTCGGCCGAACGGCGGAGCTGGTGGAGGAGTTCTACGCCATCTCGGTCGAGCGCCGCATCACCCACCCCTGTGTCGTGGCCATCACCCAGGCGGCGCGCAGCGACTTGTTCGGCAGCTGACAGCGGGTCTGGATTTGCCTGAGGCCGCGCCGCCAGGACTTTCTCGATCAGTCGAGCACAGAGCCGTCCCGCTGCGCGTGCCAGGTCCGTCCCCGAGTCCCTATCTTTGCACCAGCGCCGGCTGCATCCGGGTGGCATCGCGCACGCGCTGAGCCGCCAGGCTGGCCTGCTCTCGGGTGGCGTAGGGGCCGGCCTGCAGCCGGTGCAGCGTGCTGTCGCTGAAGATGGCCAGCAGCGGCGCCAGCCAGTCCAGTTCCCTGAGCACTTGCTGGCGCAATTGCTCGGCACCCTCCGGCCGCGAGAAGGCGCCAAGTTGCAGCCAATAGCCAGGCGCGGCGGTGTCCGGCGCGGCCGCTGCGGGCCGCGCCGGCAAAGGCGAATCGACCGCCGTGGGGCCAGGTCTTGCGTCGGTCATCAAGAGGGCCGGGTCGACCGCAGTGGCCGTGCTGCTGCGTTCCGGTGCGCCCGAAGCGCGGCTTGCAAGAAAGACGGGCGCCGGGTTGTCGCGTCGCCAGGCGCCGGTGCGGATGTCGTCGAAGGTGAGCCGCTCGACTTCCACCGGGGCGACGCCGCGCAACAAGTCGAGCTTGAGCGCGGCCGTATAGCTCAGGTCGATGATGCGTCCCGCGTGAAATGGCCCGCGGTCGTTGATGCGCACGATCACCTCGCGCCCGTTGGCCGGGTTGCGCACACGCGCATAGCTGGGGATAGGCAGCGTCGGGTGGGCGGCCGTCATCGCGTACATGTTGTAGATCTCGCCGTTCGAAGTCGGCCTGCCCTGGAATTTGCGGCCGTACCACGAGGCCAGGCCGCGCTCCACCAAAGGCCGATCGTCAGTGATCGGTGTGTAGCGCTGGCCCATGATCTCGTAAGGCTTGTTTGGACCGCCTGCGCGTATCGGCTCGACGCGTGGCTCGGCGTCGGGGACCCGACCCAGATCGGGCGGAACCACGGCCTCGGGGCCGTCGCGTCCGGTGTCGATGGAGGCGGGTGCGGGACGGCCGGGCGTCTGCGGCATCGGCGTGCTGGCGCAGCCCCCCAGCCCCAAGGCCAGTGCCAACAGACTCGCCAGCAACGCGCATCGCTGCTGCGCCGGCTTCGAGTGCGATGTTGCGGGTGCGAACATGCGCGGAGTTTAGAACCTGTGCGTGCTTTTCGCACCCGCGCGGTCGGCGGGGCGTTATGCTGAGCGCTTCGTGCCACCCCATCCTGGACAACATGAACCCCTACGTTTTTACTCCCCAACAGCAGAGCAGCGTCGCCGTGCGCGGACAAAGCGCACGCTATGCCGTGTCGCGCATCTTTTGCGTGGGCCGCAATTACGCCGCCCATGCCCGCGAGATGGGCGGCAACCCGGATCGCGAGCCGCCGTTTTATTTCATGAAACCGGCCAGCGCCATACTGCCCTCGGGCATGGCCATCGCCTATCCGCCCGCCACCAAGGACTACCATTTCGAGATGGAACTGGTGATCGCCATCGGCGCGCCGGTGTTCCGCGTTCCGGTTGAAAAGGCGCAAGCCGCCGTCTGGGGTTATGCCGCCGGTCTGGACATGACGCGCCGCGACCTGCAGGCCCAGGCCAAGGAAGCTAGGCGCCCGTGGGATCTGGGCAAGGGCTTCGAGCAGTCTGCCGTGATCACCGAGATCGTTACGGCCAGCGAATCAGGCCACCTCGGCAAAGGCCGCATCGCGCTGGCCGTGAACGGCGTGACCAAACAGCAAGGCGACTTGGCCGACATGATCTGGAGCGTGCCGGAGATCGTCGCCAATCTGTCGCAGTACTTCCACTTGCAGCCCGGCGACCTGATTTACACCGGCACACCCGACGGCGTGGGCGCGGTGCTGCCGGGCGATCTGATCACCGGCGAGATCGAAGGCCTGCCCTCGCTCAGCCTCAAGATCCTGGCGGCCGAATAGACGCGCCGCTTCGAGATGGGTACGGCACGCCATGTTTGACCACAACGAAACGCTCGTTGAGGCGCTGCGGCGCAATATCCGCGACGCCTTGATCGAGGACGTCGGCGTGTGCGACTGGACCGCCAGCCTGGTGCCGGCCGGCCAGCGCGTAAAGGCGCATGTGCGGGTGCGCGAGGACGCCGTGCTGTGCGGGCGCGGCTGGTTTGACGGCACGCTGCTGGCGGTCGACCCGCAGGCGCAGATCGATTGGCAATACGAAGAGGGCGAGCTGATGCGCGCCGACACCGAGGTGTGTCGCATCACGGCCGAATCGCGCGCCCTGCTCACGGCCGAACGCCCGGCGCTGAATTTCCTGCAATTGCTGTCGGGCACGGCGACAGTCACGCACGCGCATGTCACGGCCATTGCCGGCGCGTCTACCAACCCGAAAGGCTGCGTCGTGCTCGATACGCGCAAGACCTTGCCGGGGCTGCGCCTGGCGCAGAAATATGCGGTGCGCGTCGGTGGTGGAGAGAACCAGCGCCTGGCCCTGTACGACGGCATCCTGATCAAGGAGAACCACATTGCTGCGGCCGGCGGCGTGGCCGCTGCGGTGCGCGCGGCGCTGGACTTGCACGCCGGGGTCGGCATCCAGGTCGAAGTCGAAAACCTGGCCGAACTGCAGCAGGCGCTCGACGCCGGCGCGCAAAGCGTGCTGCTCGACAACTTCAGCCAGGCCCTGATGCGCGAGGCGGTTGCCTTGACCGCAGGCCGCGCGCTGCTCGAAGTGTCGGGCGGCGTCGCATTGGATCAACTGCGCTGGATCGCCGCCACCGGCGTCGATCGCATCTCGATCGGGCGCCTGACCAAGGACGTGAAGGCGGTCGATTATTCGATGCGCATCGAAGGTCCGGTCGATTGAACAAAGGCTAAGGCCTGAACAGCCACAACACCGCCTGCTTGAACTCGGCCCGCCAGGCCGATTCGTTGTGTTGCGCGTCGACCCGGATGTTCAGCATCACGTTCTCTTTCGGTACCGAGGTGCCGGCCACCAGCGCGGCCATTTTCTTGACGTCGGCATTCATGTCAACGCCTTCCTGGCCACCCATATAAAAGTACAGGCGCGCATCCGCCGGCAAGGGCTGGCGTGCCAGATCGAACATCGCCGGCCCGACCGAATAGGCCGGTGAAAAAATGCCTGCCTTGCTGAACACCTTCGGGTATTGCTGCATCGCGTAGTGCGAGATCAGCCCGCCCATCGAGCTGCCCATCACCGCCGTGTGTTCGCGCTCAGGCCGGGTGCGGTAATGCTGGTCGATATAGGGCTTGATCACGTTCACCACAAAGCTCATGTACTCGCGCCCCTCGCCCTTGCCGAAACGCGGCTGGTCCCAGGGGTTCAGCTCGGTCATGCGCTTCTCCGCGCCGTTGTCGATGCCCACGACGATCAACTCCAACTGCCCGCTCTTGGCCAGCTCGTCCATGGTTTCATCGACGCCCCATTCGCCGGCGTAAGACGTGAACTCGTCGAACAGGTTCTGCCCGTCGTGCATATAGAGCACGCCATAGCGCTGGTTCGACGTGGCATAACCCGGCGGCACATAGACGCGGATTCTCCGTTGACGCCCCATGCCCGGCATGTCGAACGGCGCCGCCAGCACCGTCACATTGGGCAGCGCGGTGTGCGCCTTGTCGGCAGCGCAGGCGCCCAGCGACAGGCCGCACAGGCTCAACAACAGGCAGAGGATTTTCAGCATGGTGGAGTTTGTTTGTTCAGCTTCTTGCCCTTGTGGGGAAGTCCACGTACAGCGGGTCAGGCATCGCTGTTTGGACGCGCCATGACGGGCGACTTGTGCCTTGTTGATGGCTCAGCTTGTCCGTCGAGTGACATGCGCGCCCTGGCGAAGCAATCAACGCCATCGGGCAGGGCAGTTCCGGTCTGGGCCGATTGCGTCCAAATGTGGCTTGTGATCTCGACGGCGTTGGGATCGTCGTAGCAACCGCGCGAGATGCCTCGAACATCCGGCCAGCGCTCGAAGGTGAGCGACACGGCCGTGCCGCAGTTGGTGCAGAAGTGAACGAAGACCTTCTTCTTGCTGCTATCCGAGATGTGCTCGTAGCAGCTCAGCGGTCCGGCATTGAACGCGACGGCGTCCTTCGGAAACATGGACTCTGCGAAATAGGAAGTCCCCGTCACGCGCTGGCAAAACGTGCAGTGGCATGCCAGCGTGCGCAATGGCGCTTGGTTTGTGCGAAATCTCACCTTGCCGCAGAGGCAGCCACCTTCGAGCTCGTTGAACATGTCCAGGTCTTTCGTGGATTTCGCGCGAATGTCTGCGCGGGTGGGCATCACGCGGCACCCTGAATGAGTGAACTCATGTGAATGAGGTCGACAATATCAGCGCCACTGGCACTGCCAATGACAAAGCGTTCTTTGGCAAGCGACGAGACGATGTCGGTCAGTCTGTGAGTCTTGATGCCATGGCTGGCGATGAGTTTCAATTCGGGTTCGGACTTCACGACATTCACCACGAGTTCGGATGACCACTCGCCGTTCCACAGCTTAGCCATAAGTGCTTTCTTGTCGGAGCGTCGAAACTTCTTTTCCACCCACTCAGCGACGCCTTGAGTCAGCTCGTCATCCGAGCGTTTGGCGCTATTGGCGGCGCGGCCAGCCTTTTGCTCTTCCTTCGGGACGCGAGAGATGTAGCTAACGGGGCGCATAGATGCCTGAACTTCAACGTGGCGGCAGTCGGCCCTTCCATCTATTTGCCATTTGACCGCGAGTAGGTCAATTTCTTGAACACCCATCTTGATTCCGCGGATCGTGAAGTATCCCTGTCGGTTCAACCACTCTTCAACGATTTCTTCAGCGAGTAGTGCCATGGCTTACCTTGATGATGCCCAACGAAATGTATCCCGTAAGACCAGCGGATCAATCTGGCGCCAGTCGGATATATCGGCCATGAGATCCCCCTGAATCTGGCTTGTTGACGCGCCAGTCTCAACAACCATACACCGGCAATGCGCAGACCAAGCTCATCAAGCCCGTTCGGCAGCCGCCTTGATATTGCCGGCGAAGCGCGGCCACAGCTCGCGCGGCAAGTCATGCCCCATGCCTTCGATCAGATCGAGCTGGGCGCCCTTGATCTTGAGGGTCAGGTCTTGCGCGGCGGCCGCCGGCACCAGCGGGTCGGCTGCACCGTGAATGATCTGGGTGGGCGACTTGATGCGCGCCAACAGGCTGGAGCGGTCGCCGTCGGCCGCCACCGCCAGAAGCTGACGCAGCGTCGCCTGCGGCCGGTAGCTGCGCCGTACCGACCTTTCCACCTGCTGGCGCAGCGCCTCGGTTGGCGTCGGATACGCGGGGCTGCCTATCAACTGAAAGAAGCGCACATAGTGGGCCACCACGCGGTCGTGGTCACTCCCGTCGGGCTTGGTCATCAGGGCGGCGCGCACTTTCATCGACGGCCCGGGCAAGGGGCGCGCCCCGCTGGAGGTCATCATCAGCGTCAGACTCTTGACGCGATCCGGGTGACGCGCGGCGAGTTGCTGGGCAATCATGCCGCCCATCGACGCGCCGCAGACATGCGCATTTTGCAGACCGAGCGCGTCCAGCAGGCCCACGCAATCGGCGGCCATGTCGGCCAGCGTGTAGGGCGCGCGCACCGGCATGTGCAGCAGGTATCTGAGCGACTCCAGACCCACATGCGCCACACCGAGATGATCGAAGGATTGGCTCAAGCCGATGTCGCGGTTGTCGAAGCGGATCACGCGAAAGCCCTGCTCCACCAGGGTGCGCACAAAGTCTTCGTGCCAGGCCAGCAGCTGCATACCGAGGCCCATGATCAGCAGCAGCGGCTCGGCCGTGGCCGGACCGAACGACTCGACTTCGAGCGTGACGCCGTTGGCGCGTACTTGCATGGGGCCCGGTATGCCGCAGTGCTCAGGCTTGCATGGCCTTGGCAAGAATGGCCAGGCCCTCTTCGAATACGCCATCTTCGATCGTGAGCGGGAACAGGAAGCGGATCACATTGGCGTAGACGCCGCAGGTCAGCAGCAGCAGGCCGGCCTCCTGCGCACGCTTCTGTACCAGCTTGGTGAACTCAGCGTCGGGCGTGCCGTCGGCCTTCGCAAACTCGACCGCCACCATGCAGCCGAGGCCGCGCACATCGGAGATCTGCGGCACGCTGGCGCGCAAGGCATTGAGACGCGCCACCAGCGCCGCACCCAGACGCTCGGCACGCGCGCACAGTTGTTCGTCTTCGATCACATCGAGCACGGCATGCGCCGAGGCGATCGCCAGCGCATTGCCGGCGTAGGTGCCGCCCAGCCCGCCGGGCGCGGGTGCGTCCATGATCTCGGCGCGGCCGCACACGGCAGACAGCGGCACGCCGCCGGCCAGGCTCTTGGCCAGCGTCATCAGGTCGGGCAGCACGTCGTAGTGTTCGGTCGCAAACATCTTGCCGGTGCGCGCAAATCCGGTCTGGATCTCGTCGAAGATCAACACGATGCCGTGGCGGTCGCAGATCTCGCGCAAGGCGCGCATGAACTCGGGCGGCATCACATAGAAGCCGCCTTCGCCCTGGACCGGCTCGACGATGATGGCGGCCACTTGCTCGGGCTCGATGTCGGCCTTGAAGAGCTGCTGGATCGCATGCAGCGAGTCTTCGACCGACACACCGTGCAGCGCGAGCGGCGCCGGCACGTGGTAGATGCTGCCCGGGAAGGGACCGAAACCGGTCTTGTACGGCACCACCTTGCCGGTCAGCGCCATGCCCATGAAAGTGCGGCCGTGGAAGGCGCCGCTCAGCGCGATCACGCCGGGGCGGCGCGTCGCCGAGCGGGCGATCTTGATGGCGTTCTCGACCGCCTCGACGCCGGTCGTGAAGAAGGCGGTCTTCTTGGCATGCGTGCCGGGTGTCAGCGAGTTGATGCGCTCGGCCAGCGCGACCGAACTTTCATAAGGCACGACCTGATAACAGGTGTGCGTGAAATGGTCGAGCTGGTCCTTGATCGCCTGGACGATGCGCGGATGGCTGTGGCCGGTATTGAGCACCGCGATGCCGGCGCCGAAGTCGATGTAGCGGCGGCCTTCGACGTCCCAGATCTCGGCGTTCAGCGCGCGCGCGGCATAGATCGGAAAGCCGATGCCCACGCCGCGCGGCGATGCGGCGACGCGCCGCGCATCGATGCTGGCGTTGCTCGCCTGGCCAGAAGCCTTGAGCGCTACAGATTCTGTCTTGGTGCTGGTATTCATAAGTTCTCACTGATAAGGCTCGTGCGAGCCATTCAACTTCAAAGAGCGTCCAGTCTATAGGCAGCTTGGCCGCCACGTTGAGCACCGCCCCCCAGCGTCTCGAAAAAACAATCGAATGACCTGGCTGACCGGCACGAACGCGGCCAGGCCCGGACACGCCTGCCTTCACACAGCCGCTGACCCAGGGCAAGTCCTACGCACACAGGCATCAACAGGGGGCGCCTTATTGGTACTATGGCCCAGCACACTTGAATGGAGCGATCAATGATGAAACTTGGGGTAGAGCAACTCGACGCCACCGGCCTGCCGGGTCGCGAGGCCTTGCTCAAGAGACTGGAGCAACAGACGGTTTTGGCACACCAGGCCGGCACGACGCTGGCCGTGATGGTGTTTGACGTCGACCATTTCAAGGATATCAAGGGAAGCAGCAGCCACGGCGACGAAGTTCTCAAGCATCTGGCCCAGGTGCTGCGCGATGCCCTGCCTGCCAAGGGCGAGGTGGCGCATCTGGACGGCGACGAATTCGTGGCTTGCCTGCCCGCGACCGACATCGCCGCTGCGGCCGAGTTGGGCGAAACCTTGCGCCAGACCGTGGAGGCGACGTTTGCCAAGAGCGCCGAGCCCCTCACCGTGACGATTGGCGTCGCGGTCAGTCCGGCAGGCAGGGACTGGAGTGCGGCCAAGCTCTTGTCGCTGGCCGATTCGCGCATGACGTTCGCAAAGAAGCGCCTGAATCCGAATCGCAACATCGTCTGGGCCGGGGCGCTCCCCTCGGACTGGTATGTGCGTTTGAGCGTCGACGCCACGACTTGGCCGAGCCAGCAGTAGCTTGCCGGGGCGCTTGTCCGGTTGAAAAGAAGAAGCCCCGCTGGCTTGCGCCGGACGGGGCTTCGGTCCAGGACAGCGCTTCGCAGCGCTGCCTCAGGGGTCAGCGGAACTTGTAGTTCACATTGAAGGTCAGCGTGCGGCCGCGCGGATCGGCGACACGCGGGTCCCAGCCTGTGCCGACGGCGTTGTCGACGTTGTGCCAGGTGAACGGCGGAGTGCGGTCAAACAGGTTGATCACGCCGACCGACAGATCCAGGTTCTTTGCGCCGGTGTAGGTGCTCACCAGATTGACGGTCGTGTAGCTGCCGATTTCGCGCGTCTGGAACTCGGGCAAGGTGGTCAGCTTCGTGTGGTCATCATCCGAGTAACCCGACGAGTAGCTCACCGACAAGGTCGTCGCCAGCGTCGGCGTCTTGTAGGTGCTGGCCAGCGACGCCTTCCAGGGCAGGTACAGGGTCGTGTTGGTCCATTTGCCGACGTATTCGATCATCGGCGTGCCGTCGATCAACTGCTCGGTGGCGCTGAGCATCTTGGTTGCCGTCAATGTTGTGCTCAGCTTGTTGCCGAACAGCCCCATCGAGTAGGTCCCCGAGAAATCGATGCCCTTGGTCATGCTGGCGCCGGCATTGATCCAGCCGGCCTGGATCAGCGCGATGCTCTTTGTGCCCGGGTCACGGATGAAGTTGTTGGCGAACACGGAGTAGTTCGCCAGTTCCTGGGCAGGCGTGAGGTTGTGGATGCGGTCCACCATCTTGATCTGCCAGTAGTCGATCGAAGCTTGCAAATCCTTGGTCGGCGAGAACACCATGCCCAGCGAAGCCTGGCGCGATTTCTCGGGTTTCAGGTTCGGGTTGCCACCTGACAGATAGGGAACCGCGGTGAGTTGGCAAGCCGGGTTGGTGGCGGCCGAGGCGGCCTTCGGATCGGGGCACAGCACCGGGTCGACGATGGAGCCGGTCGTTGCCAAGGTCACCGTGCCCAGGTTCAACTGCTGCGGCGTGGGCGCACGAAAGCCCGTGTTGTACGAACCGCGGAACAGCAGATTGTTCGACGGCGTGAACTTGAAGGCGATCTTCGGGTTGGTCGTGCTGCCGATTCCCTCGTACTTGTCGTAACGCACGGCGGCCTGCAATTCGAGGTTCCTGAGCACCGGCACCAGCAGCTCGCCGTAGACCGCGCTGACATTGCGCGATGTGTCCGGCGCGGCGGCATTGCCAGGGCAGCCCATCACAGAGTTGGGCAGCGCCATGCTGGCAACGCTGAAAAACGAGACGCAGTTGTAGGTCTGCGAGCCGCTGAAACCGTAGAACTCGCGGCGCAAGTCGGTGCCCAGCGCAAATGACATGTCGCCGGCCGGCAGCTTCGCCAGCGGCCCCGAGATATTGGCGATGAACTCGTCGACCTTGGTCTTGCCTCCGAACAGGCGGCCATGAGCCTTGGTGTCCTGCACCGCCTGCATGGCGGCTGCCGACTGGGTCTGTCCAGGCATCAGGAAGGGGTTGTAGACGCCCGACTTCAGCAGCGCGACGAGCTTGTTGGTGTCGGCATAGCCGTCAACCATTTCCGCGTAGCTTGAGGCCTCGCCATGCGACAGCGAGACCCGGTAGTCGTAGTCACCCAGCGAGCCGTCGATGCCGGCCGCCAGCCTGTCGTTGGTCGATTCATTGCCCAGGGTGCGGTAGCCCCAGTCCCACATGCGCAGGCGGTAGGCGATGGGCTTGGTGGGATCGAAGTTGTTGGCGCCATAGAGCGCCTTCATGTTGACGTAGTAGGGTCCGCCCACCGGGTAGTTGGTGACGGCGTTCGAGGTGGTGCTGAACTGGTAGGGCGTGAACTCGCCCAGCGAGTAGGTGCGCGAGCCGACGAATTCGACAAACCCGGTGGCATTGGCGCCCACGCTGAAGTTGGCGCGCAGCACGCCGCTGGTGACGTCGCTGGGTGCGGCGAGCATGTACTGGCGGCCATAGTCGGTGCCGCAACGGTAGTTGCTGTTGTTGACGGTGTAGCCAAACCCCGACAGCAGGGTCGGATTGGCCAGCTGGCTCACACCGAAAGGCGCGGCATTGCATTGGTTCGTCAACGCCAGTGCGTTGATGACGGTGTACTTGGTCGGGTCGGTCGCTCCGATGGTGGTGCCCGTGGTCGCCAGCGCCGCGCCGGCGCCGCCGATGATGTTGGCAAAGAACGGTGAGCTGGAGGTGTCGGGCGCCAAGCCGCGGCCCGGCTGGTAGCCGGCGGCCCAGGGGCGGTCCACGCCGCGCAGGATGGTGTTGGAGCTGGTCGAGATGCTTGCGCTCAGGTTGAAGCCGTTCTTGGTCAGATCGCCCCAGCCGCCCGACAGGCTGACCTTGCCGCGCTGGCCGCCGCCAGCGGCCATGGGCTCGCTGTATTCGACACCGATTTGCGCACCCTGGTAGTTGTTCTTCAGGATGAAGTTGATCACGCCGCCGATGGCGTCGGTGCCGTAGATGGCGGATGCGCCATCCTTCAGCACTTCGATCCGCTCGATCATGTCCATCGGGATGGCGTTCAGGTCCACCGAGCCACCCGACATGCCCTGGTTCGACAGACGCCGGCCGTTCAGCAGCACCAAGGTACCGGTCGGGCCCAGGCCGCGCAGGTTGGCGTAGGCGCCACCGCCGGCCAGGCGGTCGCCCTCCTGGCCGAAGACGGCGTTGCTCGACACGGCATTGTTAGCGTTGGCCGAGTTGGACGTCAGCGTGCGCAGCACGTCTTCGGCGGTGACCAGGCCCAGTTGCTTGATCTGCGCGGCGCTGATCACTTCGAGCGGCAGCGCGCCCTCGTCCTGAACGCGCTTGATGCTGGAACCCGTGATCTCGACCCTTTGCAGCCTGTCGGGTGCGGTTTGGGCGAACCCGCCCGCAACATGGGCGCTCAGGCCCACCAGGGCCAGACATTGCGCAAGCTTGTTCAACTTCATGAAGACTTCTCCAAATCAGAGCAATAGAAAGAGTGGGCGATTCGGCGGCGTTCCAGGCCCGCGCAACGACTGCGGGAAGATGCCGCACTTGGTCAGTGATGATCGCCAAGCCTGCGACGTGGCGCCATAGGGGCTGACCCAGATACGAGACTCCTGCGCAACACTCAAGGTGGATCACGCAATAAGCGCCGGTGATGAGGCAATCGCCAAACGGCCTGCTTGCGGCGCGCAAGGCCATGGCGATTCAGAGTCGAAGTCGCGACAGGTTGGCGTGCCCTGTACAGTGCGCGCTGGGTCGAACAAAGGGTGTGTGGCGTGAGACGAAATGCGATGCGCAAGATGCTGATGGGCGTGCGCTGGTGCATGCTGGCGTGGGTGGCGCTGTCGCTGGCGGCCTGTTCCACGCTGAGCCGGCACACGCTGCCGATCGAGGTGCAGGCAGCGCTCGACCAGGCGCAACTGCCCGCGCAGGCGCTGGGTCTGGTGGCGTTGCCGATCGACGGCATGCGCGCGGCTTGGCGCATCAACGACCGGCGCGCCATGCAGCCGGCCTCGACCATGAAACTGGTGACGACGGTGGTGGCGCTCGATCATTTGGGGCCGAACCAGCGTGGCCGCACCGACCTGCTCAGCGACGGCGCAGTCCTGGGCGATACCTTGCAAGGCGACCTCTATTTACGCGGCGGCGCCGACCCCGATCTGGATTGGGCTGCGTTGTGGCAAATGTTGAGCGATTTGCGCGAGGCCGGTGTGCGCCGCATCGCCGGTGATCTGGTGGTCGACCGCCAACTGTTCCGGCCCGCCCGCATGGATCTGGGCTTGCCGCCTTTCGACGCAGCGCCCGAGTTCCAGTACAACGTGATTCCCGATGCGCTCGAGCTCAACGGCAATCTGCTCGGCTTTGCGCTCAGGTCCGACGACGCGTCGGTCAGCGCCCGCGTCTTGCCAGCCTGGGCGCCCATCGATGTGATCAGCCATCTCGCGCTGAGCGACAAGGCGTGCAAGGACTGGGACGACGACTGGCGGTTGCCGGTGGTGAGCCGACAAGGCGCGCGCTGGCTGATCGAGCTGCAGGGCGCTTATCCGCGCCATTGCAGCCAGCAGGTCGCGCTGAACCTGATCGACCGCGAGTTGCTGGCCGACTGGGCGGTGCGCGGCCTGTGGACGCAGTTAGGTGGCGAGATTGCCGGCGCCACCCGCGAAGCTGCAACGCCAGCAGCGGCGCGCGTGCTGGCCAGCCATCAGGCGCGTCCGCTGGCCGAAGTGCTGCGCGGCATGAACAAGCGTTCCGACAACCCCTTGGCGCGGCTCGTTTACCTGAGCCTCGCCGCCGATGTGCCGGGCTTTGAGCGCAGCGCCGACGCGTCTGCCAGCGTCGTGCGGCAATGGTTCAGATCGAAAGGCATCGATGACGCCGGCCTCGTGCTGGACAACGGTTCGGGCCTGTCGCGCAGCGAGCGCATCAGCCCGGCCCAGATGGCGGCGCTGCTGCAAGCCGTACATGGACGCCCCCGGTTTGCCAAGCTTTCAATTCATGACGGCTCGAAGGTAAAGATTGCACCCGTACATTCGGACTTTAGATGCGGCTTTTTGGCCGCTGTCCCTGATGGGATTTGCTGGTTGGCGCCTCGATCGCTTACACGCACTCTGGGTGCCTCGGCTAGGGCGGGCTTTGCCAACCACGGTCTGACCTGTTTTGCCATCACTTCATGATCGCCTGAGCAATCGGTGGTGTGAATCTACTGTTGGTTGTCGCTTTGGCTTTCTGCGGCCGGTCTGGCTACGCGGCCGCGACAGCGGGCGTGTAGTCGGACCGGAACTCTCGGTCGTTGGCCAACAGCGCCCAGACAATCCGGGCGTTCTTGTTGGCCAGCGCAACCGCTGCCACATTGGGGTTGCGCCGATCCAGCAACTTGTGCAGCCAGCTCGTCTTGTCGACCTTCTGCTGCGCTCTGAAGATCACCGATCTCGCGCCGTGAATGAGCAAGGTCCGCAAGTACGAGTCACCTCGCTTGCTGATGCCCAGAAGCTTCGACTTGCCACCCGTTGAGTGCTGCTTGGGCACCAGCCCGAGCCACGCAGCCAGCTGTCTGCCGTCGTCAAAATTCTTCGCGTTCCCAATGGTGGCGACCAACGCACTGGCGGTGATCGGACCGATGCCGGGAATCTTCTCGAGCTTGCAGCTGGCATCGCTTTCCCGGTGCCAGGTCTTGATCTGCAGCTCAAGCTCGCCGACCTGTTTGTCGAGTTCCTTGAGATGATCCATCAGTCGCTTCACCAACAGCCGGAACGAGCCGGTCAGCTCGTTGGAGGCATCTTCGATCAGCTCCGGCACGCGCTTGGCAATGTTGGCGATCCCCTGCGGAATGATGAGGCCGAACTCGCCGAGGAGTCCGCGTATCTGGTTGGCCTGCGCGGTGCGCGCCTTGACAAAACTTTGGCGCACACGGTGTAGCGCCAGCACCGATTGCTGTTCGATGTTCTTGATCGGCACGAACCTCATGTTCGGCCGCGCCACCGCCTCGCAGATGGCCTCGGCATCCGCTGCATCGTTCTTGTTCGTCTTCACGTACGGCTTGACGAACTGGGGAGCCATCAGCTTGACGATGTGCCCGAAGTCTTCCAGCTTGCGCGCCCAATGGTGGGCGCTGCCACATGCTTCCATGCCGACAAGGCAGGGCGGCAGGTTGGCGAAGAACGCGGCTACCTGGTCACGCTTGAGCTGCTTCTTCAAGACTGTCTTGCCGCGTTCATCGACCGCATGGATCTGAAACACGTTCTTTGCAAGGTCGATGCCAACTGTCGTAATCTTCATGACGGACGCCCCTCTCGATTCAAGTGGTTGAAGTAACGCTTCCACTTTGGCACATTGATGCCGCTGCGGGTGGGGGCGTCCATCCCATTGCTTACGCGGGTCCCTATGCGCCCGAACTGATGAGCAGCCTGCCCATCGTCGGTGTCGATGGCACGATGGCGCGCCGCCTCAAAGACAGCCCGGCGGCAGGCAGAGCCCGTATCAAGACCGGCACGCTGAAGAATGTGGTCGCCGCGGCCGGCTATGTGCAGGACGCTGGCGGGCGCTGGTGGGTGGTCGTTGCCACCATCAACCATGCGCAAGCCGAGCAGGGGCGCGCCGTGCTCGACGCGGTGATCGACTGGGTGGCGCGCCAGCGCTGAAGCCTGCCGCTCAGCGCGCGTCCAGCACGCGCTGGCACTCATGCGGCAATTGCGCCAAGGTCAAGGGCGGCGGAGGCTCTTTGGGCGGCTTCGGATGGAGCGCCTCCTGGGTGAACCACCAGTCCAGCGAGGCATCGCAACCGTCGCCTTCGGGCGTGGGTTCTTGCTGCGTACAGCTTGCCTCGCCGCCAGGGCAGAAGAGTCGCACATGAAAATGGTAATCGTGGCCGTACCAAGGGCGAACCTTGCTCATCCAGCTTTGTCCCTTGGCGCTGCGGCACAGCGCCCGCTTGATCGCGGCGTTGACGAAGATGCGCTGCACAGCCGCGTCCATGGCGGCGGCGCGAATCACGGCCAGATGGCCGTCGGTCCAGACCGCCGGATCGACGTCGAGTTGGTCGGCGCGTACCACATTCGTCGACGACAGCTCCTCGCGCTCCTCGCGTGTTAGCCGATGGTCGGGCATCGCTCTGAGCCAGATGTCGGCGTCCAGCCCGATCTGGTGCGAGGCGTGCCCGGTCAACATCGGCCCGCCGCGCGGCTGCGACATGTCGCCCACCAGAATGCCGGGCCAGCCACTGGCCTTGGCCGCGTTCGCCGCAAAGCGCTCCAGAAAACCGATCAGGACCGGATTGCCCCAGGCGCGGTGGCGCGACGGGCGCATGGTCTGCCAGTGCGCGCCCTGGTCGGGCAGGCTCTGCGCGCCGGCCAGGCAGCCTTTCGAATAGAAGCCGATCGACGCGCTCGCCAGTGCCGCTGGCTTGCCGGCGCGTCCGAACAGGGCTTTGGCGGGGGTGTCGGGATGCGCGGCGTCGGCCAACGGCGGCAAGGGCTGCGGTGTCAGCGCTCCCTTGTCCTGCGCCAGGCAGCTGCCTGGCTGCGCCAGGACCAGCAGCAGGGCCAGCGTCAGCCGGGCGCTCAGGGTTGCAAATCTGGAGCCAAGCATCCTCTCCCCTCTTACAGCACGCGTGGCAAATCGCGCCGCACCGCGACACGATCGCCAAAATCGAAATGCCACCACTCGGTGCTGATGGCATGAAACCCAGCCTCGCGCATTGCCGCACGCAGCCAGCCGCGCTCCGTCAGTTGGGCCGCGCTTATCAAACCCAGGGCCAGGTGTTGCGCTTCGAACTCGGGATGCGACAGCTCACTCATGCTGTCAAACGCCGTGCCCATATCGCACTCGCGGCCTTGCGGGTCGATCAGCGTGACATCGAGGGCCATGCCGAACGAATGGATGGAGCCGCGCGCGGGGTGCGCCAGATAGCTCTCGAGCGGCGTGCCGGCCAGCTCGGCCCAGAGAGTTTCCTGAGCCCTTTGCGGACGCAGCGCGTCGAGCACCAGCATTTGATAGCCGGGGCGCTTGCGTGCCAGCCAGGCCACGGCCGATTCAAGCCCGGCGGCGGCCTCGCGGCGCAGGTAAGCGCAGTCCCATCCGCCATAAAGCGGGCGGCCGACAAAGTTGTTCTCTGATGCGTAGCGCAAGTCGATGGCGATACCGGCAATGCCCGGCAGCGACCTGAAGTCGGGATGTCGGGGCACGTCTTCGCAGTGGATCACGGTTGGATTCTCTCCAGGCACGCTTTGGCCGATTCGCCCAGGTATTTGACGAGGCGCCGCGCCGACTGCGCGAGCGGCGCGTTCGCCGCGGTGAGCAAGAACAGCTGCACCGTCACGGAGGGCGCCAAGGGCCGCACGCGCAGCCGGCTCTGGTCGGCGGACGCCGCAGTGAAGGGATCGACCACCGTCATGCCCACACCGGCCTCGGCCAGCGTGCGCGCCAATTGGTAGGTCTGCACGGTGAGGCGGGTGCGCACCGCCACGCCCTGCGCCTCGCAGGCGTTTGTCACGACATTGCCGAGCGGATCGTCGGCCGCCAGGCCGATCAGCTCGGTCTTGAATTCAGCCACCGTCAGCGGCCCGCGCTGCGCGGCTTCAGGGCTGCCGTTGGGACACAAGGCCACCATCGGACCGGACGCGATGCATTCGGTCTTGATGCCAGGGTGATGCGGGTCCCGCAAGGACAGCGCCAGATCGGCCTCGCCCAGCAGCAGCGCATGGACGATTTCGCGCGTGTGGTTGGTCGACAGCTCACAGCGGCCTTGCGGGAAGGCCTTGCACCAGCGCGTCATCGCCGCGGGGATGACCGAGGCGCCGAGCGTCGGCGTGGCCACCACGCGCACGCGCTCAGACTGGCCCGCGCGCAGATTGGCCGCGAGGCGGCGCACCGCGACCAGATCGCTGTTGAGCTTGTCGATCTCGACAAACAGACGCTCCGCTTCCGGGGTCGGGTAGAGCTTGCCGCGCACGCGGTCGAACAGCGCCATGCCGAGCTGCACTTCGGCGTGCTGCAAGACCTTGGTGACCGCCGGCTGCGAGATGTGCAGCAACTGCGCCGCCCCGCTGATGGTGCCGGCCTGCATGACGGCGTGAAACACCTCGATATGCCGCAGCCTCATGGGCCGCCCGTGGTGTGTTGGCTGTGCGCCCGGCTGGCGATGCGTCCGCACAGATAGGTCCAGACGAACTGCGCCGCCGCGTGACTGGTCAGCTCGGCATGGTCATAGGGCGGCGCAACTTCAACGCAGTCCATGCCGACAAAGTTCAGGTCGGCCAGTTCCTCAAGCAGGCTGAACACCTGATTGCTCGTCATGCCGCCAGGCTCTGGCGTGCCGGTGCCCGGCGCAAAGGCGGGGTCGAGGCAGTCGATGTCGAGGCTCAGATAGACGGGTGGGTTACCCAATGCCGCCATGCGTTCGCGCACCGCGTCCAGCACCGGCGCCAATTGCGCCGGGCTCTCCAGGCCGCGCAGGCCGCGCGCGTCGAAGATCAGGCCGCCCTGTTCGCGCACATGGTCGCGCGCCTCGCGCAAACCCGATGAGCGGATGCCTATCTGCACAAATCCCTGCTTCAGCACCAGACCTTCCTGCATCGCCTCATAGACCCAGGTGCCGTGGCCGCTGGGTTCGCCGAAATGGTCTTCCCAGGTGTCGCAGTGGGCGTCGAAATGGATGACGGCCAGCGGCTGGCCGAAGTGCGCCTTGTAGGCGCGCAGCAGCGGCAGCGTGATCGAGTGGTCGCCGCCCAGCCAGGCCATGTGATGGCGCGACAGCAGGTCGGGCAGCAACGGCATCATGGCCGCGCGCATGTCGGCCAGACTGGTGTTGGGCAGAGCCAGGTCGCCCATATCGGTGAGCAGTGGCGCGGGGCTGCAATCGAACAGCGGATGCGTGCCGTCACACAGCATGCGGCTGGCTTCGCGGATCGCGCGCGGGCCGAAGCGGGCGCCGGGGCGGTTCGTCACGCTGCCGTCCCACGCGACGCCGGCAATCGCGTAAGGTTTGCTGGCGTCACGTGGCGTGACACCCATGAAGGCATTGTTGCTGAGATAGGCAAATTGAGCAGTCACGTCGGCACCTTGAACAGCTTGCTGCTTCACCAGCGCGAGGCCCCGGCCTTGGGCTCGGACTGAACTGCACCCGACTTGAGCATCACCATGCCGCCCGGCGTGGTGGCAGCGTAGAGCAAGGCGGCGGTTTCGGCGTCTGGAATGCCGTCGATATTGGTGGGGCGGTACTTCATCTGGAAGGTGGCGATCACACTGCGCGTCATGGCATCGAGTTCGCCATTCTGCGGCACGGCAAAACCGTACTCGGCCAGCCGGGTCTGGAACCAGACGATGTCGGGCAGGGCGGTCTCGAACTCATGGCGTTTGGCCATCACGGTCAGCATGTCGGGCCAGGGGATCAAACCCTCGATGGCGAGGCGCTTCCAGGGAAACAGCGGCCCGGGGTCTTGCTTGCGCATCGGCGCGATGTCGTTGTGGCCGACGATGCGGTCAGGTCGTACCTGATGGCGCTTTGCGATGTCCTTCACCAGCGCCACCACCGCATCGATCTGCTCGCTCGGGTAGGGCGCATAGACGCGGCCCGTCGGCGTGTCGGTGTAGCCCGGGTTGACGATTTCGATGCCAATCGAGCTGGCGTTCAGGTAGGTTTGACCCTGCCAGGAACTCGCGCCCGCATGCCAGGCGCGACGGTTTTCGTCGACCAGACCGTAGATCCGCACCGGGTTGTCGTTGACCAGGTAATGGCTGCTGACCTGACCCAGCGTGAGCGTGCGCAAGGCGCTGCCGAAACTGCCTTGCGTGTAGTGCAGCACGATGAACTGCACGCGGCTGTCCTGGCCGATGGACGTGTAGCCGCGGTCGATGCTGGGCCCGCTGGCGCAGGCGCTGAGCAGCAGCGCGGCCAGCAGCGCGGCGAAGCGGAAATAAGCACGCCTCATGGCGTGAACGGTGTGGCGTCGGCCGGCCATAGGGTGGCCGATGCGCAGGCCGCGTTGCGATACGAAGACTTCACTGTGGTGGCTCCTGGTCGGTGTCGGGGTGTCGAATTGTGGTTGCCGTGAAGGCGAGTTGCGCGGCCTTGCGGTGCGCCGCCAGATCGGCGATCAGGCGTACCTCGACATCGGCGGCGAGGTGATGGCGCAGACTTTGCTCGATCAAGGGGTGCAGCTGCAGCGCCCGACCTGCCAGCGCCACCGGGCGCGGCCCGAAACGTTGCATCAGGACATAAGCGAGGCGCGCCAACTCGGCCCCGGCGCGCCGGAGCAAGGCTTGCGCCGCCTCGTCGTCGGTAGCCGACGCCGCCACCTGCAGCGCCAATTGACCGATGGTGCCGCGCTCGCTGCCGTAGATGAACTGGCGCGACAGCGCCCAGTCGCTGCCGCCCAGGAAGCCGAAGATGCGCCGCGCCATCGCCGACTCGCGCCACACGCCGGGCTGGATGTCCTCATTGCGCCAGATATGGGCCAGCGCCTGGGTGGCGATCCAATGGCCGCCGCCCTCGTCGCCGAGCACCGAGCCACGCCCGCCGGCGCGGTGCGAAACGCCTTGTGCGTCGATGAAGGCAGCCATCGAACCCGTGCCAGCGCAGACCAGATAGCCTTCGCCTGGCTCGAACGCGGCGCGGTAGGCGATGTCCATATCGGGCACCAGCGTCACATGGGCCGGGCTCAGCTTCAGCGTCTGCGTGAACAGCCGGCGCAGCGCCTGCTCGGTGCTGGCGTCGCCCAGGCCGGTGATGCCGGCATACAAACCAAGGGTCAGGTCTTGCGTATGGGGATGCAGTGCCCGTGCCAGGTCTTGCAGCGTCTGCAACAGCGCAGCGCGACCTTGCGGCGTGCCAAGCTGCAGCGCGCTGAAGCCCGCCACATGGCCTTCGGCGACCAAGCCGCCGCGGGCATCTGCCAGCGCCCAGCGCGTCTGCGAGCCGCCCGCGTCCAGGCCCAGGCCCAGCGCGGGCGCCGTGCTGTCGGCTGAGAGTGCGGTCGAATCGGTTGCGAGCATGTGTTCCAACGGAGCTTTCAGGGAGACGCCCGGAGCGGTTGCTCAGGCGCGGACGAGCGGTGTAACGATATCAAACTGACACGCGAGCATAAGCTGTGCTGAGCGACGGCTGGCGCTAAAGTCAGGCCATGTGCAATCTGTACCACCTGAGCCCCAAGGTCGAGGTCGCGAGCTTTTTCCGCACGCTGGTGCCGGATGGCTATGTCGAAGGCGCGGTGGGCCCGTTCGGCACGGGCGCCTTTCTGACGCCGAAGGGCGCAGACCTCAAGCTGACGCTGGGCCAGTGGGGCATGGTGGCACCCGGCAGCAAGACGCGCAGGCCGGGCTCGCGGGCCATTCTCACCAACAATGCGCGCATCGAGACGCTTGCCGGCAAATGGACCTACAAGGACGCCTGGCGCGCCGGCCGGCGCTGCCTGATCCCGGCCGCCTGGTACCAGGAACCGAACTGGGAGTCGGGCAAGAACCTCTGGTGGCGCATGCGCCGCGCCGACGGGCTGCCCTGGGCCTTGGCGGGCCTGTGGTCCGAATGGACCGACCCCGAGACCGGCGAAGTGCTGGCCAATTACACGATGATCACCTGCAATTGCGACGGCCACCCGCTGCTGGGCCGCTTGCACAAGCCAGACCCGCAGCTGCCACCCGACGCGCAGGACAAGCGCGCCGTCGTGCATATTTCCCCGAACCAGTGGGATGCCTGGCTGAGCGGTGACGAGGCCACCGCGCTGAGCCTGATCAAGCCCGAAGCTGCGGAAGTCTTCGACCTGGACGACGCGCGCCGCACCGACGAGGTGCTGGCGCAGCAGCGCGCTCGAAGCGCGCCGCGCCAGGGCAGCCTGTTGTGAGCGCGGGCTGCGCAGCCGCGCCCGATGTGTTCGCCTTGCTCAACGCCAAGCAGCGCGAGGCGGTCGAGCATGGGCTGGAGGCTGGCGGCAGCGCGCCGCTGCTGGTGATCGCGGGCGCCGGCACCGGCAAGACCCTGGCGCTGGCTTCGCGCGTGGCGCGGCTGGTGCTCGCCGGCGCCGATCCGCAACGCCTGCTGATGCTGACCTTCTCGCGCCGCGCAGCGGCTGAGATGAGCCAGCGCGTCGGCCGCGTGCTGCACCAGGCGCTTGGCTACAAGTCCACACAGAAGCCGCCGCATTTTTCGTGGGCAGGCACTTTTCATGGCGTCGGCGCCCGGCTGTTGCGCGACTATGCGCAGCGCATTGGCCTGGCCGAGAACTTCACGATCCTCGACCGCAGTGACGCCGAGGACATGCTGGGCTTGCAGCGTCAGGCCCTGGGCCTGGCAGCGACCAAGCAGCGCTTTCCGCTCAAGGCCACCTGCCTGGCCATCTACTCGCGGGCCATCAACAGTCAGGCCGGCCTGTGCGCGGTGCTGCAAGCGCATTTCCCCTGGTGCGCTTCGTGGGAAGACGAGCTGAAGGCCTTGTTCCGCGCCTTTGTTGCCGACAAGCAGCAACAGCAGTCGCTCGATTACGACGACCTGCTGCTCTACTGGTGGCAGATGATGGCCGAGCCGAGCCTCGCCGCCGAGATCGGCCGGCGCTTCGACCATGTGCTGGTCGACGAATACCAGGACACGAACCGCTTGCAGGCGTCCATCCTGATGGCGCTCAAGCCCGACGGGCGCGGCCTCACGGTGGTGGGCGACGACGCGCAGGCGATCTACTCGTTTCGCGCCGCCGAGGTGCGCAACATCCTCGACTTCCCTGGGCAGTTCGCGCCCGCCGCGCGCATCGTCACCTTGGAACAGAACTACCGCTCGACCCGGCCCATTCTCGATGTCTCGAACGCCGTGATCGGTCTGGCCAAGGAGCGCCATGCCAAGCAGCTCTGGTCCGACAAGACTTCAGATGAACGCCCCCGGCTCGTCACGCTGGCCGACGAAGCGGCGCAGGCCAGCTGGGTGGCCGACCAGGTGCTGGAGCGGCGCGAGCAAGGGCTACGCCTGAAGAGCCAGGCGGTGCTGTTCAGGACCTCGAGTCACAGCGCGGCCTTGGAGCTGGAGCTGACGCGGCGCAACATCCCGTTCGTCAAGTTCGGCGGGCTCAAGTTCCTGGAAGCGTCGCATGTGAAGGACCTGCTCTCGGTGCTGCGCTGGGCGGAGAACCCGCGCAGCCGGCTTGCCGGATTTCGCGTCGCGCAACTCGTGCCCGGCATGGGGCCGGCCAGCGCGCGCAAGCTGCTCGATGCGATGGCGGGGCAGCTTGACCCGATGACGGCACTGACAAGCTTCAAAGCGCCCGGCGCGGCGAGCGACGCCTGGGCGCAATTGCGCGACACGCTGGTGCTGCTGCACTGCCAAGGCAGCTGGCCGGCCGACATCGAAGTCGCGAGTCGCTGGTACGCACCGCATCTGGAGCGCTTGCACGACGACGCCCAAGTGCGGCGCGCCGACCTGACCCAGCTCGCGCGCATCGCGCAAGGCTATGCGAGCCGCGAGCGCTTCCTGACCGAACTCACGCTCGACCCGCCCGAGGCGAGCAGCGACGAAGCCGGCGCGCCGCACTTGGACGAGGACTACCTGATTCTCTCGACCATCCACTCGGCCAAGGGCCAGGAGTGGCAGGCGGTCTATGTGCTGAATGTCGTCGACGGCTGCATCCCGTCGGATATGAGCACCGGCTATGGCGCACTGATAGAAGAGGAGCGGCGCCTGCTCTATGTCGCGATGACAAGGGCCAAGCAACACCTGACCCTGTTGGTGCCGCAGCGCTTTTACGTGACCCAGCAGGGCAAGCTCGGCGACCGGCACTTGTACGCGTCGCTGACGCGCTTCATCCCCGAATCGGTGGCACAAGGGTTCGATCTTGTCGGCCCAGCGCCTCTCGATGAGACCGCCGTCAGCGCGTCGCAGGCAGCGGGTGTCGACATCGCCGCGCGGGTGCGCGGTATCTGGGACTAGCGCAGTACCATGATGACTGGCTAGATGCCAGACCCATCGCTACCAGGTCGGAAAGGCGATGAAACCAATCATGGCCCGAGAGGGTCAACCACGGCTATGCAATCCCGCAGCCAGACGAAAACATGCCATCGACACCCGGCGCAGCCCGGCCTCGGGTCGACGCCTGGCACGGATTCGTCACGACCAGACTTGATCAATTGAATGAGGAGATGAGATGTTGAAAGGTATTTTCATAGGCATCGTATTGGCACTGAGCGCTGCCCTGCTCGGCGCATACGCCTTGGTGCAAAGCGGTCTGATTCCGGCCAACGCCGATGCCACCCCCGGGGCGCTGGAGACATGGGCAGCCAAGACCTCGCTGCGGGCCACCCTGCGCAGGCTGGCGCCGACTCAAGCGAACCCGGTTGCGCTCTCCGAGAGCAACCTCCAGGAGGGAGTGCATCTGTTCGCCCGGAACTGCGCCGTTTGCCACGGTGGCGCAAAGGGCGACGAGTCGCCTTCACCGATTGCCAAGGGGCTCTATCAAAAGCCGCCGCAACTCGCGACCGAGGGCGTCGAAGACGATCCGCAAGGGGACTCGTTCTGGAAGATCAAGCATGGTATTCGGCTCACCGGCATGCCGTCGTTCGCCGCCACGCTCAATGATCAGCAGATCTGGACGATTGCGCTCTTTTTGAAGCACATGGACAAGCTGCCGCCCGCGGTACAGCAGACATGGCAGTCAGTTCAAGACTGGCCGATAGAGACGAAGTAGGTGCCGGCAGCGCCAACCAAGGGCGGGTTGGCGCGCGAGTGAGCGCCTTCCCTCGACGCCGGGGTAGGTCCGACGTCACGTTCATCGTTCCCACGCTCCAGTTCATCGTTCCCACGCTCCAGCGTGGGAACGCAGCCCAAGGCGCTCCAGCGCCGCGAATCGTTCACTCCCATGAATCAATACCGATCAGCCCCGGTTGCCCAAGATAATTTCGCGCACTTGAATAGCGCCAATGCTCCGGCATATCCACATAGCCGCGCTTCACCGGATTGCGGTGGATGTAATCCAGCTTCTCCCGCATTACGTCTTCACTGAACACCATCTCGGCATGCGAACCTTCCTGCCAGAACTGATATTCCCGATCACTCTTGTGCGCCTTCTTCGCAAATCGCAGCCGCGCCAATAGGCGCTCCGCCTTGTGCGCCACCAGCAACTCAATGAGCCGGGCAGCGGTAAAAGACTTGAAGCCGCTCAGGCACTTATCTAAACGCGGTGCCTGGGCCACGAAATGCAGATGGTTTTCCAGAATGACATAGGCGAAAAACTGCAAGCCGTCGTGCTGGCGCTGGTGCGACCAGCTATCAAGGAGAATTTGCACCGCATCCGGGCGGGTGAATACGGGCAGCCACTCGACCACCGTGCAAGTCAAAAAATGCGGCTTGTCCGGCTCAAGGATGACGTATCGGCTTCGGCTCATGGCTTGGTTCTTGACCGGGGCGCGTGGGCCAAGGTGATCATTCCCACGCTTCGCGTCGGAATGCAGCCAGCACCGCTCCAGCGGAGCGTACTGACCGCTTGAGCGGTCAAACAGTGCGTTCCCACGCTGGAGCGTGGGAACGATCCATCTTTCCTTGACACCGGGTAAGTTCGATGTCACGGGCTCACCTTCCGTTGTGCCGGTTGTGACGGTCGAGTCCTTTGCGCCAAGGCCCAGCCACGCTACGCCGGCTGTTCCGCCGCGATCTGGCGGAGCGCCTGCTCGAATACCGCGGCGGGCTGGCCGCCTGAGATCAGGTGCTTGTCGTTGATGATGACGGCGGGCACCGAGTGGATGCCCTGGCCCGTGTAGAAGGCCTCACGCTCGCGCACTTGCGCCGCGAGGTCGTCGCTGTTCAAAAGGGCGTGTGCCTTTTCCTTGTCCAGCCCGGCCTGCTCGACCGCGCGCAGCAGCACCTCAGGCGACTCCATCGCCTCGCCTTGTGTGTGACAGGCCGCCAGCAGTGCCTTCTTGAGCGCCAGTTGCTGATGGGCACCTTGCAGTCCGGCCCAATGCAGCAGGCGGTGCGCGTCGAAGGTGTTGTAGACGCGGCCGCGCCCGACGGGGTTGAAGCTGAAGCCCACGTCGGCGCCGCGCTGTCTTATCGTTGCGCGTATCTGTGCCTGCTGCTCCAGGGTCGAACCGTACTTTTGCGTGAGGTGCTCGCTGGCGTCCTGACCGCCGGGCGGCATCTGCGGGTTCAGCTCGAAGGGCTGGAAGTGCAACTCGGCCTTGATGTCATCGCCCAGCGTGGTGAGTGCTTGCTCAAGCGCCGACAGGCCGATTGCGCACCAGGGGCAGGAGATGTCGGAGACGAAGTCGATTTTCAGTGCGTGGCTCATGGTGCAAGCTCGGATGGCAGGGGCTCGATTCTGGACCCTCCTGAGAGCCACCACCAGCCGGCGGGCCATGCGGTTGGCCACTGCGGCTTGAGGCGGGAAGCGCTTGTGCGCTAAATTCAACCCTCCTCACTGACTGCCGCGCTCTGCACAGGAGCGCGGCAACGCAAAGTAGCCCATGCTGAACAAGCCCCCTGAACTTCTGTTGCCGGCCGGTGATCTGGAGCGGATGCGCACCGCTTTCGACTTTGGCGCCGATGCTGTTTACGCCGGCCAACCGCGCTATTCACTGCGCGCGCGCAACAACGACTTCAAGCTCGAGAATCTCAAGACCGGCATTGCCGAGGCGCACGCGCGCGGCAAGAAGCTTTTTGTCGCCAGCAATCTGCTGCCGCACAACGCCAAGGTCAAGACCTATCTGGCCGACATGGCGCCGGTCATCGAGATGCAGCCCGATGCGCTCATCATGGCCGACCCGGGCCTCATCATGATGGTGCGCGAGCGCTGGCCGGAGGTGCCGATCCACCTGTCGGTGCAGGCCAATACGCTGAATCACGCCAGCGTCAAATTCTGGCAGCGCATGGGCCTCAAGCGCGTCATCCTGTCGCGCGAATTGAGCCTCGACGAAGTGGCGCAGATCCGCCAGGAATGCCCAGACATGGAACTCGAAGTGTTCGTGCACGGCGCGCTGTGCATCGCCTATTCGGGCCGCTGCCTGCTGTCAGGCTACTTCAACCACCGCGACGCCAACCAGGGCACATGCACCAACGCCTGCCGCTGGGATTACAAGCTGGGCGACGCGCAGCCTGGCGATGTTACGCAGGCCACCATCAGGCTCGACGAAGTGAACGCGGCGAATCGCGAATTTTCCGCCGCCGCCGGCACCGAACGCCATCCGCTGGCCGACCGCGAATACCTGCTCGAAGAGGCCAGCCGCCCCGGCGAGTTGATGCCCATCGTCGAAGACGAGCATGGCACTTACATCATGAATTCAAAAGACCTGCGCGCGGTCGAACATGTCCAGCGGCTGGTCGAAATCGGCATCGACTCGCTCAAGATCGAGGGCCGCACCAAGAGCCGCTATTACGTGGCGCGCACCGCGCAGATCTATCGCCAAGCGATCGATGACGCGGCGCACGGCCGCGCATTCGATCCGGCCTTGCTCGCGGGGCTGGACGGGCTGGCCAGTCGCGGTTACACGTCGGGCTTCTATCAGCGCCATCTCAGCCACGAGACGCAGAACTACCTGGACGGCCACTCGAAATCGCGGCGCAGCCAGTTCGTCGGCGAAGTGCGCGCTATCAAGGACGGTTGGGCCGACATCGAAGTGAAAAACCGCTTCGGCGTGGGCGATCAGTTGGAGATCATCCACCCGGGCGGCAACACGGTGATCGAGCTGACCGCCTTGCGCGGCAAGCAAGGCGTGCCGATGGACGTGGCGGCAGGCAACGGCGTGACGGCCGCCATCCCGCTCGACGCAAGGTACGAAGGTGCCTTGATCGCACGCCTGCTTGACGCGGAGCGGGTGGACGCAACGCCGGCTTGACGCGCGAGCGATACTGCCGGCTATCGACGCTTGATGGAGCAGCGATGCTTCTCTCTGTCCATCAAGGCGCGCATGACAAGGAAACCGCAGTGAAAACCAGCTACCGCATCGGGCAGATCGTGCCCAGTTCCAACACCACGATGGAGACCGAAATACCGGCCCTGTTGCGTGCCCGCGAGAGCGTGCTGCCCGAGCGTTTCACCTTCCACTCGAGCCGTATGCGCATGCAAAAGGTGACCCAGGAGGAGCTGGCCGCAATGGACCGCGACTCAGACCGCTGCGCGCTTGAGTTGGCTGACGCCCGCGTCGATGTGCTGGGCTATGCCTGCCTGGTGGCGATCATGAGCATGGGCAAGGGCTATCACCGCGTGTCCGAGGCGAGGCTGCATCAGCGCACCGTCGAGGCCGGCGGGCCGGCACCCGTGGTCACCAGCGCCGGTGCGCTGGTCGACGGGCTGAAGGCGCTGGGCGCCAGGAGGATTTCGCTGCTCGCCCCTTATATGAAGCCGCTCACGCGGCTGGTCATCGACTACATAGAACACGAAGGCATCGAGGTGGTCGACAGCATTTCGCTGGAGATCGCCGACAACCTCGAGGTCGGCCGGCAGGACGCGCTGGCGCCGCTAGCAATCACCCAGCGGCTCAACACCCAGGGGGTCGACGCCGTCGTCGCGTCGGCCTGCGTGCAGATGCCGTCGCTCGCTTCGGTGCAGTTGATCGAAGACCGCACGGGCCTGCCCGTCGTGTCCTCGTCGATAGCAACCACCTTCATGATGCTCAAGAAGCTCGGGCTCAAGACCCACGTGCCCGGCTTCGGATCCTTGTTGTCGGGCCGCTACTGAGCCTGGATCGCGCAACTTCGGTGTGGGGGTTGTCGGTGCCAGCCGCGCGGCTGCCTAAACGGCCATGGCTGGGCTGCCGTCGCTCGCTTGGAAGACGATATGCCCCTGATCGTCTTCGAAAAATGCGCCCGCGCGGAAGCTGGCGCTCAAGTGCTTGACAGCCTTGCCGAACGCGACGTCAACGTCGCCTGAAACGCTGTGCAGAATTTCGATGCGTGCCGCGTGGATCAAGGCCAGTTGGCGTTCGAGTTCGGGCCTCTCTTCGAGCAGACGCCCCCAGTCTTTGAGCTTGTGCTGCCAAGCGGCCTGCACCTTCTCGAGCATCTGGCGTGGATCGCCGTTCTTCTTGAGGAGAGACACCAACTTCTCCAGTTTGTCGGCCTCGGCCTGCTCGGCCTCGATCTCCCGCTCGAGTTCCTGCTGCCGAGCCTGGAGCGCCGGATTGCTGCCGACGAAGACCTTGGTCACCCCCCCAGCAGCGGCACCCAGATGGGGCGCACGAATCAGCATCGTGGCGCGCGTCGAGCCGCCGATGAGCCGGCCGCGCTCACCTGCCTCGGTGCCGACCAGCACCTGGTTGAGCGCCTGCAACTCGCTGTGCAAGGCCATGTTCTCGATCACGATGGCGGTACCTGCGGTGATGGAGGAGTTTTCGACAAAACGGGCCACCACTGAACTGGCTGCCTGCACCGCGGCGCGCGCAATGACGCCACCGGCCACCTTGATACTGCCGCCGGCGTCGAGTTGGGCTCCCTCGACCATGCCCTTGATGATGACGTCGCCGCTGGCCTGCACCTTCATGCCGGGACTGACATCACCGGCCACTTCGACGGTGCCCACGAAGTGGACGTTGCCGGTGGCCATATTGACGTTCTTCAGACGCAGCACGCCCTCGACTTTGACCCCGCAGCGGCTGTGAACAGGCTGTCCGGCGACCTGCGCCAACAGCAGGTCGGGGTCGTCTCCGGCGATGACAGCGCCGCTGAATGGCTGGTCGAACGCCACGTCGAGTCCGGCGCTGGCAGGCAGCAGCTGGCCGCGCACGTCGTGACCGTCGACTCCTGGTGTCGGTGGATGGCGACGCATCAGCGGCTGGCCTTCCATGACGGTCGGAATGTCGCCCAGCTCGTGGTAATCGATCAGGCCATCTTCGCCAACCTTGGGTGTGCGGTCGCGGGTGTCGGCGACCAGCAGCTCGAAGCGGGTGTCTTCTCCCTTGACCGGCAACACCGCGCGGGCGCACTCGACGCGCACGTCCACGCTCGACTCGGCTGCGTCTTGCAGGGCCACCTGATCGATGCCGAAGACCACGCCGGCAGCGTCGAGCGCTAGCAGCATGGCGTCGAGCTGGGGGCGCTGGCCGCCCTGCGCCGCTGCCAGATTCACCCAGGCGCACAAACCATCCTTGGCCACTTCGATCGTGAAATGCGCGTCTTCGCATCGACCGAGCGTCAATTCGAACGCGTCGCCGCCAGCGTTCCAGCGTTCGGCCAATGAGGTCAGGGCGTCGGGCACCAGCGCCCAGTCGGCATAACCGGCATCAATGAGCAGGTGCCGCAGTGATGGTGGATCGAGCGGTGCCAGGCGCACAGCGGGCCGACAACTGGCGATCAACTCGCCATCGCGGTCCGTCAATGTGATGCCTTCAATGTTGTGCACCTGTGCTGGTCCCGCGTCGGATTGGATGTCCCCATGTCAGGGCCTCGCGGTGGGCCCTAGGCCTCGCAGTCAGGTCGCGCCCCGCCTGTAGAAAAAGTATACAGCCTGGCCCCGAATCCGGTGCCACGGGCGTTTTGCGTGGCGTCAAGGCCGGCCTCGCCGAGGGCGAGGCGATCTCAGGCATGCCGGTGCGTTCCATGAAATAGCAACAGCAAGAGCCCAGACCTTGATGCAGCGCAGAACCAGGGCCGATCGGGGCACGCAACAACTTTGCAAGTCTTTACGATGCGCAGCAACATCCGAATTGGTCGATATATAGAAGGAGAGCGTTGATGAAGCATTCAGAGTTATCCGGCAAGTTCCGGCTCACGTCCCGGTGGGGTGGTGTTGCGGCGGCAACGCTGCTGGCCATTGCGCTCGCGGGTTGCGGTGGTGGCAGTGACGGCGCAGCGGGCGCCGCAGGCACACCCGGCGCACCAGGTGCCCCCGGCGCTGCCGGCCCGGCAGGTCCTGCCGGCAAAGACGCCAGCGCGGTCTTGGCGATCCCCAGCAACACGGTGGCTGCCACGCCTGACGCCGCTGCTGCATGGGCGGCGCTTGCGCCGCAGGTCACGGTGACAAGCGTCACGATCAACAGCCCTCCGGTCGTCAAATTCACGGTCAAGGATGCCACCGGCAAGCCCATCGTGGGCCTGGGCAACACGAGCAAGAGCTCGGCCCAGACCGTTCCGGTGTTGACGAACTTCTTCTTCACGCTGGCCAAGCTGGTGCCCGCACAGTCGGGTACTTTCAGCGGCAAGACGATCAGCACCGAGCCCAGCAAGTGGGTGACGTATCTGGTCACCAAGCCGCCCTCAGTCGCACAGAAGGCCGGAACGCTTTCAGCGACCGACTCGTGCGACTCGGCCACGGCGCCCACCGTGTGCGGCACTTACCCCACCTTCGACCGGGAGGGCACGCTGGTCGACAATGGTGATGGCAGCTACCAGTACACCTTCTACCGTGATATCAAGCAGGCCGCCGCACAGGTGGCGAGCCTGACGGACTCGGCCAACGGCCTGTCCAAGAAGGCCGACCTGGGCGATGTCAGCTACGACGCGACATTGACCCATCGCCTGGGCATCCAAATCTCTGGTGCTGCGCCTGGCACCGGCGCCAACAACCCGAGTGGATCGGGCACTGGAGCGCCTGCCGGAGTGAACATGGTCAATACCGCCAACGCCTGGTACGACTTCGTGCCCGCTGGCGGCACACCCACGGCCACGCGCGAGGTTGTCAAGATCGACTCATGCAGCGAGTGTCACGCCGGCAAAGGGCTGGCGCACGGCGCCGCCCGCAAGGACCCGAACTACTGCGTGACCTGCCACACCGACCAGATCAAGTACTCGTTCAATGCCGGTGAAGCCACCAGCACGAACGGTGGCATGACGCTGACGGGCACCACGCGTCCCACCACCGCCATCCTGGGCGGCCGGGCGATCGGCAACTACCCCAATATGGTCCACAAGATCCACATGGGTGAAGGCTTGATCAGGACAGGCTACTTCTTCAACGCGGATGGTGCAGGCAAGTTCAACGACGTGCTGTACCCGCAGCCGGTGACGAATTGCGTCAAGTGCCACGACGGTTCGGCCACGGCCAAGAACAAGACGGCCAATGGCGACAACTGGAAGAACGTGCCCAGCATGGTGGCTTGCGGTGCTTGCCACGACGGCATCGACTTTGCTACCGGCACGGGCGTGACGCGGGGCGACATGGCCAATGACCTGGCCGCGGGTCTGCCGGTTGGAACGACACGTTCGGGCCACGTTGGCGGTGCGCAAGCCGACAACAGCGCCTGCAATCTGTGCCACAGCTCGGCCAACATCCCCGTCTACCACGCCACTGTCGACATGACCGGCGCGAACGGCCGTGGCGGCTACCCGCTGAATACAGCGCAGGATGTTCCTACGCCAGGCTACCCGGCGGGTCAGGGTCCGTCGATTCCGCTGGCTTCGCAATTGAACCTGCCTGCTGGCGCCCTCAAGATTGACTACCAGATCAAGTCGGCGAGCATCGCGACTGTTGCTGGTGTCACCAAAGGCAGCATCGTCTTCCGCATCATGAAGGACGATCCTGCGAACCGCGCCGCGGCGATGACACCGGTGACGCTGAACGCCACCGGCTACCTGATCGACAACCTTGATGGTGCGCCAGGCCTGTACTTTGCGTATTCGCTTCCACAGGACGGCATTGCTGCACCGGCCGACTGGACGAGTTCGATCCATGCATCCGTCAAGGACGTTCGCGACAGTCTGGCCAAGGGAACATTGTCCGGTCCCGACGCGAGCGGCTATTACACCGCGACGCTGGCGCAGCCGATTCCTGCCGGTGCCCGCATGGTGACGGCTGGTTTGGGTCTTGATTACGCTGGCTTCGTGCAGTTGAATTTGCCCACCTACCCGAAGGGCATCCGGCTGCGCGAGCCGGTGTTCCAGATCAAGGCGGCCACCGGGAATACTGACGACGGCAAGGCCAACGTGGCGCGTCGCTCTATCGTCAGTGCCGACAAGTGCAATAGCTGCCATGGACAGTTGGGCGTCAGCCCGTCGTTCCACAGTGGTGCGCGCAACAACGGTGAAGGTTGTGCCTTCTGCCACACTCCCAGCACCCCGGGAGGCCATGGCGCGAGCGGCTGGTCGGTGCAGGTCAAGAACCTGGTGCACTCGATCCATGCATCTTCGAAGCGCGCACAGGCGTTCACCTACCAGGCGACTACTGCGAACCCGACAGGCTTCCAAGGTGTGACGTACCCGGGTGTGCTCAATAAGTGCGAGCAGTGCCACGTGCAGGCAGCTACGACTTCAGCGCCTCGGCCAACGCCGCAGCCCTGCCGAACCTGCTGTGGGCGACTGATACCTTCAGCAATCTGACGGGCTCAACTGCCATCGTCTCGCCTTGGCCAGCGCTCCTGAATGGTGGCACGCTGGGTGACTACCGTACCGACAACTTGGTGTCGTCACCGCTTTCATCGGCCTGCTTCGGTTGCCATGACAGCAGGGTTGCCGTCTCGCACATGCAACTCAATGGTGGCACGGTCGTGACAAAGGCTTCGACCGCCACGGTCACCGGCACCGGTGACCGCAGCTTGGGCTTTGCCAAGGTTGAGGCATGCGTGGTTTGCCACGGTTCGGGCAAGGTGGCCGACATCAAGGCGGTTCACGCAAAATAACAAGCTACCTCGACTCGGGCCGGCAGGGCTGGGGCATCGCAAGCGCCCCGACCTGCTGAACCCGGGCAGTTGACGACGACCCGGATGCGACAAGGTATCCGGGTCTTTTTTTGTGCAGGCCGATAGCCAAAGGCAAGCGAATCTCAAGCTAGGGATACCGCCCGGGAGGCTATGCAGCAAGACTGTGCCTGTCTGTCCAGACCGGTCGATCAGGCCAAAGCTCGAATTGGCAAGTCTTCCGTCACCCCGGGCGTCACTTTGGAGATCGGCTCTCAAGCCCGATCCGGTACCTGCAGATTAGCAACAGAGCGTAAACAGAAATTGATTTGGAACATAGACGCCGCGTCCAGAAGCAACAAGGCCCGAGCTCCGATGGCTACCATCAAGCTCAGATTTCGTGAAATTGAATGACAGGGTTCCCAGTCGGTCAACAGGATCAAGGAGAGTCTTCGTGAAGCATCTATCCCCATCAAAGAGGTGCCGGCCATATGCCGGTTGGAGCGGGCTCGCAGCGGCAACGCTGCTGGCCATTGCGCTCGCGGGTTGCGGTGGTGGCAGTGACGGCGCAGCGGGCGCCGCAGGCACACCCGGCGCACCAGGTGCCCCCGGCGCTGCCGGCCCGGCAGGTCCTGCCGGCAAAGACGCCAGCGCGGTCTTGGCGATCCCCAGCAACACGGTGGCTGCCACGCCTGACGCCGCTGCTGCATGGGCGGCGCTTGCGCCGCAGGTCACGGTGACAAGCGTCACGATCAACAGCCCTCCGGTCGTCAAATTCACGGTCAAGGATGCCACCGGCAAGCCCATCGTGGGCCTGGGCAACACGAGCAAGAGCTCGGCCCAGACCGTTCCGGTGTTGACGAACTTCTTCTTCACGCTGGCCAAGCTGGTGCCCGCACAGTCGGGTACTTTCAGCGGCAAGACGATCAGCACCGAGCCCAGCAAGTGGGTGACGTATCTGGTCACCAAGCCGCCCTCAGTCGCACAGAAGGCCGGAACGCTTTCAGCGACCGACTCGTGCGACTCGGCCACGGCGCCCACCGTGTGCGGCACTTACCCCACCTTCGACCGGGAGGGCACGCTGGTCGACAATGGTGATGGCAGCTACCAGTACACCTTCTACCGTGATATCAAGCAGGCCGCCGCACAGGTGGCGAGCCTGACGGACTCGGCCAACGGCCTGTCCAAGAAGGCCGACCTGGGCGATGTCAGCTACGACGCGACATTGACCCATCGCCTGGGCATCCAAATCTCTGGTGCTGCGCCTGGCACCGGCGCCAACAACCCGAGTGGATCGGGCACTGGAGCGCCTGCCGGAGTGAACATGGTCAATACCGCCAACGCCTGGTACGACTTCGTGCCCGCTGGCGGCACACCCACGGCCACGCGCGAGGTTGTCAAGATCGACTCATGCAGCGAGTGTCACGCCGGCAAAGGGCTGGCGCACGGCGCCGCCCGCAAGGACCCGAACTACTGCGTGACCTGCCACACCGACCAGATCAAGTACTCGTTCAATGCCGGTGAAGCCACCAGCACGAACGGTGGCATGACGCTGACGGGCACCACGCGTCCCACCACCGCCATCCTGGGCGGCCGGGCGATCGGCAACTACCCCAATATGGTCCACAAGATCCACATGGGTGAAGGCTTGATCAGGACAGGCTACTTCTTCAACGCGGATGGTGCAGGCAAGTTCAACGACGTGCTGTACCCGCAGCCGGTGACGAATTGCGTCAAGTGCCACGACGGTTCGGCCACGGCCAAGAACAAGACGGCCAATGGCGACAACTGGAAGAACGTGCCCAGCATGGTGGCTTGCGGTGCTTGCCACGACGGCATCGACTTTGCTACCGGCACGGGCGTGACGCGGGGCGACATGGCCAATGACCTGGCCGCGGGTCTGCCGGTTGGAACGACACGTTCGGGCCACGTTGGCGGTGCGCAAGCCGACAACAGCGCCTGCAATCTGTGCCACAGCTCGGCCAACATCCCCGTCTACCACGCCACTGTCGACATGACCGGCGCGAACGGCCGTGGCGGCTACCCGCTGAATACAGCGCAGGACGTTCCTACGCCAGGCTACCCGGCGGGTCAGGGTCCGTCGATTCCGCTGGCTTCGCAATTGAACCTGCCTGCTGGCGTGTACAAGATTGATTTCGAGATCAAGTCGGCCACTGTCGCAGGTGCGGCGGGTGCCAAGAAGGCCACGGTGGTCTATCGCATCATGAAGGACGGCGCACCGGTCA